>PLLE01000022.1 GCA_003141245.1 Chloroflexota bacterium
ACCGCCGCAGCCCCAACCGCCGCCCGCCCCGGGGTAGTAGCTCAGCCCACCTTCTCGGGTAGGTCAACTCCGGTCCTCCGGCAGATGCGCCCGCGCCCGGCGCTCGCGACGATTCGGCCAAGGAATACGTACGGCCGAGGCATTCCATGGGCTATCGGATCCAGATCGAGAACGGCAACTGCCTGAACTGCGGCGTCTGCATGGACGTCTGCCCGGTTCAGGCGCTGGACATGAGCCGTCCGCAACGGCCCGGGGTCGAAGGCGCCGGTGTCTACGGCAAGCCGTTCGACTGGATGATGGAGTATCCGGTCCAGGTCGGAGAGTGCGTGGGCTGCGGCATCTGCGTTCGCGAGTGCCCCACTCACGTCGTGAGTCTCGACGCTGTCGCGGGTCCCACGCCGCTCGCCGCTCGCCAGGGACCCATCTCGCGGCCCGTCGAGCATGCCCCGGCCTGGCAGGCGCTGGGCGAGGTCACGCGCGAGTCGCTCAAACAGAATCGCGTCTCGCCGTGGGGCGATCTCTTCCAATGGCGGACGAGCGAGCGACCGAACGACTGGCAGGTCTGGCGGTCGATGGTCACCGACAGCCGCCGCGATCCCATCGCGCCTTGCCAGGAAGCCTGTCCGGCCGGGACGGACGCCGGGCGTTACGTCGGGCTGATCGCCCAGGGACGCTACGACGAGGCTTACGAGGTCGCGGCCGAAGTCAACCCCTTCCCGTCGGTCTGCGGCTGGATCTGCACCGCCCCGTGCGAGACGGCCTGCCGGCGTGGCACGCTCGACGAGCCGATCGCGATCCGCCGTCTCAAGCGCTTCGCGACCGAGCAGGGCAAGCTGCCGCCGGTCGCCCCGCCGTCGAAGCGGCGCAAGGAAAAGGTGGCCATCGTCGGTGGCGGGCCGGCCGGAATGTCGGCGGCCTACTATCTCGCCCGTCTCGGCTATGGCGTCACCGTCTTCGAGGCGATGCCGGTGCCGGGCGGCATGATGGCCATCGGCATCCCCGAGTACCGCCTCCCGCGCACCGTGCTGCGCGAGGAGATCGATCGAATCGTCGGCCTCGGCGTCGAGCTCAAGCTCGACAGCGCGATGGGCCGCGACTTCACCCTGGCCGACCTCGAGGCCAGGTACGACGCCATCTTCCTGGCGACCGGCGCATCCCGAAGTCGAAAGCTGGGCGTGCCCGGCGACGCACTCCCCGGCGTCGTGCCCGCGACCTTCTTCCTCAAGCAAGTAAACCTGGGCGAGAAGCCGGAACTGAGCGGCTCGGTCGTTGTCGTCGGAGGCGGCAGCACGGCCATGGACGCGGCGCGCTCGGCGCTCCGCTCCGGCGCGAAGTCGGTCACCGTCCTGTATCGGCGCGGTCGAAGCGAGATGCCGGCCCAGGCCGAGGAAGTCGAGGCGGCCGAGCACGAGGGCGTGCACATCCAGTTCGAAGCGGCCGTATCGGAGGTCGTCGGTTCGGCCAAGGGCGTCTCCGCCGTCAAGTTCGTCAGCCAGCGGCCGACCGGTCGGTTCGAGGGCGGCCGTGCCGTCTACGAGCCGATCCCCGGCAGCGAGCGCGAGAAGTCCGCCACCACGGTGCTCGTGGCGGTGGGCGAGGAGCCCGATCCCTCGATCCTGCCGGCCGGCGCCGGCATCGAGACCAGCGGCTTCAAGGGCATCGTGGCCGACGCCGGACTTGCTACCGGGCGCAAGGGCGTCTTCGCCGGCGGCGACGTCGTCTCGGGCGCCAAGACGATCATCCACGCCGTCGGCGGTGGCAGGCGCGCCGCAGGCTCGATCCACGAGTACCTCTCGGGCAGTCGCGACGGCGAAGCCGAGATCATGGCCACGGTTCGCGTGCGCAAGGCCCCGGAACCGACCCTGACCGTCGATCTCGCTACGCGGCCTCGCGTCGGGATGGAGCTGCCCGCCTACACGCCCGGTTCCTTCACCGCGACCCAACCCAGCCTGGAAGCTGTCGCGGCCAACGCCGAGGCGGCTCGCTGCTTCCGTTGCGACGCGATCTACCGCTGCGCGTCGGTCCACGTCCAGTCGGGCCGGGGTCCCCGAGACGGCCCAGGTGACGGGCCCCGGGCCGGCCCGGGCCAGATTCCAGGCCAAGCGCCCCGGGCCGGCAAGACTCCCCCAATCCCGCCCCCGCTCGCGGGCCCAGCGAGCAATCCTCCGCTGACCACAGGAGGTCGCGACTGATGGACTCCACGGCATTCGGTGCAGCCGAGCAATTCATCGAGGGGACGATAGCCGCCGCCCTCGTGGCCCTGTGGCTGCTGGCGGTCGCGCTGCACCTGGCCAGGCCGTACATGCTCGCCCTGACGCGAAAGTTCACCCTGCGCCTTGGCGCCGACCTGTGGTGGACGATCTACGTCGGGATGCGGGATGTCTTCCTGCTCCAGGTCTTCCTGGGAAGCTTCATCTTCTTCTACCCGGACGTCGTCAAGAACAACGACCTGCCGATCACGGGCGGTTTGGCGGCCGTGTGCGCCTTCGCCGCCCTGCTGCTCAAGCTGATGACCAGAGCCGATGCGGACGCTCGGAGCTTCCAGGCGCAGACCTTCCTGATCGGTCTCGGCGCCACGCTCTACCTGGTGCCCTATCTCCTGGGCAGTCAGGTCACCACGGTCGACAGCAGCATCGCCACACAGCTCGCCTCGGTCTTCGTGACTTCGCAGAACCCGACCGTGGCGCTGGCGCTGTGCTACCTGTCCGCTTTGATCGTCGGGATCATGGGCATCGTGGCCGTCATCTACAACCTGCGGATCGCCTCGCCGGCACCGCGCGGCAGGGCCGACGCGAGCGCTGCCAGCCAGCCCGCGGCGCAGAGCTAGGAGATCGAGATGTCTGACCAGCAAGCTCTCGTCCAGGGCACGCAGTACTGGCTCGTCCTCTCCGTCGCGGCCGTGCTGCCGATCCTGTGGGCCTTCACCCTTTCACTCCACTTTGCCCGACCGTACATCCTCCGCTACTTGCAGGGCCTGACCCTGCGGTTCGGCGGCGACGTGTGGTGGCTCAGCTACATCCTGATTCGCGATGGGCTGCTCGTCATAACGTTCGCCCTGAGCGCGATCTTCCTCTTCCCCAACGTCTACATGAGCGCCGACCTGGGCGTCCCGATCACGGCGCCGCTCGCCGCGCTGGTGCTCTTCTGGGCCCTGCTCGCCAAGCTCACCGGCGACTCCGACGACGACGCGAGGAGCTTCCGGATCGTCTCGGTCCTGCTCGTCGTCGCCTCGATGCTCTACATCATTCCGCAGATCTACGGCGTCGAGGCCGGCGACCAGGTGGGTGCGTGGAACAGCATCGCCAACCTGGGCGGGATCCCGGGCGCGCTCGTCAGCGGTTCGAACCCGAGTCTGTCCTACCCGATCCTGAACCTCAGCCTGCTTGGCTTTGCGGCCACCGGCACGGTCATCTTCGGCTGGTTCCTGCGTAAGACGAAGTTCGAGCCGGCGGGCGCGTAGGCGAGGGGCGGTCCTAACCGAAGAACTCGCCCTGCTCGGCGGCCTTCTTTTCGACCCGTTCGGCCTGGCGCGGACCGAGGCCGGGCAAAGAGACGATTCCAGCATCCGCGCCAGTGGTCCTAGGGTCTGCGCCTCAACTCGGCGGCAGGCTCGTTGATCGTAGCCTCGGCCAGAGCAGGAGCGCTGCGCCGACCGCCAGAAATGCGAGCAGCCCGTTCTCACCACCGAGGAATACGTCGCCTATCAGGGGGTATACATCGCCCCCGGAGCGCTTATGACACAAGCCATCTGGCTCTGGTCCGGGGACTCCAACCCCGTAGCCAACGCACTGCATCCTGGTGTAATCAATGGGTGCAGATCCGAGGTCTGGCAGTCCGTCGCTGCGGCCCGAACATCTGCCAGCCGATGGCGGCGCGCCGTCGGCGCAGAACGCAGCCGTGACCGCGACCGTGTCGCGCGGGATCAGATCGCCTAGGTCGCTTACGAGTCGCGTTGGCCCGACTGACAGGATGCCCCAGGCCAGCGCGACGGCCACGGTCAAGAGCAAGGGCGTCGGTCTGGCCCATTGCGCTTGCCCAATCCGAACCGCTGTCGGCCCTGCGTTCGCTGAGGCCGGGGTGTGTGACTCGACCGCAGTGGCGACCGGCGACGACACAAAGTCGATGAACGCCGGTTGGGCAGGCGACGGCGTGTCAGCCAACGGAGCCTGTGGCAAAGCCTTCCGGATGCCATAGACGATCAGGAACAGGACGCACACGAGCGCCGCGAAGACGAGGGCCCAGATGGCACCGGGGATGAGCGCCGGCGGGGCGAAGCCGGCGGGGCCGGCGTCCCAGGTGTACGCGAAGCATTGGCCAGCCGAAGCACAAGGTTGACCAGCCGTCCCGGTATAGCCCCAGACGAACCCGAGAACGGCCATGGCGACCGTGGCGGTCTTCCAAGGGCTGGTCATCCTGGGGATGGCGACAGTCATGCATCTGAGCATAGGCCAGTCGCCCCGGCTGTGTGATCTAGACGGAGGTCCCAAATCGTGGCGGCTACGACGCCCGGCTCGTCTGGTCGGCTGTCCGCCGAGACCGAGCGTCCGAGCGCGGCCCGGCCAGAAAGCCCCCGACGCAGCCGCTCGACCGACCGAGATGGCGGCGACGAGCACGGCACGCGCCACTGGAAGACCGAAGCCGTGGCCACGTCCGTGGAGAGGCTGTCGGGTCGCCGCACGCGCGCCTACACGGCGGCCGCAGGCCTATGCGCCCACTTGCGTTATGAAGGGTTACGCCCTATACCTTCACAACACGAAGCGTTGTGAAGGGTTGAGATGCCTCGATACGTTCGTCGGCACTGGGAGGGCGTTCCGGGCGGGTATGGCCGTTCGGCCCGAAGCTTCGACTACGAGGCGTTCGTGCCGGACACCCTCGATTCGCTCGAGGTCGACTACTCGGCGGGCCTGGTCGAAGCGATCACTCAGGCCGAGCTTGCGATCCGCGACCTCGAGGGATCGGCCAACATTGCCGGGCTCGAGTCGCTGAGCCATCAGTTGCTGCGAGCCGAGAGCGTGGCGTCATCGTGGATCGAGGGGCTGCAGCTCTCTCATCGTCGTCTGGCTCGGGTGCTGTTCGACGCCGACGCGGCCGATGGCACTGCCCGCGCGGTAATGGGCAACATCGAGGCCATGGAGGAGGCCGTCCGGCTCGGCGCGGAGGCACGACCTCTGGCTCCCGACGACATACTCTCGATCCACCGACGGCTGCTCGAGCGAACCCCTGACGCGGCGATCGCCGGGCGGCTGCGCGACCGGCAGAACTGGATCGGACGTGACCCCGGCTCGCCGTACGGAGCCGAGTTCGTCCCGCCGCCCGAGTCCGAGGTTCCCGGACTCGTGGCAGACCTGTGCGTCTTCATGAATCGCACGGACCTCCCGGCCATCGCTCAAGCGGCGGTCGCGCACGCCCAGTTCGAGACGATTCACCCATTTGCGGACGGGAACGGCCGCGTGGGACGGGCTCTCATCCACGTCGTGCTGCGACGGCGCGGTGTCGTCGAGGACTTCGTACCGCCCGTAAGCGTCGTGCTGGCCGCCAACGTCCGGCGTTACGTGGATGGCCTCATGACGTTCCGGCAGGGAAAGCCAGCTGACTGGTGTGAGGTCTTCGCGAGGTCCCTTCAGGCCGCCTCCAAAGCCTCCGTCGAACTGGGGGGCCAGCTGCTGTCTCTCCAGGACTCGTGGCGTGAGGGGGCCGGCCGGCCACGACGAGGATCCGCGACCGACAAGCTCATCGGGTCCCTGGCGCGCCGCCCGATCCTCGACATCAATGCGGCCGGGCAGCTCGTTGGCGTGAGCTATCCGCAGGCTCGAAAGGCTGTGCTCAGTCTCGAGGCCGCCGGAGCGCTCAAGCCGGTCGTCGTCGGCAGACGCCGAAAGCGGGCGTGGGAGGCTTCCGCCATCATCGCCCTGCTGGACGACTTCGAATTCGGCGTGACTACGTCTGCAGAGCCGCGGGCGGATTCGGGTCGCCGGACATGAACCAGTTGCGGAACCAGATCGGGAAGCGAGCGCCGACCTGCCGGTCGAGGCCGTAGTAGTTGCCTGCCCCCATCCCGGCCAGGGCAAGCAGGACGACGGCGTAGGTGGCGTGCTCCTCGACGATGCCGTTGGTAAAGGCCCAGCCGGCGAGGAAGAAGAAGGCCATCATCAGGGCGCCCATTGTCCCCGCGAAGCGCGTCACGATGCCAAGGACCAGAGCGACGCCGATGCAGACCTCGCCGGCCACGACAAGGTTGTTGACGATCGTCATGACGGTGGCGTTGTTGGCCAGCGAGACCCAGAAGTCGTGGGTTGGGTTGTAGACCGTCTTCGGGTCCGGCGTCCCGGTGACGAAGGGCCAGCCGAGGGACCCGTTCGTCGCGAACTTCAGGAACCCTTGGGCGGTCCAGGACCCGGGCGCACCGTCGTTGAATACCTTTCCGACCCCGGCCCACACGAAGATGACGCCGACGACGACGCGCAGCAGCGCCACGCCATAGCGACTGATCGGGGCGTAGATGTACACGAGCGGCACCTCCTGCCCTGAGCGGACGGCCTGCCCGTTCGGGCTGTGAGTGAATGGTAGGAGCGGCGCTCGCCGATCAGGCGATCGTCTTCCCTGGCGGTCCAACGTGGCGCCGGAGCCGCTAGGCCGTCCCGAGCAACCGGGCCAGGATGCCGCCTGCGGCAGGAGCGATACCCAACGTAGCGCCGCACATGGCCAGGGCCGGTCAGCGATCTCTTGCCCGCGTTGCGGCTTCGGCTACGCCGCGGTGGCCCGTTCGCGATGCAAGGCGTCGGCGACCGTGAACCCGATGATGCTCGGGACGAGGATGAGACCGCCAATCTCCATGCCGAAGAAACAAACCAGTAGCAGCGAGAGATCGACCGCTACCGCGACCCACGTAACGAGCATCGAGATCCCGCGGGCGGCGGCTATGACGCCGAGCCAGAAGAGGGCATATGCGAGGGACGGCACTCCCGGGTTGAGCGCGATCACACCGAGGGCCGCAATGAGCAGCAGCCACGCGACGACAAGCACGCCTCGACTTGCCGAACGCATCACGCGAATCCTCCCACGCGAGTCTCGTCGCCTGAAGCATAGGCGGCGGCCCGAATCCGTCAGAGTCTCGAGCCGGCAGGCGGGACTCGACCCACTGCCTTGCGCCGGCTCGCCACATGCGGCAGCTGGATCTCGCCGCGCCCCGCTACCCGCGCAATCTCGCTGGTATCCGCGCCGCCGCAGCTTCGTCGACGATCCAGGCCGCGCCGGGGCGGCGGGTTCGCTGGACAGGCCAGCGGCGATCGTCGCGTACCTTGCCGAAGACGTGGCCCAGGGCCTCGGCCTTGCTCGGGCCCCAGGTCACGACGAGAACCGGCGCCGCTTCCAGGAGGCGCGGGTTGACGGTCACCCGTGGCAGGTGCGGGCCGATGTGCGACGGCGCGGGAATCCCCATGGCCCACTCCATACGGGTGAGAGCGGGGCTGTCTGGGAAGACCGAGAGAAGGTGGCCGTCGTCGCCCACGCCGACCAGGATCAGGTCGAAGACCGGCCAGTTGCCATCCGCAAGGGGCAGGTGGCGGGCCATCTCCTCGGCGTAGCGCGCGGCGCACCAGCCGTTGTCGCGGTTCTCGGCGATCGCCCGATCCGTCGGGAAGGGGTGGATGTTCGCCGTCGGCAGGGGGGCGCCGCCGAGCTCAGCCTCGCCGCCGCCCGCGCCGCCGCCCGCGCCGCCGCCCGCGCCGCCGCCCAGCAGCACGTCGTCGAGGGCGGTCACGTTGGATTCGGGGTGGCCGCGCGGCACGAAGCGGTCGTCGCCCCACCAGACGTGGACCTGATGCCAGGGAATGCGATCGCACAACGGTGACCCGGACAGCAAGCGGTAGATCGGGATGGGCGTGCTGCCGCCGGTGGTGCAGAAGTCGGCTCGGCCGCGTCGTTCGACGGCGGCCATCAGGGCCGCGGCGATCCTCTCGGCAGCCTCGCTCGCGGCCGCGTCGGCATCGGCCACAACCAGGAGCTCGGGCTCGCCCTGGTTCGGCGTCGAAAGGCCCGAGATGCTCGTGCCGGCCAACCGTTCGGATGCCGGAGATAGGTCCGGCTCGTGCTCAGTCATGGTCTTGACTCCTGTGCCTGTTCACGGCTCCGCGAGGCGCTGGCTCCGCGAGGCGCTGGCTCCGCGCGGCGTTGGCTCCGCCGCGATCAGGTGGCCCGCCATCGCCAGTACCTCGACGGCGACCGAATCGCTGGCGCTGTCTTCCAACGCCCGCTGGAGCAGGTCTACATCCCCGAGGCGGGGCGCCAGGTAGGTGCGCCGTACGCGCTCGCGCCCCTTGTCGTGGATGGCAACGTCAACCGCGCGATCACTCGCGGCCACGTCGCCCACCAGCTCGGCACCGCGCAGCCGCGAGACGATCTCCACCCGCACCGTCGAACCCTCGCCCAGTTCCGAGCGGACCGGCCGCAATTCGATCGAGACGGAGTGGTCGCCCTGCCGGAGAGTGGCCGTTCGCCGGCCGTCGGCGCCCCGCTCGAGCGGCAGGACAACGCCCATCCCCAGCCGCGACGCCAGCCAGGCAACGTGATAGACGGGCCGCACGATGTTGGTCAGCCCGGCCGGATCGCCGTCCTGTGGAGCGGCGTACTCGACGGTGATCGATCGAACGGCCCGAAGGTGCGGCCGAAGGTCCGGCAGGTCGTAGACGGAGGCGAGCGCCTCGCGCCAGCGGGCCTGGCGAAGGAGGGCGAAGTCGGCCACGACCAGCCGCTGGCCCTGCGCCATCCGCGCCATCGCCTCGAGACGGTCCAATCCGTCGCCCGACCAGGAAGAGCCGTCGACGATCAGGCGGTCGGCGATCGACAGCAGCCGGTCGGCTCGATGCGAGCGGAACTGCGGGTCGTGGGGCCACCACAGCGCCACCGGCAGGTCGTGCACGAGCAGCGGCACGATGATCGAGGCCAGATGGCGGCCGGTTTCGCCGCGGGCGGAGACGTGTATCGTCTCGGCGCCCGTCTGCGCGGTCCCGGCCGAGGTCGTCACGGAGAGCGCCTCGATCCGGGCGTCGAGACTTGAGGGGCCGTCCACGTCCATCGTGGAGAGGATCAGCGATCGCGACGGGTGTCGTCCGGCGGTGGCCGCGATCGTGGCCGAGCAGCGCTCCGCCGTCTCCCGCCGCCCCGCCACGACCACCAGATTGAGCACGCTCGATCGAGCTGCGACGTGATGCTCTCCGGTGCCACTGGTCTGGCGAACGGCGGTCCAGATCCCCGTCAGCGCCCGTTCGATCTCGGACACGGAATGGAGCGTCGAGCGGGAAGCCCTCAGCTGCTCTGCCATCGCCATCCTTCCTCGTCGTGTCCGAGACGAGCCAGTGCCGCCAGGCGGGACCGCCTGTGGCCGGGAATCAAGGCCAGTATCATCGCCCAGGGCCATCCAGGGACTTGCTCTTGTGGGTAGCGCCCGGCCAACTCTAGGATGACGATGAAGACACAGCAACTCCTCGGCCGTCTCGGCTTGCCCGCGGCTCTACTGGTGCTGTCGCTGGCAGGCTGTGCCAGTGGCGGAGGAGCCCAGTCCAGCGCGGCCTCGACCGAAGGCACTCAAGCGCCCGTGGCCAGCGCCAGCGCCACCGCTGCCGCCAGCGCCAGCACCACCGCTGCCGCCAGTGCCACCGCTGCCGCCAGCGCCACCGGGGTTCCCGACCCGAATGCGGCGGCCATCGCCGTCGTCACCGCCACCGTGGCCGCCTCCAACGCAAGAGACATCGACGCCTACATGGCCTGCATCGACCCGAGCAGTCCGCTGTACTCCTCGACGAGGACTCAGATGACGACCACGTTCGCGCAGTACGCCTTCGACGTCGAGGCGACCGACATCAAGGTCCTGGATCTCTCCGCTACCGTTGCCCACGTCCAGGCGGTGTTGACGACCACGAAGATCAGCGGGCCGGCCTACAAGAACAACCGACTCACCGTCGTATTCGAGCTTCACGAGGTGAGCGGCGCCTGGAAGATCTACGGCGAGAACGTCACCAACACCGAGTACCTGTAGTCGAGCCCACCGCCCGGCCAACGGTTGGACGGCCCTGCGATCTGCGGCGCTCGGCCGGCTGATCCGGGCCTAGATCCTGCGCCACCGCCGGCCGTCTCGTTCCATCAGCTCGTCGGCCGCGTCGGGCCCCCAGGCTCCGGCCGCGTAGTTGGGGAAGTGAGGCGCCGCCATCGCCGCCCAGCCTTCGAGGATCGGCGTCACGACGGCCCAGGCCGCCTCGACCTCGTCGGCCCTGGTGAAGAGCGAGGCGTCGCCCAGGAGCGCGTCGAGAATCAGCGTCTCGTAGGCGTCGGGCGAGTCCACCGTAAACGAGGTGCCGTAGTCGAAGTCCATGTTGACCGTTCGGACGTCCAGGCCCAGGCCGGGAACCTTGGCCGCGAAGCGGAGCATGATCCCCTCGTCGGGCTGGATCCGCATCGCCAGGACGTTGGGCGCCGGGTCGCCGGTCGACTCGCGGAAGAGCGGCAGCGGCACTTCCTTGAACTGAATCGCGATCTCCGTGGCGCGCTTGGGCAGCCGCTTGCCGGCCCGCAGGTAGAAGGGGACGCCGCTCCAGCGCCAGTCGTCGATCGTGAAGCGGCCCGCGACGTAGGTTTCCGTCTCCGACTCGGGGTCCACCTCGGGCTCCTCGCGGTATCCCGGAGTGGCCACGCCCCCGATCCAGCCGGGGCCGTATTGCCCGCGCACTATGTCGTGCCGGACGTGCTCGGCGTCCGGGGTGGTGACGGCCCGCAGGACCTGCAGCTTCTGGTCGCGCAGGGCGTCGGCGTGGAACGAGGAGGGCGGCTCCATGGCCACGAGCGTCATCAACTGCAGCAGGTGATTCTGGAGGATGTCGCGGCTGGCGCCGGTCTCTTCGTAGAAGGCGCCGCGACTCTCCACGCCGATCGACTCGGCCACGGTGATCTGGACGTGATCCACGTAGCTGCGATTCCAGACCGGCTCGAAGATGCCGTTGCCGAACCGAAAAACCAGCAGGTTGCGGACCGTCTCCTTGCCCAGGTAGTGGTCGATGCGGTAGACCTGCGACTCGCGGAAGACCTTGCCGACCTCGTGGTTTAGGTGTCGCGCGGATTCGAAGTCGCGCCCAAACGGCTTCTCGATGACCACGCGACGCCAGCCCGAGCCGCGCAGCTCGTGATCCAGCCCGACGCGGCCCAGCTGGCGGACGATCTCCGTCACCTGCGAGGGCTGCGTGGCCAGGTAGAAGAGCCGATTGCCGGCCGTGCTCCGCTCCGCGTCCAGGGCATCGAGCCGCTCGCTCAGTCGATCGAACCCGGCATCCTCGCCGAAGTCGAGCTGCTGGTAGGTGATGCGCTTTGCCAGCTCAGCCCAGGCAACGTCGTCGATCGGCTGCACGCGCGAGTTAGCTTCGACCGAAGCGCGAACCTCGGCGACGAATGCTTCGTCCGTGTAGGGTCGGCGGGCCACAGCGACGAGGCTGAACTCTGCCGGCAGCAGGTTCGTCCGCCACAGCTGATAGAGCGCCGGCATCACCTTGCGGTGAGCCAGGTCGCCCGTGGCGCCGAACAGCACGAAGGCGCACGGATCCGGCACCCGCTCCAGGCGGAGGCCCTGGCGGAGCGGGTTGAGCTCGGCGTCGGGTCGGCGCCGGCGGCGCGCGGACGAAGCGGACTCCCTCAGCTGGCGGGCGGTCCTGGCCGGCGCAGGCGGGGCAGGCGCGCGAGTCGGACTCACCGGTCGGGGCGGCGGGTATGCGGTGGCGTCATTTCATTCCGTCTTCACGGCATGGCCGCCGAATTCGTTGCGCAGCGCCGCCAGGACCTTGGCCTGGTAGCTGTCTTCCTGGCGCGAGCGGAAGCGGTTCAGCAGCGAGAGAGTGATGACCGGCGCCGGAACGTCCTTGTCGATCGCCTCCTGGACCGTCCAGCGACCCTCGCCCGAGTCTTCGACCCAGCCCTTGATGTGGGCCAGCTCCTGGTCCTGCGAGAAGGCCGAGACGGCCAGCTCGAGCAGCCACGAGCGGACCACCGAGCCGTGCATCCAGAGGTCGGCGATGGCCGACAGGTCGAGCTTGTAGTCCGAGGCGTGCAGGATTTCGAAGCCCTCGGCGTAGGCCTGCATGAGCCCGTACTCGATACCGTTGTGGACCATCTTCACGTAGTGGCCGGCCCCGGGGCCGCCGGCGTGCAGATAGCCGTCCTTCGGGGCGAGCGAGCGAAAGATCGGCTCGAGTCGCTTCACGGGCTCGGGCTCCCCGCCCACCATCAGGCAGTAGCCGATCTTGAGCCCCCAGATTCCGCCCGAGACGCCGGCGTCGACGAAGTCGATGCCGTGCTCGGCGACCCTGGCGTGGCGCCGGACCGAGTCGTGGAAGTTGGAGTTGCCGCCGTCGACGATCGTGTCGCCCGGCTCCAGCAGCTTGATCAGCTCGTCGATCATGGATTCGGTCGCGTCGCCGGACGGCACCATGACCCACACGGCCCGCGGCTTCTGCAGCTTGCCCACCAGTTCGGGAAGTGAGAAGGCGCCCTCGGCGCCCTCGGTCATGATCTCGGTGGTCTTCTCCGCGGTCCGGTTGTAGGCGACGATGCGGTGCTTGTCGAGGAGGAGGCGCCGGACCATGTTGGCGCCCATGCGGCCGAGTCCGATGAAGCCGAGGTCCATGGTTACGCCTCCTTGAGGGCCGAGGCCAGGGCTCGCTCGAGGGCAGCCAGGCCGGCATCGGGATTCTGTCCGAGGTTGATTCGGAGAACGGGCAGAGCGTGGTCTTCGAGCGTTCGGGCGTCTCCGATCGCCTGGGCGTCGATCAACTGGCCGAAGGTGTAGGCCTTGCCCGGGATCTCGCGGTCGTCGGGGTGTTCGGCGACCAGCTGCAGGAACCAGCCGATCGGGGCGCCGCCCTTGTGCAGCTGTCCGGTCGAGTGCAGGAAGCGAGGCCCGTAGCCGACGGTCGTGGCGCGGCGGGTCTTGTCGCGGAGCAGCGTTCGGATGCGGCTCAGGGCGGCATCGCGCTCCGGGGTCTGGTCGATGTAGGCCTGGATGGAGGCGTAGCCGTTGACCGCGAGATTGCCGAGGGCGGCACTCAGCGCGCCCTCGAGGGCCGCCTCGTTGGCGACTCCCTGGGCCTCTCCGCCCGCCTCGGAGCCGCTTCCACTCTCGAAGGATGCGATCACGGCGCGGGTGTTGGTCTTGGCCTCCTCGACGTTGGGCTGGTCGAACGGGTCTATCTGGAGCACGACGCCCGAAAGCGCGGTCGCGACCTCCCAGCGCACGAACTCGGCGCCGATGTCTATCTTCGATTCGACGGGAATGCGGATGACCGGATGACCGGCCGCGGCCAGCTCCGCCAGGCGCGCGTCGACGTTCGAGCCGATCGACGGATCCGGCCCGGCCGAACCGGCCAGCGTGATTCGGACGAAGACGCGGTCGTTGCCGTAGGCCGCCACGGCGGCGAGCGGCTCGCCGTCGACGGGCACGATGCCGACGCCGTGCTTGCCCGTGCTTTCGGCGATCAGCTGCTCGACCCACGGCCCGAAGGCCGCGAGCTCTCGGTCGATGACGAAGGTCAGCTTGTCGCGTCCGTTCTTCGCGAGGGCGCCCATGGCCAGACCCAGGGCCAGGCCGGGGTTCCGCGCCGGGTCGGACTCGCCGCAGGCGACGACCATCGCGCGGGCGCGCAGGAGCAGCTCGTCGAGGTCGATGCCGAGCAGCGCGCCCGGCACCAGGCCCACGTACGTCAGGGCGGAATAGCGGCCGCCGACATCGGGCGGGTTGAGGAAGACCTCGTGCAGGTCGTCGTGGTGGGGGATCGACCGCAGGCTCCTGTCCGGGTCGGTGATCGCGATCATGAAGTCGCCCGGCTGCGTGGGCCGGCCCACGTCCGCTGCCTTGAGCGCCTCCGCGATCCGCTCCCACTGGTACGCCTGGAACGACAGCGACTCGGCCGTCGTGCCTGACTTGGTGGAGACGATAAAGAGCGTGCGGACCGGATCCAGGTCGTCGAGCGTCGCGGCGACGGCCGCCGGGTCGGTCGAGTCCAGGACGCGGACCGGGGTCGCGCCGGGGGCGGTCCCGAAGACATGCGCCAGGAGCGCCGGCGCCAGGCTGCTGCCGCCCATCCCGCCCAGCACCGCAGTCGTGAAGCCCTCCTCGTGCAGGGCTTCTGCGAAGGCCTTGAGCTCGCCCGTCTCGTCGGCAAAGTGGAACGGCGCCTCGAGCCAGCCCAGGCGGGTGGCGATCGCGCGCTGGACGACCTCCTCGCTCGACCAGACGGTGGGATCGCGCCGCCCGATGGCCCGGTCGGCCCAGTCCTCGCTCACCGCTAGAGCTCGGGCTTGCGTGAGGGCGGCTTCGAGCTTCGCGTCGCGAAGGGTCAGGTCGAGTGCGAGCGAACCGGAGGATTTGGGGTCGGTCATAGCGGCAGCCTCGTGACTGTATGGTGGGTCGGACGAACGATTGCTCGCGACGCCGGGTCCATCACCGCGGCGCCTTGGCGGATTGCCCGGCAGTCTCCATGCGGGCGGCCAACGCCTCGATGGCGCGGATCTTGCCGACGCGGCGGATGTGGCGAGGGGCGCCGCTGAACCTCGCCGCCAGGAATGCCTCGGCGCAGGTAACGGCCGTCTCGATGCCGATCACCCGCGCCCCAAGGGCGAGCACGTTCATGTCGTCGTGCTCGACTCCCTGGCCCGCGGAATAGGTGTCGTGGCACAGGCCGGCGCGGATCCCGGGCATCTTGGATGCGGCGATCGAAGCGCCGACCCCGCTGCCGCAGACGAGGATGCCGCGGTCGGCGCGGCCGGCCAGGATCGCCTCCGCGAGGGCCCGGCTGTAGTCCGGGTAGTCGTCGTCGGGGTTGCTGCCGTCGCCGCCCAGGTCGATCAGCTCGTGTCCCAGCGGCGCGAGGCGCGCCAACAGCTCGGCCTTGAGCTCCGCCCCGGCGTGGTCGGCCGCGAGTGCGATGCGCATCCGCTCTCCTCTCAGTGGCTGCCGGCGCCGGACGCGCCGGTGCCGGACGCGCCGGTCGGGATCCGGCCGTGCAGCCCGTCGCGAACGACCTTCCGGCCGATCTCGATGAGCCGCTCGGCGGTTATGCCGAAAGCCCGGAAGATCTCCTCGGCCGGAGCCGAGGCGCCGAAGCGGTCGATCCCGACGATCGCGCCTTCGTCGCCGGCGTAGCGCTCCCAGCCGAACGGGCTCAGCGCTTCGATCGTGACCCGCTTGCGGCACGCCGACGGCAGGACCGACTCACGATAAGCCTCGTCCTGGGCCTCGAAGCGCTCCCAGGAGGGCAGGCTCACGACGCGGGTCCGAATCCCTTCCTTCTCCAGCGTCTCGGCCACGGCCATGGCCAGCTGCAACTCCGAGCCCGTGCCGATCAGAATGAGGTCCGGCCTGGCCGCGGCACCGGACGCGTGGCGCAGGATGTAGCCGCCGCGCGCCACTCCCACCCGGGCTTTCTCGGCCGTGCCCGCGAGAATCGGTAGCTTCTGGCGGGTCAGTATCAGGGCCGTCGGCCCGTCTCTCGACTCCACGGCGCAGATCCACGCGGCGGCCGCCTCGTTGGCGTCGCCGGGCCGAATCACCGTCAGGTTGGGCATGGCACGGAGAGCGGCCACCTGCTCGATCGGCTGATGAGTGGGGCCGTCCTCGCCCAGGCCGATGGAGTCGTGGGTCCAGACGTAGACGACGCGCAGGTGGGTCAGGGCGGCAAGCCGGACGGAGCCGCGCATGTAGTCGCTGAAGGTCAGGAAGGTGGCCACGTAGGGGATGAAGCCGCCGTACAGGGCAATGCCGTTGGCAATCCCGCCCATGGCGTGCTCACGGACGCCGAACCGGATGTTCCGCCCGCCCGGGTGGTCGGCCTCGAGGAGCCCTCCACCGTCGATGTCGGTCAGGTTTGATTCCGAGAGGTCGGCCGAACCGCCGAATAGCTCGGGCAGCACGGCGCCGAGGGTGTTGATCGCTTCGCTGCTGGCCTTGCGCGTCGCCAGCCCGTCGCCGATCGCGTACGTCTTGAGACCGTTCGTCCAGCCGTCCGGGAGACGGCCGGCGAGCCGCCGCTCCAGCTGGTCGGCCTCGGCCGGGTAGTCGCGGGCGTACCGGGCCAGCGCCTCGCGCCACTCGTCGACCAGCTTCTCGCCGGCGGGCACTGCCGCGCGGAAGAGGCCGAGCGCCTCCTCGGGGACGAAGAAGTGCTTGTCCGGGTCCCAGCCGTAGAACTGCTTGGCGCCGCGGATCTCTTCCTCGCCCAAGGGCGAGCCGTGCGCCTTCTGGGAGTCATGCTTCGTCGGCGCGCCGTAGCCGATATGCGTCCGCACGGCGATCAGGCTGGGCCGCTCGTCGACCCGCGCCGCCTCGATCGCGGCCCCGATCGCCGCCACGTCGTTGCCGTCCTCGACCCGGGCAGTGTGCCAGCCGTACGAGTCGAACCGCTCCAGGGTTCGGTCCGAGAAAGCCATCGCCGTGGGCCCGTCGAGCTGGATGTGGTTGTCGTCGTACAGGTACACGAGCTTGCCCAGGCTGAGGTGCCCTGCCAGAGAGGCGGCCTCGGCGGAGATTCCCTCCTGCAGGTCGCCGTCGGAGCAGATTGCGTAGACATGGTGGTCGATAAGTCGGTGGCCGGGCCGGTTGAACTCGGCCGCCAGGCGCCGCTGCGCGATCGCCATCCCGACACCGTTCGCGAAACCCTGGCCGAGTGGTCCTGTCGTCGCCTCGACGCCCTTCGTGTGTCCGTGCTCGGGGTGGCCGGGGGTAAGCGAGCCCCACTGCCGGAAGGACTGCAGGTCCTCGAGTGTCAGCCCGTAGCCGGTCAGATAGAGCAGCGAGTAGAGCAGCATGCTGGCGTGGCCGGCGGAGAGAAGGAAGCGGTCTCGGTTCGGCCAGCTCGGGTCGCCGGGGGCGTGGCGCAGGAATCGAGTCCACAGCGTGTATGCCATCGGCGCCATTCCCATCGGCGCGCCGGGGTGGCCCGAATTGGCCTTCTGCACGGCGTCCATGGAGAGCGTCCGGATGGTGTTGATCGCGAGCTGATCCAGCGTCTCGGCCACTTCGGTCATTCGATCTTCCGTTCCCTTGCCGGTGCCGTGTCTCGCTCGACGAATAGGCCGGCAGCGGAGCTTGTCCTACCCGTCGAAGTGGGCCGCTTTGAGCCCAGCTGACCTCGCCATTCTACGGCCCCATGCGGATCGGACCCGGCCGGCGCCGCTCGGCTTCGCACACCGCTCCCCATACCTTCTCGTACGCGGCCGTTGCCTCCGCGTTGCGGGCTGGTACACTCGGCCTTCAGGCGGCGTCGTGACCGATAGGTTGGGGGATGTCAGCCGGCGGGGATCTCGCCTGCGACCCCGAATCGACTTCGTCTTGAGCGCAAGGAAACGAGATGCGGATCTACGACGGCAGTCCTCGCCAGAACTACGAGGAAGTGCTGCGCTCGATCGGGGCCTTCCTCGACCAGCGCGGGATGAGAGAGATCCTGCTCGTCGAGGCGCCCGACGGTTTCGTGGTCCAGGGATTGGTCATCGAAACCGCCGCCGTCGGCGCATGGTCGGAGAACCTGGGCCAGCAGGCCAAGGAGACCTTCACCTTCCTCGACGACGACATCTCGCGCTTCATGGAAGAGGGCCACGCCAGACGCGGTAGTCAGAAGCGTGCGGTCACCTGGGGGCAGGCCGGGTACTATGAGCGGGCGTTCCGAGTGGTCGGCCGCTATGTCGACGAGCAGAAGTCACGCGATATCTTCTTTTTCGAGCAGGATGGCGTTTTCGTCTTGCGACTCTTGATGTGGACGCAGACCGGCAGCCGGCACGTCATCGCGGAGTTCACCCGGGACGAGGTCGACGCGATGATCGCCGCGGCCCAGGAAGCGAGAGGCGAGAAAGTGGCCAAGCCTCGGCCCGGGGTTTGAGCGAGCCGAGCGGTTGGTTCGATGCGGGTAGTTGAGGTATACCGATGAAGATCGTGAAGATCCTGATGGTGCTCGTGCTGGTCACGATCGCCGCTCTTTTCATCATTCCGCTCATCGTCCTGGCTGGCCTCTTCCTCTGGCTCAAGCTCACCGAAGAGGGCGACGAGGAGTCGCTCGAGCTCGACCAGGAAAACGTCTGAGATCACCCGCCGTCGATCCGAGCCGGTCGCCCGGGCCCCAGGCCCGGGCGATTGCTTTCCTCCCCGGCTGCATCGACACCGCGGACAGCCGCCTTGAGCCCTGTCACAGAGAACCCCAATGACCGTCCGATTCCCCGCGCAACGGGAGTCAGGAGAGATCGCGCCTGAGCTCGCGCCCGCGACCGGGCTGGTTCGCGCCGACCAGCCGTCGGCCCGGGTCCGCCTCCTTGCCGAGATTGCCATCCTGCTGGTCATGCTCACCTGGGGCGCGAACGTGGTTGCGGTCAAGGCCGTCCTGGCTGACGTCCCGCCGATCCTCTTCGCCTTCGTCCGCTTCGGCTCGGCCTTCCTCGTTCTGCTCGCGGTGCTGAAGTGGCGAGAGGGGAGCGTCGGGCTGCCCAGAGGCGATATCCTGCCGCTCCTGCTCTTGGGACTGGCTGGATTCGGGCTGTATCAGGATCTGTGGGCAACCGCCCTGGGGCGGACGACCGCCTCCAACTCGGCCCTGATTACCGCCGCGACCCCGGTCTCGACGATGCTGATCGCCGCGGCCGTCGGCTCGGACACGCTCTCGCGGGGAAAGGTGATCGGCGCCGCTATCTCGTTGTCCGGGGCGGTGGGAGTGGTCGGCGCGACCCACGGCTTCGGCTTCACCGGCGCCTCCGCCGGCGACCTGATGACCTTCGCCGCCACTCTCTGCTGGGCGTGTTACGTGGCTTTCGGGGCGCCGGTCCTGCGCCGTCACTCCCCTCTGCGGACGGCGACGTGGGCGATCGGCTTCGGCTGCCTGGGAATGCTGCCCCTGGCGGGATGGCAGCTGACCACGTTCGACCCGTCGCACATCCACGCCAGCACGATCGGACTCTTTCTCTTCTGCTCCTTGCTGGCCGCCGCGGCCGCGAACGTGGTCATGTTCGAGGCGGTCAAGGTTCTCGGCCCGACCCGCGCGATGCTTTTCCAGTTCCTCGTCCCCGCCTTCGCGGTGGTGCTCGCCGCGCTCTTCCTGGGGGAGGCGATCGTGGTCGGGCAGGTGGTCGGCGGCGCCGTCATCGTGCTCGGGATTATCGTCGCGCGCTCGCGCCTCCTCGCCGCCAGGGTCCGTTAGCGCGCCGCGCCCGTCGGTGCCGCGTGGCCCGCGCGCCACCGCAACCGTGCGACCGGTATTCTCCCGCCATGCCATCTGACCGCCAGCACGAGACTCCCGCCCCGGCCACAGCCCCGGCCGCCGCCCACGCCCCCGCGTCGGCCGTGCCGCCCCTCGTTGCCGCCCGGGGCACAGTCCCGCCCCTCCTGCCCGGGCAGCCGCCGCTCGCGATCCTGGTCGACTACGACGGCACGATCGCGACGACGGACGTCACCGACGCGATCCTGCGCCGCGTCCTCGGCGAGCGGTACGCGCAGGACGACGCGGCGTACTCGAGCGGCGAAGTCGGGTCGCGGACCCTCTTCTCCAGCCAGGTCAGGCTCCTGCCCGGTGACCCTGCGCCGGTGATAACGCTGGCCGACGCTCAGCCGCACGACCCGACCTTCGCGGCTTTCGTGAGCCGGGCGCTGGAGCTGCAGATCCCCGTCGAGGTCGTCAGCGACGGCTTCGGCTTCTACATCGAGCCGGCCCTGCGGCGACTCGGCGTGCCGTCGATCCCGGTGATCAGCGCCGAGACGACCTTCGACGGCATGTGCGCAGAGATGGCATTCCCCAACGGCCACCCTGACTGTCTGGTCTGCGGAACGTGCAAACGCCAGCGCGTGCTGGCCCACCAAGCCGTGGGCCGGACAGTGGTCTTCATCGGCGACGGCGAAAGCGATCGATACGCGGCCGCCTACTCCGACCTGATCTTCGCCAAGCGCGACCTGATCCGGCTATGCCGCTCCGCGGGCCGGCCATTCACTCGGTGGCACGACTTCGGGGAGCTGAAGGCCTGGCTGGATGCCATCGTCGCCGCCTGGCGGTCGAACCCCGCGAGTCTGCCGCGCCACGTCGTCCGACCGTTCATCTGCGGCCCGGAGCTGTGGGGCCCCGGCCGAACCGATCCACCTGGCCGGAACGACGGCGCCGCCATCCCCTGACGAGCGCCGCTTCCGCGGCGCCCGGCACGCTCACTGAGCCTGCCCCGCCCCGTTCGTTGCGTCCGTCTTCGGAGATCGCTCGCACTTCACATCGCACCTCGCGTGCCTTGACACGTCGCGCGGCAGGCCATAACATCAACTAGCCTTTATATAAAGGTGCATTGTTTCGGGACCTCGGCAGGCACGTTCGTACGCAGCTTCGCAAAGAGGAGCAAGGAGCACAGTGAGCGAGAAGATCAGCAGCGACGCCGCGAACGCAACGGCGCCGGCAGCCAGCACCGCCCCCAAGCCGGAGCGGGGCAAGAAGATCCGCGTCGCCATCGTGGGCGTCGGCAACTGCGC
>PLLE01000024.1:0-10802 GCA_003141245.1 Chloroflexota bacterium
TGACCAAGACGATCAAGGGCAGCCAGACCGGCATCGTCGTCAAGGCGGCCGCGGTCAAGACTCTGGTCGTCTCAGGGCTTACGACACCTCGGACAAAGGGTGTCGCAGGCAGCATCCGAGTGACCGCTGTCGACGCCTACGGCAACCGCGTATCGAGCTATCGCGGCACGATCCACTTCACCAGCTCGGATGCCAAGGCCGGCCTGCCGGCGAACTACACCTTCAAGGCGACTGACGCCGGCACCCACGTCTTCACTGTCACCCTCAAGACCGCCGGCACGCAATGGGTCCGTGCCCGCGACAAGGTGACGAGCACCATCACCGGGGCCCAGACCGGCATCGTGGTGAAGAGCTGAGCCCGACGGGGCTGCAGGATAGCTGGGACCGAGGCGCAGACCCGGAGTTGGCGACGATGCCGCCATGTGTGCGGCCGACGGCCCGCGGGGCCGAGAGACTCATGTGTTCGGCGGCGTCTGAGCGGCGCTTGCCGCACGCTGCTGAGGAGCTCTCGCCCCCGAGGCGCAGGGCCTAGGCCCAGGGGATGGGGTGGGCCACCTCTCCTGTGGCAGATGGCGCGCAGGCCTCGGCTTCGGGGCCTTTGCGCCTGCTATACTTCGGGCTGCCCAAGGCCTAGCGCCGGCGGTTCCAGAGACAACATCGCCAAGGAGGCCACGTTGCCCCAGGAAGGCGTGCAGTTCGCCCCGTGAGACGAACCACCACCTTCGCTCCCCCGGGAGCCGCGGCTCCGACGGAGGGGCAGTCTACCCAGGTCCCCGGCCAGCCGGCCGAGGACTTTTTAGTTTCCCGGGGTTCCGTCGAGTACGACCGCCGGGGCGAGCACCAGAGGGAGGAATAGATGCCCGCCACCGTGATCGTCGGCCTTCAGTGGGGCGACGAGGGTAAGGGGAAGACGACCGACGCTCTGGCCGAGAACGTCACGGCCGTCGTCCGATATCAGGGCGGCGACAACGCCGGCCACACTATCATGTTGGGCGAGGAGGTCTTCAAGCTCCACCTCGTCCCTTCGGGCGTGCTCTACCCGCACATCGCGCCCGTAATCGGCAACGGAGTGGTGGTCAACCCGGCCACGCTCATCGCCGAGCTGGACATGCTGGCCAGCCGCGGAATCGAGGTGGGCCGCGTCCGCGTCAGTAAGCACGCCCACGTGATCATGCCGTACCACATCGCCCTGGACGGAGCGATGGAAGCCCGCCTCGCCGAGGCCGCCGTCGGCACCACGCGGCGCGGCATCGGGCCCTCCTACGCCGACCGGGCCTGGCGCATCGGCATCCGGATGGAGGACCTGCTCGACGGTCCGGCCCTGCGCAGCAAGCTGGCCCGCATCCTGCCGGAGAAGAACGCCACCTTGCAGCGCCAGCATCGCGTCGAGGGCTTCGACCTGGACGAACTGGTCGCCCAGGCGACCGAATGGGGCCGCCGCCTGGAGCCCCACCTGGCCGACACGACCAGGCTGGTGCAGGAGGCGCTATCTCGAGGCGAGCACATCCTGTTCGAAGGGGCGCAGGGGACTCTGCTGGACCTCGACCACGGCAGCTACCCGTTCGTTACTTCCTCGAACCCGATCGCCGGCGGAGCCTGCACGGGTGGAGGCATCGGGCCGCTCCAGGTCGACGAAGTGATTGGCGTCATGAAGGCCTACGCCACGCGCGTCGGCGCGGGGCCGTTCCCAACGGAGCTGACCGAGGCGATCGGCGAGGGGATCATCGATCGGGGCCGCGAGTTCGGGACCACCACCGGGCGACGCCGCCGGGTCGGCTGGTTCGACGCCGTGCCGCTGCGCTATGCCGTCGCGGTCAACAGCGTCAGCTCGATCATGCTGAACAAGATCGACATCCTCTCCGGCCTGGACGAGGTCCTGATCTGCATGGCCTACGAGGTCGACGGCAAGCGCGTCGACTGGTGGCCCTCGGACGCCGACGTGCTGGCGCGGGCGAAGCCGATCTACGAGCGCTTCCCCGGCTGGACCGAGCCGATCCACGGCTGCCGTTCGATGGCGGATCTGCCGGAGAACGCCCGGCGCTATGTCGATGCCGTCGAGCGCCTCTCGGGCGCCCCGATCTGCTTCGTCTCGGTCGGACCGGAGCGCCATCAGACGATCGAACGGATGGCCCGGCCGCAGCGCCCCCGGCCCTCGGCCGGACCCGCGGCGGTCTCCATCGATGGCACGGCTTCCGCCGCGACGCCGGCCGATCGATGAGCTCGCAAGCCCAGTCCAGCCCGCAGGCCGCAGGCCCCGCACGGGTGCTGGTACTGGGCGGCGGCGGCCGAGAGCACGCCCTGGTCTGGAGCCTGGCCCGCGAGGCCGCCGTCGAGGCGGTGATCGCGGCGCCGGGGAGCGACGCCATCGGCGCGGAATCCAAGGTTCGCTGCGTTCCGGACGTCTCGGCCACCGATCCGGCCGCCGTGCTGGCCCTGGCCACGTCCGAGGAAGTGGACCTGGTCGTGGTCGGTCCGGAGGCGCCGCTCGCAGCCGGGGTCGTGGACGTGCTGGAGGAGGCCGGCGTTCCCACCTTCGGGCCGATTCGCGCCGCGGCGCGAATCGAGTGGAGCAAGGCTTTCTGCCGCGAGGTAGCTGCCGCGGCCGGCGTCCGAATGGCGCGCGGTGAAGCCTTCTGGTCGCTCGAGCCGGCCCTGGCGCTCGCCAAGGATCTGGCCACTGCGCCGGGATCGTGCGGCGTCGTGGTCAAAGCCGACGGCCTGATGGCCGGCAAGGGGGTCACCGTCTGCGACGACTACGCCGGGGCGGAGGGCGCGCTGCGGGCGCTCTTCGCCGACGGCCCGGCCGCGGCGGGCACGGGCGCCGCGGGTGAGGGCGCCGCGGGCGAGGCGAGGGCCGCCGGTCGGCCGCCGGTCGTGGTTGTCGAGGAGCGCCTCGTCGGCGCCGAGGCGAGCCTGATCGCCCTGTGCGACGACCACGGTGCGTTGTCGCTGCCGCCGGCACGCGACCACAAACGGCTGCTGGACGACGACAAGGGTCCCAATACCGGCGGCATGGGCGCGTACAGTCCCGTGCCCGACCTGCCGGAAAGCCTGTGCGCCACGCTCGTCGACATGATCCACGTGCCGATCCTGGCGGAGCTCACCCGCCGCGGCTCCCCATTCCGTGGCGCGCTGTACGCCGGCCTGATGCTCACGCCCGAGGGCCCGGTGCTGATCGAGTGCAATGCCCGCTTCGGCGACCCGGAGATCCAGGCCCTGCTGCCGCGGCTCGCGGTGCCGCTCGGGCCGCTCCTTCTCGGCGCCGCCCTCGGCGACCTGGCCGGAGCCGCGGCCAGCCTCGGGCTGCACGGCCGAATGCTCCCGACCACCGGCGACGCTGCCGTGGCGGTCGTCCTGGCCGCGGCCGACTACCCGGCGTCGCCGCGCCGCGGCGACCCGATCTCCGGACTCGACGAGGCGGCCGAGGCGGGCGCCACGGTCTTCCACGCCGGGACGGTTCGCGGCGACGATGGGCGGTACCGGACGAACGGCGGGCGCGTGCTTTCCGTCGTCGGGCTGGGCAGCACGATCGGCGCGGCCCGGGCCAGCGCGGAGCGAGCCGCAGACCTCGTGAGCTGGCAGGGGATGCAGCGTCGCCACGACATCGCCGCCCGTCTGCCCGCCGGGGCCGGCGAGCGAGCCGCGCCGTCCCACCCTCCCATCGAGACGGCGGGCTGGGACAAGGCCGGATCGCAGAAGGGCGGGGGAGCGGCATGATCCCGCGCTACACCCTGCCGGAGATGGGGGCGATCTGGACCGACCAGGCTCGCTTCGAGCAGATGCTCCGCGTGGAGGTCGCCGTCGCCCGCGCGCAGGTCTCCCGCGGCATGGTGCCCGCCGAGGCCGTCCGGGCCATCGAAATGCGCGCCAGAGTGGACGTGGCTCGCATCGAAGAGATCGAGAAGACGACCGACCATGACGTCATCGCCTTCGTCAGCCAGGTCGCCGAGACGGTGGGCGAGGAAGGGCGATACCTCCACCTGGGCCTGACGAGCAGCGACGTCGTCGACACCGGGCTGGCGCTCCAGCTCCAGGCCGCCGGGCGGCGGCTGATCGACGACCTCGACGCCCTGATCGAGGCGCTCGTAGCCCGTGCCCGCGCCGAAGCCGGGACGGTGATGATGGGCCGCACGCACTCGGTCCACGCCGAACCGACGACCCTCGGCCTCAAGATCGCCGGCTGGGCCTTCGAGATCGCCCGCGATCGAACTCGCCTGGCCGCCGCCGCGGACGACGTTGCCACCGGCAAGATCTCCGGGCCGGTGGGCACCTACAGCCACCTGGACCCGGATCTCGAGGATGAGGTGCTTGCCGGGCTCGGCCTCCACCGAGATCCCGTCTCCACTCAGATCGTCCAGCGCGACCGCCATGCCGCGCTTCTGGCCGCGATGGCCGTGACGGGCGGGTCGCTCGAGCGCATCGCCACCGAGATCCGCAACCTGCAGCACACCGAGATCGGCGAGCTGATGGAACCGTTCCGGGCCGGCCAGAAGGGCAGCTCGGCGATGCCTCACAAGCGGAACCCGATCCTGTGCGAACGGATCGCCGGGATGGCGCGCCTGCTCCGCGGGTACGCCGCCACGGCGTTCGAGAACCAGCCGCTCTGGCACGAGCGCGACATCAGCCACTCCTCGGCCGAGCGCGTGATGCTCCCCGATGCCACGATCCTGCTCGACTACATGCTGGTCAAGACGCGCGGCCTGATCGAGCGACTGGTCGTCCGGCCGGAGCGGATGCGCGAGAACATCGAGCGCGGCCTGGGCCTCCATTGCAGCGGCCGCGTTCTGCTGGCCCTGGTCGAGGAAGCCGGGATGTCGCGTGAGGAAGCCTACGTCGTCGTGCAACGGAACTCGATGCGGGCCGCCGACGAGCGCCGCCAGTTGCGCGACACCCTGGCTGCCGACCCGGAGGTGGCCGCCCGCATCTCCGACGAGGCCCTCGCCGCGTGCTTCGACGAAAGCCACTTCCTGCGCAACGTCGCGATCGCTATCGCGCGCCTCGAAGAGCTCGCCCCGGCTGGAAGGGAGGCCGCCGATGCCGCCCGCTGAAGCTACGAATCCAGGCGATCCGCGCGCCGGCGGACGAACCCTGGCCACCTCGGGCGGCTTCGTCCGATCGGGCAAGGTCCGCGACCTGTTCGAGGTCGGCGATCGCTTGCTGCTCGTCGCCAGCGACCGCCTTTCCGCCTTCGACGTCGTCCTGCCGACCCCGATCCCGGACAAGGGTCGCGTTCTGACCGGGCTGTCGCGCTTCTGGTTCGGTCAGACCGGCGACATCATCTCGAACCACCTTCTCGCGACCGATCCGACCGAGCTGCCGGTGGGCTGGACCGACGAGGCCGGCCGCCGCGAGCTGCGCGGCCGGATGATGCTCTGCCGTCTGGCGAAGGTCCTGCCGGTCGAGGTCATCGTCCGCGGCTACGTCGCCGGCTCGGGCTGGAAGGACTACCGCCGCACCGGCGCGATCTGCGGCATCGGTTTGCCGGACGGCCTGCGCGAGTCGGATCGCCTGCCGGCGCCGATCTTCACGCCGTCGACAAAGGCCGAGGTAGGGCACGACGAGAACATCGGCTTCGACTCGATGGTCGAGCTGGTCGGCGCGCCGATGGCCGAACAGGTCCGCGACGTCGCCCTTCGGCTCTACTCACGCGGCGCCGCGATCGCCGAGAGGGCCGGGATCCTGCTGGCCGACACCAAGTTCGAGTTCGGGACGGCTCTCGACACGGGCGAGCTGATCCTGATCGACGAAATCCTCACGCCCGACTCCAGCCGGTTCTGGGACGCCTCGGCCTACGAGCCGGGACGCGCTCAGGCCAGCTTCGACAAGCAGTTCGTCCGCGACTGGCTGGAACGCCAGCCGTGGGACAAGACTTATCCAGGGCCCGAGCTTCCGGCCGAGATCGTGGCCGGGACGCGCGAACGATACGTCGCGGCGTTCGAGCGGATCAGCGGGGCCGGCTTCGAGCGCTACCTGCAGGAGGACGTGATCGCGCCATGAGCGAGTTCCGGTACGCCGTCAACGTGCTGCCCAAGCCCGGCATCCTCGACCCGCAAGGGCGGGCCGTTGAGCTGAGCCTGCCCCACCTCAACGTCACGACCGTCTCGCGGGTTCGCGTCGGCCGGCGCGTCGAGTTGACCGTGACCGCCGACTCGGAGAAGGCGGCGCTGGCGGTGGTGAACGGCCTCGCCAAAGAGATGCTAAGCAACCCGCTCATCGAGGCTTACGCCATCGAGCTGCTGGAGGCGACCTCGTCGGCCGTCTCGGCAGCGGGTTCAGGCGCGAAGGCAAGTCGATCGTGAGGATCGGCGTCGTCACCTTCCCGGATTCCAACTCGGACGTCGACGCGCTCAACGCGCTCTCGGTCGCAGGGGTGGAGCCGGTCTCGCTGTGGCACGAGTCGCCCGACCTGCGGGGCGTCTCCGGCGTGATCCTGCCGGGCGGCTTCGCCTACGGCGACTACCTGCGCGCCGGAGTCATCGCCCGCTTCTCGCCGGTCATGCGCGGCGTCACGGAGTTCGCGGCCGCCGGGGGCCACGTCCTGGGAATCTGCAACGGCTTCCAGGTTCTGGCCGAGTCGCGCCTCGTGCCCGGCGCGCTGCTGCGCAACCGCTCGCTCCGATTCGCCGGCCGGCTCGTCTACATCAAGCCCGAGCGGCTCGACTCGCCCTTCACCCGCGCCGCAACCGGCGCGCCGCTGCGCGTTCCCGTCGCCCACGGCGAAGGCTGCTACTACGCCGACGAGGCGACGCTGGACGAGCTCGAGGCGAACGGCCAGGTCCTGTTCCGATACGTCCGCGACGACGGCACGCCGGCCCTCGATCCCGACGATCCGGCCAACCCGAACGGCTCGCTGCGGGCCATCGCCGGGGTGTCCAACGTCGCCGGCAACGTCGCCGGCCTGATGCCTCACCCGGAGCGGATGTCGGAGTCGATCCTTGGCTCGGACGACGGGATGCAGTTGATCCGCTCGTTCGTGGAGAGTTCGGGGGACTGGGAGGCGGCAAACCGGCCAGCCCCGAAGATCGGGACGGAGGCACGGCGATGAGCGACGTGACGACGAACTCGACCGCGCCGGCCCAGCCGGAGCCGCTGCACCGCCAGCTCGGCGTTACCGACGGCGAGCTGGACGCGATCCGCGGCAAGCTCGGCCGCGAGCCGAACCACACAGAGCTGGCCGTGTTCAGCGTCATGTGGAGCGAGCACTGCTCGTACAAGAGCTCCAAGCCGCTGCTCAAGACGCTCCCGACGCGCGGCCACGGCATGATGGCCGGCCCCGGCGACAACGCCGGCGTCGTCCGGATCGGCGACGGGCTGGCCGTCGCCTTCAAGATCGAGAGCCACAACCACCCCTCGGCGGTGGAGCCGTACCAGGGCGCCGCCACCGGCGTCGGCGGGATCCTGCGCGACATCTTCACCATGGGCGCCCGGCCGATCGCCGTTCTCGACGCGCTCCGCTTCGGCGACCCATCGGATCCGCGCACCCGCCACCTCGTGGACGGTGTCGTCCGCGGCGTCGGCGGCTACGGCAATTGCGTCGGCGTCCCGACCGTCGGCGGCGAGCTGGTCTTCGATCCCTCCTACCAGGGCAATCCGCTGGTCAACGTCATGGCCATCGGCCTGCTCGAGGAGCGGATGCTGATCCTGGCCGAGGCCCCCGGACCCGGCAACTACGTCGTCCTCTTCGGCTCGACGACCGGCCGCGACGGCATCGGCGGGGCGAGCGTCCTCGCCTCGGCGACCTTCCAGGACCAGGACCCCTCCAAGCGGCCGGCGGTCCAGGTGGGCGATCCGTTCGCCGAAAAGCTGCTCATCGAGGCCAGTCTGGAGATGATCGATCGCCGCCTGGTCGAGGGTATCCAGGACCTCGGCGCCGGCGGTATCTCCTGCGCCAGCTCGGAATCAGCCGACAAGGCCGGGACCGGCATCCTGCTCGACCTGGACGCGATCCCGCGGCGCGAGCCGGGCATGGCTCCCTGGGAGGTCATGATCTCCGAGTCGCAGGAGCGGATGCTGGCCACCTGCCGGCCGGAGAACTACCCGGCCGTGCGCGAGGTGTGCGAGCGTTGGGGCATCCCGATCGCCCTCGTCGGCCGGGTGACTGCGGACGGCGACATCGCCATCGTCGAGGGCGGCATCGGCGTGGACGGGCTGCCCAAGCCTGGCGCCAGGGAGATCGCCCGCATTCCGGCGAAGGCCCTGACCAGCGACGCCATCGTCCACCACCGCCTGGCCACCCCCCCGGCCCGACGCCGCCAGGCGCCGGCTCCGGGCATTCCGCTCACCGCCCACGACGGGCTCCCGGAGCGGGGCATGGATCCGGCCGCCGTCCTGGCCGCGCTGCTGGGCAGTCCCAACCTCTCGAGCCGGCGCTGGGTCTACGAGCAGTACGACGCCTGCGTTCAGAGCAACACCGTCGAGTGGCCCGGCCACGGGGCGGCGGTCCTTCGCGTCAAGGGCACGAAGAAAGCGCTCGTCGCCACGACCGACGGCAACCAGAGCGTCAGCGCCCTCGATCCATATCTGGGCGCCCAGCTCTCCGTCGCCGAAGCCACCCGCAACGTCAGCATCACCGGCGCCCGGCCGCTCGGCCTGACCAACTGCCTCAACTACGGCAACCCGGAACGGCCCGAAGCCTTCTGGCAGCTTGCGGAGGCGGTCCGGGGGATGGGCGACGCCTGCCGGACGCTCGGCATCCCGGTCACCGGCGGCAACGTCTCGCTCTACAACGAATATCCGGGGGGTTCGATCGCGCCGACGCCCGAGATCGGCATCGTCGGCCTGCTGGAGGACGTCTCGCTGCTCGTTCGGCCGCCGTTCACGACCGAGGGCGACAGCGTCCTGTTGATCGGCGAGAGTGCGCCCGGGTTGGCCGGCTCGGCCTACGCCACGCTGGCGGGCCTCGCGTCGGAGGACGCGCCGCCCAGCCTCGACCTGGATCGCGAGGCGGCCCTGCAGTCGTTCATCCGCGAGGCGATCGGGCGGGGTCTGGTGGCCTCGGCCCAGGACGTCTCGGGCGGCGGCCTCGCCGTCGCCATCGCCGAGTGCGCCATGTGGGGCGGTCTCGGGGCGAAGCTGCGGCTCGGCATCTCAGGTTCGCCGGCGATCGAGCTCTTCGGCGAGAGTCCCTCGCGCCTCGTGCTGTCGTGCCGCCCGCGCCACGCCGCGGCAATCGAGCTGCTGGCCCGCCAGTTCGGCCTCCACGCCGAGACGATAGGCACCGTCGGCGGGACGCGGCTCCGGATCGAGCTGACCGGGCAGGGCGCCACCGGCGCCGCCGAGGAGCGCGGCTCGCGCATCGCCGACGCGCTGGACGTGGCCCTGGCGGACCTCCGCCACGCCTGGGACCACGGCCTGGCCCGTGCTCTCGGCATCGAGCCCTCCGCGGCCGAGAGCAACCCCAACCCGACCGCCGGCTCGTCGGCTGCCGGCAACAAGGCCGACTAGCCATGTGCGGCATCTTCGGCGCGGTGACACCCGGCGTGGATGCCGCGGGAGTGGCCGCGCTGGGCGTCTTCTCGCTGCAGCACCGCGGCCAGGAGTCGGCGGGGCTCGCCGTCAGCGACGGCGAGCAGCTGATGCTCTACAAGGAACTGGGCCTGATCGCCCAGGTCCTCGACGAGCGGCGCCTGCCGAGCCTTCGCGGCTCGCTGGCCATCGCCCATTGCCGCTATTCCACGACCGGCTCCACGGTCTGGGAGAACGCCCAGCCGACCTTCCGGCTGGGGCGCGGTCGGGCCCTGGCGATCGGCCACAACGGCAACCTGGTCAACACCCGCGAGCTTCTCTCGCACCTGGAGGGCGGCAAGTCCCGCCTGTCGGCCACGACCGACACCGAACTGCTGACGGCGCTGCTGGCCGACGATCCCTCGTCCGACACCATCGACGCGTTGAAGCGGGTGCTGCCGCTCGTGAAGGGGGCCTATTCGCTGGCCATCCTCGACCAGAAGCGCGTCATCGGCGTGCGCGATCCCATCGGCTTCCGGCCGCTGGTCCTGGGCCGGCTCGAACCCGACCCGGGCGACCCCGAGGGCAAGCATTCGGGCGGCTGGCTGATCAGCTCCGAATCGGCCGCCATCGAAGTGGCCGGCGGCCTCGTCGTTCGCGACGTGGAGCCGGGCGAGATCGTCATCCTCGAAGAGGGCAAGGAGCCGGTCTCCGTCCGTTTCGCCGAGGGCCACGAGCGGCTGTGCGTCTTCGAGCTGATCTACTTCGGCCGGCCNNGTGGCGCTGGCCGCCGAGGCGCCGGTCGCCGCCGATCTCGTGATGCCCGTGCCGGATACCGGCGCCCCTGCCGCGGCCGGGTTCGCCGAGGGCTCGGGATTGCCGTATCGCGAGGGGATGGTTCGCAACCGCTACTCCGGTCGGACTTTCATCCAGCCGTCGCAGGCCCTGCGTCAGCGCGGAGTGACCGTCAAGCTGAGCCCGCTGCGCGAGGTCGTGGCCGGCAAGCGGCTGATCGTGGTCGACGACTCGATCGTGCGCGGCACCACCACCCGCCAGATCGTGGCATTGCTTCGCAAGGCCGGCGCGACCGAGGTCCATCTTCGTATCAGCTCGCCGCCGATTCACCATCCGTGCTTCTACGGCATCGACACCCAGATCGAGACCGAGCTGATCGCCTCGACTCATTCGGTCGATGAGATCCGCGACTTCGTCGGCGCCGATTCCCTCAGCTTCCTCTCGATCGGGGGCGTGCTGCAGGCGCTCGACCTGCCGTACGACCGCTTCTGCTTCGCCTGCTTCGACGGGCGCTATCCGGTGCCGGTGCCGTACGACACGGCGCGCCACAAGTTCGTGCTGGA
>PLLE01000024.1:10811-25577 GCA_003141245.1 Chloroflexota bacterium
GGGCCTCGGTCGACGCCACGCGGCGGCCCGAGGTGATCGGCGGGCTGGGCGGCTTCGCCTCGGCGATGGCTCTGCCGCCGGGGATGCGCGAGCCGGTCCTGGTCAGCTCGACCGACGGTGTCGGGACGAAGATCGCGATCGCCATGGCGCTTGGCCGCTACGACACGATCGGCCACGACCTGGTGGCGATGTGCGCCGACGACCTGGTCTGCGCCGGGGCGGAGCCGCTCTTCTTCCTCGACTACGTGGTCATGGGCCACATCAACCCTGAGCGGGTCGCGGAGATCGTCGGCTCGGTGGCCGACGGCTGCCGTCTGGCCGGCTGCTCGCTCATCGGCGGCGAGACGGCGGAACACCCGGGCCTGATCGAGCCCGACGAGTTCGACCTGGCCGGCTTCTGCGTCGGCGTCGTGGAACGCGATCGACTGCTCGATGGGACGGCTGCGAAGGCCGGCGACACGCTCGTCGGGATCGCCTCGTCGGGGCTTCATTCGAACGGCTACTCGCTCGTCCGCCGGATAGTCGCCGACGCACGGCTCGACCTGGGCGAGGGCTACGCCGATCTGGTGCGGCGGATCCTGGGCCCGGACACGACACCCGAACCCCAGACGGCGGAGGCGACTCTGGGCGACGTCCTGCTGACGCCGACGCGGATCTACTCCAAATCGATCCTGCGGCTGCGGGAGCGACTCGACGCCGCCGGAGCGCCGCTCGCCGGTGTGGCCCACGTCACCGGCGGCGGGCTCTTCGGCAACGTCCCGCGAGCCGTCTCGGAGAACTTGGGCGTCCGGCTCCATCCGGCGGCCTGGCCGATGCCCTCGGTCATGCGCCTGATGGGGGCGCTGGGCGGGCTCTCGGATGAGGAATTGCGCTCGACATTCAACGGCGGCTTGGGGATGGTCTGCGTGGTTCCGGCGGCGGGGGTCGCCGCCGCGATATCGGGTCTGGCGGATGAGGGGCTGGCAGCCTGGCAGGTCGGCGAGGTGGTGATAATCGACGCGCTCGAGGCGCGCTATTCGGAGTCCTGACGGACTCGACACGGAGGAGGAGCGTCGTGGTGCATCGGATCGCGGTTGGCGTCTCGGGAACCGGCAGCAACCTGCGTGCCCTGCACGCCGTTGCGTCGCGCGGCGCGATCGATGCTGAGATAGCCTTGGTCTTCGCGGATCGTCCGTGCGCGGCGCTGGATTGGGCAGTCGAGCAGGGGATCGAGACGCTGCTCGTACCCGCGGCTCCACGGGGCGACGACGCCGCCCGAGCCGCCGAAGACCGCGTCCTGGCCGAGTCGCTGGCGGCCGTCTCGCCGGAGCTCGTGGTCCTGGCCGGCTACATGCGCATCACGGGGGCGGCGATGCTGGCCGCCTTCCCGGGTCGAATGATCAACCTGCACCCGGCCCTGCTGCCCTCCTTCCCCGGCGCGCACGGCGTCCGAGACGCGCTCGCGGCCGGCGTCAAGATGACCGGCGTGACGGTCCATTTCGTGGACTCCTCGCTCGACGGCGGCCCGATCATCCTCCAGGACTCGGTGCCGGTTCTCCCCGGCGACACCGAAGAGACGCTTTTCGAGCGCATCCATGCGGTCGAGCATCGACTTCTCCCGCGTGCTGTCGGCCTGGCCCTGGCCGGCGCGCTTTCGATCGAGCCGGACGGTCGAACTGTCTGCGTCGACGCCTTCAAGGCGGCCGAGACGATGCCGGTCCCGCGCCGAGCCCTGCTCTCCGTCTCCGATAAGTCCGGCCTGGCCGAGTTCGGCGCCGGGCTGGTTCGCCTCGGCTTCGAGCTCGTCTCCACCGGCGGCACGGCGCGCACCCTGCGGGCCGCGGGGCTGCCGGTGACGGACGTGGCCGCCGTGACGGGCTTCCCGGAGATGCTGGACGGGCGGGTCAAGACCCTCCATCCGCGAATCCACGCCGGGATCCTGGCCGATCGAAGGATCACATCCCACCGTGAGCAGCTTGCCGCGGCCGCGATCGATCCGTTCGAGCTCGTCGTCGTCAATCTGTATCCGTTCGCCGCCGCGGCCGAGCGTCCCGGGATCTCGTTCGACGACCTCGTCGAGGAGATCGACATCGGCGGTCCGTCGATGGTCCGCGCCGCGGCCAAGAACCATGCCTCGGTCACGGTCGTGACCTCGCCGGCTCGCTACGAGTCCATTCTCGGCGCGCTGGAACGCGACGGTCGAGTGGGGGAGGGGCTCCGCTCTGCTCTGGCCGTCGAGGCGTTCCGCCACACCGGCGCCTACGATGCCCGAATCTCCGCCGAGCTGCCCGGCCGGATGGCGGCCGCCGGAGTGGCCCTCCCCGACGAGCCCGGCCTCCCCGGCGCCGCCGATCCGTATCCACCGACGCTCGTGGTGGGTCTGGAGAAGGTCGAGACCCTGCGCTACGGAGAAAACCCGCACCAGCAGGCGGCCCGCTACCGCCGCTCCGGCATCGGCGGGTCTGCCGGCCCCTTCGCGCTCGGCGGCTCGATCCTGCAGGGCAAGGCCCTGAGCTACAACAACGTTCTGGACGCCTCCGGCGCCGACGCCATCGCCCGCCAGTTGCGCGGCCCGGCCTGCGTCGTCGTCAAGCACACCAACCCGTGTGGCGCCGCGGAACGCTCGACCCTCGCCGAAGCGTGGCAGGACGCACTGGCCGGTGACCCGGTCTCGGCCTTCGGCGGCGTCGTGGCGCTGACGCGCGAAGTGGACGCCGCAACGGCAGCCGGCCTGGCCTCGATCTTCCTGGAAGTGATCGTGGCCCCGGCCTATTCGGCTGCGGCCCTGGAGATCCTGGCCAGGAAGGCCAACCTGCGGCTGCTCGAGGATCCGTTCCTCGGAACCGGGGAGGCCGCACCTCCGCCCTCCGCCACTAGCTCTCTCCGCGTCGCGGGCGGTGCGGTACTCGTGACCGCGCCGGACGTTTTGCCCGACGATCCGGCAACGTGGAAGCAGGTCACCTCGCGCGGCCCGTCCGCCACCGAATTGCGCGACCTGGACCTCGCCTGGCGCCTCTGCCGGGGCGTCGTCTCGAACGCGATCGTGCTCGTCAAGGACGGGATGGAGATCGGCCTCGGTTCCGGTCAGACGAGCCGCGTCGACGCCGCCCGCCAGGCCGTGGCAAAGGCGATCGCCTTCCATGGACCGGACGCACTCAAGGGCGCGGCCTGCGGCTCCGACGCGTTCTATCCGTTCCCGGACGCGGTGCAGGTCTGCCTGGATGCTGGCGTGACCGCATTCGCCCAGCCGGGCGGCTCGATGCGCGACGCGGAGGTGATCGAGGTGGCCGAGAAGGCCGGCGCGGCGATGCTGGTCACGGGCGTGCGGCACTTCCGCCACTGAGCGGATAGGGCGGCGGAAAGCCGGGGCTAGCTTCGGCGGCGACCTGCGTTCTACACTGACGGCACTCCGTCGCGTCGGGTGGAGATCAGAGGGAGGATTGGATCGTGGCGAAACCTCTCCGGTTCGCAGCGCTAGTCCGCTATGGCGTGGCCGCCGCCTTCATGGCCACCGGCTTGCTCTTGATCCTTGGGTCGCAGTTTGCGGCGCGAGCCTACGCTCCCTTCGGACCCCCAATCCACTCCCCGCAAACCACGCCGGTGCTGGCGGACGGGGGAGACGGCACCCTGAGTGACGCCGACGACTATTGCGACGACGACGATGACGACCCGGTCAGCTGCTTCGGGCCGGCGGGCAAGCTCGCCGACCTGTTCGCCGCGGACGGGACCACCGCTCCCGACCCCAAAGACGCCGATCTGGGTGGTGTGGCCGCGACCGGCGTGCTGCTGATGTCGGTTGGAGGCGCGGTAGTGGCGTCCTCAGCCGGGAGCGTGGCCGGACTCGCGGGTGGTGCCGTGGGCGGCGCGGCGGGCGCTGGCTCGGGCGGTGCCGGCGGAGCCGCCGGAGGCGCGGCTGGCGCCGGGAATGGGGCGACCGGCGGGCACGGCCTGATGACTCCGTTCCACTCGGCCGCCGGCTCCGCTGCCGGCTCGGCCGCCACGGCCGGGGCCACGACCAACGTCACTGCCCTCGGCGTGGTTCCGGCGATCAGTGGCATCAACCTGCCTGTGCCGCGAGTGGAGCTGGTCCAGGGCGGCTTGAGCATCTTCCGCTCGATGAAGCGCGTAACCGATCAAGCCAACCCGAGCGGCTTCAGTTCCGGCGACGTGGCCCAGCTTCTTGGCGACGCCGCGGGCATTGCCGCCCTGGCAAGCGTCCTGGCGCCCGGGATCGGGCTGATCTCGCTGGCCACCGGAGGGGCCGCCGCGGCATCGGACGTAAAGTCGCCGCAGGAGGTCTTCGAGCAGATGCGGCGTAACTTCGGCCGGCTCGGCTACATGCAGGGCATCATCGACGAGAACGTCAGCCATGCCGACCACGACCTCGGCGACCTCGACTTCGCCACGGTCGATCGGTCGGCCGCGCCGCCAAGGGATCCGACAGTGCTCTCGGCGAAGGACCTCAAGACCGCCCGAACCCTCTGGGCCGGCAACTCCGACGCTGCCTTTGACGCTCTCGCACGGGCCCAGAAGGAGCTCGACGACCTCGACGATCGACGCAGCGACCTGGCCCACCAGATCGACGCCGTCGGGAATCTGCTCGGTCGAATTGATTCGACCGGGTCGGTTGGGCTGCCTCAGTACCTCGCCGATACGATCTCGTACGGCCGCGGCTGGTACTTCGCGGGCGATTCTTCGAAGATGGCCGCGGCCCTGCGCCAGAGCTTCGAGCAGGCCCGGTCCGCCGGCGCCGTGCATCCGCGGCGGCTGGCCGGCACGACGCCGACAGTTCCACTCCCCGATGACACGTCTGGGCCGGCGGCGATGACGCTGGCCGCGTGGGCGGCACAGCAGCAGGTGGCGGACGGGAGGCTGGCGGTTCTCCAGGCCCTGGCCGGACTCGAGCGTTGGCGGGGCTTCTACGACGCCCTGGCAAGCTCCGTCCAGGCGGAGATCGCGGCTCTGCGGAACAGGGCCGATGTCGCGGTCGCGGCCAGGAGAGACCTGGCCGCGGAAGTCCAGCGACGCGCGATGCAGGGGAAGGCGCAATGAACATCTATCAGGCGATCGCCCTCGTCAGCGCAGCCCTCGCCGTGGTCGCAGGGTCGTGGGATGCGTACCGGCTACGCCGTGAGCAGCGTTACTCAGTCGTCGTAATGGCTATCTCGGGCGGTGGGCCGATCCTGTCACTGTGGCTCTACCTGACCGTCACGGGACTGTCGCTCAAGCCGAGCGTCTCGATCGTGCTGTTCGCTGTCGGTGCCGCCGCAGGCGTATACGCGGCCAACCGGGCCAAGCTTTCCGAGGTTGAGTCGAGCGGGCACATCCGGATGGTCGGTGCATCGTGGCTGCCGTTGCCCGCGGCTTTGTCCGTCGCGGCTCTGCAGATCTCCGGCGCGGCTGGATCTCTGGCGGACCAGATCCTTTCGCTCGCGGCCCTTGAGGCGGCAGTCGCCTTCGGGGTGGTCTCGGCGGTGACCCTGGTCTACCGCCGCTCCACCTTCGGCCTGCCTGCCCCACAGGGCGGTGCGCCGGCGGCGCCGACAGTGCCGACAGCGCCGACAGCGCCGACAAGCGGAGCGGGCTCGCCCGGGTGATTCCCGTAAGGCCCGGCGGGATCCTGCCCGATTGATCGCGCAAAGGCGCACCCATTCGTCGGCCTTGTACACATGGTGTGTCGGCGCGCCTGATACCATCGGGCGCCATGAGCCCTGACGATCGCTACTACATCACAACCGCCATCGCCTACGCCAACAACCGGCCCGGCCTCCATACCCTGTACGAGGTCGTCGGGGCTGACGTCCTGGCACGATGGCACCGCATGAAGGGCGATCGGACGCGCTTCCTGACCGGCATCGACGAGCATTCGGTCAACATCGCCCAACGTGCGGCCGAGCTCGGCACGACGCCCAAGGCGTTCGTCGACGAGAACGTGGCGTTGTTCAAGACGGCCGAGGATGCGCTCCTGATCAGCCCCGACCGCTTCATCCGGACGACCGATCCGGACCACATCCGGGCCGCCCAGGAGATGGTCCGCCGGGCATATGCCAATGGTGACATCTACGTCGGCGACTACGAGGGCTGGTATTGCCCGGCCGAGGGCTTCAAGGCTCCCTCCGACGTGCTCGAGACGGCCCAGGGGACGCGCTGCCCCAACCACCCGACGGTGGACCTGCAGTGGCTCTCCGAGCACAACTGGTTCCTGCGCCTGTCCGCCTACCAGGAGCGTCTGGAGCGCTACTTCGAGGAGCATCCCGACTTCGTCCAACCCGACTACAGGCGCAACGAGATGCTCGGCTTCATTCGCGGCGGCCTGGAGGACTTCTCGATCAGTCGGTCTGGCGCTTCATGGGGGATCCCGTTCCCGATCATGCCGGACGGCTCCTCTGCTCAGCTCTCAGACGGCAGCTGGAATCCCGAGGCCGGGACGATCTATGTCTGGTACGACGCCCTGATCAACTACGTGACCGGCGCCGGTTTCCCGGACGACAAGGAAGCCTTTGAACGATGGTGGCCGGCCGACTTGCACGTCATCGGCAAGGACATCGCCCGGTTTCACACCATCTATTGGCCGGCGATGCTTTGGAGCGCCGGGCTGGAGGCGCCGCGCCGCGTCTGGGTCCACGGCTGGCTGCTGGCCCAGGGCGAGCGCATGAGCAAGAGCCTGGGGAACTTCCTCGACCCGGTGGACGTCGTGCGCACTCTTGGGCCCGACGGGACCCGGTACGTCTCCCTGCGCGAAGTGCCGTTCGACAGGGACGCGGACGTGTCGTGGGATTCCTTCGTTCGACGGTACAACACGGACCTGGCCAACAACTTCGGCAACCTCCTGAACCGCACGGTCTCGATGGTCAACCGGTATCTGGAAGGTAGTCGACCTGCGCCGAGCCGTGGCAGCCTGCAGGTCGCGTGGATGCACGCGCTCCCTGCCTACCGCGAGAAGCTCGAGGCCTGCCAGCTCAGCGAGGCGCTGGCGGCTTTGTGGGATTTCGTCGACAAGGCCAATCGTGAGGTGGATCTCGAGCAGCCTTGGGTCCTGGCCAAGGAGGCCAAGGCAGGCGTCGAGGGGAAGAGCGAGTACTTGGGCCACGTTCTGGGCGACCTGGTCGAAGCTTGCCGGCTCATTGGGCTGGCCGTAGCGCCGTTCATGCCAACCGCCGCGCCCAGGATCCTGGCTCAACTCGGGTACGAGTACTCGTACGGTGCCGACGGCAACGGCGGAGCTCCCGTGCTCCCGCTCCTCGAGTGGGAGGCTGGCTTCGTTCCTGGCGGTCGGGTGGCCGCCGCTGAGCCGCTCTTCCCACGCCTGGAGACCGAGGCCGCGACCCCGGCTGCGGGATAGCCCCGGCGGGTTGCCGTGCGCCTGATCGACAGCCACGCCCATCTTCAGGCAGATCCGTTCGAGTCCGACCGGCGAGTCGTCATCGATGAGGCCTTCGACGCCGGCATCGAACGACTGCTCGTGCCCGGTTGGGACGCCCGGTCGTCCGCTGCGGCGCTCGCGCTGGCGGAGGCCGACAAGAGGATCGACGCGGCCGCGGGCGTGCACCCGCACGACGCCGTCACCTGCTCCGACGCCGAATGGGCCCGGGTAGTCTGTCTGGCCGGCGACGGGCGCGTAGTCGCGATCGGGGAGACGGGGCTGGACTTCGACCGCATGCACTCGCCCCGCGAGGCGCAGCTTGCCAACCTCAGACGCCACCTGCGCCTGGCGCTCGAGACGGGCAAGCCGGCGATCCTGCACTGCCGTTCCGCGGCCGGCGAGCGCGACGCCCAGGACGCGCTGCTGAGCGAGCTCAGAGCGGCGGCCTTCGGGCGAGTGGCCGCCCGCGACGTCTTCGAGGGGCGCCCGCCCGCGGTGCTGCACTCCTTCTCCGGGCCCGTCGACTACGCCGAGGAGGCGCTGGAGATGGGGATCGCGATCTCCTTCAGCGGTCTCGTCTTCCGCCGCGGAGAGGAGGCCGCGGTTCAGGTCGCGCGGCTCGTCCCCGCGGAGCGGCTGCTGATCGAGACCGACTCCCCATACCTGGCGCCGCCGGGCGTGCCGCGCAACGCGGGCGTGCCGCGCAACGCCGCCGGGACGCCCCGGGCAACGGGCCCCGCGCCCCGGTTCTCCGGCAGGCGCAACACTCCGGCATGGGTCCGCATCACCGGGGAGTGGCTTGCGGAGCAGCGTGGCCAGGCCCCGGATAGCATTGGCGAGGGCCTCGTCGCGGCCTACGACGCCACCTTCCGGCGCCGCTCCCCGGGCTGAGGGCACTTGCCGCGCTCGTGGGGGCGTCGGAATGCCAGCCATCGAGGAGACGACCATGACGGACCGGAGCTTCCAGCGCCCCAACGATCAATCGCGAGAGCGGCTCGCACGCCTCGTCGAGACGCTGACGCCGGCCCAGCTGGCGGTCGATCTGGGCGGCGGTTGGACCGTGGCATCGGCCCTGGCCCACACTGGCTTCTGGGACCGCTGGCAGGCCGAGCGCTGGGGGGAGATGCTGGCCGGTAAGTGGTCGGTCCCAGACGACTCCGTCATCGCCGCCGAGCATCTCGCCAACGAGGCCCTGCACCCGTACTGGGCCGGCATCGATGGTGAAGACATCCCTGCCCTGGCGCTCGACGCGGCGACCAAGCTCGACGCGCTCATCGCGAGCGCCCCCGACGCCGTCGTCGACGCACTGGAGGGCACGCCAAGCGCGTACCTGCTGCACCGACATCGCCATCGCGGCGAGCACCTAGATCAAATTGAGCGTGGAATAGAGGCCGCGGCGCCGGCCAGTGTGGACCGGACCTTCGTGGAGCGGAACGCAGCCAGCCGGCGACGCCTGGCCTCGCTGGTGGAGCGCTTGCGTGACGCCGACATGGCGCTGCTGACGGAAGAGGGCGGCTGGACCGTGGCCCAGGTCCTGGCCCACATGGCGTTCTGGGACCGGTCGACCGGGGCCCGCTGGAGGGTCGCTCAGGAGGCCGCCGCAGAAGGGAAGCCTCTCGATCCGAGAGGGGTTCCGTACGACCTCCTGGAGGGCATCAACCCGCCGCTGGTCGAGCTGGTGGATGCCTGGTCCGGCCGGCTGGGCACGGCCGTTGCGAGGGAGGCTCTGAACTCCGCCGAATCGGTCGACGCGCTCATCGAATCGCTGGTCGCCAGCGTGCCGGACGTGCTCGTGGCCGACAAGCCGAATCTCGTCGGGCGGTGGGCTCACCGTGAGGCTCACCTCGAGCAATTGGAGCGGGCGCTCGCCGCCGGCCGTCCCGCGGCCGCGCCGGCCGATCGCTCGTACATAGCGCGCAATGAAGCCAGCCTTGCGCGGCTCCGGGAGTTGCTCGGCAGCCTCTCGGCAGCGGACCTGACGCTGTCCTCCGGCGAGGGCTCGTGGACCGTCGGCCAGACGCTCGGCCACCTGTCGTTCTGGGACCGCTTCCTCGCGGCGCGATGGAGGGCGGCCCTGACGGCGCGTCCCGGCGAGCAGCCTAGTGTCTTCTCGCACGAGATGGCCGATCTCATCAACGGCAGCCTGCCCCCTACGTGGCAGGCGTTCGCGTCCGCCGCGCCGGAGGCGGCCATCGTCGAGACGATCGACGCCGCGGAGGCGATCGACGGCCTCATCGCTGGCCTGCCCGACGCGACTCCCGTCGAAGCGATCCTGGGGGACCGGCCGGCTCTGCTGGACCGCTCGATCCACCGTGCCGGGTACATCGAGACCCTCGAGCATGCGCTGGCAGGGCGCCGTCGCTGACGGGTCGCCCCGTCCCGCTGGGACCAATGGCGGGCAGGCCTCAGCTTCGCTTACGGGCCTTCCAGATCTCCTCGCTGGGCCAGCGGCGGGCCCACCCGGCGGAGACGTAGGCGTGGCGGGTGGTTGCGCCGGGGGGCGCCTGGATCTCGATCAGATCTTCGACCTCGAACCCGCTGGCGTGCAGCAGCCGGATCATCTCGCCGTGCGCCAGGTGAAACTCAACCGATTCGTCGCTCGACCATTCGAATCGATACGGCCCGAACTGGTCGCGCAGCAGCCGATCCGTCGCCGGAGCGTTCTCTTCGTCCGGCTCGCACAGCATCTGCAGGTAGCCGTTGATGAGGAAGACGAGCCGGCCGCCGGGACGGAGCAGACGGGCCGCTTCAGGAATCCAGAGATACGGATCGGACCAGATGGAAGCCCCATATTCGGAGATGGCCAGATCGAAGCTGGAATCGGGGAAGGAGACCGATTCGGCGTTGCCGTGGATCAGCGGGAAGTCGAGGCCGTGCTCCTTCTGGAGACGGCGGGCCGTCTCGAGCTGCTTGGCCGAGTTGTCGATGGCGACCGGGCGGGCGCCGCGGCGGGCCAGCCAGGCCGAGACATAGGCCGTGCCGCAGCCCAGCTCGATCGCGTCCAACCCGCTGACGTTCTCGATCATTCGAAGCTCGGCCTCGGGAATGCCCCAGATGCCCCAGGTGGGTTCGTCCTGGGCCCAGTTGCGTTCGCCCGGACCGACCCAATCGGGCGCCCAGCGATCCCACATCGCGCGGTTGCGCAGGACGTGATCGGGAAGCTCGGTATCCATCTTCACTCCGGCCAATCGATCTGAGCCGGCGGAACGCCGAGTTCCAGGGCATAGGCTTGGGCCTGCGTCCGACCCGAGGCATCGCCACGGCGGTACCGGAAGATGCGCCCCGAAAACACCACGTACTTATCCGTGGCCGTGAGGAAATCTACGTACCAGCCCGGCCGGTCGAGCGCCCCCGCAAACGCAACGGCGAGCGCGTCTGCCTGGCCGTCGGGCGCCTCGAAGTCGATCAGCGTCCAGCGCAGTGGCTGGTCCGGCGAGGCGTTCGCGATCTCCACCCGTCGGACGCCCACGAGCGTCACTTCTGCGACTCCAGAGATCTCCGCTCCCGCTCGGACGCTCTCCGACACCAGCGTGCCCCTGACCACATTGTCTCCCTTGGTACTCGCCCTCGGCGCCGGCCCCTACGATAGGGCACCCCACGTGTTCGTGGTGGGGACGGCCGTGCTTGACAGTAAAACGGGCCGTGGTTACGCTGTTAGCACTCTCATCGGTAGAGTGCTAATGCAACGGCTAGGCATCGGAGGCGACGCGGCGCTGCCGTGATGGAAGTCGCCCGGCCCCGAGGCCCAACCGACGGAGCATTCGGGTAACCCCGATGGCGTCGACCCTGTCGGCGCCCCGCAAGAACCATATCCAGGCATCACGACGGCAGGCACGAGCGGCCGTCATCAGGAGGAATTGCGCGTTGGCAACTGCCACTGCGACCAGCAAGAAGCTGAAGCCCCTTGGCGATCGCGTCGTGATCAAGCCGACCCCTCGCGAAGACATAACCAAGAGCGGCATCGTCCTGCCCGATACGGCCAAGGAGAAGCCCCAGGAGGGTACGATCCTCGCCGCCGGGCCGGGAAAGATGCTCGATGACGGCAAGCGCGAAGCGATGGACGTCAAGGTTGGCGACCGGGTTCTGTACACGAAGTACGCCGGCACCGAGTTCAAGGTGGATGGCGAAGAGCTCCTCATCGTCAGCCAGAAGGACATCCTGGCGATCGTCGAGGTCTAGGGCGGCCGGAACCACGGCGCCGATCAGCGACTCGGCCCCGGGCACGACCCGGCTGGCCGGAGGCAAGCGGAGGAAGTACAGACTTGGCTAAGCAGATCGTCTTCGACGAGACCGCTCGTCGATCTCTCAAGCGCGGTGTGGACCGCCTGGCCGAAGCCGTCAAGGTCACGATCGGCCCCAAGGGCCGCAACGTCGTCCTGGACAAGAAGTTCGGCGCGCCGACGATCACCAACGACGGCGTCACGATCGCCCGCGACATCGAGCTGGAAGACCCGTTCGAGAATATGGGCGCCCAGCTGCTCAAGGAAGTCGCCACCAAGACCGACGACGTCGCCGGCGACGGCACGACGACCGCGGTGGTCCTGGGCCAGGCGATGATCAACGAGGGCATCCGCAACGTCACCGCGGGCGCCAACCCGATGCTCATCCGCATCGGCATCGAGAAGGCCGTCGAGGCTGTCGTCGCGGAGATCAAGAAGCAGTCCCGCCCGATCGACTCGCGCGAGGAGATCGCGGCCATCGCGACGATCTCGGCCGCCGACCCCGAAGTCGGCGACATCATCGCCGAGGTCATGGACAAGGTCGGCAAGGACGGCGTCGTCACGGTCGAGGAAGGCCAGTCCCTCGGGCTCGAGAAGGAATACACCGAGGGGATGCAGTTCGACCGCGGCTACATCTCCGCCTACTTCGTCACCAACGCCGATCGGATGGAGGCGGTTCTCGACAACCCGCGCATCCTGATCACCGACAAGAAGATCTCGGCCGTTCCGGACATGCTGCCGGCTCTCGAGAAGGCCGTTCAGATCGGCCGCCCGCTCCTGATCATCGCCGAGGACGTCGACGGTGAGGCGCTCGCCACGCTCGTCGTGAACAAGCTCCGCGGCACCGTCCAGGTTCTGGCCGCCAAGGCCCCGGGCTTCGGCGATCGGCGCAAGGAAATGCTCCGCGACCTCGCCATCCTGACCGGCGGCACCGTCATCAGCGAGGAGATCGGCCGCAAGCTCGACTCCGTCACGATCGAGGACCTCGGCGAGGCCCGCCGTGTCGTCGCCACCAAGGACGACACCACGATCGTCGACGGCGCCGGCGCGCCCGAAGCGGTCAAGGCCCGCATCGCCCAGATCCGCGCCCAGATCGAGGAGACCACGTCCGACTACGACAAGGAGAAGCTCCAGGAGCGCCTGGCCAAGCTCGCCGGCGGCGTCGCCGTCATCAAGGTCGGCGCGGCCACCGAGGTCGAGCTCAAGGAGAAGAAGCACCGCATCGAGGACGCGCTGTCCACAGTGCGGGCCGGCATCGAGGAGGGGATGGTCGCCGGCGGCGGCGCAACTCTCCTGCACTGTCAGGCCGTTCTCGACAAGCTCAAGCTCGGCGACGCCGATGCCCAGGTTGGCGTCGACATCGTCCGTCGAGCCCTCGAGTACCCGATCCGCCAGATCGCCGACAACGCCGGCGCACACGGCGAGGTCGTCGTCGATCAGGTTCGCGGCATGAAGGTGGGCTTCGGCTACGATGCCCTCAAGGACGAGTTCGGCGATATGTTCGAGAAGGGGATCGTGGACGCCGCCAAGGTGACCCGCTCCGCTCTCGAGAACGCGGCCTCGATCGCCAAGATGGTCCTTACGACCGAGACCCTCATCACCGACATCCCGGAGAAGAAGGATGCTTCCGCCGGTGGCCACAACCATGGCGGCGAGATGGACTTCTAGCCTCGCGACGCAACCATTCGAAGGAGCCCTGGGCGAGTCGCCCAGGGCTCCTTCGCTTGCAAGGGCGAGACGATCGCCCACTGGTCTGCTGCACATTTGACACGTTCTGGAGCCCCGTCCATTGTTGCGACAGCGCCCAGGCCCGGGATTGACAGGGGCCTATTGGGCCACCAAGCTTTCCTTGCACACGCATCTTCAGGGAGGGTTCAAGTGATCCGTCGTCCCAGGCCTGCTCTCGCATTGATGGCCCTGGCAGGTGTCGTCATCGCCAGCGGCTGCGGTGGCAGCTCCGGTACCCCGACGCCGCCGCCCATTACCGATCCCGACGAAGTCATCACCCAGGCTGTCGCCCATGCGCCCGCGGTAGAGTCGCTCCACATCAAGATCGAAGTCAGCGGATCGGTCAACACCGGTGCGCTGCCGGGCTCGAGCGGCTCCAGCCTCGTGGGCAATGTCAACCTCTCCGGGACGACGCTCGAGGGCGACGTCGACGTCACCAAACAGGCCGTCGACCTCAAGCTCGCGGTCCCGAACCTATTCGGCCTGTCCGGCGAGGTCATAGTCGTCGACGGCTACGTATACACGAAGATCAGCATTCTCCCGGGGGGCGACAAGTTCACGAAGTCCAAGCTCAGCGACACGATCCCGGTGAGCATCCCGAGTCCAGGCGCCATCGCCAGCGGCGCGATCACGGATCAAATCACGGCGCTCCGTAAGGTTCTCACCGACGCCGGAGCCGTGGCGACTCTTAAGCCGGATGACAAGGTCGGCGGGAAGGACGCCTACCACGTCTCGATCTCGCTGCCAATTGCCAAGATCAACAGCATGCTGGGCGCTCAGGGCGGCTCCGTGGCCTCGGGCATAACGCTCGATAGCGCCTCGGTCGAGATGTGGACCTACAAGGAGAACCTCCTTCCCGCCAAGATCGAAGTCAAGGCCTCCGCGGGCGCGACCGGCAATCTCGATGTGGTCGTGACGCTCACTAACTACGACCAGGCCGTGACGATCAAGGCTCCGGCCGACAGCGACGTCCAGGCGAGCTGATTCTCGGCGGGCGTCGCCCGCTCCTGCAGCCATAATCGAGACCCCGGCCGCGAGGCCCGGGGTCTCGCTTTCTGCGACGGAGCGATCGGCGAGAGTCGGACGGCCGCACGGCTTGGGGTAGCCTCGGGCGGGTTCAGCGGGGGCGGCGTGCGCGATGGGCGGCGAGACGATAGAGTCTTGGGCCGGCGTCATGTCAGGAGGAGTTCTGTGTTTCTTCGCAAGTCGATCGCTACCGGAGCCGCCGGCCTTGTCGTGGCTATCGCACTCGTTGCCGGTTGCTCGTCAGCGCCCCTGAGTGACGCTCACCAGATCATGAACAAGACGGTCGAGTCGATGAAGACCGTCAAGTCGGTCCATTTCGAGCTCAAGGCCGACGGCAACTTCGCCTTCGGTTTCGACACCTCGACGCCGGAGCCCTCGGCCTCCGGGTCCGAAGCGGCCTCAGGGTCCGCCTCGGCCTCGGCCTCCGGGTCTGCCGCCCCGAGCGGGTCG
>PLLE01000005.1 GCA_003141245.1 Chloroflexota bacterium
CGGCTTCGGCCGCGAAGGCTTCGAAAGACTCGACAAGCTCGACTCCGGCCGTCATCTCCGGCCTGGCGGACGCCCCTCGTCTCGAGCGGGACCTCACCTTCGAGGGCGTCATCCTGTTCAGCGACCCTCCCAAGCCGGGCGTCGGCAAGGCGATTGCGTCGCTGGCGGAGCAGGGGATCGCCCTCAAGATCATCACCGGCGACAACGACCTGGTGGCCCGCCACGTGGCGGGGCTGGTCGGACTGCAGGTCGACGGCGTCCTGACCGGCGACCAGATGCGCAAGCTGACCCACCCTGCGCTGGTTGCCCGCGCGCCCAAGACAACGATCTTCGCCCGCGTCGACCCCGACCAGAAGCTCCAGGTCATCCGCGCCCTGCGGGAGTCGGGACACGTGGTCGGCTACATGGGCGACGGCATCAACGACGCCCCGGCGCTGCACGTCGCCGACGTCGGCATCAGCGTCGACAACGCCACCGACGTCGCCCGGTCCGCCGCCGACATCATTCTTCTCGAACCGAGCCTGGCCGCGATCAGTCAGGGCGTGACCGAAGGCCGCCGCACCTTCGCCAACACGCTCAAGTACATCCGCATGGGCACCAGCTCGAACTTCGGCAACATGCTGAGCATGGCCGGCGCGGCTGCGCTGCTGCCGTTCCTGCCGATGACGCCGGGCCAGATCCTGCTCAACAACCTGATCTACGACGCCTCGCAGACGGCCATCCCATCGGACAACGTCGATCCGGACGTGGAGGCCGAGCCGGCGCGGTGGGACGTCCACGCCATCGAGCGGTTCATGATCGCCTTCGGGCCGATCTCGTCCATATTCGACTACGTCACCTTCGGCCTGCTGCTCCTGATGCTGGGCAACAACGAGGACTCGTTCCACACCGGTTGGTTCGTCGAGTCGCTCTTCACCCAGATCCTGGTCGTGCTGGCCATTCGCACCCGGCGCAGCCCGTTCTGGCTGAGCCGGCCCAGCAAGCAACTTGCGGCAGCAATCGTGGCGGCGCTGGCCGCGGCCGTGATCATTCCCGTGAGTCCGTTGGGGTCGGTGATCGGCTTCGGCGGGCTGCCGTGGCAGTTCTGGCCGCTGCTGGTGGCGATCGTCGTCGCGTATCTGACTATGGTAGAGCTGATGAAGCGCTGGTTCGACGGACGCGAGGCGCGTCGACCCGAAGCGATCGACCGCAGCCGTGCCTTCGCCGCACTCGCCACGTCTGCGAAGAGGAAGTGACGCCGATGATCGATCGCTTCCACAGGAGTCAGGCGGCCCGGAGGCAGAAATCATGGACCTGAAGATCGAGCCGGCGAAGACGGCGCTCGTTGTCATCGACCTCCAGCGCGGCATCGTCGCCCCGCCGAGCGCGCCCCACTCCTCGACCGAGGTGGTGGCACGCGCGGCGCAGATGGCCGCGGCCCTTCGCAAAGCCGGCGGCACGGTCGTCTTCGTGCATGTGACCCCATCGGCCGACGGCAAGGACGGCCTCAAGCCGATCACCGACGCCCCGGTCGGGGCCGGTGGCCGGACGCTCCCCCCGGATTGGGCGGAGATCGTGCCCGAACTCGCACCTCAGCCCTCCGACGTGATCATCACCAAGCGCCAGTGGGGCGCCTTCTACGGCACCGAGCTGGATCTGCAGCTCCGTCGCCGCGGCGTCGACACGATCGTCCTGTGCGGCATCTCCACGAGCATCGGCGTCGAGAGCACAGCACGTGACGCGTATGAGCGCGGCTACAACCAGATCTTCGTGGAAGACGCGATGGCCGCGCGCGACGTCGAGGAGCACCGCCACACGGTCAGATCGCTTTTCCCCCGGATAGGCCGCGTTCGGACGACCGAGGAAGTCCTGGCGGCCATCAAATAGCGGAGCGGCCTCGGGATCTCCGGTCGCGCCGCTACGTGGCCGGTCTCGACTGCCCGTGACGCGAGTGGTGACGAGGGCCCGCGCGACCTGGAGGCCGTGGTCGGTCACAATCGTCGATACTGCGGAGTAGCGTGCGGTGTCGGAGGATGCAAGGTGGGCGATCGGCTGACGTTCCTCGGCCATTCGACCGTCCTCGTCGACCTCGACGGCGTGCGCGTGCTTACGGATCCGTTACTCGGCCACCTGGCGGCGGGCGTCATCCGGCGTCAGGTTCCGGCCGTGCTCCCCGATGCGCTAGAGGGCCTCTCAGTTGTCTTCATCAGCCACGGCCATCTCGACCATCTGGATCTCGCGTCCCTTCGGGCTCTCCCGGGCGAGCCCGCGCTCATCGTCCCGGTCGGCCTCGGGCACGTCGTTGCAAAGGCGGCACGCGGGGTCGTCAACGAGATGCGGGCCGGCGATCGACTGCAGGTCGGCGATCTGACGCTGGAGGCCATCCATGCCGAACACAGCTGCCGCCGCTCGCTCTTCACGACCGCAGAGAGCGCCCTCGGCATCCTCATCGCCGGGTCGACCAGCGTCTACTTTGCCGGCGATACCGACTTCTTCCCGGGAATGCGGCAGCTGGCCGGGCGTGTCGACGTGGCACTTCTGCCGGTGGGCGGCTGGGGTCCCAGGCTCGGGCGCGGCCACATGAACCCGTTGCGAGCGGCCGAGGCGGTGGTACGAATCTGCCCCGCGATCGCCATGCCCATCCACTGGGGCACGCTCTACCCGCTCGGCCTGCGGCGCGTGGCGGGCCGCCGGTTCGAGGGGCCGGGCGAGGCCTTCCGTGAGGCCGTTGCGGCACGGGCCCCTGAAGTTGACATCCGCGTCTTGCAGCCCGGGGAGTCGATGGCCCTGGCCGGGCGAGTCGGGCGATGACGGCCGAGGTCGGCAGCGGGCATGCGCCGGCGGCCCGGCACTGGCTCGCGCTCTACCGGCTCCAGGTTCGCCTGATGTGGGAATGGCGACCGACCCGCCTGGCGATCGTGCGCCGCACGGTCCTGTCCTACCTGGGGGCCTGTCTCGCGCTGGCCATCACGGCCGCGGTCCTCCCCGGGCTGAAGGTCGACGGCCCCGTCCCGCTCTTGCTGGCCGGCCTTCTCCTGCTGGCCCTCGACAGCTCCTCCGCCGTCGTCCTCCACGGGCTGCTCGTCGGGTTGCCGATCTTCGTCGCCCAGGCCCTGGGCCTGGCCGTCCAGTTCCTGGCCGTCCTGGCCCTCGGACGGGTGGTTCCAGGCGTTCGAGTGGACGGCGATGCGACTGCACTTTGGGGAGCCGTACTGCTGACGATTCTCAACAGCCTCTTCGCCGAGCTCGTGGCGGTGAGCGACGACGATTCCTATTACAGCGTGCTGGTCCGGCGGTTGGTCGCGCGCAACTTCCGGCGCGCCCAGGAATCGCAGCCGGGGCTGCTCGTCGTGCAGATCGACGGACTGAGCCTTCCTATCCTGCGCGAGGCAATACGAGCTGGGCGAGTGCCAGTGCTCGGCCAGCTGGTACGCGACGGCGAGTCGACGCTCCACCCCTGGGTCGCACTTCTGCCGCCCACGACGCCGGCCAGTCAAGCGGGCATCCTGCACGGTCGAAACGACGACATCGCCGGCTTTCGCTGGTACGAGAAGGCGAGCGCCAGGTTGATGGTCGCCAACCACCCGGAGGATGCGGCCGAGATCGTCCGCCGGATCAGCGATGGCGCGGGCCTGCTGGCCGACGACGGGGCCAGCATCGGCAACCTTGTCACGGGCGACGCCCCGCGTAGCTACCTGACCATGGCCACGATCGCCGAGGGGGCGCCATCCGACGACGGACGGCGCTTGCGCGGCTTCCTGGCCACCTCCGTCAACTACCTCCGCCTGCTGGTGCTGATGGCAGGCGAGGTGGCCAAGGAGCTCTATCAGGCGGAGAGCCAGCGCGGCCGGTCGGTCGAGCCGCGGATGCGCCGCGACCTGCACTACGCCGTCGAACGAGCCGTCACCAACATCGCCCTGCGCACCGTCTCGACCGCTTTCGTCATCGAGGAGATGTATTGCGGGACGCCGACCATCTACGTGGACTACACCGGCTACGACGCCATCGCCCACCACTGCGGCCCTGAACGCCAGGAGGCGATAGACGCGCTCCAGGGCATCGACCGGGCCGTCGGGTCGCTGCTGAAGGCCGCTCGATACACCAGCCGGCCCTATCGGCTGATCGTGCTCTCCGACCACGGCCAGTGCCTGGGCGCCACGTTCAAGCAGCGCTACGGCCAGGCGCTCGAGGCGATCATCTCCGCGCAGCTGCCTGGCACGATGAGCGTCGTGGGCACCACGGACGCGGTCGAATCGGCCGGCATCGGCCGGCGCATGGCGGCTGAGTTCGGCCGAGGCTCAGGCCTGGGGCCGCTGGTGGCACGCCTGCTGCCCAGCGCGCTGAGACGCTTCGGTCGCGGAGCGCAGCCCGGCACGACCGTGGCGCCTCCGGACGTCGTCGTGGCCTCGTCCGGCAACCTGGCTCACGTCTACTTCACCAGCCAGCCCGGTCGGATGACCGGCGAGGCGATCGAGACGCAATACCCGGGCCTGATCGAAACGCTGGCGCGTCATCCGGGGATCGGAGCGCTCCTGGTCAGGTCCGCGGCGGGTCATGCGCTGGTGCTGGGGCCGCACGGCCGGATCGACCTGACCTCGGGCCAGTCCGACGGCAGCGACCCTCTGGCCGACTATGGTCCTGGGGCGGCCGAGAACCTGCAGCATCTGGAGGGCTTCACGACCGCCGGTGACCTGATTCTGCTTGGCGCCGTCGACCGCGTCTCCGGGGAGGTCACCGGATTCGAGGAGCTCGTCGGTTCGCATGGCGGCCTCGGCGGCTGGCAGACCGAGCCGTTCATCCTGTGCCCCGTTGACCTCGCGCTTGCCGAAAACCCGCCGCTTGGGGCACCGGCCATCTACCGCCAGCTGACGGCGTGGCAGGCACAACTGGAGGGCGAACATGGGCGTTGACGCCGTGCCCAAGCGGAACCCATCAACCAGCGCCGGCGAGCCGCGGGTCCACTCCGACCGGCCCGTCGATCCCAAGGCGGCCGAGCTGCGGGCTGAGAAGAACGCGTTCAAGCGCCTCGGTAAGGCCCTCGGTCCGGGCCTGATAACCGGGGCATCGGACGACGATCCCTCGGGCATCGGGACCTACGCCCAGGCCGGAGCGCAGTACGGCTTTGCCACGCTCTGGACGACCATCGCGATGCTGCCCATGCAGACGGCCGTCCAATACATGTGCGCCAAGATCGGCTTGGTGACCGGCAAGGGATTGGCGGGCGTGCTGCGCGAGCACTATCACCGCGCCCTCTACCCAGCGGTGATCGCCTTGATCATCGCCAACACCTTGAACGCCGGGGCCGATATCGGCGCCATCGCGGCGGCAATGAACCTGCTGGTGCCGCCGATCCCGGACCTCGTCTTCGTCGTGCCGGTTAGCCTGGGGATCGTCGGCCTTCAGGTCTTCGGAGGCTACCGCCTCATAGACAAGGTCTTCAAGTGGCTGTCCCTCGCCTTGCTGGCGTACATCGGGGCGGCCCTCTTTGCACGGCCGGACCTGGTCAAGGTCCTGCTTGGATCACTAGTGCCGACCATCTCTCTCGACCCGGCATACCTCGGCATTCTCGTCGCCCTGCTCGGCACGACGATCTCACCGTATCTCTTCTTCTGGCAGGCCAGCCAGGAAGTCGAGGAACAGATCAGCATTGGTCGGCGCCACCTCAAGCAACGCCAGGGGGCCTCGCGGTTCGAACTCAAGTACGCACTGTGGGACACGATGGCGGGGATGGTCTTCTCCGAGATCGTGGCCTACTTCATCATCCTCACCACCGGTGCCACCCTCTTCGTCGCGGGTAAGCACGACGTTGTTTCGGCCACCGAAGCCGCCCAGGCATTGCGTCCGCTGGCGGGCGACGCGTCCGCCTTCCTGCTCGCCCTGGGACTCATCGGTGCCGGCGTGCTGGCCGTACCCATCCTGACGGGCTCCGCGGCGTACGGTGTTTCTGAAGCATTCGGTTGGCGATCCGGACTTGATCGCAAGCCTGCTGCTGCGTGGCAGTTCTACCTTGTCATCGTTGCCGCGACGCTCGTCGGGATGGCCCTCAATTTCCTCGGCGTCCCTCCGATAACGGCCCTCGTCCTGAGCGCGGTGCTCAACGGCATCATCGCCGTGCCACTTGTGTTCCTGGTAATGATCGTGTGCAACGATCGTGCGGCTATGGGAGAGCGGACCAACGGTCGTCTTTTGAACATCATCGGGTGGACGACGACGATCGTCATGGGCGTCGCCGCGATCGGCTTGATCGTGACGACGATCTTCGGCTAGATGCCGGCCTACCTAACCCTCCGGTCCGACCGGCGGCCGTATGCTACCCGAACGCTCAATCTCCTCGAGGTTCGCGCATCGTGCGAATCGAACCGTCCTCCGGCCCTCTCAGCGCTCCTGTGACGCCGCCCGCGTTCGAGCCGAGTTCGCTGCACTCGCGCTTGTCGGGGCGCTTCTCGCGTCCGCCTCGCCGGCGGCTCATGCTCATAGGGGGCGGATTCGTTGCCCTCCTCGCGTGTCTCCTGGTCCTTGGGGCGATCGCCGAGGACGTCCATAATCAGGAGGCAAATGCGCTCGACGCGCTTGCGAACCCGCTGCTCCACAGCCTATCTAGCCCGATCCTCGACGCCGTCATGGGAACGCTTACGACTCTCGGCTCGACGATCGTCGTCGTCCCGCTGTTCGTCGCCGCGCTCGCGCTGCTCATCTGGCGGCGGCACCGCCGCGAGGCGCTCTTCCTGGCCGTCTCGATGGCCGGCAGCCTCGTGCTCAACCAGTCCCTCAAGCTCATCTTCCAAAGGCCGAGGCCGCAGCTCGCCTGGGCCCAGGTCCAGCCGGAATACAGCTTTCCCAGCGGGCACGCGATGAACTCGATCGTCTTCTACGTCGCGGTCGCCCTGATCGTTTGGGCCCTATGGGGACGTCGAGCAGGCCTGATCGTGACCGTCCTGGCCGTCGTGCTGGCGCTCTTGATCGGGACCAGCCGGATCTACCTCGGCTACCACTACTTCACGGACGTCCTCGGCGGTCTTCTCGCCGGTGCCGCGTGGTTGATCATCGTCGCCGCTGCATTGGACGGCAGGCTCTGGCTGAGCAGCTGGCGTGGCCATGAGTCAGGACCGTGACGAGCGCGTTAGTCGTCGGTCGGCGGCGCAAGGGCGGCGACGTCGGCGGCGTCGTGCTAGAGGTCCGCGCCACGCTGGAACGGGCCGGCTGGAAGGTCGACAGTGCCGTCGTCGATCGCAAGTCCGACCTGCGCCGCTACGCACGTCGGGCGGTCAAACGTGGCTGCGACGTCGTGGTGGCGGTCGGCGGCGACGGCGCCGTCAACCAGGTCGCCACTGCGCTCACCGGGACGCCAGTCGCCCTGGGCATCATTCCGACCGGGACCGGCAATCTGCTTGCGGGCAACCTGGGGATACCCCGCCGTCTGGATTGGGCCGCGCAGACAGTCATCTCCGGGATGCGTCGCCGCATCGATGTGGGGCGGGCGACCGTCGGAGGGAAGTCCTACAACTTCACGGTGGCCTGCGGGATCGGCTTCGACGCCGACGTCATGGACTCGACGGGAACGCGCTCGAAGCGACGCTGGGGCAAGCTCGCCTACTTCGCCAGCGCCATCGCGGCGAGCGGTCGCATCGGGAATATGACCCACGACATCACTCTCGATGGGGTCACGACGCAGACCCAGGCCGCGCAGGTCATCGTCGCGAACTTCGGCCGGATGATGGCCGGCCTGTCGCCGCGCCGGCCGGTGCTGCCCGACGACGGCCTGCTCGAGGTCATCGTGGTGCGAGCGTCGGGGCGGATCCCGGCCCTGCGGGCGGCATGGAAGGCGCTCCGCCAGACCGATCTCGGCGACTCTTCGGGCGGCCATGCCTTCCGGGCCCAGGCACGGGAGGTCCGGATCGCCACCGCTCAACCGCGCCTGGTGGAGATCGACGGCGATGTTGTCGGCCGGACGCCAGTCGACGTGTCAATCCTGCCCGCCGCCCTCAGCGTGATCGTGCCGGCGTCCCGATCCGGTGGCGGCCCTCGCGCCGCCGCGATCCGCTAAAGCGTGGAGTCTGCCGCCCACGCCTCGACCGACGTGGTGACCGGGGCGTTGGTCGCGGCCGATTGGTCGATCGCAAGCGAGACCTGGTGGTCCTGGCAGCCCTCCGCCAGCGGATACGGCGGCTCGCCTTCGTCGCGACACCAGGCCGCCATCGCAGTGAGCATGCTGCTGATCGCGATGTCCTCGTCGTTGAAGCGCGAACCCGGGAACGGATTGCGGTAGAGGATGATGTCGCCAAGGCTGATGTGGTCCGTGTCGAAGGCGTCGAGATCGAGGTCATAGCCGGTCTGGCGGCGAACCAGGGGCGATCGCACGATCGTTCGAGGTCCGACCAGCCGAACCACCTCGTCGTCCTCGATCTCTCCTGCGGAGCCGCGGATGACGATCCGGCGCGACCGAAGCTGGTTGTGCCACTGGTTGTCGGTGAAGTCGTAGAGGCCCATGGAGCCGCCGAAGTCGATGGTCGCGATGGTCGTCGTCGCGTCCTTCGGTTGGTCGTCGTCGGTCCACGCGTCGCGAACGAGCGGGTTGATCAGCGGCGCGACGAAGGTATGGGCGTTGACCGTCGCAGGCTCGAACCCGGCGCCGAGATATGCCCGCATCAGCGCCACGGCGTGATACCCGTGGGTCGAGGAAACCTGGACGGACGTCACCTTGCCGATCGCCCCACTGCGGGCGAGCGCGAGCCGTGAGGCATGGCTGGGCATGAGGTGGTACTGCTCGGCGACCTGGACCAGGCCGCTCGCGCCGACCGCATTCCACAGGCGCCGCAGGCCCTCGAGATCGGGGGCGGGCGGCGTCTCACACAGGACCGGCACCTCGAGCTCGACCGCGGCCTGCGTCACGCCGGGCGCCGCCGCCCACGGCACGGCGCTCACGACGAAGTCCGGGTGCTGAGCCGCCACCAGTTCTGAGAGGGAGGCGTACGCGGGCACATTCCAGCGCCTGGTCGTCTGATCCGCCACCTCTGGACGGCGCCCGACAAGGCCGACGACCTCGAGCTGTGCCGGCAGCAGGCTGGCCAGTCGCAGGAAGTACTGCGCTCGCCACCCCGTGCCGACGACACCGAACCGGTGGGTGATCATGCGCTGTCGAGACGTGTCTGCATAGCATCAGACGATATCAGGTGCGGCGCCTGGAGACGGATGCCTGGCAACGGATCGCGCAGTCAGGCGTGCGATCCTGGGCGTTGATCAAGGGAGTGGAGCGGGAGACGGGATTCGAACCCGCGACGTTCGGCTTGGGAAGCACGACGGCGCGAGCGTTGCGGCGCCTCTCGTGGGACCCTCAACGAAGCGTAGGCGGCTGGCGGACGCTGTCGACGATTCCGCGTCATGGCAGCGCCAGGGCTGCCTGCACTCAGGGGGCAACGTCATGTCGGTGCGTTGGTGGCTGCCTCGGGGCGCCCTACGCGGTGACGACGCGATTGCGGCCGGCCTCCTTGGCCATGTAGAGGCCGGCGTCGGCCCGGCCGATCAGAGCCTCCCGAGTGGGGTCGGCGGCATAGAGGACGGCGCATCCGGCGCTCACGGTGGCACGCAGCGGACTTCCGTCGGCGCCGGGCACCGAGCGCGCCTCGAGCTCCCTACGGACCTCGTCGGCCAGGCGGGCGGCCTCGGGGAGGCCGCAGTTTTCGAGGATCGCGACGAATTCCTCGCCACCGTATCGCGCGACGATGTCAGCGGAGCGCAGGCGCACCCGCAGAATCTCACCGAACAGGCGGAGCAGGGCATCGCCAGCCAGATGCCCGTGGTGCTTATTGAAGTCGCCGAAGTGGTCGAGGTCGAACATGATCGCGGCCAGGCTCCCGGCTGGTGCGTGGCGCTTGAAACGGGCGATGGCAAGGTCGAGCGCGGCGTCGAAATGCCGACGGTTGTAGAGGCCGGTCAGCGCGTCGTGGATCGCGAGTGCCGACACATCTTCGACGAGGTAGGCGTTGGCGAGCGCGAGCGCCGCGTGCGAGCCGAGCAGGCCGAACACCTCGCGCTCGGCCTGCGTGAATATCGCGTCCTTATGGAACCGGCCTACGGAGATCACACCCAGCACCGTGTCCTCGTTTATGAGTGGCACCCCCGCCACCAAATTCAACTCGTGCGGCGTGTAGTCTCGCAACGCCGTGTTGTACTCAGCGTTCGAAAGGTTGTCCGTGAAGACCATGGTTCGCTCGCTGATGGCGCGACCCGTCGTCCCGGCACCCGGTGGAATGATCACGCCGACGGCGTCCTGGGCGAGTGCGCGCACCTCGCGGACGCGGTACTGGCCATCGCCGCGATCCAGCATGGTGATCACGACCGTGTCCGAGGGGACGACAGCGCTCACGGTGTCGACCAGTGCCGCCGCCAGGCGTCCGGGATCTCGGATCGCGTTCACGGCGGCCGCGAATTGCGCGAGCGCCGCGAACACGCGTGCGCGCTCGCGCAGGGCTTCTTCGGCATTCCTGCGGTCGGTGATGTCAGTTGAGATGCCGAATGTGCCAATGATCCTTTCGTCTGCGTCGCGCAGGGGCAGCTTGGTCGTCGAAACCCATACATCTGGTAGGCCGGTCCGTGTTTCCTTCTCTTCACCGCTGTGCGCCTGCCCCGTCCGAATGATCTCCCGTTCATCCTCGTAAGCCTGCTGCGCATGTTCATCCGTGAAAAAGTCAAAGTCGGTCTTGCCAATCGCCTGCCCGGGATCACTCACGCCGAGCGTCCTGGCCCCGTAACTGCTGATCCTGATGAACCGGCTTTCACGGTCCTTGAAGTACACCTGGGCAGGAACATTCTCCATGAGCGCATGCATCAGCCCTAGTTCATATTGCAGCTCCTCCGCCGCCCTCTTGCGCTCGGTGATGTCGATCCCGGTCGCGATCACGTAGGTGACGGCACCCCGGTCGTCGGTGAGGCACGTGTTCTCCCATCTGATCAGCCGCAATTCACCCGTGCGCGTCAGCCAGTGGTTCTCGTGCGAGTTGGGGAAGGCCCCCGCCTCGATATCGGCCACCACAGCCCGCACGCCCTCGACTTCCGCCGATGGGATCACCACGTCCCAGACCGGGCGCCCGACGACCTCCGCTGCGCTGTACCCGCTCAGGCGCTGGCAGGCGGTGTTGAAGCGCACCACTCGACCCTGCGAGTCGAGGACCAGAACGAGCGCTTCGGTGCCGCCCAGAACCGCTTCGAGGAACCGCTCCTCGTCGGCCAGCTTCTGCTGCGCCTCGACGGTGGCGGTGACGTCGCGGGCGACCGAGACGCTGCCGAGGAGCCGGCCGTCTGCCATGATCGGCTCCACCATCGACTCGAGCCAGATCTCGCGGCCGTCGCGAACCCGAACGGTGCCCCTTCCGCGCCACGTCCGCCCGGCCTCCAGCGTGATCAGGAACTCGCCCTGGACGCTGGGTTGCGCCATCCGGTAAGGCAGCAGCTCGTCGAATGGGCGGCCCACCGCCTCGGCGGCCGAGTAGCCGAACAGGCGCTCGGCCGAGTCGGCCCAGTGTGTGATCCGATTGGTCGCATCGGTCGCAAACACGGCGTCGGAGATGTGGCCGAAGAGGAGACGCAGTTTGTCGGCGCCGGCAAGAGCAGCGTCGATCGCCGACGTCTCTGTCAGGGGGCCGTCGGCCCGAGATGCCCGAGTCGCTCTTGCTCGCCGTTCCCGATCGCCGGGCACAGCTTCGTGCGTGCTGCCGCCCGGTGAACGAGATCGCGACCGTGGGTTGCTCATCGCGAGTCACCCATGCGCAAAATCTCCGCCGAGGCCGCGGCGATCGATTGGGCCAGGCCGGGAGTTGGCCTCGGTCCGCCCATCATCGTGCGTGGTCGCAAATACTGCAACGGTCCGTCGCGGCTCCGGTGGGGTGGGCTGCTGACGTGACCACACATGGGGAGTGGAGCGGGAGACGGGATTCGAACCGGCGACATTCTGCTTGGGAAGTGCTGGTGGCCTGAGCGCGGCAGCGTGAGCGTGGATCGGCAAGCGTGAGACGGTCAGTTGCGGTGTCGTGAGCAGCCGTCAGGCCCCAAGCAGTGCCAGGGGCACCACAGCCACATCGTCTTTGCGGCGATAAGCTTCCGGCCCAGTCGTGACTACGACCATGTCCAGCAAATCCGCGCCAATGTGGTCGCGCAGCCAGAGCAAGTGCCGGACGTCGTCGTCGACGATGGCGCGGGCAAGCTTGACCTTGATTGCCAGGACTCTGCCATCGGGACGCTGGACGATCAGATCGGTCTCTCGCTCGTTTGGCGCTGTCGTCCGCAAATGCGTGAGCGAACACTCGGCAGCTTGAGCGTAGACACGCACCGAGAGGGTCACAAGGGATTCGAACAGCGGCCCGAGCATGGCGCTGTGTGCAGACGCCGAAGCGTCTTGGGACTTGCGCTCGAGTAGCCCGTCAGCATCGAGCTTGAGCAAGCGGGCGGCGAGAGCCGGGTCCGCGACCTGGTGCTTGGGGGCCTGCCCGAGCCGTGAAACGAATCCCTTGCCAGGCATCCATGCCGGCACGGGTTCAAGCATCCACAGCCGCTGAAGGATGTCGTTGTAGGGTTGAGTCGCGCCTCTCGAGGGTTTCGCGCCGTAGCCACCCGTGGCGGCAGCCCGGATGGTCTCGCTCAGGAGCGCAACCAGCCTGGGTCGGTAACAAGCGAATGACATTTGGCTCTGTCCAGGAGCGGGGGCTCCGTCGGTATCGTTATGCGATTCGACCGCAGGGGGCGAGCGCGCTTGAGGTGACCCATGGTCTCACCTGCTCCAGGTTGGTACGCTGATCCGTACCAGCGCCATGAGTACCGTTACTGGAATGGCCAGGCGTGGTCCGAGCACGTCGGCGATCACGGTCAGGCGTTCGTCGACCCACCTGGCGGGATGACTCAGCAGGCGGCGGGCAGCCCGTCGGCGGCGTCCGTGCCAGCACCCACCGAGGCCCAGCCAGGGGGTCCGACGCCCACTTACGCTGCCCCGTGGGCGGCGCCCGCGGGGCCAGCTCAGGCAGCGCCAGGGCGCCGCGTGACGCCGAAGCTCCTTGCGGGGGTAGTGGTCGCGGCCGTGGTCGCGGGCGGCGTCGGCCTGTTCGTCGTGAATTCGTCGAAACCGTCGCAGGCGCAGGCGCTCACCGGCACGGCCCTGTCGACGACGGCGACCACCCTGACGGGCGCGGGCGGCCTGCAGCTCGACATTCCGGCGGGCGCGGTGCCGCCGGACCGCAACGGCAAGCCCGGCACGATCGTGGTCAGCGTCAACAAGGTCGCTGCCCCGACCGACGTCGACACGTCCAACCTGCCCAACTCGGTGAAGATGTCCGGCGACGTCTTCCAGATCGAGCCGGAAGGCCAGACGTTCACGACACCGGTGACGCTGACGCTGCCGATCCCCCACGACGTGCAGGCGAAGAACGTGGGTGGCCTTGCGTACCTCGACGTGGCGACCCGCAAGTGGATCTCGGTGCCCGGCGAGGTCGACGCGGCTGCCGGGGTTGTCCGCGCGCCGATCACCCACTTCTCGTGGTGGACGATGTGGCAGGACAACCGTGACCAGATGGATAACTGGCGGAACACGCACGGTGGCTTCTTCGACGTGACCAACAACGGCTCCGGTGTAGGGAGCTTCCCGTACAGCTTCTTCCAGCTGCCTGCACCCCACTACACCGGGTACACGGTCACCTACGGCTTCTGCATCAAGGCGATGACCTTCGACGACCCGAACCAGGCGGTCGACTCGAGCTGGTACGTGCCCGGTGACCTGCTATTCACCGTGTGGCGCGACTGGCGGCAGGCGAACAGCGGTGGGACCCAGTCGTACTGGCTGCCGAACGGCGCCTACACCGTCGACGAGGTGTGGGGCGGGAGCGAGATCAACCCAGGTGACCCGCTGTATGTCCCGATCTACGGGTTCGCATCGCGGCCGCTCGGTAACCTGGTCGTGACCGCGGGCTCGCACCGTGCCTTCACGGAGTCGTCGGTTCAGCTCGACGCGGCCAAGGGTTGGGTGTCGGGCCGGCCGGAGTGCGCCGGCGTCCTCGTCCCGAGCCTCGGCACCGGCGACGTCCAGGTGACGCTGAACTGGCCGCAGACCGGCGTCGACCTCGACCTCCACGTGGTCGACCCGAGCGGGAACGAGATCTACTACGGGAACCCGAGCTCGCCGACCGGTGGCCAGCTCGACTGGGACAACCAAGAGGGCGGTGGCACCCCGGAGAACATCTTCTGGACCGGAGGCGGTGCGCCAAAGGGCACCTACAAGGTGAGCGTCGTCTACTACGCCGGCGACAAACCGGCCGACTGGTCGATCCGCACTGTGGTGAACGGCAAGGTGCAGACCTTCAGCGGCCACATCTCCGAGTCCAGCCCAACCGTACAGGTGACGACATTCACCGTCGGGTGACCGTCGCCGTCCAGGCGGGGTAGACCGGCGCACGAGGCATCGTCGGCGGGACCTGGAGCCGTATAGCGAGGTGGGTTGCCGCTCTCGCTCGCGGTCGCGCTCGGAGCGACGTGGCTCGGGATGGTGGCCTGGGATGCGTCGTCCTGGCTCGGTGCAACGAGGCGCCCGGGCCGGCGACGTCGTGTTCGTCGCTGGTGCGTGCCCGAGAGTTGGGACGAGCGGGGAACCGTCTCGGATCCGTGTCAGCGTCGTGCGGTTCGCGCCGGGCGCGCGCAATGCCTGGCACGCCCATGCGGTTGGGCAAACGGTTCACGTCACCGAAGGCGTCGGGCTGATCCAGGCGCGCGGCGAGAAAGTCATCGAAATCCACCCGGGCGACACTATCCACACCCCTCCCGGGCAGTGGCTCTGGCACGGCGCGACGCCGGACCGCTTCATGACTCACCTGGCCATGTGGGACGCGCCGGCCGAGGGCCCCGAGACCGAATGGGGCGCGCTGGTCACCGACGCCGAATACCTGGGCAAGCGGTAGCGGCGCGGGAGAGGAGGTTCGTACCATGTCCGTCTGGACTCAGGATGAACTCACGAGGATCGGCAAGGCCGATGAGCTCCAGATAGCGTCGCGACGCCGCGACGGCTCCCTCCGATCCTTCGTGACCATCTGGATCGTGCGCTGGGGCGACGACCTGTACGTGCGCTCGGCCTACGGTCGGGAGAACGGATGGTTCCAGCGCGCGCTCTCGTCTGGCGAGGGCCGGATCCGCGCCGGCGGCGTGGAGCGCGACGTCGCGTTCGAGGAACCTGGTGCCGCCGTGGACGCCGACCTCCACAGCGCCTACCACGCGAAGTACGACCGGTACGGGCCGACCATCGTCGGTACGGTGGTGTCGCCCGAGGCCGCCGCGTCAACGCTCCGGCTCGTGCCTCGCTAGACGATTAGCTCAGTTCTCTCGACGGTAGACGCGAGCCGATACCGAACAAGCCTGTCCGAACACGCATTGGCGAAACTGGCCCGACGGCGGAACGGTTTGACGAGCAGTGGGCTGTCAACTGGCGGAGCGTTGTGGCAGCCCTATCGGCCTCAAGAAGGCCCGCGCTCACGACAGGCAGAGGGTCATGTTGAGCACGAAAGGGAATTGGAGCGGGAGACCGGATTCGAACCGGCGACATTCTGCTTGGGAAGCAGACACTCTGCCAACTGAGTTACTCCCGCTCGGGAGGCGTTGATATTAGCCCAGCCACCGCCGGCTCTCAACACGGAGGCCGAGGGCGAGACGGTGCCCAGCTCAGCCCGCCCGGCGACTTGGTCGGCGAGCGGATCGACACACCGGCGTTCGGGATGGCCCGGGCAGTTGTCCCGTCTGAACGGCGCCGTTGACGAAGTCGGCGTGCGTGAGCGGGGTCCGTCGAAGCCTGGCCGAGGCGCCCGGCTCGGACTCTGGATCAGGGGATTGAATGTTCGCATCCTTTCTCGCCAGCCAATACACCCCCCCCACCGGGAGACACCGTGTGGTAGCGTCGGCGGCTCCTCGGGCAGATGCCCGCGGTCGGTGCGGCGAGGCTGGAGCACGAATGCGGCGGGTTGTGGCGGGCGCCCTGGCGACAGCGTTCCTCCTCGTGTTGACCGCGTCCTCGCTCCTGGCCGCCGGTCCGGTCGACGTGCGAGGCACCTGGGACGGGTATGCCGTCACGGGCATCGGCTCGTTCCACAACACGGTCACCATTACGTCCGAGGACTTCTCGACCGGCGCGATCTCCGGCACCGCGAACGCCGCGACCTACACGGTCGCCGGATCTGTCAGCGGCAACACGGTCACATTCGATTCGGTGACCGCGGGCTACACCTCGCACTCAATCGGCAGCGTCTCCCCCGACGGCAAGCTCATCTCCGGGACTTTCACAGACACAAATGGGCGGAGCGGCACGTTCAGCTTTGGCCGCACGACCCCGGTCCCCTCTCCGAGCGCGACCGCGACGCCGACGCCGACTCCGTCGCCAGCGCCGACGCCGATGCCGACGCCGCCGCCGACGCCGTCAACCCCGCCCGCCGCGTCATGTACGTTCGGCGGGTTCGGCGGCGGTCCGGCACCCATCGCCACGGGCACCGACCCGGCGATCGTCGATCGGGTCGGCGGCACCGTGGACACGATGCCCAGCCCGGGTGGCATCGTTGTCGACTCGACGGACCCTCGGGGTCGGGTGTTCGTGACGAACCTGACCGCTGGCACCCTGTCCGTGATCGACGGTCGCCCGCTGGATCCGTCCGCGATCCACGTCGAGACCCAGGTCCCGGTTGGCCGCTTCCCAAGCGGCGTGGCGCTGGACCCGGGTACCGGTCACGTGTTCGTCTCGCTCACCGCAAGCTGCGGGATCGCGGAGGTCGACGGCCGGGCGCGGACGCCGGTGTTGCTTCGGACCGTGGACCTTCCGGGCAACCCGTCACTCATGGTGTTCGACCCCAAGTCCGGGCGGCTGTTCGTGGCCATCCAAGGGTCCGCCGAAGTGCTCGTGCTGAGCGCGGACCTGACGATCGAGACGACGATCGCCCTCCCCGGCTCAGTTTCCGCCCTGGCCCTCGATGCGGCGCGGAATGTCGTGTACGCCGGCACGATCGCGAGCGCAGCCGGCAGCCCGGGCGGGGGCAGCGTTTCGGTCATCGACGCGAGCGCGTCCACTCCGGCGATCGTCGGCGGGTCGCTTCCGGCCTCCGGCCCGACCGCGATCGTCCCCGACCCGGTCAGCGGCGCCGTACTGGTCGTCGAGGATGGAGCTCTCAGCATCTCGACGATCTCGGTCGGATCCGGCGACGTGTTGACGCGGACCTCGAGCTCGCCGATCGATCCGGACCCGGCGGGTGCCGGCGGGCACGCCGGTCGGAGCGGGGCCGCAACCGCGCTCCTGCTGCCGGGCCGACACGCGCTCCTCGTGCTGCTCCGGGTTCGCGCGGCAGCGCTCGTGTACGACATCGCCGCGGACGGGACGCTCCGCGTGGCCGTGGACCTCGAAGGCGTCCGGGGTGGCACGGCCGCTGCTCTGGACCCAGTCACAGGTCGCGCGTTTGTCTCCGAGATGAGCGTCAACGAGGTTGCCGTGCTCCTGGTCGACGCGTCGGTTGCGCCGGCGCCGTCGATCACTGACGCGGTGCCGGGGCCCTTCGACGTGTCGCTCGCGCCAGGGGACGTGGCCCGAAGCATGGGGATCACCCTGCTCCTGATGCTCCTGCTCGGAGCCCCGACTCCGCTCTTCAACAGCACGCTCTCCGCCAACCGGACCCTGATCGAGCGCTGGGCGCGCCGGCGCCGCCCGAAATGGATGCGCGGCCGGACGCGCCTGGCCGCCACCGGAACCCGGGTGAAGGCGCTGTCCACAACCAGGCGCGGCCTGCTTGCGTACCTCGGCCTCGCGACTTTGCTTTACTCGTTCCTCGAGCCGACCTTCCCGTTCAATAACGGGCTCGAGACGTTCGGGACGACCTTGTTCGGGATCGCTGTCGGGACGGCGCTCTCGCAGGTCCCGGGCGAGCTCTACGTTCGCAGGCACTACGGCCAGGGGGGCAAGGTCAAGGTGGCGCTCTGGACGCTTGGCCTCGCCGCGGCCTGTGTCCTGATCACGCGTGTCACCGCTGTCGAGCCCGGGTACGTCTACGGGATCATCGGGGGCTTTACGTTCGCGGTCGTCCTGAGCTCGGATGACAAGGGGCGCATGGCGTTTCGGGGCGTCACGATCCTGCTCGCCGTCGGCTTCGTGGCCTGGTTCGTCCGCGTGCCATTCCAGCCGGGCGGCCCGATCACCGGGGACGGGGCGGTCGTGATCGACCGGCTGCTCGCACGGATGTTCATCACAGCAGTGGAAGGTTGCGCGATTGGCCTGATCCCGCTGCGCTACCTGGAAGGCGAGGAGCTGTTCTCCTGGAACCGCGCGCGGTGGGCAGTGGCGTGGGCGATGTCGCTCCTCTTGTTTGCCCACGTGATCCTCTATCCGGTCAGCAGCTTCGAGCCCAACCCGAGTCCCACGGGCCTCTGGACGATCGCCCTGACCGTTTTCGTCTACAGCGCGCTGGCAATCGGCTTCTGGTGGTTCTTCCGGCAGCGCGAGGTACGCCGGCGGCGCCGGTCCGGCCGCGCCGCGGACGCCGCGACCGCGTGACCTCGGGGCGGCATCCCGGAGACTGTCCTGCCGGCCGCCTGCCAACTCTGTTGCGCTGGGCACCGTCTCCAGTCCGAGAACGACGTCCACCAGGCCGGCGGCCATATGGAGAGGCGTCCGTGTCGCGTCGTATCGCCGTCCTGGCCGTCGCGTTCCGGCTGCCGCCTGCGGCAGCAATTCCTCGCCGTCGCCAGCGTCGCCGACGTCAACAGCATCGCCGGGCACTCACGCTTCCGCGTCCGCCGGCACGAGCCAGCTCCCCGCCGGTGTCCAGTTTCTGACGCCGGCGACCAGCCTGCCCCTTGGGTTTGGTCGCCCGGCGGTCGACTTCGGCGGCAAGTCGCTCTACTTCGGCTCCGCCGGGGGCGCCCTGGCCATGGCCGCGCCCGGCGACTCGTCGTGGACGACCACGCCGATCGACGACGGCCACGGCTACCCGCCGCCGACCGGTCTGTCCTACCTCATGGCGCCGGGCATCAACGCCGGAGCGGTCGCGGTTTCGAAGACCGGCATCGTCCTGGTGGGAATCGCCATGTACAGCGACGTCAGCGCGGTCAGCGCCGTCCGGCCCCCCGCGGGAGCGCCCTCTGGTTCAGCGGCGACGCGAGCCACTGGACGATGTTCGATCCGCGAAGCCTGTTGGGCGGGCGCGGCCAGTCGGCCACTATCAGCGACGTATCAGCCAACGCGAACGGATTCTTCGCGGTCGGCAGCGTCGCGGTCCCGGTAGTCGTCCTCGACACCGTCGGGGCCGGGGACGCGTTCGCAGCCGGACTGGCCTTTGGCATCACGGCGGGATGGGGCGTCGAACGCGTCCTCGAGCTCGCGTCCCGCCTCGCGTCTCTCATCGCGTCGCGCCACGGCGCGATTCCAGGCTGGGACCCGTCCGAGCTGGGGATGGACATTCCCGGCACTCCCTCGCCATCACGGGGGTGAGCCGGGTGGATCGCCCGCCTAAGTGATGCCTGGACCATCGGGTGGTTACCCCCCGAAGGGTGTCCCCGAGGCCCCCGCCGGATCGGCGGTCAAGCCAAGGCATCAAGCGGGGGCTCCCGGCATTCCGGAGGGTTAGCCCTGCGGACCATCTCCATGCTTGGGAAGCAGACACTCTGCCAACTGAGTTACTCCCGCTCGAATCACGCTCCTTGAGAGCGTCTGCCTTCCGGAAGGGCCCATCGTGATTGCCGCAGAGCGGAAAACTGGTGCGGAGGTGCGAGATGCACAAACCGTCCAGTTGGGCCCCGCGGCCGGTCTCACGAGGTGACCGACCGAGCGGCGCTCATCCTACAACGAGTCCGACCGGCGGAGCAACGAGTCCGCTTGCGGCCGACATCGCCAGCTTTCGGCGCCACCTGGCGGCCCGGAAGCTGGCGCGCGAGACCGAGCGAACCATGGGCGGTTCAGAGCCAGGCTTCTTGCGAATGTGAGCGCCACCGCCCTCCGGAGTCATGGGGCCGGACGGCGGTGGCGAGCAGGCTCGTTGATATCTGAGCACCGGTTCGTCTCCGCCGCGATGCTCGTCGCGCCGGGACTGCGGCTGTTCTGGCGCCCGCCACAGGCGGACCGAAGGAGTCTCAGCCAGACGCGTCCCACCGTCCGAGCTCTTCACGTGACCTCCCTCACACCGGTCCGAGATGATCCGCCGACACGTGCGGGTGCCGCCGCTCGAGCGACGCGCCCTCCACGTCGGCGTTCGGGAGCAGGCGGTCCAGCCAGCGCGGGAGCCACCAGGCCCAGTCTCCGGCGAGCGTCATCAGCGCCGGCAAGATCACGAGCCGAACAAGGAACGCGTCGATCGCGACGCCGAACGCGAGCGCGAACCCGATAGGCCGGATGATCGCGCTGTCGGATAGGACGAAACTCCCGAAGACCGCCGTCATGATGATCGCAGCGGCGATTACGACAGCGCGTCCTGCGCGGAGTCCCAGGACCACCGAGGTCTTGGAGGGCGCTCCGTGCGCGTACGCCTCGCGCATGCCCGAGGCTAGGAAGAGCGTGTAGTCCATCGCCAGGCCGAAGAGGAGTCCGAAGAGGATCGTCGGCAGGAAGTTGAGGACCGGCGACGGCGTGGCGACCCCGAACAGCCCGCCGAACCAGCCCCACTGGTAGATCGCGACGACGCCGCCGAGCGCGGCGAAGAACGATAGGACGAAGCCGCCGGTCGCCACGAGCGGGACGAAGAGCGAGCGGAAGACGACGACCATGATCACGAGCGATAGCCCCACCACGACCAGCAGGTAGAGCGGCAGGGCGTCGGCAAGCTTCTGACTGATGTCGATGTTGCCGGTTGTCTGGCCGGCCACGCCGATGGTGAACCCGCCCGGGAGCGGCGAGGCCGCCCGAAGCGCGTTGACGAGCTGCTCGGTCGCGATGCTCGACGGTCCATCCGCGGGGAGAACCTCGAACGCGGTCACGGTGCGGTCGGTCGAGGCGCCTATCGGAGCGACGGCGACGACACCGTCGAAGGCGGCCAGGCGCTGGGCTATGGCGACCTGGTCGTCCAGCAGCTGGTCGGCGGTGGTCCCGGCGGGCAGATCGGCGACGACGAGGAGCGGCCCGTCGGACCCCTGGCCGAACTTCTCGGCGATCAGGTCGTACGCCTTGTGCTGCGTGGTGTCCGCGTTGTCGGCCGAGCCGAGCGGGAGGCCGAGGCGCAGCGAGAAGGACGGGATCGCGATCACCATGAGGACCGCGATGCCCACGAGCGCGAGAGCGATCGCCCGCGGGCCGGGAACCGGGCGTGCCGTGGTCACGGGCGCGGGACCTATCTGGTCGACGAGGTGCGCCTTCTCGGTGCCGCGCAGGATTCGCATCCCGACGAGGCTTAGCAACGCCGGAGTCAGGGTGACGGCGATGACGACTGCGATCGCCACGGACACGGCGCCCACCGTCCCCATCAGACCGAGGAACGGGATTCCGGTCAGGTTGAGCGCGAGCAGCGCGATGACGACCGTCGAACCCGCGAAGAGGACGGCGTTGCCGGATGTGCCGTTCGCGAGGGCGATCGATTCCGCGACGGTGTAGCCGTCCCGGAGTTGGCGTCGGTGGCGGTTGATGATGAATAGCGCGTAGTCGATCCCCACCGCGAGCCCGAGCATCACACCGAGGATCGGCGTTACCGACACCATGTCCACGACGCCCGCGAGGGAGAGGGCGCCGAGCGCGCCGATCCCGACGCCGAGCAGCGCCGTGAGAATCGGGAGGCCGGCGCCGATCAGGGTCCGCACGATGAGGAGCAGGACGATCGCGGCGATCACGAGGCCGACCAGCTCGCCTCCGCCGAAGAGGTTCGGGATCCCCTGCGCGATCGATGACGAGAAGTTGATGTCGACCCCGTCGATCGCGGGCGTGAGGAACGCCGCCTTGACGGCCGTCTTGAGCTCCTGGGGCACGCTCAGGCTCGTGCCGGAGAACATGACCGCCGCGAGCGCGGTGCTCCCGTCGTCCGAGACAAGACGGATCTTCGAGGCGAGCTGGGTCAGCGTCGCGCCCTCCTCGAGCTGCTTCGACTGGGCCGCGATCGTCGCGAGACTCGAATCGATCTGCTTCTGTTGGGCGGCGATCGTGGCGGCGCTCGCGTCGAGCTGCTGCTGCTGGGTCGTGAGCTGGGCCTTCCCGGCGTCGAGCGCCTGCTGCTGGATCGCGAGCTGCGCCAGCGTGGCCGCCGTCACGCCGGGTGCGGACTTGGCGGCGTCGAGCTGCTGCTGCTGGGTTGCCAGCTGCGCCTTCGCGGCATCGAGCTGCTTCTGACCGTCGGCGAGCTGGGCCTTCGCGGCATCGAGCTGCTTCTGACCGTCGGCGAGCTGCGCCTTCGCGGCGACGATCTGCGCGCGGCCGTCCGCGATCTTCTTGGCCTGCGCCTCGCTCTGCGCCTGGGTGACGAACGGGTCGACGACCTGCGCCACGCCTGCGACCCCGGTCGCCCGCGCGACCGCTTCGGAGATGGCGGCCTTCTGCGCGTCCGTGAACGGCGTGCCGTCCCGCGTGCTGAAGACGACCGTTCCGCTCGTGCCGGCGGTCCCGGGCATGGCGGCGGCCAGCTGCTGGGTCACGATGTCGGTCGGAGTGCCCGGGATCGAGATCTCGCCCGAGGGCGTCTTGCCGAAGGCGACGAATGCGCACACGACGATGGCGAGGGTCGCGATCCAGGTCGCGATGACGGCGAGGCGTCGACTCGCGGCGATCCGGCCGATTCGGTAGAGCAGCTCAGCCATGAGGGTTTCTCCAGTGAGGTCGCAAGGTGCGGAGGGTGCGGCTAGCCGTGAGCGCGGCCCTGAATGGTGCGATCACGTGTGGGGGAGAAGAGTGGTGCCGATCACGCAGGCGGCGGCTGCGCCCGCTGCAGCCCGGATCGGAGAAGCGCAAACGTCTGGCGGAGCAGGCGCTCGCGGTCGCCGGCCGTCTCGGATACCAGCGTGAACTGGTACGCGGTCACCATCGCCGAGATCGCGGCGGCCGTCACCAGGTGGGGATAGACGTCCATCGCCGCATCGGTGCCGGTTCGGGCCGCGACGACGTCGGTCACCATCCGGATGGCCTCATCGAGGAGGACGGACCGGTAGCGTGCCATCGCGACGCTGGTCCAGAGGAGGTCGACGTAACTCTCCGCCTGGCCGGGACGTTCCTCGATCTGCGAGGCGATCTCGCCGAAGACGTGTTCCAGCGCGTCGAGGATCGGCTCGTCGGCAGGCCGGTCGCGCAGGGCCTCGACGTAGACCCTGAACTCCGATACCCAGGCGGCGACTAGGGCCTCCTCCTTGGAGCCAAAGTAGTTGTGGAACGTCCGCACCGAGACGTTCGCCGCCGCGGCGATCTCGTCGGCGGTCACGGCGTCGAGCCCGCGCCCGAGCGCCAGAAAGAGCACCGCCTGCTGAATGGCCACGCGGGTCTCGGTCTTCTTGCGCTCGCGGAGGCCCGGGGCTTCGTTCATTGCTGCATTCTACGGCATTTCTGCCGAAGGCTGCAAGTTCATGCGTCAGTGCAGGTGAGTCCGGGCCCGCCCACCATGGAAGCGAAGTGGGCGACGCCGCTGCTGGGAGGCTCAGACTTGGGAAGCAGACACTCTGCCAACTGAGTTACTCCCGCTCGGAGCAAGGTGACTTATAGCAGATCGCGCGTGAGGGGCGGAAGGCGCGATTGGGCGGAGGTCTGCCAGACGCGAAGCAGATCGGAAGGTCGGTTTGCCACTTGCCTCCACAAGATGGCTCGACGGAGAACCCCGGCGGCGGCCCGTCCCGAGGCTCAGCGAGGCAGCGCCCTGTTTGCGCGTATCCATTCGAGCCAGTGGCGTTCGGCTCCGATGGTGGTTGCCGCACCGTGGCCGGGCAACACCGTCAGCCGGTCGTCCAGACCGACCAGGCGGCTCAGCGACTCCGCCATCTGCTCCTCGGATCCGCCGGGGAGATCGGTCCGGCCCCATGATCCTGCGAACAGCGTGTCACCCGAGAGCAGGAGGCTGTTCATGCGGTCGAGCAGACAGACCGAGCCCTCGGTGTGTCCCGGCGTGTGCAGGACCTCGAGGTCGATCTCGCCGAACTTGACTCGGCCGCCCTCGGCCAGTTCCACCGCCGGAACGCTGGGCGGGATGGGAAACGGGGCGAAGAGCGGCTGCGGGTGCAAGAGCATCTCGCGGTCGAGCGGATGTACGGCGATGCGGGCTTCGTCGCCAGGCTGGTGATCGTGCGTCCAGGCCTGCACGGCCGCGTTGTCGCCCACATGGTCCCAGTGGCCGTGGGTGGACACGATGAGCTTGAGCCGCCAGCCGCGCTCCGCGAGCATGCCGCTCAGCCAGGCAACCGAGGGAATCGCCGTGTCGATCGCGATCGCCTCGTGCGTCCGCGAATCGGCGAGGACGTAGACGTTGGTCGCGATCGGGCCAACCGTCCGGCTTAGGAGCTCCATGCTCGAAGGCTAGCACGGCCCTGCCGAACGCCGGCGCTGCCATCTGCGACCCATTCCGACACCACGATCCGGCACTTGGAAATGGCGGGAAATCACCCACTGGGCCTCCGACCTTGCCTCGTGAGGTCTGCCCGCGCGGCAGAGTGTCCGGGTCGGACTCAGGCGAGATCCCGGGCCCTCGAATCCTAAGTGGTTGCATATGCAATCATGTGCTAGGATGTGTCTATAGGCATGATCTAGCAGCAACGAATCGAGTCCTCGATGTCAAAGCCCACCCTCACTATCGTTATCGGCAGTACCCGCCCCGGTCGGGTCGGCCCCAAGTTCGCGACCTGGTTCCGTTCCCTGGCAATTGCGCATGATGGCTTCGACGTCGAGCTCGTCGATCTGGCCCAACTGAGCCTGCCATTCCTGGACGAGCCGAGCCATCCACGCCTGCGCCAGTACGTCCACCAACACACCATCGACTGGAGCCGCACAGTCGAGCGCTCGGATGCCTTCGTCTTCGTCACGCCCGAATACAACTTCGGCTACAGCGCTGCGCTCAAGAACGCGATCGACTACCTGTCCGCGGAATGGGCCGACAAGGCCGTCGGGTTCGTGAGCTATGGCGGCGTGGCCGGGGGAACGCGCGCGGTTCAGCAGCTCAAGCAGGTCGTGACTGCGCTCAAGATGATCCCGGTCGCCGAGTCGGTGAACCTTCCCTTCTTCACGCAGTTCATCGACGACTCCGGCACGGTGCAGCCCAACGACGTCATGACGCGCTCGGCCGACGCCATGCTCGACGAGTTTGCCCGGATTACGGCCCTCATCCGGCCGAAAGTGCCGGTGACGAGCGAGACTGGAGTCCTGGTCGGCTGACGGGATCGACGCCATCCGTAACCTCGGGACGGCCCGACAGACTCGGCCGCCCGATCGTCCTGGGCTGTTGACGATCTCGCGCGGTGCTCGCACCTTCAGCCGCGCGGCGTCGTAGGGCCGGAGCCCGCTAGACGTCCAGTAGCGCCCCTAGGATCTGCGGACGCAGCAGAATGTCACCGACCGTCCGGCGGGTGGTTCCGGTGCGGCCCGATTTCCCCTCACCGGCCCGCCGCCGAGTTCGCAGCACCAGCCAACCGCCGAGGACGGCACTTCCGATGACGGCCCGCAGCCCGGCCAGGAGGAGCGGTGCTGGGTTGGGAAGCGACGCCTTGATCAGGACGAAACACAACCCCCACACGATCGCGACGAGGATCGCCACGACCGCCGATCGGACGCTCATCCATTGGGCCTAATGGACGAGGCCGAGGATAGGTCAGCCCCAAAGGATCGTCGCGACTTCTCAGCGCTCGCTTATCTGGCTCTCGGATAGGTCTCATGTCCGCGCCGAAGAATGCGAGGACAAAAGTCACGAGAGGTACCGCCGATGTCACGTTTCACGCTCACGCGTCGCGGCGGCCTCGCTGCCGTCGAACGAACCGTGCGAGTCGTCGGCGGTCCGGGGCTCACGATGGTCGCGGTCTTCCTGCTTCGCGGTTCCAGCGGGCCAGCGGTCCTGGCCTGGGTCGGGTTCGCGCTTCTGGGTCTCGGCCTCGTCGCGACCGGCGCCGGCGGCTACTGCCCGCTCTATGCCCGCCTCGGATTCGGCCGGTCTCGCCTCATCGGCGGCCTTCGATACGGAAAGGATTGACCGTGGCACGACGCAAGGATCGGACGCGTTCCTCCCGAAACGCCGAAGCGAGGCGTAGCTCTACAGTTGCAGCGAGGACGCCGACGCTTTCCGCCAGTCTGCCAAGTCTCGTGGCGACGCAGGTTCAGGAGAACGCCAGCGCTGAACCCGAGGCGCTCGTCGTAAGCCACTGGTTCGACCCGGGTGAGGCCGGCGAGCCATACACCGCAACAATTCGGCTAAGCGGACAGCGTGTGGACGTTGGGGGCCGGCCGGGACCGGCCGACATCTTCGTCCACGAGGAGATCATCGAGCGCGTCGTACCGGGCACCGGCCCGATATCGATCAGCTCCTGGGTCTACGGGCTCAAGCCAGGCGTTTGGTCCGTTTCGGGTGAGCTAGTGAAGGCGAGCCGGGTTGCCGGCCGCGTTGCCGTGAGGCACGCCGAACCAGTGGCCCCCGCGGCTTGGTCGTGGCGTCACTGGTCCGTTCAGACCGCGTCTCCCGCGCCGATCAAGACACGCTGGGCGCTTGCCGCACCCCTGGCGCGAATCCCGGGGGTTCTCCCCGGAAGCTATACCGTGCTGTTTGCCGCAGGACTCATCGTGGCCCTGGCCTCGCAGCTGGCGATCCTCGCTAGCGAGCAAATCGCCATTCCTCGATCGATCTTCGTATCGCTTCTCGCGCTCAGCGCGGGCCTCCTGGGAGCAAAGCTCTGGTCCGCGGCGCTCCACCCCGGAGAATCGCTCCTCAAGGCCGGCTGGGCCGTCGACCGCTTTCTCGTTACAGCGCCTCTCGTCGCAATCGTTGCGCTGGTCGCATTCGGGCTGCCCGTTGGCGCCTACCTGGACGCGACCGCTCCGGGTCTATTCTTCGCCGTCGCGATAGGGCGAATCGGG
>PLLE01000035.1 GCA_003141245.1 Chloroflexota bacterium
ACACGGCGCGGAGCAGCCGGCCCGCCGTCACGACTCGGCCGGACTGTGACAGCAGCACCTTGAGCAGCTCGAACTCGCGCGGGGTCAGCTCCACCGGCGTCTCCCCCACCCTGACCTCGTGGTGCGGCACGTCCATCACCACCGGGCCCAGATGCAGCCGCCCCTCCGTGTCCGCCTCGGGGCCGGCCGCCCGCCGGAGCACCGCCCGCATCCGGGCGTGGAGCTCCGAAAGCCCGAACGGCTTGGTCAGGTAGTCGTCCGCGCCGGCGTCCAGGGCGGCGACCCGGTCCTCCTCACGGCCGCGCGCCGAGACGACGATGATCGGAGTCGTGGCCTCGCGCCGGACGCGACGGATCACGGCCTGGCCGTCGAGGTCGGGCAATCCCAGGTCGAGCAAGATCAGATCCGGACGGCGGCAGTCCCACAACCGTAGTGCCTCGCGGACGTCGCCGGCCTCGTCCACCTCGTGGCCACGTGCGCGCAGGTTGCTCGCGATCGCGACCCGCGCCGCCTCGTCGTCCTCGACGATCAGGACGACCGCTCCGCCGTCGCTCATTGGGGCTCCGCCGCTGCCCGCTGAGCCTCAGGTTCGATCGACTGTCCGGCCGACCGGACCGCCCCCTCCGCCGGCTCGGCCGGCTCGGCCGGCTCGGCCGGCGATTCGACCGGCAGCCGGACCGCCACCGCCAGGCCGCCGAGCTCGCTCGGACGCGCCTCGACAGATCCGCCCATCGCCTCGACCAGGCCCTTCACCACGGCCANNGGTCCCGGCACGCCCGGCCCGGCATCCTCGACGACCATCTCGACCCCGCCTCCCGGCATCTCGCCGGCTGTGATTCGAATCCTCTTGCCCGGGGCATAGCGGGCGGCGTTCTCCAGCAGGTTCGTCAGGGTCTCGTCGACGAAGATGGCATCGACCAGCACCGCCGGCAGGCCGTCCGCGATCGCGACCTCCACCTTCGACGGCGCGAGCAGTGATGCCAGCCGTTCGACAACGGGTTCGACCAGGTCCGCCAGGTCGTACAGCTCGAGCGCCGGGCGAAGCGCGCCGCCCTCGATCCGACCGAGGTCGAGCATGTTGCGCACCAGCCGGCTCAAGCGCTGCGCCTCGGCATCGATCGAGGCGGCGGCCGCTCGCTGCTCATCGGGAGTCCAAGCCACGTCGGGGTCCATCAGGTTTCCGGCCGTGGCGCGAATTGCGGCCAGCGGCGTGCGCAGGTCATGCGAGACGGAGTCGAGCAGGGCCGACTTGAGGGCGTCCCCCTGGCGGGCGACCTCGGCGGCGGTCGCCTCGGCGGCGAACCGGTCGCGGACCACCGACTGGCCGAGCTGGTCGGCGGCGGCGGCGAGGAGCCGGCTGTGGGACCGGCCGGGGAACGGATCGCCGCGCTTACGGGTCGCCCACACCGAGCCGGTCGTCTCCACGCCGGCCTGGATCGGGACGCGGAAGACAGCCACGGCTTCGTCGCGGGCGCGAGATCGGTCGGGCGACGGGTCGCGGCTTCGAGCCCATGCCGGCTGGCCCTCGGCCGAGGCGTCGTGGAGGATCCAGCGCGACGAAACTGCCGGACGCGGTTCCGTGGGCGAGCTGTCGGCCACCACGTGCTCTTCGTGGATAGACGGGCCCAGCCCCACCCAGACGCGGGCCATCTCAGCCTCGCGAGCGAGACGGGCCGCGATGAGCGGCGCCGCTTCCAGGGCGGACGCCGCATTGGCAATGCCGCGGCTCATTGCGAACATCGCCCGCGCCTCGGACGTGCGCAGCTCGGCCTCACGGCGGCGCTGCAGTTGCAGCGCGCTCAGCCGTCCGATGGCGATGGCCACCACCAGGAAGAGCAGCAGATCCAGCCACTCCTCGGGGGCTGAGATCGAGAAGGTGTACAGCGGCTGGACGAAGAGGTAGTCGTAGATGAGGAACGAAGCCACGGACGTGCCGACGGCCAGCCAGCTGCCGTACGCCATGCCAACCGCGACGACCGGCAGGAGGTACACGATCGCGGCGTCGGGCACGTCCAGCTGCCGAACCAGGACGGCGGCGAGCAGCGTGGCCAGCGCCAGACCGGCCCCGGCCACCAGGAGCCCTGCCAGGGACGGGCGCCCCGGTCGCGGGATCGAGATCTTCAATCGGCTCAGCACGGGCCAATGGTAGGCCCGTGGCGCGAGCCGGACGTGCCTGGGGCGGACCGTGCTTCGGGCGCATGACCCCACCGCGCGCGGCCGGGACGATCGCGGGGCCGCCCTGCCTAGAATGGAAGCGTGATTGAGGCGCAGCGCCGATTGGTCGAGGAGGCCCGTGCCTGGCTCGCCGAGATCGCGAGCCTGCGCTGGGCGCGCATCGGCCCGTTCAACCTGGCAATCCCCGTGGCAATGGCCGTCGTCGTGGTCGGCTTTCTCGACCAGCTCGGCCGGCCGATCGCCGGCGTCCCATTCGGTGTCTTGTGGATCCTGATGACCGCGGCCGCGCTTTCGGTCCTGCGCGTTCCTTCGGCCGTGGCACCGGTCGGTCGATCGTGGCTCGGGCTGGCGCTGGTCGTGCAGGTCGTCGTCGCGTGGCTGCTCTTCGACATCCTGTTGTGGCAGCAGACCAACCACCTGTACGACATGGACGTCTACCTCGCTTCGGCCGGACGCTGGCTCAGCGGCGGCCAGCCGTACATGACGGGTCCGATATCGGCCTGGCCTCAGACCGCCCGCGAGGACTTCTTCCTCTATCCCCCGCCGCTGCTGCCGATCTTCGGCCTGCTCTCGAGGCTGCCGAATCAGCCGGTCGCGATCGGTTGGGTCGGCTTCCTGCTCGCTTGCTCGTACTCGTCCTTCCGCGCCCTCGGTCTCCGGCCGACCTGGAGTCTGCTGCTGCTGGCCTTCCCCCCGGTGATGATCGGGATCGAATCGGGCAACGTCGCCAGCGTGACCTTCCTGCTCTTCGCCCTGGGGTACCGAGCCGGCGGGAGCCTCGTCCTGGACGGCCTGTTCAAGGTCCAGACCGGGTTGCCCGCTCTGTGGCTCGTGCGGACGAGACGTTGGCGCGGGCTGATCGTCGGCCTGGTTGCGGTTGCCGGAATCGCCGTGCTGACGCTGCCGATCGTCGGCCTCGATTCCTGGCGAGCCTGGCTGGCCGGGCTCGGCTATCGGGCCGAGTCGCAGCCCGCGGTGATATCGCTGTTCGGCTTCTCCTACGCCCGCTACATGCCCGGAGCTTTGTTCGTGGCTTTCGCCGCCGCCTTCGTCGCGCTGGCCCTGCTCTTCTCGGGACGGCGCGGTCTGGCGGCCCTGGGCCTGGCTTCGATCTTCGCCTCGCCCTCGCTCTGGCCGCATGGCTTCGTCTTCGCGCTGCCTGCCGTGCTGATGTTCGAGAGCGGAACGGCCGTGTGGCTGCTGCTCGGCGTCGCCGCCATCGGGTCGAACATGTGGCTGCTCCCCTACTTCGGCTGGGCGGCGGTGGTCGCCCAACGCCGTCTGCCCGACGCACTCCATCCGATGGGCGGCACGGAGGGTCCGTGGCCGAGGCCGGGGGCACTGATCCAGTCGCGGCGCGGCACGACCCGCGCGCCCTGGCCCGCGACCCCGGGCCCCAGTCCTGGCCCCGGAGGGCGACCCTAGGCCCGGATCCTGGCCCGGTTCTGGCTCCGCCCGAGCGGTGCGGATCTTGCCCAACTCCACCCGGGGTGATGCAAAGTGGCACGCGAGGCTCCCTAACGGGCCCTAGGCGTCGGGACTCGGTGTCGTGGCGGGTGAACTCACGCTCGCTGACGGTCGTTCGGTACCGTTGCCGGCCGACGCTCGCGTAGCAGCTCGCTTGGCATCACCCGGGGTGACGTTGAGCAGAGAATCGGGGCGATCGGCGGGATAGTGTTGCCCGGGGTGAAGTTGAGCAGAAACGGCAGGGTCGGGCGGGCTCGAGGCTGGCGGGCGGGGCGGGCGGGCGGGGCTCGCGGCCGAGGCTCGCGGCCGAGGCTCGCGGCTGGCGGGCGAGGCGGGGTCGGCCCGGCCTTCGGCAGTCGGCCCTGACATCCGCGGGACGCCTGAATGCGGGACAATCCCGGTCGGCGGCGCCACCTGACTCGGCCCGACGGCCACCTGACTCGGCCCGACGGCCACCTGACTCGGCCCGACGGCCACCTGACTCGGCCCGACGGCCACCATTGCGCCCGATCCAGCTCAGAAAAGGACCGATTGATGTCTCGCCTCGTCGACCGGCTCGCCTGGATCCCGGCTCGCCTGCGTTCGGTCCTCGAACCCCCGGCCAACCCTCACGAGACCCGCGGGGCGAGCGTGGTTCGGCCCATCGTCTTCGGCGCGACCGACGGCCTCGTCTGCAACCTATCGCTGATCATGGGCGTGGCCGGCGCGGCCGGCGAGGACCCTCACTCGATAATCATCGCCGGCGTGGCCGGGCTGCTGGCCGGCGGCTTCTCGATGGCCGTGGGCGAGTACATATCCGTTCGTTCACAGCGCGAACTGCTCGACTATCAGATCGACCTCCAGCGCCATCAACTCCATCACACGCCAGAACAGGAATACGCCGTCCTGCGAGAGATCTACGAGGCCAAGGGTCTGTCGCGGGCCGAAGCGGACTTGATCGTGCGCCGGATCATGAAGGACCCCGAGCGCGCGATCGACACCTTCGTGCGCGAAGAGATCGGGCTCTCGGCCGAGACGATGGGCTCGCCCGTGGCCGCGGGGATCGGCTCGCTTTCCGCCTTTGTCGTCGGGGCCATGGTGCCGCTGCTGCCGTTCCTGATCCTTGGCGGCGGGCGCGTGGCCTTCGTCCTCAGCATCGCCGGCTCCGGGGTCGCCCTCTTTGCCATCGGTATCGGCGTGAGCCGCCTGACCCACCGCCACGCTATCTGGACCGGCGTCCGACAGGCTGCAATGGGCGGCCTGGCCGCGGCGGTCACATACGGCATCGGGTTGCTGCTGGGGACGGCCGTCCACTAGCCCGAATGGGTCTGTCGGAGACCTCGGGAAGGCCGGGCGGGAAGGTCGGGCGGGAAGGCCGGGCGGGAAGGCCGGGCGTCGCGCCGTGGCTGTATCCTCCGTGGCATGTCAGACCGGGCTGCTGTAGCCCCGCCCCTCATCGTCATCGCGGTTGCCGATCCCGCCGGCTCGGACGACCCGGCCCTGGCCGCTCACAAGAACGAACTGTATGCGGCCGGGATAGCCCGCCACGGCGGCACCCCGGCGCTGCTCCACGTCGGAACTCCGCGGCAGGAGCGGGACCGGCTTCTCGCCGCGATGGACGGACTGCTACTGGCGGGCGGCGCCGACATCGACCCGGCCTTGTACGACGAGGCCGTGAACGGCACTGCCGAGATCGATCGGGCGCGCGACGGGCTGGAGCTTTCCGCGTGGCGCGAGGCCGAACGCCGCTCGCTGCCCGTCTTCGGCATCTGCCGCGGATTCCAGGCGATCAACGTCTTCTCGGGCGGGAAGCTGCTGCAGGATGTGCCCAGCCATGCCGGCACGCCGTACGGAAAGGGGCCGGCGCACCTCCACGCCCTCGAGATCGACCCGGCGAGCCGGCTCGGTCGAGCGGTTGCCGGGGCCGCCCCCGATGGAGTCGCCGGCGGCGATCCCTGGGATCAAGCGCTCGAGCTGGAGGTGAACACCTTCCACCACCAGGCCGTCGGCCTGGACGGGTTGGCGCCCACTCTTCGGCCGAACGCCTGGGCATACAGCGAGGCCGGCCGACTGGTCGAGGGTTTCGAAAGCCACGAGGGTCGATGGGTTCTCGGACTGCAATGTCACCCCGAACGAACCGAATCCACGCCGGAGGAGCTCGACGTGGTCTGGACGGACTTCATCCTGGCCGCCACGGCAGCTCGCACGCGCAGGGCCACGCCCATCCGCTGAGACCGTGGGGCTGAGTCGCTTCGCGCTGGGTCGTTTCGCGCTGGGTCGCTCTGGCGTGAGGTCGTCGCTGGCTGGCCGGTGGGCCGGGCTGGCGTGAGGTCGGCGCTGGCTGGCGAGGTGGGCCGGGCTGGCGGGAGTGGCCCTGGTTTCTCGCTCTCACTCGCCGGAGGGGTGGTATCTATCGCGGCGCCCAGCCGCTGATCCCGAACCGCCCTGTCGAGGTGCAGACCACGCTTGCTTCACGCTGCGTGACTCCCCGGAGTGACTTCGTGAGGGCTCGACCGCTCCATACCACTCCCTGGGCGGGTGAGCGCGCGAAACGGCCGCGATGAGGGTGCCCGCTTCGAGGCCAGACAGGTGAGCGCGC
>PLLE01000030.1 GCA_003141245.1 Chloroflexota bacterium
GCGGTCGGCGGCCAGGTGCGGTCGGCGGCCCGGCGCGGTCGGCGGCCTGGCGCGGTCGGCGGCCCAGCGCGGTCGGCGGCCAGGTGCGGTCGGCGGCCAGACAACTCCCGCCTACTCACTGTGGGGGTGGTATCGAACCGATGTCAGCCGGCGAGGCCCAACTCCGCCCCGATTCCGCCCTGACTGTGCCCCATCGGTTCCGGGTTACGCGTGGTCCGCGCGGCGGCACGAGTCCGTCGAGCGCACTCGACCTTCAAGCGCTCGATAGCACTCCCTGGGCGGGTGCGCGAGAGAAACCGAGGGGCGGGACAGGCCAGGCAGCGCCGGCTCGGCGACGCATCGGCCGGGCACCGTATCAGCCCGCGCGATGCATCGGCTCGGCGCCGCATCAGCCCGCGCGCCGCTACGATTGGCCACATGAGTTCGGCCGAAAGCAACCCCTGGCGCCAGGTTTCCCGGCGCGTCGCCTACGAGAACCCGTGGATCGAGATCCTCCACGACGAGGTGGTTCGGCCGGACGGCCAGCCGGGCATCTACGGCATCGTCCACTTCCGGCACCTGGCGATCGGTGTCGTGCCACTCGACGAGAGCGACCGCGTACTGCTCGTTGGGCAGTTCCGCTACACCCTCGACCACTACTCATGGGAGATCCCAGAGGGCGGCGGCGACCTGGACGAGGACCCGGAGGCGGCTGCGAGGCGCGAGCTGGCCGAGGAGACGGGCTACACCGGAGGCACCTGGCGCGAGTTGTGTCGGGCCGAGCTATCCAACTCCGTCACGGACGAGATGACGATCCTGTTCGTCGCCACCGGCCTCGAAGCGGGCCCGGCTTCGCCAGACGGAACCGAGCAGCTCCAGCTGCGCTGGGTCGCATTCGACGAGGTCATGGCCAGGATCGCCCGCGGCGAGATCCGGGACGCGATGTCGATCCTCGCTCTGCAGCAATTAGCCCTGGAACGAGCACAGGGCCGCTGAGGGCGCCGCGGGAACTGAGGGCGCCGCGCAGGTTAGTTGCCGGCGCCGCGCAGGTTACGACCGTTTCCGTCATCGCACACGTGGCGGGCGTATCAGGCGGAATCCCGGCCCCCTTTTCGTCATTCACGCCTGGCAGGCGTGGTAGACGCGGATCGGTGCCACCGAGGCATAGTTCGGGCCTCGCTGTGCCTCCGAATCGCTCGGTCTTGAGCGTGGGACTGGCGCCAGAGCTTGGTCGAGGAGCGGCCGAGCCGGGTCAGTCTGCGGACGGCACCACCGGTGGGCGTATTTGACGGAAACCGCCACCTTCCCTCGCCGCACCGTCGCTGCGCGACTGGCATGCGTATCCGGCGGGAACCGGGCGGGGCGCCCACCGCCGTCTACTCCATGCCGGCCCACCAAGCGGATCGGCAAGGGTCGCCAGATGGGGCGGGGGCCATTCTGCGGCGCCGGATGTATGATCCGCTGGCATGCAGGGTGCATAGGGTTTATGCGTTGGGCCGCCGCTGCCGACTCCCCGGTTGAGGCGGCGAAAGACCGGAGGCGCGTCATGGTCGAGCCCATAGCCGGAGGTCACGACCTCGCCGCGCGCCACGATGCCGCGCCCGCCCATGACCTCGCCGTGCGCCCCGACGATGCCGCGCCCGCCCATGACCTCGCCGCGCGCCACGACGAAGCCCCGTTCGTCAACCGGCGCGACCCCGCCCGCGCCCTCGGCCCGGACGGCAAGCCGGCCGTCAGCCGCCGCGCGCCGATATGGGCGGACGTGCCGGACGAACGCTGGAACGACTGGCGCTGGCAGCTCTCCAACCGAGTCAACACACTCGAGGAGGTCGGGCGCGTCCTGAACCTGACCGACGACGAGCGTGAGGGCCTCTCCGCCACGGACAAGTTCCGGGTCGACATCACGCCCTACTTCCTGAGCCTGATCGACCCCGACGACCCGAACGACCCGATCCGCCGCCAGGTCATCCCCACGGACTGCGAGCACGAAGCCTTCACGTCGATGATGGAGGACTCGCTGGCCGAGGACCGCCACTCCCCGGTTCCAGGGCTCGTCCACCGCTACCCGGACCGCGTCCTGATGCTGGTCACGACCCAGTGCGCGAGCTACTGCCGCTACTGCACGCGGTCGCGCATCGTCGGCGACGCCACGCTGAACTTCAACCGCCACGATCACGAGGCCCAGCTCGAGTACCTGCGCCGGACCCCCCAGGTCCGCGACGTACTCATCTCCGGCGGCGACGGCCTGACCCTCGCCCCCAAGCTGCTCGAGTCGATCATTCGCGACCTGCGCGAGATCCCGCACATCGAGATCATCCGCATCGGTTCGCGGGTTCCGGTCTTCCTGCCGCAGCGGATAGACGACGAGCTGTGCGAGATGCTGGCGAAGTATCACCCGCTGTGGATGAACCTCCACTTCAATCATCCGAACGAGCTGACACCCGAGGTGGCGCGTGCCTGCGGCAAGCTCGCCCGAGCCGGCATTCCGCTGGGCAACCAGTCGGTCCTGCTCGCCGGCGTCAACGACTGCCTGCACATCCAGCGGGCCCTCGTCCACAAGCTCGTCGAGAACCGGATCCGGCCGTATTACCTGTACCAGTGCGATCTGGTCGAGGGCTCCGGCCACTTCCGAACGCCGGTCGGCAAGGGGATCGAGATCATGGAAGGCCTGCGCGGTCACACGTCGGGTTACGCGATCCCGACGTACATGATCGACGCGCCCGGCGGCGGCGGGAAGATCCCGGTCATGCCGAACTACCTGATCAGCTACTCGGACCACAAGGTCGTGCTGCGCAACTACGAGGGCTACATCACGACCTACCAGGAGCCGGAGCACTACCAGGCCCACGACAGGGCGAACTGCAAGTACTGCCAGAACCCCCGCTCCGAGACTGGCCAGGTCGGCATAACGGGGTTGCTAGAGGGCGAGCGGCTCTGGATCGAACCCTCCGGTTTCGAACAGACGCACCGTCGCGGCAACGAGTCCGCGCATCGACTGCAGGATCCGTCGAAGTGGGTGCCCTACGGGGTCGGACCGATCGAAGGAAAGGCCGGCCAGCCTCTGCCGGGGCTCGAGCCGGGCTCGAACCGAGAGACGCCGGGGGACGCGGTTGCCGGGGGCACGCATGGCTCCGCAGTGCCAGCGACCCCGGACGCCGCCTCAGAGCCCCGGGCCGCGCACGAGCCGAAGTTCGAATACGCTCCCGGTGAGGAGCCCCGCCCGCGCGAGGGCGAACCCACCGGCTGGTCCCACGGCGAGCTGCTCTAGACCCACGCCGTACGCCCAGCGCCGCTAACGCCACACCGCCCAGCGTCCTGCGCCGCGGCGTGACAGCGAATCCACAACAGAGAGCAGGTGCCGTCGTGTGCTGCGCTCATGCAGTGGCCGTTGCCACGGCGTACCTTGCGAACATGCAACGCGCAATCGCCATCCCGCAGCGGCACCCAGGGCGAATCAGGTGGAACCAGGACTACGCCGACGTCGCCCTGGCCCTGGCCCTGACCGTCCTCGCGCTCTCAACGGCCGTCCGCGATCACTACCGTCTCGATGCCGTCAGCATCTCGCTCCTGATCCTCCAGACCCTGCCGATCGCCCTGCGGCGCCGCAACCCGATGAGGATCCTCATGATCACGGGTTCGGCGATCACCCTGTACAGCCTGTTGGGCTACCTTGGCGCGAATGGCGTAGGGGACTCGAATGGGGCTTACGGCGTGGTCGTGGCCTTCTACACCGTGGCCGCGAACGAGCCTCGGCGTCGTGCGATGGTCGCGGCCGCATTGACGGCCGGCGGCGTCCTGGTCAGCTTCGCCGCCTATGCCGCATTCGATTCGATTTCCGGCTGGACGGCGAACTTGAGCGTCACGTACCTCTCATTCGGCTTGGCCTGGCTGATCGGCGACAACCTGCGCGTTCGGCGCGCCTACACACGCCAGCTCGAGGAACGGGCCGTTCAGCTGGAGCGCGAGCACGAAGAGCAGGCCGCCCTGGCGGTCAGCCAGGAGCGCGCCCACATCGCCCGCGAGCTGCACGACGTGGTCGCCCACCACGTCAGCGTCATGGTCGTCCAGGCCGCCGGCGCCAGGCGCGTCGTGGACAAGGACCCGGGGGCGGCCCGCGAGGCCTTGGAGGCCGTAGAGCTGGCGGGCCGGACCGCCCTGGACGAGATGCGGCGCATGCTCGAAGTCCTGCGCACCGACGAAGCCGGCGTCGGCCCGCAGCCCGGACTCGGCGAGCTCGAACGGCTGGTCGGGCAGGTGCGTGAGACTGGACTGCCGGTCGAGCTGACCGTCGAGGGACGCGATCGGACCTTGCCGGGCGGGATGGACCTGGCGGCATATCGCATCATCCAGGAGGCGCTCACCAACACGGTCAAGCATGCCGGCAGGGCCACGGCCAACGTGACGGTGCGATACGAGCCGGAAGCCCTCGATATCGCGGTCACCGACGACGGTCGAGGCGCGGCGGCGGCGCTGCTGGCCGGGAGCGTTCAGGGGGGCCACGGCCTGATCGGCATGCAAGAGAGAGTCGCGCTGTACGAGGGCACGCTCGAGACCGGGCCCGTCTTCCCCGGCGGATACCGGGTCCACGCGCGGTTCCCACTGGAACCCGCCGAGCGCGGCAGCCTTGCGACCTGCTGCGACGAGGAGTCGGCGCTGTCGGCGGTGGCCGCGGCCGCGCTGCGCGATCGACTGGAGCGCGGAGTACGAAACCCCTCGACGCCGGTACCCGAGCCCGAACCGCTGGTCAAGCGGCGGGTCGTGCCGCCGCTCATCGGCAGAGTCGTCCCGCCCCATTCGAAGCCCCGGGCGGCGACACCGCCGCCTGCCCGCCCGACGGCCCGCCAGTCGACATCCACGAACAGGCCCAGCACATCCAGGACGAGAAAGAGCGAGCCGTGACGATTCGGGTTCTCCTGGTCGACGATCAGCCGCTTCTGCGAACTGGATTCAGGATGATCCTGTCGTCCGAGCCCGATTTGACCATCGTCGGCGAGGCCGCGGACGGCGCGGCCGGCGTCGAGGCGGCCCGAAAGCTCCAGCCGGACGTAGTCCTGATGGACATCCGCATGCCGGGCATGGATGGGATCCAGGCCACGCGCCTGCTGGCCGGGCCGGGCGTCGAGAACCCCATCAAAGTGCTGATCCTCACGACCTTCGGCCTGGACGAGTACGTGGTCGAGGCGCTCCGGGCCGGCGCCAGCGGGTTCCTCCTCAAGGATGTGCCGCCCGAGGATCTGGTCGAGGCGATCCGGATCGTGGCCGCGGGCGAAGCGCTGCTGGCACCGTCGGTCACGCGCCGCCTGCTGGACCGCATCGCCAGCCGACTGCCACCCGCTCAGGAGAACGCCATCCCTGCCCTGGCCGAGCTGACCGAACGCGAGCTCGAGGTCTTGAAGCTGCTGGCCCGCGGCCTCTCCAACGCGGAGATCGCGGATAAGCTCGTCGTCTCCGAGACGACGGTGAAGACGCACGTCTCACGGGTCCTGGCCAAGCTCGAGATCCGCGACCGGGTCCAGGCCGTGATCCTCTGCTACGAGACCGGCCTCGTCTAGGCCTCCCGCGGGGCGCCATCTCCGCGCACCTCGCCGTCGCACGCGTGGCGTGCAGGAGCGTGACCCATCGCGCTGCTCGGGCGTCCACTCGGACCCCTCACGATTGCCCGGTCATCCTGCCGGATGGTCTCGTCCTGCCCAGGGATGACCCCGGGTTCGGCCGCCTGGACGACGATGTTTAGGCATCTCGGACGACGCCGCCGCACGGCTCTGCCCGTAGCTTTCGGTACGACGAGATAGGCGCCTGCGATGCGTCCTCAACCTGAGAAGCAACGACAGAACCAACCCACCAGCTAAGGAGAACCACATGCGACTAGTGCGCGATCTCGGTCGCCGCAAGCTCCGCTCCACCCTGACGATCACCGGAATCATGATCGGCATCATGGCCCTCGTCGTCTTCGGCTCGATGGCCAACAAGATCGACGCCCTGGTCAAGGGTGGCAGCGAGTATTACAAGGACAAGGTCACCGTCAGTGCCAAGGGCGGCACGATGGGCCTCGGTGGAGTCCTCTCCACCCGGATGGTCGACCAGATCGAGACGCTCGACGGCGTCGACGTCGCGCTCGCCAGCACCATGATGATGGTGAGCGACGACGCCAGCGCAGTCTCGATGGGCATCCCGCCCATGATCGTCGGGTCCATCGCCGGCTCCGACAAGGGTCGCGAGACTTTCAAGCTCAACTACGCCAGCGGCCGCGCCCTGACCCCGCAGGACGAGGGCAGCAATGTCGTCGTCCTCGGCTCCGACCTGTCCAAGCAGCTCAAGGCCAAGGTCGGCGGCACCGTCACCTTGCGGGGCGAGACATTCCAGGTCGTCGGGATCCTCGAACCAACGCTCACCGCGCCCGACAACGAGGCCGCGGTCCCGCTGGCGGCCGCCCAGCAGCTGCTCATCAAGACGCTGCCGGCCCTCATCGCGGACAAGCTCAACGTCAACGAAATCGCCACGGGGCTGGTCGTCTACCCGAAGCCCGGCGTCGACCCGCAGAAGGTCGCCGACGAGATCAAGGCCGCAATCGCCGGCGTCACACCCATGACCGGCAAGGACTTCGACAAGCAGATCGGCGCCGCGACCTCGGTGCTTAGCGCGATCCTCATCGGTATCGGGCTCATCAGCCTCCTGGTCGGCGGACTTTCGGTCATCAACACGATGGCCATGTCGGTCGCCGAGCGGACCCGTGAGATCGGCATCAAGCGAGCTATCGGGGCCTCCCGCTGGCGCATCCGCCGGGAGATCGTGATCGAGTCGGCTGTAATAGGCCTCATAGGCGGGCTGCTCGGACTGACCCTCGGCTTCCTGATCACGGCACTGGGCAACGATGCCGGCCGCGACTCTGGGACGATCCTGTTCGACCTGACCTTCGGCACAGCGCTCTCTTCGGTGACGTTCGCCACCATCCTGGGCGCCGTCGCCGGCTTCATCCCGGCCTGGCACGCCTCCCGACTCGACCCGGTGGCCGCCCTCCGATACGAGTAGCGCTCGGCACCACACACCGCCAACCAGAACGCATCGCGGGCCGCCTCGCGCGCCCGGCCAAGGAGACAGACAAATGGCAATCCTCGAAGGTCGCAACCTCCGCAAGACCTACCGGCTGAGCCGCCGCAACACCGTCGAAGCCCTCAAGGGAGTCGAGATCTCGATCGAGAAGGGTGAGATGGTGGCGATCATGGGGCCCTCCGGATCGGGCAAGAGCACGCTCATGCACATCCTGGGCCTGCTCCACGCTCCGGACCCCAACCACGGCCCCGCCCCGGAACTCCGCCTCGCCGGCGAGGACGTGGCCGCCCTCTCCGACAACGCTCGGACCAAGATCCGGGCCCGCCGGATGGGTTTCGTCTTCCAGGACTTCAACCTGGTGCCGACCCTCACGGCTCTCGAAAACGTGACGCTCGCGTGCGACTACGCCGGCATCGGCGGGAAGCTGGGCAGGCAGGCCGGCCTCGAGGCTCTGGCCCTGGTCGGGCTCGAGGATCGAGCCAACCACAAGCCGTCAGAGCTTTCGGGCGGTGAACAGCAGCGGGTGGCAATCGCCCGAGCACTCGTCAACAAGCCGGAGATAATCCTGGCCGACGAGCCGACCGGCAACCTCGACTCCGACCGCAGCGCCGAAGTCCTGGCACTGCTCCGCCAGTTCAACCGGGAGCACGGCCAGACTGTCGTGCTCGTGACCCACGACTCCGAAGTCGGCGAGGCCTGCGACCGAGTCATCCGCATGCGCGACGGGCGCATCCGCGACTACGGCCAGCGCGCCGCGGCAACCGCCGCCGCGCCCGTGATAGCCGTCCCGGCCGTCGCCGTGCCGGCTTAGGACCCGGCTGGGAGGCACGCGCCTCTGATCCCGCAATCACAAGGCGGCGGTGCTGATCCTCCCCGCGCCGCCGCCCGACTCCAAATTGGTGGTGCGCCGGTTCGTCTCGGGCCGTAAGCTCCCTAAAGAGTCGGCGCACGGCTTCTGTTCTGGCCAGGTATTCATCCGCGGCCCCGCGGCCCCTCCCGCGGGGCCGCTCCTTGTCCGTGCGGCCCCGGCGCGTGACCTGACACGCGGCCTGACACGCGTTGCTTCAGAGACCGCTCCTGGCACCTCCCTGCACCTCCCTGCGGTCGGCATCTATCATGGCCGGGACGGAGTGAGGCAGCCAGGACGGACCTCCGATCGAGGCATCGAACAGGGCGAGGCCGTCAGGAATCCCGCCTCTTCCTCGCTGCTTTCAGTCTCATGGGGCGCCCCGCTTCCCCCTCGGCCGGGCGCCCCACCTCATCGCAGAATCGCCGCGGAGGACGAATGGCTCGACCCGCCGCCTCGCATGTCTGGCTCGACGGCCGGCTGCTCCCCTCGGACGCAGCCCACATCTCCGTCTACGACCGCGGCTTTCAGCTCGGGGACGGCGTCTTCGAGGCGCTGCGCGCCCGACGCGGCGTCGCCATCGAACTGGCCGGCCATCTGGCGCGGCTCCACGGCGGCCTCGCGGCGCTCGCGTTCGAGCTGCCGTTCGGAGACGAAGTCGTGGCCGCCGGAATCGAGGAGCTGCTGGCGGCCGAAGGCTGGGACGGGGCTGGATCGCCGGACGGCATCGAGCCCCCGGGCGACGCGGCGATCCGCATCACCGTCAGCCGCGGCTTCGATCCCACCCGCGGCGTCAAGCCAAACGTCGACGGCCGGGCAACCGTCGCGATCCAGGCCTGGCCATTCTCGCCGCCATCAGCCCGAGCACTCCAGGAAGGCGAGCGCCTCATCACCAGCCGCGTCCACCGCGATGCCGACTCGCCGATCTCGGGAATCAAGACGACGTCGCGGGCCGAGCTCGTCTACGCCCGCATCGAGGCCGCACGGGCCGGCGCCGACGACGCCATCTTCCTCACGACGGACGGCCGCGTCACCGAAGCAACGACGTCCAACGTCCTGCTGATCGGCGGCGACGTCTGCGCCACGCCTCGACTCGGAACGGCGCTGCTGGCCGGCACGACGCGGGCCTGGCTGGTCGAGCACGGCGACGCGGTCGGCCTGGCAATGGTGCAGCGGGATCTACGGCTCGAAGACGTCTTCGCCGCCCAGGAGATGGCCGTCTGCGCGAGCATCGGCGGCGTCATCCCGGTCACCTCGCTGGACGGGAAGCAGATCGGCGACGGGCGACCCGGCCCGAGGACGATCGCCATGCGCGAGGCCCGCGAGAGCTGGATCGACCAGGTATCGATCGAGGGCGCCCGGGTGCGGTCGCGGCGGGCTTGACGGCTCGTTCCTGACTACCTAGAGTCTCTAGGTAGTCGCCGGGCCGCAACCAGAGGGCCGGCGGAAAGAGGGATCCGGTGGCCGGTTCGATTTCGCAGACAGATCTTTGTGCGCTCGTTCTCGGGCTGCTCGCCCGACGCGAGATGTACGGCGTGGAGATTGCGGCGGCCCTGGCCGCGCAGCTGCGGGCATCCGAAGGAGCCGAGGCCGAGGGGATCGAGCTGGCCGAGGGGTCGGTCTACCCGGCCCTTCGGCGGCTCGAGCGCGGCGGCCTGCTCAGCGCCCGCTGGGTCGAGATCGGCGAGGGCGCCCCGCGCCGCCGCTACTACGTCCTGACCCCCGCCGGTGAGCGGCAGGCGGCCAGGACCGTGGCCCATGCACCCACGCCCGCGTCGGCGATCGCGCGGTGCCAGGGTGCCCGGCCATGAGCGAGCAGCGGGTCGCCGGGCCCCAGCTGTCGAGGGGCGAGTTCGGGTTGCTCATCCTGGGGCTGCTGAGGCGACGGGAGATGTACGGCTACGAGATAGTGGCCGAGATGCGCCGGTCGACCGAGGGGGCGATCGACCTGCCCGAGGGGACGGTCTATCCGGCCCTCCGGCGGCTCGAGCGAGACGGGCTCATCGGCGGTCGTTGGCTGGAGATGGCAGGTGGCGCACCGCGGCGCCGCTACTACCGCCTGACCCAGCAGGGCGAGAAGGCTCTGGCCCTTGGCCGAGAGGACTGGCTGCGCTTCAAGTCCGCGGCCGACGCGGTGTTGGGCTCATGAGCGAGATGGGGGTCTCAATGGACCCCACGCTCCGCCTGCGCGCCTATGTCGAGTCGATCCTGGCCGGCTCCAGCGTGCCGTCCGCCGATCGAGAAGAGATCGCCGAAGAGCTGTACGGGCACCTGTGGCAGTGCTGGCAGGACGCGCTGGCCGCCGGAGCGACCGCGTCCGAGGCGGTCGAGACGGCCATTCGATCGTTCGGGGAGGCGAGCCAGCTCGGACGCGAGATGACCGGGGCCTACCACTCGCGGCTGTATGCCACGACGATCGGCGTCCTGCTGTCGGGCGCGGCTCCTCCCTCGGGGAAGCCGTCGGGTTACCTGGGCCTGCGACTGCTGCTAGCGCTGATTGCTATCGTCCAGTTCGTCCTGGTCGGGATCCTGATCGATCTGACGCCGGTTCGGGCGGCTCTGTTCGCCCTCGCCGCCGGGCTTTCGATTGCGGTGAGCGTGCTGGCCTTCCGGGCATTCGGGCGAGCGCAGCGGTGGGCGTTGCGGTACTGCCAGTTCGTGCTCGCCATGGTTCTGGTGCAGGGTGCCGCCACCATCTTCTCGGCACCACCCGGCGGCCTCACGATCCCGATCCTGGGCGTCCTCGGCCTGTTGATGCTCGGCCCGGCGATCGGTTCGCAAATGGGCGAGTGGTTCTCGCACTCCCGCCCGATCGGTCCAGGATTGACGGTCGCGCTGGTGATAGCGACTGTGGCTGGATACGGCCTCCCATACGTGGCTTCCGCTCTGCCCGACCCGACGCAGGTATCGGCCTCCGACCTGGACCTCCAGGTGGCGGCGGTCTGCACGCGCGACGCGAACGGCGGGGTCACGACCGTCGAGGTGGACACCCGGCTGCGATGGAGTCGGCTGGACCTCTTCCCGTACGGGCTCGGGCAAAACGACGGCGCCAACAGCTGGCAGGACGGCTTTGAGGCCGGGGTCTCCCCGTCTGGTGGGCGGAACTCGGTCGACTGGCGCACTGCGTGGATCTCGATCCCGTCACACACTCCGCTGTACCTCATGTCCGGCGAACCGCAGTTCACCAGCCCGAACGGCTCCGTCGACGGCCTGTTGTTGGCCGGGCCGCCGCAGAACCTCGCCAGACTCGACCCGTACGTACCGGCGTCCGACGGGATCGAGTTCGCGCCGGGCGGACTCCACGCCGGCTGGACGTACGAAACCAGACAGAGCTACCAGTGGATGTCTGGGACGAATCCGGCCCCGGCCGATCCATTGGTCGTGGTCCGATATGGGCACCTCGACAGATTCGTCGTCCAGGCGCTCGCGAGCTGCGAGGGGTCCGGTACCGCAGTCCCCGTGGCGCTGCCGCGCGCGTGGTCCTCCCAATGAACGGCCCCGCGTATCGTCCACTGCCCGGCACCGAGCCAGTGGCCGCCCATCGCCAGAGCGCGCTCCGACTCTTCCTTGCCGTGGTCGCCGCGGTGGAGGCAGGCGCCTTGCTCGCTATCGCTTCGGCGTGGACGCCCGGCCGGGCTGCCGTAGCCGGAGTGGCGCTCGCGCTGGGAGCCATTGCGGCCCTGACGGCGGTGATCATCCTGGGCACGACGCGGCCGATCGGGCGGTGGCTCGGGGCGGCGATCATGGTCGCGCTCGTAGCGAGCTGCCTGGCGCCGATGGCCGCCAGCTCCATGGCCGATCCCACGCAGGCCCGCATTCCCGATCTGACGCTGTCAGTCACGTGCACGGTCTCGCCCGACACGCAATCGATCACTGCCCAGGCCGAGTTCAGCTGGCAACGGCTCGACCTGTGGCCGGCAGGCCTGGCCGGGGCCAGTGGCACCGACTCTCTGGTCGTCTACGCGGAACTGCCTGAGTGGATCGACAACTGGATCGACTGGGTGCCACCCGACGGCTCCCCGCCGCCGCTGGTCAGCGTCTTGAGCTTCACGCCGGGTCCGTGGGCCGCCCAATCCAGTCCGGACTCATGGACCCTTGACGGGCGGCCGTCCAGGGCCTGGGCCACGACGGCGGAGTCTCAGTCGGGCTCGACCGTCGAGCCACAGTCGCTCATGCCTGGCTCCGTCGCCGTCGGCATCAGGAACTCGGCGCTCCAGGCCGGTGGCCAGTACGGCGTCACCTGGACCTTCGCGCGCAACCCGGACTACTCGCCCGACGAGTCGAGCCTGGACATGCTGCCGATCTTCGTCGTCGAGTACCGTCATCTGGGGCGCTTCACAGTGCAGGCCTTCGGTTCGTGCGCCGACCGTAGCCGCGTATGGCCCAACCGCTCCGAGGGCTGACTCGACTACTGACCCGGCGCGGGCCCGGAGGTGCATGCAACGGTCCGCCGAACGGCAGCCCCTGCCTCGCTGCGCCTTGAATCGGTCCAGGCTAGACTTCGAGCCGTGACAGAGAGCAGCGACACCCCCAAGACGAAGCGCGCCTCCAGCACCGCGGCGAAGCTCGCGGCGGCGAAGCCCACGGCGGCGAAGCCCACGGCGGCGAAGCCCGTCAGGGCGACCAAGCGGACGAAGGCATTGGCCGTCGCGCCCGAACCGACGCACCGCCACCCCAACCTCGGTCTCGCCCCGATCGACATGACCGCCGGGTTCCCAGCCGCCGCCGATGCGCTCCGTCGCGACAAGACCGCCCTCGCCGCAGGCGCCCTCGAGGCCGCCATCGACGCCGATCCCGAGTTCAAGGCCCGCTTCGATGAGGCCGGCCTGCGCCGCCTCCTCCACGACGCGGAGGTCCTGATCGAGCGGCTGGCCATGTGCGTCGCCGGCAATGATCGGCGCTGGCTGGCCGAATACGCGGAGTGGGTCGGGCCGATCTTCCGCCGCCGGGGAGTCTCGCAATCGGACGTCGCCGCCCTGTGCGAGGGCCTGCGCAAGACCGTCGCGCCGAGGCTCGGTCACGACGAGCTGGCCGTGATGGACCGCTCGCTCGACGCCGCGATCGCCGTCTTCAAGAAGAACGGCCGGCTGGCCGGCGATTCTCACAAGCGCAACGCCCTGCTGAAGTGGCTCTACCGCGGCGTATGACCGCGGCGCGCAGGGCCGCGGCGCGCGCGGCCAACCTGGGGCGGACACCGGATCGGAGGCAGCCGTGACGATCAAGTGGGTGAAGGTAGATCCGCTCGTGATGCGCGGCGAGCCGTTCTGCTACGGCACTCGCCTGACGGTCCGCCAGATCCTGGAGCTGCGACGCGCCGGCTACGACCTGGCCCGTCTGCTGCGCGAACACCCGGAACTGCGCCTGGTCGGGATCGCGCATGCCTATCGCTACGCGGCCGAGCACCGCGATCGCTACGGCGAGTTCTTCGCCCGCAACGGATCGCTGGTCGGGCCGGGCCTCACGGACGAAGAGGCGGCCACGCTGCCCGAGGAGCTGCGCATCCCCGGCGTCGTGGTGGCCGCGAAAGCCAGGGCCGCCAGCCGAGGGTCGAAGGCCTCCGGCTGAACGTCCGCGGCGTCGCGCTCCTGCGCGGGCGCCCGCCGGTCGCGGATTCGACTATTCCGATGAAACTGCTAGGATATCGCTCGCCATGAGTGATCCGATGCCGGCCGTTGAGGCCGCCGCCACCAACACCGCAGCCCCCGCCGCCGTCGCCGAGGCCGAGCCCGTCTTCGACGTGACCCGCCGGGCGACCGAGCTGGCGGTCCTGGACGCCCTCCGGGCCGTCGTCGACCCCGAGCTTGGAATGGACGTCGTCGAGCTTGCCCTTATCCGGCAGATCATCGTCGGGCCCGACTCGTCGGAGATCAAGATGGTCCTGACGACCCCGTTCTGCCCGTACGCCGGCTCGATGGTCCAACAGATCAAGGACCAGGCCGAGTCGGTGCTCGAGCATCCGGTCAAGGTCACGCTGCTGGCCGAGCGGTGGGATCCCCGCGACGCCGGCCTGATGTGGTGAAGCCCTAGATCGATCGAGCGGACCATGCCGGACAAGCCCGAACGCGAAGTTGCGGCCAACTCCTACTCGGATCTGTGGTTCACGGTGTTCCTGGAATCGATCCGGCCGGCACAGAGCGCGCTGGAAACCAGGTTCCTGGCACAGCAACTTCCTCTCCCGGCGTTCAGAACAGTTCTGGACGTTTGCTGCGGGGAGGGCAGGCACGTGGAGCTGATGGCCGGGGCGGGATATTCGGTGACGGGCATCGACCTGAACGAGTCCGCCCTTGAGAAGGCCAGGGCAAGGGTGAAGGGAGGCGCAGTCCTGCTGAAATGGGATATGCGTCGTCTCATCGATCTATCTGCACACTGTGACGCCGTGCTGAGCCTGTGGCAAAGCTTCGGGTACTTTGACGAGCAGACAAACGCGGAGATACTCAGGCAGGTCCGCGCCATCCTGAATCACGGCGGACGGTTCGTCCTTGACATCTACCACCGCGGGTTCTGGGAAGAGCACCAGGGTATCCGGGAGTTCCAGCGGAATGGAGTGGAGATCAGGGAAGAGACGGCCATGCATTCGAACCGCTTGTCGGTGGAGCTGACCTACGACCGTCGTGCAAGCGAATGTTTCGAGTGGCAGCTCTTCACACCCCAGGAAATCTCCGAGCTGGCGAGAAGGTGCGGATTGATGCCCCTGCTAACCTGCACCAATTTCGACCGCGAGCAGGCGGCCTCGGCAGATAGGCCACGCATGCAGATTGTCTTCGAAAGGACAGGGGATGACTAAGCCCGAACGCAAGTCAGCGGTGGCCACAGGCCGCGGCGACGACGGGACCACCGGGCTCCTCTTCGGGGGCGACCGCATCTCCAAGGACGACCCTCGAACCGAGGCGTACGGCGCCATCGACGAGGCGGTCGCCGCTCTCGGCCTTGCCCGCGCCGAGCTGGCGCTGAAGGCGCAACACGGAACGCTACCGCGCCTCATCGCCCGGCTGCCCGAGGTGATCCTGCGTATCCAGCGCGAGCTCTTCGTCGCGGGTGCGGAGCTCGCCACGGCGCCCGGCGCCGCCGGCCGCCAGCGCCCGGGCGAAACCCGCGTGACCGCGGCGATGGTCGTGGGCCTGGACGAGCTGCTCGACGAGGCCGAGGCTCACGTAGACCTCCCCAAGGAGTTCGTGGTGCCCGGCGAGACGCGTCTCTCCGCTGCGCTGGAGCTGGCACGGACGATCGTGCGTCGGGCGGAGCGGCGAGCCGTCGCGGTGCGCAAGACCGAGCCACTCCCCGACGACCAGCTCGTGCCGTATCTGAACCGCCTCGCAGACCTGCTGTGGATACTGGCTCGGGCCGCCGAACAGGGCGAATCGCGGGCCGCCACTTCCTCGAAGGCCGCCGATCGACCCTGACCGTGCCGTGCGTCCGCAAGTCGGCAGAAGGCGGTTCGCCAGACGGAAAGACGCGAAACCCGCGGCGCGACCGTCAGTCGCATCTCAGCCGGTAGGCGTAGGATCGAATCGAATGATCGGGCAACCGGTCGCCGGCCGGGGGCGCGCCCTCGGCCGACCAGACTGACAGCAACCTCAATCGGAGGAGATCGGTGTACAACGACTATTCGCCTGAGCGCCTGGGCGTCCGCCCGACGACGCAACTCGCCAACAGATTCCTGACCGACTCCTTCCTCTGGATGTTCTGCGCCGTCCTCCTCAGCGCCCTGGTCGCGTGGATGGTCGAGAACAACACCCAGCTGGTCGCGTCGGTGGTGGACATGCGCATGCCCCTCTTCATCGCCCAGCTCGGTCTCGGCCTGGGCCTCCAGTGGGGCATCCGCCGCCTGAACGCCGGCGTGGCCCTCGCCCTCTTCTTCGTGTACGCGGCTCTCATGGGCCTGACGATCGGTGTCTGGGTGTGGTGGTACGGAACCGCCAACAACAACCCGATGTCGGTGGTCGAGGCCTTCGTCTCCGCAGCTGCGGCCTTCGGTGGAGCGGCCATATACGGCGTGGTGACGCGCCGCTCTCTGGCGAGCGTCGGCTCCATCCTATTCATGGGGGCCTGGGGCCTCTTCGTCGCCTTCCTGATCAACGGGCTCATCCTGCATAGCTCCACCATGGATCTCGTGCTGTCCGTGGTCGGCGTGGTGATCTTCACGGCATTGGCGGCCTGGACGACCCAGCGGATTTCGAAGGGCGACTTCGCGGCAATGACCGGCTCGATGGAAAAGGCCTCCATCCTGGGCGCGATGCTGCTCTACATCGAGTTCATCAACATCTTCCTGATGCTCCTCCGCATCTTCGGTGGCGGCCGCCGCTAGCTCTGCAACCCTCCCGCCCGGCCTGCCGGGCCTACTCGAACTTGTTGCGGCGTTTCAGTTGCCACATGCGGCATCGATAGCGGCGCTGCTGCATCATTGGGCCGTGACCGACCATCCGGTTGTTGGCCGAAGGCCATCCGCCCGCGCCGCCGCGCGGTCTCTCGCCGTCGTCGTGGCGATCGCCGCGACAGTCGCCGCGTGCGGCAACCCCAGCCCCACTCTCGCGCCTGCGACGGCAAGCCCAACGCCGACGATCGCGACTACAGCGACTCCCACGCCGACTCCCACGCCGACGCCCATCCCGACGCGCACCATCGGCCCCGTCCCGACGTCACTGCTCCCGACACCCGAATCGAGTCCGGCCGCTCACCTCGACTCCAACACGGCGGCAACGCTCCAGACGACCCTCAACGCCATACGGTCGAAGGGGCACTTCCCGGGCATCTCGGCCGCGGTGATATTCCCGGACGGCTCGATGTGGACCGGCGAGTCCGGCGTGGGAGTTCTGTCGACCGGGGCAGCCGTGACGGCGGAGACGCTCTTCTCGGTGGGCAGCATCACCAAGACGTTCACCGGAGCGCTCGCGTTGAGGCTCGCCGAGCGCGGCACGATCGGCCTCGACGATCCGGTCTCCCGTTGGGTGCCGACATTCCCCAACGCCGCCAACATCACCCTGCGCGAGCTGCTGAACCACACCAGCGGGATCCGGGACCTCTTCGAACCGGCGGTCTACAAGTACATCGAGGCCGACCGGAGCGCGAAGTGGACGGCGGACCGGGTCCTGTCGTTGATCGGCAAGCCCTACTTCGCTCCCGGCAAGGGCTATCACTACTCCAGCACCAACTACGTGCTTCTCGGCGTCGTGCTGGAGCGGGCGACAGGCAAGACGCTGGCCGCGATGATCCGCTCCGAGTTCCTCGTGCCGCTCGGTCTCAGCCACACGTTCCTGCAGAGCGAAGAGACGGCCAAAGGCACGTTTGCGCACGGCTATCTGGCCCCGCAGAGCAGCCCGAAGGACGTCTCGGTGGGTCAGACCATGCTGCCATACGTCTCCGTGGCCACCGCGAGCGGGGCCTCCGGGGGCGTCGTCTCGACCCCGTCCGACATCGCCAGGTGGGCGACGGCCCTCTACGACGGCGAGATCCTCGATCAGGCCACGTTGGCCTCGATGACCGACGTCTCACAGACCCTGCCCTACCACCCGCGCCCCCCTTACGGGCTCGCGTTCGAGCAGTTGTCGGTCGCCGGACGTCTGGCGTGGGGCCACCGCGGCCATGTCGATGGGTTCTGGTCCACCATGGCCTACCTGCCCGACTCGCACCTGACGGTGGTGGTCTGCATGAACGCCGATTGGCCGAACCCCGTATTTTCGGTCGGGACCATCGTCACGGCTTTGCTGGGGCCCGCGTAGCCAACCCGGCCTGCAACGCGGGCCGTCCCTCGCGCCCCGGAGAATCAAAGAGCCCGGCGAAGCCGCCGGGCTCTTGTCATGTTTCCTGGCCTTGCGGCCGGAGGCTACCCGCGACGGGCGGTGAAGCAGTCGCTGCAGTAGACCGGCTTGGCGCCGCTCGGGCGGAACGGAACCTGGGCCTCGCGGCCACAGCTCGAGCACGTGGCCGAGAACATCTCGCGCGGGCCGGAGGAATAGCCGGCGCGGCTACCGCCGTTGTGCGACCCACCGCCGAAATCACCGCGGGACGCCTTGCGGGCGGCGCGGCACGAGGGGCAGCGGCGCGGCTCGCTGAACTGTCGCTCAGCGAAGAAAGCCTGCTCGCTCGCGCTGAAAACGAACTCCTGGTTGCAGTCCTGGCAAACCAGGGTCTTGTCCGATGCGTACAAAGAACGCTCCTTGCTCATGCGGCCTCAGCGACACGTCTGTCTCGCCGAGAACCGTTGAGAGGAGCGATCGTGGCAGCCGCTGTTTCCGGGGCCTATTGGCCCGTCCGCCGGAGGGTACACGCATCACGGGCGCTTTGTCTACTGTCTTAGTGCATGACCGCAGACGACCGCCGCCGGCGGCCATCGGGAGTCCGAAGGCGTCTCAATCGGCGTGGGGGGCGAGCATGCGGTCCGCCACCATCGAACACGCGGCGATAGAAACCTTGGCGCCCGACCTCGCACCGCCGGCGGAGCTAGAGCGGCATCCCCTTCTCAAGAAACGCGAAGGCTCGATCAATCAGGGCCATCATGTCGCCCGAGTCATCCTCGACCAGGGGCACCACGGCGGCCAGTATGGCACCCATGAGTGCGCCGGCGAAGACCCTCAGCTCGAAGTCGTTGGCCGGCCGACCCATCCGCACCGCCAACTCGTCTGCGACCATCCGGCCTGAGCGGATCAGTTCGTTGATCGCCGCCTGCCGCAGCTCGGGAACGGAGAAGAGGAGGCGACCCCGGCCCATCAGCTCCTCTACCTGGTCGGGGGACAGCGACTCAAAGGCCTCCAACATCGCCTTGCGGATGGCCGGGACCGGCTTCATGTCCGGTGGTTGGGACCGCCAGGCCGCAATGACGGCCGGATCGAGTGCGTCGTAGGTGACGACATCTTCCTTGGTAGGGAAATAGCGGAAGAAGGTGCTGGGCGAGACTTCCGCCGCCTCGGCGATCTGCTCGACAGTCGTGGCGTCGTAGCCCTGCTCGCGGAACAGCCGCAGGGCGTGCTCCTGGATCGCGGCCCGCGTCTTGGCTTTCTTGCGCTCGCGTAACCCGGGTTTGTCGACCGCCGACGATTCGCTCATGGCTTCATTCTCGCGCCTGGGCAGGCCGTCGCGCCAGTCGAAATCGCGCGGCCGAACATTCGACCGGCCGCCGACCTCACGACCGACGACCGACCGAACGTCATCACTTGTCAGTCTCCAACGGTTGCCGGCTTTGCACTCGAGGCCGCCGTCTCGACGGCCGCGGACCGCCGCGGCAGCACGAGGAGCGCGACAACCATCGCCACGACGGCGACGACAGCGGCCACTCGGGCCGCGTCGTCCATTCCCGCCACGAAGGCAGTCCGGACGGAGTCGAGCAGGGCCGGGGATCCGAGCTGGCCTGCCACAACCAATCCGTCGAAGACGCTCCGTTGCACCGCGGTGGCAGCATCCGCAGGCAGACCCGCCACCGAGACTTGACCCCGGTAGGTCGAGTTTAGGACGCTGCCCAGGATCGTGGCCCCGAACGCGGGCCCGAGCTTGATGACCGTCTGCAGCAGGGCCGCACCGACCCCGCTTCGCTCGGCGGAGAGCTCCACGACCGCGACCGAGGCAGCGGTCGCGAGACCGAGGCCGGCGCCCGCCCCTACCACGAAGGTCCACGCCGCGATGTAGGCGTCGCCGGTCCCTGCGGTCATGGCGCCGCCCGCCAGCATCCCGACAGTAAGCACACCGAACCCCAGGGCGACGGCGATCTTCGGGCCAAGCCGGGCCGCGACCCGATCGGCCGGGACAGCGCCAACGACCATGCCCGCGATCGCCGGCAGGAACCGCAGGCCGGCACCCTGGGCGTCGAGGCCCATGATCCCCTGCAGGTATTGCGGCAGCGTGAAGAGGACACCGAACATCCCGAAGATGCCGGCCGCGGCCAGGATGATCCCCCAGCTGAAGCTCCGGGACCGGAAGAGGGACAGATCGATCAGCGGTTCGCCGCCGGGGCGAGCGGCGAGCCGTGCCTCCCACAGGATGAAGGCGGCCAGCGCGGCAAGCCCGACGAGCGACGGCACGATGGCGCTCGGGTCGCCCCAGCCGTTGTCGCCCGCTTCGACGAGCCCGTACATGAGCAGGGCTAGCCCGGTGCTCGACAGCAGGACACCGAGAACGTCGATGCCGGGGCGTCGTTCGCTGCGTGATTGCGGTACGAAGAGGACGACCGCCGCCAGCCCAATGACGATCACCGGCACGTTCATGAGGAAGACCCAGCCCCACCAGAAGTGGGCCAGCACATAGCCGCCGACGATCGGCCCGAGAGGCAGCGACAGGAAGTTGCCGGCGGCCCAGATACCTATCGCCCGCGGCCGCTCGGCCTCCGAGAAGAGCACGGTGACAACCGACAGGGACATGACGATAAGCGCGGCTCCTGCGACACCGAGTACCGTCCGCGCCGCGATGAAGGCGCTCGCCGAGGGCGCGTAAGCGCAGGCGATGGAGGTCACGCCGAACAGGAACAGCGCGCCAATCAAGACGGTCTTGCGGCCGTATCGGTCGCCCATCAGCCCGGCCGGCAGCATCGCCGCGGCGAGCGCCAGCGTGTAAGCGGTGACGAACCACTGGAGCTGCGACTCAGAGGCGTTGAGCGACCTGGATAGCGTCGGCAAAGCCAGGTTCAGGACCGTCTGGTCCAAACCGATAGCCATGACGCCGAGAACGAGAGCGCCGAGCGCCAACCAGCGATGAGAGCGCGTCTCAGCGGTGGTGTCGCCGCGAGTCAGGAGATTGTTCATGGTAGACACCGCCTTTCCACACTAGCCGTTGGTTGGCAGTATCTTCTATTTGACAGCAACAGGCAATAGCCTGGGACTCGCACCTACGGCTTCACGGCACCACCCTCGCTCACGAGGGCGCGCAGGTCTCGAAGCGCGCTGGCGAGCCGATCCAGCTCGGCCTCTTCCAGTCCGGCAAGCCGCTCGCATAGCCACGACCGCGTTCGGGTGTCGCATTCCTCAAGAGTCGCGTCGCCGGCCTCCGTCAGGCGCAGCTCCACACGGCGACGCTCTTCGGAGTGCTGCTCCCTGGTCACGAGACCGGCCCGCACGAGTCGCTCGACCAGCTGCGAGGCCGCCGGGAGAGTCGTTCCCAGGTGGTCGGCCAGCGGGGAGAGGCTCGTGCCGGGATGGCGCCGGACGAAGAGCAGGAGTCGGAACTGCGCCACGGACAGGCTGGCAGCACGGCCGGACCGCATCTGCTCGCGGATGGCGCGCATCGACGGCGGGATCGTCTCGAGGATCGCGATGGCAACCTGATCGGGTGTCGTCTCTGCCACGAGAGCATGGTACATTAGTTAATGAAGCTAACTGTTTGTCGTCGGTGCCCATGGCCGGCCGGGCGCCCATCCGCGGCCGGACACACGCCGGATGCCCACTCCGCAGGAAGGATCGATGCCTCCAGCTATTTCGACCCATGAGTTGACCAGGCGTTTCGACGCCCTGACCGCCGTGGACGCACTGACACTGGACGTTCAGACGGGCGAGGTATTCGGTCTGCTCGGGCCCAATGGGGCGGGCAAGACCACGACCATCAAGATGCTGATAACGCTCCTCCCTCCCAGCGGCGGCACCGCCAGTGTCGCCGGCCACGACATTAGGCGTGAGCCGCGGCTCGTTCGGCGCTCGATCGGCTACGTGCCGCAGCTGCTTTCCTCGGACGGGGCGCTGTCGGCGCGCGAGAACCTGATGACGAGCGCCCGGCTCTACCACCTGCCTGGCGCGGATCGACGCGCCCGAATAGGTGAGGCGCTCGAATTCATGGGCCTCGAGTCGTCGGCAGACCGCCTGGTTCGGACCTTCTCAGGCGGGATGATCCGCCGCCTGGAGATCGCCCAGGCGATGCTCCACAGGCCCGAGGTGCTCTTCCTCGACGAGCCGACCGTGGGTCTGGATCCGACCGCCAGGCGAGCCGTGTGGGGCCACATCCGGGGGCTCCGCCAGGCCGAAGGCACGACCATTCTGCTGACCACGCACTACATGGACGAGGCCGCCGAGCTGTGCGGCCGGGTCGGCTTCATGCACCTGGGCAAGCTCGTCGCGCTCGGCACTCCGGCGGAGCTCTCCGCCCAGGCGGGTCCCGGCAAGAACCTTGACGACGCATTCAGCTACTTCACCGGCTCGGGGCTGAGCGAGGCCGGCGAGCAAGGAGGCCAGTACCGTGACGTCGCTCGAACGCGTCGAACGGCCCGCCGTCTGGGCTGAGCCACCGGCCCCCGTCCGGTTCATCCTCGATTCCTGGACGATCGCCGAGGGTGAGCTGCGCAAGCTCCGCCACGACCCCACGGAGCTGCTGACTCGGGCCGTCCAGCCGCTGCTGTGGCTGCTCGTCTTCGGACAGGTGATGGCGCAGACTCGAGCGATCCCGACCGGCAGCCTCGGCTACATCGACTTCCTGGCGCCGGGCATCCTGGCCCAGAGCGCCCTCTTCTCGGCCATCTTCTTCGGCATCGCGGTCATCTGGGAGCGAGACCTCGGCGTCCTCCACAAGTACCTGGTGAGCCCGGCCTCCCGCAGCGCCCTCGTCACCGGCAAGGCTCTGGCCGGCGGCCTTCGGTCGCTCGTGCAGGCGACGATGGTCTATGCCCTAGCCCTGGTCATGGGCGTTCACCTTCGGCTGGATCCGCTATCGCTGGTCGGCGTCTGTCTGGTGGTGGTCATCGGTTCCGCGGCGTTCGCGACCTTCTCGCTGGTCATTGCCTGTCTGGTCCGGACTCGAGAGCGGTTCATGGGCATCGGCCAGGTCCTGACGATGCCCCTCTTCTTCGCCAGCAGCGCGGTGTACCCAATCTCCATCATGCCCGACTGGCTCCAGGTGATCGCCCACGTCAACCCGCTCACGTACCAGGTCGACGCGCTCAGAGGGTTGATGATCCAGGGTTCAGTCGAGAGCTTCCCGCTAGCCTTGGACTTTGCGGTGCTGATGGCCTCGACCGTGATCCTGATCGTGATCGCGGCTCGCCTGTATCCGCGCCTGGCGCAGTAGCCCTCTAGTCGGGCGTGCCTGTCGATGAGATCGTGCGCAGGGCCTGGGCCTTCTGCGCGTCGACTCGATCCAGGGCCGCGAAGACCTCGTCCCAGGCGTGCTGGAGCATCGCCACGCGCGCGCCAGCGCCCGCCACGCCGTCCCGGAGAGCGACCGATTGCCGCTCGAGAAGAGCGTCGGCATCGTCGACCATTGCTCCGGCGGCCGCGCCGGCGGCCGCGATCTGCTCCAGGGCCATGCGCTGGCCGGCGACTGCCTGGGCCACCATGACCGCCGTGCGAAGCGCCGCGGCCGTGGTCGTCGTGGCCGTCCCCATGGCTCGCGCCATCCCCTTGTTGGTCTCCTCGACGATCTGGAGCGAGGCGTAGCCCTGCATCGCGACGGCGAGCTGAGTGAGGATCTCCTGGCGTCGTCGCCGGACAGCGTGCAGGAAGTCGGCCCGAAGGCAGTCGGCCCGCTCGGGGTCGGCGGCAGCGATGACCTCGATCCGGGCCGTCAGTGCTTCGTCCAACCTGGCGGCGAAAAGGGCGTGCTCGCGGAGAGTCTCCATCACTGCCGCCAGCGCCAGCTCTTCCTGGTCGATCAGCGAGTTGTCCCGTTCGAGCGCGAGGCGGCCCTCGGCGAGCGTCTGCAAGATCTCCTCGACGCGGCCGTGCGAGCGGGCGAAGCGCTCGAAGTAGCCCGCCAGCTCGTCCAGCTCGTCGCGCGGCGGCCCCAGCCCGAACGCCCCACGCGATCGCTTGCGACCGGCGTCCATCCGCGCGGGGCTGAGCCCGTCGACGATCTTGCGCAGCTCGGCCAGATTGCGCGCCAGCGGGGCCCTGGCCGCGAGCAGGCCTCGCTCCACCTCGAGGCGGCGCTCGAGCATATGGCCGCTCATGGCTGCGGTGGCGGTGAACTCGCGTTGGCCGAGCCGATCGATGGTCGCGACCGTGCGCAGGTACCTCTGGCTGCCCGGATCGAGCGAAGCCACCGTCTCGACATACTCGACGACGGTTCCCTCGATCTTCTCCGCCTGGGCCGGATCGACCGCCCAAGGCGCGTCGAACCCGGCGGTTTGCGCCGGGTCCGATCGATGTGCGAGGTCTTCCATTGGCGGCGCCGTCGCGCCCCTTCCTACTCCAGCTTGGCCGAGTCCGCCGCGGACTTCGGCGTCGCAGCGGGCTTCGGTGCCGCGGCCGCCGGCGTCCTGGCCGCGGCCGTCGGAGCCCGCTTAGGAGCGGCCGAGCGCGAGCCGTCGCCGACCGGGTTGTTCTGATCGCCGGCTGCGAGCAGGCTCTTCGTGAGTGTGCTGCGAGCCACGGACGCCAGCGCCCCGGCCTGCTGGATCACCTCCGCCAGAGCGCTGGTCACACCCTGAGCGCCATTCAGCACCGTGAACTGTCCGACGTGCTCGAACGGCGAGGCCGCCGCGCGAACGATCTCGGGCAGGTTCTCGGCGACCTGCTGGGCGATGACCGCTTCCTGGTTCTTGCTGAGAGCCTCGGCGCGCTTGGAGATGCCGATCGCCTCAGCCTCGGCGCGGGCCTGGATCGCGTTCGCCTCGGCAAGGCCGCGGGCGCGGATGGCGTCCGCGTCGGCCTGGCCGTTGAGCCGGGTGGCGTTGGCCTGGGCCTCGGCCTGGACCTTTACCGCGCCGGCCTGCGCCTCGGCCGCGAGACGCGTCTCCTGCGCGGCGGCTTCGGCCTGGCGGATGCGGACGTCGCGTCCGGCCGCGGCGAGAGTGATCTGGCGGTATGCCTCGGCGTCGGCCGGCTTGCGGACGTCGACCTGGAGCTGCTGCTCCGTCTGCTGGGCCTGGAGCTCGGCGACGCGGGTCTGCTGCTCTACGACGGCCTGGCGAGACTGGGCCTCGGCGAGCGGGCCCTGCTGGCCGGCCTGCTTCTGGGCGCGGTCGATCTCGGCCTGGAAGCCGGCCTTCTTGATCTCGGTGCTCCGGATCGACTCGGCGATCTGGGCTTGAGCACTCTGTTCCTGGGCGACGGCGGTCCTGTCGGCGTTCGCTCGGGCAATTCGGGCGTTCTGCTCGACTTCGGCCTGGTGCGGGACGGCCAGGTTCTCGATGTAGGCGCTCGGGCTGGTGATCGCCTGGATCTGGAAGCTGTCGATGACGAGTCCGAACGACTCCATCTCGACAGTGCACCGCTCGCGGACCTGCTGGGCGAACTTGTCCTGGTCGCTGATCATCTCCTCGACTGTCATCGAGCCGGCGATCGCGCGCAGGTGACCGACGAAGACGTTCTGCACCTTCGACTCGAGCTCGGCGGCCGGGCGATCGAGGAAGCGACGGGCGGCGTTCGCGATCGAGCGGTAGTCGTCGCCGACCTTGTAGACCACGACGCCCCGAAGATCCAGGCGGATCTTCTGCTGGCTGACGCACGGGACGGTGATCTCGCTCTCGTGGGCCATGAGCGACAGCGCCCGGACCTTGGACAGGCCGGGCATGACCAGCGTGCCGCCGCCGGTCACGATCTTGAAGTGCATGCTCTCGCCGGCCACGCCGGCGGGCGACTTCCCGCCGCCCGGGCCCGAAATGATCAGAGCCTCGTCCGGTTCGGCGACTCGCCATGCCGTCCGAAAGACCAGCACGAGGAACAGCAAGACGACGACCACTATCCCGATGATCACGTACAGGGTGACGTCAGAAGAACTCATCGCGGAAGCCTCACCGTATCGGTCGGTTCCACCTCGACTGTCCGCCCTCCCAGGCTACCGACCACCAGAACCTGGGCGTATTTCCTGATCGTCGTTTCGGGATCCGATGCCCGCGCCAGGAACCGCTCCGTCCCCGCGCGGACCTCGACCATCACCTCTCCGAGGTGCCCCGGCGTGATGTCTGCCGTCACCCGCCCCATCTTGCCGATGATGTCGTACGACACGCGTTTGTTCTCCGAACGCCCGACTTGAAGTGCTCGACCATGGTAATGCCTCGGCCCTTCCGGGACGGGCAGTCTCGGAGGCGCCCAGGCGCGGCGAACCCCGGCAGATGCGACCGCGAACATCACTAGTAGGACTGCGCCACGGCCCGCCAGGTTCGCCCTTCGTTGACGCTCTCCGACGGCGCACATATACTCATTTCCGATGGTTTTGGTCGGAATTGGCCGGCGCGTCCCCCGCCGGCCCGCCCCACCGTCGAGTAGGAGCACCAGGCTGGCCACTCGGACGTACCACAGCACCGGCGCCGTTTCCTTCTCCACGAAGGGTGAATACGGCGTGCGGTTGATGGCCCAGCTGGCTCGGCACCACGGCCTCGGACCCGCCAGCCTGACCGAGATCGCCGGGCAGGAAGATCTGCCTCGGGCATATCTCGAGCAGCTCGTCATCAGCCTGCGCGACGCCGATCTCGTCCACAGCACCCGCGGCGCGCACGGCGGCTACGAGCTCACGCGCGCGCCCGAGCAGATCCAGATGAGCGAGGTGCTGCGCGCGTTGGAAGGGCCCATCGCGCCGATGATCTGCGCCACCGACGATGCCGACCACGTGACCTGCGCACGAACCGGCTTCTGCACCGTCAACTTCATGTGGGTCCGCGTCCGGGACGCCATCGCCGGCGCCCTGGACTCGATGACACTCGCCGATCTCGTTCCCCCAGCGGCGCGTCTGGGCTCGGCCATGCTGCCGACGCTGACCGCCCCCGCGACAGCCAATTCGGCACAAGGAGCATCCAAGCTAACGTGAGCGATCAAGACCTCGTCATCCGCGACCTCCACGTCGCCCCTGTCGCGAATCCGGAGCACGAGATCCTCAAGGGGATCGAGCTGACCGTCGGCATGGGTGAGGTCCACGCCATCATGGGTCCCAACGGTTCGGGCAAGACCACCCTGGCCTATGCGCTCATGGGCCATCCCGCCTACATCGTCAAGTCGGGCGAAGTGCTCTGGAAAGGCCACGATCTGCTCAAGCTCTCGGCCGACAAGCGCGCCCGGCTCGGCATGTTCCTCGCCTTCCAGTACCCGATGGCGATCCCCGGCCTGTCGGTGGCGAGCTTCCTGCGGTCGGCGATCAACGCCCGCCGCGCCGGCCTCAGCCCGGACCCGAACGTCGATCCCACCGACGCCTTCAGGGGCGGGATCCCGATGGGCGAGTTCCGCAAGCTCGTCCGCGAGAAGATGGCGCTGCTCAAGATGGACGAGTCGATCGCCGCGCGATACGTGAACGAGGGCTTCTCCGGGGGCGAGAAGAAGCGCCTGGAGATGCTCCAGATGGCGGTCCTGGAGCCCGAGATGGCGATCCTCGACGAGACGGACTCCGGCCTGGACATCGACGCCCTGCGCATCGTGGCCGAGGGCGTGAACGCCATGCTGAACCCGAAGATGGGCGTGCTCGTGATCACCCACTACCAGCGCCTGCTCGACTACATCACGCCCGATACCGTCCACGTCCTGGCGGCCGGCCGGATCATCACCAGCGGCGGCAAAGACCTGGCCCTGCGGCTGGAAGAGGAGGGCTACGCGCCGATCCTCGCCGCCGCCGGACTGGAGGGAGAGATCGGGGACGAGGCGCCGGAAGCGGCCGCGTCGGCCGAGCCGGCGATTGGGGCCGCCCGCTAGGGCGGGCACATCGATGGCCGACCTCGCCGCCACCAGAGCCGCCACCAGGCTGGACCCGCATCGCCTGCGGACCGACTTCCCGATCCTGTCGACCGCCAATCGCTTCGGCAAGCCGCTCGTCTACCTCGACTCCGCCGCCACGAGCCTCAAGCCGCTCGCCGTCATCGAGGCGGTGGACGGCTACAACCGCGAGTACAGCTCGAACATCCACCGCGGCATATACGAGCTCGCCGAGCGCGCCACCGGCGCCTACGAGGCGGCGCGGGCAAAGACCGCGCGACTGATCAACGCCCCGGAGCCGGCCGAGATCGTCTTCGTCCGCAACGCCACCGAGGCGATCAACCTGGTGGCGTATTCGTGGGGTCGCCGAAACATCGGACGGGGCGACACGATCGTCCTGACCGAGATGGAGCACCACGCCAATCTGGTGCCCTGGCAGCTGCTCGTGCAGGAGAAGGACGGCGACCTGGAGTTCGTCCCGGTCAGCGACGACGGGCTCCTGCAGCTCGATGTGTACGAGGTCCTGCTGCACCTTCGGCCCAAGCTCGTCGCGTTCACCCACGCTTCGAACATGCTGGGCACGATCAACCCGGTTCGCCACATGGTCGAGATGGCCCACGCGGCCGGCGCGCTGGTCCTGATCGACGGAGCGCAGGCCGTGCCGCACATGCCGGTCGACGTCCAGGAGCTCGGCGCCGACTTCTACGTCTTCAGCGGCCACAAGATGCTCGGGCCGACCGGCTCCGGTGCGCTCTGGGCGCGTCGCGAGCTGCTCGAGGCGATGCCGCCGTTCATGGCCGGCGGCGACATGATCCGCGAGGTCCACCTGCGCCGCTCCGACTGGAACGAGATCCCCTACAAGTTCGAGGCGGGAACGCCGGACATCGCCGCGGAGATCGGCATGGGCGCCGCCGCGGACTACCTGCTGGACCTTGGTCTGGACGCGGTCCGCGACCACGAACGAGAGCTGACGCGGTACGCGCTGGAAGTTCTGCCACGCGAGGTGCCGGGGATCGAGCTCTACGGCCCGGCCGCGGAACACAGAGGCGGCGTCGTGTCGTTCAACCTGCCGGGCATACACCCCCACGACGTGGCTCAGATCCTCGACCGCTCCGGGATCTGCATCCGTGCCGGCCACCACTGCACGATGCCGCTCCACGAGCGGTTCGATCTGGCGGCCTCCGCCCGGGCGAGCTTCAACGTCTACACGATCCCCGAAGAGATCGACGCGCTGGCGATCGGCCTGCGCGAAGTCGTTCGCGTCTTCGACCGCTGACGGTATCCTCGACCCGATGGACGACCTCTACCGCGACTACATCCTCGAACACTACCGGCGGCCCCACAACTTCGGCGTCCTCGAGGCGCCGACGGCCAGCTACGAAGGCTCGAACCCACTCTGCGGCGACAGGATCACGATGATGCTCAGGCTCGAGGACGGGGTCGTCCGCGACGTCGCCTTCACCGGCCGCGGCTGCGCCATCAGCCAGGCCAGCGCCTCGCTCCTGACCGACGAGATCAAGGGCAAGACCGTCGAGGAGGTCGAGCGCATGACCCCCGACGACCTGCTCGACCTGATCGGAATCGAGATCAGCCCGGCTCGGCTGAAGTGTGCCCTGCTCTCGCTCGACACGGTCGCCCACGCCCTTGCCGACGACGCGGCGGAGCAGGCGGAAGCCGACGGTTCGGCCTCCGGCGCAGGCTCGGCGTCCGGCGCAAGCTCGGCGTCCGGCGCAAGCTCGGCCTAGCTCCAGCGTCGACGCGATGAATCCTGGCGCGCGCCTCCGGCCGGCGCCGCTGCTTGACGTGCGCCGATGAGCCCGCACGGCAAGCCGGCCGCGGTTCGCGCCAGCGGGATGTGGAGCGAGGTTGCCGACCGCGTCTTCGTCCGCCGCTACTCGGACTTCAACGTCACGATCGGCCTGGTCATCGGGGTGCGCGATTCGCTGGTCGTGGACACGCGCGGCTCCGAGCGACAGGGCCGCGAATTGATGGAAGAGATCCGCTGGATCACCCGGACTCCCCTGCGGGTCGTCAACACCCACCACCATTTCGACCACAGCTTCGGCAATCGCGTCTTCGTGCCGGCCGAGATCTGGGGCCACGAACGCTGCGCCACGCGGTTGCGCGAAGACGGCCGGACCGCGCAGCTCGCTCTGGCGGCGGAGATGCCCGAGGTCGCGCCGGAATACCTGGAGACGCGCGTCACGCCGCCGGACAGGACGTTCCGCAAGAGCGTGGATCTCGATCTCGGCGATCGGCCGGTCC
>PLLE01000041.1:0-115308 GCA_003141245.1 Chloroflexota bacterium
GCCATCTCGATCGATCAGAAGGGTGCCAGCCGAAACCCCCGGTCGACTGTCGGCACCGTGACCGAGATCTACGACCACCTGCGCCTCCTGTTCGCCCGAATCGGCCATCCGCACTGCCCGACGTGCGGCCGCGAAATCGCGCGCCAGAGCGTTCAGCAGATCGTCGACCAGATCTACGACCTGCCCGAGGGGACGCGGCTGCTCGTGCTCGGCCCGGTCATCAAGGACCGAAAGACCGAAGGAGACCGGGTCTTCGACCAGATCCGCCGCCAGGGCTTCGCTCGCGTCCGTGTCGACGGCGAGCAGATGGACCTGACGGATACGCGGCAGCTCGACAAGTACAAACGCCACACCATCGACGTCGTGGTGGACCGCTTCGTCGTGCGCCACGCTGAGGTTCCGGCAGGTGAGGGGTCAGGCCAGTCGGCAAGCGCCGGGGCCGAGGCAAGCGCTGGGGCCGCGGCAGGCACCGGGGCCGCGGCAGGCGCTGGGGCCGCGGCAGGCGATGCAGCTACCGGCGCTGCGGTTGGGGCAGCCGAGCCGAATCGGCCGCCCGATTCCACTCGGCTGGCCGACTCCGTCGAGACGGCCCTGCGGCTCGGCGAAGGCGTGGTTTTGATCGCGCCGGCGCCGCGGGACGGGGAGGCGCCTCAGTTCGAGGAGCGTCGCTACAGCGAGCGCTACAGCTGCCCGTACGACGGCACCACCGTCGACGAACTCGAGCCGCGCAGCTTCAGCTTCAACTCGCCCCACGGCGCGTGCCCCGGCTGCACTGGGCTCGGCAGCCGCCTGGAAATCGACCCGGACCGCGTCACCAACAAGAACCTCTCTCTGGCGGGCGGCGCACTCGTGCCCTGGGCTCGCCTGCCGATGGAGAACTCCTGGCACGGCAAGATCATTGACGCGGTCTGTCGCCAGCATGGCTGGGACGTCAACGCGCCCATCAAGAACCTGCCGCCGGAGGCGCTCGACTACATCCTCTTTTCGGGGCGCGGTGAGCGGGTCGTCATCGGCTACCGCCACGAGCGAGGCGAAAACACCTACGGCGCCACCTTCGAGGGGATCATCCCGAACCTGGAGCGACGCTACCGCGAGACCGAGTCGGACTTCATCAAGTCCGAGCTGGAACGCTACATGGTCGCCCGACCGTGCCCCACGTGCGAAGGCAAGCGCCTGAAGCCGGAAATCCTGGCGGTCACGGTCGACGGTCGAAACATCTGGCAGGTCTCCACGCTCTCGATTACGGCTACCTGCGACTGGATCACCAGCCTGCCGGAGAAGCTGACCGAGCGCGAGATGGCAATCGCCCGTCAGGTCCTCAAGGAGATCTCGTCCCGCCTTGGCTTTTTGCTCGACGTCGGTCTCGACTACCTGACGCTCGATCGGACGAGCCAGACGCTCTCCGGTGGCGAGGCCCAGCGCATCCGGCTGGCAACCCAGATCGGATCCAGCCTGATGGGGGTCCTGTACATCCTCGACGAGCCTTCGATCGGCCTCCATCAGCGCGACAACGCCAAGCTGATCGCGACCCTGACCCGCCTGCGAGACCTGGGCAACACCGTTCTGGTCGTGGAGCACGACGAGGAGACGATCAGGACGGCGGACTGGGTCATCGACATCGGGCCCGGGGCAGGGGAGCACGGCGGCGAGATAGTCGCCAACGGGCCTTTGGAGGCGGTCCTCGCCGAGCCGCGGTCCATAACCGGCGCGTATCTGCGCGGCGAGCTCCAGATCGCGATTCCCGCAACGCGCCGCCAGGGCAGTGGCCAGTCGCTCGTGATTCGCGGAGCTCGCGAGCACAACCTCAAGAACATCGACGTGGCCTTCCCGCTGGCACGTTTCGTGGCCGTCACGGGGGTCTCGGGATCGGGCAAGAGCACGCTGGTCTCGGACATCCTGTTCAGGGCTCTCGCGCGCGAGCTGAGCGGCGGCCGCGACAGGCCCGGCACCCACGATTCGATCGAGGGCCTCGACGCGATCGACAAGGTCATCGAGATCGACCAGAGCCCGATCGGCCGGACGCCGAGGTCTAACCCCGCCACGTACACCGGCCTCTTTGCGCCGATCCGAGAACTCTTTGCGGGAACTCAGGAGGCTCGCGTGCGGGGCTACAAGCCCGGGCGCTTCAGCTTCAACGTCAAGGGCGGTCGCTGCGAGCACTGCAAGGGCGACGGCATCCTCAAGATCGAGATGCAATTCCTGCCGGACGTCTACGTTCCGTGCGAGATCTGCAAGGGCAAGCGCTACAACCGCGAGGCTCTGGAGATCCACTACAAGGGGCGATCGATCGCCGACGTGCTCGAAATGACGATCGAGGAGGCTCTGGACTTCTTTTCGCCGGTGCCCTCGGTGCGGTCCAAGCTCCGGACGCTGAACGACGTGGGTCTCGGCTACGTCCACCTCGGCCAGCCGGCCACCACGCTCTCGGGCGGCGAGGCGCAGCGCGTGAAGCTGGCCACGGAGCTGTCGCGGCGGGCCACCGGCCGGACGGTCTACGTCCTGGACGAGCCCACCACGGGACTCCATATGGCTGACGTCGAGAAGCTGCTCCACGTCCTCCATCGCCTCGTCGACGCGGGCAACACTGTCGTGGTCATCGAGCACAACCTGGACGTGGTCAAGACGGCCGACTGGATCGTGGATCTTGGGCCGGAGGGCGGTGAGCGCGGCGGTTACGTCATCGCCCAGGGCACGCCGGAGGAGATCGCGCAGGTCCCCGGCTCCGCCACGGGCGAGTACCTTGCCCGCGTTCTGCGGGGAGAGCCGCTCGTGCCACTCTCTGCCGTCACCTTCGCGGACCTGGCGGGGCGCGGCGGTCCGGGGCTCAGATCAGACCCGGCCGTGGCCACGCTGCCCCTGCCCGGCAAGCGCGCCGCAGCCGCGGGCTCGCGCCCCGACTTGGCCGGCGACTGATCCGCCGCCGCCACCACCCCGTATGTGTTGCGCGCGGTACCCGGAGATCGACGTGTTCTTCGCCGCATCCGAGCCGGCGGCCTCCGCAGCGCCGGACACATTGTGCACAGCGGGTCGGAAAGTCCCCGCGGAAGTAGCTATCGTCGGTTTGACGACTCTGCCGTCAGTCGACCCCGCCGCCGGCTCTCAAGCGTGCGGCGTGTGTCGTCCTGGCGGCCGAGCTGGTCGTCGCTAGGAGCACATGTCACCAGGGATTGGAGAAGGGAGCCCGATGGGTAGAGAAGGATTGCGCCTCATCGCGCTGGCCGCGATTACGGCGCTCGTCCTTGGCGCTTGCGGTAGAACGGTTGCCACGCCGACCACCGCTTCGTCTGCCTCGGGCAAGACCGCGGTTCCGAGCGTTGCGTCTCCGCAGGGAATGACCGTGGTCCGCTGGTTCGTCGGCCTCGGGCAGGGGATCCAGCCCAACCAGATCGAAGCTCAGAAGGCATTCGTAAAGACGTACAACGCATCCCAGAACAGGATCTACATCAACCTCGAGATCGTCCCGAACGCCAGCGCATACGACGTCCTCAAGACCGAGATCGCGGTCGGCAACGCGCCTGACATCGTCGGCCCGGTTGGTGTCCGCGGCCGAAACGGCTTCGCAGGGGTCTTTCTTGACCTCTCCTCCGAGATCAAGAAATCCAACTACGACACGACGAAGTTCCCGTCGGCGATCCTTGACTTCCTCAAGCAGGGTGGCGACGGTCAGATTGGGCTGCCGTACCTTATCTACCCTGGCTTCCTGTTCTACAACAAAGACGTATTCGCGCGGCAGAACCTTCCTGACCTGCCAAAGAAGGTCGGCGATCAGTGGAACGGCAAGGACTGGACTTGGGACACTTTGAGCACGATCGCTGCCCAAGTCACACTCGACGCCAGCGGCAGGAAGTCGACTGATACCGGTTTCGATGCCAGCAAGATCGCACAGTTCGGCATCGACTTCCAGTGGGCGGACGCCCGCCGTGTGGCCTCTAGCTGGACTGCGGGCTCGTTCGTCGGCGCCGACGGCAAGGCCGCCATACCGGACGGCTGGAAGGCCGCCTGGAAGTGGTACTACAACGCCATGTGGAAAGGCCACTATGCCCCAACCGGCAAGTACATCAATTCCACCCTGCTGAACAGCGGGACGGTATCTTCGGGCCGCGTCGCCATGGACCTCTCTTGGGGCTGGGCGATCAGCACGTACGGCACGCTGGACAAGGACGGCAAGTCGACCGCCAAGTTCGCCAATTGGGACATTGCTGTCATACCTTCCTATGGCGGCAGGACATCGTCCCCGACCGATGCCGACACCTTCACCATCATGAAGACATCCGAACACCCGGACGAGGCCTTTCAGGCGATGGTCGCGATCATGGCGGACAAGAATCTGCAGATCGTCTATGGCGGCATGCCCGCTGCCATGTCCGATCAGCAGGCTTGGTTCGACCAGTTCGATGCGTACCTTGACAAGATCTTCCCTGGCAACAAGGTTTCTTGGTCGGTCCTTCAGGAAATGGAGAACTACCCTGCCGACCCAAGCCCCGAAGCCGACGTGCCGAACTTCGCCAAGGTCATCCAGCTGGCCGGTGCTTTCTACACAAGCCTCCAGACCAACCCTGGCCTGAACCTCGACAACGAAATCGCGAAACTCCAGATCGACATTCAGAAGGCCTTTGACGAGACTGCGGCGAGTCCCGCGGCCTCGTAGGTGCCGTCCCAGGAACCCTGGACAACAGACGGCGGGGTCCCAGACTCGCTCGGGCCTCAGCCGGGCAGGGCCGAGCGGCGACCAGCTAGGATTTAGCCATGCCCGAGATCGAGTACGCATTCCTGGCCGACGCGGCCGAGGTTCAACCCGGCCAGAAGTTCCACGTCCTTGGCGGGGGCGTCTCGCGCCTGAGTGGGCCGACGATTCCGTTCCAGCATCCCCATCTGTCGCTGGTGGTGGGGCTCCGACTCTCTTCCACCGAGCGGAATCGCGAGCACGATCTGGAGTTCGTAGTGACCGCGCCCGACGGCACGAGGGTCACAAGCTCCACGGGCAGGGTCGTGGCCCACGGACCGCAGGATCCCAACGACGTCATCCTGACCCTGGCGGTTGATCTCTGGAATCTCACTCTCGCATCGACCGGTGAATACGCAGTCAGGATTCTCATGGGCGGTTCGGAGCGGAAGCGTCTGTCGCTTCTCGTCACGCAGACTCGAGATGCTGTGCCGGAGCAGCGGTACCTGGCGTGACGAAGGCGGACCACGGACCGGCGCGCCACGAACGCCCGGTTATCGACGAGGCCGCGTTGGCGGCGGCAAGAGACGCCGAGCGGCTGCTCGATGCGGCGCGCGCGGGGGGCGCGACGACCTGGGAGGAGTACCTCTCGCCGGTGCCCGGTCAATTGCGCGATGCTGGGCTGTTCGAATTGCGCAGGGTCGCGCAACGGGCGAGGGCGGCATACGGGCCCCGGGCCTCCATCCGCGACGCCCTCCCGACGGAGCTCACGGAGCCGTTTCTGGCCGATCTCGATCGCCTGATCAAGGCCCTCGCCCGCGACTCGATGGAGCGCTGACGGCCCTGACCCTACCTATTCGATCGCCGTGTGTCTTCGGAGCAGGGCCGGCCCTGGGCTCCACGACCCCGGCGTATCCTCTGTCGGTTGGAGCAACGGCAGCGAGCCGCATCGATCGTCATCCGGAGGTCAGGGCTTGAGCGCGTGGCAGGCGGACGGACACGGCCAGACCGGCGTGCAGTTGCCGATCGGGCTCCGTTTCGCCGGCGCCGGCGTGCGGGTGGGCGCCTGGCTCATCGATGGCGCCATCTTCGCCCTCATCAGTCTGATCCCGCTGTCAGTCGGTGTCGCGCTCGGTGCCGTCGCCATGAACCCGCAGGCCGTTCAGCAGCTCGAGAACAGCCCCGCTCTCGCGCCGACGGTGCCGCTGGTCGTGGTCAACATGGGTCTGCTGGTCGCCTTCGTCTGCCTGTGGGTGGCGCTGGCCGTCACCTACTCCGCGTTGTGCTGGGCCTTCTTCCGGGGTCTGCCGGGGCAGCGGCTGCTCTCCCTGCAGGTGGCCGACGCCGCCACCGGAAGGAACCTTCCGGTATGGCGAGCCGCAGTCCGGGCGCTTCTGGTGAACGGCTTACAGACCGGCACTCTGGGCGTCCTCCTGGTGGTCGTGCTCGAGTTCATGGCCAGGATCAGTCCGGCGGACTATCCCGGGGTCGACGCGAACAGCTCGGCCTACCTTGCCGACCAGGCGGCGTGGGGTGCCTGGAGCGGTCTGATCACGTTGAGCTGGATCGCGTCGTGGGTCTGGCCGCTCGTTCTGCTGATAACGACCGGGGCGAGCCGGGACAGGCGCGGCGTGCACGACAGGGTGGCGGGCTCCGTCGTTGTCGCGCGCGGGATCCAGCCGTCGCAGTGGGCGTACCCGTACGGACCCGGCCCCGGTCCGGTCTACCAGTACGTTCCGCAGCCGGTGCCCGGCCGGGAGGTCGGAGTCGGGCAGCCCAAAACGGTCCCCGATGGTGAACCTGCCGACGCGATCGGGACGGAACAGTCGGCGCCGGTGGTCCGGCCGGGAGTCCTGTCGCCAAAGTCTCCCGCCTCAGCCTGGGACAGTGTGCGGCCTACCACGCCAGGCCCCGCGCCGCGCCGCGTCTGGCCCAAGCCGAACAGGCCGCAGGTCCTGGGCGCGAAGTTGCCTGCAGGTTTGCGAGTGGCCAGCTTCAGTCGGCGCATCGGCGCCTACGCCATCGACAGCGTGACCCTCTTTGTCTTCTACATCCTCGTCGCCGCAGCCGTCGGCGGCACCGAGACCAGTAGCGGGTTGCCCGTGCCAGAGCGTCAGGCGATGATCATCGGGCTGATATCCGGCGCCGGCCAGCTCATCTACTTCGTGGCAGGGTGGTCGATCTGGCGCGGCTCGATCGGACAGAAGATGACCGGCCTGCAGGTCGGCGACGAATCGACCGGGGGACGCCTCGGTTGGGCCGACGCGCTGGTCAGATGGGCCTTGCTACAAGGGCCCTTTGCCCTGGCGACGGCGACTCCGTATGGAGTGCGCAGCCCGATCGTGCTGGCGGCAGTCTTCTGGGTGTTCGTCCTTGTGTTCCGCGCCCACGACGACCCCGACGGTCAGGGCTACCACGACCGGCTGGTCCACAGTCTGGTGGTCGAGCAGGTCTGACATGGCCGCGTCGGCGCCAATTCGTGCACGCGACGCGGAGTCGATCACCGCCAATACCGGTCACGAAGCTGCCGGCTCGAGGCCCAGCTCTCGCTCGCTGAACGCCTCGAGCAGGAACGACGACGGCGAAGCCGGATCGTAGACGAGCGTGAGCGAGCGGCGCGCCCTGGTCCAGGCCACGTAGGCCAGGCGACGCTCCTCCTCGAGCGCGCGCTCGGGCTCTGGAGCCTCACGCAGCGAGCGAGCCGACGGAAACCGCCCGGAGTCGAGCCCGATGACGGCCACGTGGTCGAATTCGAGGCCCTTGGTGGAGTGGGCCGTAGCAAGGGTCAGGGCAGCGTCGTCGCGGCGCAGCTCCGAGATTCGGGCGCGGTGGCGTTCGATGGCAGCGCTCAGTTCCGGGAGCGAGCCATACGGCGCGGCCCAACCGACCAGGGCCGCTAGCAGATCGCCCGTCTCGACGGGGAGTGGCTCGTCCATCTCGCGCCGGTCGAGGTCCGATGTAGCACGCGGCGATGGATCGGGTAGTTCGAGCCCGCGTCTGGCCAGATCGACGAGCAGAGGGAGAAGCGCTCGGGTGCCTCCCGCCGTGCCTTCGGCCGCTCCTTCGGCCGCGCCTTCCGCCGCGCCTCCCGCCGCCCGCAGAATCGCGTCCACGCGACGATCTTCGGTGAGCAGCCGCAGCCTGGCGGCACGGAACGGCAGGCCCATCTCGACGGCGACGGCGGCGGCCGGCATCAGCTCCGAGTTGGTTCGAGCGAGTATGGCGCGAGTCCCGCCGTCGTCAGGCCAACTGGCGATCACCCGCCGGATGCGGGCCGTCTCGTCCGATCCGTCCGGGGCGAGGATGAGACGGCCCTCCGCGACCGGACCCGCCCGTATCGTCTTGACGAACCGCTCCTCGTTGCGCGCCACCAGCCGGACCGCCCGCTCCACCACGACCGGCGGGCAGCGGTAGTTGACCGTGAGATCGATCCGCTTCAGGCTGGGAAGCGATTCAGCCAGGGCGAGGACGCGCCGGACGTCGGCCAGCCGCCAACCGTAGATCGACTGGTCGTCGTCGCCGACTAAGAAGATGCGATTGTCCGGCGCCGCCAGCAGGAGAGCGAGGCGCAGCTGCGTCCGATCGACGTCCTGCGTCTCGTCGACCAGCAGGTGCGTGCAGCGCTCGCGCCAACGGCGGAGCAGGGGAGGTCGAGCCTCCAGCAGCCGAAGCGATCGAGCCACCAGGTCGTCGAAGTCGAGCCCGCCGGCGTCCTCCAGGGCCGACTCATAGGCGAGGAATGCTCGGGCGATCGGACCAGGTTCGGGGTCAGTGGCAACCTCGCGGGCCGTCACACCAATCTCCAGCTTGAGGCGGCTGAACGCGTCGTCCAGGCGCCGAACCACGCCGGCTTTGATGTCCGGCCACATGTCGCGTAGAACGGCTTCCCGGTCGAGCAACGGCTCCACCGATTCGCCACCATCGGCGAGGATCTCGCGACCCAGGGCGTGGAACGTCTTGACGCGAACCGCGCCAGCGGCGAGGCCGAGTGGCTCCAGCGCGGCGTTCACGCGCGCCGCCATCTCGTCGGCGGCCCGCTTGTTGAACGTGACCGCGGTGATGCCCGAAGGATCGGCGCCGGTCGCCACGAGCCACGCGATCCGCGCAACGAGTGTCGTCGTCTTGCCACTACCGGCCGGGGCCACGCACAGGATTGGGCCCGGCGGCGCGGTGGCTGCCGCGCGTTGGTCGGGCGCCAGCCGGTCGAGTCGTTCGCCGACTGAGGAGGGGAGCACCCGCGCAGGATCTCAGGCGACTCTTCACCGGGGCTTATCAGACGAGCGGCGAGGTAGAGCCCCACGGGACGTTTTCACCTCGCCGTGCATCTATAGCATTAGAGGCATCCAGCCAGAGAAGAGGCACAGGCGACATTGCAAGGCGACCCATCCGAGATCACGGTCCAGCCACTGACCTCGGCAGTCTGTCCCGGGCGAAGTGAATTCGATGCATCGCCTTCGGCCAAAGAGATTGGCGACGCCGCCTTCGAGGCGGTATTCGAGGCGCACTACCGGCGCGTGTGCTGGTATGCGTTGGCCATGCTCCGCGACTTGGCAGAGGCTGAAGAAACGGCGTCAGAGACGTTTGACCGGGCCTATCGAGCCTGGACTTCAGGGAAAGGCCCCAGGGGCCTGCCCTTGCCGTGGTTGCTGGTGATCTGCCGCAACATTGTCCGGGCAAGACGCCGCCGAGCCCGACTCATAGCCTGGATCCCGCTGCCCGAGCACGACCGCGAGCCGGTGGATTCGGCCGGCGGCATAGAGGCCGTCGAGTTCCAGGTCTGGCTTCGTGAACTCGAAGGCGTTGTCTCGGGCCGCGAGCGAGAGGCGCTCACGCTGCGCTACGTCGATGACCTTGGCGATTCCGGGGCCGCACTTGTGCTTGGTATTTCACCATCTGGGTTCCGCACGCTCGTCTCACGAGCAATGGCGAAGCTGCGCGCCCATCCGGAGGTTTGGAAATGACGCACGAGGTCTCGGACGACGAAATCTGGAGCGGCCTCCGCCGTCGCTTTGCCGTGGGCGAGCGGTTGGTTTCGAAACCCGGCCAATGGCACGCTCGGAACCTGGGGCAGAGCGTAGTGGCCCGACGATCCACGAGGTTGCGGACTGCCGGGGCCGGCTCGATCGTCGTAATCGGAGCCGCGATCATGCTTGTCGCCGTGCTATTCGGCCCCTTGTCTGCGCGACCGGGGCTGGTGCCAACCTCGAGCGCCACAGTGCCGGTCCGTACAGCAACGCCGACCGCGACACCCGGCGCCAGTCAAGCCTTGACCCTGACTGCCGACGATACCGGCCTTTCTCTATCGGCAAGCCTGGATCGGACGACGGTCGAGCCTGGCGGCACGGTCGCGATCACGGTCACGGTCCACAACGGCCGGACCACCCCGGCGGGCTACTTCGCTCAATGCCCCGGGGCCGTGATCATGACAACCAGCCTGCCGCTGCCACTCGAGCCGACCGGCCTCAGCTGGACTGGCGCCAAGGCAGCATTCAAGGCGGCCGCCCTTGGGGGAACCACGATAACCGGCGAGTCGGACGATACGATCGAGTCGTCGATCTACAGTGCGACCTGCTCTCCCGGCAACGCTGGCCGCACGCTCGAGCCGGGCGAAACGGTAGAGAGCCAGATCGTCTGGCCGGCCAGTCTCGTGAAAGGCGTCCCGGCGCTTCCGGGCGACGTGCCGTTCACTATCACTTTCATGGGGATACCGGGGTATCCACCCGCGTTCCCGACGCGTCCGCCGGGGCAGCCAGTGGGCATCAGGCTCTGGACACCAGACCCATCGATGCTCCATGTGGCGGGGCACATCGAGATCGTCGGGCAAGCGCCCAAGCTCCTTAGCAAGGGTCAGGCCATCGACGCCGCCCTGGCCAACCAGCAGTTTGCGAGCTGGCTGGCCGAGGAGCCCAGTAGCACCTGGAGCACCATCAACGTGGCCCTCCAGAACGATGGGCCAACCGCCTACATGCCGGCGGGCCCAAGCTGGCTGATCGAAGTCTTCCGGGAGCGAGGAGTGCCGCGCAACCTCGCACTGGCATTCATCGATCCCTACACCGGCGCGTTGCAGATGAACACCTGCGAGTCGCCCTGCTCGCGATAAGCGGATCGGGCTCGACGGTGGACGAGACGTCTCGGTCGGGGGCGGCGACGAACCGCCCAGCTCAAGAGGCCGTCGTCATCGGGGCAGTTGTTGGGTCGCGAGTATAGGTGTGACCTGATCTACGTCTGATCGTCATCGCCAACCGCGAATATTCGGTTTTCGGGTGCGGCCAGCAACAGAGCCAGCCGGAGTTGAGTCCGGTCGACATCCTGCATCTCGTCGACCAGGAGATCGTGACACTTGGCGCGCCAGTGGCGGAGCAGGGGAGGTCGGGCTTCCAGCAATCGAACCGATCTGGCGACCAGGTCGTCGAAGTCGAGCCCGCCGGCATCCTCGAGTGCCCGTTCGTAGGCCAGGAAGGCACGGGCGATTGGGCCCGGCTCGGGGTCCGTGGCAACCTCGGCGGCCGTGACTCCGATTTCGAGCTTGAGGCGGCTGAAGGCATCGTCGAGCCGGCGGATGGCATTTCGGTCGATGTCCGGCCACATGTCGCGCAGGACCGCCTCACGATCCAGGAGCGGCTCCACCCGCTCCCTACCATCGGCGAGGATCTCGCGGCCGAGGGCGCGGAATGTCTTCACGCGGACGGCGCCGGCGGCCAACCCGAGTGGCTCCAGGGCCGCGTCCACGCGCGCCGCCATCTCGTCCGCGGCGCGCTTGTTGAACGTGACCGCGGTGATGGCGGCAGGATCCGCGCCGGTCGCCACGAGCCACGCGATCCGCGCGACAAGAGTCGTCGTCTTGCCACTCCCCGCCGGTGCCACGCACAGAACGGGGCCCGGTGGCGCGGTCGCGGCCTCTCGCTGGTCGGGTGCGAGGCGGTCGAGTCGTTCGGCGACGGAGGAGGGGAGCATGGGCACAGGATCGCAATCGAGGCTTAACTGCCGCTGACCTGCGGAGGCCCGAAGAGCCTTGGAGGCGCGGATCATCACCAGGACGGAGGCCCGGTCGAGGCAGGCGATGGTTCTAGCTGAGGCCGATGCCCTGGGCGGGGTGACCTGACACCTGCGAGCGGCAACGACTACTCCGACGACGCTAGACTCGGTTCTGGCCAGCGACCGCACGACTCAGCCCTGGGGAGACCTCTGGTCCGCAAGCGAGGGAGCGAAAGACGATGATCCGTTTTCGAACCAGCCCCAGCCATGCTTGGCACGGAACCGGTCATGCACGCGTACGTCATGGCCGGCTCACTCGGGCGTCCGCCCTCGCATTGGCGGGCCTACTCGCGGCTCTTGCCTTCGCAGGTTGCTCCTCGTCCGTCCCAAGGCTAGCTGCCGTCTTCTCGCCCACCCCGCCACCCGCCGTCCAGACGCTCGCACCCGGAGCGAGCGCAGCAGGCTCGGCGTTCAGTCCGACGGGCTCGCTGAAGGATGCCTGCTTCTACTGCACCGCTACGACGCTCCCCGACGGACGCGTCCTGATCGCCGGAGTCTTCGCCGGTGCGAAAGGGGACATCGTCGCCTCAGCCGAGCTGTATGACCCCAAGACGGGCACATTCAGTCCCGCTGCTTCGATGACCACCGCTCGTGTCGACCAGTCGGCGACCCTGCTCTCCGACGGCCGCGTCCTGATCGCCGGAGGTTATGACACCAAGACAGTGAGCCTCGCCTCAGCCGAGCTGTATGACCCCAAGACCGGTACCTTCAGCCCCACTGGTTCGATGACCGCCGCTCGTGGCGTACCGACGGCAACCCAGCTCTCCGACGGCCGCGTCCTGATCGCCGGAGGTTATGACAGCACGGGAGATATGACCGCGGGCAAGATCCTCACCTCAGCCGAGCTGTATGACCCCAAGACCGGCACCTTCAGCCCCACTGGTTCGATGACCGCCGCTCGTCTCGGCGAGACGGCCACGGCGCTCGCCGACGGCCGCGTCCTGATCGCCGGAGGAAACGACACCACGGGCAAGATCTTCGCCTCAGCCGAGCTGTATGACCCCAAGACCGGCACCTTCAGTCCAACTGGCTCGATGACCACCGCTCGTGGCCAACAATCGGCGACCCTGCTTCCCGACGGCCTCGTCCTGATCGCCGGAGGCGCCGACAGCACGGGCCCGTTCGCCTCAACCGAGCTGTATGACCCCAAGACCGGCACGTTCAGTCCCGCTGCTTCGATGACCACCGCTCGTGTCGACCAGTCGGCGACTCTGCTCTCCGACGGCCGCGTCCTGATCGCCGGAGGTTATGACACCAAGGGCCCGCTCGCCTCAGCCGAGCTGTATGACCCTAAGACCGGCACCTTCAGTTCGACTGGTTCGATGACCACCGCTCGTATTTTGCCAACGGCCACGGCGCTCTCCGACGGCCGCATCCTGATCGTCGGAGGCACTGACGGATCGGTGACCCTCAGCTCTGCCGAGCTGTACCAGCCGTAGTCCTGCCTTCCGGAATAGCTTCGCTGTCTGGCCGACGGTCCAGCCCCTCCCTTTCGATCACCAAGGAGTTCCCGGTGACCTCACCACAATCGCCACTTGCCAATGAGTCGGAGCCTCCGCGTCGGAGACTGCCCAGTCTCCCGCCGCTGCCTGCTCGGGTACGCCTTCGATTCGGACCAACTCCGGACGTCCGGCGGATCGTGCTTCTTTGGGCCGCCTGGCTGGCGATCATCTGCGTCTTCCAGATCGTGGTGGGGGCCCGTCTTCAGCCGGCTCGCCCGGACGGCGTTCTCGCGTGGACTCCCAACGAGACGAGCCAGGGATACCCAGCGGCTTCAGGCTCGGGCTGCCGGCCGCTTCTGGCCGATCCAAACATGAACGAGCACGTGGCCTTCGATTCCGAGTATTACCTGGGCATCGCCACCGGCGGCTACGACAATCCGAAGGCTCAGGCATACGTCGACCAGGATGGTCATGTCGTCGCCCTGGGCGTCCCGACCTGCACCGCCGGAATGGACGGCTGGACCCCGCTCAGCTACGCCTTCATGCCGGGCTATCCATACGCGATGAAGCCGGTCATGGCCGTCGAGGGTGTCCTGCCGTTCACTTCGAACCTGACCGATGTCGGTCGCGCGACGCTGGCCGGGATCATCGTTTCGGCTCTCGGCGGCTTACTCGCGATGCTGGCCCTTTCCCGCCTGATGGCCTTCATGGAGCGTCGGCGGAAGCCGGCCACGACTGACGGAGAAACCGCCGTCGCGAAAACGAGCGCATGGGGCGGAGCTCACGGCCTGCGGGCAGCGCTCTACCTGCTCGTATTCCCGACCGGGTTCTATCTAGCCCAGGTCTACAGCGACGGCTTGTTCATCGGCCTCGCCTTCATGGCTTGCGCGCTTGCCGTTGAGAAGAAGGTCGTGTGGGCGGCGATCTTCGCAATCCTCGCGTCTCTCACTCGCCAGGCCGGCTTCCTTCTCTTCCTGCCCATCGCCTGGGCGGCGTTCCAAATGCTCCGCGACTCGGAGTCACGGCCCAAGGGCTGGCGGATCGGCGTACCGGTCGTGGCGGCCTTCGCCCCGGTGGTGGCGTTCGGGGCCTGGTTTATCTCGCCGCTCGGTCGGAACTGGCAGGCAGTCGAGAACGAGTACTTCACCCGCTCCTTCGACATTCCCAAGTCCATCGGCCTCTGGCAAACGGCCTGGAACAGCCTTGTCAGCGGCGTCGACAAGACGGCGGCCGGCGGCTACCCCGTGTATGGCGGCGGCCCACTCGCCTCGGCCACGAGCGTCTACATCGCCCTCGAATTCGTCGCCCTGGCTCTGAGCGTGGTTGCCTGCATCTGGCTGCTGCGCCGCATGCCGGGCGTGGCCCTGTTCGGCCTGGGTGTGATCGTCCTTTCCGCTGGCAGCTCCGGTGCCCAGGGCATGGACCGCTACGTCCTCGCGGTGCCGGCGATCTTCCTGATGCTGGCCTCGTTCGGCCGCCGCGAAGTCTTCGATCGAGCATGGGTCATGGCCAGCACGCTGGTTGTGGGCATGCTGGCGATGCTCTTTACCTTCGGCTTCTGGGTTTCTTAGGAGAGCAAGGAGCGAAGATCAGTCCTAGGTTCGCTGCGGCATAAACGGCCGCACGGTTTGGGCTTGGGCGGCATCCGGTCACACCGCCCAAGCCCGCCCGAGCAGGATCTTCGGCCCGCCTCAGGCGTATTGCCTTCATGCAGCGTCTATATGGGTGCCATGATCCAAGATGCGATGTTCGAGAAAGTTCGACTGCAATCGAGAGCCATGGTCTTGCCCGCCGAAGAGTCGGATCCTGAGCGTCGAGTTGTGTAGCTTGCACGCCCGACGCGGGCAGGATCTCTATGGTTTCGCGATCCGCCATGGCCTCCCGCACGACGATGCGGCGGATGTCGTTGAGGAGACCATGGCTCTGGCGGGAGCTTTGCTCCGGCAAGGAATTGCTCGATCTCGACGCGTGGGCTTTTCGGACGACACACCATCTGGCGACAGACCATCACCGGTTTCGCTCACGCCTGGCCGGATCGCTCGGCTACGCTACCTCGACCAGCATCCCAGCCGCCGGCACGATCTCGTATGTCAGTTGGAAAGTCTCGGCTCTACTCCTCTCGCCCCGACCACAACAACCAAATCGCCCCGTTCCTGGCCACATCCGCCGTCAGCCTCGCCAACGCCAGGCAGACTGGCCTGAGCGCCAGATAACAACCTTGAAGAAAGGCGCAATCTGACCGACCGGAGCGACCTCCTACCTGGAAGTGACCTGTCATACGACTGATCATCGTCTCCAACTCCGAATATTCGGTTTGCGGGTGCGGCCAGCAACAGGGCCAGCCGGAGTTGAGTCCGGTCGACATCCTGCATCTCATCGACCAGGAGGTCGTGGCACTTGGCGCGCCAGCGGCGGAGCAGGGGAGGGCGGGCTTCCAGCAATCGAACCGACCTGGCAACCAGATCGTCGAAGTCGAGCCCGCCGGCGTCTTCGAGCGCCTGCTCGTAGGCGAGGAAGGCACGGGCGATGGGGCCCGGCTCGGGGTCGGTGCCGACCTCTCGCGCCGTTACGCCGACTTCGAGCTTGAGGCGGCTGAAGGCATCGTCGAGGCGGCGGATTGCCCCGACAGTGATGTCCGGCCACATGTCGCGCAGGACAGTTTCGCGATCGAGCAACGGCTCAACGCTCTCCCCGCCGTCGGCGACGTTTCGCGCCCGAGGGCGTGAAACGTCTTGACACGGACGCTCCCCGGGCCGAGCCCCAGAGGCTCCAGTGCCGCGTCCACCCGTGACGCCATTTCGTCCGCCGCTCGCTTGTTGAAGGTAACGGCGGTGACGGCGGCCGGATCCGCACCCGTGGCCACGAGCCACGCGATCCGGGCGACGAGAGTGGTTGTCTTCCCCGACCCCGCCGGAGCCACGCATAGCACCGGCCCGGGTGGTGCGGTAGCGGCAGCACGCTGATCCGGCGCCAGCCGCTCGAGACGTTCGGCGACGGAGGATGGAAGCACCGGCGGAGGATCGCAGGCGGCCCTTTGCTGCCGCTTATCGCAGCCTCCCTGATTTCCCTGAAGGGTTGCCGAGGTACGCGAGCCGAGAACAAGGCGTGCGCCATACTGACGCCCAGGCCGACAAGTGGCCACGAAAAGGGAGCGTATCCATGAGAGATCGACCCTCTCACCGAGTGGCCGGCGAACTGGATGCCTACTTCGACGCAGCGCCTCGTCCTGACGCCGACCCCGTCGAGACCGGCGCATTCACGCTGTTCGTCAGCCGGACGCCGTGGAGCTACTACGCCCGCCCGGCTCTGGCACACGACGAGCCGATCACGTCGGCCGACCTGGACCAGCTCGGGAAGGCGTGTGTCGAACACGGCGTCGACCTCGCCATCGAGTGGGTGCACGAGGTGCACCCCGAGCTCGCCGACCTCGCCGACGGTTATGGGCTCGAGGTGAGCACGCACGCGCTGATGGTCGCCGCCGCGAGCGACGTCGTCTATCCCGAGGTCGGGGACGTCAGGTTGCGCGTCATCGACGCCGACGACCCCGCGCTGTTGAGCGGACGCGCGGTGGCGGACGTGTCGTTCACCTTCGGTGGCATTGCGACCGGACCCGGGGGCGTGACTGAGCGCGACGCTGTAGTCGAGGGCCTGTCGGCCGATCTCGTCGACCATTTGCGTGACCGCGGCCGCCGTGGCCTCACCATCACCGCCGTAGCCGAGTCCGAGGCGGGCGTGCTCGCCGTCGGCAGCTACCAGCCCGTTGGTGAGGCGGCCGAGGTGGTCGGCGTCGCCACCTTGCCGGAGGCGCGGCGCCGGGGTCTGGCCGGAGCGGTCACCGCCCTGCTTGCCCGGCACGCGCTGGAACATGGGGTGCGCAACCTGCTGCTGTCGGCGCAGGACGATGATGTGGCCCGCGTCTACGAGCGCGTCGGCTTCCGTCGGGTTGGTTCGACGCATGCGGCGGAGCGTCCGTAGACCTGCGCGTGGCTACATCCAGGGCCGCCCGCCCACAAGGCCGAGTCAGGAGAGAGCATCATGGTCTCGTCGGGCAGCTCCCAGGCTGCAGGACAGACCGGTCTCTGGAATGGCGCCTGCCGGCCGCACAACAAGAGCGGTGGGTGGGGAGTCATGGTGCGACTGTGATATATGCGACATAGATGATCTGGGAGGAGAGGGTGCGAACCGGACGTCTGGCCCGAATGGGCTCGATCTTCTCTCTGCTGCTGGCCGTGGTTGCCTGCTCGATCACGGCCACACCGATCCCGACGGTCGTCACGAGCAGCGCCGGGCTCGCGACGCCGTCACCGATCCCGACGCCGAGCCCGACGCCGTCACCGATCCCGACGGCCACACCCAGCCCGACGGCGACGGCCACGGCAAGCCCGCGCCCGATGGCGCCGGCCACGGTGAAGCCTGGCCCGGCGATGACCCAGGCTCGCGAGGGACAGGCTGCGGTTCGTCTCGACGACGGCCGCGTCCTGATCATGGGCGGCACCGTTCCATTCACGGGCAAGTGCGAGATGGCGTGCGTTGCCCCGGCCACGGCGAGCGTGGAGATCTACGACCCCAAGACGGGCAAGTTCAGCCCGGCCGGTTCGCTGGCCGAGCCGCGCACCGTTGGGGACGCCCTGCTGCTGAACGACGGCCGCCTGTTCGTGTCGGGCGGAGAGGGCGAGTACGGCGAGTATCTCAGTACGATCGAGATCTATGACCCCGCCCGGGGGAAATCGGTCCTCGTCAAGCCACCCTCCGACATTTCCTACCTGCCAACCGATCCCACGGTAGTGCTGCTCGCCGACGGCAGGGTGCTCATCGCCGGCGGCTCGTATGCCTTCGGAACAAAGTCGAAAGTCACCCTGATCTTCGACCCGGCGAGCGGCGCGTTCAGCAACGGACCGCTCATGGCCGAGCCCCGTGAAGGAGCGACGGCGACTCTGCTCGACGATGGGCGAGTCCTGATCGTGGGAGGAGAGGACTCGGAGGGTGGCTACGGCTCCGCCAACAACAACGCGGAGTTGATCGATCCGGCGCACCCCCTCTCCCAGTCCACTTTGCTGGCGTTCCAGGACTACGCGGCAACTCCCACCCTGCTCTCCGACGGGCGCGTTCTCGTCGCGGGAGGGGGCTTGTACGACAGCGACACGGGTTTGACAACCCCGACAGTCTCGGAGGTCCTAGATCCCCGGACGCAGAGGTTCACCCCAGTGGGTCCGATGAGCACGCCGCGTACTGGATCGGCCGCGATCAAGATCAAGGATGGTCGAGTGCTTCTACTCGGCGGGGTGGACTCGAAGGGCGCCGACATTGGTACGGTCGAGGCGTTCGACCCGGATAGCGGGACGTTCCAGGTGGTCGCGACCGGGTTCCCAGACCTCCGCGATTTCAGCGCGACGCTGCTGGACGATGGCGAGATCCTGATCGCCGGTGGCTGGACCCAGGTCGCCGTCGTTAGCGGCTCCGGGTACACGTTTTCGGCTGCTAGCTGGTTCCTCAAGCCCTGATGACCTTCAGGCATGTGACATCCCTCGCCGCGGCCGCGGCTCTGTGCATGACGCTGCTGGGCTGCTCCGGGCCGACCGCGTCCCCTTCGTCGGCGCCGACCCGGGCGCCGATCCCGACGCCGATCCCCACGCCGTCGCCGTCGCTCAACTGCACGGCCGCACTGGTGCTCGCGCAGGTCGACCAGCTGCTTGCCGGACAGGACTTCGAGGCCCACTACCTGACTACCGGCGACAAGTTCACGCTCTCGGTCTGGCTGGTGGACCCGGAGATCGACCCGGCGACGCCCCAGTCGGGCATGGCCGCTGCCGACCGTCAGGCTCTGGAGCGCGGGCTGTCGATCTCATACCAGATCGTCGACCGGATCCCGTGCGTTCAACGGGTGTTCGACCAGGTCAATCCGATGATCGTCGACGGCCGTTTCCAGCATTGGTACAAGGACTTCTTCCCCGTCGGCGCCTTCGTGGGCCTGCACGACCCCACCACGGAGGACCTGGTCGCCGCGGTCGAAGCCACCGGGACCGCTCTCGAAGCACCCCGCGCCACAGTGCCGCAGGCAGCTCAAACCCCGGCGGCGAGTTCATGCGGTTGGTCTGAGGCGCGAGCCGCCATCCATGCCTATTTCGGCGCCGAAGACAACACGGCCGCCTACCTGATCGTCGGCGCAAGACTAGTGGACCAGGGCAACCCGACGCCCAACGCACCCGACGACGTGGGCGTAGAGGTTCAGTGGCCCGTGCGCGCCGCGGCGGAGGCAGCCGATCCAGTGGTCCGCGAGCGACTGGGCCACGTCGCCGAGGCTCTGGCCTGCCTGTGGCCGGCCGTCGACTCACTGGAGGCCTTTGTGGTGGACCCGGCAGGTCGGACCATCGTCTATGCGGTGGTGCCGGGGTCGATCATCCGAGCGCGGATAATCCCGCTGCCTCCGAGCGGCGTCCGCCTCTACCGCATGGCGCCCTGGGCGCAGCCGTAGGGGGCTTGCCCGGGCCCCGTAAAGGGCCTACCGGTCATGAGACAGGCACGTAGCCGCTCTGCTTCACGACGCGCTGGCCATCCGGAGAGAGCAGCCAGTCCCTGTACTTGAGCGCCGGGCTTCCAGCCGCCGCGTCCTTGCGCGTCACGACGTACACCTCGGCCGCCAGCGGGTAAGCCCGCGACGAGATCGTCGCCGACGTCGGCTTGACTCCATCGACGCCGATCATCTTGACCTGCGGATTCGAGAACATGACCGCGGCGTAGTAGTAGACCGAGAAGCCGAGGCCGAGCCTGTCCCCGCCGTCGCCGGTCACGGGATTGCCGCCGATGGCGTTGTACGGCCCGACCATCGTCTGAACGACCATCTGAGGGGCGTCGACCATCGGCGTGGTGCCCATGACCATCTGTTTCATCAGCTCCTGGCTGCCGGAGTTGGGCTCGCGCTGGTAGGCGTTGATCTTCGCCGCCGGATCGCCCAGGTCGATGCTCGCCCCGCTCCATGTGGTGATCTTGCCAGCGTAGATGTCGCGCAGCGTCGCCAGCGGCATGTTCTCGGTCGGGTTGTTCGTATTGACGAGGAAGACGAAGGCGTCCAGCGCGAAGGCGTGCGTCTCGAGCTCGACGCCCTTTGCCGACGCTTCTGCCAGTTCGTCGGGCGATGGCAGGCGTGCCTCCAGGAGTACGTCCGTCTTGCCCTCGATGAGGTTCACGTAGGCGTTGTGAGTGGTGCTGAACTTGATGGCGGTGATGGTCGACGCGGTCTGCGACGGAATGGCGGCGTTCAGATCAGGCACGTATGTACGCTCGATGTTCGCCGACGCGGGAGCCGACCAGATGCAGGGAACGCCCAGCAGGTCACACGCCAGCAGGCGCGCCAGGGGCCCGGTGGTCGTGGATCCGTCCACGCTCGGGTAATCGGCCACGATCGCGGACCTCATCGCCGGAATGTCCGTCGGCGAGATGCCCGGCGCAGCGCAGCTCGAGACAACGCCGGCTACAAGCGCGGCGGTGCCGAGAGCGGTCACCATTGAACGCAGGTTACGCACGATGCCCCTCCAGCAATCCGGCCTGCCACCCAATCCCGCACCGCCGCCAGGCTGCGAGTCTAGCACCGGCCGGAGTGGCGGCGAGGTCTCCGTCCGTGCCGGGAGTGACGCCACAGTCGGCGGCCCAGTGACGCCACCGGGCGTGTGGGGCGGCGCCCCGCCCCGCTGGCGGTCTCGCAACTGAACGCGGGCGGGCGGAAGTCATCAAGCTGTCGTCTAGAGAGCGGCGACATGCTCCATCTCGGCCGCGCTCAGGCGCCATTCGGCGGCCGCGACGTTCGCCTTGACCTGGTCGGCCGAGCTGGCGCTGGCGATCACGGAACCGACGACTGGCTGGCTCAGCAGCCAGCCGAACGCGAGGTCGAGCAGCTTGTGCCCGCGCTCGACGGCGAAGGCTTCCAGTCGTTCGATCCGCTCGAAGTTCTCCTTCGTCAGAACCTGGCCGGAGCGGGCGCTTTCGGCCAGGCGGCCCTTCCCCTCGCCGTTCGGGCGGTACTTGCCGGTCAGGAAGCCGGATTCGAGCGGGAAGTAGGGGATGACGCCCAGCCCGAAGGCCTGGCAGGCAGGGATGACCTCCGCCTGGATGCCGCGGACCAGCAGGTTGTAGTGCATCTGGGCCGAGATGGGGTGAGCCAGATGCTCGGTTCGGGCTGTCCACTCGGCGTCGGCGATCTGCCACGCGGCGAGGTTGCTGTGACCGATCCACCGCACCTTGCCGGCGCGGATCAGATCGTCGAGAGCGCGCAGCGTCTCCTCGATCGGAGTCTGCGGATCCGGGGTGTGGATCTGGTAGAGGTCGATGTAGTCGGTGCGAAGGCGGCGCAGGCTGGCTTCGACGGCGCGAACGATCCAGCCGCGTGAGGCGCCGCGCTCGTAGATCGACTCGCTCATGGGCTGGCCGAACTTGGTGGCCAGAATGAAGTTGGTCCGCCGACCGGCAAGCAGGCGGCCGAGCTGGTTCTCCGAGGCGCCCGGGCCCGCTTTCGAGCCTTGGCCGTACATGTCCGCGGTGTCGATGAAGCTGACCCCGAGGTCGAACGCCTGGTTCAGGACGGCCCTGGCCGCCTCGTCCTGGAGCCGGCCCGCAAAGTTGTTCGTGCCGAGCCCGACCGCCGAAACCAGCAGGCCCGAGTCGCCGAGTCGCCTGTACTCCACCTGGCACCTCCGTCGGGTCGATCGGGAGCCCGGCCCGTCGTCCGTGAGGCCAGCCTAGCGGGAGATCGGGCGGACTGCAGGCGAGCGCCATCGGCCCGCCCGTCGACGTCAGCGTCGCCCTGTCGGCTCGCCACGCAGACATCGTCCACGCCCCCGGGCGGTCCACTCGGACGGACCCGGCCTTCGATCCGTAGAATGTCCGCCAACGAATGCGCCGGCCTCCAGGCGCGGATCGGCCGGCAGGGTCGATCGGGCGAGCGAGCGAGGATAGAGAGGACGGAGGCGGAGGCGAAATGGCGATAAGGCAGATCGGACGGGCCGGCACCGACGAGGTAGCCGGGGCGGTCCTGGGTCAACCGCTGGTGGGACTGACTTTCGACGACGTCCTGCTCATCCCGCAGTACTCCGAGATCCTGCCCGGAGATGCGAGCGTCAAGAGCCGCTTCTCACGGCACATCTCGTTGAACACGCCGGTGGTGAGTGCGGCCATGGACACCGTGACCGAGGACAGGATGGCGATCGCCATGGCGCTCGAGGGCGGCATCGGCGTAATCCACCGAAATCAGGCGCCGGAGCGACAGGCCGAGGAGGTCGCGGCCGTCAAAGCGGCCGCAGTGCCGGCGGACGCCGTGCTCGCCAACGTGGATTCCCGCGGGCGGCTGCGCGTGGCGGCGGCCGTCGGTGTGGGTGCGGACTCGGTGGCCCGGGCCGAGGCGCTGGTGCGTGCCGGAGTCGACGCGCTTGTCGTTGACACGGCGCACGGCCACACCCGAAACGTGATCGAAGCGCTGCGGCGGTACCGCGCCTCGTACGGCGACTCGATCGACCTCGTGGCCGGGAACGTGGCCACTCCCGAGGGAACGGCCGCGCTCATCGAGGCGGGCGCGGACGGCGTGAAGGTGGGCATCGGACCGGGCAGCATCTGCACGACGCGGATCGTGGCCGGGGTCGGCGTCCCGCAGCTCACGGCGATCATGATGTGCGCCGCCGCCGCGCATGCCCACGACGTCCCGATCATCGGCGACGGCGGCATCCGCTACTCGGGCGACATCGTCAAGGCGTTGGCCGCGGGAGCGGATTCGGTCATGTTGGGCCGGCTCCTGGCGGTGGCGGAGGAGAGCCCCGGCGAGGCGGAGCGCGTCGGCGGCCGCGTCGTGAAGGAGTACCGCGCCATGGGTTCGCTCGGGGCGATGCAGGCCGGCAGCGACCGCTACCCCCAGATCGACCGACACAAGCTCGTCCCCGAGGGAGTCGAGGCGATTGTGGCCGTGGCCGGGCCGCTGTCGGGGATCATCTACCAGCTCATCGGCGGCACCAAGGCCGGCATGACCTACTGCGGGGCCGAGTCGATCGCGGACCTGCGGGTCAAGGCTCGCTTCGTCCAACTGACGCATTCGGGCCAGATCGAGAGCCACCCGCACGACATCGATCTCGCCCGCTCGGCGCCCAACTACCCGTAGGTCGGGTCGCGAGCGCAAAGGTTCGAGCGCGTCACTGAACTGTGGCGCAGGCAAATGCGTATAGCCGATAGGGGTAGCCTGGAGGGGCTGCGCGCTAGAGTGTCAGGGCGCCAATGGGGAGGAGCCGGATGGAGCGGGGTCTGCGGGGTCGCCTGCACGCGTTCCCACGACTGGTGTCGGCGCGACGCGCGGCCACCGCGATTGCCGCGGCGATCGTCCTTGTCGTCGCCGGCGGCGTGGCTCTCGTAGCGGTCCGACACGGCCAGCCGGAGACCTCGCCCACAGCTCGAGCGTCCGCGGCGTTCGACTTCGAAACCGGCGGCTGGGGCTGGCAGCGGGTGGGAGACCCGGCGCCCGGGATGATTGGCCTGGTTCCGAGCGGGCTCGTCGGCGAGTGCGTCGTCGACGGCCTGCCCACGATCTGCACCTCGAAGGACGCGGTCAGATGGTCGACGCAACCCGATCCGTCGATCGTGGCCACAGCCGGGGCAGTGCCATTCCACGGCTGGTCGGTGACGCACGGAGGGTCGGCCTGGGTCGCGACGAGTGTCATCGACGCTGGCATGTGGCATTCGAGCGACGGACTCCACTGGAGCGAGAGCGACGTCGGCGTTCCTGGGCTCGAGCACGCCAGGTTGCAGGCTTGGGGGGCCGGGGTGGCACTGCTCGGCGTGGCATCGGATGGCGCCACGTCGGGCCCGGTGCTCCTCAGGTCGTCCGATGGTGTGTCCTGGACGGCCGCAAGCCTGCCCGCCGGGGCCTCGAACCCGCAATTCGCTGGTGCGATTGGCGTCATTCTGGACAAGCCGGGGCTAAATGGGGGAGCGGGTGAGCTCTCGGCCTCGGCCGACGGCTCGTCCTGGGCGCCCGTGGCCCTGCCGGACGGATTGTCGGGCCTTATGTCGACGGTGCGGATCCCCGGCGGAGGCTTTGCCGGAGTTGCGTACTCGATGACCGTTGGCGACCGGACCTTCGTCACCTCTGCCGACGGCAGTTCGTGGGCGGCAGCGAGTGGCCTTGCCACGCCGATCTACTCATTCGCAGCTGTGGGAAACCGGCTTCTGGCGATAGCCCAGGTTGCGAGCACCGCCCTCGTCGGGCTGTACGAGTCGCCCGACGGCGCAAGCTGGACGCGCCTCGCGCTCATTGGCGGCTCGCCACTCCAGGGTTCGGTCCTGGTCTCGCTGGGCGACCGGGTCGCGCTCTACGATGGCTCGCGACTCGTGGCGGTCGGCTCGCCCCTCCCGGCCGGCTGGACATCGCCCACGCCGTCGCCGTCGCCGAGCGCCGGGACGCCCACACCTTCCTCTGGAGCCACCGCTGCGGCGACCTTCATTTCAGGCGGCTGGCGCTGGCATGAGCTGAACCTGAGCCCTGGCGAATCGGTCGTTCGGCTCCCGACCGGCTATGTCGGCCGTTGCGGCGATTCGATGTGCACGTCCCCGAATGGCTGGACCTGGCAGACACCGCCCGATCCGGCAATCTTCGCCACGGACGGCCCGGCGCTCTTCACCCCGTTCAACGTCTCCCGTAGGCCTGATGGCGGGAACTACGTCCTAGCGGCCGCTGAAGGCGTCTGGTATTCGGCCGACGGGGTCCGCTGGCAGCCAAGCGGCGGCTCGAACCTCACCGATGCGACCGTCCTGGCAGGCCCCGAGGGGTTTGCCGCGATCGCCCTGGTGGTAGCGGAGTCATCCGAGCGGCTGTTCCTCTCGAACGACGGGGAGACGTGGTCGCGCGCCCCGAAGAACATGGACCACTACTTCCTCCTCCAGGGTCACGGCGACACGTCTGCCGGCATCGTCGGCGGCGTGGATGGCAAAACTGCATACATGTACTCGAAGGACGGTCGCCACTGGACGCCTGCCCACGTGCCGACTGGCGCCATCGGGTGGGCCATTCCGGCCCGCCTCGCCGACGGCAGCCTCCTAGCCGCCCCGGGCGGGGAGCTTCTGCTGCATTCGACCGACGGGCAGGCCTGGTCGAAGGTCAAGTTGTCCTGGCAGCCGACGTACACGTACATGGCCACCGAAGGAGATCGTGTTCTCGTCGTTGGAAGCCACGGCGACAGCGTTGGGCTGCTCTTCGAATCGACGGATTCGGCCCGGACGTTCCACCAGATCATGGACGGCGTGGCCGCCGTTCAGCAGTTCGGCGATCTCGCGATGATCCAGACCGCGAGCGGTACCTTCGTCGGGACGCCGCTGTCGCCGGACGAGCTGGCAGCGACGACCCCCTCGCCGGAGAAGCCCATTGTTTCGCAGGCGCCAGCCTGGACCCCGGAGCCTTTGCCGACGGGTGGAATCTCGAAGGCGGAGGCGATCCGGATCGCGGTTGCGGCCGCACACGTGCCGGCGGACGAGGCGGCGACCGCGGGCGCAGGAGTGGGGCGCGGCTACGGCCCCGACGCGTTCGGGCGCTGGGTCTGGTCAGTGTCCTTCACCGAATATGACGGGGGCCCCCTTAACGCCCAGGGCATTTCGGTCGACGTCGACTACTACACCGGCGAGGTTCTCAGCGTGGGCCGCTGGATCTCGTAGACGAACTGCAGTCGGCTATACCCGGCGCCTCCGTACAATCTCCATCGTGACCCCCGACCTCGAAGCGACGCTCAAACGACTGCCCGACAGGCCGGGCGTGTACTTGATGAAAGACACGCGCGGGACGGTGATCTACGTCGGCAAGGCCCAGAGCCTGCGCAACCGCGTCCGCAGCTACTGGCAGAAGCAGACCGGCGGCGGCGAGAGCCAGCTCATCCGCAGCGTGATCGATCGGATCGCCGACCTCGAGTACACGATGACCGACTCTGTCAGTGAGGCGCTGCTGCTCGAGATCAACCTCGTCAAGCGCTACCGGCCTCGCTACAACATCCGGCTCAAGGACGACAAGAGCTACCCGTTCATCAAAATCACGCTGGCCGAGGAGTTCCCGCGGGTCGAACGGACGCGCAAGCTTCCGGCTGACGGCAGCCGCTACTTCGGGCCGTATGCGTCCGCGAGTAGCGTCGACGAGGCGATGAACCTGATCCGGCGGATCTTCCCGTTCCGGACGTGCACGCTCGACATTCACGAAGGTCGAAAGGCGATCGAGCGACCCTGCCTCCTGTACCACATCAAGCGCTGCCAGGCGCCCTGCGTCGGCTACATCAGCAAGGCCGACTACAGGGCCCAGATCGAGCAGATCGAACGATTTCTCGAGGGTCGCCAGGAGGTCGTCGCTCGCGAGCTTTCGAATCAGATGCGGGCGGCGTCGGAAGCGACCGAATACGAGCGGGCGGCAGCGCTGCGCGACAAGGTGAGGGCCATCGAACGGACGATGGAGAGCCAGAAGATGGCCGCGCATTCCACGACCGAGGAGGACGTGCTGGGGCTGGCTCGCCAGGATGCGCAGGCCGCCGTGCAGCTCTTCGCGGTCCGCGGCGGGAAGATGGTCGGGCGGGACGTCTTCCTGCTCGACGCCCCTCGCGAATCGGACGACGCCACGGTGCTGGCGGGCTTCGTGCAGCAGTACTACGAACGCGCCACGAGCGTGCCGCCGGCCGTGCTGGTTCCCTGCGCGCCAGCGGATGCAGCCGACCTGGAGGCCTACCTGGCCGGCCGCAGGGGAGGGGCGGTCCGCTTCCACGTCCCGCAGCGCGGCGAGAAGCGCGAGCTGCTGGAGCTGGCGTCGCGCAACGCCACGGAGACGCTGGCGCGGGAGCATGCCCGCTGGCTGGCCGACCAGGGCAAGACGCTGGCTGCGCTCGAGGAGCTGGCCGAGGCGCTGGGGTTGGCCGGGCCGCCCGTTCGAATCGAGTGCTACGACATCAGCAACCTTCAAGGGGCGCAGTCGGTTGGGAGCATGGTCGTCTTCGAGGACGGCCGGCCGCGCACGGGCGAATACCGCCGCTTCCGGATCAAGACGGTCCAGGGTCCCAATGACTACGCCAGTCACCAGGAGGTGCTGCGGCGCCGCTTCAAGCGGGCGAAGTCGGGGGAGGAGGGGAGCGAGGAAGAGCTGCGCTGGCGGCTGCCGGATCTGGTGGTGATCGACGGCGGCAAGGGCCAGCTCTCGGCGGCGAAGGAGGTCCTCGGCGAGTTGGGCTACGACGACCTGGCGGTCGTCGGGCTCGCCAAGGAGCGCGAGGAGATCTTCCTGTCCGACCGCGAGGAGCCGGTGCTGCTGCCGACGACCTCGCCGGCGCTGTACCTGATGCAGCGGCTCCGGGACGAGGCCCACCGCTTCGCCATCACGTACCACCGCTCGTTGCGAGCCAGGGCGGCCACGCATTCAGCCTTCGACGACCTGCCCGGCGTGGGACCGAAGCGGCGGGCCGCACTGTTGCGAGTTTTCGGCTCGGCCAGACGCGTGCGCGAGGCGCCGCTCGAACAAGTGGCGGCCGTCCCCGGGATCGGGGCGGCGCTGGCGGCGAAGATCAAGGCCGGCCTGGAAGGGTAGAGGAGCCCGTGTTCGGGGGCGAGGGGGGGGTCGGTGTGGTGCCGCTGCGCGCCGCCGGGGCGAACCCTGCTATCATCCCGCCTCGTGCGAAGACTCCTACCGCTCCTGATCCTCCTTCTCGGCGCGCTGGCGCTGTACATCGACTTCATGCCCGGTCCCAAGGGGCTGGGGGACGGCTCGAGATTCGTCGTCTTGAGCAACATCGACGCCGGTTTCACGCAGCCGCTCGAGACCAAGCTGGGCCTCGACCTGAAGGGCGGTTTCTCCATCCTGTATCAAGCCGTGCCGCCCAATGGCGGGATTCCGACGAGCGACCAGATGCAGACCATTCGGACGATCATGGAGGACCGCGTCAACGGCAAGGTTCCGGGCGAGACGATCGTGACGACGCAGGGCAACGACCGTGTACTGGTGGAGGTTCCAGGGGCGCAGAACCCAGGGGACATCGCCGCGTTGGTCGGCAAGACTGGTAGCCTCGAGTTCGTCGCACTTCCGCCGGCGGACTATGGATCCAACACGGCCACGGGAACGAAGGCTGTCCCGGCGAAGGATGAGAAGATCGACCCGTCGCTGCCGGTGATGTTCACTGGCGGCGATCTCGACGTTAGCAAGGTTCGCGCCCGCTACGACTCGACAATCACGCCGCCAGGCTGGGTCGTCGACTTCGGGTTCAAAGAGCCGGCGGCAACCAACTTCGGCACCTGGTCCGCCAACAACGTAGGCAACTACTTCGCGATCGTCCTGGACGGCCAGGTTGTTTCCGCCCCCGTCATCCAAAGCGCGATCACTGGCGGAAGCGGGTTCATCCAAGGCAGCTTCAACTCCGCTTCGGCCAACGATCTGGCGACGATCCTGGAATATGGCGCTCTCCCGTTCGCCGTCCATGACATCGCCGACTCCTCGATCCCGGCCACATTGGGCGCGAGTTTCCTGAACCAGACCCTGCTCGCGGGCGCCATCGGGATCCTGTTGGTGCTGGCCTTCATGCTGATCTACTACCGCCTGCCGGGTGCGGTTGCCTGCCTTGCGCTCGGTTACTACGCCGTCGCGGTCCTGGCGATCTTCCGCATCGTTCCGGTCACGTTGACCCTTGCCGGCGTGGCGGGCTTCGTGCTCTCGGTGGGCATGGCCGTCGACGCCAACATCCTGATATTCGAGCGGACGAAAGAGGAGCTGCGGGCCGGCAAGACGCTGATCGCGGCCACTGAGGCAGGCTTCAACAGGGCCTGGAACTCCATCCTGGACTCCAACGTTTCGAGCCTGATCACGGCCTCGATCCTGTACTTCGGGGGATCGTCCACGATCAAGGGCTTCGCCCTCGTGTTGATCATCGGCGTGGCGACTTCCATGTTCACGGCTGTGACCGTCTCGCGCAGCCTGATGCGGTTCGTCGTGAAGCAGAAGTTCGCCGAGAGAGCCTGGTTGTTCGGCGTCTCGAATGAGGAATTCCAGGCTCGGGCCCTGCCCGGTCGCTCGCGCAGGGAGGCCCGCGGTCGTGTTTGACATCATCGGGAAGCGGAACTGGTTCTTCCTCTTCTCCGGACTTGTCGTCGTCCCGGGCTTCATCTTCATCCTGCTGACGCCCCTCACCGGCGGTCAGGCCGGCCTGAAGTTCTCCGTCGACTACACCGGCGGGACGATCTGGGAAGTGCAGTTCAAGAACGCGAACGCCAGTACCGACGAGGTCGTGACCGTTCTCAAGGCGCACGGCATCGCCGACGCCGAGGTCAGCGAAGACTCCGCCCACTATTTCACGATCCGGACGAAGCAGACCAACCTCTTCCCGGACTTGACCGCCGCGCCGCTGCCCTCGACCTCGCCGGCGGCGAGTGGCGCGAGCGCCAGCCCTTCGGCCTCTGGCTCCGCCGCCGCAAGCTCCTCGCCGACGGCCAGCGCTTCGCCCACCGCGAGCGCTTCGGTTGCTGCGAGCGCTTCGCCCACCGCGAGCCTCTCGCCGACGGCCAGCCCCTCGCCGACGCCCACCCCGGCTCCGGTGCTAGCCGGTATCGACCAGATCACCGGAAAAGGCTGTGAACTCCACCTCCCGGTCCAGGGTACCCCTCTGTTCGACATCGCGACCGCTCTGCAGTCCGATCCCAACCTCGGCCCGATCTCCTGCACGCGACAGCAGACGACGGTCGGCCCGGTCGTTAGTTCCGAGCTGATCCAGCAGGCCGTGCTCTTGATCCTGGTTGGCTCGATCGGCATCCTGATCTGGGTCGGGATCCGGTTCCACAGCATCAAGTTCGGCGCCACGGCGCTGGCGGCCCTGCTCCACGACGTTATCGTCGTGGTCGGCCTCTTCGCCATAATGGGCACGTTGTTCGGGGTGCAGATCGACGCCCTCTTCGTGACGGCCATGCTGACGGTCATCGGCTTCAGCGTTCACGACACGATCGTCGTTTTCGACCGAATCCGCGAGAACAAGGCTCGCCACGCCGGTGAGCCTTTCGACGCGATCGTGAACCACTCCGTTCTGCAGACCTTCGGCCGGTCGATCAACACCAGCTTCACCGTGGTCCTGACGCTCACGGCGCTGCTTTTCTTCGCCGGCGCCTCGATCCACTACTTCGTGCTGGCATTGCTGATCGGCATCGTCTCGGGCACCTATTCGTCGGTCTTCAACGCCAGCCCGTTGCTCGTGGTCTGGCAGCTCTGGGACGACCGCCGTCAGGCCGAGAGAATGGCCCTGGCACGCAGCGGCCGCCGAGGCAACTGACGCCGTCGTTCTGAAAGGTCCGCGCGTGTCGCGCGGGTTAGTCGGCAGATACGCGGCAGATGATCCATGCCTGTCATGCTGTCCGGCATGGTCGAGTCGCTCTTCCAGTGGGTCCCGCCGCCGGCCGCGGTGGTGGACCCGGCGTGCCTGGCGATCGGTCGCGAGCGCGGCATCTCCGAGCGGCTGCTGACGATCCTCGCCGCGCGCGGCGTCGCCGGCCCCGACGAGCTGCGCCGGTTCCTGGCCCCGGCCGAGGAGGGACTGCACGATCCGCGGCTGCTCCCCGACGCCGAGGCGGCTCTCCTGCGGGTGACGCAGGCTCGGGCACGGGGCGAGCTGGTCCTCGTGTACGGCGACTTCGACGCCGATGGACTGACGGGGCTGGCGATTCTCACGATCGTGCTGCGCCGGCTCGGCCTGGACGCCGAGGCGTACGCGCCCGAACGACTCGGCGACGGACACGGACTCTCGCTGCGGGCGATCGAGCGAGCCGCCGCGGAGGGTCGAACGCTGATCGTGACTGCCGATTGCGGGACGAGCAGCGGGCCCGAGATCGAGGAGGCCGGCCGGCGAGGGATAGATGTGCTCGTCACCGATCACCATCACGCGGCCACGTGGCCGGCCGCGGCGGCTGCCGTGGTCAACCCTCTGCGTGCCGACAGCCGGTACCCCGATCGGCGCCTCACCGGCGCCGGCGTGGCCTGGAAGTTCGCCCAACTGCTGCTCGGCGAGGACGGCGGAAGCAACCTCTGCGACGTCGCCCGCGACCTGTCGGACCTGGCTCTGATCGGGACGGTCGCGGACGTGGCCCCGATCCTGGGCGAGAACCGGTCGATCGCAAGGCTTGGCCTGGAGCGGCTGCGCCATGCCACGAGACTCGGCTTGGCCGCGCTGCTGGGCCGCGCCGGAATCGCCGCCGAGAGAGTGGACCTGGATGACATCGGGTTCGCCGTGGCCCCACGCCTCAACGCGGCCGGCAGGGTAGGAGAGGCGGCTCGAGCCGCGCGGCTGCTGTTGGCCGCGGATCGCGAGGAAGCGGACCGCCTGGCCGGCGAGATCGAGGCCGCCAATACCGAGCGGCGAGGGCTGACGAAGAGCGCCCTGGCCGAGGCTCGGCTCGCCCTGGGGCTGGCCTCGGAAGGCGGCGGCCCGGACGGCCCAGAGGAGGCGTCGGGCGCCTCGCCGTTGGCCACGGTCGCGAACGTGCCACTCCCTGCCGCGCTGCTGATCCGCGGCGAGTGGCCGGTCGGCATCATCGGCCTGATCGCGGGCCGCCTGACCGACGAGACTGGCCGCCCGGCGGTCGTCGCTTCGGTCGTGGATGCCGAGGCCGGCCTGCTTCGGGCTTCGTGTCGCGGGCCGCAGGGCTGGAGCCTGGCTGAGGCGCTGATCGCGTGCGACGACCTGCTCGTGCGCCACGGCGGCCACGCCGCCGCCGCCGGTTTCGACATCGTGGCGGATCGTTGGCCGGAGTTCGAATTGCGCTTCCTTGCGCTGGCTGTATCCGCGCCTCGTCCGTCGGGTCGCGCCGAGCTTCGACTGGACATCGTTCTGCCTGCTGGCGCCATCGACTACCAGTTCGTCCGCGAGTTGGAGCTGCTTGAGCCAACCGGCCCGGGCAACCCCGCGCCGGCGCTCGGTCTGACGGGCTTCCGCGTTGTCAGGGCGCGTTCGGCAACGGGAGGACATACGCAACTCGTCCTGGGGAGAGGCCGGGACGTGCTGGACGCGGTGGCGTTCCGGAGACCGGATCTGGCCACGTCGCTGCGGGAGGGTGATCGAATCGACATCGTGGCGCATGCGGCCAGCCGCCGGTTCGGGGGTTTCGAGTCGATTCAGCTGGAGGTCCTGGACGTGGCAACCGCGGGTTCCGAGCCCGCGGTCTCGTCCCGCGGCGACGCCGGGGATGCGACTGTGGCCTCGAACCGGACGACTCCGGTATGACCGATCACATCTCGACAGCGAACGGGTCCTCGGTCGAGCGGTCGAACTCCGGCGGTCGTCCGAGCGCCGTCGCCCCATTCCCGTCGCTCGTCGGCTAACCTTCTGGGCGATGGATACCTACCTCGAACGCCTTGGTGCGCGCACCAGATCTGTCGGTTCGGTCCTGTGTGTCGGCGTGGATCCCGTGCCGGAGGCCCTGCCCGACGGCTTCAGCCGCGATCTCGCGGGGATCGAACGCTTCTGCGAGGTGCTCCTGGACGCGGCAGTGCCGTACGCGGCGGCCGTCAAGCCGAATCTCGCCTTCTTCGAGGCGTTCGGATCGGCCGGGATGGCTGCCCTGGAACGGTTGCGGGCCCGGGTCCCGACCGAGGTCCTGTTCGTCGGCGACGTCAAGCGCGGCGATATCGGGACGACGGCCGCGCGCCAGGCCGCGGCGCTCTTTGACATGCTCGGCTGCGACGCGATCACGGTCAATCCATATCTCGGGTCGGAGGCCGTGGAGCCGCTGATTGGCCGCGGCGACCGGTTCGCGTACCTGCTGTGCCGGACCTCGAACCCGGGGGCGGGCGAGCTGCAATCGCTCGAGGTCGGCGCCGATCCGGAGACCGGGGCGCCGGCCGAACCCCTGTACGCCAGGGTCGCCCGGCGGGCGCGAAGCTGGGGTCCGGGAGGCACAGTCGGCCTGGTGGTGGGCGCCACCGCCCCGGTCGAACTCGAGAAGATCAGGGGCATCGCTCCCGAGCTGGCGCTGCTCGTGCCGGGCGTGGGAGCTCAGGGCGGCGACGTGGACTCCGTGCTTCGCCATGGCCCGGCCGGCGCTCCGCCCGCGGGATTGCGGCCGGGCGGGGGATTGCTGGTCAACGTCTCGCGGGGAATTGCCGGGGCCGCGTCGGGCACCGGTGCCGGCGACGTTGCCGAGCGGCTCGCTGCCGCTGCCGCCGACTGGGCCTCCCGCCTGCGACTGCCGGCGTAGGCCGCGACTGCAGGCAACAGGCGGGCCGGGCGGTGGCCCGAGCGAGATAGACTTAGCCCATGCGCAGCAAGGCCGAACGGATCGACTCGCCCGCCATCGTGGGCCGCGGCGCTCGCTCCAAGGAACTCGACCAGCGGGTCGTGATCCTGAGCGGCCTCTCGGGTGCCGGCAAGACGGCCGCGACCAAGCTGTTCGAGGACCTCGGCTACACGTGCATGGACAACCTGCCGGGTGAGCTGCTGCCGGCCCTGGCCGAGCTGGTCTCCGAGGACCGCCAGCGCTTCGAGAAGGTCGCCATCGTTCTCGACGTGCGGGCCGGCGACGCTCCACTCGCCCTGGCGGCGATGCGCGGCGCGCTGGAGGGCCGCGGCATCAAACCGCGAGTCATATTCCTGGAGGCCAGCGACGAGGTCCTGATCCGGCGCTTCTCCGAGACGCGCCACCGCCATCCGCTAGCCAGCAAGCGCGGCATCGCCGGTTCGATAGCCGAAGAGCGGCGGCTGCTCGATCCCGTCAGAGCCGAGTCCGATGTCGTCGTCGACACATCCGATCTCTCGCTGCGGCAGCTCAAGGAGCGCATCTTCGCCCACCTCGCCGACAGGTCTCCCGACACCGAGCTCGTCTTCCAGCTGATCAGCTTCGGCTTCAAGTACGGCGTGCCGCTGGAGGCCGACCTGGTCTTCGACGTCCGGTTCATGGAGAACCCGTACTACGTGGACGAGCTTCGGCATCTGTCGGGACTCACTCCGGCCGTGCGCGACTACGTCATGGGCCAGCCGATCGCGCAGCAGTTCTTCGATTTCCTGGCGGGCTTCCTGGACCTGACCGTCCCGGGCTTCAAGAGCGAAGGCAAGACTCGCCTGACCGTGGCCATCGGGTGCACGGGCGGGTATCACCGCTCCATCGTCATCGCCGAGCAGCTCCGCGGCTGGCTCGAGCGACGCGGCTACGGCACCGTGACCGTCTTTCATCGGGAGTTGGAGCGCGAATGAGGTTTCCCCGTCTGCGCGTGGCCTGGGGGCTGAGGCGCTGGCTCAGGCCCGGGGTCGGGGTCAAGCGCTGGCTCCTCCTGGTCTTCGTCGGTGAGATGTGTCTGGCCCTCGCGGGCGCCCTGTGGCTACGGCAGGTCTACCGCGACTTCGAGGTGACCGGCCCGAGCCAGGCGGTCGTATCCGCCGTCACGCTGCAGTTCCTGCCCTACGGCGTCCGCGCCCTGCTGGTGGGCACCGCGGGCGTGGCCCTATTCGCCTTCGGCGCATGGCGCATCGTCCGCGTCATGGTCATGCCATTCGTTCCGGCCGAGGCTGATCAGCCACTGGTCGACGTGATCTTCCAGAAGCGCTTCCTCGCCCGCGGGCCACGGATAGCGGTTCTGGGTGGCGGGACGGGTCTATCGACGCTGCTGCGCGGTCTCAAAGAGCACACCAGCAACATCACGGCCGTGGTCACTGTCGCCGACGACGGCGGTTCGTCCGGCCGGCTGCGCGAGTCGCTCGGCATCCCTGCGGTCGGCGACATCCGCAATTGCATCGTGGCCCTGGCCGACGCCGAACCGCTCATGGGCGAGCTGCTCCAGTACCGTTTCCCCGGGGATGAGATGGACAGCCTGGGCGGCCACACGATCGGCAACCTGCTGCTCGCCGCGATGTCGTCGGTCCAGGGGGGTGACTTCGAAGAGGGCGTCCGGCAAATGAACCGCGTTCTGGCGGTTCGGGGCCAGGTCGTACCGGCGACGGCGACCGCCGTGACCCTGCACGCAGGCCTGGTCGACGGCTCGGAGGTCGCGGGGCAATCGGCCATCGCCGGCTCGACCGGCATCGATCGCGTCTGGCTGACCCCCGAGGGCGTTATGGCGTGCGACGACGCCCGGCGTGCCATCGTCGAGGCCGACCTGATCGTCGTGGGGCCGGGCAGCCTCTACACGAGCATCCTGCCGAGCCTCCTCCTGACTGAGCTCACGGCCGCGATCCGATCCTCGCAGGCGGTTCGGGTCTTCGTCTGCAACGTGGCGACGCAGCCCGGCGAGACTCAGGGCTACGACCTGGCCGACCATCTCTCGGCGATCGAACGCCACACCGGCCCCGGCCTGCTCGACGTGGTTCTGGCCAACAATCAGTTCGGGGCCAAGCGTCCGGGCTCGTACGCGGCCGAGCCCGTGCGGCTGCGCTGGCCGCCGGCGCGGACCTGGCCGTCGACCGACACCCCGCGCCTGGTGCTCGACGACGTGGTGAACCCGGAGAACTCCCACCACCACGATCCGGCTCGTCTGGCCGCCTCGATCATGAAGATCTACGAGCGGGAGTCGCTCGCACGTCGGCGATTCCGGACAATCCGGTCGGCGTGATCCGACGAGCCGGAGCCGAGGGGCCAGGGGAGCCGGCGTGACCACGGCCGAACGAGACCTGGCGGAGGCTCTACGGGCCGAGCTGGCGGCGATCGACCCACCCCGACGCTGCTGCCGCAACGCCGAGACCGCCGGCCTGATGGGCGCCTTCGAACCGAGGCGGCGCGCGATAGCCCGGCTGGAAGTGCGTTTGAGGCGGGCCAGGTCGGAAGCGGAGGCGACACAGGAGAGAGCGGCCGACGGGTCCACCCCGGCAGCTCCAGCGTTCGTCTGGTCCGGAGCCGCCGAGCACTGTCGCCTCGCCTACCTGCGCGGCCGGTTCCTGGCGCACGGCTCGTTGAGTCTCGCTTCCGGCCGAACGCACCTGGAGTTCTCGGTGCCGGCCGCGGAGGCGGAGCTTCTCGCCCGCCGGCTCGGCGAGCTGGAGCTGCCTGCCCCGTGGCGGCTGCGGCGCGGCCGGGGCGTCGTCACGTGGAAGAGCACCGAAACCGTGGGTACGTTCCTGCGAATGGTGGGCGGGGGAGCGGCCCTGCTCGAGCTCGAGGCGCGGCAGGTGTCGCGGTCGGTGCGCGGCGACCTGAATCGGGTCATCAACGCCGAGTCGGCGAACCTGCAGCGGGCTGTCGCGGCCGCCGCTCGCCAGCTGGAGGCGATCGACATTCTCGACGCTGACGGTCGCCTGGCCAGACAGCCGTACGTGGTGCGGCTCGTCGCGGACGCTCGCCGAGAGGTACCGGAGGCAACCCTCACCGAGCTGGCGGAGCGGCTGCAAGTGCATCGGTCGGCGGTTCAGCGAGCGCTGGAGCGGATCGAGAGGCTGGCTCTCCACGCCGACGAAGGAACGGGCCTGCGCAAGCGGTCGCGGAGCGGGGCCGACTGACACCCGCGCGGGGTTCGTCCGTCGCGGCCCGAAGGGCCGACTGTCCCTCCGGGCCAGCGCCGCGTTCTGGCATCATTGCGGACATGAGACCTCTGATCATTGCCGCCAACTGGAAGATGAACACCACCCCCGCGGACGCTGGAGAGCTGGCCGCGACAATCGCCGCCCGGACCGAGGAGCCGGACGTCGTCCGAGTCATCTGCCCGCCATACGTCTGCCTGGCCGCAGTTCGTGATGCCCTGATTGGCAAGAACGTCGGCGTCGGCGCCCAGAACGTCCATCACGAACAGGGCGGCGCCTACACCGGCGAGATTTCCGCGTCGATGCTGGCCGGGCTGGCCACGTGGGTCATCCTCGGCCACTCCGAACGACGGCGTGACGCCTTCGAGAGCGACGAACTGATCGGCAAGAAGCTGGCCCGAGCGATCACCGCCGGCCTGCGACCGATCCTGTGCGTGGGCGAGCTCCTCGCCGAGCGCGAAGCCGGCCGGGCCGTCGAGGTCGTGGCCACCCAGCTGCGTGGCGCGCTGGCCGGGAAGGATGTCGAGTCCCTGCTGAACGCGGGCCTCGTCATCGCCTACGAGCCGGTCTGGGCCATCGGCACCGGCCGCAACGCCTCAGGCGCCGACGCCGCGGCCATGGCAGAGGCCATCCGTGCCACTCTTGCTGCAGACCTCGCCTGGGACAAGGCCGCCGAGAGCGTGCCCGTCCTCTACGGCGGTAGCGTGACCAGCTCCAACATCGGCGACTTCCTCGCCGAGCCCTCCATCGACGGCGGGCTCGTGGGCGGCGCCTCGCTCAAGCCCGACGAGATGGCCGGCATGGTGGCCCGCGCCGCCGTCACCGCCAGGGCTCGCGTCGCGGCCGAAGGCAAGTCCGCATGACGGCTGCCTCCGGCGGCGTCAAGCGCCCCCGCCCGCTCGTTCTGGTCGTTCTCGACGGCTTCGGCATCGGTCACGATCCGAGCGTCGACGCGATTGCCCAGGCTCGCATGCCCAACTGGAACGCCTTCCTGGCACACTGGCCTCACAGCGCGCTCGAGGCGTCCGAGGAGTTCGTCGGTCTGCCGGCTGGCCAGATGGGCAACTCCGAGGTCGGTCACCTCAATCTCGGCACCGGCCAGCCCGTGCTGCAGGATCTGCCCCGGATCGACAAGGCGATCTCGTCGGGCAGCTTCTACACCCGGCCCGTCTTGCTCGCGGTATGCGCCAGGGCGAAGGAGGCCGACCGCACCCTCCACCTGATCAGCCTCGTCGGTCCCGGCGGCGTTCACGCCAACGACCGCCAGCTGGTCGCCGCGGCCGACCTTGCCGCCCGCCAGGGTGTCAAGCGAGTCCGCGTCCACGGACTCCTGGACGGCCGCGACACCCCGCCGCGTTCGGCCATCGAGTTCGTGCCCGACCTGGAGAAGCGACTCGCGGCGGTGCATCCTGACGCGAAGTTCGCCACGATCGGCGGCCGCTACTACGCCATGGACCGCGACAAGCGCTGGGAGCGCACCAGGAAGGGCTACGACGCCATCGTCCACGGCGTCGCCGACTTCCACGCGCCCTCCGCCGTGGCGGCCGTGGAGCAGGGCTACGCGCGTGGCGAGAACGACGAGTTCATCGTCCCGACCGTGATCGACGGCGTCGACCACGGCACGATCACCGACGGCGACGCGGTTCTCCACTGCAACTTCCGCGCCGACCGTGCCCGCCAGCTTTCCCACGCCCTGGCCGACGCGCATTTCAGCGGCTTCGACCGGAATGCGGCCGGGCCCGCTCCCAAGGAGATCCTCTACGCCACGCTGACGGCCTACGAGGCCGATCTGCCGGTCCAGGTCGTCTTCGGGCCGGAGGTCGTGCCTTCGCTGGCCGGCGCCGTCTCCGAGGCCGGCTGGAAGCAGTTCCATGTCGCGGAGACGGAGAAGTACGCCCACGTGACGTACTTCTTCAACGGCGGCCGCGAAGAGCCCTGGCCCGGCGAGGATCGACTCCTGGTCCCGAGCCTCAAGATCGCGACCTACGACCTGCAGCCGAGCATGGCGGCGGAGGGCGTCTGCGACGCTCTCGTAGCCGCAATCGACTCCGGCAAGTACGACCTGATCGTGGCCAATTTCGCCAATCCGGACATGGTCGGCCACACGGGCGTCTGGGATGCGACCGTCAAAGCCTGCGAGACCGTGGACGCGTGCTTGGGTCGCGTCGCCGACGCCGTCCTGGCCGTGGATGCGGGCGATCCCGCGGGCCCCGGCGCCGTCCTCTTCATCACCGCGGACCACGGCAAGGCCGACGTGATGAAAGACGAGGCCGGCAAGCCCGTCACCAAGCATTCCCTGAACCCTGTGCCGTTCGTGGGAATCGGCCGGTTCATGGAGGGCAGGCGCCTCGAGAACGGTCGCCTGGCCGACGTCACGCCGACGCTCCTGGAGATCGGCGGCCTGGCGCCCTGGCCCGAGGTGACGGGCCACTCNNTGTGCTACCATGCGCCGGTCCGCTGTCAGCCGAAGCCACAACGAGGTTGCCGCAAACCGTGAACCCTACTCTGGCCCTTGGCCAAGACCTGGTCGGCATCTGCCTGATGCTCGCGATTCTGTTCCAGGCGCGCGGCTCGGGGCTGTCCGCCACGTTCGGCGGCGACTCTTCGGTCTATCGCAGCCGGCGCGGGATCGAGCGACGCCTCTGGCAGTTCACGATCCTTCTGGCAATCCTGTTCTGCGTCTTCTCCGAGGCGAGCTTCATTCTCCCGCACTGATCCGCCGAGGCAGCCACCGCCGCCGACGTAGCGGGCCCACCATCCTGGCGTCCGGTCCAGCCGCGATGAGCGGCGCGCGGGGCGGGTCGTGGCTCCGGGAGACGAGTTCGCACGAGGCGCGTGGCCGGCCGGCGCGGCTTCGCCCAGGGGAGCAAACCCGATCTCATGAATCGACGTGACCAGCTCGCCGTCAGTGCCCTGGTCGTCCTGCTGGCGGTCGTCGGCGCGGCGATGCTCGTTCCGGGGGCCACACCGACCGTCGCTCCCACACCGACCGTCGCTCCCACACCGACCGTGGCCCCGGACGTTACGTATCGCGAGGCGGTCGTCGGCCATCCGAGCTCGATCAACCCACTGACGGCGCGAACCCAGGCAGACAGGGACCTCGTCGCGCTGGTGTTCCGCGGTCTCGTGCGGGCCGCGCCGGACGGTGCCCTGGTGCCGGATCTCGCGAGCAGCTGGACCGTATCGTCCGACGGCCGCACCTACACGTTCTACATACGCAGCGACGCCCGCTGGGAAGACGGGCAGCCCGTTACCGCCGCCGACGTCGCCTTCACGGTGGGTCTCGTCCAGGATCCGGACTATCAAGGTCCGCTGGGGGCGACGTGGCAGGGGATCAAAACCGCCGCGCTCACCGCTAACATCGTCCGCTTCACGCTGTCGACGCCATTAGGCGGATTCTTGCGCCAGGCGGCCCTGCCGATACTGCCGGACCACGTGCTGAACGGCATCGCGGTCTCCGATCTGGCGGACTCCGACTTCAGCGCCCAGCCGATGGGGGACGGGCCGTTCCGAATCGTCGAGATCGACGACAGCCACGCTCTGCTCAGCCGGGTGTCTTCGGCCGCGCCGGAGCAGTCTCCGGAGGCGTCAGGTTCCGGCTCGGCGACGGCGAGCGGCGGTGCCGCGGTGCCCGGCGACGTCCAGGCGCTCGAGATGATCTTCTTCGACGACCAGGCGTCCGCCGTGGCAAGCTTCAAGGCCGGCAGCGTCGATGCCCTTGGCGGACTCGCTCCCGACGCCGCCGATGCCGCCACCTCCGGTGCCGGAACGCGGGTCGTCCGCTATCCGTGGGCGAGCCTGACGGCCGTGGCGCTCAACCAGCGAGCCTCCCACCCCGAGTTCCAGAGCGCGGGCGTGCGGCAGGCGCTGCTCTCGGCGATCGACCGCCCGACGATCCTGACGAGCGTCCTGCGCGGCCGCGGTAGCATCGCCGATGCGCCGCTCCCGAGCTGGTCCGCGGCCTACGACAAGGCCGCCATCAACGTCACTCCCTTCAGCAGCTCGACCGCGCAGGCGGGTCTGACGGCCGCCGGTTGGGTCCACGATGCGACCGGGTGGACGCCGCCCCACGGGACGAGTCCGTACACGATCAGGCTCCTTGCACTCGACGAAGCCAGCAACCCGATCGTGTATCGAGTCGCCCAGCAGGTTGCCACGGATTGGCGGGCCCTGGGTCTGAACGTGACGCTCCAGCCGGTTGCGGCAGCTACCTACACGCAGCGTCTCCAGGGGGCGGATTTCGATGCCGCGGTCGTCGACTATCGGCTCGGGCTCGACCCCGACGTGAGTTCGCTCTTCCTCTCGACGCAAGTCGCCCCAGCCGGCTCCAACCTCACGGGAGTGCAGGACCAGGGGCTCGATCGTCTCCTCGCCAACGTCCGGACGACGACGGATCCGACCGATCGCCAGACGGCAGTTTCGGCCCTGGAGAAGTACGTCACGACCAACGTCCTGATGCTGCCGATATGCTTCGCCGACTACGAATTCGTCGTCTCGGATCGCGTCCAGGGGCTCTCTCCGGATGAGATTGCGGATCCCTCGGATCGCTACTGGGATGTGCTAGACTGGCGCCTCGCCAGCGACGGGTAAACCGCTGCTGTGTGCGCCGAGGTGGCGGAATGGCAGACGCGCCGGCTTCAGGAGCCGGTGCCCGCAAGGGTGTAGGGGTTCAAATCCCCTCCTCGGTACCAGGAATTATCCAGGTGGCGCGGAGGCGTCGCGACAGTGCTCTTGCCCAGGTGGCGGAATTGGTATACGCGTACGTTTGAGGGGCGTATGGAGCAATCCATCCGGGTTCAAGTCCCGGCCTGGGCACCACCCTCTTCCTGACCTAAGACCTCCGGCCGCGACGCGGCCTGTGCGGTCCCCGCGGCTTCCCGGGCGGTTAGCTCAGTGGTCAGAGCGCCTCGTTTACACCGAGGATGTCGCAGGTTCGAGTCCTGCACCGCCCACCATTCCTCGCCACGAAGACGGAACCCCGGTCATTCGGCCGGATCAACAACGGCTGAAGCGAGGCTGGGCGAGGGCACGCGGATGTGGCCTATGACAACCGAACTTTCGGCCGCTCACGGGAGTCGAACGATTGGGAAACCAAGGTAGGCGACTGCCTGTCTCGAACCGGCTCCGTGCCACGGACCGTCGGGCGTCGGGTCGGTAGCCTCCTGCTAGACTGAGCCGACCCGCACCAGAATCCCGTGCGGCCCATCTCGATCGGAGGAGGGACATGCCACTCGTCCTGCTAATCATCGTCGGTGTTCTGGTAGTCCTCGTCCTGCTCCTGGTAGGCATCTACAACGGCCTCGTAACGCGGCGAAACCGCATCGACGAGGCGAATGCCCAGATCCAGGTCCAGCTCAAGCGTCGCCACGACCTGATCCCGAACCTGGTCAACGCGGTCAAGGGCTACATGGACTTCGAGAAGGGCGTCCTGACGGCGGTCACCGAGGCGCGCGCCGGCGCCATCGCCGCGGGCGCGCAGGGGCCGGCCCAGCAGGCCCAGGCGGAGAACGTTCTCACCGGTGCCCTCCGCTCGCTCTTCGCGGTGGTCGAGAACTACCCGCAGCTCAAGGCCAACGAGAACGTCCTCGCGCTGCAGGAGCAGCTGACCACGACGGAGAACCAGATCTCGTTCTCCCGGCAGCACTACAACGCCACCGTGCTCGATTTCAACAACTCGCTGCAGACCTTCCCCAACGTCCTCATCGCCGGACCGTTGGGCTTCACCAAGCGTGAGTTCTTCGAGGCCGAGCCCGAGGCCGCCGAGGTCCCCGTCGTCAACCTGGGATAGGTGTCGGGGCCGCGCTGCCGCTCGCGGCGCGACCCACGTCCCCCTGAGGCCGCATACCTGTGTCAACGACCTTCTATGCCGAGGAATCGGCTAACCGTCGAAAATCGTTTCTGCTCGCCCTCCTCGTTGTGGCCTTCCTGGCCGTCTTCGGCTACATCATCGGCTACGTCGTGGGCCTGGGCAGCGGCAATGAGGCCATCTTCGGGATCGGCGCGCTGCTGATCGCCGTAGCGTTCGGTTTCCTTGGGGCCATCGGCTCCTATTACGGCGGCGACCAGCTCGTGCTGGCCAGCTCGCACGCTAAGGAGATCGGGCCGCAGCAGGCGCCCGAGCTGTTCAACGTCGTCAACGAGCTTGCGGTCGCGGCCGGCGTGCCGATGCCCAAGGTCTACATCATCGACGACCCGTCGCCCAACGCCTTTGCCACGGGGCGCGATCCACAGCACTCGTCCGTGGCGATCACGACCGGGCTGCTTCAGAAGCTCGATCGCGAGGAGCTCCAGGGCGTCATTGGTCACGAGATGTCGCACGTCCGCAACTACGACATCCGGTTCACGCTGATCGTGGGCGTCATGGTGGGCAGCATCGCCCTCCTGGCGCAGCTCTTCCTGCGCTACACCTTCTGGTTCGGGGGCGGGCGCAGCAGGGACAACAACAACAATGGCAGCGGAGGCCTGGGCGCGATCTTCCTTGTCGTGGGGATCGTCCTTGCCATCCTCGCGCCGATCTTCACGGCCCTGGTGCAGATGGCGGTGAGCCGCCAGCGCGAATACCTGGCCGACGCGTCGTCGGTCGAGCTTACTCGCAATCCGCACGGCCTCGAGCGGGCCCTGGCCAAGCTGGCGGCGGACAACGAGCCGCTCCACTCGGCCAACGGCGCCACTCAGCACCTGTACATCGTTAACCCGCTCAAGAAGTTGGGCGGCGGCTCGGCACTCTTCTCGACACATCCGCCGATCGTCGATCGGATCAACCGGCTACGCCAGCTGACGGGCGATGCGCCGATGGATCCGACCGAAGTGAAGCAGTTGACCGGGCTCGAATAGGCGATCCGTCGGGGCCCGAAAGGGTGCGGGTGGTCGCCTTGCAGCGTTTTGACCCGGCGTGGTACCTTTCCCCGCGCCGACGGGCTGCCAGTCCCGTCAGATCGGGCCGAGATAGCTCAGTTGGTAGAGCACGCGACTGAAAATCGCGGTGTCGCCAGTTCGATCCTGGCTCTCGGCACCAAAGACGGCTGGCACGGTTTTCGAGCGGAAGTGGCTCAGTTGGTAGAGCATCACCTTGCCAAGGTGAGGGTCGCGGGTTCGAGTCCCGTCTTCCGCTCCACTCCCTTCACGCTGCCGACCCCGGCGGGAGTCCGCCGACAGATCGAGCCTCTGCCCCTTCGTCTAGTGGTAGGACAGCGGACTTTGGATCCGTTAGGCGAGGTTCGAATCCTCGAGGGGCAGCCAGTCTGATCCGCTCAAGCGCCGGTTCCCCTGCTGGCCGACGTTCGAGGCGACGTACCCAAGTGGTTAAGGGGGAGGTCTGCAAAACCTCTATTCGGCGGTTCGATCCCGCCCGTCGCCTCCACTTCTCTCCACGCGCCATGCGCCCAGCCTTCGGGCATGCCGTCGCGCTACCCTTCAGGCATGCGCCGGAGTGGCGGAACTGGTAGACGCAGCGGACTTAAACTCCGCGGCCCGCGAGGGCGTCAGGGTTCGAATCCCTGCTCCGGCACCAGACAGCGGTCTCGACGTGGTCGGCGCGAGTCCTGGCCGACCACCGACCCTGCCGAAACTCGCCCCCGCCGCAAGGTGGCCGAAAGTCAACTCGGCGACCGACAGACGGCCCCGACAGAGACGCCGGCGTCAAAGGCCGCGCCCGTTCGAGAAGAAAGCGGCCATCCTTGACAATTCTCCTCAGATCGCTAGCCTCCACTACATCGCTATTTGATGTACGTCCATTTGAGGTAGAGCCACAGATGCCCGGGCGGATCAGGGGACAACTTCTCAAGGGGACCACGACGCTGCTGGTCCTGACGGTGCTTCGCGAAGGCGAGCTGTACGGCTACGAGATCGCGCAGCGGATTCGCGACAACAGTGGCGGCGCCTTCGTCCCGAACGAGGGATCGCTCTACCCGGCGCTGCACGCCCTCGAAGCGGCTGGTGCGCTCGAGGCCAGCTGGCGAGAGAGCGATCGCGGCCCGCGCCGGCGCTACTACAAGATCACAAAGACGGGCCTCGGGATGCTCGAAGCGCACGCCCAGGAGTGGGCCGCCTTCTCGCTCGGCATGGCCCGCGCGATGGGGGTGGCGGGACCGAAGCAATGACAATCGACTGGCTACGCGCCTTTGTCGTCTTCGGCGGCGGGCCCGCGCTTCTGATCGCTGCGGTCACGCTGGTCCGGCGCAGCGAACGCAGACTCGGCCACGGACCGGACGAATCTGGTCCCCCGGTCACGACCGGGCAGACTGGCGCTGCCGAGATATCCGCCTATCTCGATCGAATGACCACGGAGCTCAGGCTGCCTGCGGCCGACGTCGCCGAGGTGCGGGCGGAGCTCGCCGATCATCTGCGGGACTCGATCGCCTCGCTCGAAGCCGAAGGGTTTGAGCCAGAGAGGGCCATCCGAGAGGCCCTGGGACGCCTGGGGCCGCCCGCTGAGCTCGGCCGGCAGCTGCGTACCGCCCATCAGTCGACCAGACGGCTCCTGGCCGGTGCCGGTGGAGGTGTCTTTGCCGCGGGCGGCGGTTTCGTGCTCGGCTATTTCGGCGGTATAGCGCTGGCTCTGCTGGGGTTCCTGGCAGTGTTCGTCGTTGTAGCGCTGCTGGCGGTGGTCGGCGTCCGCCTGCCGGACATCACGTCACACGATGGTGGAAACACGATCAACTCGCTTCTCTACGCAACGACCCTCGCGGTGGCGGCCGCAACCGCAACTCGCTATGCAGTCCGCACCTCGGCCGGCCTGAGCCGGCGCGCACCGCGCACCGTGGCGGTCTTCTGGGCCGTGGCCGGCGCGCTCGTCTTTGGTTGGCTGGCTCTCTTCGGAATGCGCGGCCCGCAGAGCTGGCCGGGCGTCGCCCTCGAGCTGTGCATCCCGGTGATCGCGGTCGCGAGTGCGTTCGTCAGAATCGAGCGACCGATGCCCCATGTCGGCCTTTGGGCCGTCATCGTCGCGGCGCTGAGCGTCGTCGTCATGTCACTCGGCGTGTTCGCTGTCAGCGGGTTGTCCGTCTCTGGCTCGGGCTCGGGCTCGCAGGCCGAGGAGGCGGAGACAATCCAGCCGCCTGACCTCCACCTGGACGTTGTCGCCCCGATGGCGCCGGCAGCGTGGCTCCCCGAGGGCGGCTTCGGAAGCGCGTATGGATCGGAATCGGCGTCGAGCGGGACCCGGCTATGGGCCGACGTTGGCTGGGAACTTCCGGCACCGACTATCGCCACCGTCCTGGCGAACTGGCGGGACATGCGGTTCGAGGCATGGCACGCGGGGGTCAATCAATACTCGATCGGCGTCGACACGCGGTATTCGAGCCCATTCGAAGTCCAGCCTGCGGTTCTCCATGGCAGCTCCCTCGACGCCGTCTTCCATTTCGAGCGGCTCCGAGACGCTAGGTCGTGGTGGGTCGTCCTCACCGCCGTCGGTCCGGACGGCCACCGCTACCGCCTCGACGACGGACAGGGCGGCGACGCCACCTTCAACGGTTCCGCCTGGGATTGGCTGACGGCGCCTCAATGAGCGGGACCGACGGCCCAGGCAAGGGCGTAACAACACTGGCCTACGAGCGCGAACGAGTACTCGAAGCGCTCGACGGCGAGGCTCTGACCGTCCCGGCGATCCTTCGTCGAATGCATGAACGATCGACCGGAGCCGAGGCTGGGGCCGGGCGCGGCGCGGAGCCGGGCGACCAAAGCCTCCTTTACCCGGCCCTGCACAGCCTCGAGGCGGACTGGAAACTCCGGGCCAGGTGGCTGTCGGACGCCAACGGTATGCCGCGCCGCACTTACCGAAAGCGGCGCCTGCTGCCGCGTCGACCCGACTGGACCCAGCGAGGCTGAGTCCCGCCCCGGGCGCGCGGGGCGTCGCCATACGTCACAAGGCGGCACGCGACGGCCTGCTCGTGAAGCGGCATCCGCGCGGCGGTCTAGCGTCCCTGGCCTGGAGCCTCGACCAGCTCGGGTCAGCGGGAAGGCCCCTCGACCGCCGCGCCGACTCGCCCGGCTCGCGTCTGGAGAATCGTAGCCGGGTCGCGGAGCACGGCGGACAAACAAAGAGGCGGGCCACCAGCGCGGCCCGCCTCGTCCAAAGTGTCCGGTTGTCTAGAACTTCGACCCGATGAAGCTGAGCATGGAATCGAGCCGGCCGCTGAAGAACGCCAGCGCAGCGACAGCGAGAATCGCGATCAAGGAAAGGATGAGTGCGTATTCCGCGAGACCCTGTCCTTCCTCGCGGCGAGGGAACAAGAACAAAGTGGCCTCCTTTCACCAGAACAGCCTGGCGGTTGGACGCCCTGGCCGGGAGGGCGCGGGTTCGACAGGTGGCTGGCGGGTCGTCGGTGCGATGGATGCCCGCCCGAAAGCCTACTTGGGAACGTCGCCGATTGGTAGGGTTACGATCGGTTGCCCCAGCCGCTTGTGGCGAGGCCTAGAGTCCCGCGCCGATCCGGCCATACCCGCCGGCTCGGTCGAGGATGGCTTCGCAGGTCAGCCGGGCACAGTCGCCAACGGTCGCTTGCGGCCATCGGGAGCGGACGCAAGACGGACATAAGGCATGTGCAATCGCAGGCTGCTAGAATTCGCCAGTCCTTTCGGCTCCGACCGGATGGCGTTGCCGTGCGCGCATCGGAGCATTCCCCATGGGAAGGAGTCTTTGGCGCATGCGCCGTTATGAACTCATGCTCGTGCTGCGCCCGGATCTTGCGGATGACAAGGTCCAGGCCGCCCTCGAGCGAACCGCCCGTGCCATCGCGGGGGGCGGCGGTCAGATCGTCAAGCAGGCCCCGTGGGGCCGCCGGCGGCTGGCCTATCCCATCGACCACCATCGAGAAGGGTCGTACTACGTAATCCTGTTCGAGGCGCCGCCCACGGCGATCGCCGAGCTCGAGCGAGGCCTCCTGATCAGCGAGGAAGTCCTGCGCCACCTCGTGACGCGCGTCGAACGTCCGGTTCGGGCCGCTCGAGGCCGCGATGCCGAGGCCGACGAGGAGGTCAACCTACCCGCCGATGACGAGGAGCTCGAGGACGAGCAGGAGCTGATCGACGAGTCGGAGAGCGAAGCGGCGCCTGCCGCGATCGACTGAGGCCCGCGCAGGGCGGAGCTGGAGGCACGCTCGATGTCGCTGAACAAGGCGATGATCATCGGCAATCTCGGACGCGACCCGGAGATGCGGTATACGCCCAATGGGCAGGCCGTGACGCAGTTCACGGTCGCCGTCAACCGCAACTACAAAGACGCCAGCGGGGAGTGGAAGGAAGAGACCGAGTGGTTCCGGGTGGTTGCCTGGGGCCCGCTCGCGGAGCGGACCGCCGAGTACCTCCGAAAGGGCCGCAAGGTCTACGTCGAAGGTCGGCTCCAGACCCGTTCGTGGGAAGACAAGGACGGTCAGAAGCGGTACACCACCGAGCTGGTCGCGAACACGGTCACGGGCCTCGATCCGCGACCGCGCGAGGACGGGGCTCCGGCTCCCGAGGCCGCCGGAGCGCGGCCCGCACGCGGTGGCGCCCCGGCCGCGCCGTCCGACGACTTCGGCTCGAACGACCTGGACGAACTCCCGTTCTGAACTGCGCCGGTCCAGCGCCCACCATCTGACGAACCCAACCGCCGCGCCCCACGCGTGGCCAACGCGAACAAAGGAAGTCCACCGAGATGCCCATGAATCCTCGCGAGAAGACCAGTCGCAAACGTGATGACATGTACCGCGATCGCCGCCGCCGCAAGGTGTGCACGTTCTGCGCGGACAAGACCGTGGCGATCGACTACAAGGAAGTGAACCGGCTGCGGCGCTACCTCTCCGAGCGCGCCAAGATCGAGCCGCGACGCAAGACCGGCACCTGCGCCAACCATCAGCGCCAGCTCGCCGTTGCCCTGAAGCGGGCCCGCATCGTCGCCCTGCTTCCCTACGCGCCCCAGCACGTTCGGCCCTAGCACGTTCGGCGCCGACTCGATCGAGTCCGGCGTGCCGGCCCGGGTCGGCGCCGTCCAGCCGGGCTGATCGGGCAGTGGCCGAGCTGCTGCTCCTGGTTTCCGGCGGCGGCGTAGCGGGCGCCTTCGGCGCGCTGCTCGGCCTCGGCGGCGGGGTGCTGATCGTCCCGCTGCTCACGCTCGGCTTCGGATTGCCGCTTCGAGAGGCGGTCGGCGCGAGCCTGGTCTGCGTCATCGTGACCAGCAGTGCGGCCGCCTCCGTGTATCTCGAGCGCGACGTCGCGAACCTGCGACTCGGCATGACGCTCGAGATGTTCACCGCGTCGGCGGCCCTGGCAGGCGGTCTGGTTGCATTCGCGCTGCCGGACCGTGCACTGGCCCTCATGTTCGCGGCGCTGCTGCTCTACGTGGCGGCCACGATGGCGCGCGGCCGCGGTGCCGATCTCGCCGTGAAGCCTGCGCCCGACGATCCCGAAGCTCTGGCGCCGGCTCCGGCCGAGGCGCCCGGCAACGGCCTGGCCGCCTCCCTCTCGGGTCCCGGCTACCGCGTGCGCAATCTAGGCCGCGGCGTTCTCGGCAGTCTGGTGGCGGGAATCGTCTCCGCGCTCTTCGGAGTGGGCGGAGGCATCGTCAAGGTGCCCTTGATGAACCTGGCGATGGGCGTGCCGCTGCGCGTCGCCACGGCCACCAGCAACCTCATGATCGGCGTGACCGCCTCTGCGGGCGGGCTGATCTACCTCCTGCGCGGCGGCATCGATCCGTATGTCGCGGCCCCGCTGGCCGTCGGAGTCTTTGCCGGGGCGAGTCTGGCCTCTCGCATGGCCGATCGAGTGGATCTTCGACTGCTTCGCGTGCTCTTCGTGGCCGTGCTGGTCGTTACGGCTACGCAGATGGCTCTGAAGGGGCTCCCATGAGGGCTTCGCGCCTGGAGAGGAAGGTCGGCCTTGTGCTCGCCGTCGGGTCCGCGGTCAGCGTCGGGCTGTTGACGCTGGGCATAGTCGCGATGGGAGCCTCCCAAATCGGACCGCTGGACCGACCCTTCCCGCGGTTCGACCTGGGTCGCGTTCCAGCCGACCTGGCGGCCACCGAGCCGGCCGGATTCCTGTGGCTCGGGCTTCTTGCTGTGATACTGACGCCGTCTGTTCGGGTGGCTGCGTCACTCGTGGGCTTTGCCGCGTCGGGCGAGCGCCGGATGGCGGTTGTAGCCTTGATCGGGCTGGCGATCATCTGCCTGAGCGCCATCCTGGGAGCCGGAGGCTGAGCTTGGACGTCGTCATCCTCGTCGTATCCTTCGCCATCATCCTCAGCGGCGCCGAGCTGTTCACCAACGGGATCGAGTGGTTCGGTCGAAAGCTCGAGCTGGCCGAGGGAGCTGTCGGGTCGGTCCTGGCGGCGGTGGGGACGGCTCTTCCCGAGACGATGATCCCGTTCATCGCCATCATCTTCGGCGGCGGGGTGGCGGCCAGCGAGGTCGGCGTCGGCGCCATCCTGGGCGCCCCCTTCATGCTCTCGACCCTGGCCATGTTCGTCACCGGCGCCGCGGTTCTGCTGATGCGAAAGCGCCGCGCCAATCGCGAGGCCCTGGTGGTCAATCCCGGGGTCCTCGGCCACGACATGGCCTACTTCGCCGTCGCGTATGCGATCGCGGTGGGCGCCGCCCTGCTGCCCGTGGATCTGGTTCTTCCACGCCAGCTGACGGCCATCGTCCTGCTCGGCATCTACGGTTGGTATGTCCTGGGCCACCTTCGAGCCCAGGCTGCCGAGGAGGCCCAGCTCGCGCCCTTACGCTTCCACCGGCTCGACCGGCGCGGACCGGCTCACCCCGAGCCGCCGCGCCTGCGGATCGTGTCGCTCCAGGTTCTCGTCGCGCTGGCCTGCATCATCGGCGGAGCCTGGGGCTTCGTGCAGGGGGTGGAGGACATGTCGCGGTCCTTCGGCCTCAACGGAACGCTGCTGGCGCTGATCGTCGCCCCGATCGCCACGGAGCTGCCCGAGAAGCTGAATAGCGTTATCTGGGTCCGCCAGGGCAAGGACACGCTGGCGATGGGCAACATCACCGGGGCGATGGTCTTCCAGAGCGCCATTCCGACCTCGATCGGGCTCGTCTTCGCGCCGCAGATCTGGTCGGCCTCGAGCGCCGGCATCGCCTTCGCGTCGGCAGGTATCACGTTCCTCTCGTCGGCCGCGATCGTCCTGCCGATGCTGCTGCGGCGCCGGCTCGACGGCCGGGCTCTTCTCGTCGGCGGAGTGTTCTATCTCGTCTATCTGGCGGTGGTGATCGCCACGCTCGCCGGCGGCCACGCCTGACGAGACCCGCTCTCGGGTAGGTCCCTGGTCGAGGGTCGGGCCGTTCGAGGGTCGGGCCGCTATACTCGGCTACAAGCTGGCTCATGCTGGCGGTAAGCATCAGGAGCGCCGATTCGATGGTCACGGAGCATGTTTCGGCCACCGCTGCGAGTCAGGCGACGACGCCGGATCAGTCCACTTTCGTCTGCTACTTCCAGGGTGACTACGTAAGGCTTGGCGAGGCGAAGGTCTCGATCATGACCCACGCCTTCCTGTATGGGACAGCGGTTTTCGAGGGAATTCGAGCCTATTGGAACGCAGACGAGAAGCAGCTGTACGCGCTCCGGATCAAGGAGCACATCGTCCGGCTCCGCAACTCGAGCCGAATCATGCTCATGGCCGAGCTGCCGTCGGTCGAGGAGTTCACCGAGATCGTCAAGCAGGTGCTGCGGCGGAACCACTTCCACGAGGACACCTACGTTCGGCCGTCGGTCTACAAGAGCACCCAGGCGATCGGCGTCAAGCTCCACGGGCTCTCCCACGATTTCTATGTCCTCGCCGTGCCGATGGGCGATTACATCGACACGAAGAGGGGAATCTCGACCGGGACTGTCTCGTGGCGCCGCACCAGCGACATCTCGATCCCGTCTCGTAGCAAGATCACCGGTAGCTACGTGAATCCAGCCTTCTCCAAGACCGAGGCGATGCTCAACGGCTTCGACGAGGCGATCGTGCTGACCGCCGACGGACACGTCTCCGAGGGCTCGGCCGAGAACCTGTTCATGGTCCGCGACGGCGTCCTGATCACGCCGCCCGTGAGCGACGACATCCTCGAAGGAATCACGCGGGCCGGCATCATGGAGATAGCCACCCACCTGGGGATCCCTTTCAAGGAGCGCCACATAGATCGGACCGAGCTGTACATCGCCGACGAGGTCTTCCTCTGCGGCACCGGCGCGCAGGTTTCGCCGGTGTCTTCGGTGGATCACCGCCCGGTGGGTGACGGCCGTGTCGGACCGATCTCGCGACAGATAGGCAAGACCTATTTCGACGCGGTCCGGGGGCGCCTCGACGACTTCCGGCACTGGGTCACGCCGATCTACACGGGTGAGTGAGCTAGCCGCGCGCGATTCGTCAGCCGTCCGGCCAGTCGGGGCCGCCGATGAGGCCAAGGCGCAGGTCGAGAAGAAGGTCGCGCGCCACGTCCGCATCCTCGAGATCATCCCGGGGATTGTCACCTGGCTCCTGATCCTGGGTCCGATCCCGCTCTCGCTGCGGTACCCGCAGATCGTGGGCATCTTCGTCCTGTGCTTCGACTGCTACTGGCTCTATCGCGCCGTTGAGCTTTCGGTCAGCGTTGCGATCTCGTTCCGGCGGGTACGCAAGGTCATGGCGGTCGACTGGCGCCAGCGCGCCTTTGCCCTGGGCGCGCCGCAGGCGCGGTTCGACGAGCTGACCGGGCTGATCCAGGTCGTCGGCGAGCGGGCCGAGGAACTGCGCCGGTCCGGCCAGAAGCTGGCCGCTCGAGGTGGCCGCCGCGAGCAGCGGCGCCTCATCGAGGAGCAGCACGGCCTGGAGCGGATCCAGCGGCTGATGGCCCTCGGCGAGCCGATTCCCGATCCGCGCGAGATCTGGCACGTCGCCCTCATCCCCACGTATACCGAGCCGTACGAGAAGCTCTATCAGACGATCAAGGCGCTGGCCGAGTCCGACTACCCGCGCGACCTGCGGATGGTCGCGATCATCACCCGCGAGACGGACCTGCAGGGCCGCGAGAACGTGGCGAAGCTGCGAGAGGTCTTCGGCTCCAAGTTCTGCCACTTCTTCCACATCCTCGACCCGCTCGAGCCGGGCGTCGTCGTCGGTAAGTCGAGCGCCATGGCCTACGGCGGCCGGTGGTTGTACCGAGAGTTGACCGAGCTCGGCTTCGACCCCAGGAAGGTCATCGTCACCGACCTGGACTCGGACTACCGCGTCCATCCGCAGTACTTCGGCTACCTGACGTACGCGTTCGTGGCCGACCGTGACCGCTACCGCCGTCTCTACCAGCCGATCCCGATGTTCCACAACAATCTGTGGCAATGCCCGCTGCCGGTCCGGCTGATCGCCGTGAGTACGACGCACGTCCAGATGTGGCGGCACCTCACGCCGGAACGGCTGGTCAGCTTCAGCTCTTACGCAGTCTCGCTGCAGACCATCCACGACGTGGATTACTGGGCGACGGACGCTATCCCCGAGGACAGCCGCTTCTACTGGAAGAGCTTCTTCCGCTACAGCGGGCAGTTCCGGGCCGTGCCGCTCTTCATCCCCGTGTATGGAGACGCGGTTCGCGCCCGCTCATACCCGCGCAGCTTGGTTCAGCAGTACACCCAGATTCGGCGCTGGGCCTGGGGCATCACGGACATCCCGTACTACATCGCCAACGCTTTGCAGCACTCCGAGATCCCGCTTCGCGAGCGCATCGGGCGGTTGATGTCGCTCTGGGGCGACCACATCAACTGGGCCGTGGCGCCGTTCATCCTGGTGTTCGGGGCCAACCTCCCGCTCATGCTCAACGACTCGTTCCGGCCGACAACTCTGGGTCAGCAGCTGCCGATGTACGCGGCCTGGCTGCTCACTGGGGCCCTTGCGGCGCTGATCGTGCTGGTCTTCATCGAGGATCAGCTGGCGCCGCCGCGGCCGAGGGAGTGGGGGATCGGAATGAGACTCGTCTCGTGGCTGCAGTGGCTGTGTCTGCCGGTGGTAGGGATCGTCTTCACGAACCTGCCGGCCCTCGATGCCCAGACGCGGCTGCTGACGGGGCGTTACCTGGAGTACAGAGTCACCGAGAAGGCCTGACGTTCGGGGTTACCTTGCGCTGAGGCGTCGAGGTGGCGTACGGACTGCAGTTGTCGTCGGTTCGCTAGGATATCCGTGGATGCGTTCCCGGCACCGCCGCGTCTGCCGGGCGTGTCGAGCCGCCGACGAGGTCGTCGCCGAATCAGCCCACTCCGCCCAAACGAGCACCGAGGCCGATGTTCCGACCAGTCAGCTCCAAGCCCGATCTCGTCGCCGAGGAGCACGAGATCCTTAGCCTCTGGCGCGATCGCCAGACCTTCGCCCGCCTGCGCGCCCAGAACGCAGGCCGCGAGCGCTGGAGCTTCCTGGATGGGCCGATCACCGCGAATAACCCGATGGGCGTCCACCACGCCTGGGGTCGCAGCTACAAGGATCTCTTCCAGCGGTTCTGGGCGATGCAGGGCCGCGATCAGCGCTACCAGAACGGCTTCGACTGCCAGGGGTTGTGGGTCGAGGTCAATGTCGAGAAGGACCTGGGTTTCACCAACAAGCGAGACATCGAGGCCTACGGCATCGCCGAGTTCGTCAGCCTCTGCAAGCAGCGCGTCCTGACCTACGCCGCACGCCAGACCGAGCAATCGATACGGCTCGGAATGTGGATGGACTGGAACGACCCACACGAGCTGCGTCGGCTGCGCGATCGACTGGCAGAGGACCCGAGCCAGCAGGTCACGATCAAGAGCACCGACGGCACCGAAGTCACCGACACGGCCGAGATGCTGGTCGGGCGGTTGGGGATGCCCGAGCTGGGTGGCAGCTACTTCACCTTCTCCAACGAGAACAACTTCCTGATCTGGTCGTTCCTGGCCGAGTGCCACCGCCGCGGATGGCTGTACAAGGGTCACGACACGATGCCCTGGTGCGCCCGCTGCGGCACCGGCATCAGCCAGCACGAGATGACCGAGGGCTACGCCGACCGCGAAGACCCCGGATTGACCGTCAAGTTCCCGCTTCTCGACCGTCCCGGCGAGGCGCTCCTGGTATGGACCACGACGCCCTGGACGCTGACTTCGAATGTCGCCGCGGCGGTTGGTCCAGACCTGCAGTACTTGAAGGTGCGGCAGGGCGACGAGATCTACTGGGTCAGCAAAGGCACCGTCAACAGCGCCCTCGAAGGCAAGCGAGAAGTTCTCGCGGGAGTGTCCGGTCGGGAACTCGCGGGCTGGCGTTATGCCGGTCCGTTCGACGAGCTGCCCGCCGTGCAGGCCGCCTTCGCGGGCTCCGAGGGCAAGGCCGCCTACGAGCATCGGATCGTCGTCTGGGACGAGGTCGGCGAGGAAGAGGGGACGGGCATCGTCCACGTCGCCCCCGGCTGCGGCGCCGAGGACTTCGCCCTGGGCAAGTCGCTCGGTCTGCCGATGATCGCCCCGCTCGACGAGAGCGGCATCGTCATCCCGGGCTTCGGCACCTTCTCCGGGCGGGACGTGCGCGACGTGGCCGAGCCGATCCTCGAGTCGCTCAAGCACAAGCATCGGTTCTACCGCCTCGAGACGATCACCCACCGCTACCCGCACTGCTGGCGCTGCGGCACGCCGCTCGTCTTCCGGCTCGTGGACGAGTGGTACGTCAGCATGGGCCCGGTCTACGACAAGCCGCGGGAGCAGCTGAGCGAGGCCGAGGTCGACGCCAGCCTGCGTTACCAGATCATGGAGTCGGTCGACAAGATCCGCTGGATCCCGAGCTTCGGGTACGAGCGTGAGCTCGACTGGCTCGTGAACATGCACGACTGGATGATCAGCAAGAAGCGCTATTGGGGGCTGGCGCTGCCGATCTACGACTGCGTCTGCGGCACGATCAACGTCGTCGGCAGCCTGGAGGAGCTGTCCGAGCGTGCCGTCGAGGGCTGGGACGAGTTCGAGGGCCATACCCCGCATCGCCCCTACGTGGATGCGGTGAAGATCCGCTGCTCCGGCTGCGGCGAGCCCGTTGGCCGCATCACCGACGTCGGCAATCCCTGGCTGGACGCCGGCATCGTGCCCTTCTCGACGATGCACTACCGCTCCGAGCCGGACTTCTGGAAGCAGTGGTTCCCGGCCGACTTCGTGACCGAGAGCTTCCCCGGCCAGTTCCGCAACTGGTTCTACTCGCTGCTGGCGATGAGCACCGTGCTGCGCCGCGAGCCGCCGTTCAAGACCCTCTTCGGCTACGCCCTGGTCTTCGGTGACGACGGCCGCCAGATGCACAAGAGCTGGGGCAACGCCATCGAGTTCGACGAGGCCGCCGAGCGGATGGGCGTCGACGTGATGCGCTGGATGTTCGTCAACGCCCGCCCGGAGGACAACATCCTCTTCGGGTGGCACGCGGCGGACGAGGCCCGTCGCCGTCTCCTCGTCCTCTGGAACGTGTACTCGTTCTTCGTGACGTACGCTCGCCTCGCCGGCTGGGAGCCGAGCCAGGCCGCGCCCGCCGTGGCCCAACGCGGTCCGCTTGATCGCTGGATCCTGTCGCGTATCGCTGGGCTCGCGAACGCCGTGGACGCGGAGTTGCGCGCATACGACGCTCTGGACGCGGCGCGGGAGATCGACGGCTTCATCGAGGAGCTCTCGACCTGGTATCTGCGCCGTTCGCGCAAGCGCTTCTCTCGCGGGGCCGACGCCACCGACCGTGCCGCGGCCTTCGCCACGATGCACACGACCCTTGTCGCGCTGGCGCGAGTCATGGCGCCGATCCTGCCGTTCATGGCCGAAGCCGTGTACCAGAACATCGTCGTCGCCGGCGAAGTGCCCAACGTCCCCGACAGCGTTCACCTGACGAGCTGGCCGACCGAGGAGTTGTCCAGCCTGCGGGATCGCTCGCTCGAAGCTTCCATGGCGGTCGTGATGCGGGTCGTGGACCTCGTCCGGACGCTTCGTGGCCAGGCCGGAATCAAGGTCCGTCAGCCCCTGTCTCGAATGTGGCTGGCCCTGCCGGGCGCCGAACTCGTGGAGCAGGAGGCGCTTCTCGCCCTGGTCGCCGACGAGGTGAACGTCAAGTCGATCGAGCTGATCGGCGACGAATCGGAGCTGGTCGATCGGCGGGTCAAGCCACTGCTGCCCAAGATCGGGAAGAAGCTGGGGTCGGCGATCCCGGCGGTGATGGCCGCGATGCGTGAGAATCGCTTCGAGTTGCTGCCTGACGGCTCCGTCCGGATGGGTGGCGTGACGCTCGCCGCGGACGAGGTGGAGATCCTCGCCATCCCGCGGCCGGGGACCGTCGTGGCGCACGACGAAGGTCTGGTCGTCGTCATCGACACCGAATTGACGCCCGAGCTGCGGGCCGAGGGCGATGCCCGGGAACTCCAGCGCGCCATCCAGGATGCGCGCAAGGAAGCCGGCGTCGAGCTCGACGACGAGGTGAGGATCCGGGTGGATGCCCCCGATTCCGCCCGCCAGACGCTCGAGCCCTACCTCCGCTCGGTCGAAGCCGAAACTCGCAGCAGGGTTGCCTTCGGAGTCGTTCCGCCGTCCGCCGACGCGCTGGCGGTGGAGTTGGATTCGGGTGCGGTCAGGATCCGCTTGATGGGAAAAGCCGTCGCCCCTTAGGCTTAGCGGAACATCTACGGAGGCCCCGCCACTGGACCCTATCGAAGCGCAGCCTGAGCCAACAACACAACGCCCGGCGATCGGCCGGGCGGGGGATCGACGGCGCTACGCCGCCGGGACTCTCTTCGCGGTCCTCGCGACCGCGATCGTCGTCAGCGATCAGCTGCTCAAGCAATGGATCGTCGCCAACTACGAGCCCTGCGGGCCGACCGAGCCCTGCAGACCGAGCCAGATCGTCGGCGATTGGCTGCGCATCGAGTTCATCCACAACGCCGGTGGGCTCTTCGGGCTCTTCCAGGGCACGGCGCCCGTCTTCGCTCTGGTCACGATCGTCGTGGTCGGGATCATCGTCGCGATGGAGTTCAGGTGGGGCTGGCGGAGCCCGCTGATGACGGTGGCACTCGGGCTGCTGCTCGGGGGCGCAATCGGCAACTGTATCGATCGCATCCGGTTCGGCTATGTCGTCGACTTCGCCGACATCGGCATCGGGACGTTGCGCTGGTACATCTTCAACATCGCCGACGCGGCGGTGACCTGCTTCTTCCTGCTGGTGATTGCGATGTGGATCTTCGCTCCGAAGGCGTTGTCCTTCATTGGCGACGGTCAAAGTGGCGGAGACGAGGTCAAAGGGGAGTCGCAGGCGGGGGCGGGCACGCAGTCAGCAACTGGCGAGGGCGGCACCCAGGGGCCGGTGGCGGGATGAAGCGACAGACGATCGTCGTGCCCGAGACCGCCGCGGGTCGCGTCGATCGGCTTGTCGCCGATGTCTCAGGACTGTCACGCAGCTACGTCCAGAAACTCATCTCCGAGGGCCACGTCACCGCGGCGGGCTCCGCCGTCAAGTCCAGCGACACGGTCATCCCGGGCTGGGTTCTGGAGTTGGTAGTGCCGGACCCCATACCGCTCGAGCTCGAGCCCGAACCCATCCCGCTCTCCGTCGTCTACGAGGACGACGACATGCTGATCGTCGACAAGGCCGCGGGCCTGGTCGTCCATCCGGCAGCCGGCCATTGGAGCGGAACCCTGGTCAACGCCCTGCTGGCCCGCGACACCGAGTACGGTGGCATCGCCGGGGTCCAGCGGCCGGGGATCGTACATCGCCTGGATCGGGATACCAGTGGCCTGCTCATGGTCGCCAAGAACGACAAGGCGCAGGCGAGCTTGATGGCGCAGCTGAAGGCGCGCAGCATCAAGAAGACGTATCTGGGCCTGGCATTGGGGGCAGTGGCCGCCACGACCGGGCGCATCGAGGCGCCGATCGGCCGCGACCCCAACCATCGAACCCGGATGGCCGTCGTGCCGGATGGCCGTGAATCGGTGACCGGCTATCGAGTCCGCGAACGACTGGGAGCCTGGACCCTTCTCGAGCTGGACCTGGTGACCGGTCGAACGCACCAGATCCGCGTCCACCTGGCGGCCATCGGACACCCTCTCGCGGGCGACCCGATCTACGGGAACGGGACCTCCCGGCGTGGGCCCGAGGGCAACGCCCGACTCTTCCTGCACAGCTGGCGAATCGAGCTGCAGTCGCCCACCGACGGGCACGTCATTCGCGCCACGGCGCCGTTGCCGCCCGAGCTGGAATCGGTGCTGGGCGCGTTGCGGGCTCAGCACGATGGGCTGCCCGGGCTGGCCCCGGGTCTCGGGTCTGAGCCGGAGAATCCTGTCCAGGAGCGGGATCGATGAGCGTGTCACCGCGCGACCAGGATCCTGCCCCGGTCGACGCGGCCTCGGTCGACCCGCCGACGCCGATGCTCGTCATCATCTCGGGGCCGTCGGGCGTGGGCAAGGACACGATCATCGAGGCTCTGCAGAAGCGTGGCCACTTGCCGGCTTACCACTACGTCGTCACCTGCACCACCCGGCCCCGGCGCCCCAACGAGATCGACGGCCTCAGCTACATCTTCCTCTCGGTCCCGGAGTTCCTTGCCGTCCGAGATGCCGGCGAGCTGCTCGAGGCGAATGAAGTCCACGGCAACTGGTACGGCACTCCGCGTGCCGGCGTTCGGGATGCTCTGGCGCGCGGCCAGCACGCCATCCTGAAGATCGATGTCCAGGGTGCCCGGGTGGTCAAGGGCTGCTCCCCGGACGCGCTCCTGATCTTCGTCATTCCACCGTCGCTGGAGACCCTCCACCAGCACTTGAAGGCACGACGGACCGAGTCGGCCGAACAACTGGAGGTCCGTCAGCGCGACGCCGCCACCGAACTGGCCCGCAAGGACGACTACGACTACGTGGTGGTAAACGAGGAGAACCGCGTGGATCTGACGGCGGAACGGATCGAGCAGATCATCACGGCGGAGGAGCGGCGCGGGCCGCGCCGACGGGTGACCGTCTAGGAGGCCGGCCCGAAGGGTGGTGGGTGATGACCCAAGATAGCGAAGGGATCGCCGGGTCGGACGAGCTCGCTCTATGGGTGGGCGCGCGTGCATTCGAGGGGACGAAACCGCGCAGCCAGGGGCCGGTCGAGGTCGCCGTCGACGCTCCCGGCGCCTCGCACTCCTACACCTACGCGGTGCCCGAACGACTGGCCGGCATCGAACCCGGCGAGGCGGTCTTGGTCGAATTCGGGCGTGGGCGCCAGGCGTTGGGTGTGGTTGTCGGGGAGGCCGACCGCGACTTGGCGGTCGATCCGAAACCGATCCTGGCTCGAGTTCGGGCCGATGGGCCGCTGCTTCCACCGCTGTCGTTGGCTTTCGCCCTCTGGATCTCCGGCGAGTACCTGGCGCCGCCGGCCGCGGTCCTGCGTTCGATGCTGCCGCCCGGGATGTTGGAGCGCCTGGAGCTCGTGGCGGAGTGGCTGCCGATGCGGTGGCAGGAGAATGCAGGGCCGGTGGCGGGAACGGCGCTGGCGGAGGGGACGGCGCCAGCTGATGGGGTGGAGCTGGGGTCGGAGCGGTGGGCCCCGGGGCCTGAGCCCGTCGACGCGGCCGAGGAGGCGCTGCGCGAGCGGCTGGCGACCGGCCCGCGCGCGGTCCGGGACCTCGAAGGCGGAGAGGGTCGGGCGACCCTGCTGAGACGGTTGCGGGGGATGGCCGCGCGAGGGCTGGTGCGGCTGGAGTGGACGCTGACGTCAGCCGCGGCCGGGCCTCGCTTCGAGCGCTGGCTGACTTTGACCGATGAGGGGAGGGGAGCGGCAGAGGATCTGGCGGCAGCCGTGGCGGGCGCCCCGGGAATGGCCCGAGCGGTGGGGGCGCGGCTCGGCCCGCGGCAGCGGGCCCTGCTGGCCGATCTTGCGGCCGCCGGCGACCGCGGGCTCGCGAGCGCGGCTGCGGCGGAGATCCACGGATCCGGGACGGCCACGAGCCTGGAGCGGCGCGGGCTGGTGCTCGCTGAAGTGCGCGAGAGGCCCCGGCGGCCGCTGGAGAAGCGCCCGGTCGGCCGCCGGGGGACGCGCCCGGAGGGAGTGGAGCTGACCGGGCCGCAGCGGGCGGCCCTGGACGCGATCCTGGTCGCGGCCGCCGCTCGCAATCACACGCCGCTTCTACTGGAGGGAGTGACCGGCGCCGGGAAGACCACCGTCTACGCCGAGGCAATCGCCGAGACCCTCATCTCGGGTCGCCCGGCACTCGTCCTCGTCCCGGAGATCGCGCTGGCGATGCCCCTGGTCGATCGTCTTCGCGCCGACCTGGACGCGCAGATCGCGATCCTGCATTCGGGCCTCGGCGAGGGAGAACGGGCCGACGAGTGGCGGCGGATTCGGGCGGGCGGCGTCGACGTCGTCGTGGGCACGAGGATCGCCCTGACCGCGCCGCTCGCCGACGTCGGGTTGATCGTGGTCGACGAGGAGCATGACGCCGCGTACAAGAGCGACCGCACCCCGCGACTGCAGGCCCGCGACGCCGCACTGGCGCTTGCCCGCCTTGCCGGCGCGGCGGTCGTTCTCGGGAGCGCGACCCCGTCCGTGGAGAGCGTCGGCCGCGTGCGCGACGGTAGCTATCGCCACGCGGTGCTGCCGGAGCGCCCCAGCGGCGCCCCGCCCCGCGTCGAGGTCGTCGATCTTCGCGCCGAGCTGGCGGGCGGCAACCGCAGTCTCCTCTCGGTCGCGTTGCGGGCAGCCCTGGCGGCACTTCCGGCGGGCGATCGGGCGATCCTGATGATCAACCGCCGGGGCACCGCCTCGGTGGTCGTCTGCCGCGACTGCGGCCACGTTCAACGTTGTCCCGAGTGCGAGCGAACGCTCGTCTTCCACCAGGCCGGCGTCACGCTGCGCTGCCACCATTGCGGAACCGCCACGCCGCTGGCGTCGCGCTGTCCGGCCTGCCGCTCCCCGCGGATCCGGTACCTGGGCGGGGGCACGCAGCGGGTGGAGGAGGAAGTCAAGGCCGTCTTCCCTCACCTGGGGGTCGGCCGGCTCGACCGCGACGTCGCCGAGCACAAGGGCGCAGTCGAGCGCGTCCTCGACGCTTTCGCCGACGGTCGGCTCGACATCCTGGTAGGAACGAGCCTGGTCGCCAAGGGCATCGACATCCCGGAGGTCACGCTGGTCGGCGTGGTCTCGGCCGACGTCGCCCTGAATCTGCCGGACGAGCGCGCCGCCGAGCGGACGTACCAGCTTCTCACCCAGGCCGTCGGGCGCGCCGGGCGCGGGGAGCGGCCCGGCCTCGCCTTCATCCAGACCTACCAGCCCGACCACCCCGCGATCGTGGCCGTCGCTTCCGGCAACGCCTCGGCCTTCTACGACGCCGAGCTGGAGGTCCGGCGCCGGTTCGGGTCGCCGCCGTTCGGCCGTCTGGTGAAGCTGACCGTCGGCCTGCCCGACCATCTGGCGGCCGAGCACGAGGCCGCCGCGATGGCCGATCGCCTGCGCGCCATGGCCTTGGCTCGGGCCGTCGTCTCGTCCGCCGGCCCCGCCATCTCGGTCACCGTCCTGGGCCCGGCCCCCGCCTACGTCGCCCGCCGCGCCGGCCGTTGGCGCTGGAACGTCGTCCTGCGCGGCGACCGCCCGCTGGACCTGCTCGACCCGCCGCCGGGCGCACCGTGGTCGATCGACGTGGATCCCGATTCACTGCTCTGAGCGCGTTCGCTGCGACCAGCCCATCAGGCCGGATGACCCGCGCCGGGCTCTCGGTATACTCTGCGGCCATGAGTGTCCGACCCATCGTTCTCCTCGGTGATCCCCGGCTGCGCCTGAAAGGCGAGCCCGTCGACAGCTTCGGCAAGTACCTGCACGAGCTGCTCGACGACCTGACCGACTCCATGCGCCATGCCCCCGGCGTCGGGCTTGCGGCGCCGCAGCTGGGCGAGGCTGTTCGCGCCTGCGTCGTCGAGGTCGAGGGCCAGCTCCACGAGTTGGTCAATCCGCGCCTCGTTCGGGCGGACGGCGACGACCGCGACCTGGAGGGCTGCCTCTCGATTCCGGGCTACGTGGCCTATGTCACCCGGCGGGAGAAAGTTTGGGTCGTGGCCCAGAACCGCCGCGGCCGCAAGATCAAAGTGGCGGGCTCGGGGATGCTGGGCCGCGCGCTGCAGCACGAGCTCGACCACCTCGAAGGCAAGCTCTACATCGACTACCTGGGTTCGCTCGACGAGCTGATCTCGACCGAACACGACGAGGACGAGGAAGGTCGACCGGCAGCCGCGCGTACCGCCGTAGGGTGAGCGACGGGGCGGCGGTCCAACCTTCGACCGTCGTTCGCGCGGTCTTCTTCGGGAGCGGCTCGTTCGCGGTGCCGATCCTCGATGCCCTTGTCGAGTTTCCGGGCGTTCGAGCCCAGGCCGTCGTTTCCGCGCCCGATCGGCCGGTTGGCCGGAAGGCCATTCTGACGCCGACTCCCGTTGCCGCCCGAGCTCGAGAGCTGGGCCTGCCGCTGCTGCAGCCGGTTCGAGTTCGAAGGTCCGAAGCCGTCGAGGCCCTGGCGGCAGCGGCGCCCGACCTGATCGTCCTGGCCGACTACGGCCAGCTCATACCGCGGGTGCTCCTCGATCTTCCGCCGCGTGGCTTCCTGAACCTGCATCCGTCTGCGCTGCCTCGCCACCGGGGCGCGGCGCCGATCCCGGCCACCATCATGGAGGGGGACGAGGAGTCCGCGGTGACGCTGATAGTGGTCACGGAGGAGATGGACGCCGGTCCGATCGTTGCGGTGGAGCCGTTGGAGGTCCGGCCGGACGACACCGCAGTGACCCTGGAGGAACGGGCGGCCGAGGTGGCGGCTCGACTGCTGATTCGCGCGTTGCCAGAGTGGCTGGCAGGACGGCTTCAGGCCACACCTCAGGCGTTGGAAGGCGTGACGTTGACGCGGCCCCTGCGCCGCGAAGATGGGCTGCTCGATCCGGGCCGATCCGCGGTCGAGCTTGAGCGGCAGGTCCGGGCGTATCAGCCCTGGCCGGGCAGCTACATAAAGAACATCAAGACGGGGGATGAGCGGCTGATCGTTTGGAAGGCTCACGTGGCTGCCCGCGAGCGCGGCGATGTGGCAGGGCGGTTCGTCACCACGTCCGACGGGGGCCTGGCGATGGCGACGGGCGAGGGACAGCTCGTGCTGGAAGAGGTCCAGATGGCCGGTGGTCGGAAGATGACCGGCGCCGAGTTGCTCCGCGGCCGGCCGGGCCTGGTCGGCTGACCCGCTCGGGGACCGCTGTCGACCCGCCGCCGACCCACGGTCGGGCCGCCGCCGACCTGCCGCCGACCTGCCGCCGACCTGCCACCGACGGTTTTGCCCAATACGCCTGGGTGGAGTACTGAGCGACGGCGGGGCGCGGGGTCTACCGAGGCTGGCCGTCGTGTCAGCCGTATTCGGCTAATAGATGGCAGATCCAGATCGACGTATGGAGACGCATGCCCGTCGAAGGCGTCCGTGGCGCCCCTGGATGGACTTGTCTCCAACTCTGTACTCCGTGGGGGCGTGTTGGGGAAAAGCGGGCCGCTCGGCTCGGCTCGGATCGCCCGGCTCGGCCGGCTCGGCTCGGCCGGCTCGGCCCGCCCGGCTCGGATCGCCCGGGCGCCCGACCGCCTCGGATCGCCTGGGCGCTCGGCTCGCCCGAGAGCTCGGATCGCCCGGCTCGGCCCGCCCGGGCGCCCGACCGCCTCGGACTGGCCTGTTCGCCGGGAGTGCGCGGCTCGCGCCGCCACGCATGCGATAATCGCCCCCCTGTGACAGAGCTTTCCGCGCCGACCGATGCGTCAGCCGGCGACATCTCTCCCGCGTCCGCCCGCGCACCGGCGTCTACGTCTAGGTCGCGAGGGTCACGCAACGCCACCGACCCGCGCCCCGGGCTGAGTGGCCTGGTCGCGGGCACCCTCGAGGCGTGGCTCGCGATGGAGGGCCAGCCTGCGTACCGGGCCAAGCAGATCCGCGACGGCGTGTGGCGTCGCAACGCCAAGACGAGCGCCGAGATCCATCCCCTCCCGGTCGCCCTTCGCGCGCGCCTCGACCGGGCCTTCCGCGTCGACACGATCGCGGCCGACGAGATCACGATCTCCGACCGAGGGCTTACCGAGAAGATGCTGCACCCGCTCTCCGATGGCGCGCTGATCGAGTCGGTGCTGATGCACTACCCGGCGCGCGGGCACGGCGAGGACGGGCGGCCCGAGCACCGCGAGCGCTACACCCTGTGCATATCGAGCCAGGCCGGTTGCGCCGTCGGCTGCCCGTTCTGTGCCACGGGCGAGCTGGGCTTCGGCCGTGACCTCGAGACGGCCGAGATCCTCGACCAGGTCCGCCATGCCGCGCGACGGCTTGCCCCGACCGTCGCGGGTGGGCACGACGCTCATCTGACCAACGTCGTGTTCATGGGGATGGGCGAGCCGCTGCTCAACCTCGACCGCGTTCTGGAGGCAGTAGCCGCGCTTTCCGACCCGCAACGGTTCGGCCTTGGCGCTCGCCACGTCGTGGTCTCGACCTCGGGCGTCGTGCCCGGGATCCGTCGCTTGACTCAGCTCAACCCGCAGTTCACGCTGGCCATCAGCCTCCACGCCGCCCGAGACCCCCTGCGCGACGTCCTCGTACCGCTGAACCGCCGCTGGCCCGTGGCCGAGGTCGTGGCCGCCGCCCGGGCCCACGCGCGCGTAACCGGCCGGCGCGTCAGCTACGAGTACGTAATGATTTCGGGCGTGAACGACACCGACGTGGACGCCGACGCCCTCTCCGCCTTGTTGCGGGGCGACCTCGCGCACGTCAACCTGATTCCGATGAACCCGGTCGCCCACACGCCCTGGCAGGCCAGCAGCCCCGAGCGGGTCACGCACTTCGCCGCGCGGCTGCGCGAGGGTGGCATCGGCGCGACGGTTCGACGCAACCGCGGCCAGGATGCGGGCGCCGCATGCGGACAGCTCGCGGCCGATCGGGCAGGGGAGCCGCCGGCTCCGGCCGTGGCTCATCGCCGCGAGGTGATCATCCGGCAGAGTGAGGTGGCTATGAAGGGCGACCGCAGCGGCGAACGCCTCTCGGCCGATCTCGAAGCCGCGGTCGCGGGCCAGAAGGCGGACCGCTGATGCCGACCCGTCGCACCCTCGTCAGCGCCAGCATCCTGGACGCCGACCTCTCGAACCTCGCCCGGGACTCCCGAAAGGCGCTCAGGTCCGGCGCCGACCGCCTCCACCTCGACGTCATGGACGGCCATTTCGTTCCGAACATCACCTTCGGCCCCGGGTTGATCAAGCGCCTGCGGCGCATCGGCAAGCAGCCCTTCGACGCCCATCTCATGATCTCCGAGCCCGGCCGGTACATGGACCAGTTCATCGACGCCGGCTGCGACTCGATCACCTTCCATGTCGAGGTGGATGAACCGATCGAGCCGACGTTGCTCAAGATTCGAAAGGCCGGCCGGCAGGCGGGCCTTGCGATCAAGCCCGCGACTCCGCTCTCCGCCCTCGAGCCGTACCGCGAGTTGCTCGACATCGTCATGGTCATGACCGTCGAGCCGGGCTTCGGCGGCCAGTCGTTCATGAAAGAGGCCGCCACCAAGATCCTGCCCGCGCATCAGATCTTCCGGGGCCGGTCGGACGGGATGCCCGCCGGTCAGGTCCACGTCGACGGGGGCGTGAGCCGCCAGTCGGCGGAGCTGTGCGGCGGGCTCGCGGCGGAGGTCCTCGTCGTCGGGTCGACGCTGTGGAAGAAGGACCGCGACATCGCCCGCGAGATCGGGCTGATCAAGGCGCTCGCCGACGAGGGCTATCGGAACGGCGACGGCAAGGGCCAGAGGGCCGTGCCGCATGACGAGTGGGTGCCGTTTGCGACGCTGCCCAGGTCGATCGGCCGGCGGCTGCTCAACGAGATCGAGGCGGCCGGGGTCCCCGTCATCCAGATCCGCGCCGAACGGGCGCCCGGAGCCGAAGGGCCGCGCGACTACGAGCTGCTGATCCCTGCCGGCTGCGAGGACGCCGCGGCGGAGCGGTTCGGGGAGGCCCGTCAGCTGGCACGGGGTGAGGCGGAGGCCAGACGGCACGCGCCGCAGGACCGGACCCGACGCGATCCGAACGTTCGAGGAGGGACCGCGTGAGCGAAGAAGCGGCAACCGGCCGCGCATTTCCGGCGACTGGAGTGTTGCCGGCGGGGACCGGGGCCGCAGATACTGCCACGGCCGATCGACCTCACGCTCACCTAGGGCGTCGCAACGACCGGCTGCTGCTGGCCGCGGTGGCCGCGTACGCGGTACTTCTCTCGGTCCTGATGGTCGCCCGAGGTATCACCGTCACGCCCGACCTGATCGTCGTCGCCTTCGGTCTGGCAGCCCTGCTTCTGGGCCGTGGCAAGCTCTTCCTGCGCGACTGGATCCCGTTCATCGCGCTGTTCCTCGCCTATGAGCTGATGCGCGGCTACGCCGACAGATTCGGCCTGCCGATCCATGTCAACGATGTCGTTTCGATCGAGCGGGTCATAGGCCTAGGTGGCCTTCCCACGGTCTGGTTGCAAGGGCTCCTCCACCAGGGGCCGGCCACGGCTCCGGACGCCCTGGCCTCCATCTCCGTCATCTTCTACGTCCTGCATTTCCCACTGCCGCTGGCCGTGGGTTTCCTGCTCTGGATCCACCAGCGCCGCACGTACTACGATTTCGTAGGAGCTTTGATCGTGCTGTCGATGGCGGCCTTCGTGACCTACCTGCTGCTACCGGTTGCACCGCCTTGGTGGGCCGACAAGTACGGCAACGTCAGCGGCGTTCTGCACCTGCGCGATGTGGGGTTCGACGGGCTGGGCCATTTCTTCGGCTTCGGCAACTACTTCTACTCGTATTCGGTCTACAACATCAGCTCCAACGACGTCGCGGCCTTCCCGTCTCTCCACGCCGCGTACCCGTTCCTCGCCTTCCTTTTCGCGCGTCGGGCGTTCGGCAGGGTCGGCTGGCTGATGGCCGCCTACACGGCCTGTGTCTGGTTCTCGATCCTCTATCTCGGCGAACACTGGATCGTCGACATCATTGGCGGCGTGGCCTACGCCTCCATTGCGTACTTGGTCATCCTTCGCGGTCCCAGGTGGGCTCGGCGCTTCATGGATCAATTCGCCGACGAGGAGATCGAGGCAGGCGTCGAAGCCGAGGATGCCGGGGAGGTCGGCGCGCTGCGGCGTATCGGTCGACGCGTGCGCTGGGCTCTGGTTCTGCAGGGCCTGGCGGTGGCGATCGTCGGAGCCGCCCTGGCCTACGGCATGAACAAGCTCGACTGGGTCGGAGGCACGGGCAGTGCCCTCTACCTCATGTCCTGGCTCGCGATCTTGGGCGGTCTGTGGCGGTCGGCCGTCGGCCTCGTCAGCCGTTGAGCCGTTGAGCCGTTGAGCCGCTGACGCGGGAGGATCGAAGATGCGTGCACTGCTGCAGAGGGTCGCCCGGGCGGAGGTCCGGATCGAGGGTCGATCCGTCGCGTCGATAGGGCCGGGGCTGCTGATATTGCTCGGTGTCGGCCCGGCCGACGACGAGTGGGTGGCGGCGGGGCTGGCGGCCAAGGTGGCGGGACTGCGCATCTTCGCCGACGCCGAAGGCCTCACGAATCTGTCCGTGGCGGAGGTCGGCGGCGCGGTGCTTGTGGTGAGCCAGTTCACGCTGTACGCGGACACGCGGCGCGGCCGCCGGCCGTCGTTCGTCGGGGCCGCGGGGCCGGTCGTCGGCGAGCGGCTGTACGAGGTCTTCTGCGAGATCCTGGCCTCGACCGGCCTCCTCGTGTCCCAGGGACGCTTTGGGGCGGAGATGCAGGTCGAGCTGATCAACGACGGCCCGTTCACGATCTGGCTCGACAGCGACGAGTTGGGGCTCGCGCCCAAGCCGGCGTCCTGAACTGAAGGGCCGCGCGATCTCGGGGCGGCGTTGGCCCTCTCGCACGCGGCGGGGATGGTTCAATCCGTTGGACTCAGATGGCAGCCCATTTCCCCAACACGCCTGGAGAGTGCGAGCGGCGGCATCGAAACGGGTGGAGGCGACCCTTTTCCCCAACACGCCTGGGGGAGTGCGAGCGGCGGCATCGACACGAGTGGAGGCAGCCCTTTTCCCCAACACGCCTGAGGGGAGTACTGGGTGAGGCGAAGCGGCCCAGCGATCCCCGGCCCGGTCTCTCCGGCTGTCGCGATTAGCCGTATACGGCTAGCACTCCCTAAATCGGCGGCCAAATCTGCGTGCAAGAGCGCCTTAGGGGTGAGTCCCAACGGGTTAGGGGCGAGTCCCAACGGGGTGCTGGCGCCCAGCACGCTCCCCAGGCGTATTGGGCAATACCGAGGTGCTCGTGGTTCGCGGCTCGCGGCTCGTGGTTCGCGGCTCGCGGCTCGCGGCTCGCGGCTCACCTCGCCACGCGCCCCCAGAAGACACGATCGGCGCCGAACCGAGGGCTCGACGCCGAGTTGGTGCGTTCGATCGCCGGCCGCCTGGGCCGGCGCGGGCTATCGGGGGCCGCGCGAAAGCGTGCGCTGGCAGCGGGTGCAGACGAGGGTCTTCACCTGCTTGCCCTTCTGATCGATGGTCATCCGCTGGAGGTTGGGGCGGTAGCGCCGATGAGCGCGGACCCGGTTCATCCCGGACGACTGCGGGTTGAAGCCGTCTATGGAGACCTTCCCGCAGACGGCGCAGGAGCGAGCCATTAGGTCCTCACGGATACTGAATATAAGAGGCGGCCCCGACCGGGGCCGAACGGGGCGGTATGATAGCACACCGTTTCCGGCTCCCAGGCTGGAGGTCACATTCGCATGCCCGAGCGTTCGGTGGGCGGCAGATCGATCGTCACCCGCCGCGCCATCGTAGACATTGTCCGAACAGCGGTCCAGAGCAGCTACGGCGTGACCGGTTTCTGCGACCCCTCGTTCGGACGGCGTCTGCTCCGCTGGGTCGGCCTCGATAGGCCCGGCATCCAGCTCTCCACCGAGAGCGGTCTGGGCCTTGATCTCTACGTGACGGTGGCCTTCGGGATGCCGGTCGCGGAGGTCGCACGCCAGGTCGATTCGGCGGTGCGCTACTCGCTGCGCCGGCTCGTTGGCGTGGAGGTCGCGAGCCTGACGATCCACGTCGACGGCCTTGGGTATCAGCCAACGGCCGTGCAGCGCGCGGAGGTGATCGAACGGGAGTCGATCGAACTTGCCGAACCGAGCCGGGAAGCCACGACGGAGACGGCCGGACCGGATCAGGCCCATCTCAAGACCACGGCCGAGGGAGAGACGGCTTCGAGAAGACGCAAGTCAAGATGAGGCATCGAGTCGCCCGATGACGCGCCGAGCCGGTGACGGGGCCGGACTCCTGGCGGCCTTCCACGCCGCTGTCGACAACCTTGCCGACCACGTCGACGAGGTGAACGCACTCAACGTCTTCCCCGTGCCCGACGGCGACACCGGCAGCAACATGCTCGCCACGGTGCGCGCGGCACTGGCCGAGGCGGATGGAGTGGCCGGCCGGCCGGCCGATCGAGTGGCCGCCGCCATCAGCTTCGGGGCGCTGATGGGCGCTCGGGGCAACTCCGGCGTCATCGCCTCGCAGATATTCCGGGGCATGGCCGAAGGGCTGGGCAGCAGGGAGCGTTTCGACGGCGCCGACCTAGCCCGGTCGCTGACCCAGGGGACGGCGACCGCGTACAAGGCGGTTGCCAAGCCGGTCGAGGGTACGATCCTGACTGTCATCCGTGAAGCCTCGGCAGCGGCCGTGGTCGTCGCCGAAGGGGGCGGCGATCTCGAGTCTGTCCTCATCGCCGCGGTCCAGGCGGCCGAAGAGGCAGTCGCGAAGACGCCCTCGATGCTGCCGATTCTGCGCGAGGCCGGCGTGGTCGACGCCGGCGGGCAGGGCCTCTTGCGGCTGCTCCAGGGAGCCCTGAATTACATCGTCGCCCACAACCCGGCCGAGGCGGCGGGCGGACCCCGTGTCGTTACCCACGGGCGAGCAGTCGCGCTAGCCGCCCCGATCGACGAGGGCTTCGGCTACGAGACCATGTTCCTGCTCCAGACACAGGACGAGCCACTCGACATCGATCGACTGCGGGGCGAGCTCGAGCGGATCGGCGACTCCGTGCTGGTGGCCGGCGACGGTCGGGCGGTCAAGGTTCACATCCACAACGACCGACCCGACCAGGTGATCGCGCTGGGCCTGTCGATGGGGTCGATCACCCGAATCACCGTCGAGAACCTGGACTCACAGAGTCAGCAGGCCCGAGAGAAGCGCGAGGCGGAGCGGAGCGTCGGCCAGCTCGTTGCCGAAGTGGGCGCGCATGGCGAAGGCCACTGGGCGGGACGCGGATCCGGGCATGCGCGCGGCCATCTCGAGGTCCGCCCGCACGTGGACCTGGAGACCTACGGTGCCGAGGCGGAGCCGGCCGTGGACGCGGCCAATGGGTCGAATGGAACGGGCAAAGGGGCGGCGCCGCTGGAGGCGGTCCCGCTTGCAGTCGTGGCGGTCACCGCCGGCGACGGGCTGGCGCGAATCTTCGAATCGTTCGGCGTGGCTGCGGTCGTGCAGGGCGGCCAGACCAACAATCCCTCGACTGGGGAGCTGCTCGACGCGGTGGAGAGGATCGCCGCGGAAGAGATCCTGCTGCTGCCCAACAACCCGAACGTCGTTCTGGCAGCGCGCCAGGCCTCCGAGTTGACCACTCGCCGCGTGCGGGTCGTGCCGACACGAAACGCCGCCGAGGGCTTCGCCGCGCTGCTGGCGATGGACACGGGCCGGGACGCCACCGCCAATGCCGAGTTCATGACGCTTGCCGGCCGGGCGATCCAGACATTGCAGGTGACCGAGGCCGTTCGCGATGCGACGATCGGCGGGCGGAAGGTTCGAATGGGCCAGACGATCGTCCTCGATCCGGACGACGGCCTGCTGGCGGTGAACAGCGATCGAATGAAGGCCGTCCTGGCAGCAATGCGGGCCCTGGAGCCCGGTTTCGAGCTCGTGACCATCTACTACGGCGACGGGGCCGAGCTGGCAGAGGCCGAGGAGGTCGCCAGACGGATCGGGGAGTCGCGTCCCGGCGTGGAAGTGGAGGTGATCCACGGCGGTCAGCCCCACTACCGGTACCTCATCGCGGCCGAGTAGGGGAGTGGCGACGCGGGGGTCCGAGCGATCGCAGGGAGGGCCGAGTGGCTCCGCCGGGCGGCCGCCTTCGGGGACGACGCGGGCGTCGACGCGACGAGTCGCGTCACGGGCCACGCCGCGCGGGCCTGTCGGCCCCGAGACCAGGATCGGAGAGAGCGGCTTCCTCGGCGCCACGACTCTGCGGCGGGTCGGGCCGCGGCTCGGCATCGCCACCGTCCGCGACCTGCTCTTCCACCTGCCTCGCCGCTACGACGACCTGCGCGAGCTGAGCTCCGCCCGGGATCTGGTCTGGATCCGCGACGGCGAGCCCGCCAGCGCGCGACTTCAGGTGCGGAACATCTGCGTGGAGCAGACCTTCCGCCGGCGCATCCAGCGCACGACCGCCTACCTCGGCGATGAGACCGGCGAGGCCGAGGCAACGTGGTTCGGGCGGCGCGGAATCGAGAAGCGGCTGCACGAGGGACAGTGGATTGTCATCAGCGGCAAGATCCGCCGCCGCGGCTTCACAACGAGCTTCGACAATCCGGAGTTCCAGCCGGACGACGGGTCGGCGCTGCTGCATGCCGGACGGATCGTGCCGGTGTATCGGCTCACGGCGGGGCTGACGGCGACGACTCTCCGGCGGGCGATCCGGCAGGCCCTCGACGCGGTTGGTGCCGCGTATCCGGAGTACCTGCCAGCCGAGGCCGCGTGCATGACAGCAGCGGCCGCACCAGCAGCGGCCGCACCAGCAACGGGTGCACCAGAGGCGGGCGCGACCCGTCCGCTCTCGATCGCCGCGGCGCTCGAGAGCGCCCACTACCCGGAGAGCTTCGGCGCGCGCGACGCCGCTCTCCGGCGTCTCGGGTTCGACGAGCTGCTGGCGCTGCAGATCGGCATGGTGGCGCGCGACCGGCAGCGCCGCGTGGCCGTCGGGGAGTCTGTGGCCGTCTCGCCGGCCCGCGTGGCGGAGGCGATCGAGCGCGTCGAGACCGCCCTGACCGAGCAGATCCGGGCCCGCGGCGCCACGGAGCCGGCCCGCCTGACCGCGGACCAGGTCGAGGCCGTGAGCGCGATCGTGGCCGACCTTGCTCAGCCCCGGCCGATGATGCGGCTCCTGCAGGGCGACGTCGGATCGGGCAAGACCGCGGTCGCAGCGCTGGCGCTGGCCTTCGTAGCCGACGCCGGGCGGCAGGGCGCGCTACTCGCGCCGACGGATCTGCTGGCCCGGCAGCATCACGTTGCCTTGCGGCGGCTGCTGGAGCCGCTCGGCCACGACGTGACACTCCTCACCGGGTCGCTGCCCGCGAGCCAGCGGCGCGAGGCGCTCAAGCTGCTTGCCGCGCCGCCCGTGGGCGGAGGCCTGCTGGGCGGAAGCAGCGGCCGGATCGTGGTAGGAACGCACGCTCTCGTGCAGGAGGCCGTGCAGTTCGGAGACCTGGCCCTGGCCGTCGTCGACGAGCAGCATCGATTCGGGGTCGCGCAGCGAGAGGCGCTCGGCGCCAAGGGCCGGTCGCCACACGTTTTGCTGATGACGGCAACGCCGATCCCGAGGACTCTGGGCCAGATCATGCTCGCCGACCTGGACGTTTCGGACCTGCGAACCCCGCCGGCCGGCCGGCAGCGGATCATGACGGATGTCCGGCATAGCGACGGCCTTGATGGCACTGGCGCCGACCCGAAACGGGACGCGTACCGGGGCATCGTCGACCAGGTCAGGAAGGGCCACCGCGCCTTCGTCGTCGTGCCACTGGTTGAGGAGGACGAGGAGACTGCCGCCCGCTCCGCCGACGAGGTCGCTGCGGCCCTGCCGGCCCAGCTGGGGGAGGCGGCGTCTCGGATGGGCCTCCCCGCGGATCCGACGGTCCGCGTCGGCGTCGTCCACGGCCAGATGAAGGCGGCCCAGCGCGACACAACGATGGATCTCTTCCGTCGGGGCGAGTTGGACGTGCTCGTCGGCACGACAGTGCTGGAAGTGGGGGTGGACGTGCCCGAGGCCACGGTGATGCTGATCCTGGACGCGGATCGCTTCGGCCTCGCGCAGCTCCACCAGTTGCGCGGTCGCGTCGGTCGGGGAGAGGCGCAGGCGTACTGCATCGTCGTGTCCGACTCGAACGACGAGACCGCGAAGGCCCGCCTCGAGGCCCTCGCTACTCACCATGACGGCTTCGAGCTGGCCGAGCTCGACCTGGAGCTGCGGCGCGAGGGCGAGCTGCTGGGCCTGCATCAGAGCGGTCTGCCGACGCTGCGGATCGCCTCGCTGCGGAACAAGGAGGACCGCGAGCGCGCGGCCCAGGCCCGCGCCGTGGCCGAGCGACTCCTCGACGAGAAGGGCGGGCTGCTGCCCGGTCACGATGCGCTGGCCGCGGAGTTGCGCGACGGTTGGTTGGCCCGGGTTGGTGCGGGCGAGGTGCTGGCGGAGGTCGCCGACGCGGCCTCGGCCACGGAAGCCATGGCCACGGAAGCCGCAGCCGCTCAGGCGGCGGCCGCGGAGGCGCCCGAATGAGCGATGCAGGCCGCGTCATCGCCGGCTCTGCCAGAGGGACGCGACTACTCGCGCCCGGGCCGGGTACGCGGCCCATTGGCGACCGCGTCAAGCAGACTCTCTTCGCGATTCTGGAGCCGGACCTCCCCGGTGCCGCGATCCTCGATCTCTTCGCCGGCTCCGGAGCGGGCGGGATCGAGGCGCTTTCCCGGGGAGCGGCCAGGGCCGTCTTCGTCGAGCGTGATGCCGCCGCAGCCCGAGTCATCGCCGAGAATCTGGTCCGGGCCCGCTTCGCCGAGCGGGGTACCGTGACTCGAGCCGACGCGCTGACCTACCTTGCCGACCGCGCCGTCGCCGACGGCCCATTCGACGTCGTGCTGGTCGACCCGCCGTATGCCGAACCGCATTTGCTCGAAGCCGCCCTCATCAGGCTTGGGGCCGGCGCCTCAGCCGCCGCCGCCCACGGCGCCTCAGCCGCCGGCCCAGCTGCGCTCCTGCTGCGACCCGAAGCCTGGGTCGTCGCGAAGCATTTCTGGCGCACCCCTCCACCGCCGGCCGTCGGGCTGCTAGCATCCGTACGGACCCGACGGTTCGGAGAGACCGCTCTGACGTTCTACCGCCAGGCGGGCTCTGCGCCCCGGGATGCGGAGGAGTCGGCGGCCGTCACGCCCGCCCGGCCCGCCGCCGAGTCGGAGGAGGCTGCCAGGTGAAGATCGCCGTCTACCCGGGCTCGTTCGACCCGATGACGTACGGTCACCTCGACATCGTCGCCCGCGCCGCCGCCGTCTTCGACCGCGTGGTCTTCGCCGTGCTCGTGAACCCGCGTAAGTCGGCCCCGATCTTCCCGACGGACGTCCGGCTGGCCGTCATTCGCGAGGCCGTGGACGAGTGCTGCCCGCCCGAGGTCTCAGCCCGCATCGACGTCGAATCCTTCGACGGCCTGACCGTCGACTTCTGCCGCAAGCGCGGCGCGAAGTTCGTCGTTCGGGGCCTGCGGGCCATCTCCGACTTCGAATCCGAGCTGCAGATGGCCCACAGCAACCGTAAGCTCGACCCGGAAGTCGACACCGTCTTCTTCATGACCTCGGTCGAAAACAGCTACCTGAGCTCCAGTCTCGTCAAGGAGATCGCCAACTTCCGCGGTGACGTGACGCAAATGGTGCCTCCGGCTGTCGCCAGGCGTCTGGCGGCCCGGGGTCCGAGTCTATAATCGAGGGAACGGCAGCCCTAGACCTTGCCCCAGGAGGGCCAGTCCGATCGACATCACTCATTTGGTCGAGCGACTCGAATCTCTCGTGGCAAACGGCCGGAAGCTTCCCCTGACCAGCCGCGTCCTGATCGACCAGGCCTATGCGCTGGATCTGATCGACCAGTTGCGAGTCACGATCCCCGAGGAGATCAAGACAGCCAATCGCGTCAACTCGGAGGTCGATCGGCTGCTCGAGCAGGCCCGCGAGGAGGCGGAGCAGATTCTGGCCCGGGCCCAGGAGCAGGCCACGTACCTGATCGAGGAGCGAGAGCTCACCCGTCAGGCCGAGGAGATGGGTCTGGAGATCGTCCGTCAGTCTCGGACTGAAGGCGAGGGGATCCGACGTGGCGCCGACGACTACGCCGCCGACGTACTCTCCAAGCTCGAGGTCGAGGTGATCCGCACGCTCAAGAGCATCCGGCTCGGTCTGGATCTATTGGACGAAAGGCGCGCCGTCCCCACGGTCGCGGAGAGTAGCGATGGAGAGGGTGCGATCGATGAGTTCGACGAGTCGGCAGGGACAGAACAGCCCGTCCGCCGCTGACGCGCTGACCTTCAACGTCGCCGGCCTGCTGGCCGAGCCCGCCGGGACGACTCACGACCTCGAGATCTCCTCGCCGGCGCTGGATCTCGGACCGGACCTCCGGCAGAGCCGCGGCGTTCAGGGGCGGCTTCGCCTGACTCGAACGAACCGCGGCCTCCTGGTCAAGGGCCGGCTTGTCACGTCGCTGGCGCTGGTCTGCAGCCGATGCCTGCGCGAGATCGACTATCCGGTCGAGATGGAGATCGAGGAAGAGGCGCTGCCGACGATCGATCTGGCGAGCGGCGTGGCGCTCGACACCGCGGCCGAGCCCGACGCCCTTCGCCTGACGGACCACCACGAGCTGGCCCTGGAGGAAGAGGTTCGCGACGCGATCCTGCTGACCGAGCCGATCGCACCGCTCTGCCGCGAGGACTGCCCGGGGCTGTGCGTGATCTGCGGCGAGGAGCTGGGCGGCGGCCCGCACGACCACCCAGACGCCGAAATCGACCCCCGACTGGAGACCCTGCGTCAGTTTCAGTCGCCAGACGAAGGCTGAACCGGCGGATAGCGCCGAATCGGCTCACGGTCTGGAGCATTGGCCCCGGAATCTTCGTCAGCCAAAGAACGCGCTGCACAGTCGCTAGACTTCGGCCATGCCGTCATTTCACGCCCCCCGGGGCACCCGCGACCTGCTGCCCGACGCAAGCTCGGGCCTGAACCGCCTGGAAGGGATCGCCCGCTCGCTGGCCGGCCGCTACGGCTATCGCGAGATGGATATTCCGATCTTCGAGCAGACGGCCGTCTTTGAACGCGGCATCGGCGAAGCCACGGACGTGGTCGAGAAGGAGCTGTTCCGGCTGGCGTCCCGGACCGAAGATTCGGAAGCGTGGGCGCTCCGACCCGAGGCGACCGCGGGGGTCGTTCGGGCGTATGTGCAGCACGGGATGCAGACCTGGCCGCAGCCGGTCAAGTTGACCGTGCTCGGTCCGATGTTCCGTTACGACCGGCCGCAGGCGGGTCGATATCGCCAGTTCTGGCAGTGGGACGCGGAGGCGATCGGCGATCCGGGTCCGGCGGTTGACGCCGAGATCGTCGAGCTGGGATACCGTTTCTACGTGGAGTCGGGCGTGCCCGATGTCCAGGTCCTGCTCAATTCGATCGGCGACGGCGCGTGCCGGCCGGCGTACCTGGAGCAGCTGACGGCCTACTTCGGGCGCCATGAGGCGGAGCTGCCCGAACTCGAGCGGCGACGGCTCGACGCGAATCCTCTGCGCCTGCTCGATTCGAAGGACCCCGCGATGGCCGCGCTGGTGGCTGCCGCGCCCAGGATCGGCGACTGCCTGTGCGAGGCCTGTGCGGCCCATTTCGCCGCGGTTCGGACGCACCTCGACGCGCTCGGCGTGCCCTATCGCCTGGAGCCCACGCTGGTTCGCGGGCTCGACTACTACACCCGGACCGCTTTCGAGTACTACCGACACGGAGCCGAAGGGCAGCAGCAGGCCCTCGGCGGCGGCGGCCGATACGACGGCCTGGTGGAGTTGCTCGGCGGGCGCCCAACTCCTGGAATCGGCTTCGCGCTCGGCCTGGACCGTGTGATGCTGGCCCTCGAGAAGAGCGGAGCCGCGGCCGCCGTCGAGGCGCCGCCGCTGGCGGTCGTCGTCGGGGCCGATCCGACCGACACGGTTTCACGCCTGCGGGTGGCGAGCCTATTGCGCGCCGAAGGGCTGTTCGTGCGCGCGGAGCTGGCCCAGCGCAAGCTCGGCCGGCAGCTGGAGAGCGCGTCGCGGGACCACGCCCACTTCGCGGTGATCATCGGCGACGAATTGAACGGAGGCCACGTCCAGCTCAAGGACCTCGAAGCGGGGACGCAGCATCTGGTCGCCCTCGACGACCTGGCCCGCGACCTGGCCCGCGCCGCAAAGAGCCACCACCACGGGTAACGGAGTCTCCGGCACGGCTGCTCCCGCTCCGCGGGAATTTGGGCCTCCAAGGGAACGAAACGCGCCGTCGCACCGGTCATAGGTGGTGACGGGCGAATGGAGGCAGCGGTGGAGCGGGAGCTGGTGCTAGCGGCCCGGCTGGGCGACGAGGTCGCCTTTGCCCGGCTGATCGAATCGGAAGCCCCGCGCACCTATCGCGCCGTCCTGGCGGTGGTCCGCTCGCCCGAGGATGCCCAGGAGGTGATGCAGGATGCGTCGATACGAGCCTGGCGTCAGATCAGGGGGCTGCGCGACGCCGAGAGCTGGCCGGCCTGGTTTCGTCGAATCGCCGTCCGGCAGGCGATCGATCGAGCCGGCCGTCAGGGCCGAATGCGCCTGCGTGAGGTCAGCCTGGACTCGGTCGAAGGCGAGCCTGCTCATGACCCGACTGCCCGCTGGACGGACAGGGCGGCAGTGATGGCCGCCCTGCAGCTCCTGGGGAACGAGGACCGAGCACTGCTGGGCCTGCGCTTCGGTGCCGACCTTGCGGTGCCGGACGTGGCGGCGGCGCTCGGGATTCCTCTTGGCACCGCGAAATCGCGCCTGCACCGCGCGCTCGGGCGCCTGGCTGCGGCGATGGGAGATGACGATGTCCGGCGATGAGCCGATCTTGACCGGCCGGGAAGAGCGCGCCGCCGCGGCGCTGCGGCTTGCGCTCCGCAGCGTGAGCGAGGAATGGCCTTTGCGAGTGGATGCGGCCGCCTGGGTGGCGAGCGTTCCGAGGCGACGGTCGATCGGGCGCCGGCTGCCGGTCGGCATCGCCGCCGCGCTCGCGGTGTTGATCGCGGGAGCCATGGCGTTCACGGCGTGGCCTCGGGGCGCCGGACCGCCGTCTCCCGGGCCATCCTTGCCGGGTACGCCGGGACACTTCGACGACGGTCAGGAGTCGTTCGACTACCCGACCGACTGGTCGGTCCTGGCTGGCAGCGACCACGGCGCCACGGGGGTCATGGACGTCCTCGCCGTGCTTGGCAACGGCAGCTGGCACGAGAGTTGCCAGCGCGGTGCCGAAGGGACGAGCTCGTGGATGAACTGCAGCACCGACGCTGTCGACGTGCCGTCCGGCGGCGTGGTCGTCAAGATCTACCTGTGGTATGGCGGCCCTTACGTGCCTTGCCGGGGAGACACCCAGGCCAACGCGACCTTCGGCCACCTCGCCGTGCGCAAGACCGTCGACGCGACCGTCACTACGTGGGAGATACGAGTCCCGGGCAACGAGTTCGGCCAGAACAGCAACATCTTCGTCGAGGTCCACACCAGCAGCCCGAGCCAGCTGGCTCGGGCGGAAGCGCTGGTGGCGAGCTTCCGCTGGGCTCCCGGTGAATCGAACGTCGGCGGCTGCGCTTCGATCGAGACTCCAACGCCTTCGCCCAGCCTGGCTCGCTACCACGCCGACGGCATTTCGTTCGACTACCCGGCGAGCTGGCCCGTCATCTCCGGCTACCAGCACTGGGGTATTCACGGGCCGACAGTCGAGTTCGCGGTGGGGACGGGCACCGTGGGTTCCGGTTGCACCGTGAGCGCCTCACCGAATCCAGGGGTTTCGTGCGGCGCCCCTAGTCTCAGTGTCACCGCGGATCAGGTGGTCGTCTTCTGGTACGAAGGCGCGTGGTTGATGGATCCCGGTGCCCTCCCCACGGGGAGCTTGCCACCTGGCCAAGTGCGGGTCACCGTCGGCGGCATGCCGGCAATCGAAAGTCACGCTGACGGCTGGGCAAAGTGGCAGGTGAGCAGGGTCGGCTACATCGAGGCGCAATGGGGACCTGACGCCACGAATGCGGAAGCCGAGGTGGACGCTCTCGTCGCGAGTCTGTCGCTCGATCGGTAGTACTTGGTTCGGCAAGTCAGGGCGGCGCCTGTCCGCTAGCATTCGCGCATGAGTGACGACCGCCCAGTTCCGCCCGAGCCTGCCTTCAGCCTCGCCACGCCTTATCGCGACGCGACGTGCGGCGAGCTGCGTGCCGGCGACGCCGGGAGGACGGTGCAGCTAGCGGGATGGGTGCATCGCCGCCGCGACCACGGCCAGCTCATCTTCCTGGACCTGCGCGACCGCTACGGGATCACGCAAGTCGTCGTCGACGCCCAGGAGTCGCCCGTGGCTCACGCCGTCGCCAACCGGACCCGCAACGAGTTCGTGCTGGAGATCAAGGGCGAGGTCGCCAGGCGAATGGCCGGCAAGGAGAACGAGGAGCTGCTCACCGGAGAGGTCGAGCTTCGGGGTCGTGAGGTCGAAATCCTGAGCGAGGCCCAGACGCCGCCTTTCTACATCAACGAGCCGGACGCTCCGGTCGACGAGAGCCTGCGACTGCGCTATCGCTACCTGGACATTCGTCGACGCCCGCTGCTCGAGCGGCTCCTGCTTCGTTCGGAGCTGGTCAGGGCGATCCGCGACGCCCACCACAAAGCCGGCTTCGTGGAGATCGAGACGCCGATCCTGCTGAAGTCGACGCCCGAAGGCGCCCGCGACTTCATCGTGCCGAGCCGCCTGCAGCCGGGTTCGGTCTACGCGCTGCCGCAGAGCCCGCAGCAGCTCAAGCAGCTGTTGATGGTCGCCGGCATAGACCGCTACTTCCAGATCGCCCGTTGCTTCCGCGACGAGGACCTGCGCGGCGACCGCCAGCCCGAGTTCACGCAGCTCGACCTGGAGATGAGCTTCGTCACCGAAGAGCGGGTGATGGAGTTCGTCGAGGCGATGATCATCGAGGTCAGCCGAGCGACCACGCCCGATCGGCCGATCCAGGAGATTCCATTCCCGCGCTTCACGTACGAGGAGGCACTGGAGCGGTTCGGCTCGGACAAGCCCGATCTCCGCTTCGGAATGGAGCTTGTCGATCTCGCTCCGGCGCTGAGGGAGGGGACCACCGGCTTCCGCGTCTTCGACGAGACGCTCGCCGCCGGCGGGCGCGTCAAGGCTGTGACGGCACCAGGCATGGCCGACGCCACTCGCAGCCAGATCGACGAGCTGACGCAGTTCGCGCGCCGGCACGGCGCAAAGGGCCTGGCCCACGTCGCCGTGGCCGCGGACGGGACCGGCCATTCGCCTATCGCCAAGTTTCTCGGCGAGGAGCGGGTTGCGGCAATTGTGGCCGCGGCCGCCGCAAGGCCTGGCGACCTGATCCTCATCGTCGCCGATCCGAGCCGTGAGCTCGTCGCCGAAGTCCTCGGCCGGCTCCGCGGGGAACTCGGGCTGCGGCTCGGCCTGGCCGAGCCGGGGGTCCTCGCCTACTGCTGGGTTCACCGCTTCCCGATGTATCAGTGGGACACCGAGCGCGGCCGCTGGGACGCCACCCACAACCCGTTCAGCGGGGTCGTCCCCGAGGACGAGGCTCTGCTGGTGACCGCCTCCGGCGATCCGTACGAGCCCTCTCGACAGGATCCGGCCGGCAAGGCCCGGGCGATGCAATACGACGTGGCTCTCAACGGCTGGGAGCTGGGCGGCGGCTCGGTCAGGATTCATCGCCGTGAACTGCTGGAGCGCAGCTTCGCCCTGCAGGGCTACAGCCTGGAGCAGATGCACGAGCGCTTCGGGGGGATCCTCGAGGCCTTCGACTTCGGCGCGCCTCCGCACGGTGGGATCGCGATAGGGATCGACCGCTGGTCCGCGCTTCTGGCGTACCAGACGAACATCCGTGAGGTCATGGCGTTCCCGAAGACCCAGTCCGGCACGGATCTGATGATGCAAGCCCCGTCACAGCCCGATCCGGAGCAGTTCGCCGAACTAGGTCTGCGGTTCGTCGGGATCCGACCGGAGCACGTCGCGGAGAGCTGAGGGCGGAGGTCCGCCTGCCGGTTCGGGCGGCCCCTGGTAGTCCGGCAGGGCATCGCGCGGTGTCGCCATGTCGTGGACGATCCCCGGATCGCCGAGCTCGTTGGTCAGCAGCGGGACGCCCGCCGCGACGAGCGTCGCCACGGCTTCCTCGCCGTGCTGGCCGGAGAGCGCGGCCAGACGGTCCGTCAGCGCGACCGGCACCAGGATCGGGAAGCCGGGCTGGCCGCGATACGCCGGCCGGACGATCGCTTCCGGAGCGGCCCCGTGCGCCTCGATCAGCGAGGTCACGGTCTCGGGATCGACCCAGACGAACTTGAACGGCCACAACAGCGCGCCCGAGACGTCCGCCACGGTGGCCGTCGCCGTCCGCATGCCCCGGACGAACCAGGCGATGCCGCGCGGCTCGTCGGGAGTGGGGCTGACAAGCTTGACCGCCAGGTCGGAGACGGCGGCCTGCAGCTCGCCGGTGACCTGCGGCGTGACCGCGACGGTCGGCAGCGCGCCGCCCGACCAGGCGGTCTGGGCGATGCGCCGGAGAGCGGGCTCCCCGTCCGCGTCGGCGAGGGCCGCCGGCAGCTCCGGCACGAGGACTACGGCAGCGACGGTCATGGGCTGACCTCCTTGATCCGAGTGTAGCGCGGCCGGCCCCGCTTGCCGACGCCTCGTCCCCGAACTCGTTTGGGGCTCTCGGTCCGGGACTGTGCGACAATTTCGGCGCCCATGAACGACTCTCCTCGTCCCGTCACGCGCTCCGACATCCGGAATCTGGCCATCGTTGCCCACGTCGACCACGGCAAGACAACGCTCGTGGACGCGATGCTCCGCCAGGCCGGAGCCTTCCGAGTCAACCAGGTGGTCGTGGATAGAGTCATGGACTCCGGGGACCTCGAGCGCGAGAAGGGGATCACGATCCTCGCCAAGCAGACCTCCGTCGACTACGACGGGATCCGCCTGAACATCGTCGACACCCCCGGCCATGCCGACTTCGGCGGGGAGGTCGAGCGCAGCCTGCTGATGGTCGACTCGATTCTGCTGCTCGTAGACGCGGCCGAGGGACCGCTGCCGCAGACGCGCTATGTGCTGCAGAAGGCGATGTCGCATCACCTTCCCGTGGTTGTTGCCATCAACAAGATCGACCGCTCGGACGCGCGCGCCGCGGAGGTCCTCGATGCCGTCTACGAGCTGTTCATGGATCTTGGCGCGGACGCCGCGCAGATCGACTTCCCGGTCGTCTACACGAACGCGAAGACAGGCACGGCGACGCTGAAGATCGATGAGCCGGGCACCGATCTCCGGCCGCTCTTCGAGCTGCTGATCGAGCACACGCCCGCGCCAACCTACCAGGAGGGCCACCCGCTTCAGCTGCTCGTCACGAACCTCTCCGCGAACGACTATGTCGGACGCATGGCTGTCGGGCGGGTCTGGAACGGCACGATCAGGATGGGCCAGCGGGTCGCGATCGTTCGCGAGGAAGCCGATGACACAGCCGGCTCGGTCGAGCCCGGCCGCACCATCATTCTGTCCGGCACGGTGACCAGCCTGACGACGGCCCACGGCATCGAGCGCGTCGACATCGCGGAGGCGGGCCCGGGCGACATCGTCGCCGTTGCCGGCATCCCAGATGTCACGATCGGCGACACGATCACCGATCCGGGCGACCCGCGGCCGCTGCCGCGCCTGGATGTTGATGCCCCGACCCTCAGCATGACGTTCGGGGCGAACACCTCGCCTCTCTCCGGACGCGAGGGGCGCTACGTCACCACCCGCCAGATCAAGCAGCGCCTGGACCGCGAAGTCCTCGGCAACGTCTCGATCGAGTACCTGCCCACCGACTCCGCCGATACGTATGAGGTCCGCGGCCGCGGGGAGCTGCAGCTGGCGATCCTGATCGAGCAGATGCGACGCGAGGGCTACGAGCTCCAGGTTTCGCGACCCGAGGTGCTGCTCCACGAAGTTCGCGGCGAGATCCACGAGCCCTACGAGCGGATCACGGTCGACATACCGCCCGACTTCATCGGCTCGGTTCAGAGGGCGCTGGCCGATCGCAAGGGGCGTCTCGAGCAGATGAGCACCGATGCCGACGGACGCGTCCGGATGGAGTACGTCATCCCGGTTCGCGGATTGATCGGTTTCCGAGGCCAGCTGCTCACCGAGACCCGCGGCACGGCCCTGCTCCACCAGATCGGCGAGGGCTACGGTCCGTGGGCCGGCGAGGTCACGCACCGCACGACGGGCGTCCTGGTCGCCGATCGAACGGGCGTCTCGAACGGCTACGGTCTCTTCAACCTCCAGGAGCGATCCGAACTGTTCATCGGCACCGGCGCGGACGTGTACGAAGGGATGGTCATCGGCGAGAACTCGCGCTCCGAGGACATGGACGTCAACGCGACCAAAGAGAAGAAGCTGACCAACATGCGGACTCACTCCCACGACGAGGCGCTGCACCTGACGCCGCCGCGGGAGCTGACTCTGGAGTCGGCGATCGAGTTCATCGGCGGCGACGAACTCGTCGAAGTGACGCCCAAGTCGATCCGGCTACGCAAGAGGGTCCTCTCGCAGCACGATCGGCGTCGCATCGCCGGCCGCGAATACGACCGGGCAATGGCCGAGCGCGACGCGACCAGATAATCGGGTCTGAAGATGCGGCCCCGACGAGGGCGCGTCGTACAATCAGAGCGATGCCGATCTACCTCGACCACGCCGCCACGACTCCGCTGCGGCGCGAAGCGCTCGAGGCGATGCTGCCGTACCTGACGGAGCACTACGGCAACCCCTCCTCGGCTCACGGCGTCGGCCGGCGCGCGCGGGCGGGCCTGGACGAGGCCCATGAGCGGGTTGGGCGCGCCATCGGGGCGGAGCCGCGCGAGATCGTCTTCACCTCCGGCGGGAGCGAGTCGAACAACCTGGCCGTCAAGGGCGCTGCGTGGGCAGGCAAGGCGCGCGGCCATCGGATCGTGACGACCGCGGTCGAGCACCACTCCGTCGGGCATACCGTCCGCTACCTGGAGAAGTTCGGGTTCGAGATCGTGGAGCTGCCGGTCGATCGCTACGGGCGAGTGGATCCGGAGATGGTGGAAGCGGCGATCACGCCCAAGACGATCCTCGTCAGCGTCATCCTCGCCAACAACGAGGTCGGCACCATCCAGCCGATCGGTGAGGTCGCGGCCCGCGTTCGCCGGCACAAGGGCGTGCTGCTGCATGTCGACGCGGTCCAGGCCGCCGCCCACGTGACCCTCGACGTGGCGGACCTGGACGTGGACCTGCTCTCGCTGGGGGCGCACAAGTTCGAGGGACCCAAGGGTGTCGGGGCCCTCTTCGTGCGCCACGGCACGAACATCCTGGCCCAGCAGCAGGGCGGTGCACAGGAGCGCTACCGCCGGGCCGGAACGGAGAACGTTGCGGGCGCGATCGGCATGGCGGCGGCCCTGGATCTGGCGGTGGCCGAACGGCCGGCCGTCGGTGGCCTGATCCGCGGCCTGCGTGAGGCTCTGGCCTCCCGACTCCGCGGCCTCGACGGAATCCAGGAGACCGGCCACCCGACCGAACGTCTGGCCGGCATTCTCTCGCTCGTCGTCGCTGGGGTCGACGGGGCGGGGCTGGTCATGGCCCTCGATCTGGCGGGGCTGGCCTGCTCGACAGGCTCGGCCTGCGCGACCGGCTCGACCGAAATGAGCCACGTCCTGACGGCCATGGGCTACCCGGGGGACGAGGCGAAGGGTGCGCTCCGACTTTCGCTGGGTCGGACGACGACGGTCGAGGAGATCGAGCAGGCGGGACGGTTGATCGTCGGCGCGGTCGAGACCCAGCGCGAAGCGGCTGCCCGGCTTGGCGTGGGCGCGGGAGCCGCCGTCTCGATCCGGGGCTCCGCCTCGGTCCCGGGCTCCGCCTCCGAGGCACGGGCCGGGTGACCCGCGTCCTCGTCGCGATGTCCGGCGGCGTGGACTCGTCAGTTGCCGCGGCGCTGGTGCGTGCCGCCGGCGACGAGGCGATCGGCGTGTGGATGCGCCTGCACGACGTCGCCGACACGTACTCCGACTTCAAGAAGAGCTGCTGCTCGCTCGATGCCGCGGAGGACGCCCGACGCGTGGCCGCGCAGCTCGAGATCCCGTTCTACGTCATGAACCTGGAGCCCGAGTTCAACGAGGGTGTGCTGCAGCCGTTCCTTCGGTCGTACCTGGAGGGACGGACGCCCAGTCCGTGCGTGGACTGCAACAACGTCGTCAAGTTCGGTGCGCTCATGGGCCGGGCCCGGTTCCTGTACGAATGCGACGCCGTGGCGACCGGGCACTACGCGCGTGTGGGCGCGCCGGACGGTGCAAGCTCAGGCTTTCGTCTGCTGCGGGGCCGCGACCGCGACAAGGACCAGAGCTACTTCCTCTACGGCCTGGGCCAGGAAGAGCTGGCCCACGTGCGCTTCCCGCTGGGCGAGATGACCAAACCTGCGGTTCGCGAGGCCGCACGCGCGCTCGGTCTGGCAACGGCCGACAAGCACGACAGCCAGGAGATCTGCTTCGTGCCCCGCGGCGACTACCGCGACGTCCTGCGTGACCGTGCCGGCTGGAAGGCTGAGCCGGGACCGGTGATCGACGTCGACGGACGGCAGGTCGGCGAACACTTCGGGGCGGCCTCGTACACGGTCGGCCAGCGGCAGGGACTCGGCGTCGCCGTTGGTGAGCCGCGATACGTTCGGAAGATCGAATCAGGCGCAAACATCGTGCGGCTGGGCCGCCGCGCCGACCTGGAGACTCGCCGGTTCGAGCTCCAGCAGCTGCGGTTCGTCGCCGGAGAGCCACCCTCGGAATCGGGCTTCCGGGCCGAGGTCCAGATTCGACACCGCGGACGGGCCGCCCCCGCCACGGTTCGTCCGACCGATGACGGCCGTTGGAGCGTCGAGACCGATGATCCGGTCTGGGCGGCCGCGCCCGGTCAGGCGGCCGTCTTCTACGACGGCGATGCCGTCATCGGCGGTGGCACGATCGCACGAGCCGAGGAATCGGCCGGCGGCTGACGGCCTGCCTATACTCTGGCCGATCGCCGCCTTCGAGGAAGGCCGGCACTAACCCCCGACGAGGAGGGAAGTGGCTCTTGGCCCGGCGCATGTACTGGCGTTCCTGATCGGCGGGTTCCACGTCGCCCTGTTCGTGTTTCTGCGGGGGAGGGGAGGCGGCCGGATCCTGCTCGTCGCGTGCGCCGCGATCCTTGGAGCGTGGGCCGGAGATGCCGTCGGCGGCAGACTCGGCATCGATCCCGTCCGGATCGGCGACTTCCATCTGATCTCGGCCTCGATCGTCGCCTGGGTGGGCATCGGCTTCGTCGCGGTGATCTGGGTTCTCGTCCCCACTCCCGCATCGGAGGAATCGCGATGATCCGGTCGATCCTGTGGACTCTGGTGTGTCGGCGCGCCCCTGGCGGTCCCTCCGATCCGCGGCTGCTCGCTTTCGCCCGTGGCCTGGCCCTGGGCGCGTTGGCCGGCGCAGCGATTGCCGGCTCGTCGATCTGGAGCCGCCGGCGCAGCGACTAGACGATCGGCCGCGCCATCGCCCTCACGTTTGGTACCGTTAGCGGCGATGCCTGAAGTGTCGATTTCCTATCTCTCTGGAGCCGAGATCCGGCGCCGCTTCGTCGAGTTCTTCGCCGAGCGAGGCCACACCGTGGTGGCGAGCGCGTCGCTCGTGCCGGCGGGGGATCAGACGCTGCTCTTCACCAACTCCGGGATGGTCCAGTTCAAGGACGTCCTGACGGGGCGCGAGAAGCGCTCCTATGTCCGAGCGGTGGACTACCAGCGGGTCCTGCGGGTCGCCGGCAAGCACAACGACTTCGAGGAGGTCGGTCGGACCACGCGCCATAACACGTTCTTCGAGATGCTCGGTAACTGGAGCTTCGGCGACTACTTCAAACGCGAGGCGATCCATTGGGCGTGGGAGTTCCTCACCGAGGATCTCGGTATCCCGGGTGACAGGCTGGCAGCCACGACCTACAAGGACGACGAGGTTGCCAGGTCGATCTGGCGCGACGAGATCGGACTGCCCGCGGAGCGCATGGCAGTCTGGGGTGACGTCGATGCCGGCGACGACAGCAACTTCTGGCGGATGGCCGAGACCGGCCCGTGCGGCCCGTGCAGCGAGATCCACTTCGACCGCGGCGCTCACCTGTCGGAAGGTCCGGAGTGCATCCCGGACCACTCTGAGCATTGCCCTCGCTGGCTCGAGATCTGGAATCTTGTCTTCATGGAGTACGACCAGCGGCCGAGCGGGGAGCGCGTGCCGCTGCCTTTCAAGAGCATCGACACCGGGATGAGCCTCGAGCGGCTGGCGAGCGTCATCCAGCAAGTCCCGAGCAACTTCGACACGGACCTCTTCACGCCCATCCACGCCGCCATGCGCGACCTGCTGGGCCACGATCCCGAGGCGTTCGAGGCCGAGCGGTTCAGCTATCAGGTCATCGCCGACCACTCCCGCGCGGTGACGTTCCTGGTCGCGGACGGAGTGGCGCCTTCCAACGAGGGCCGTGGCTACGTCCTGCGCCGCATCATCCGCCGAGCGGTCCGCCACGGCCGGCTCCTCGGCCGGCGCGAGCCGTTCATGGAAGTGACCGTCGGCGCCGTGGTCGACGTGATGAAGGACGCCTACCCGTACCTGGCCGAACGGCGCGAGAAGATCCTGAAGGTCGTTCGCCAGGAGGAGGCCCAGTTCGCCCGAACCCTCGAGACTGGCACGAGCCACCTCGAGACCGCCCTGGCGCCCCTGACGAAAGCCGAACGAACGATCGGCCGGCTCCCCGACGGCCTTCCCGCGGATGCTCCCGTGCTGGCCGGCGAGGTCGCGTTCCGCCTCCACGACACCTACGGCTTCCCCGTGGATCTCACCGTCGACATGGCCGCCGAGTACGGCGTCCGCGTCGATCGCGATGGCTTCGCGGCCGCGATGGCCGAGCAGAAGGAACGCAGCCGAAAAGGCACCAAGGCCGATCTGGCCCGCCACGCCGAGCTCGGCGATCTGTACCAGGCGATCCAGCGGCGCGCCGGCGAGACTCGTTTCCTGGGCTATGACGGCACGGAGGCGGAATGCCTCATCGTGGCGATTCTTCGCGACGGCATGGAGTACCAGGAGCTGACCGGCCAGGGTGAGGCCGAGGTTGTGCTGGACGCCACTCCCTTCTACGGCGAGGGCGGCGGCCAGGTTGGCGACCGCGGCGAGTTGCTCGAGGCCGGCGGCGGCAGCGCGCTGTTCACGGTCGAAGATACCCAGAAGGCGATCTCCGGGCTCTTCGTCCACCGCGGCAAGCTGCACGGCCGGCTGCGGGTCGGGGAGACGGTCACTGCCCGCGTAGACGCCGAACGGCGGGCCCGGATAATGCGCAACCACACCGCCACGCATCTGCTGCACCGCGCCTTGCGCAACGTCGTCGGCCCCGAGGCGCACCAGGCCGGCTCACTCGTCGCGCCGGAGTACCTGCGCTTCGACTACCCGATGGATCGACCGTTGACCGCCGCCGAGAAGCACGCCATCGAAGACGAGGTTCGGCGCACCATCCGGGAGAACCGGCCGGTGACGACCACCGTCCAGGCGATGGCCGACGCGATTGCGGCCGGCGCGGACGCCTTCTTCGACGAGAAGTACGGCGAGAAGGTCCGGACGGTTCGGGTCGAGGGCTACTCGCTCGAGCTGTGCGGCGGCACGCACTGTTCGGCCTCCGGCCAGATCGGAGGGTTCGTCATCACCGGCGAGCGGAGCATCGGAGCCGGCACGCGCCGGGTCGAGGCGGTGACCGGCGACGGAGCGGATGCCCTGCTGCGCGAGCGCACTGACCTGCTGGAGCGAGTCGCCGAGATGGTCGGGGCCACGTCTGTCGACGCGGCGCCGGATCGCGTCGCCGCTCTGCAGGAGGAGCTGCGCGAGGTTCGGCGCCGGCTCAAGGCGGGAGGAAGCGGAGCGCCCAAGCCCGCGGACCTGGCCGCTCGCGCGGAGGAAGTCGCGCCCGGCGTCAAGCTCGTCGCCCATTCGGCGGCGTTCGATTCGTCGGAGCAGTGGAAGGGCCTCGTCAAGGAGATTCGCGCCGCCCTGGGTTCAGGCGTGATCGCCGTCGCCTTCGATGCCGAAGCCCCGCAGATCTTCGTAACCGTCAGCCCGGACTTGCTGGCGCGTGGCATCTCGGCCGGCGAGCTCGTCAAAGCGGCCATGAGGTCGATGGAGGGCCGCGGCGGCGGCAGACCCGAGATGGCCCAGGGCATGGGGACGCGCCGCGAAGGCGTAGCTTCGGCTTTGCTCGCGATCGCGGATACACTACGAATGGTAGGCAAGTAGCGCTTAGCTAGGGGAGCGGCCGTGGCATTCTGGCGTAGGATCTGGGGCCGCGAGGAAGTGTCGGCGCTGGCCGCCTGCACGGCGCTGGATATCGGCACCGAGTTCGCAAAGGCGCTCGTCTTCGACATAGACGACGCCGGCCTGGGCACGGTTCGAGGCGTCGGCCGCAAACGCCAGGGCCTGGCCCACATGCAATCCGGCACGGTCACGGACATCAACGCCGTCGTCGACAACTGCCAGGTCGCGCTCCAGGAAGCCGAGGAGATGGCCGGCTTCCGGCCCACGCAGTGCGTCATCGGGATCGCCGGCGAGCTCGTGAAGGGCTTTACGACGGGGCATTCGCACGAGCGCAAGCGGCCGGACGTGCCGATCTCCGACGCGGAGCTGCAAAAGCTGATCGACGGGGTGCAGCACGACGCGCTGCGCGAGGCGGAGCGGGCGATCACGTGGGAGACCGGCCTGCCTCAGGTCGACGTGCGATTGGTCCACGCTGCGGTCACCGGCGCCCAGATCGACGGCTATCCAGTGACGAACCCGATCGGCTTCAAGGGCCGGAACGTCAAGATCAGCATCTTCAACGCCTTCGCCCCTCTGGTCCATCTCGGCGCGCTGCAGAGCGTGGCCGGGCAACTCGACCTGGAGCTGTTGGAGGTCGTGGCCGAGCCCTATGCCGTGGCTCGGGTCCTGGCCAGCGAGCAGGTGCAGCAGTCCGGGGCGCTCTTCATCGACATCGGCGGCGGCACGACGGACGTGGCCCTGGTCCGTCACGGCGGCATCGAGGGGACGCGCATGTTCGCCCTCGGTGGCCGGGCCTTCACGAAGTCGATCGCGGACCATCTCGATCTGCCGTTCCCCCGAGCCGAAGAGATCAAGGTCGACTACTCGAAGGGCACCCGGGTCGAGCATCGAGCCGAAGTGGCCAAGATAGTGGCCGACGACGTGGCGATCTGGGCCGCGGGCGTCGAGCTTGTTCTGGAGGAGCTGGCGGAGGGCGACCTGCTGCCGAGCCGGGTCTACATGTGCGGCGGCGGCTCGCATCTGCCGGAGATCGGCGCGATATTGCGGAGCGAGCAGTTCTGGAAGCGACTGCCGTTCAGCCGGCCTCCGGAAGTCATGGTGATGTCGCCTGAACAGGTCGAGCGGATAAAGGACGGGACGCACCTTCTGGTCGATCAGCAGGACGTCACCCCGCTCGGCCTCGCATACCAGGCGATCGAGATGCAGACCAACGAGGATCCGCTCGATGTCGCTTTGCGCCGGGTCCTCAGAGTGATGAAGATGTAGCGCGATGGCGATCTACTACCTCGACATCGACGACGAGATCACATCTGCGGCCTCGCGAATCCGTAATTCGAGCGACACCCGCATCGCCCTGGTCATCCACGGAGGCTCCCGCGTGGCGACGTCACGCATCAATTTCAGGCTGCTGGCACGGGAGGCCCACAACCACGGGCGACGGCTGGCGATCATCGCCGCCGATGCCTCGGTCCGGTCGCTGGCTCAGACGGCGGGCCTGGCCGTCTTCACGGCCGTCGGTGAGTACCAGAAGGCCGAGGCCGGCCGCCCGCCGGGCGGTCAGCCCGGTGGCGCCGACGCGGTCTCGGACGCTCTCGACGAGCTGGCGGCGACCATCGACGTGACCGGCTCGGGCGCAGGCGGCGCGGCCGCGGCACGCTCGCGGGTCGGCGGTTCGGGCAAGTCGGCGAGCCGCTCCAGCCGGGGCGCCAGCGGACCTGGCCTGTCGCGGGCGTTGGTCGTCGTCTTTGCCATCGCGCTGATCGTCGCCGGCTTCGGCGCGTATCTCTTCTGGCCCAGTGCGACGGTCGTCCTGACGCTGCGACAGGATCCGGTCGGGCCGATGACGATCACCGTGAACGTGGATCCGGCGGTGAAGACGACGAGCGACGCCGCCGCGACCGTGCCCGGCGTGGCCAGGGCATTCCCCCTCAACGCCAGCGGCACCTTCAACGCCACGGGCGAGAATGTGGTCGATACGGCCGCCACCGGCAGCGTGACGTTTTCCAACCAGAACAACCTTCTGTCGGTGCCCGTCCCGAACGGTACTAGAGTCGCGACCGCTAACGGAACGGCGTTTGTCACGACGGCTGCAGTCCTGGTGCCGATGGCGACGCTCTCCGCCGACCTTCGCCTTACGCCGGGGTCGGTCGACGCCCCGGTTGAGGCGGTCCTCAAGGGCACCGCGGGCAATGTCGCGGCCGGCACGATCGCAAAGGTTCCGTCGGACCTGTCGGCGTTGCGGATCTTCGTGACGAACAGGAAGGCCACCTCGGGCGGCACGCATACCGTGACGCCGTTCGTGCAGCAGGCCGACATCGACGGCGCGGAGGTCAGCCTGGCGAGTAAGCTGGATGCCTCGTTCCGGTCCAATATGGCCGAGCCGGCAGCGATATCGGCGGGCCTCGAGCTCTTCCCTGGTAGCGGCCATCTCGGTGACGCCGCATTCAGCCCCGATCCGGCGACGCTGCTGAACCAGGCGGTCGCGAGCTTCGACCTCTCCGCCACGAGCACCGGGACGGCCACGGTGGCGGATCTCGCCACTGTTCGCGGCCTGGCGGAGCGCAGGATCCGAGCCAGAGTCGCGGACGGCAACTCGCTGGTCGAGGGCTCGGTCTCCATGGCGCTCGGATCGCCGTCGGCTCTCGGATCGGTGGTCTCCGTGCCGGTCGTGGCGAATGCGTTCCAAGCGCCCACGGTCGATGTCGATCAGCTGCGAGCCGCAATCAAGGGCAAGTCGGTGGCGGACGCAAAGGCCTACCTGTCGAAATACGGCGATGCCGAGATATCAATCTCTCCGTTCTGGGCCTCGACCGTGTCGGGCTTCGATTTCCGGATCGACTTTCAGGTGCTGGCGCCGACCGCCCAACCCACCGTCGTCGGATCTCAGGGCGCGGGCCCGTCGCCCGAGACCCCGGTGAGCCAGAGCCTTCTGCCCGCATCGCCCGAGCCGTCGAAGGCTTCCGAGATGGCCGGCGAGCCAACCGCCTCGACGCCGACTTTCGAAGCGACCGCCTCCAGCGAAGCGAGCCCCACGGCGACCCCGTGAGCAGCTGCGACGGTGGGGGCCACGCCGGACCGCGCCGCCTCCTGGGGATCGACCTCGGCGAGCGGCGGATCGGGATCGCTCTCGGCGACGTGGAGACGCACTCGGCGGCGCCGCTGACCATGCTGAGCCGGGCACGGACCACGGACGAAGACGCCCGGGTGCTGACGCGTCTGGCCGAGGAACAGCGGGCGGACGGCCTGGTCGTGGGTCTGCCGCTGAACGCCGATGGGAGCGAGGGTCCCCAGGCCACGCTCACGCGAGAGTGGGCGGCGGCTGTGGCCAAAGCCACGGGATTGCCGTTACGCTTCCGAAACGAGCATCTCTCCAGCGTTCGCGCCGAACAACGGATCGGGCGTCCGGCCAGAGGGAAGTCGGGCGGCCCCCCGAGCGCGGCGCAGCGAGACGCGCGCCGCGCTCGCATCGATCGAGAAGCGGCCGCGCTGATACTGCAGGACGAACTTGATGCCACGGCCGGAATGGGCGAAGTCCCGCCGCCCGTCGAAGTCCGGGCGGCTCAACGAGGAACCTCATGACCTTGCGAAGCGGGCGAGAGCCGCGACAAAGCAGGCGCAGGGGCGTTCGCGATGACGACCAGGCATCCCGGCAGCCCTTTGTCGACACGGGATGGGAAGGCTACGACCCGGCGGAGGTGGCCGACGCTCGGGGTTCGCGGCCGGGGCAGGCGGCCGGCAGCGAGAACCGGCGCAACTACCGAGCCAGCCGCTCGGGCGGGATCGGCTCGGTGCTGCTTTTCGCCGTCTTCGCTCTGGTCCTGGGCGGCATCGTTCTGGGCGCCCTGTATTCCTTTGCCCGCCCGGCGATCCTCCACGCCATCGTCGACTGGGGAGCCGAGAATCCGACGGCGCTCAAGCTGCCGTTGGTGGCCGACCTCGTGCGTGGGGAGCTCGGCGCCAGCCTGACCGAGCCGGTCGACGCGACCGACCTCCGCGAGATCGTCCTGCAGATCGCGTACGGCGACACCACGGCGGATATCGGGGACGCGCTGGTGCAGACGGGAATCATCACCGACTCGCGGGCATTCGTATTCGAGTCGATCGAGAGGGGCGAGACCTACAACTTCATTTCCGGGCGCCACCTCGTCTCGAAGGCGATGACGGTCGATCAGATCATCGACTCGCTCACGACGCCGCCCTACAACCCACCGACTATTCGGATCGCCTTCCGAGAGGGGCTTCGGATCGAGCAGATGGTGGCCAAGCTCGAGTCAGTGGAGGCCAACCCGACCGACCCGGCGCTCACCCTCAAGCTCGACGTCAACCTCTACTACCAGCTCGCGACGAACCCAACGCCCGACCTGCTCGCCAGGTACCACTGGTTGAAGCTGCCGGAAGGCGCCTCGCTGGAGGGCTTTCTCTTCCCGGCCACGTACGACGTCGCTGCGGACACCAGCGCGCTGCAGTTGATCGAGCAGCAGCTGGACGCCTTCGCCGCCAACGCTCCGGCGGCGCTGCTCGTTCTACCGCCCGACCAGATCTACCAGACCGTCCAGGTCGCCTCGATGGTGGAGACCGAGGTGAAGCTGGACACCGACCGGCCGCTCGTGGCCGGGGTATTCGTCAACCGCCTCGACCGCAAGAAGTGGCCGACGGGGCTGATGAACTCGAACCCTACGGTCAACTACGCGAACGACTCGGTCTGGCTGGCGTCACATCCGATCTCGTCCTGGGTCGACTACACGTTCTGGACGCCGGTGACAGGCAGCACGCCGCTGGCCAAGATCGTCTTCCCGGAGAAGATCGCGCCGTACAACACCTACGCACACGGGGGCTTGCCGCCGACTCCGATCTGCTCGCCCGGGCTCGCGTCGCTCGAAGGAGCGGTCGCCCCCGACACTCAGGACGGCTATTACTACTTCCTGGCCAAGAACGACGGCACCGGGGCCCTGGCTTTCGCGAAGACCAGCGCCGAGCAGACAGCCAACGAGAAGAAGTACGGCTACTTGCCGTAGGGACGGTTCTGGATCTCGGGCAGGCGGGTAACATAGGCTCCATGACCGAGATCGTGCGGCACCTGCCGCATCCAGCCGACTTTGCGGCGCCTCCGGGCCCCGCCGATCTACACCGCTGGGCCGAGGCCGACCGGGTGGCGCGTCCGGCTCGCCTGGGCCGATTGCGCGCTCGGTTGGCGAGCGAAGGCGTCGATGCCTACTTCGGCATCCGCCCGGAGCACATGCGCTACCTGACCGGCTTCATCCTGGAGGATGGCGAGGACCGGGTGGCCGGCAACTCCGGGCGCTTCCTGATCTCCGGCGACGGGGTCGTGGTGCTGGCCGACTCTCGCTACCGACTCCAGGCCGTCGCCCAGGCCCCCGAGGCTCGGATCGAAGCTGCGACCTACGATCTGGCGGCGATCTGGCCGGCCCTGGTGGGCAGCATGGGCGCGAAGCGCGTAGCCGTGGAGGCGGGGTTCGTCAGCCACCAGCTCTGGGGGGAGCTGCACGACGCGGCGCCCGAGATCGAGCTCGTGCCGGTCTCTGGTTGGGTCGAGGCGGATCGGGCAGTCAAGGAGCCTGCGGAGATCGAGCGTATCGAGGCGGCCTGCGCGGTGGCGGATCGGGCGCTGGCGTCGATACTGCGTCGCATCAAGGCCGGTGTCACGGAGAGCGAAATGGCGCTGGCCCTCGAATGGGAGATGCGAACCTGCGGGGCCGAGGCGCTTGCGTTCGGCGTGGCGTGCCTGACCGGTCCGGATGCAGCGCTGCCTCACGGATCGCCGTCGGAGCGTGAGGTCTGCCGGGGCCAGGTCCTGCTCTTCGACTTCGGGGCGATGGTGGCGGGCTATCGCAGCGACATGACGCGGACGCTCTTCGTGGGCGAGCCGACGCCGCGCGACCTGGCGATCTATGAGACCGTCGCCGCCGCCCAGTCGGGCTGCATTGAGCTGCTCGCGGCGGCCGCTCGCGGCGAGCGCGCCGTTCCGAACGGGCGCGAGGCCGACGCCGCGGCACGGCAGGTCATCGAGGCGGCCGGCCACGGCGAGCATTTCGGCCACGGGACCGGCCATGGCATCGGTCTGGCCACTCACGAAATGCCGTCGCTCAGCCATGTCGCCTCCGAGGAGCCCCTGCCGAGCCCCACCGTCTTCAGCGTCGAGCCGGGGATCTATCTCGACAAGGAGACCGGCGTCCGGATCGAGGATCTCGTTCTCTTCGATGCGGGTGCCGGGAAGCTGGAGCGACTCACGCGGTTCCCGAGCGAGGTAGTCGTCGTCGGCGTCTAGGCCCGGACCACCGGTCAAGTGCCGCAGACCGAGTGAGACGCAAGCGGCGATCGGTGGATCCGGGGTAAGGCGCGCGGCCGGTCTTTCGACAGTTTCGGTCGTCCGCTCGGCTACAATCGCGACTGAGTGACACCGATCGGTAGGCCGATGTCCGGCCGGCTGAAGATCCAAGGAGCCCTCCTCGACCATGATTTCCACCAGCGACCTGCACAAGGGTGTCGTCATCGAGCTCGATGGCGACCTGTGGCAGATCCTCGACTACCACCACCTCAAGATCGGGCGAGGCTCGGCCCAGGTCCGTATCAAGCTTCGCCATGTGAAGCGCGGCCAGACTGTCGAGCGCTCCTTCCAGGCCGGCGACAGGTGGCCGCGCGTCCAGCTGGATCACCGCCAGATCCAGTTCATGTATCAGGACGGCAACGACTATCACTTCATGGAAACTGAGAGCTACGAGCAGTTCAGCGTGTCCGCCGAGCAGCTCGGTGACGCCGTGAACTACCTCAAGGACGGCATGCTGCTCGATCGCACCAGCTACGAGGGCGAAACGATCGGCGTCGAACTGCCCGTCACCGTCGACCTCAAGGTGGTCGCGACAGAGCCCGGTTTCGCGGGCGACACTCAGACCGGCGCGCGCAAGGCCGCCAAGCTCGAGACCGGGCTGACAGTCCAGGTTCCGATCTTCGTCGACGAGGGGGACACGATTCGCGTCGACACGCGGACCGGCGAGTATCAGACCAGGCTCTGATCTGCCGAACGAACCGACGACCGGCGACCCGAGACGCCGGCGGTCAGTCCACGAGGATCTGCCGTGAGCCGTAGCGGGCCTCCACAGAACGAGCACCTCTGGGGCGACTTGCCGATCGAGGAGCCCAGGGGCGACGACCGGTCGAAGCCGCCCGATTGGGCGCTGCCGGCCTGGGATTCCCTGCCGATCGAAGAGGCTGCGGCGGCCCGTTTGCAGCGTGAGGCGCCCGGGGGTGACGCCGCGCAGCCTCGCGCCGAGGCGTCGCGGGCCGAGGCGTCGCCCACCGAGCCGGCCGGGGGGTTCGCTCTGCGCATCCTCCAGGTCAGCGAGATCACGCGCGCCGTTCGTGACGCCGTCCGCTCGGACGCCGGCCTGCGCGACGTCTGGGTCGAGGGCGAGGTCGGCCGCGTGACCGTCTCTTCGGCAGGGCACGCCTACTTCACGCTCAAGGACGAACGCAGTCAGCTGGCCTGCGTCTTCTTCCGCGACGACCGGCTCGGCTCCCCGTTCGAGCCGCGAACGGGGCTGCGGGTCGTGGTTCACGGCCGGATCGACCTTTTCGAGAGCCAGGGCGTCTACCAGCTGTACGTGGCCGCGATCCAGCCTGCGGGTTTCGGCGACCTGGCGCTGCGGTTCGAGGCGCTCAAGGCGAAGCTCGCCGCCGAAGGCCTCTTCGAGAGCGGCCGGAAAAGGCCGCTGCCGCAGCGCCCCGCCGTGATCGGCGTCGCTACGAGCGCAACGGGCGCCGTCTGGCACGACATCTGCCACGTCGTCGCACGGCGCTGGCCGCTTGCCCGGCTGATCCTCGCTCCGTGCCAGGTCCAGGGCGAGGGCTCGGCCGCGAGCGTCGCCGCGGCGCTCGATCGGCTGGCCCGCTGGGGCGAGATGTGCCGCGCCGAGGGTCGTCCTGACGACGCGCCGGCCGTCGTCATCTTGGCCCGCGGCGGCGGGTCGCTGGAGGACCTGTGGTCGTTCAACGACGAGCGGGTCGTGCGGGCCGTCGTGGCCCACCCGGTGCCGGTGGTCTGCGGCGTCGGCCACGAGGTGGACGTGACCCTCGCCGACTTCGCGGCCGACGTTCGCGCACCCACGCCGTCGGCCGCGGCGGAGATGGTCGTGCCCGATCGAACTGAAGTGGCGGTCGTGCTGCGGGAGCTCGCTCGACGGGCAGGCGGTCACGCGGGTCGCGTTCTGGGCGGCGCGCGGGCCGAGCTCGCCGCCGAGGGCCGGGCCCTGGAGCGACTCCAGCCGTCGGCTCAACTGGCCCAGGCCCGCGAGAGAGCGGGCTATCTGCTGGATCGAGCCACGCGAGCCCTGCGCGGTGAGATCGGGCGGCGCCGCGAAGCGGAGCACCGACTGGCGTCACGGCTCGGCCCGGTCCTGGTCGCGCAGATGGGCTGGCGGCGCGTGGCCCTGGAGCGAAGTTCGGCGGGGCTTGCGGCTCTGGGTCCGCAGGCCACCCTGAATCGCGGCTACGCCATCGTCAGGCGACGCTCGGATGACGCGATCGTGCGCGACGAGGCCGAGGCTCCGGCGGGCGAGCGACTCTCGGTGCGGCTCGCAAAGGGCGAGGTTGCGGCGACGGTCGACCCAGAATCCGACACGAAGTCCGGCGCCGAGCTTCACGCGGGCGACCTCCGATGATCGAAGGTCTGGTCTTCGCGGTTCTACTGCTCTGCGGCGCCCTGGTCGTCTTCGTCGTCTCGATCCGGATTGGTATCCTCCTGGGGTTGCGTCTGGATCGCGCCCTGGAAGCACGCGCCGCGGCCAGTGGGGCCGGGCCCATTGAGGAGATATGCACCGATGAGTGACCAGCCGGCGGCCGGGCAGACAGTCGATATCGCCTCACTGACCTTCGACGAGGCCCTGGCCGAGCTGCAACGGTCGGTGGCCGAGCTCGAGCAGGGCGGCCTGGCGCTGGAGCGTTCGATCGAGCTCTATGAGCGGGGCGTCGCACTGCACGAGCGTTGCGCCGGGCTGCTCGGTCAGGCCGAGCTGCGGGTGCAGCGCCTGGTGGAACGCGCGGCCGGCGAACTTGCCGCAGTCGATGCCCGGACCGAGGACGGGGCCGAGTAGCTGTAGACTGCCGGTCAGACAAACGAGGCGGCGCTTCACCAGACCCGCGAGAGCGCCTCCACAGCAAGGGCGATGCGGGGGTTCGCCCGGGAGTGACGACTTGCCAATCCTGCCGACTCTCCAGGGCCCGAGCGACCTGCGCGGTCTCAGCGAAGAGCAGCTGAACGGTCTGGCCGCCGAAATCCGCGAGTGCATCATCGCCACCGTCGCCAGGACGGGCGGCCACCTCGGCTCATCGCTGGGCGTGGTCGAGGTGGCGATCGCGCTGCATCGCGTCCTCGAGTCGCCTCGCGACAAGATCGTCTGGGACACGGGCCATCAGGCCTACGCCCACAAGCTCCTGACCGGGCGATACAGCAGGTTCGGAACGCTGCGGCAGCTGGGCGGGCTCGGCGGGTTCCCGCGGCGGGTCGAGTCCGAACACGACGTATTCGACGGCGGGCATGCCGGCACCGGCCTTTCGATCGCGCAGGGCCTGGCCACGGCCCGCGATCTGCGCCACTCGATGGAGCGGATCGCGGTGGTAGTCGGGGACGCCGCTCTTATCAGCGGGCTTTCTCTGGAGGCCCTCAACGACATCGGCCACCGCCAGACGCAGCTGCTCATCGTCCTCAACGACAACGCCATGTCGATCAGCCCGAGTGTGGGCGCCTTCAGCCACTACTTCTCGACTCTCAAGCTTTCGAACGCCTGGAAGCAGAGCAAGACTGCCTACGACCGAATCGTCGAGTCGCTGCCTGTCGTCGGCCAGCCGGCTTTGACTCTGTCGCGCCGCATTCGGCGAATGGTCGTCAACTTCGCCCAGCCCGGCCAACTCTTCGAGGATCTGGGCATCACCTACCTGGGCGTCATCCCGGGCCACAACATCGCCGGCATGGAGCACATCTTCCGGGCCGCGCTTGAGGTTCCAGGCCCCGTGCTCGTCCACGTTCGGACGCGCAAAGGGCGCGGCTACAGACCTGCTGAGCGCGATCAGGTCGGCTTCCACGGAGCCGCCTTGCCGCCGATGCCGGAGCTGGTCGACGGCCGACCGGTCGAGATCCACATCGCCGCTGGTCATCAGCCCATGACCGGCCCCGCCATGGCCCGAAAAGAGAGCGCCATGCCGACGCCCGGCCTGCCCGACGAAGCGCCGGTCGAGCCCTCCGGCAACGGCGACTCCGTCGCCGGCGGCGCGGACATGGGTACGCCGTCGCAGACGGCGCGGACAGAGGCCGCGTCCAGACCGCCCAACTACACCTACCACTTCTCCAAGGAGCTCATAGAGCTGGCGCGGATCGACCGCCGGATCGTGGCGGTGACGGCCGGGATGCCCACCGGCACCGGTCTTCACGCGTTCCAGAAGGAGTTCCCGGACCGCTTCATAGACGTTGGGATCGCCGAGCAGCATGCCGTCGCGCTCTCGGCCGGGATGGCTCTGGCAGGGGAGCGGCCGGTCGTGGCGATCTACTCGACGTTCCTGCAGCGAGCCTTCGACCAGGAAGTGCATGACGTCTGTCAGAACGATCTGCCGGTGGTCATCGCCGTCGACCGAGCCGGACTGGTCGGCGAGGACGGCACGAGCCACCAGGGGATGTTCACGCTGCCGACCCAGCGCCAGCTGCCGAACATGATCATCGCCAGCCCCAAAGACGAGCAGGAACTCCGTTCCCTCGTCCGAACTGCCTTCGCGCAACCGCATCCGTTCTCGCTGCACTACCCGCGCGACCCGGGCTTCGGTGTCCCGACCCGGATCCCCGAGGTGCTACCGGTGGGCGTGGGCGAGCTGCTGCGGGAGGGCCGCCAGATCCTGATCGTCGGCTTCGGCCCGATCGTGGAACGCGGTCGGCAGGCGGCTGAACTGCTCGAGCGGGAAGGCTGGTCGGTCGGCCTGATCAACGCCCGCTTTGCCAAGCCTCTCGATCGCCAGCTGATCCTCGATCAGGCCCGCGGCAAGAAGCTCGTCGTGACCCTCGAGGAGAGCGTCGTCACCGGTGGTTTCGGGGCCGGCGTGCTGGAGATGATCGAGGAGGCGCGAGTCGCCGACCCCGTCTACCGCAACGTGACGGTGCGCATCGTCGGCATTCCGGCGGATCGATTCGTGGATCACGGCTCAGTGGACGATCTGCGTCGCCTGCTGCGACTCGACGCCGACGGGATCGCCGGGCAGATCCGCGAGACCCTGATCCGGATGCGGCTCACGCCGGACGGGGCCGAAGCCGCGACGCCTGCGGTCATTGGGAGATCGAAGGCGCCGTAGGTCCGCATCTCGGCCGGCTATAGCGCCCCCGCGCAGCACGAGATGATCCGGGTGTGCCAGGATTGGGGCATGAGCACTGCTGCCCGGCCCGCTCGACAACGTCTGGACCAGCTCTTGGTCGAGCGCGGCCTGACTGAATCGCGGACGCGCGCCCAGGCGCTGATTCTCGCCGGGCACGTCCGGGTCGGCGAGGGCGACGCGGCACGAACCGATCGCAAGCCCGGCGATCTCGTCGAGACGACCATCGACCTGGAGGTGGAAGCTCCGCCGCCGTTCGTTTCCCGCGGTGGCATAAAGCTGCGCGCGGCCCTGGACGTCTTCGGATTGGAGCCGGTCGGGATGGTCTGCCTGGACGTGGGATCTTCCACGGGCGGTTTCACGGACCTGCTCCTGCAGCGCGACGCGAGCCGGGTCTACGCCGTCGACGTTGGCCGTGGCCAACTGGCCGAGACCTTGCGCCACGACCCGCGGGTCATCTCCATGGAGCGCACCAACGCCCGCGCCCTCGGGCCCGGGAGTCTTCCGACGGCGGTGGACATGGCCGTGGTGGACGTGTCGTTCATCTCGCTGGATCGGATCCTCGGTCCGGTGGCCACGTGCTTCGGGCCGTTGGGCGGCCGGATCGTGGCCCTGGTCAAGCCCCAGTTCGAGGCCGGCCGCAAGCAGGTCCGCGACGGCGTCGTGCGCGACCCACAGATCCACCGCCAGACGCTGGAGACCGTGGCCCGGCATGCCCTTTCCATCGGCCTGCGGGTGCGAAATGCCGTGGCTTCGCCGATCACCGGCCCGGCCGGCAATCGCGAGTTCTTCATCGAGCTGGAAGTGCCCGCGGGCTACGTGCCAACGGAGGGCGGATCGGTGGACCTGCCGGCGGAGTGGTCTATAAAGTTCGGAGAGCTGGCCGGGATATGAAGCTCGATCGGATCGGTTTCGCTTACAACCCCACAAAGGAGGCGGCGCTCGACCTGCGCGAGCGGGCCGAGGGCTGGTGCGAGGTGCGCGGCATCGCCCATTGGGCCGCGCCGGCGGGCGAGACGCAGGCACTCGTCGAGAAGCTCCCGGAAACCGGCGCGCTCGTCGTGCTCGGCGGCGACGGCACCTTCCTGCGAGCGGCGCGGGCGGTCTCGGAAGTGGACGTGCCGTTGCTGGGCGTAAACCTGGGCAAGGTCGGCTTTCTCTCGAAAGTCGAGACACACGACATGGAGAAAGTCCTCGGGCATCTGGTGGCCGGCGACTTCACGCTCGAAGCAAGAATGGCCCTCCACGCCGAGATCCATCCCGCCGGCCGCGCTGAGGCGAGCGAGACCTTCTTCGCTCTCAACGACATCGCCGTCGCTCGCGGGTCGATGGCTCGAGTCTGCCGCATCGAGGTCGAGATCGGCCCGTCTCACCTGGCCACCTTCACCGCCGACGGTCTGGTCGTCTCGAGTCCGACCGGTTCGACCGGCTATTCCTTCTCGGCGGGGGGCCCGATCGTGGATCCGACCAGCCGCAACCTCGTGGTGACCCCTATCGCGGGCTATCTGACGGCGATCCGATCGGTGGTGGTCAGTCCCAGACACACGGTCCGCGTCCGCATCCTGGATGCGTATGACATCCTCATGAGCGTCGATGGGCGCGAGGACAGGCGGCTCTCAATCGGCGACGTGGTCTCGGTTTCGGAGCTGCCGCGTCCGGTCCGCTTCATCGAGCCACGTGACGCCGTCCCGTTCTGGGATCTGCTGCGACAGAAGTCGGAGCTGTTGCCGTCATGACCACGGCCGCGGACGCGGCAGAAGAGGCGCGGGAGCCGAGCGAGGCCCGAACCTTGCCTGCCGGTCGGCTGGCCGAGCTGGCCGTCCACGACCTCGCCCTGATCGAGAAGCTGCGCATCTCATTCGAGCCCGGACTCAACGTCCTCACCGGAGAGACAGGAGCGGGCAAGAGTCTGCTGATCGACGCCCTCGGCCTGGCCGTGGGCGCGCGGGCCGACACGTCGCTGGTGCGCCACGGATCGGAGACGGCCCGCGTCGAGGCGCTCTTCGACCGGCTTCCGGAGCCGCTCATCTGCGTCCGGGAGGTTTCGGCCGCGGGGCGGTCCACTGCCCGTATCGACGACGAATCGGTCACGGCCGCGCGTCTGGCGGGAGTGGCTGGCAGGCTCGTCGAGATCCACGGCCAGCACGACCAGCAGCGCCTCCTGGACGAGCGCTGGCAGCGCGAATTGCTCGACGCGTTCGGGGGACTCGAAGCGGAGCGCGCCGCAGCGGCCGCGGCCGTCGAGGCGTGGCGGGCGAACCAGGCCGCGCTCGCGGAACTTTCGCTGGACCCGCGGGAGCTGGCCCGGCGCCTGGAGCTTCAGGAGCATCAGCTCAAGGAGATCGTCGACGCCAAACTGCGGCTGGGAGAGTCGGCCGAGATCCGAGCCCGGCTCTCGTCCGCGCAACACGCAGAATCGATCGCCCGTGGCAGCGGCGAGATCCACGAGCTGCTTGCGGGGGAGGGGACCGGCGCGCGCGAGACGACCGCCGAGGCGGCCAGTCGGGCCCGCGACCTGGCGAAGCTGGACGAGCGCTACGAGCCGGTGGCGGAGCGGCTGCTGGGCCTGGCCGCCGAGCTGGAGGATGCCGCCGCCGAGGCGGGCACGCTGGCGGAGAGCGTCGAGCACGATCCGACGGCCCTGGCGCGGCTGGAGGAGAGGCTCTCCCTCATCTATTCGCTGGAGCGCAAGTACGGCGAGGACGAGGCGGCAGTGATCGCCTACGGGGAGCGTGCCGCTGCCGACGCTGAGCGGTTGCGCACCCTGGAGGCGTCGCGCGAGATGCGCCAGGCAGAGTCGGCCCGATTGCTGCAGGTCGTGGCCACGACGGGCGGCGCTCTCTCTCGCGGTCGCCGGACGGCAGCGGACCTTCTGGCCCGGGCGGTCGACGGCGCTCTGGGCGGGCTGGGCTTCCGCCAGACGAGCTTCCAGGTCGCGGTGACGCGTCGCCCGCCTGGCCCGTCCGAGCCCGCGGTGGAGATCGACGGCGAGCGGGTCGCCTTCGACGGCTCCGGCGTCGACTCCGTCGTCTTCCTGATCGCCCCCAACCCCGGCGAGCCTGCCCGACCGCTGGCTCGAATCGCCTCTGGCGGCGAGCTGTCGCGCGTGGCCCTGGCCATCAAGCAGATCGTGGCCGAGGCGGACCACACTCCCACGCTCGTCTTCGACGAGATCGACTCCGGCATCGGCGGCCGCGGCGCGGAGCCGGTCGGTCGCAGCCTGTGGGAACTTGCGCGCTCGCACCAGGTCCTGTGCGTCACGCACCTGGGCCAGATTGCCGCTTACGCCGACGCGCAGTTCCGCATCGAGAAGCATCAGCGCGGCGGCCGCACCGTGACCGAGGTCCGGCGCCTGAGCGGCGCCGAGCGGGTCGAGGAGCTGACCCAGATGCTGGTCGGCGCCGAGGGCGGTGCCGGCGCCCGGGCCAGCGCCGAGGAGTTGCTAGACAGGGCGGACGCGTGGCGCCGCTCGGCCGGAGGCTGATGAGATGGCCGGCGCCGCGGCAGTGGCTGGAGAGCGGCTGCAGGGGGCGATAAAGGAGTTCCTGGTTCATCTCCGCGTAGAGCGCGGGCTTTCAGACGCGACGTTGCGTGCCTACCGCACCGATCTTCTCGACTTCGCCGCCAGCCGGGGAGCGGCCACGGAATGGGACGCCTCGGCCGACGTGGCTATCCGCTATCTGGGGATGCTGGGCTCTCCCGGGCGTGGACGGCGGACGGCCCTGCGGCCCACGACTCTCCGGCGGCGGGCGGCCTCGCTCCGTGGCTTCTACCGGTTCTGCTTCAGTGAAGGGCGGATCGGCTTGGACCTGGCCGCGCACTTCGATCTGCCGCGCCAGCCGCGGCTGCTGCCGGAGGTGCTGACGGTCGAAGAAGTGGATGGCCTGCTTTCGACCCGCACGGCCGATACGCCCGTCGGACTTCGCGACCGCGCGCTTCTGGAACTCCTGTATGCCTGCGGATTGCGGATCTCGGAGGCCGTGGGACTCGACCGCGACGACCTCTCGCTGGAGGACGGGCTGGCCAGGGTCATCGGCAAGGGCGACCGGGAGCGTCAGGTTCCGGTCGGCGAGGTCGCCTTGGGCTGGCTGCGGCGCTACATCGACGAGGTCAGGCCCGCCTGGCTGGCGCTCTGGCCGGAGCCACGAGCCCACGGCGGCCCGGTGTTCCTCTCGATCCGCGGTGATAGGCTGGACAGGCGCCGGGCGTGGGAAATGCTGGTGGCGACCGCTCGGTTGGCCGGTCTCCAGGACGGCGTGAGCCCTCACACGCTGAGACATTCGTTTGCGACGCATCTCTTGGAGGGCGGCGCCGACTTGCGCATCGTTCAGGAGCTTCTCGGGCATGCGAACATCAGCACCACACAGCTCTACACGCACCTGACGGGAGAACGGATCAAGGACGTCTATGCCAGAGCCCACCCACGGGCGTGATGGAGTGAGAAAGCCCGATCGATAGACGGGCCTAGAAGGAGACGAGGATGAGCTACGCGGACTCGTTGATGGCGAAGAACGAGCAGGTCCTCTATCGGGGGAGGCAGCACTGGCTGGCCCCCGTGTCCGACGCACTGCGGCCAATCGTGCTGGTGCTGGCGGGCCTCGTGATCTTGTTCCTGGCCGTCTTCATCAAAGCCGACGGTTTCTTCTGGCAGATCATGTTCTGGCTTAGCGCGATTCTGATCGTCGTGGGCCTTGTCTGGACCGGGATCGTGTATCTGACCTGGCGGGCCGAGGAGTACGTCATTACCACCCGCCGGGTACTCAAGATCGAAGGCGTGCTGGACAAGAAGAGCGGCGACAGCTCGCTCGACAAGATCAATGACGCCGTCCTGAAGCAGGGCCTGCTTGCTCGGATGCTTCATTACGGGGACCTTGAAATCCTGACCGCCAACGAAGAGGGGATCGATCGGTACGAGATGCTGGCCCACGTGGTCGACTTCAAGAAGGCGATGCTCAACGCCAAAAACCAGCTGGAGGACGGCTTGCGCCGGCCGGCTCTCGCTTCGGTCGCACCGGTGCCCAGCGCCTCATCCGCGACTGCGACGAGCTCGGACGACGTAACCGTGACGCTCACAAAGCTGGCCGACCTGCGTGACAAGGGCGCGATCACTGCGGCGGAGTACGAGGCCAAGAAGGCCGAGCTGCTCGGCCGCCTCTAGGCTCGACAGCCGCCGGCGCCGTCGGGGACGGGTGGCAGGTAGGATACCTGCGCCCGCTCCGAAGCCCAGAGGTTGAACTTGCAATCGCTATACGTCGCCGAGGCGATCATCTGGATCGCGCTATTCATCGTGATAGCGGGGCCGGTTCACGAATGCGCCCATGCCTTCACGGCGCTGCGACTTGGCGACGGCACCGCCAAGCTATTCGGCCGCGTCTCGCTCGACCCGATCGTCCACTTCGATCCCATGGGCGGGACGCTGCTCATTGGATCGGTGCTGTTGGGGCTCGCCGTTGGGAATCCGGTCGGCTTCGGGTGGGCCAAGCCCACGCCCGTGAACCCCTACAACCTGCGCGGCCGCTACGCCGACGCCCGGGTGGCGGCGGCGGGCCCGCTATCCAATCTCGCGCTCGCGGCGGCGTTTGCGGTCGGGTTCCGCATTCTCTGGTCGAATGGGATCTTCCCTGACAACACCTCCCCGATCAGCATGCTGCAGCTGGTGTTCGCGATGGGCGTCTCGCTCAACGTCGTCTTGATGCTCTTCAACCTGATCCCGATCGCGCCACTCGATGGCTCTCATGTCCTGCTGGATATCCTCGCTCCGCAGACCGCCCGCCAGGTCAAGGCGTTCATGGATCAGTACGGTCTCTACCTCCTGATCGGGGTCGTGCTATTCGCCGGGAGGATCATCGGCCCCATCTATGGGCCTCTGGTCAACCTGCTCGTCGGCGTACAGCTCTACTAGCCGCGTGCGCAGATGGTGGGTTGCGAAGGTCAAACGGACCTGGGCGTACGCTCGCGCTCGGGTCTCCTCGGCTGAAGGCGACGAGCTGGCGACCTGGCTGACGCCGGCCCAGCTGGCGCTGTTCGATCGGATGCACGTCGCGGATCGGCGGCACGGCCTGGGCGTGCTTGCCTCTTTGCGCTCCGGCGGAGCGACGGACCCCGAACTCCTGGTCGCGGGGCTGCTGCACGACTGCGGCAAGAGCCCGCGTGTCAGGCTCGTCCATCGCGTGGCCTGGTCGCTCGGGCAGCGCTACGGGGAGTGGATCTGGCGGGCGTCGAGCCACATGCCCACTTTCCGGTACGGGCTCGACAGGCTGCGCCGCCATGCCGATCGTTCGGCCGAGCTTGCGGCGGAGGCAGGTTGCAGTTCGCGCACGGTGGAGCTGATCCGCCGGCAGGAGAATCCTATCGATGAAGCGGGCCAACTCCTGCGCGCAGCCGACGAGGCCAACTGATGACCGCTCGTGAGGCCCCCGCCCTGAACCGGGCCGCGAGGACGGCCGTGTCGGCGCATGCCGCCGCGCTGGCGCGGTTGGGGGCCGCTCCGGAGGTCGTCTTCGACGATGGTCGGCCGGAGTCCGCCACCCGCGTTCGCACGGCCGGATTCGATGGGCCGTTGGCCTTGCTGCTCGCCCTGATCGAGGCGCGTCACTTCGACGTCCTGACGGTGCCACTGGGCGGCCTGGCCGATTCCTATCTCGACGCCCTTGCCACGCTCGAGGGCGATCGGCTGGGCAGCGTGTCGGGCTTCGTGGCCGTGGCCGCGCAGCTGATCCTGATCAAGAGCCGGGCACTCCTGCCACGGCTGCCGAAGGTCGCCGCGGTGCCGCTGGACGAGGAACAGGATCCGGAGGCGGAGCTGCGGGCGCGACTCATCGAATACCGGCGTTTCCGCGACGCGGGAGCCGAGCTCGGCGGGCGCCTCGGAGTGCATCGCCTCTTCCGCCGCGACGCCGAGGTCGCCGCCAGCGCGGGCAAGGCGGGCGCCCGTCCGCCCGAGCGGCCGCCGCTGCCGCCCACCGCTCTAACGCGGGCACTGGATCGACTGGCCAGAATAGTGCCGCCGCCGCAGGCCCCGGCCGGGATCGTGGCTCGGACCATCACCCTGGCTGAACGGGCGGCGGTCATTCGCGCGGCCCTGTCGGAGGCTGATCAGGTGGTCCTGCAGGAACTGCTGGGGGGCGTGCGCGATCGGGTGGTGGTCGCGGTCACCTTCCTGGCGATGCTGGAGCTGGCGAAGCGCCGGGAGATTACCATCGAGCAGGCCGTGCCGTGGGGTCCGATCATCGCCCGGCGGCGGACCGACGCCGCCGAGGTCGACGTTGAGGTCGACGAGAGTCTGGGGTCGTTCGCATGAGTTCGGAGGAAGTGACCGGTTTGGAGATCGAGCAGGCCGACGGGGTCGAGGGGAACGACGGGGTCGAGGAGGCCGACGAGGTCGGGGTGGCCGGCGACCCGGCTCAGCCGGGAGAGCTGACGGAAGCGCAACTTGAAGCGCTTCTGTTCGTGGCCGAGAAGGCGCTGACCCGCGGCGAGATCGCGGCGCTGGCCGGCGTGGATCTCGAGACCGTGAATGCCCGCATCGGCGACCTGGCGGTCAGCCTCGGCGGACGCGGAATACGACTCGTCGAATCGGGCGAGAAGGTGGAGCTGGCCACAGCGCCGCAGGCGGGACGGCTGATCGCGCGATACATCGGCGCCGACGCGCCGCGGCTCTCGAACCCATCGCTCGAGACGCTGGCCATCGTGGCCTACCGCCAGCCCTGCACCCGCGCCACCATCGAGCGCATCCGGGGAGTGGACACGGACTACACTCTTCGAACGCTCCTGCACCGTCGGTTGATAGTGGAGCTGGGTCGCTCGCAGGCCCCGGGCCGCCCGATCCTGTACGGCACCGGCTTCGACTTCCTGGAGCGGTTCGGGATGACGAGCCTGGAGGATCTGCCCCCCATGGAGGCCCCGATCGCCGAGAGGCTCTTCGCGCCCGACGCCGATGGCGAAGCGGAGGCAGGGCTGGAGCCGCGGATCGCAGGCCAACCCGGGGCCGCAGGCCAACCCGGGGCCGCAGGCGAGCCGGAGAGTGAGGCGCGCTGAGGTGACACGCGAACGATTGCAGAAGGTCATCGCCTCAGCCGGTATCGCCTCGAGACGCGCCGGCGACGACCTGATCCGGGCCGGCAGGGTGACCGTGGACGGCAGGCCGGCGATCATCGGCGAGCAAGTCGATCCGGAGCTGCAGCGGGTGCTGGTGGACGGCATGCCGCTCCCGAAAGTGGACGGGCCTCGCTCCTACTGGGCCTTGAACAAGCCCGCGGGCGTCGTCTCGACCGTTCGCGATCGCCACGCCGGACGGACGGTGATGGAGCTGCTCCCCGCGACCGCGCGCCGGGAAGGGCGGCTCTATCCCGTTGGCAGGCTGGACGAAGAGTCCGAAGGGTTGCTTCTCTTCACCAACGACGGAGCCTGGGCGGACCTTCTGCTTCACCCGCGCTACGGCGTCGAACGCGAGTACATGGCTGGCCTGGATCGGTCGGTCACCAAGGCACAGAAGATCGCCCTGCGCACTGGGATCGAGCTCGAAGAGGGCGTGGCTCGAGTCGACCTCCTCCAGGACGCCACTCCGGCCCAGGTTCGAGCCATGCTCGCGCTGCTCGAGCCGCCGCATACGCCGCTGCGCTGGTACCGAGTGGTGCTGGCTCAGGGCTGGAAGCGGCAGATTCGCCGCATGTTCGATTCCGTTGGCATGCCCGTCCGGCGGCTTGTCAGGGTTCGAGTCGGCTCGTTCAGGCTGACCGACCTGCACGCGGGCGAAGCCCGGCCGCTCGTATATGGAGAGGTCGCCCAGCTCGCCTCGTGCGCGCGTGCCGCGACGGGCACGCGCGGGCCGCTCCGGAATCGCGCGGCGTCGCGAGACCCGGAGCCCGAGGAACTGGTCGCGCCCGAATAGGCGACGCCCGACCGGGTATCCTGCGGGCCGTGACCACCGACCCGTCTCCCAATCCCGCCAACGCGTCGCCGGCGCCGGGGCCCACGACTGCGCCAGAGCCGCGTCGCCTGGTCGTCGCCGTCGACGGTCCGAGCTCGAGCGGCAAGAGCACCGTCGGTGCCGAAGCCGCCCGCCGGCTCGGCTACCGCTTCTGCGACACGGGCCTGCTGTACCGCGCCGTCGCGTGGCTTGCCGTCGAGCGCGGCATCGCCCCCGAGCAGACGGCGGCGCTGGTTCCGCTGGCCCAAGAGGTGCAGCTCATCGCCGACGCGCGCGGTCGACTTCGCCGCGTGAAAGCCGCCGGCCGCGAAGTCACCGCCGAGGTCCACGGCCCGGCCGTAGATCGAACGGTCTCCGACTACTCTAAGGTTCCGGAGCTCCGGGCCGCACTGGTGTCGCGGCAGCGGGCGCTCGCCGCCGACGGCGGAATCATCATGGCCGGCCGAGACATCGGGACTGTCATCCTCCCCGACGCCGACATCAAGATCTTCCTGTACGCCTCGCCGGAGGAGCGCGCCCGGCGCCGGGCCGCCCAGCGCAAGGTGGCCGCGGACGAGTCGCAGGCGGCCGGCATCCTCGAGGACATGCGCCGCCGCGACGCCATCGACTCCGAGCGGAAGACCGCCCCTCTCCGCAGCGCCGAAGACGCGGTCGTCTTCAAGACCGACGGGAATACCTTCGAAGAGTCCGTCGCGGCCGTGGTCCGGGCGATCCGGGAGGCCGAGGCTGCAAAGCGAGGGAACCGTGGCCGGTAGTCGGCTGCGGTTGTTCCCGCGGTTCTCCGGCGCCGTCCTTCGAGTCGCCGCCGCCCTGCTGGCTCGCGTCAAGGTGGAGGGCTTGGAGCATATCCCGGCCGAGGGGCCGGTTCTCGTGATCTGCAATCACTGCTCGAATGCGGACGGAATGCTGCTGATGGCGTTCGTCGTCCCGGCGATGAAGCGCCCCATGGGCTGGCTCGGCAAGGAAGAAGCGCTTCGATGGCCGCTGTTCGGCTGGGGGATGCGCCAGAACGGCGTCTTCGGGGTGCGCCGGGGCGCAGGCAATCTCGAGGCGTTCAAGCTGGCGAAGAAGGTTCTGGACGACGGTGGCGTGCTGACGATCTTCCCGGAGGGGACCCGCTCGCCGACCGGTGCACTTCAGGAGGCGAAGGAGGGGGCGACAGTCCTCGCCGTTCGCAGCGGCGCGCCGATCCTGCCGATAGCGATCGTCGGCTCTCACCGGTTCTGGCCGAAAGGCAAGCTGCTGCCCAGGCCGAGGCGCCGGATGACGCTGCGGGTGGGGGAGCCGTTCATGCTGGCCATGCCGAAGTCCGACGATCGCCACGAGGCGCTGCGGGCCGCCACCGTCGAGCTGATGCGCCACGTAGCCGAGCTGCTCCCGCCGGACCAGCGGGGCGTCTACGGCGGCACTGCCGAAAGCGGGTGAGGGCCAGATCAGGATGGCGGCCGGCCTGACGGCGTCGCGTGCAGCGTGTCGCGTGGAGGGGGACGGCGACGAACCTAGGGCAGCGCGGTCACGCGCCACACGGATTTCGATGTGTCGAAGGGTCCCCGACCGATGACGATCAGCCCACCCGGCACCACATACGCGGTGTCGATGGCCAGACCCGTGCCGCCGGGCCAGCGCGGGATCGTGTCGGTGGCGCCCGAGAAGGGCAACTGCTGCCACGTCACGCCATCCGACGAGACCCACATCGAGACCCCCAGTACGGGATCCCCCATGCCGACCGCGAGGAGGTGCGTCCCATCGTCGCTGATCGTGAACGAGGGCACCGAGGGGACTCCGGGCGCTGGCGTCGGCACCCCTGCGTAAGCTTCGGCGTTGGCGATGGGCTGCCAGGTTCGGCCGTCGGTGGAGGTCCACGCGGCGTCGCCGCCCTTGGCGTCCGATGCCGATCCGACGGCGACCATGCCCTTCGCGCCCACGTAGATGGAACCGAGGCTCGTCCCAACCCCGTCCGTGCGGTTCACTGTGCCCTTCGTCCAGGTCCGTCCATCGAGCGACCACCAAACCGCCGCGCTCCCGGTATCAGGAAGTTGGACCCCGCCACTGGTCGGCGCTGAGTTACCGATCCCACCGGCGAGTACGTACCCGGACGCCGTGGCGCGCACGTCCGAGAAATGGGCGTCCTTGAATGTTGCCGACGGCAGCGTGAGTCGCTGCCAGGTGGCGCCGGTGGCGGAGACCCAGATCGCAGGCTGCTCCCAGCCGGTGTCGCCGACGGCCACCAGACCCTGTGAGCCGGCAGTGATGCCGTCGATCGTCGCGCCATTGAACCGCGAGATATCGGCGACCTGCCTCCAGCTGATCCCGTCTGGCGATGTCCAGAGCATCACTGGCCTCGGTTCGCAGGTCATTCCTTCGCCCTCGCCGCTGCAGACCGGCTCGCCGGCCCAGCCCCAGGCGAGCAGGCCGGAGGTCGTGGGCACCAGGCCATTGATCTGCGAGTCCGGAAACGCCGTGGTGTCGACGTTCAGAGGAGTCCACGTCGTCCCGTCCGAGGAATTCCAGAAGCCTGGTTGCTGGACGGCCAGGCCCAAGACCTGCGCGGCGGCGATGTATCCGCCGTTCCAGGCCACGATGTCGTCGATCGCCTCGAAGTTCGGGAAGGCGGCGGGAGCCGACCAGCTCAGTCCGCGCCACTCGCCGGTGATCGGGGTCGGGACCGGCGTGGCTGACGGGGCCGGCGTCGCGGCCGGAGATCCGGAAGGCGCTGGGCCGGTCGCCGTGGCCGCCGGGCCGGTCAGCGTGGCCGACGGGCCAGCGCTCGACGCAGGACCGAGGTTGGAGCCGCGTATGCCCAGCGCGATCCCGATGATGGCGGCGATCAGGACGACGGCGGCAACTGCCCTGAGCGAGGCTGCCCAACCGGAGGCGCGCGGCAGGCGCGCGAGCCCACGGCGGGGGGCCATCTCGTCGGGCACCGCGGCGACGCGTCGGCGCAACTCGTCGCGCATGGGCCCGGGGTCGTCCTGAAGAAGCGCGGCTCGCAGATCGCCTTCCAGTCGATCGTCGTTCATCGGAGTCCTCCCGGCGTGCGGTCTGCGGCATCGAGCGCTGCCCTCAGCCGGCGTAGCGCGTAGTGGAGACGGGACTTCACCGTGCCCTCGCGCTCGCCTGTACGCGCGGCGATCTCGGCGGGCGTCAGGTCGGCGACGTAGCGCAGCACGACCGCGATGCGATGGTCGGCGTCGAGTGTGGCCAGGGCGCGATGCAACACGTCGCGCTCGTGGACGCCGGTGAAGGCGTCGTGACCGGGCGCCTCGGGAGGGTCGCTGAGAGCGAGCGGATGGATCGAGCGCCGGCGCATTCGGGCGCGGCAGCCGTTGACGAGGATCCGGTCGAACCAGGCGTCCATTCGCTCCTGGTCGCGCAGCTCCTTCCAGTGGAGCCAGGCCTGCACCGCCGCGTCGTGCACGGCGTCCTCGGCCTCGGATTGGTCGCGGAGAACGAGACCGGCCAGGCGATATGCGCGCTCCAGGCGGCTTTGCGTGAACTGCTCGAAGGCCGCCCGACGCTCGGCCTCGGATCCCTCGGACGTGCGAGCCGTCACGTGGATCATGCCCTCCAGTCGATCGATGCTGATCATGCCCTATAGATGCGGGCGCTGCCGGTCCTGGTTCAATCTTCGTGCGCGGAAGTCTGGCCGGTGACGCGGCCTCGTCACTCCCGCTTGAGCTCTGCTGGCGAGACGACCGGCCACGATCCGGCATCGGCCGCCTCAGGTGCCATACTTAACCGAGATGGGTAACGTTCGAGAAGTCAGGATCGCGCGGCGGACGGGGTTCTGCTACGGCGTACGCGAGGCGATCGACAAGGCCAAGGCAGCCGCCGCGGCCGGCAAGCGGACGCACACCCTGGGCCAGGTCGTGCACAACGAGGGCGTCATAGCCGCTCTCCAGGCGCAGGGGATCGAGACCGTGGACTCGCTCGCGGAGGTTCGCGAGGGAGCGGCGGTCGTCATTCGCGCCCACGGCGTCCGGCCCGATGTCCTCCGCCTCGCCGAGGAGCGCGGCCTGGACGTCATCGACGGCACGTGCACCTGGGTGACACAGGAGCAGCACGAGATCACGCGCCTCGTGGAAGATGGATACGTCATCGTCCTGCTCGGGACGCCGCGCCATCCGGAGGTCGTGGGACTGCTCGGCTTCGCCCCCGACGCGATCGTCGTGGACGAGGAAGAGGGCTGGGAGAGGATCCCGCGCCGCAAGAAGATGGCGCTCCTGAGCCAGAGCACCCAGCCGCCCTGGAAGTTCGAGAAGCTGGCCGCATTCATGGTCGGGCGCTGCCACGAGCTCAAGATCGTGAACACAGTCTGCCCGGTCACGATCCATCGCCAGCAGGACACCGTCGAGGCAGCCCGAGAGGTCGATCTGATGCTCGTCGTCGGTGGTCGATCGAGCGCGAACACCAAGGAGCTCACTCGGCTGTGCGGGATCGTCGGGACGCGAGCGGTCCAGATCGAGTCGGAGGAGGACCTGACCGACGCCTCGGTCTTCGGGGATGCGGCGGTCGTGGGAGTGACAGGCGGCACCTCCACGCCGATCGAGGATCTGCGCTCCGTGGCCGAGCGAGTGCTGCGCCTGGCGGGCACGCCCGCTGCCGCGGCTCGGGCCGCGGAGATGGCCAACGCCGCGCTCGCTGCCGCCGCCACACCGGCCGGTCGGACCACGTCGCTGCCCGGCCCGCAGGTAGCCGTCGCACGCTGACCGCGAAGCTCTCGCGCCGGGCCTCTGCCACGTTGTGAGCGACGCGGCCCCATAATCCCCTGCGTGACCCCGCTTCCCATCGTCGCCGTCGTAGGTCGTCCCAACGTCGGCAAGAGCACCTTCTTCAACCGCGTCGTCGGCCACCGCGCCGCGATCGTGGAAGACCGCGCCCGGACCACCCGCGACCGCATCTACGGCGAGGCGGAGTGGAACGGGCGCCGGTTCATCGCGGTCGATACCGGCGGCTTGGAGATCCGCCCCGGCGACCCGATAGAGGAGAAGGTCCAGGAGCAGGCCCGCCTGGCGATCGGCGAGGCCGACGTCATCGTCCTGGTGGTCGACTCGATCACCGGCCTCACGCCGGCCGATATCGAGGCGGCCGATCTGCTGCGGACGGCCAAGGCGCCGGTGCTGGTGGCGGCCAACAA
>PLLE01000041.1:115337-174984 GCA_003141245.1 Chloroflexota bacterium
GCGGACCTCTGGGCTCGCGAGATGGCCGAGGGCAAGCTGGCGCGCGTCCACCGTGGCGACTCCGAGGCGATCGAGCTGGAGGGCGAAGAGGGAGAGAGCGAGCTCGATCTGTCGTTCGGAGACGAAGACCAAAAGGTCTCGATCGCTCTGGTCGGGCGGCCGAACGTCGGCAAGTCGAGCCTGCTCAACTCGCTTCTCGGCGAGGACCGCGCTATCGTCAGCGAGATCCCCGGGACCACTCGCGACGCCATCGACACTCACCTGCGCTGGGGCAGAAGCGACATCGTCCTGATCGACACAGCCGGAATCCGGCGCCCCGGCAAGGTGGCGAGCGGCCCCGCCGCGGAACGTTACTCGACGCTGCGGGCCTTGAAGGCGGTCGATCGGGCCGACGTCGTCGTCCTCGTCATCGACGCCTTCGACGGGCTCACGGCCCAGGACGCGCACGTCGCCGGGTTCATCGTCGAAGAGGGTCGCGGCCTGGTGCTCGCTCTCAACAAATGGGATTTGCTCGAAGAGAAGACCGGCCGGACCTTCGATGAATACACCGCCGAGATTCGCGCCGACGTCCCCTTCCTGGACTTCGCCCCGATCGTCTCGATCAGCGCCAAGACGGGCCAGCGAGTCGGCAAGGTCCTCGAGCTGGCGGTCGATGTCTGGGGCGAGCGGCGCAAGCGAATCTCCACACCGGAGCTGAACAGGGTCATGCGGGCCGCCGCGGTACGTCAGCCGCCGCCGCCCGGAAAGCTCGGGCCGCCCAAGATCTTCTACGCCACCCAGGTGAGAGTGGCCCCGCCGACCTTCGTCTTCTTCGCGCGACACGCGGACCAGGTCCATTTCAGCTACCAGCGGTTCCTCGAGAATCGGCTGCGGGCCGAGTTCGGCTTCGACGGCACGCCGATTCGCCTCGTCTTCCGCGAAAGGGCGGGCGGCAGGAGCGATCCGGGCGGCGCTCGGGGCAGGGGCGTGGCCAGAAGCCCGGGCCGCGGACCGGTCAGAGGTGCCGGCAAGCCCAGACCGGTGGGGCCCCTGCCGAGCGGCCCCACGCCGAACGGCCCCCCGCCAAGCGGCCCGCGACCGGCCCGAGCCTCCGGTGGCGCGACCGGTTCGAGCGGCGCGCCGGGTACTCGTCCCGCGCCGGGAAACAAGCCAGCCCGTGGCGTCGCCGGCAGTGTGAAGCGGCCGCCGGGCCGCCGAGGCCGCCCGGCCTGACGCCGGGATAGCGGCGCCAACTCGCGGAGGCCGTGCGTCGGTCTGCTATGCTCTCGGCTGATCGGGGCGTGGCGCAGCCTGGTAGCGCACCTGAATGGGGTTCAGGAGGCCGAGCGTTCGAATCGCTCCGCCCCGACCATCTTCCCAAGCGCGAATCGGCGGATTCGGAGCCTGCTGTGGGCCGCGCTCGAAGGTCCGTGCCGGCTATGGACCGGTTGTCTGTCCAGGAATGCCCCCGAAGTGCTATTGGCTCCCGACGGCAGGTGGATCAATATACACACGGGCCATATTGGCAATGCACTTATGAGGTGTCACATGTTCCTCCGCAAGACCGAAGGCCAGGGCCTCGCCGAGTACGCCCTGATCCTCGCCCTCATCGCCATCCTGGCGATCACCGCGCTGCTCTTCCTGAGCGGCCAGATCAGCACCATCCTGAGCACCATCGGCGCCAAGCTGTAATCCGTCGCGCAGACAAACGGGACCGGGTCGCGGACAACGTGACCCGGTTCTTTTTTGTGGGGTAGACGCCGCCCACGGCCTTGTCGGTCATCCCACGGTACACTCGGCCGCGGATGGTCGGCCGCAGCAACGGGGCCGAACGCACGTTGGACGAGTGACGATCGTGGAAGAACTGGCCGAGCGCGGCGCTGGTCGCAAGCCCGAGGCTGAAGCGCTGGACGAGCAGCAGCTGTCCGGCGTCGGGGACATGGACCCGGAGGCCTTCCGGGTCGCCGCGCATGCCGCCGTGGAGATCATGGCCGACTACCTGAAGGGGGTCGGCGAACGAGCCGTCATGCCGGCCATCGAGCCGGGCACGCTCCGAGCGCTCTTTCCCGCCGCGCCGCCCGACACTCCCGAGCCGATCGAGACGATCCTGGCCGACTACCGGCGCCTGATCGAGCCGAACGTGACGCACTGGCAGCACCCGAGGTTCCTGGCTTACTTCAGCAGCGCCGCGTCGGGGCCGGGAATTATCGGCGAGATGCTGACGGCCGTGCTCAACTCCAACGTCATGCTGTGGCGGACGAGCCCGGCCGGGACCGAACTGGAGCAGGTGGTGGTCGACTGGTTCCGCCAGGCGCTCGGCCTGCCCGCCGGGTTCGACGGTCTCCTGACCGATACGGCCTCCACTTCGTCGCTGCTGGCCCTGGCCGCGGCGCGACAGGCGGCCGGCGTAGATGCGGCGGCGCGGGGTTTGCCGGGCCGCCCGGAAGTGCCCAGGATGCGCGTCTACGCGTCGGAGGAAGCCCACTCCTCGATCGAGAAGGCTTGCATGACCCTCGGGCTCGGTCAGGCCGGCCTGGCGCGGATCCCGACGAACGACCGGTTCGAGCTTCGCATCGAGGCGCTGGAGGATGCGATCGCCGGCGACAAGAAGGCAGGCATTCGGCCGATCGCGCTGGTGGCGACGATAGGGACGACCTCGACGACCTCCGTCGACCCGGTCCCGGCCATGGTCGACGTCGCCGCTCGCGAGGGTATGTGGCTGCACGTCGACGCCGCCCATGCCGGCGCGGTGGCCCTGATCCCGGAGCGGCGCGACCAGTTCGCCGGCTGGGAACGGGCGGATTCGGTCGTGACGAATCCGCACAAGTGGTTCTTCTCGCCGGTCGACGCCTCGGTCCTGTTGACGACCCGTATGCCGGTCCTGCGCGACGCCTTCAGCCTCGTGCCGGAGTACCTGCGCACGTTGGACCACGAAGGCCCGATCCGCGACTACAACGAATACACTCCGACGCTCGGTCGACGCTTCCGCGCCCTCAAGCTGTGGATGCTGCTGCGCTACTTCGGCCTGGACGGCCTGCGCCGCCGGATCGAATACCACCTCGAACTGGGGCAGCGTTTCATGCGCTGGATCGACGAGAGCCCGGACTTCGAACGATTGGCGCCGGTGCCGTTCTCCACGATCTGCTTCCGCTATCGCCCGGCCTGGCTGGCCGCGAAGCAGGACGAGCCCGACGTGGCCGAGGAGCTCGATCGGCTGAACGTCGCCCTGATGGACGCCATCAACCGATCCGGCGAGGTCTTCCTCTCGCACACGCGTCTGCGCGGCCGGTTCACGATTCGCCTAGCGCTCGCGAACCTGCGCACCGAGGACGCGGACCTGGATCGGGTCTGGCAGGTCATTCGCCGCGAGGCCGCGGCCCTTGCGGCGGCGCCATCCTGACGGCCTCCCAAGCCCCGAGACCAGGCTTCGGCAGTGAGGTTGCGGGCGGCAGGGCCACGGGGCGGTACGATTGACGCGTGAATGTCCCCCCCGTTCAGCGCTTCTGCGCCCCGCTCGCGACGGTCGCCACCCCCTGCGCGGTCGTGGGAGTGGCCGTGCTCTTCTTCCTGAACCCGATCTGGGTCGGCTTCGACCAGGGTCGAAGCAACGTCGCGGACCTCACCGGCTACACCCCCGCGCAGGTCAGCCAGGTGACCGGCGGCATCCTCTCGGACCTGGTCTTCGGGCCGCCGAAGTTCGACGTGACGGTGAACGGGACTTCGGTGCTGGACGAGCGCGAGCGAAGTCACATGGCCGACGTGCGGACCGTTCTGCTGGATCTGGGCCTCGTGGCGCTCCTGGCGGCGGTCGCCCTGGTGGCGATCGGGCTTGCCAGCCGCGGCGCACGCTGGTTTTGGCGAGCGGTGAGGGCCGGTGGCGTCATCCTGGCCGGGGGAGTCGTCGTGGTCGGACTGGCCTTCGCGGTCCTCTTCGACCAGGCCTTCGAGCTGTTCCATGAGATCTTCTTCCAGCCGGGTACGTACCTGTTCGACCCGCGGTCTGAGCGGTTGGTGCAGCTCTTCCCGGACCAGTTCTGGTCGGAGACGAGCGTCGGCCTGGCGGGCGCGGTACTGGTCCTGGCTGTGATCGTGGCTGCGGGGGCAGGCCGCCTGGCCGGGCCGACCGCGGAGGCAGTCGTTGCCGGCAGATCCGAGACAGGGGCGTCGCGATGAACTCCGGAGTGCCGCTGGGCCGCATCTTCGGGACCGAGATCAGGGCCCATTGGACGTGGGTCTTCCTGCTGGCCCTGATCACCGTGGTCTTTGGCGGGGAGCTCTCGGCGCAGACGAAGGACGGATTCGATCCGGCCTGGGGGTGGGGGACCGCGATCGTGACGGCGGTGCTGGTCTTCGCCTCGGTCACGGTCCACGAGCTGGCGCACGTCGGCATTGCCCGACGAAATGGCATCGGCGGCAACGTGGTCGTCGTGCAGATGCTCGGCGGGACGTATCTGATGGAAACGCGGCCGAGGACACCTGGCCAGGAGTTGCGGACGGCTCTGGCGGGGCCGGTCCTGAGCCTGGCTATGCTGCTGGTCTTCGGCGCCGCCGCAGGCTTCCTCGAACTCGTCTGGGGCGCGTCGGACAACGTTCCGCAGGGGATCGCGGCAGCGGCTTTCGTTACCGATGTTCTCGCGCTCTTCAACCTGCTCCTGGCCACGATCAATCTGATCCCGGGCTATCCGATGGACGGGGCCCGGATCGTGCATGCCATCTCCTGGGCCCGGTCCGGGAGCGAGGAGGTGGCGACCGCAACTGCCAGCCGCGTGGGGCGGCTGGTCGGCGTCGGCGTCATGCTCGTCGGCGCGGCCCTGGTGCCGCTGACCGATCTATGGCCGGGCCTGGCCCTGATCGTGGCCGGCTGGCTGCTCATCGGGTCGAGCCGTGTGCTGGACCGCCGGGCGCTGCTGCAAAGCCTGATCGCCGGGGCGCGCGTCTCGGACGCCCTGGATTCGGAGCCGGCCCGGATCCCGCCCCAGCTCACCCTCGACGTCTTCGCCGGCGAGTACCTCGGAGATCGGCTCGGAGCCGCCGCCCTTGTCGAACGCGGCCAGGAGTTGCTGGGAATGATCGGGACCGCACAGATCCGGCGCATCCCGCGCCGCAAATGGCCGTCCATGCGCACCGAGCAGGCGATGGTGCCCCTCGGGAGCGTCCCCCGAACCAGTGGCGACGCCGAGCTCTGGCCGGCACTCGAGATACTCGAGCGATCCGGCCTGGATGCGCTGATGATCGGCACCGGAGAGCAGGTTTCGGCGCTGTTCACACGCCGGTCGGCCGCCCACCTGATCCGCCAGCGAGCCGAGGAGCACGCGAAGCAGTCCGCGGCAGCCATGCCGCCCCGGGGTTTCTTCGGCAGGCGGCGGCCGCCTGCGCCTCTGAGCGCGCGGCCGTCTTGGGCCGCGTCGCCCCCGAAACCCCCGACGGCGCCCCCGTCCGAGCCCACGCCAGCTCCGACCGACGATACCGACGAGACTCACGACACCGACGATACCGACGACACCCAACGATGACCAAGTTCTGCGCGGAGGTGAGGGCCTGATGTCTTCCGACGAGAAGCCCGGCGAGGGCATATTCGAGGACGCCTCTCGAGCCGAGCGGCGTCGAGTTGGGCACGTCGACCGCGTCGGCAGACCCCGCATGACGGACGTGACCGACCAGCCTGTGGTGGCGCGGCGGGCCGTGGCCGAGGCCGAGGTCGCCGTTTCGCACGAGACGCTCAGCGCCATAGTCGACGGCACGAATCCCAAGGGCGACGTCCTGAGCGTCGCCGAGCTGGCTGGCGTCATGGCCGGCAAGCGCACCAGCGACCTGATCCCGCTCTGTCATCCCGTGGTCCTGACCGACCTGCTGGTTCGGGCCGTACCGGACCGGGCAGCCGGCGTGGTGCGCATCCGGGTCGAGACGGCGACGATCGGGCCGAGCGGCGTCGAGATGGAGGCGCTCACCGCGGCCGCCGTCGCGGCGCTCACGGTCTACGACATGGTCCGCGAGATGGACCGCTCGGTCGCCATTCGGGCCGTGAGGCTGCAGCGCTCGGAGGAGCCGGTCTCGGGGCCACCGCCCCGGGCGCCTCGCGGCGCGCGCGTGGCCGGGCGCATCGCCGGCGCGCCGCCGCGGGGCTCGTTCGGCGGCCGCGTGCCCCCACGCAGACACGGCTCGTAGCCGCACATTCGCGCGCGCCGAACCGCCCAGGCGGGCGATGCCGCCCTGGCGGGACAACCGACACGCGGTGCTATCCTCCGTGCGAGGCCACGGGCACACGTGGCGGAGGAGACGGACCCGATGCGCTGTCCGCGGTGCGGCGAACGCGAAACCCGCGTCATTGACTCGCGCGACCTCGATGAGGTCAGCATCCGCCGTCGCCGCGAGTGCGCGTCCTGCGCCACCCGCTTCACCACCAACGAGCGGATCGAGGCCCCTCGCCTGGTAGTGATCAAGCGCGATGGGACGCGTCAGGAGTTCGATCGCGACAAGCTGGCGTCGGGCTTGCGTAAGGCCTTGACCCGCCGGCCCGTCCCGGAAGACGCCGCGGAGAGAGCCGCCGATCAGATCGAGGCTGAGCTGCGCGCCGGCGGGTCGTCCGAGATCGAATCCTCGGAGGTCGGACGGCTGGCCATGGACAAGCTTCGAGCGATCGACCAGATCGCGTACATCAGGTTCGCCAGCGTCTACCAGAGCTTCGAAGACCTCGAGACCCTGAAGCGCGAGGTCGACAATCTCTACGCCCAGCGCGAGAGCGGAGCGACTGTCAAATGAGCGTCCTGTCCGACCGCGACATCGCGGGCGCGCTGCAGGCCGGGCGGATCAGGATCGAACCGTACGACTCGGTCGACCTTCAGCCCTCCTCGGTCGACCTCCACCTCGACCGGAGCTTTCGGGTCTTCCGCAACAACCGCTATCCGTACATCGACGTCCGTACCGCCCAGCAGGACCTGACCGAGTTGCTCACGGTCGCCGATGACGAGCCCTTCGTTCTGCACCCGGGCGAGTTCGTGCTCGGCCAGACGCTCGAATGGGTCGAGCTGCCGGGGGATCTGGTGGCTCGACTCGAGGGCAAGTCGTCGCTCGGACGCCTGGGTCTGCTCATCCATTCGACCGCGGGCTACGTCGATCCCGGGTGGAAGGGCAAGCTCACCCTCGAGCTGTCGAACGTCGCCAAGCTGCCGATCGCGCTCTACTTCGGGATGAAGATCGGCCAGATCAGCTTCCTGACGATGTCGAGCCCGGTGGACCGACCGTATGGCTCGGCCGGCCTCGGGTCGAAGTACCAGGGCCAGGCGGAGCCGACCGCCTCGGCCTTCTTCGAGGACTTCAAGGGCAGGCGCTCGCCGACGACCGGGGATCGAGGGCCGACTCGATGACGACCATGAACGAGGCCGTCCACTGGTCGGCCGAGCTCGGCGGGGGGACGCGGGTCGCCCTGATCCAGGCCGGCCGGTTTCGATCCGATGCCGGGGCTCTTCTGGGCGTCGTACCGCGGATGATGTGGAACGGCCTGGTCGCCGATGAGATAGACCATGACCATCGACTGCTTCAGGCGCTCAACTGTCTGCTTGTCGAGACGCCGGCCGGGCGCGTCCTTGTGGAGACCGGAATAGGTGACCGGATCACGGAGAAGGGCCGCGCCATGCGGCGATACGAAGGGATCTGGATTCTTCCGGCGCTAGAGAACGCTGGCTTTGCGCCCGACACGGTGGACGCGGTCATCGTCAGCCACCTCCACTACGACCATGCCGGCGGAATCCTTCGGGCCGACGGATCGCTGGCGTTCCCTCGCGCCAAGCTGGTGGCGCAGCGAGCCGAGTGGAAGATCGCCATGGAGTTCAACCCGCGCTTGATCGCGAGCTACGACCAGCCGGAGTTGCGTCTTGTCCGAGATCTCGGCATGCAGTCCGCAGCGGACGGCGATGTGGAGATCCTTCCCGGCGTCTTCGTGTTCGCGACTGGCGGGCACTCGGCCGGCCATCAAGGTGTGATCGTGCGGGGCTCGGAGCGAACAGTCGCGTTCTTCGGGGACCTGTGCATGCGGCCGTGGAGCGCCAACCCGAAGTGGGTGACGGCGTTCGATGACTTCCCGCTCGATTCTGTGGCCGTGAAGGCGGAGCTGTTTGCCCGGGCCGCGGACGAGGAATGGACGATCGTTCTCTCGCACGAGCCGCTGCATCCGGTAGGTCGCCTGACCCGCGACCGCGACCGCTTCCGATACGAGGCCGAGGTCTAGGGCCCGTCCCTCGGCGGCCTCCAGACGCGGTAACATCCCGGCGGGCCCCCGTAGCTCAGTGGATAGAGCGCCGCCGTCCTAAGGCGGGCGTCGTCGGTTCGAGTCCGGCCGGGGGCGCCAGACTCGTTTCGAGGGGAGAGGGGCAGCGGGAGTCGGCCCATGCGATTTCGGAACCGCGCCCTGGTCGTGATCGGCGTCGCTGCCGCGATGGCCTACCTCGAGGCGGCCGTCGTGGTGTACCTGCAGCGCGCCCTGGACATCACTCCGGAGCGGCTCTTCCCGTTGCGCGGCCCGGAGATGGTCGGCGACCTGGCCGCCATCGAGGTTGGCCGCGAGTTCGCGACGTTGGTCATGCTCATCGGGATCGGCTGCCTGGCCGGCCGGGCATGGCTCGATCGCCTGGCCTGGACCGCCATCGCCTTCGGGGTGTGGGACATCCTCTACTACTGCTGGTTGTGGATCTTCATCGGTTGGCCTCACTCGCCGGCTACCTGGGACGTGCTCTTCCTGATCCCGGTGCCCTGGATCGGCCCGGTCTGGGCGCCGGTCGCCGTCAGCGCCGCGCTCATCGGATTCGGGCTTGCGGCCGCACGACAGGTCGGCCGGGGTGGCGTTTTCCAGCCGGTCCGGTCGGAAGTGATCCTTGCCGTGGCTGGCGGGCTGCTCGTCGTGGTCAGTTTCACGGCCGACGCGGCCCGGATCATGGCCGGAGGATTGCCCGGCTGGTATCCGTGGCCGGTCTTCGTCGCGGGCATGGCTCTGGCTACGCTTGGCGCCGGACGAGTCTTGCGCCGAGGAGCGGAGGAGGCCCGGACCGCCGCGCGATAACGGCCGTCATCCGACTGCGGACCGCCTGACGGCGTTGATGCGACGGCGGTTCGTCTCGTGGAATCGAGATGCCGGCCCGGTCAGGGTATTCTTGAGTCGTCGGTGCCGCGCGCCGCTATACGTCACGCAGCCCCCGGCCGCCGCGTCCTTGGGCGGTGCCGCGGAGACGGCAAGCTGACGAGGTGGAGGAAGAACGGTTGATGGTGCGCCGATCGGGGCGACGGGGCCGGTTGCTGGCAGGGGCGATCGCGTACTCGGCTTTGTGCGTGGTCCTCGCATCGGTCGCATGGGTGGCGGTCGGGAGTGTCTCTGCTGGCGCCCCAACGCCCACGCCTTCGTACGTCGCCGCGGCGAGCACGGCCCCGATGACCACGCCGCCGCCTAGCGAGACCGCCGACTCGACCACGCCGCCGCCTGTCTCGACCAGCACCCCGACGTATGTCCCGACGCCGAGTCCGACCGGTACCAGGGGCCCGTTCAAGATGGACATCTACAGGCTCGGCACTTTCAAGTCCCAGATCAACAAGTACGCCTGCATGGCCGGCGCTCTTCAGAACATGCTGAACATCATCGGTCCCAAGATCGACCTGACGTCGACCCGGCAGGTTGAGATCAGCCACCTCATCGTGGACAACACCACCAAGACCGACAGCCTCAACGGCGGCTATGGCCCGGCGGGCTGGGCCATCACCCTGACCCAGCTGGGAGCCGGAAAGTACAAGCTTCTGATAGACGGCTCGCTGGATCAGGCCATGCACGACGCGGCGTCCGCTCTGCGCAAGACGGGCCGTCCGGTCGGCCTGCTGTCCTGGTGGGGCGCCCACTCCTGGGTGATGACAGGTTTTCGGTCCAGCGCCGATCCGCGCTACTTCCCCAAGGACTACACGCTGAGCGGCGCCTACATCGTGGATCCGTTCTACCCGCGAATCAGCACGATCTGGGGTCAGACCCTGGGGCCCGACACCTTCCGCGACATGGCGGATATGGCTCACAACTACATCGGTTGGAAGCGCCCCGAGGGGCATTACAAGGACCGCGACGGGAAATGGCTACTGGTGGTCCCGTACTAGACCAGGACCGACGCCCTGCCTCAGTCGTGGCAGCCGGCGCAGCGCCCCGAGATCGTCACGTGGGAGAGGTCCACGGCAAAGCCCAGCTGTGAAGCGAGCGCCTCGACTATGACGGCGCCGGCTTCCGGGCGGATCTCCCAGGTAGTTCCACAGCCGACGCAGTGGAGGTGGCCGTGGATCTGCCGCGGGAGGACGTGGTACTCCTCTCGGCCGCCCGGGCCGTGGCCGTGGCGGACCAACCCAAGGTCCTCGAGCATGTCGAGGGTGCGGTAGACCGTGGATGGGGTGGTGGTCTGGTCGCGCTCCTTGCAGCGGGCGATCAGTTCGGTGGCGGTGACGTGACCCTCGCGCTCGCGCAATACATCGATCAGGGTGCGGCGCTGGGGTGTCCAGCGAAGGCCGTTGGTACGCAACCGATCGGCGACGTCATCCCACGGGCTGGCGGACGTCCGGTGATCGGTCTCACTGGTCTTCGTTCGTGGCACGGTGCGGTCCCTTCTGTGCAGCTGATTGTGGCGCATCGGCCGATTGCCGTAGACTTCGTCCATACGCAAGATGTTGCAATAGCGACGCGTATCGTCAGGTGAGACGAGAAGAGTCGAGACGATGCACATTCCGGACGGTTACCTTGCCCCCGCTGTCGCCATGGCTCTGGCTGTCCCCACCGTGCCGGCCTGGGGGCTTGCGACGCAACGGGTCAAGAAGGTTCTCAACAACAGGACCGTGCCGCTGCTGGCGATCTTCTCCGCGCTGAGCTTCACGATCATGATGTTCAACATTCCGGTGCCCGGCGGAACGACCGCGCACGGGGTAGGGGGCACTCTCATCGCCGTCGTCCTGGGCCCATGGGCGGCGGTCATAGCCGTCAGCACCGCGCTGATACTGCAGGCCCTCTTCTTCGGAGACGGCGGCGTCCTGGCGATCTTCGCCAATTGCCTGAACATGGCCATCATCCTGCCCTTCGTCGGTTATGCGACGTACCGGCTGATCGCGGCGGGCGCGCCGACTCTCTCGACGCGACGGGCGATCGCCGCGGGGATCGGCGCCTATGTCGGCATCAGCGTTTCGGCCCTGGCGGTGGGCATCGAACTGGGGATCGAGCCGCTGCTCTTCTCGAGTGGCGGCCACGCTCTCTATAGCCCGTACGGGCTGCGAGAGGCGATCCCGGCGATGCTGGCTGCACACATGCTCGGCGCCTCGATCGTCGAAGGCCTGATCACTGGGCTCGGCGTCGCGTACCTGCAGCGCCGCCATCCTGAATACCTGACCAGTCTGCGAGGCATCTTCGCGCCGGAAGAGGCTGCCGCGGGCCGTCCGTCGCAACGTCCGCTCTGGCAGATCGTCCTGGCGACTGTGGTCGTCGCTGTCGCAGTCCTTGGCGCAATCGGTCTGGTGGAGGGCGGCGGCGACCCGAATCGGATGTTCAACGCCGACTGGTCGGCGGTCGACTGGCCGTCAGTCGGCAGCATGCTGCTGGTCACCGCGATCGCGGGCGTCGTTCTGGTGCCGGTCACGTACTTGCTTCTGCCGCGCTCGATCAAGCGGATCGGGTCGGCCTTCGTGGCGCTGGCGGTCGTTGCGCCTCTGGGCCTGATCGCCCCCGGCTTCGCGTACGGGGAAGGCGGCGCCCACGACGTCAAGGCCGCTTTCGGCTATGTCCCAACCGGGCTGCAGGACCTGTCGGGCATATTCGCGGCGCCGATGTCGGAGTACAACCTTCCGCTCCCGTTCTTCTCCGATGCGAACGCGCCCCTGTGGCACGCCGGCATCGGCTATGAGATCGCCGGCGTCCTGGGGATCCTGGCCGTGGGTGGCGTGACATACCTCATCGCTCGCCTGCTTCGCGGCAGTGGCGGGCCGACCTCGGTCGCGGAAGAAGCCGGCTCGTGACCGCCCTCGTTGCCGGCCGCAAGCCGATCGAGGGACGCATCGGCTGGCTCGAGCGGACCGTCGGCGGGATCACCGCCAACATCGAGCACGCCGTCTTCACGGAACGACACGCGCGCTCGGCTGGCTGGTTGCAGGCTCGCGATCCGCGCGCCAAGCTCGTCGGCTTCCTGGTGGCGATCGTGGCCACCAGCCTGGTCGGCTCGCTCGTCGCGCTGGCCCTGCTGTATGGCGCGGTCTTGGCCGCAGCTCGGGCGAGTCGGGTCCCGTTCGGCTTCTTCGTCAAGCGCGTCTGGCTCGGGATCCCGTTCTTCGCCGGGATCGTGGTCGTGCCCGCGATCTTCTTCGTGCCCGGAGATCGGGTCTTCGATCTGGCGGTCGGTCCCGCACATCTCGCTCCGTCCTGGAACGGGCTGGTCGGTGGGGTGCTGTTAGTCAGCCGCGTGGGCGTCTCGGTTTCGCTGGCCGTCCTGCTGGTGGTGACGACGCCGTGGGCGGATCTGCTCAAGAGCCTGCGCGCCCTCCGGACGCCGCAGGTCTTCGTGCTCGTCCTGTCGATGACCTACCGCTACATCTTCCTGTTCCTGCACACGACCAACGGAATCCTGCTGGCCCGCAAGAGCCGTTCGGTGGGTCGGTCGAGCGGTGGCGAGCAGCGTCGTTGGATCACGGGGACCATGGGCAACCTCATGAGCCGAGCATTCAAGATGAGCAACGACGTATACGCCGCGATGCTGGCCCGCGGCTTCACGGGCGAGGTTCGCGTGTACAGCACGTACCGAATGCGGGCGACCGACTGGCTCTCCCTGGGTGGCGTGGCCGCCGTTTCGGTGGCGGTCGTGCTGGCTACGCGCGTGCTGCCATGACGGAAGTTGCCCTGACGGACGTCGCCGTGACGGACGCTGCCGCGGAGCGGGCCACCGCGGTCGGACCGGTCGGACCGGGTGGGCTGGGCGAGCCTGTGTTCCGCCTGCGCGACGTCCGGTACGTCTACGCAGGCCGGCAGCCGGCGCTCGACGGCGTGGATCTGGAGATCTGGCCCGGCGAGCGCGTCGCTCTGCTCGGCGCCAACGGCAGCGGCAAGTCCACGCTCCTCAAGCTCCTCGACGGCATCGTGGCGCCGACGAGCGGAACGATGCGTGCCCTGGGTCGCGACGTCGCGGCCGTCGCTGCGGGCCAGGACGCCTTCAGCTTCCATCGAGAGGTGGGGCTCGTCTTCCAGGACCCGGAGATCCAGCTGTTCAGCGCCACCGTTCTCGACGACGTGGCCTTCGGGCCGCTGCAGCTGGGCCTGAGTCGAGACGACGTGCGGCAAAGGTGCGACGAAGCCCTGGCTGCGATGGAGATCGCGCACCTGGCCGACCGTGCGCCCTTCGAGCTTTCGGGCGGGGAGAAGAAGCGGGCCGCAATCGCCTCGGTCCTCTCGCTTCGGCCGGACGTCCTGCTTCTCGACGAGCCGACGGCATCGCTGGACCCACGGACGAAATGGGTTCTGGTGGATCTGATCCAGCGTCTCGGCGATGCGGGCCGGACGCTCGTCGTGGCCACTCACGAGCTCGACATAGTGCCACTGATCGCAGATCGGGCGGTCGTCCTCAGCGAGGAGGGGAGGGTGATGGCGGATGGCGCCCCGGCCACGATCCTCGCCGACGCGGAGCTCCTGGTGCGGGCGAATCTGATCCACGAGCACCTTCACGGGCACGGAGCGGTCAGGCACTCGCATCGTCACGACAGCGCGGACGGGAGTCACGACCACGAGATCGAGGCGGGGCCCGGGTCTGGGAGCGGCAAGCCCTCCGGCGTCGGAGCGCGAGCCCGACGCGCAGGTTCGCAGCGCGACTGACGCCGCCGCATATACTCCGCGAATGCGCCGCCTCGTTTGCATCGTGGCTCTCGTCGGGAGGTTCGCCGGGCAGGGGTACGTCTGGCGCGTCGGGCCGCTTCGGCGACCCGTGCCGATCGAGTGGCAGATGCCGGCCGAGACCAACAACGGCACTTTCCCGGCCTGGTGGCTGGCTCGCTGATGTACAGCTGGGCCTCACCCCCGCCTCGCCCGAGCAGGCGCCGCGCCGGAGCCATGGCTGTCGTCTCGGTGCTCGCCGTGGTGGCTGCGTTCGTGGGGAGCGCCATAGTCTGGCGGCCCGCCGGCAGCAGCGTGCTGGCCGGCACGTCCATCGGGTCGGTGACGATCCTCGGGGCCTCCGCGGCATCGCTCGATCCGGCGGTCCAGTCCGACGCGGGCAGCGCGCAGGTCGTCTCGCAGTTCTTCGAATCGCTGACCGCGATCGACACCACCGGGCATGTGCAGCCGGCCCTGGCCGACGGCTGGCAAACCTCGGACGGTGGCAAACGGATCGTCTTCCATCTGCGATCGGGCCTGACATTCTCGGATGGGACGTCGCTCCGGGCGGCCGACGTCGTCTCGAGTTGGATGCGCGTGCTGGCACCTTCCCAGCCGAGTCAGCTCGCCTCCCTGCTCGACGATGTCGTGGGGGCTCGGGCGTACCGTGAAGGGAGCGGGTCGAAATCGGCCGTCGGCATCCAGGCGCTCGGCGACCAGCAGGTTGTGATCGACCTGGTGAACCCCGCGGCGGACTTCGCCGCCATCGCCTCCGGCCCGACCCTGGCGGTCGTGCCGCCCGCCATTGACTCCGACGCCGGCATCCTGCTGCCCCACACCTTCGTCGGTAGCGGCGCGTACGTGCTCAGCGGCTTGACCGCGACCGAAACGACGATGACGGCGAACCCGCATTACTGGGCCGGGCCGCCGCCGATCGAGACCGTCCACCTGCTGAGCTCGATCGGGGGGAAGAGTCCCGTCTCCGAGTTCGAGAACGGCAACCTCGACTACACGCCGATCAGCCTGTATGACGCGTCGTGGATCGCCTACGACGGGACGCTCGGGCCGTCGCTCCGGATCGAGCCGTCGCCGTCCGTGGAGTTCTACGGCTTCGATGCTACGAAGGCGCCGTTCTCGGACGTCCACGTCCGGCGGGCATTCCAGATGGGGGTCGACTGGCGCCGGATCGTGAACTTGCTGGCCGATCCGCTCGAGCAGCCGGCCACCGGCATGGTGCCTCCGGGCGTGCCGGGCCACGGCGAGACCGACTTCGGCCCGAAATTCGACCTGCAGAAGGCTCGCGCGGAGCTTGCGGCCGCCGGCTTCCCAAACGGCGTCGGCTTTCCGAAGATCACGCTGGTCACCGCGGGCGCGGCCCTGGACGAGGCGATCGTGCGGCAGCTCCACGACAACCTGGGCATCGAGATCAACTACGAGGAGCTCGACTGGACCACGTACAACGAGCGCCTGCTCAGCGACCCGCCGGCTTTCTGGGAGATGGACTGGGTGGCCGACTACCCCGGCGCAAACGACTTCCTTGGGCTGCTCCTTGGCACCGGCAAGACGAATAACTTCGGGCGGTGGACCTCGGGCGACTTCGACGCCGCCATCGGCCGGGCTCTCTCGGCCACCGATCCGGCGGCGATGCAGGGGGCCTTCGATCAGGCCCAGGCGATCGTGCTCGACCAGGCGCCCGTGATCCCAGTGGACAATGGGGCGGGCTACTCGCTGGCCTCGCCGAAGCTCCTCGGGGCGCTGCCGAACGGCCAGGGCCTGGTTCGTTACGCCGGTCTGGCCTGGGCGAGCGGCTTGTGAACGTCTCGCTGAGAAGCCGAATCGCCAGGGTCGCTTTCGCGGCCGCCCTCGCCGCGTCGGCGGCGGTTGGGGCGACGGGTGCGCCGGTCCGGGCCGCCTCGGTCACGTTCGGAATGCCCACTGCCTCGTCGAGCTTCGGCAAGGGGGTCGACTTCACCCAGCCGTACGGCGGCGGGACGTTCCGTGAGGTCGACATCGTCATCACCTACCCGGGCAGCTTCGGACGCTCCGTCACCAAGCTTGACAACCCCGGCAGCACGAGCTTCACCTACCAGCTGGACACCTCGGCTGGGCAGCTCCAGCCAAACACGCAGCTGGTGGCTCACTTCGAGGTGACCTTCGCCGACGGCACCGTTCAGGCCGGACCGGAGATTCATGTCACGTATCTCGACGACCGCTTCCAGTGGAAGACCAAGATCGGCAAGGTGGTCAGGCTGCACTGGTATCAGGGCGACGACACGTTTGCCACGTCGGCTTTGGAGATGGGAGAGCAGGGGATCGCCAGCGCGGCTGCCTTCATGGGAGTGACCGAGACACAGCCGATCGACTTCTACATCTATCCGGACCAGGCCCCGTTCTACGACGCGCTAGGCCCAAGCACTCGCGAGAACGTGGGCGGCGAGGCGAACCCGGCGACGCGGACTCTCTTCGCCCTCATCGCCCCAAATGAGCTTGCGTATGCCAGCACCGTGGTTCCGCACGAGCTGACGCACGTGGTCTTCGACGAGGTCACCAGGAACCCGTACCACTATCCGCCGCATTGGCTCAATGAAGGCATCGCCGTCTACGTGTCGCAGGGCTACGACAGCTCCGACAAGCGGCTGGTTGCGAGCGCTGCCGCCGACGGCAGCCTGATGCCGCTGGAGGCGATTCGGGGGCAGTTCCCGACTACCCAGGACCGCTTCTACCTGGCGTATGCCGAGGCCGTCTCCGCCGTGGACTACTTCATGAAGACGTATGGCAAGGCCGATGTCATCAAGCTGCTCAACGCGTTCGGCACGGGAGCGTCCGACGACGAGGCCTTCAAGACCGCGATCGGAGTGGACGTGGGCACCTTCGACAAGGCCTGGATGAAGGCCAACGGAGTGACGTCGCTCCAATCCTTTGGGCCGCGCCCGGCTCCCATTGGTCCGGTACCATCCGGCTGGACGATCTCCGGGCTCGCCGGTGGGACGGCTGCGCCGACACAGGCCCCCTCGGCAGGATCCCCGGCCGCGACGGCAACGGCGGCCCCCCAGGGCGGATCCGCGCAATCGGAGGGAGGGACCCCGACGGTCCTCCTTCTGGCGTTAGCACTCGTAGGGGCGATCGTCGTCGCCCTCGGTCTCGTTGCCGTTGTCATGAGGCGACGTTCGAGCCCGAGAGGGGAGCCTTGACCGCGCAGCGCGCCGCCCTTGTCACGGGTCATCGGGGACGACCTGTTGCCGCGTGCCCCCGATTCGAGTCGGAGCAACCGCGCCGCGCGCCTTCCGCTCTGATAGGCTGAGCGGCCGTTATGCAGGACGAAATCACTTCCCCCATCGCCGGCTTTCGCTGTGTCGACCGCTGACTCCACCGTCGTCGAGTTTCGGCTCGGCGACGTCGTCCGGCTGCGTCGCGCTCACCCGTGCGGCGGTCACGATTGGTTGGTGGATCGGCTCGGTGCCGATATAGGTTTGCGCTGCCGAATGTGCGCACGGCACGTTCTTCTCGATCGCCGGACGCTGGAGCGGCGCATCACGGGTTTCGTCTCGCGGGGTGATCTGGCGCTGAGTCGGGCCGTGGCACCGACGCCGCGGGACGGCGGCGCATCGGCCGCCGGCGGAGGGGGAGCGCAATGAGCGTTCCTCGCCGCGAGACGCGGCGGGGCGCGGCGACGCGTCCAACCAAGACGCGTGCCGTCGCCCGCCCTGCGCTCCAGGAACCGGCGCAGGAATCCGGTGGGATGGCAGTTCTTCGGAACCGGCCCTTCCTACTGCTGTGGCTGGCCCAGCTGTCGACTCAGGTCGGCGGCAACATGGTCATCTACGGCCTGACGATCCTGATCACGACGAGCACGGGCGGGTCCGCGACAGCCGTCAGTGGCCTGCTGTTGAGCTTCCTTGTGCCGGCCATCGTCTTCTCCGCGATCGCCGGGGTATTCGTCGATCGCGTCGACAAGCGTCACATCCTGCTGGTCACGAACGTGCTCCGAGGCGTGGCTTTCCTGGTCATCGTCCTGGTCGGGAACAACCTGGCGATGCTCTACCTGCTGATGATCCTGGTGGCCACGGTGACGACTTTCTTCGGGCCGGCCGAGGCCTCGATGATCCCGTTCCTGGTTCCGCGTTCGCAGCTGCTCGCCGCGAACGGGCTCTTCACGCTGACCATGAACGTGGCCTTCGCCCTGGGCTTCGCTCTGGTGGGGCCGTTCCTGGTCGCGCTGGCGAGCCCGCAGATCCTGATCTTGATCGTGGCCGCGCTGTATTTCGTGGCCGCGGTCTTCTGCTGGACCCTGCCTTCCGCGCCGCCCGCGGGCGATGACTCCGTGACCGCCGGGCGGACTGTCGCCGACGCGGGGCAGGCTGTCGAAACCATGTTCGGGCAGCTGGCCGAGGGAATGGCCTACATCCGCGACCATCGTTCGGTCGGCTGGTCGCTTTCGTATCTGGGGATCACCGGCGCGCTGGTCGGCATCCTGGGCGTCCTGGGGCCCGGCTTCGCGAAGACCACGCTCGCTCTGGGCGAGAAGGACTTCGTCCTCGTCGTCCTGCCGTTGGGTTTCGGCATCGTGACCGGGATCGTGGCCCTCAACGCCTACGGACGTCTCATGCCGCGGCGGCGGGCGATCGAGATCGGAATGATCGCGCTGGGCGTGCTTCTGGCATTGCTGTCGTCTGCCGGTGCGATCTCGGTCTTCCTGGAGAACAACGTAGGCGCCCAGATCCGCGAGGCGAGCCGCGTCGTTTCGGTGCTTTCGATCGTCATCGCCATCGCGTTCCTTGTAGGCGCTGCGTTCGCGATCGTCTCGATCTCGTCGCAGACGCAGCTACAGGAAGATCTGCCGGAGGACGTTCGAGGTCGAGTCTTCGGCGTCCTGAACATGCTCGTCTCGATCGCCAGCCTGGCTCCTATCATCGTCGTCGGCCCGGTGGCGGACATCGTCGGTCGCGAAGGGGTGATCCTGGCGGTCGGGATCTTCGTCGGCCTGTGGGGCGTGGCCAGTGTGATCAAGCGCGGATCTCTGCGTCCGGACGAAGTGGAGGCGCGCGCCGGCGCGTCGACGAGCGGGGCGCCTGTCGATCCGATGACCGCGGCAACTTCGCCGGCCGATCTGGCGGGCGGCGTGCCTCTGACGTCGCCCGACAGGTTGGGTCTCGACGGGAGCGAGGTACGCCGATGAACCCGAACGTCGGGAGCGAACCGGCGTGACGGAGGGGGCGCAAGGCCGGGGAGACGGGTCGGCGACGCCGACCGCATGGCGGGCCGCGGCGCTGGCGATCCTCGCCGGAGGGGCGGCGGTCGGCTTTCTCGCGAGCCACCGGAAAGTGGGTCGTGTCGTGCCCCTGGTTACGGCCGGAGTGGCGCTGGGGTGCGCGGTCCCCGTGGCCCTGGCGACGCGCAGGCCGCCCATCGGGCCCGACTCCGCCGCCGAAGCACTGGCCGGAGCGGCCTCGCCGCCCACGTTTACGGTACTTGTCGGCGCACGCGACGAGGCCAACGTGCTGCCCGCGCTCGTTCGAGACGTCGGCCGACAGGATCACCGGTCCCCGAGCGGAGAGCCGTACTTCGAGCTGATCGTCGTCGACGACCGCTCGGTCGACGGTAGCGGTGAGGCCGTGATGGCGGCGGCGCGGGCATGCGGCATCGAGAACGTGACGAGAGTGATTCGTCGCGAAGGAGATGGCCTTCGCGACGGTAAGGGCGCGGCGCTGGCAGCGGCTCAGCCGGAGGTGTGCAGGGGCGAAGTGATCCTGGTTCTGGACGCCGACGCGCGGATCGAGCCGTTCTTCCTGCGCCGTGCCGCCGGGTACTTCGCCGCCGGAGCGAACGCGGTCACGGCCAGGCGGCGGATCATGAACTCGGAGAGTGGCTGGCTGGCCGGCGCCCAGGCGGACGAGCAGACCCTCGACGGCGAGCTGAATCGGGGCCGCTGGGCGATGGGCGGCTGCTCGGAGTTCCGGGGCGACGGGATCATGGTCAGGCGCGAGCTGCTGTCGGCCGTGGGCGGCTGGAGAGCGGCCGCGCTTACGGAAGATATCGACCTGTCGAGCCGTCTGGCCGCCGTCACGGGCGAGCGGGTTGCGTGGGCGATCGACGCGGAGGTGTGGGAAGAGCCGGTTCGGGACCTTCTGGGCCTGTGGCACCAGCGGCTACGTTGGGCGGAAGGCGCATTCCGCCGAGCTTTCGAGCACGGGCCGGCGGTCATCTCGAGTCGACGGCTCTCGGTTACGTCGCGGCTGGATTTCGCCATCTACGTTGGGCAAATGGCGGTTCCGACGGTCGTGGCGGGCGCAGCGGCCTCGGTGGCGGTGACCGGCCGGAAGCGCCCGTTGATCGCGATCATCGCTGGCTACCTGGGCGTGAGCGCCGTCTTAGGATGGGACTCGTTGCGATGGGAGCGGCGCCCGGATGGCCGCCCGCTGGGCAACGGAGAGAGGCTGTGTCGTGCGTTCCGCGTTTCGCTATTCAACGGGTTGTGGTTGCTGGTCGTGCCTCGGGCGCTGCTGAATCTGGGGACCCGCTGCGGCCCGATCCGCTACGAGAAGATGGAGCACGACGGAGCTCTGGGGCCCGGCTGGGACGAGGCGGGGAAGGGTCCGGCAGGGTCGTAGCCCCGGCCTGGGACCGACGCCGGACAATCGCCAGATAAGCCGCAGGTAAGCGACGACGGCTACAGTCCCGACGTTTCGAGCGTTGAGGCCGCCTGAGATTCGAAGGTCCGAGGGGGCGGTCGCAGCGGGCGGAGCGGGCCGGGCCGACTCCCGGAGCCCGTGAACCTCTGGCAACTCAGCCGGAAGGAGGCGCCTCAGCCAATACTCAGCACGATCGCATGCGCGTGGAGAAGACCGGCCTGACCGTCGATGTGCCGCTTTCCACGGTCGCCGAACCCGCCGCAGGCAAGATCCGCCCGCCGGAATGGGAGGAGATCGCATGAAACGAGCGTCTACTTGGCTCGTTTCGCTATTGATCGCGGGGTCGACACTCGGCGTCATGCCCCAGACGACGGCGGCCTACAGCGCCCACGTCTGGTCGAACTCCAACGCCTTCGCTGCCACCTGTCTCGGTTTCACCGACACATATCCGAAGCAGCACTACGACCTCACGGTCAGCCAGTACGCCAAACTCGGTTTCAGCCCCGTGGGAGGCGCGCTCGGCGCTTCATTCACGCGGACCGCGTTCCTCGGTAACGTCTTCAACGACTTCGCCGTGTACGTCCACAGTCACGGCGACAACTACTGGGCCAGCTCGGGAGCGCCAAACGTCGACTCGGGGTTCCTTCAGGATCCCGGCTACCTCGACTGCAACAACTCGAAGGACATGGTCAGGTCCAGCACCATCAAGGCGACCACTCTGGGCACGATCTACAACCTGGTGATCATGTCGACCTGCATGCTCGGATCGAATGCGAGCACCATGCCCAACGCCTTCCAGATTCAGAAGACGAAGACGTCGACCAGGCCGGAGTTCTACATCGGCTACGTGTACCACGCCTGGGACAGCGCGAGCTTTCGGTTCGAGAAGGCTTTCTGGAGCTATATGAATGGCGGAACGCCAGGCTCGCGGACCCTGGCGCAGGCCTTCGCCTATGCGATGGGCATCGGTGGCTATGAGGCGGTCTCAGCCAGCGAGCCATTCCAGGCCAACTGGTGGGGAAACCCGAACTACGTCGGCACGCCGACGCTGCCGAGCGTGGGGTGCCCGTCATGCCCGCTGTGATTTCGCGCACAACGATCAAGTCGGCCATCGGGGCCGGCACCGTGGTCGCTTGCCTCGTCGTCACGGCGGGGCGAATGATCGCGGTACCCCAGCCATCGGGCGGCTTCGCCCAGACGGCCATAGACGAACCGGCGCGCTTCGAGATGGCGCTCGACGCCAATTCCGAGGCCGTCGTCCTGGCACGGGCAGGAAAGACACGCGACGCCCTCGGGTTCCCCGTCGGCGCGCGGCACACGAGCAAGCACGTTCGCGACGGCTTTGAGCAGGCCGAGTACGACGAGGTCTCCGAGATCGATGCGTCCGGCCGAGTCACATCGGTCACGCAGTTTGATGCCCAGGGGCGGCTTCGCGCCGCCATGCGGCTGGACAGCGCCCCGCGCGCGGGCCTGAACGTCACGCGCGAGGCGGCGATCCGGTCGGCCCAGCGATCGGCTGTCGCCGCCGGTCTGGCGGTGGACACGCCGAACGCCGCGGAGGTGGACGAGGCCAACGGCGGTTGGACGATCCGTTGGGCGCGGCAGCAGGACGGCATCCGTGTCCGAGACGACGAGACGCGTGTCCACCTCTGGTCCGACGGTCGGATCCAGAGCCTGGCTCGAGTGGAACACGATCTGGCTTCGCCACCCGATCGACGTATCGGCTCGGGCCAGGCCAGGCAAGCGGTCAGCGCAACCGTCGATCGATGGTTTGCCGGCCGCAACTCGGCCTACACGATCCAGAGCCTTGCCCTCGAGTGGGCTGGACCAAACGGGGCGTTCGACCCCGCGAGGGTCACCGACTCTCCGCAGCCCTATCGTCTGGCCTGGGTCGCGAACGTCAAACCGACCGGCGCCGCCGCCAACTACGTCTGGCTGATGACCCTGTACGTCGATGCCGGCGATGGGTCGATCATCGGTGGGGACGTAGTGGAGTAGCCAAACCGAGCCCGACGAAAGTTGGTCGGGATCCGGTTCATCAACCCGCGGCCGTCCGCTCGGGCGGCCGCGGGAGATCGCAGAAAGAGAGATCGAATGACCCTCGGCAATCCGGCAGCCGAGCTTGGGCGTCTCGCGAGCCGCCCAGTGCGAAGATGGATGCTCGCATTCGTGGCAATCTCGGTCGCTTTCACGGGCTGTTCCCTCACGACCAGATCGGGCGACACTCCTTCGTCTCCCGAGCCATCCGCGAGCGCGGCTACTTCGGCGACGTTGGGTACCTCGGCTACCTCGGACCCGGTCGGGCCGGCGTCGGACCTTCTCGTTCTGGCCGATGGAATCCAGGGCGGCGCCGGCTTTTGGATCTACGACGAGAGCACCGGCTGGACGGCCCTCGCTCCGTTGGCGGGGGCAACGGCCCTGGGGCGCGACGGCGACGATCTCACGCTGGCTCTCGGCGGTTCGCTCGAGGTCCGGAAGGTCTCCAGCTCCGGGCAAGCCGGCACGCGGCTGCAGGTCTCCTGGCCGGCCCGGGAGTCGGGATCGGTGGTGGCGGCGAGTCGGTCCCTAACTGGTCGAACGGCGGTCGTTCGAGTTGACGCGAACGAACCGACCTTCCTGCTTGTGGCGGCCGACGGATCGGTCAGCCTGCTGTCTCCGGCTCCGGCTGGCGCGTTCAGCCCTCTGGTCGCGTGGATCGACGCCGACCGGCTTGTCGCGCTCTCGACCGACGCGGAGCAGATCTCGCGCCTGGCCGTGATCGACACAGCCGGCCATTCCCTGGCGACGCTGCGCGCCCTGGGAGGCGTCCGCGTTTTCGCCGTCTCGCCCGACCGCGGCTCTCTGGCCGCGGCCACCGAATCGGCCGTATACGTCGCGCCGGTGTCGGACTGGATCGGCGGCGGCGCGCCCGCGAAGAGCCTGACGCTGGGGTCGTCGGAAGTGGTCTGGGATCTCGCCCTGGACGCCGACGGCTCCCACCTGGCGATGCTCTCCGGTACCGAGTCGGCGGACGGGAACGTCACGGACGTCCACGAGATCGGCTACGCCCGCACCGGGTCGTCGTGGCAGAAGATCTTCGACGCGCCGGTGCCGTTCACGCGCGCAAGCGGGCAGGTCTGGCTCGGCTGAACCACGGCGGCGACTCCCCAAGCGGGCCAGAAGCCAGAGGCGGGACCGCCGCGTTCCACGAGTAACGGGCTCTTGTACCAATGATGGGGAGGTGCATGATCTCCATACGGACATCCCCGGAACAGCCTCGCGCAAGACCGGCTGGAGCTACATGACGATCCAGTACTACAGCGATAACGCGTGCCACACGACGTGCGGCGCGATCACGCTCTACCGGCAGGTTGACAGCTCCAGGTGGAATTCGGACGCCCCCAGCTGCGGCCACGTTCGATCCTGGACTGTGACGCCATGACCCGGCGCGCGAGTTCTGTCCTCGCGGCTGCACTCAGCCTGCTGGTCGGACTCGCGGGTTGCGTCGCGCCGGTTGCGAGTAGTGGTCGGGCAGCCTTGTCGGTCGCAGACCAGCTGCTCGCGAAGGCACGCATCTACCCAACAGCGAGCATCACGCTTGCGCCGCCGAAAGTCCAGGTCGCTTCGGTCGCTGCCGCGGTCGCATACGACTTATGCCGTACCGGCGTAGCCGCCTGCCCTGACGGTCAGCCTACGAGCGCCGAGCTCGCTTCGATGACCGACGTGTCATACGGCACCACCCAGGCGGATGGAACGTTCAGGCAACCCCTCAACGACGCCTTGGTTTGGGCGTTCAGCTGGAGGAATATCACCTGCCCTCCGAGTTCGGGTGGCGCGTTTGTGCCCGCCAGTAGTCGGCCTTCTGGTACAGCCGCACCCACCATCTGTGATGAAGTCGCATTCGTCGATTCCACCTCGGGTGAGTTCCTGTTCACGTACACCGGCCCGCCCGCGCAGTAGGGAGGCGCCGCTCAGACGCCGCGCTCCAAGTGTTAGGGTGCTCGGGTCACACCCTCGAGCGCCGGCCGCGAGACCGCCCCAGCCGAGCGTCGGATCGATGGGTTATGATGCGGCGCGCACCCGGGCGGTTAGCTCAGTTGGTTAGAGCGCATGCTTGACATGCATGAGGCCAGAGGTTCAAGTCCTCTACCGCCCACCATCGGGGCCGCTCCGGCGGCGCCGACCAAATGCATATTGAACGCGATGAGCGGGACACGCCCCGCCGGCAGGATCCAAGAGAGCCGTCGATGTGGTGAAGGCCACGGCTGAGAGCGACGGCGATCGTCACCGGCGCGGGCACCAACCGTGAGTGGCCGGGGAACCGGTCCGGGATCCGCCCGTGAGAGCGGCACGAGCGCGCGACGCACGCGGGCAATGGCCCGGTAGACGTCGCGAAGGCGGGTGGAACCGCGAGAGAAGCCTCTCGTCCTGTCGGGCGGGAGGCTTTGTGTTTCGGCTAACAATTGCGGCGCGATGGAACGGAAGGGCGGGCTACGAGATGAGCAAGGACGAGCAGGTTCAGGCGCCGCAGGTCGGCGCACCTCAGGCGGCGGAGTCCGAGGAGTTCTTCGACGCCGTGGAGCGCGGATCGGTCGAAGAGCTTCTCGACGCCGGCGCTCACTCGGACCTGGACGCGATGCGCCATTCCGCCGCGCACGTGATGGCCGAGGCGGTGCTGGGGATCTTCCCGGGCGCGCAGCTCGGGATCGGCCCGTCGATCGACGACGGCTTCTACTACGACTTCCTGCTGCCTCGCCCGCTCACGCCCGACGATCTGGCCGCCATCGAGGCCGCCATGCGCGCCTCCATCGCCGCGGACCATCGATTCGTCCGCAAGGAAGTCCCGTTCGCCGACGGTCGGGCCTTCTTCGAGGGTCGCAACCAGCCATTCAAGGTCGAGATCCTGGACGATCTGGCGGCCCGCGCCGCGGCGTCCGGCACCGCGCTTCCGCCCACCTCGACCTACGAACACGGCCCGTTCATCGACCTGTGCAAGGGTCCGCATGTCGCCAGCACCGGCAAGATCGGCGCGTTCAAGCTGCTCGCGATCGCCGGCGCGTACTGGCGCGGTGACGCGAAGCGCCCGATGCTCCAGCGAATCTACGGCACCGTCTGGCCCACGCAGGAGGAGCTGGATCAATACCTCTGGCGTCGGGAGCAGGCCAAGCTGCGCGACCACCGCCGCCTCGGCGTCCAGCTCGACCTGTTCAGCTTCCACGACGTCTCGCCCGGCGCCGCCTTCTGGCATCCCAAGGGCTGGACCCTCTACCGGACCCTCGAGAACGCCATGCGCGAGCTCCAGGCGCGGCGGGGCTACCAGGAGATCTACACCCCGCCGCTCGTGCATCGAAAGCTCTGGGAACAGTCCGGTCACTGGGACCTCTACCGCGAGCACATGTTCCTGATCGAGGCCGAAGACGAGACGTTCAGCCTCAAGCCGATGAACTGCCCCGAGTCGACCTACATCTACCGCAGCCGGGTGCGCTCGTATCGAGAGCTGCCGCTGCGGCTGTCCGAGTACGGCAAGCTCCACCGCAACGAGCTGTCGGGAACGCTGTCGGGCTTGACCCGCGTCCGGCATTTCGTGACGGACGATGCCCACATCTACGTCCGCCCCGATCAGATCGGCTCCGAGATCGAGGCGCTCCTCGGCGAGGTCCGCGAAGCCTACTCGTGGGTGGGCCTCACGCCGAGCTTCACGTTCGGGACGCGACCGGACAAGGTGCTCGGCGACCTGGCGCTGTGGGACAAAGCCGAGGGGATGATCCGGGAGGCCCTCGATAGTTCGGGCGTCGCCTACCGGATCAAGGAGAAGGACGGCGCGTTCTACGCCCCCAAGATCGACATCCAGGTCGAGGATGCCCTCGGTCGCGAATGGCAGACCGCGACGATCCAGGTCGACCTCGTCATGCTGCCCGAGCGGTTCGACCTGTACTATATCGACGAGGATGGGACCCAGCAGCGACCGGTCGCCATCCATCGAGCGATCTACGGCTCGCTGGAGCGGTTCATCGGGGTGATCACCGAGCACTTTGCCGGAGCATTCCCGGTCTGGCTGGCGCCGGTCCAGGCGGTGCTCATCCCGATCGCCGATCGCCATCTGCCGGCGGCCGAGGAGCTGGCCGGGCTGTTGCGTGGCCGCGGTCTCCGGATCGAGGTGGACGGCTCCGACAACCGGATGCAGAACAAGATCCGCCTCGCCCAGGGTCAGAAAGTGCCGTACATGCTCGTCCTCGGCGACCGGGAGGTCGAGGGACGGTCGGTCGCGATCCGCAATCGCGCCGGCGAGCAGGAGAACGGCATCGGCTGGGACGCCTTCGTCGAGCGACTGGCGCAGGAGACCGCGGCGCGCAAACCGTAGGCTGCCGGGCCCGCGATTGGCGGGCTAATGGGCCTTGTACAGCTTCCAGCCGCCGGGGACCGGGTTGGCGACCCAGATCTCCACGGCCCCTGTGTCGTCGGCGAGAGCGGTCCACGTGACGCTGATCAGGTAGGCCTTCGCCTGGTTGATGCCGGATCCCCAGGTGGTGCCTTCTATCCACTGGCTCAGCGACAATGTGTTCTCCGGATGGATCTGCTCCTTGTACGCCGTGCCGGACGTGGCCAGGAACGCCGAGCGCTCTTTCCCGAATGACTCCAGCGATCCCCAGGTGCCCTGGGAGCCCTTTCCGAGCATCCCCCATGCGGCTTCGTACCGGCCCGCGAGGAGGGCGTCTTCGTAGGATCTGACCGCCGCGTAGGCTCCGGGCGCGTCGGTCGGCAGCGGCGTCGGCGTGGCCAGTGGGTCCAGCGTCGGCGTCGGCGAAGCGGTCTTGGTTGGGGTGGGGGAGGGGGTCGGAGACGGCGTCGCGGTGGGGCTCGGCGTGGGGCTCGGGGACGGGCTCGGCGACGGTGTAGGGAAGGTGCCCTGACACGCAGACACCGCCGCAATGAGCAGAACCAACGTCACAACCAACCGCCCCACGACCACTCCTCCAGTGCGCCTCGCGAGAGCATAGGCGATGATCGCTACTGTCCGCGAATACGAGGACGCACTGTCGGCGAAACCGGCCGCTATCACGTTTGCCGCTCGCGGAATCCCTGTGCTATAGTCCCGCGGGCGACCGCCCAGCGCTGCTGTGCGCGGGGTTGGGCCGCTCGTCTGCTTTCGGGCAGGTCACCCCGGCAGCAGGCAACCGGAACACGCAAAGAAGGGGTTCGCCATTAGCCGAGACCTGCGCATCAACCAGATGATCCGCGTGTTCGACGTGCGGGTTGTCGACGAAGACGGTAGCCAGCTTGGCGTCATGCGAACAACCGACGCCTTGAGGCTTGCGCAGGAGCGGGGGCTCGACCTGGTGGAGGTCGCACCGCTGGCCAGTCCCCCCGTGGCGCGACTCCTCGATTTCGGTCAGTACAAGTACGAACTGACCAAGCGCGAGAAGGAAGCCAAGCGCCGACAGAAGTCCGTAACCTTCAAGGAAGTCCGCCTCAAGCCGAAGATCGGCATCGGCGACTTCGATACCAAGGTCCGGCGGGCAGTCGAATTCCTGGAGGAGGGCGACCGAGTAAAGGTTTCCGTCCAGTTCCGCGGACGCGAGCTAACTCACCCTCAGATCGGACGCGATCTGCTCGACAAGTTTGCGGAACAGATCAAAGAACACGGCGTGGTCGAGCGGCTTCCGCTGCTCGAAGGCAAGTCGATGCATATCAGCGTTGCATCGGTCCACAAGCCTAAGTCGCACGAGCCGACACCGGCCGCCGCGGCGAAGGGTCAGGCCAGAGCAGACGAAGACGCGGCGGCCGTCATGGACGCCGAAGTGGCAACAGATAGCGTGGAGACCCCGGCCATTCCGGAGGCTCCCGGACCCGAGCCGGACGACGGCGCGGCGTCAACTGGGAAGGTGAACTGACGTGCCCAAGATGAAGAGCCACAAGGGGACCCAGAAGCGGATCGGGGTCACCGGCAGTGGCAAGGCGGTCCGAGTCAAGTCCTGGCGCGGACACCACCTCGAGCTCAAGTCCTCGCGGCGAACCCGTCGCTATGACGGCAAAGAGCTCGTGAGTCCCGAGTCACTCGATCAGATCCGCCGGCTGCTGCCGTACCTGGGAGTCTGATCCCAGATGTCACGCGTGAAGCGGGGCGTTACCGCCCACCACCGCCACAAGCGCCTCCTCAAGGATGCCGAAGGCCGCACGGGAACGAACTCCAAGCTCGTCAGGCGAGCTCATGAGTCGATGCTCCATGCGCTGGCCTACGCGACCCGCGACCGCAAGCAGCGCAAGCGCCAGATGCGCGAGCTGTGGATCATCCGAATCAACGCCGCGGCTCGCTTGAACGGCATCACCTACGGCAAGCTGATCGCCGGCCTCAAGGCCGCGAACATCGACCTCGATCGCAAGGTCCTGGCCGACCTAGCGGTTCGCGACGCGTCGGCGTTTGCCCAGGTCGTCGCCACCGCCGCCAAGGCGTCGGCGTAGCTTCTCCGGCCGGAGACGGTCGGGTCACGAAAGAACGTCAGGCGACAACGGAGAAGAGGCGAGGACAGATCCACCAGGGAGGACGGGTCGACGACTGGAAGTCCGTCCGGGATCGATCTCGCCGGTTCGCTCCCGAGCCGTTCGCTGAAGCCCGGACGCCACGGCGTCCACGGTGGGTAGGTGAACCGGTTGGCCACCGATATCCGGCCCCATAAGCGCCCTGGGAGCCCCGCTAGGCACACAGGGAAGCGGGGTGGTACCGCGAGCCCTCGACTCGTCCCCGTGTCCGTGCCGGACGCGGACGGTCGAGGGTTCTAGATTCTTGGAGGATGCCGAGCCGCCGGGCCCGACGAGAGAACGAGGAACGAGAGCGTGGACTTCGAGAGCCTGAGCGGCGACCTGCGTCGCCTCAAGGAGCGGGCGCTTGGTGAGATCGCGAAGGTGGCCGATCCGGCAGCGCTCGAACAGCTGCAGATCCAGTACCTGGGCAAGAAGGGCGACCTGACGGCCGTCCTGCGCGGGATCGGGGCGCTTCCGGCGGAGGACCGGCCTCGCGTCGGGGCCGTGGCCAACGAAGTCGACGAGGCCGTCAGGGGCGCGCTGGCGGAGCGCGGCACGGAGCTCCGGAACGTGATGCAGGCCCAGCGACTCGCGGCGGAGCAAGTGGACGTGACCCTGCCGGGTCGCGCCGTGCCGCGCGGCACTCTGCATCCCATTCCGGAGACGATCGCGGCCATCGCCGAGGTCTTCGGACAGTTCGGATTCGTGGTCTACGAGGGACCCGAGGTCGAGGACGACCTGACCAACTTCCAGATGCTCAACATCGCCCTGGACCATCCGGCGCGCGACCTGTGGGACACGCTCTACGTCGACATCCCGGGTCACCTGCTGCGGACCCACACCAGCCCCGGCCAGATCCGCGTGATGCAGTCGACCAGGCCGCCCATCCGGGCCCTGCTGCCCGGACGGTGCTTCCGCTATGAAGCGGTCGACGCCAGCCACGGCTTCGAGTTCTTCCAGGTCGAGGGCCTGATGGTCGACGAGGGGACCTCGATGGCGGACCTGAAGGGTCTGCTGGACGAGTTCGCTCACGCTCTCTTCGGGCCGCGCAAGACGCGCTTCCGGCCCGGCTATTACCCGTTCACCGAACCTTCGGTGGCCTTCGACGTCGAATGCGTCGTCTGCGGCGGCGTGGGCTGTCCGGCCTGCTCGAAGTCGGGCTGGATGACGATCCTTGGCGCCGGCATGGTCCACCCGGTCGTGCTCCAATACGGCGGCATCGACCCGGAGCGGTATCAGGGATTCGCCTTCGGAATGGGCGTCGAGCGCATCTCCAACCTGCGTCATGCCGTGCCCGACCTGCGTTACTACCTCGAGAACGACCTGCGCTTCCTGGAGCAGTTCCGATGAGAGTCCCGCTGAGCTGGCTGCGCGAATACGTCGACGTCGAGCTATCTCCAGAGCAGCTGGCCGAGCGCCTGACGCTGCTCGGCATGGAAGTCCAGGCGATCGAGCAGTGGGGCGCCGATTGGCGCTCCGTCGTCGTAGGCGAACTCCTGACCGTCGAGAAGCACCCTCATGCCGACCGACTCCATCTGACCACGGTCAGCGTCGGCTCGGGTGAACCGCTGCACATCGTATGCGGCGCCAACAACATCGCTCCCGGTCAGCGCGTGCCCGTAGCGCTGCCGGGCGCCGTCCTGCCCGGCGGGCGCCGCATCGAGCGGACCGAGAAGATGGGCATCGCCTCGGAAGGCATGCTCTGTTCCGGCGACGAGCTTCACATCACCACCGACGCCGATGGGATTCTGATCCTGCCGCCCGCGACGCCACTGGGCCGCGACCTCAGTGAGCTGTACGGCGACGTGGTCCTCGACGTAGACGTCAAGCCGAATCGCGGCGACGCACTGTGCCTGGTGGGCCTGGCTCGCGAGGTCGCGGCCGCCACCGGCGCCACGGTCCGCTGGCCCGAGATCGCCGTCGAAGAAGCGGGCGAACCCGTGACGGACCGCCTCAGGGTCGAGATCCGCGAGCCCGAGCTGTGCACGCGCTTCGTCGGCCGCTGGGTCAGCGGGGCGAAGATCGGGCCCTCACCGGACTGGGTCCAGATGCGCCTGCAGGCCGCCGGCATGCGCCCCATCAACAACGTCGTCGACGCGGCGAACTACGTCATGCTCGAGCTGGGCAAGCCGACGCACACCTTCAACGGGGCCACGGTCCACGACGGCACGATCATCGTCCGGCGAGCCCTCCCCGGGGAGCGGCTGGAGACCCTCGACCATATCGAGCGCGAGCTCACGCCCGACACGCTGATCATCGCCGACCCCGAGGGCCCGATCGGCATCGCGGGGGTCATGGGCGGCTTCGACAGCGAGATCACCGACGCCACGACCGAGATCGCCATCGAGTCGGCAGTCTTCGACCCGGTCAGCATCCGCCGAACGGGCCACCGCTACGCGCTCCGCTCTGAGGCGAGCCTTCGCTTCGAGAAGGGCCAGGAAGCTCGCCTCGCCCGCATAGGCGCGGATCGGGTCGCTCAGCTGACGGTCGCCTGGGCGGGCGGATCGATCGCCCGCGGTCGGATCGATACCGCGCCGACCGAGCCGGTCTCCGCCAGACTGGCCTTCCGGCCGGCCCGCGTCAGCAAGCTGCTGGGCGCGTCGATCTCCGTCGACGAGCAGCGCGATCTACTTCGCCGGGTCGGCGTCGAGACCGAGGCGGCTCCGACGGGGACTCGCATCCAGGTCGCCGTAGAGCCCAAGGCGCTCGTCGTCGACGCCGGGTCGGAAGAAGTGCTCGTGGCGGTGGTGCCGACCTGGCGCCGCGACCTCGCCATCGAGGCGGACGTAGCCGAGGAGATCGCCCGCGTACGCGGTTACGAGACGACGCCGGCGCACCTGCCGGAGACGCTCATGCCGGCGTATCGGCCGTCGCCGCTGACGGTTCGAGAGATCGTTCGCGGGGCTCTCGCCGGAGCCGGGCTGAGCGAGGTTGTCACCCACGCCCTGGTCTCGCCGCTCGACGAGGCCAGGCTCCTCTGGCCCGAGGACGCGGACGAACCGGCCCTTCCGGCCCAGCTCGTTGCCCAATCGGGAGTCGAGATCGCCGTCACCAACCCTCTTTCCGCCCAACATTCCGTGCTGCGCCAGCATCTGGCGGCGAGCCTGCTCGACGTCCTGTCGCTCAACGAGCGCCAGGGCCGGCCGGACGTCGCGATCTTCGAGATCGGAAAACGCTACGCCGGCGTGGACGGCGGGCCGCGCGAGTGGACGCGCCTGGGGCTCTTGCTCTCGGGCGCTGCCGAGCCAGCCTCCTGGAACCGAACCGCCCGCCAGTACGATCTGGACGACGCGAAGGGGATCCTGGAGCTCCTGTGCCGGCGCCTGGGGCTTCCAGAGCCGTCGTACGTGCCCGACACGCGTGGTTTCCCCTTCCACCCGGGCCGAGCGCTCTTAGCCCGGCAGGAAGCCGGGAACGAGGCCGTCGCGGGCCGCCTGGCCGAGCTGCACCCGGACGCGCTCGCAGAATGGGATCTGCGGGCCCAGCGCGTGATCGTGGCCGAGATCGCCATCGCCGGCCTCGACGTGGCCACGCCTCGGCGGATTCACGTCGAGCCGATTCCGCGCTTCCCGGAAGTGGAGCGGGACCTGGCGGTGATCGTCGCCGAGGCGCGCACGGCGGCCGAGGTGGAGGCTTGCATCCGAAGCCACGGTGGCAATCTACTGCGTCGCGTCCGCCTCTTCGACCTGTATCGTGGGGCGCCGCTGGCCGCCACGGAGAAGAGCCTGGCCTACCGGCTCGTCTTCGGGGCGAAGGACCGGACCCTCACCGAGGCGGATCTCGATGCCGTGACTGCCGAGGTCACGCGGGGCCTGAAACAAGAGCTGGGCGCTCACCTGCGCAGCTAGGTGCGCCCGCGGCCGAGGTTCACACCGCGCGCCGGCAAGTGTGCCTCGTGGATGAGCCGATGCGATTGATCGTCCGAGGCGGACGCTGCTAACCTAGCCGCGTTCGTGCGTGACATGGCCCGTCTCCGCACCACGATGCGAGGGAACCAATGGACATAGTCGCAGCAGTCCGTTCGGCGCCGGTCGTGGATCTGGCGATCCTGGCGGGCCTGTTTGGCTGGTTCATTCTCGGCGTGATGCAGGGCTCCATCCGCCGAATCCTGGGAATCATTGCGATCGTGTTCGCGTTCCTGCTGGCGGCCAACCTGCGCGGGATCGTCGGGGACTACCTGGCCGACCACTGGCACCAATTCTCGGCCGGCTACAACCACCTGCTCGCTTTCGTGATCCTGTTCTGCGCCATGGCGGTCGCCTTCTCGGTACTGATCCAGGGCTTCTACAAGAGAACGGATATCTACGCCGCCAAGCCCATCGTGGACGACATCATCGGAGGGCTGCTGGGTCTGCTCCAGGGCTTCATCCTGCTGATGATCGCGGTCATCATCCTCGGCTCATACGCCCTGCCGGACTCGTTCCTCGGGGAGGTCGACCAGCTGCGGTGGGCTCATGATTTGCTGATCAACCAGTCCCACATAGGCGGCGCGATCCTCGACGCGTTCGTGCCGCCTATCGTGCACATCCTGTCGGGCCTGCTGCCGAGCGACCTGGTGGCGATCTTCCCCTGAACGAGACGCATTCCGTCGCCGCTGGCGCGGCGTATTCGCGCGAGCTGCTGGCCGGCGACAGCCAGGACGTGGCCCGCGCTTTGATCGGCGGCCGATTGGTCCGAAAGGACCTCTCTGGCGTAAGAGTTGGCAGGATCGTCGAAGTCGAGGCCTACATCGGCGCCGATGACCTGGCGTCCCACGCTCGATTCGGCCGCACGAAACGAAACGCCGTCATGTTCGGTCCGCCCGGCTACGCCTACCTGTACCTTGTCTACGGTATGTACGACTGCCTGAACGTTGTCACGGAACCCGAGGGTCGGCCTGCGGCCTTGCTCCTCCGCGCCGTCGAGCCGCTCGAGGGAGTGGATCTGATGCGCCGTGCCCGCGAGGACTGGGTGGCGAACCGCCGCCCTCGCCAGGGCCCGGATCGCGTGGCCCGCGCCCGCCAGAGAGTGGCCGCTTCGCCGGCGGTGGAGCTCGCCTCCGGCCCGGGCCTCGTATGCGCCGCCTTCTCGATCGGGCGAGCGGACGACGGCGTGGATCTGTGCGACCCCGCGTCGCCTCTACGCCTGGAGCTGCCTCCGGACGGCGAGCCGCGGCTACCGGTGGCATCGGGGCCGCGCGTCGGAATCGGCTACGCACCCGAGCCGTGGCGCAGCAGGCCGTGGCGGTTCTGGGCATCGGGAAACCCGTCGGTATCGGCCGGAGCCAGCCGGCGATGACGACGCGCCCATCCGAGCGGCCGGCCGCCCAGCCCGCCGTCTCCGCCGCCTCCGACAGCACCGCGATGGATCGGCGCTCGATGGCGTTGCTCGAGTTTCCGCTGGTGCGCGCCAGGCTCGCGGCGGCGACCGGATTCCCGCCCGGGCGGCGCCTGGCCGAGGCCATCGAGCCGTCCACGGATCGGGTGATCGTCGCCAGGGGCCTCGAAGAGACCACCCAGACGCGCTCCTTCATCGCGGGCCACCCGGGCGCGGGAATCGGGGGCAGCAAGGATATCGGCCCCTGGATCGAGCGAGCCGCGCGGGGCGGCCGTCTGGACCCGGCGCACTTCCTCGACATCCTCTTCACCCTGGAGGCGGCCTCGCGTCTGGGAGAGGCGTTGTCGGGGGATCGCCGGCCGATCCTGCGCGACCTGGCTCATGAGATCCACAACCTGCCGAGCCTGCGCAGCGTTCTCGAGCGCAGCTTCGATCCGACCGGCGAGCTGCTCGACTCGGCCTCGCCGCGGCTGGGTGGCCTGCGCCGCGCCGTGCGCCTGGCCTACGAGCGGCTGCGCAGCCGTCTGGACCAGCTCGTCCACTCCGGCGAGCTGTCGGGGGCGCTGCAGGAGCCTCTCGTCACTCTGCGCGGCGGGCGATACGTGATTCCGGTTCGCGCCGACGCCCGGAGCCGCGTCAAGGGGATCGTCCACGACGCCTCCGGCAGCGGCCAGACGCTCTTCGTGGAGCCGATCGTGGCGGTCGAACTCGGCAACGCCTGGCGCGAGGCGCAGCTGGCCGAGCTGGCGGAAGTGGAGCGGATCCTCGACGACCTGTCGGTCGTGGTCGCCGGCCAGGCGCCGCAGCTGCGAGAGACGCTCGACGCGCTCGCTCGGTTCGACTTCTGGGCGGCCAAGGCACGCCTGGCTGAGGAGATGGACGCGACGCCCGCGGAGATCGCGGACCGGCCCGTGATCGTGATGCTCGGGGCGCGCCACCCGGGGCTCTCCGGTCGGGTCGTTCCGATCGACATAAGGCTGGGCGACGGCTACACGGCGCTGCTGATCACCGGCCCGAACACCGGCGGCAAGACGGTCGCGCTTCGAACCCTGGGCCTCCTGAGCTTGATGCACCAGTCCGGCCTGCACATCCCCGCCGACGTCGGGACGAAGCTGCCGGTCCTGTCCGACGTCTATGCCGACATCGGCGACGAGCAATCGGTCGCGCAATCGCTCTCGACCTTCAGCGGCCACCTCCGGTCGATCGTACGGATAGTCGAGTCGGCCGGGCCGAACCGGCTGGTTCTGCTGGACGAGCTCGGGGCCGGCACGGATCCGACCGAAGGCTCAGCCCTCGCGCAGGCGTTGCTGGACCACTTCATCAAGGCCGGCGCCATGGTGGCGGCGACCACGCACTATGCCGAACTCAAGCTGTACGCCCACACCACGCCTCAGGCTCGGAACGCTTCCGTGGAGTTCGACGTCGAGACGCTGCGCCCGACGTACCGCCTGTCGATCGGGCTGCCGGGCCAGAGCCAGGCCTTCGACATCGCGGAGCGGCTCGGACTGCCGCCCGCAATCGTGGCCGACGCGCGCTCGCGCCTGACCGAGGAACAGCACGCCTTCGAGGAAACGCTCGCCTCGATCAAAGCCACGCAGGTCGAGACGACCGAAGCTCTGGCTCGGGCACGGGCGGAGGAGGAGCGGGCAAAGGCCGCTCTGGCGTCGGCTGAGGACGAGCGGCACCGGATGCGGCGCGAGCGCGACGAATCGGTCAAAGTCGCGCGCGACGAGGCGGAACGGCTCGTCGACGAGGTTCGCGCCGAGGTGCGCGGAATCCGACACCAGCTCGAGCGCGAGACGGTCACGCAGCGCAGCCTCGACGAGGGGCTGGAGCGTGCCAGTGCCCAGCTCGAGCGTCTACCGGCGCAGGAGCCCGAACCTGTCCGGACCATGCCGGTAGGTGCCATCGCCTGGCGCACCGGAATGCGGGCCAGAAGTATCAGCGGCGGCTGGGAGGGCCGCGTGGCCGCCCTCGAGAAGGGTGGCCGGCGGGCCACTCTGGAGGCGGGCGGGATGCGCGTCACCGTGCCGGTGGAGGACCTGGAGCTGGCCGTCGGCGGCGACCGAGAGGACCAGGCTTCCAGTGTCGGCGGCGGAGTGGGGAAGCGTCGACCGGGTGTGGCTGTGACGGTGGAGTCCTCAGGATCTGCCTCTCGGCTGCAGCTGGAGCGCGCCCGGACCGTGGCCTCGTCGCTGGATCTCCGCGGCGCCACGGTGCAGGAGGCCCTGGAGGTTCTGGACCGCTACCTTGACGACGCCTCGCTGGCCGGCCTGGACCAGGCGACGATCATCCACGGGCTCGGAACGGGAGCGCTGCGCGACGCCGTGCGCGATCATGCCTCCGGGCATCCGCTCGTCAAGTCCTGGCGTGCAGGCGGGCGAGGCGAAGGCGGCGACGGGGCCACCGTGGTGGCCCTCTGAGCGACGTCCCGGCCGAGGCCCAGGGATGCGAGAATCGGCTCGCTGCGGGCGCGGTGGGTCACGCGCGGCGTCCAGGTGGAGGAGTCGGTGAGTAGATCGGCGGAGGCCTTGGCCGGCGTGCCACGCGTCGTCGACGCGAGTGGCTGGGGGCCGGCGACCTGGGACGACGTGGCGACTCGAAGTCCGCTGGGCGATGCGTTCCAGTCCTACGAATGGGGCGAGGCCAAACGCGGCCTGGGCTGGACGCCGTTGCGTTACGTCGTCGAGGTGGACGGCCGCACGGTGGCGGCGGTCTTCATCCAGGAGCGGCCGGTCTTCCGACGCCTGCCCGGTCCATTTCGCCGGCTCCGCGTCCACTACGCCCCGCGGGGCCCGATCCTCCTGGAACCGACGCCGCAGGCGGCTGTGGCGGCCCTGGATGCGCTACGGCGCATCGCCGGAGAGCGCCACAGCCTGACGCTCACGATCGATCCGACCTGGCGCGAGGACGGCACGCTGGCCGCGACGTTACCGGGGTCGGGCTTTCGTCCGGCGGCTCGGGAGGTCCAGGTCTCGCGATCGGCCATGATCGTTCCTCTGCGCGCCGACGAGGAAGAGCAGCACGCCCTGCTCGACGACAGCACCGCCACGAACATCAACAAGGCCCGACGTGCAGGCGTGACGACCGAACGGATCGACCTGACCGATCCGAGTGTGAGTGAGCCCGCGCTGGCCGAGTTCTTCGAGATGCACGCCGCCACCGGGCGCCGCGAGGACTTCCTGGTCCGGGAGCGCGACTACGAGCTGGATCAGTGGAGGCGCCTGGGCGAGGCCGGCCTGGCGAGCCTGTGGTTCGCCAGCGCGGAGGGTCGGCGCCGCAGCGGCCTGCTGCTGCTTCACTGCGGCCGGCACGTGGTGCTCTTCGCCGCAGGCTCGCCCGACGACGCGGACCTGCGCAAGACCCGCGCCAACCACCTGCTGCACTGGTCGATCCTGCGCTGGGCCGTCACGGCCGGCTTCGAAGGATACGATCTGGGCGGAGTGGACACGCACGAGTTCCCTGGGCTGCCAAAGGACGACTCGCACCCGCTATGGAACCTGTACGAGTTCAAGCGGCGCCTCGGGGCGCGAGGCGAGGTTCGCATCAGGGCGCATGAGTACGCGCCCAACGCTCTTCTGGGCGCCGTGTGGCGACTCACGCGGCGCTTCCGATGAGCGGCACTGCGGGCGGCGGCAGGAGACGAGCGCCGTCTCCCAGGACGGAGGCGTGGCAGGCTCGCGCGTCTGGCGGCGACTACGGCGCCGCGCCCGAGGCCGTGGCCGGCGACGCGGTCCTGAATGCGGAATCGGCGCCGCCGGCGACACCCAATCTGGCGGCAGCTTCCGCGGCCCGCCTGGGCGGCCGGGCGATCGCGATGGCCGGCCTCGTCGTGGTGGCCGGAGTTCTCCTCTCTCGGGTTCTCGGCTGGGTCAGGACTACGGTCTTTCTGGCAGAGTACGGCGGCCACAGCGCCAATCTGGACGCCTTCCTGGCCGCCTTCCGAATCCCGGACACGCTCTTCCAGCTCGTGGCCGCAGGGGCGGTCGGCTCCGCCCTGGTGCCGGTCGTCTCGGCCCTTCTGGCGAAGGGCGAGGATGTGCGGGCAAGGCGCGTCGTGGCGACGATCGCCAATCTGATGATGCTGGCGCTCATTCCGCTGGCGATCCTGGTGTGGTTCGCGGCGCCGGCCATCGTGCCCATCATCGCTCCCAGCCCCGAGCCGACGAAGCTTGCCCTCGAGATCGAGCTGACGCGCTGGATGCTGCTGTCGCCGATCCTGCTGGCGCTCGCGGCGGCGATGACTGCCGGCCTGAACGCGGCCGGCGTCTTCGGCGCGCCCGCCCTTGCCCCCAACGTGTACAACATCGCGATCATCGTCTGCGCGATCGTCCTGATGCCCGCGCTGGGGATCTACAGCCTCGCCGTCGGCGTGATCCTGGGCGCCGCGGGCCACGTCGCCACTCAGGCCTTTGCGGTCCGCCGGAACGGGCTCTACAGCCTGGTCCTGGACGTGCACGACCCCGCCGTCCGCGAGACGCTGCTGTTGATGGCGCCACGCGCGTTGGGCCTGGGCGCGACCCAGATCGTGTTTCTGGTGAACACGTACTTCGCCCTGCAGCTGGGCGACGGCCCCAACACGATCTACTTCGGTGCCTTCACGGCTCTCCAGATCCCCGTCGGGCTGATAGGGGTGCCGCTTGGGATCGTGCTGCTGCCGCCGTTGTCGCAGGCCATCGCCCGGGGAGACAAGGAGCGGTTCAGCAGGCTCGTCGATCAGTCGCTGCGGCTGCTGCTCTACATCGTGCTGCCGTTGACGGGCGTGATGCTCGTGCTCGCGAGCCCTTCCATCGCCCTCCTGTATCGACGCGGCGCCTTCACTCTGCAGGACTCGGCCACGATGACGCCGGTCTTCGCGGTCTTCCTGCTGGGTCTGGTCGCCCACGTCCTGATATCGCTGCTGGCGCCGATCTTCTATGCGGGCAAGGACACTCGGACGCCCGTGACTGCGGCTTTGCTGGCGGTGGCTGTGGACGTCGTGGCGGCCGCCATCCTGTTCCCGATCTTCCACCTCGAGGGGCTCGCGCTCGCGATCGGCCTCGGGGCATGGGCGGAAGTCACGCTGCTGCTCTTCTTCATGCGGCATCGGATCGGCTTCGACCTGCGGCCGCTGGGCCGCACGGTGGCCTTTGCCGTGCCGGGCGCGACGCTCACCGCCGCGGCCGCTCTGGCCGTGGATCGCGTGATCGGCGGTCTGACGCACGGCTCGGCATCGCCGCCGATCCTGGTCGCGGACCTCTCGCTCGCCTGCCTGGCGGGAGCGGCCGTGTACGTGGCCTGGGGCCGGGTGCTGCGTCTGCCCGAGCTGGCGGCCGCGATGGATCTAGCGAAGACGCTGCTGCGCCGCAGCTGATGCCCGGGCCCGGCCAAGTCTGCTTCTCCGGCCGACGAGCGATAGAAGCGCGAATCCGGGAAAGAAGATGACCGAGGCAGTCGGCGTCTCGGTCGGCGTCTCGGTCGGCGTCGGCGTCTCGGTCGGCGTCTCGGTCGGCGTCGGCGTCTCGGTCGGCGTTGGCGTCGGCGTTGGCGTCGGGACGGCGGTCGGATGTGCCGTCGGAGGCGCGGTCGGGACGGCGGTCGGATGTGCCGTCGGCGTCGGCGTCGGGGCGGCCGTCGGAGGTGCGGTCGGAGTCGGACTCGGAGTTGGAGTCGGTTCGGGCGTCGGAGTCGGACTCGGAGTTGGGACGGGCGTGGGAGGCGGCGTTCCCGTGTTGGAGGTGCAGCTAGTCGTAGGCGCGAATGGAGCGCCCCACGAGGCCCCGAACGGTAGCCAGAACCCGGTCTGGTAGAAGTACATCGTGGTCCCGTTGTTTGGCCCACCCTTCTTCCCAACGCCGGTCCTGGCCCGCGCTATCCAGGTCTGGTCGAATGTCTGGAAGTTCGGGTTCCCATTGTCGACCTGGCTCAAGTCCAGATACCCCTTGGTGTCCTTGATGCCTGGGCAGTCGTATGTCCACAGAGTGTTGGAGACGGTATCCACGTCCTTCGGCACCTTGGTGTTGTCGACCTGCGTGGGCTCTGTGCCGTCGATGAAGACCTCTCGGAAGACGTGGCTCGTGAAGGCACCTGGGAGCATCCCGCTGAAGGCGTCGACGTTGACCCAGTTCAGGCCGCCCGGCTGCGCGAAGTCGGTGATCGGAGTACCCGAGGTTACGTCCTGCATGAAGGCGTGCCAGAGCGGCGCCGCGAGCTCCAGAGACATGACGCCGCGCCCGGGAGTCCGGTCGCTGTTGCCGGCCCACACGCCGGCCACGAGGGCGGGGGCGTTGGGGTCGCTCGGCGGAGCGACGTAGCCGAGGGCGAACAGGTCTTCGGTCTGGTCGCTGGTGCCGGTCTTGAGGGTGGCTGGGCGACGCGTCTTGCCTTCGGCTAGCTTGTACTGGCTCCACCAGTTGTTCTGGCTCGGATCCGTGTTGCCCTTCAGGATGTCGGTCATGATGTACGCGGCCTGCGGGGTCGTGGGATGCGTCTCCGTCTGGCGGTTGTCCCCCGCGAACGGGACGGCGTTGCCCTTGCTGTCCTTGATCGAGAGAATCATGGATCGCTTGACCAGCGTGCCGCCGTCGGCGATGGCGCCGTAGGCTGACACCAGGTCGGCGGGGTGGACTTCCAGGGTGCCGACGCCGATCGACAGACCCGGGCTGGCGTTCGGCTGGAAGACGAGGCCGAAGTCCTGAGCGCGCCGCATGAGGTGATCGACGCCGTTGATGGAGGCTGCCTTGACCGCCGGGATGTTCAGCGAGTACTGAAGGGCTTCGCGCAGTCGGACGGGACCGCGCTCGTAGTTGTCCGCGTCGTGCGGCATGTAGCCGCCGCCGAAGTTGGTAGCCACGTCCATGAAAAGGCTGGATGCCGTCAGCGTCTTGTCCTGGATGCCGACGATATAGTTGATCGGCTTGAACGAGGAGCCGGGCTGGCGCCAGCCGTTGCTCAGGACGTCGAACTGCGGATCGAAGAGGTTCTGGCCGGACCTGGCTGGGTCCGCGACTGGCTTCTCGTAGAAACCGGCACTGCCCGCGTACGCCAGCACCTGGCCGGTGCGGTAGTCGACCGCCATCAGGGCTCCGTTGTGCATGTTGGCAGCCCGCAGGCCGGTGGCGTTGCCCGTGGAGGGGTTCGGCCCGACGATACGGTAGTAGTCGTAGGGGTCGCCCTGGACCGTAATCCCAAGGCCAGCCAGGTAGTCGATGGTGGCTTGTTTGGAACCCAGGTTGGGGGCGATGACGTAGGCCTTGAGCCACTTCTCGGCCTTGGCCTGCATGCTCGCGTCGAGCGTGGTGGTGACTCTGTAGCCGCCGGTGTCGACCGCCTCGCAGTCGCCGGGATCCGTGCCCGGGCCGCACAGGAGATCGGCAAGCTGCTGGCGGACCATCTCGTCGAACTGGGGGGCCAGCCGCTGGTATTGGATCTGGGGGTGGACGATCACGGGCTCGGATTCGGCGGCAAGGATATCTGCGTCCTTGTACGTGCCGACCAGCAGACCGTCGCGCAGGTTCCGACGCATCTCTTCGAGGATGTCGTTGCGCCGCAGCACGATCGTGGCGTCGGCAGGGACGAGCAGGGTGCCGTCGGGCTGCTGTACGGCGTTCTGGACGAGGTCATATGCCGACGGTGCTTGCAGCAGCGAGGCCAGGATCACGGACTGAGCGATGGTCAGCTGGCTGAGGTCCGTGATGCCGAAGTAGCCCTGGGCCGCGGCGGCGATGCCGTAGCTCTGGTTGCCGTAGNNCGGACCGACTGGATGATCTCCTTGATCTTCCTGTCGACCGTGCTCGTGGTGGGTGGCAGCAGCCGTTGCCTCACGAGCTGCTGGGTGATGGTGGAGGCGCCGCGCGGGAAGCCCGTAATAGCGTCCCTGAAGGCCGCGATGACGGCCGCCGGATCGAAGCCCTTGTTCGTCCAGAAGGTCTTGTCCTCGGCGGTGGTGGTGGCATCGACGACGACCGCCGGGATCTCGGCGTACTTGAGGACGCGCCTGTTCTCCGAACCGAAAGCGGCCAGCTGGACCGTGCCCGTTCGGTCGAGGAGGACGGTCTGCTGGCTGAAGTCGATGCTCTGGAGAAGTTCCCTGGGGTCCCCGAGGTCGCGGCTGTAGGTGGCGTAGATGTCCACGGCGCCGACGAACGTGACGAAGCTCGCGAGCACGAAGCTCGCGAGCAGGAGCATCGGGAGGATGACGGCGAAGCGTCCGGCGGCTCCCCCTCGGGAAGAGGTCGGGCCGTTCGGATTGCGCCGACGACGACGGCGTCGGGCGAGGCTGGTCTGCATGGCGGCTCGCAAGATAGCATACGTAGGTAGGCGGTCACCGTATCCCCCGGCCGCCGGGCCTTCGGACGGGCCGACGGCGACGCCTGTGATGAGATAGAGGAGCTGGTCTGGCGATGACGGCAGCTGACGCGACCGAAGGCCGGGATTCTGTGGGCGCTCCGGGTCTGGCAGGCCTGCTCGACGAGTTGCGCTGGCGCGGGATGCTGCATCAGCACAGCAGCGGCCTGGCCGAGCGCCTTGCGACCGGCGCGCCGATCAAGGGCTACAACGGCTTCGATCCGACCGGGCCGTCTCTCCATATCGGACACCTCGTGCCGATCTTCGGCCTGCTGCACTTGCAGCGAGCGGGTGGCACCCCGATCGTCGTCGTGGGCGGCGGGACGGCCATGATCGGCGATCCAACGGAACGGTCCGCGGAGCGGCTGCTGCTGAGTCGCGCGACGGTTGAGGAGAACGTGGTCGGCATCCAGTCCCAGCTGACGAAGTTCCTCGACTTCGACGGTCCGAACGGCGCCGAAGTCGTCGACAACTACGAATGGTTGAGCTCGTACTCGCTGCTGCGCTTCCTGCGCGACATCGGCAAGCACCTGACCGTGCCATACATGCTGGCCAAGGATTCGGTCCAGATTCGCCTGGCTGCGGGCCTGAGCTTCACCGAGTTCAGCTACATGCTGCTGCAGGCCGCCGATTTCCTGCATCTGTACCGAAGCGGCGGCGTGGAGCTGCAGATGGGCGGGGCCGACCAGTGGGGCAACATCACCGCCGGCCTTGAGCTGATCCGCAAGGAGTTCGGCGCCGGCGATGGGCAGGATCTCGCGTTCGCCGTTAGCTACCCGTTGCTCACCAACGAGAGCGGGGCCAAGTTCGGCAAGACGGCCGCGGGTACGAGCGTCTGGCTCGATCCGGCGAAAACGAGCCCGTTCGCGTTCTACCAGTACTGGCTCGACGCGGACGACCGCGACGTCGGCAGGTACCTGCGAACCTTCACGCTCTTCGACCGAGCCAGGATCGGGGAACTCGAGGCGGCCCAGGCCGCAAATCCGGAGACGCGCGTCGCCCAGAGGGCCGTCGCCTACGACCTGACGGCGCGCGTACACGGCGAAGATGAGGCCAAGAAGGCCGTTCGGGTCAGCGAGGCGGCCTTCTCGCGAGATCCGATCCGCGACCCCGAGATCCTCGACGGCCTTTTCTCGGCAATCGCCGGCTTCGAGTTCACGTCCGAGGATCTGGCCGGCGGCGCGCTTCGGCTCGCTGTCTCCAGCGGCGTCTTCGCTTCCAACGGTGAGGCCCGCCGCTCGATAGCGCAGGGCGGCTTCTCGATCAACGACGAGCGCGTGACGGCGCCCGATGGCGCCGTCCCGGAGCCCATCGACGGCCGCTATCTGGTCCTGCGGGTCGGCAAGAAGAGCCTTCGAATCGGCCGGCTGCGCGCCTAGGGCTTGTGGCGTTCGCGCAAGCGGGCGATCACGGAGGAGGGCGGCAGGCCGCGTTCGCGGAGCAGAACCAGGGTGTGGTAGAGCAGGTCCGCGACCTCGCCGGTGAGGGCGTCGCGCGTGGCGGCGCGGCGATCGGCGGAGGCGACCGCATCGTCCTTGGCTGCCATCACGACCTCGGTTGCTTCCTCAGCCACTTTGCGTGAAGGCGCGTCGACTCCGGCCGCGACCAGCCTGGCGGTGTAGGAAGCGGCGGGATCTGCGTCGGCGCGGGCGTCGATCGTGGCCCACAGGGTCTCGAGCCACTCGAAGCCCTCGGCGGACGCAGCGGCCGTGGCGGATCCGGCAGATGCAGAGGACGCGGCGGACGCGACGTCGGCCGGGTCGAAGCAACTCCGCGTCCCGCGGTGGCATGTCGGCCCGACGGAGTTCGCCTGCACGAGCAGCGCGTCGCCGTCGCAGTCGAGAGCCACGTCCACGAGCCGGAGCACGTTGCCGCTCGACTCGCCCTTGCGCCACAGCCGGTCGCGCGAGCGCGAGTGGAAGTGGACTTCGCCCGTGGCCAGCGTCGCCGCGAGCGCCTCGGCATCGACGTAGGCCACCATCAGGACTCGTCCGTCGGCGGCATCCTGAACGACGGCCGGCACGAGCCCGCCCGGGCCCCACGACACGTCTTCCTGGAGCAACTGCTTCGTCATCACGCCACCGCTTCCTTGACAGGTCGAACGGGTAGACCGGCGGCCGCCATGGCCTGCTTGACCGAGTCGATCGAGTGCATCCGGCGATGGAAGATCGAGGCCGCCAGAACCGCGTCCGCGCCACCGTCGCGGACGGCCGCGACGAAGTCCGCTGGGCCGGAGGCACCGCCGGAGGCGATGACCGGCACGCGGACGCGCGATGAGATTGCGCGGAGCAACTCCGTGTCGAAGCCGCTGCGGGTCCCGTCACGATCCATCGATGTGACGAGCAACTCCCCGGCACCCAGCTGGACGACCCGGACCGCCCACGTGACGGCGTCCAGCTCGGTGGGCCGGCGGCCGCCATGCGTGACGACTTCCCAGATCCGTTCGGCGCCTTCATCGTGCGGCAAGCGCCGGGCATCGATGGCGCACACGACCGCCTGGCTGCCGAAGCGCTCGGCGCAGGCCGTGAGCAACTCGGGCCTGGCCACCGCGGCCGTGTTGAACGAGACCTTGTCGGCGCCGGCGCGAAGGACGTCGCGCATCTCGTCGACGCTTCGGACGCCCCCGCCGACGGTGAGAGGCACGAAGGCCCGACTGGCCGTGCGACGCACGACCTCCAGCATCGTGCTGCGGCCTTCGGGCGCGGCGGCTATGTCCAGGAAGACGATCTCGTCGGCGCCCTCGTGGGCGTAGCGCTCGGCCAGCTCGGCAGGGTCGCCTTCGTCCGTCAGATCGACGAAACGGGTGCCCTTGACCACTCGGCCGTTGGCGACGTCCAGGCAGGGGATGACGCGACGGGCAAGCATCACGCCACCTGCGTCGCAACGCCGGCGTCCGCGGCCACGAGACTCAGGAAGTTGGCCAGAAGCCGCAGGCCGGCCTCGGCGGACTTCTCGGGGTGGAACTGCAGCCCGTAGACCGATCCGCAAGCCACGGCGCTCACGAAGGGCCGTCCGTGCGTCGTGCGGGCCACGACCACGCTCTCGTCTGCCGGAACCGGGGCATACGAGTGAACGAAGTAGAAGTGCGAACCGTCCGGGATCCCCTCGAAGAGCGGGTGCGGCCGGACCGCCTCGACAGTGTTCCAGCCGATGTGAGGCAGCGTCGGCGCCTCCCGGAGCGGCACGGTTCGACCGGCCAGGACTCCGAGGGTCTCGGCGTCGGCTTCGTCGCTGCGATCGAAGAAGAGCTGAACGCCCAGGCAGATACCAAGGCAGGGTCGACCGGCTCGGACCCACTCGCGCAGCGGCTCGACCAGGCCCCGTTCGCGCAGATGCGCCATCGCCGGAGCGGCCGCCCCGACCCCCGGGACCACGATCGCGTCCGCTCCCAGGAGACCGGACGCGTCGGTCGCCACGACGACGCGCGCGCCGGCCACGACGAGCGCCTGGCCGATGCTGACCATGTTGGCCGCGCCGTAGTCGAGGACGGCTACCACGGGGCCGGTGGGCGTGCCCATCAGCCGAGCGCTCCTTTCGTGGAGGCGGCGCCTCGGCGGCGCGGGTCGATGGCGCAGGCGGCCCGCAGCGCGCGACCCAGCGCCTTGAAGGCGGCCTCGGCCAGGTGGTGATCGTCGCGGCCCTTGCCCTTGACATGGATCGTCACGCCCCCGGCACGGGCCAGCGACTCGAAGACATGCTCGATGAGATCCAGCGGCATCTTGCCGGCGCGCTTGCCCTTGAACGGCAGGTCGATCACGGCATATGGGCGGCCGCCCACGTCGACGACGGCCGTGGCGATCGACTCATCCATCGGGACGGCGGCGTCGCCGAAGCGGACGATTCCGGATCGATCGGCCAGCGCCGCGGCGAGCGCAGCGCCGAGGACCAACGCCACGTCCTCGACGGTGTGGTGCTCGTCGATGACGAGGTCACCGGCCGCCTGGACCTCCAGGTCGAAGAGGGCGTGGTGCGCCAGCGAGTCGAGCAGGTGGTCGAAGAACCCGACGCCCGTGTCGACCTTCGTTTCGCCAGCCCCGTCCAGCTTGAGAGTGACAGTGATCTGGGTCTCACGTGTCGACCTTGTGACCGTCGCCCAGCGCTCACCGGAGGCGACGACGGTACCGATCTGGCTGCTCATGCGGGGATCCCCTTGGCTGCTTCTATGAGACGGTCGTTCTCCTGCGCCGACCGGACGGTCAGGCGCAAACAATCGGCGAGCGGGTGATTTGGGCTGAAGGTGCGCGGGACGAGACCCTGGCGGAGCAGTGCCTCGGCGGTTGCGGCGGCAACTTGGGGCGAACTGAAGCGGAACAGGATGAAGTTGACCTGCGACGGATACGGGCGCCAGCCGATGGCGGAAAGCTCGGCGGTGAGGCGAGCGCGCTGGCCGGCGATCCGCGCGACGTTGGCCGCGGCCAGCTCGGGGCGACGGAGGGCCGCCGTGGCGAGAGCCGCGGAGACGGTCGAGACGGAGGCCGGCGCGCGGTACGAGAGGATCGGCCCAAGCGTCTCCGGCCGCGCGACCGCAAAGCCGACGCGGGCGCCGGCGAGGGCGTGGGCCTTGCTGAGCGTCCGGATCACGACCAGGCGCGAATACCGGGCGCGCAGCGGCAGCACCGAGCGACCGACGAACTCGGCGTAGGCCTCGTCGATCGCCACTGCCGGCGCCTCACGGCCGTCCTGGGTCGCCTGAGAGGCCAGCAGACCCAGCAGCTCGGCGATGCGTTCCGGCGGCTCAACCATGCCGGTGGGATTGTTCGGCTCGCACAGCCAGACGAGCTGAGCGCCGCGGGCGGCTCGCGCCATGGCCGGGATATCCAGCCCGAAGCCGGCCTCGCGCGACGTCCGCGGAACGGCGACGAAGCTCGCGCCCCGTTGCTCGGAGACGATCCGATACATCGCGTAGGTGGGCACCGCGGCCACGGCCACCGAGCCCTCGCGCAGGAATGCGCGAGCGGTGAGGTCCAGCGCCTCGTCGGCGCCGGCCGTCGGCAGGATCTCGTCCGCGCCGACGCCGTACGACTCGGCCGCGGCGGCCACGAGGGCGGCGTAGTCACTCGGCGGGTACTCGCACAGCGATGGATCGAACGAGCCGGCCAGGACGTCGCGGAGGTCCGGGGGCAGCGGCGAGGTATTTACGTCGAAGCGGATGATCGACTCGCGAGGCAGCCCGTAGCGAGCCGCCAGGAAGTCGGTGGTCGGCTCCCAGACGTATGTCGGCAGCGCCCGGCCGGTCGGGGCGCTGCGTTCGGTCGGAACGCCCGGTCCGGCTGCAGGGCTCACGACTCGATCTCCTCGAAGCGTACTTCGACGGCTCGCTTGTGGGCGATCAGGCCTTCGGCCTCGGCGATCGATTCGACGGCGTCGCGGATCGTCGCCAGGCCTTCGCGGGTGATGCGCTGGACCTGGATGAACTTGCCGTAGTCGTCGGTCGCCAGGGCGCCGCAGGAACGAGCCAGGCCGCCCGTGGGCAGGACGTGGTTCGCGCCCGAGGCGTAGTCGCCGGCGGACTCCGGCGCGTACGGGCCGACGAAGAGTGAGCCGGCATTCCGCAGTCGCGCGACCGCCTCCTCGACCTCCTCCACGACGACGGAGAGGTGCTCCGGGGCGTAGCCGTTCACGAAGTCCAGCGCCGCGTCGCGGTTCGGCGCGAGCACGACCAGCCCGCCTTTCGCCAGAGAGCGCGCCAGGATCTCGCGACGAGTCGCGGTCTCGAGTTGTCGCGCCAGCTCGCGCTCCACGGTCGCCGCGAAGGCGGCGTCCCAGGTGACCAGCAGGGCAGGGGAGTCCGGGCCGTGCTCGGCCTGGGAGAGGAGGTCCGCCGCGACGTGCACGGGATCGGCCGACCCGTCGGCCACGACCATGACCTCCGATGGGCCCGCGGGCAGATCGATCCCGCACTCGCCGAAGACCTCGAGCTTGGCCGCGGTCACCCACGAGTTCCCGGGACCGACGATGCGATCCACCGGCGCGACGCCCGCTTCCGGCAGCCCGTAGGCGAGCGCCCCGACGGCCTGCGCGCCGCCGGCCACGATGAAGACGTCCACGCCGACCAACCCGCCCGCTCCCAGCAGAGTCGGGCTCAGGCCGCCCTCGGCGTCGGCCGGCGAGGCCACGACGATCGCCCCTACGCCTGCGACCTTCGCCGGAACGACCCCCATCAGCAGCGAGCTGGGATAGGCCGCCGACCCGCCCGGGGCGTAGACGCCGACGCGCGCCAGCGGAACCCACCGCCGCTCGATCTCCACGCCCGGCACGATGGTCGTGGTCCGGGTCTCCGGCCGCTCTGTTTCCGCAAAGCGGCGGATGTTCTCGATCATCTGCTCCAGGCCGGCTCGGATGCGCCGCGGGAGCGCGTCTCGGGCGGCCTCCATCTCCGCCTTGCTGACGAGCAGCGAGCCGTCGGCTCGACCGCCGCCGAAGCGACAGTTCGCCTCGCGCACGGCCGCGTCGCCACCGGCCTTGACGGAAGCGAGGATGGCGCGCGCGCCTTCACGGACCCGCCGATCGGGCACGGCGCCGCGGCGCAGCAAAGCCCCGACCTCGGCCGCGACGGATGGGTCGGAGGCGGCGCGGGACAGCTCGAGCCGGCGCAGCTTGACGGACGGGGCGCTCATGAGACCAGCTTCTCGATGGGCAGGATCAGGATGCCGGAGGCGCCGGCGGCCTTGAGACGGGGCAGCAGCGACCAGACGGCGTCGGCCTCGACGACCGAGTGAATGGCGACCATTCCCTTGTGGGCGAGCGGAATGATCGAGGGCGACTCCAGCCCGGGGAGAAGATCCTCGAGCTCGGCCAGCTTGGATTCGGGGGCGTTCATCATCAGGTACTTGCGATCGCGGGCCGCCAGGGTCGCGCTCAGCATCGTCTGGATCGTGTCCAAGGCGTCGGGGCGGTCGCGCAGGGCGGCGGAGTTGGCGAGCAGGACGGCCTCGGAGGCGAAGACCTCCTCGATCGGTCGGAGGCCGTTGACCACCATCGTCGATCCCGTCGAGACCAGATCCACGATCGCCTCCGCCAGACCCAGCCGGGGGGCCACTTCGGCCGCGCCCGAAACCGGGATGACGTCGACCGGGATGGAGCGACTCGCGAAGAAGCTCTTCGTCAGATTCATGTGCGACGTGGCCACGCGCAGACCGGCCAGGTCCTCGGGCGCGCGGAAGGGCGAGTCGTTTGGGACCGCGATCGTCAGGCGGCACCGCCCGAAGCCGAGCTTGCGCAACTGCGGCACGTCGGATCCGGCCTCCGCCACCAGGTCCAGGCCGGTGACGCCCAGTTCCGCGACCCCGTCGGCGACGAACTCGACGACGTCGTTGGTCCGGACGAAGAGGATGTCGAGGTCGAAGTTCTGGACGCGCGCCACCAGCGCCCGCTCGCCGGCTTCGAACACGAGCCCGGCATCGCGTAGCAGGCGGACGGTCGGCTCGACCAATCGGCCCTTGTTGGGGATGGCCAGGCGCAGACGTCGGGTCATCGGGTTTTCTCTCCCGTGATGGGGCGGTCGGCGCCCCCGGTGCGCTGCCGCTCGAGGGCGCGCAGGTAGCCGCCTTCACCGTGATGGAGCCATTGGGCGATACGGGTGATCGTGGCCGTGCTCGCACCGGTGCGGTGTGAGATCTCGGCATAGTGCATTCCCTGGTCGAGAAGGCGCACCACCGCCCAGCGCTGGGCCATGTCGTGCAGCTCACCGAGGGTGCACAGGTCGCGGAAGAAGGCGGATGCCTCGTCGGCCGTCTCGAGGCGAAGGACCGTCTCGAACAGCTCGGCGGCAGCCTCGTCGCGCCAGGCTTCCATCGCGCTCACGTCGTTCCTCGCTCTTGTTCGTCGTCGGCCCGAGCCCCTGTCGCTCGCCGCGATGGGTTACTCAAACCTTGTTGATGTAGTAGCATAGTAGCATGCTACAACGCATGCAACCCGAACTACCGAACGGCTTCCAGCTGCTGCCGGCGATCGACCTGCGCGGCGGGAAGGTCGTCCGGCTGAGCGAGGGCGATTTCGCTCGGGAGACGGTCTACGGAACGGATCCGGCGGAGGTGGCACGTGGCTTCGCGGCCGCCGGAGCGCGCTGGATCCATGTCGTGGACCTGGATGGAGCGCGCGATGGGGCGCGGCGCCAGACGGAGGTCGTGGCGCGGATCGTCGCGGCGGTGGGGGAGTCGGTCGCCTGCGAGGTGGCCGGCGGTCTGCGGGACGAGGGGGCGGTGGGTGCTGCGCTGGATGCGGGAGCGGCGCGCGCGGTGGTGGGTACGGCGGCGTTGCGGGATCCTGCCTTCGCGGAGCGGCTGGTCGCTCGGTTCGGGGTGCAGCGAATCGCCGTCGCGCTGGACGTTCGCGACGGGCTGGCGGTCGGCCAGGGCTGGGTGGCGGGCGCTTCCGGCGTACCGGTCGAGGAGGCGCTCGCGAGCCTGGCCGATCGGGGCGCCCGAACCTTCATCGTCACCGCGATCGAACGAGACGGCCTGCTGACCGGTCCGAACCTGGATCTGCTCGGCCGAATGGTCGCGCTCAACCGAGGCGACGTCATTGCCTCGGCCGGCGTCTCCTCGCTGGCCGAGATCGCGGCCGTGCACACTCTTGGTTGCGCCGGCGCCATCGTCGGTCGGGCTATCTACGAAGGCCGCCTGAATCTGGCCGAGGCGGTTCGCTTCACCGCGGAGGCGTCGGGAACGCCGTAGCGCGGGGGCACCGCAGCTGCTCGCTGGCTCGGAGGCGGCGGCCCTCGCGGCCGCCTGCCCCAGGGCTCCCCGGCACCCCGCCGTGGCTCAGCCGAGGCGTCTGCCGTCCACCCAGCCGGACCAGCCGTTCGACGCGACGACGCGCGCCCAGTCGCCCTTTCGTTCCGTAACCGCCACGGGAAGCCCGCCGGCCACCGCGACGCTCTGCGACTTCGGATCCGGCTCGGACCAGGCGCTCATACCCTCGGCAGGGATGGTATGGGTCGACGACCAGGCAGGTGCTGGAGCCTCGGTCGCGGCCTCGGGCGCCTTCGCCGGTTCGGGGGTTGTGGCTGCCTCCACCGGCACGCTGCTCGCAGTAGCTGCTGCCGCTGCCTTGGCCGCCTTCCCTGCCTTCCTGCTCTTCGGTGCCGGCGCAGCCGCGACGGCTTCGGGCGCGGTCACTGGAGCCGCCGGCCGCAGAGCGTCTAGCAAAGCGTCGCGGGAATACTCGGTTGCCATCTCGAACGGACCAGCCGGGACCTGGGCGTTGCCGCCGAGCACATGGTCGATCAGGTCGCTGAAGGAACTCGGCCCCAGAAGGCTCAACACGACTGGACCGGTGCCGCCAAACGGGATCGCGCTCATGTCCGCCAGCCAGAACCCGACGGGGGTTCGCCATCCGCCGACCGTGGCCAGGTCGATCTCGTCGGCGGCCCTCAGGCGCTGGACCGACATGCCGAACTGCACGACACCGTCCAGGATCGCATTGCACAGATCATCCAGGCCCGGACCCAGGATGTAGACGTCGCCCACCGGATCGTCCGCGTCACCGGGCAACCGCGCGAGTAGATCCGCCCCATCCATTTCGTCGATCGCCGGAATAGCCAGCGCCTCGAAGCCGGCCGGCACGAGGTCCGGCCGCAGGAGCGCGAACAACGACACGCACCAGCCCGGATCCGGCCGCCCGATCCCGGCCCGCCAAGCTTCGGCGAGTGTCTGTTGCGTCACGCCGGCCGGATAGCCGATCCCACGCGCCAGCCGGTTGCGCAGGAGCGTCATCCGGTAGGCGTCGAACAGCGCGAGTGTGGCCCAGAATTGCTCGAGGGAGAATGTGATCGCGGCGGGCCCGAGCTCGCCAACTCCGGGCATCGCTGCCAGGTCCAGGGCTGCGAGGAGCACGTCCTCGCGCTCGATCGGACCGGCCAGACGCAGAACGTCCTTGCCGATCGTGGCTCGGAAGCCAGGTCCACGGCCATCAGGATCGGCCCATATGTATTGCCCGATCCGGGCGGTATCGCCGTCGCCGAACAGGACCTCCACCGTGCGCCCTGGACTCAGCAGCGCCGGCGGCGCTGCCAGCCACGGGCCGTCCATGCCGGCCAGCGCGGTGATGAGCGCGGCCTTGTCCGCCGCCCCGTCTGGCGGCTGCATTCGGGCGAGCGGAGACAGCGCGTTCACACGCAGATCCGGCAGCTCGCCAAATGCCTTGAGGGCCTGTTTCGAGATCCGGATCTCGCGCGCCGCCATAGCTGCGGTCGTGCCCGTCATCGCCTCCACCTCGCTTGTCGTCCGCTCACGAGTCCAATAGCCCTTCAATATCCGTCACGTCGGTGATCCCGGCGTCGCGCAGGATCTGCCGCTGTAGCAGCTCGTCGCGCGTCGCGGCGGCCTTCATGAGAGTCGCGTTAGGAATGGTCGCCGGGTTCGTCCTGTCGGCCATTCGCGCGATCTTGGCAATCCGCGCCGCGGACTTGACCGCGTCCTTCACGTTACCGCTCGCCACGGCCTCCTGGAGGTGAGTTCTGGCCTCTGCCGTCGCTGCCTGGGCCTCGCCCTCCGACAGGCTGGGGGCGGCGAACTCCTGCTCCGGGGTGAGCGCGCTCCGGCCCGAATACCCGCCCACGTGGTCGCCGACGACGGCCTTTCCGTCGACGTGGGCGACCGGGTGAAAGCCTCCTACTGCTTTGGTTCCCAGCGCGTTGTTTCGGACCCACGAATCGGGATTCGTTCCGGCCGCGCTCGGGGCGGCGAGACGGCCGGGTGGCGGCGCATAGATGTTCGCTCCCAGTGACTTGTGGTCCAGACCAAGCCCCTTGTCGGCGCAGACCTGGTCGATCAGAGCCTGGTGTCGCTGCTCGAGGGCCGCAATGTCCGCAGCCGACGCATCCTTTCCGGCCAGTCCGTGGAGCGCGCGGTCGAGGTCTGTGCCGGTGCCGGCGCCGCCGACCACCCTGCGGCTTCCCTCGGTGGTTTCGAGAGTAGTGAATCGGGTCGGGACGGGCTGGCCGGGCGGAATCTTGTCCACCACCTCCTGGAGCAGCTGCTTGCCCGCTTCGTTCAACACCTCTTCCTGGTGACCGAGGAGGCGGGCGGTCACCAGCGTGTGGGCATCGTTCCCAACGGCGCCGGCTCCGCGAAGATTGCCCAGCGCGCCCGTCCCGCCGTTCGCCACAAGGGCGTCGTCGCAGGCCTGAGCCAGCTCTGGATGCTCCGCCAGCACCTGCCGGCAGCCTTGATAGGTGTTCGGCAGCTTGCCGCCCTTCAGAGCATCCGACGCGGCCTGTTCGACTTTGCTGACGGCCGCGGCGACCTCCGGATGGGTGGCGACTGCGGCGGCCGCATCCGCTGCCGACGCAGCTCGCGCAGCCGCGGCGGCCTCCGCGCCGGCCGCTGCGCCCGCGCCTGCCGGGGTCGGCGCCTCGAGGGCCGTCAGGATCTGGGCGATCTTGCACGCCGCCGACGGGACGGCCCAGAGAGCATCCTCGGTTACCTCTCCCTTCGTCCAGGCTTCGTGGACCGCTTCGTACTCATCACCCGGAAGGGCATCTTTCACGCGTGTTCCGATGTCGTGCATCGAGGGCAGGCTGGGCAGCGAATCGCGGAGCCGTGTGAACGCATCGGCGATCGATTTGGCGCCCTGTGAGTCGGCGCTCCCGCCGGGACCAATACTCCCGGGCGTCCCGAACTGCCGTGCGCCTTCCAGCCCGATGCCGAGTATCGTCCTGCCGACGGCGTTCGTGGCGTCGACGGCTGCCATGCCGACCCTGGCGATGGCAAGGGCGGCCGCATCGTTCGTGGTGACGATTCCTTCGAGCGTTCCAACCGCGAAGTCCTTCACCCCTCCTGCAACCTTGACCGCGGTCTTGGAGACGAAGCTCGGGGTGGACGAGGCGGCAATCCACAGGTCGCCCGGCGTCGAGTTGATGTTGGCCTGATTGGGGTTGACCGCGTCGCGGATGGCTTTCAACGCCGCCGCGTACTTGTCGGGAATGATGTCTCCGTTAGCATCGAAGGCGTTGGCCCTGGCATCATTGATCGCGGCCATGAAGGCCTTGTTATCCTTCCCGACCGCCCAGTTGGACATCAAGCCGAGCCTATCCTTCGCGGCTTGCGTCGCGGCCGCCTCACCGGCGGGACCGGAGCCATCCGGGCCTGAGCCCTTGTCCGGAGTGCCGCCGCCGCTCGGAGCCTTGCCGTCGGGCCCAACTGGAGCGCCTGTTCCTCCTGTGCCGCCAGTGCCGCCCGCGCCGCCGCCGAACCCGCCGGCGAGGAGGCCGCCGAGGATGCCGAGGATACCGGGCGCCACCATCCCGATCACGCCCTGGGTTCCGTCAGCGGGGCCGGGGACGCTACCGACACCGCCGAGCCCCGGCGCCGCAGCGGACGTCCCGGACCTTCCTGAGGGATTGGCCGAAGGCGCGGCTGAGGGCGTGGCCGTGGGCGTGGCCGTGGGCTCAGGTGTGAGTGAGGGCTCCGGAGTGCCAGTCGGCTCCGACGTGGCCGACGCGCCCCTATCCGACGTCGCACCCATGGTCCCGTTGAAGGCGGCGGTGAAGTCCTGCGCGTGTCCCTGGCAGCTGAGCTGCAGGATGACCTGCACGGGATTGCCGTCCCACGTGACCGAGTTCGCCTGGACGCCGTTGAAGTACCAGACCTCAGTGATCTCGCCCTGAGCCGGTGTGCCGTCGGCGCTAGTGACGGTCGCGCTGGGCGAGAGCGTGTCGCCGGCCTTGAGCCCGGCCGGCACATCGATCGTGGCATTGCACGGGCCAAGGGGGCCACTAGGCGAGGGCGTGGCGGCGGGCGGCTGCGTAGGGGGGCCCACTATGGGCCGGAGGTCCCAGCCCTCGACCCAAGTCGGATTCCCCGCGGTGAAATAGGCCCAGGCGGCTTCTCGTGACTCCGTCAGCCCGCCGCTATTCAACCCGTCGGGGAGAGTTCCGTAGAAGTACCCGTAGCACACCCGGTACCAGTTCTCATACGCGAGCTGGCCCTTCGCATCTCCGATCGGCATCGTCAGGTGGTATTCCACGACGATCATGTTCCAACGAACGAGACTCTGCTCGATGGTCGGCTCGTGCATCTTGTGAACGTAGACTTCCGAGCAGGAGCTAGAGACACCGGGATACTGCACAGAGGGTACGTGGCATTCATCGAGCGAGTTGACCCACTTCTCCGCCCATGCAAACAGCTCGGCGTCGGATGGCACCGGCGGGTTGGTGGGATCCGCGGCGGCGGAGCGGCCCGCGGCGGCGAACGAAGCCACGGCGAGGGCGACAAGCAGCACGCCCAACAGTCGTAGAGCACGGTTCGATCGAAGGCCCGTCTTCACGGTCTCACCACTTCCAGTTCGCGGCGGCGAAGGTGCTTAGCACGACCCACGCTGCCGACAGGAGGAAGGCTGTGGCGCTCGGAACGAGCATGCTGCGCAGCCGACCGCCGCCGCGGCGCGCCACCTCGACGCCGACGGCTCCACACGCCGTCATCAGGCCGGCCGAGGAGAAGACCTGCGAGGCCTTCCAGCCGAGGAGCAGTTCGGCCGCAAGGGCCAGGATTGCGAAGGGCAGGAGCAGCAGGAGACCTGTTGCGGCTGCCTCCAGAACGGTCGCTCGCCCAAGGCCCGGATGCGCGAGGGTGAGCGCCTGGATCAGCAGGTACGTTCCGGCAAAGGCGAAGGCCGCACCGGCGACGACGCCCGCACCGGACGAGAGCGCGCTCGCGCCCATCCGCCAGCCGACCAGCCCGCCGAACGCCGCGAAGGCGAGCACCGGGGCCGTCCAGTGGGGCAGCACCACGGGCGTGCGCTCGACCGGCTTGTTGGGGACTGCGCCCACGTCAGGTTCCAAGGTATGCCCAGCCGAAGAGGGTGAGTCCGCCCAGGAGAGTGGCCAGGATCACGCTCGGCCAGGTCTGCCCGCCGAGCATCTCGCGTAGAGTCGCGATCATCGGCCCCAGGGCCCAGAGCACGCCAGTGACGCCGAACGCCAGGGCCGTGTTCCAGCCGAACGCGACGTTCATGACGATGCCGAACAGCGCGTACACGAGCGCCGGGCAGTAGCCGAGGGCGAAGGCGCGCACCGTCGCTTCGAGCGCGAGCGTTGCGCCCAACGGACGCGTCGCGACCCAGGCGATCGCGCCCAGGACCGCGACGCCGGCCGTGCCGTACAGGACCCCGAGCAGGCACAGTCCGACGACACCGGCATTGCCGGTCATTGCGAGGCGCGGCAGCGTCGGCTGGCCCACGCGCAGGAGATCGAGCCCAGTCTGGAGGAAGAAGAGCCCAAAGGCGGTGCCTGAGACACCGAGGGCCAACGGGATCGGGATCTCGCGGAGCGCGCCTTTGAGGGCCCCGCCGGGGTTCACGAAGATAAGCAGGCCGGCCTTGAGCTGGTCTATGCGGGTTCGCGCCGGACCCTCGCCGACCGAGCCGTCGACCGTCGTGGTCCCCGAGCCGACTGTCGCGGTGCTGGCCATCGCCCACCCTCTGAACGTCGCGAGTCTGAACTGGCCGACTGGTGGCACGAAGGGACGTTCTGCCGCTACCGTCGGCATGCTAGGGGCTGGATCAGAGACCGTCAACGGACATGTCGCCGACCCGACAGCCCCGCTGGCTGCCTACTCCTTGTGCGCGGCCTCGACGACCTTGCGGTGGGCCTCGATCACCTTCTCGGCGATGTGCTGCGGCACGTCTTCGTAGCGGTCCAATACCGCGCTGAAGGTGCCCCGGCCGCCAGTGAGCGACCGCAGTTCCGTGGCGTAGGTGAACAACTCGGCCTGGGGCACGCTGGCGGTGATGATCTGCATTCCGTCCCTGGTGTCCATGCCCAGGACGCGGCCGCGGCGGCCGTTGAGGTCGCGGTTGACGTCGCCCATGTAGATCTCGGGGATGTGGATCTCGGCCGTCATGATCGGCTCCATCAGGGCCGGCTTGCATTCGAGGACGCCCGCCTTGAGGGCCATCGAGGCCGCGATCTTGAAGGAGAGCTCGTTCGAGTCGACCGCATGGAAGGAGCCGTCGTACAGGGTCGCCTTGAAGTCGCTGAGCGGATAGCCGGCCAGCACGCCTTCGGCAGCGGTCTCGCGGACGCCCTTCTCGACGCCAGGGAAGAAGTTCTTGGGCACGGTGCCGCCGACCACGTGCTCGGCGAATTCGACGCCGCCGCCCGGATTCGGCTCGATCTCGATCCAGACGTCGCCGAACATGCCGTGGCCGCCGGTCTGCTTCTTGTAGCGGCCGTGGCTCTGCGTCTTGCCGCGGATCGTTTCCTTGTACGCCACCCTGGGCGTCTTGGTCACGATGGCGGCGCCGAACTTGCGCTTGAGGCGCTCNNACGGCCACGTGCGCGTCGCCCATGGAGAGCAGCACCTGCTCGCCGGTCTCAGATCGCTCGACTCGCGCCGAGGGCTCTTCTTCGAGCATGCGCTGGAGCGCCGAGCCCATCTTGTCCAGGTCGGCCTTCGTCTGCGGCTCGATCGCGACCTGCAGCGTCGGAATGGGGAACGAGAGAGGCAGGAGCGCGTAACCACGCTCACGAGAGGCCGAGAGCGTGTCGCCGGTGGCGGTGACGGTCAGCTTTGCGACTGCGCCGATCTCGCCGGCGTGCAGCTGGCCCACGGTCTCCTGGTCTTTGCCGTGGAGCAGGAGCAGTTGGCCGATGCGCTCGGGTTCGCCGCGCGTGGAGTTCCAGGCCTGAGCCTGACCCTGCAGCGTGCCGGTCAGGACGCGCAGGTACGTCAGCCGGCCGACGAACGGGTCCGCGGTCGTCTTGAAGACCCGGGCGACGAGCGGGCTGGCGGTGTCCTGGGCGACCCTGACTTCCTTGCCTTTGGAGTCCGTGGCGACGATCTCGCCGAGCTCCGCGGGGGATGGGAGGTAGTGCACGATCGCGTCGATGAGTGCCCGAACGCCGATGTCCTTCGAAGCGCTGCCGACCAGGACCGGCGCCACCATGCCGGACCGAATGGCCTTGTGCAGGCAGGCCTCGAGCTCCGCGTCGGTGATCTCCTCGCCCTCGAGGTACTTGGTCATGACGTCGTCGTCGGCCTCGGAGGCGGCCTCGAGCAGCTGGTCGCGGCGGGAAGCGACCTCGCCGGCCAGATTCGCCGGCACGGCAATCTCGGCTTCCTTGCCGCCCTGCATCTGATAGGCCTTGCGGTGGACCAGGTCCACGTAGCCTGCGAACGACTCCCCGGCGCCGATGGCGACGTGAAGCGGCGCCACCTTCTGGCCGAATGAGGCACGGAGGGCGTCGATCGCGTTTCCTGGGTTCGCGTTTTCGCGATCGCACTTGTTGATGAAGAAGAGCGCCGGGCGGCCATTCGCTCGCGCCAGCGCCACCGCCGACTCCAGGCCCGCCTCGACGTGCCCCGACGCGTCCATCAGCAGCACGGCCGCGTCCGTGGCGGCGAAGCCCTCGACGACCTCGGCCGCGAAATCTGCGTAGCCGGGTGTGTCGACGATCTGGATCCTGGTCCCCTCGTGCTCCAGGCTGGCCACGGCGAGGGTCAGCGACTGCCTGCGCTTCTGCTCTTCGGGCTCGTAGTCCAGGCTTGCCGTGCCGTCGTCGACGCGGCCGAGCCGCGTGATCGCCCCGGCGTCGAAAAGGAGGCGCTCGGCCAGCGTCGTCTTGCCGGCCCCGGCGTGGGCGGCCAAAACGACGCTGCGGAGGTGGGGGAGGTCGACACTCTTGGTTGTCATCGGCTCATCGATCCTCTGGTGGCGTCAGATCGCATCGGACAGGCGGCGTGACGAGGGGCGGGCCGCCGCGCGGCCATGATAGCCCGGCCGTGGACGGCTGGGGAGCCCTGGCGGGCGGTATACTCCGCCCGATGTCAGGACACTCCAAGTGGTCGCAGATCAAGCGCCAGAAGGGCGTAAACGACGTCAAGCGCGGTGCCGTCTTCACCAAGATGGGCCGCGAGATCAGCGTTGCCGCGCGATCCGGCGGGGGTGACCCCGACGGCAACTTCCGCCTCCGCCTCGCCATCGAGCGGGCCCGCGCCATCAATATGCCGCTCGACACGATCAAGCGCGCCATCGAGAAGGCGACCGGCGGCGGCGAAGGCGAGCAGTTCGAGGAGATCACGTACGAGGGCTACGGCCCGGGCGGCGT
>PLLE01000041.1:175095-373234 GCA_003141245.1 Chloroflexota bacterium
GGCCGAGCTTTCGATGACGGCCAAGAACACGCTCGAGCTGGACGAAGGGAAGGCTCGTCAGGCTCTCCGACTGGTCGAACTGCTCGAAGATCACGAGGACGTCCAGCGGGTGACAGCGAACTTCGAGATCCCGGAGGCAATGCTCGCCGAGGTCGGCGGGTGATCATCCTGGGCATCGACCCGGGAACGGCGATGCTGGGGTTCGGCATCGTGGAGCGAACCGGCCCTCGGCTACGAGCGATCGACTACGGGGTCATCTCGACGTCGTCTCGCCTTACCCTGCCCGAACGCCTCGAGGCGATCTACCTTGCCCTGACGGACCTGATCGAGCTGCATGCCCCGGCGATCGTGGGCGTCGAGCGGCTCTTCTTCACCAAGAACGTCCAGACGGCCTTCGCCGTGGGGCAGGCCCGCGGGGTCGTGCTGCTCGCCGCCGCTCAGCACGACCTGGAGGTGCGCGAAGCCACGCCCAACGAGGTGAAGGTGGCCACCGCCGGCCACGGCGGCGCGGGCAAGGAGCAGGTACAGCGCATGGTGCAGGTCGTCCTGGGGCTGGCCGAGATGCCGACGCCGGACGACGCGGCTGACGCACTTGCGATCGCGATCTGCGTCGCCAACCGCGAGCGATCGATCAGCCGAATCCCCACAGGGCCGCTCGATCGATCCGCGATCAACCCGGCCCCGAGCGGCCAGACGCCGTACGAGAAGGCCGTTCGCGAGGCACTGCGTCGAGAGCGCCTCGGCCTGGATCCCGCCGGGCACTCGTCGCGCGTGCCCGAACCCAAGACGGGCTCCTGAGCAGGGAGGGGCAGGCATGATCGCCTCGCTCGACGGCAACGTGGGGGCCGTCTTCGCCGACTCGATGATCCTGGAGGTCGGCGGCGTCGGCTATCGCGTCTATTGCGCGCCGGCGGTGCTGACGTCGGCCAGGCCGGGGGAGCGGATGAAGCTCTTCACCCATCACGTCGTCCGGGAGGATCTCCAGGCTCTGTACGGCTTTCGGAACCCCGAGGAACTCGGCTTCTTCGGCCTCCTGCAGACCGTCACCGGCGTCGGCCCGAAGGTCGCGCTGGCGATGGTGGGCTCACGGCCGGTGGGAGACCTTCAGCTGGCGATCCTGTCGGAGGACGCGGCGCTGCTGACGGCGGTGCCGGGAGTCGGAAAGCGACTGGCCGCACGCGTCATCCTGGAACTGAAGGAGAAGGTGGCCGCCGCGGGAATCGCGGCGGGAGCAGCTGCCGGGGGCGGTCCCGGGGCGGGTGAGTCGGAGGTGATTGCCGCGCTCCTGGCGCTCGGCTATTCCGCCGGCGAGGCCCGTCAGGCCTCCCGCGACGCGCTCATGGATCCAGCCATCGGCCCGCGTCTGGAGGATCGCGTCAAGGCTGCCCTCCGGACGTTGCTGAGGGGGTAGTTGCACATCGTTTCCGTGTAGAACGCCCGTTCACTCTGATACAATCTGCCAATGACCGAGCGCGCCCGTGACTGACATCTCGCGGATCCTGGCACCGAACCTTCAGGAAGAGTCGGAGATCGTCTTCGACCGGACGCTGCGCCCCCGAACGCTGGACGAGTACATCGGCCAGCGAGAGCTCAAGGCGAACCTCTCGATCCTGCTCGGAGCAGCCCGCCAGAGAGGGGATGCGGCCGACCACGTCCTTCTCCACGGTCCGCCCGGCCTGGGCAAGACCACACTCGCCACGATCATCGCCCACGAGCTGGGCGCCAACATCCGGTACGCCAGTGGCCCCGCGATCGAGCGGGCGGGGGACCTCGCCGCCATCCTGACCTCGCTCGACGAGCGCGACGTCCTCTTCATCGACGAGATCCACCGCCTCAACCGCGCCGTCGAGGAGATCCTGTATCCGGCGATGGAGGACTTCGCCCTGGACGTGATGATCGGCAAGGGGCCATCGGCGCGGTCGTTGCGCCTGAGCCTGAAGCCGTTCACGCTCGTCGGCGCCACCACGCGTGCGGGCCGTATCTCCAGCCCGCTGCGAGACCGCTTCGGGGCCACGTACCGCCTGGATTTCTACGATCTGGCGGATCTCACCGCGATCGTGGAGCGGTCCGCTCGGCTGCTCGGCGTGGAGTTGAGCTCGGACGGAGCCACGACCATCGCCCGGCGGGGGAGGGGCACGCCGCGCGTCGTGAACCGGCTTCTTCGCCGCGTGCGCGACTACGCCCAGATCCACGGCGACGGGACCGTGGACGCGGCGACGGCGGACAGGGCGCTTGCCGCGCTCGAGATCGACGACGAGGGCCTGGACGGCACCGATCGTAAGCTCCTGGCCGCGATCGTCCAGAAGTTCGGCAGCGGGCCGGTTGGGGTGCAGGCACTCGCGGCGGTGCTGGCCGAGGAGCCGGAGACGATCGAGGACGTCTACGAGCCGTTCCTGTTGCGTCTGGGGTTCCTGGACCGCACGCCGCAGGGCCGTATCGCGACCGACGGCGCGCGTCAGCATCTGGCGCGACTGGGCTACGAGGTTCCGCCGCCGCGCCGAGCTGAGATGGACCAGCCGGCCCTGTGGGATGGGACGGCCGCCGAGACGGACGACCCCGCCCGCTGATGGTCACCGTCCCCGATAGCTCGCCCGTTCATCGCGCCTCTCCCGCCCACTACGAGGTGCTCGTCCCGCCACCCGCGGACGGCTCCATGCATGCCCGCCTGGGCCGGCTGACGCTGCCCAACGGCGTCGTCGAGACGCCGCAGTTCATGCCTGTGGGCACTAACGCCACGGTCAAGGCGCTCTCGCCGGACGATCTGCGCGAGGCCGGCGCCAGCATCATCCTCGCCAACACCTACCACCTCTACTTGCGCCCCGGGCACGACCGAATCGCCCGTCTGGGCGGCCTGCATCGGTTCATGGCCTGGGACCGGCCGATCCTGACCGACTCGGGCGGCTTTCAGGTAGTTTCGATGGGCGAGCTGCGCAAGATCGACGACGACGGCGTCACCTTCCAGAGCCACCTCGACGGCTCGTATCACCGCTTCACGCCCGAGCTTTCGATCGCCGTCCAGGAGGCGCTCGGAGCCGACATCGCCGTCGCCTTCGACCAGCCCGTCCCGCCGGCTTCGTCGACCCGTGAGGCCGTCGCCGAGGCGACCGCCCGGACTCATCGCTGGGCCGAACGCTCGCTGGCCGCCCACGATCGCCCGGGCCAGGCGCTCTTCGGCATCGTCCAGGGCGGCCTCGACCCGGAGTTGAGGGCCGAGTCCACCCGCTTCATGACCGGCCTGCCGTTCGACGGAATCTGCATCGGCGGCCTGGCGGGCGACGAAACCGCGGACCAGCGAGCGGCCGCTCTGGAGATTGCCGTCGGGCTGCTGCACGACGACCCGCGGCCGCGCTATCTGATGGGCCTGGGTTCGCCCGCTGATCTCCTCGAGGCGGTCGTTCAAGGCATCGACCTGTTCGACTCCGTGCTGCCCGCGCGGGTCGCCCGCAACGGCCAGCTGTGGGTCCCGGGAGGCCGCCTGAATATGCGCAACGCCCAGTTCGTCGAGGATCCGAGGCCGGTCCAGGAGGGCTGCCGCTGCCTGCTCTGTCGAAACTTCTCGAGGGCCTACCTGGCGCACCTTTTCCGTGCCGACGAGCTGCTGGCCTATCGCCTCGCGACTTGTCACAACCTGACCTTCACCCTAGACTTCATGGCCGAAATCCGCTCCGCGCTACGCTCAGGCACGTTCTCAGAGCGCCTGCCCGAACTTCGGGCTCGCGCTCTCCCGTCAGGGGCGCGTGCATTGCCAGTGCAGCCGGAGTGAAGAGCCCACTCGTAACCTGTCGCACGCGGAGGCACACCATATGGCGAGCCGAGACCGCCCGCACCGCCAAGAGAAAAAGAAGCCCAAGGATGCGGGACAGAAGACCAAGATCCAGCCGCTGCTCGAGCCGCCGACCAACGTCGAGGTTTGGAAGCCGAAGCGGAAGCCGCGGACCGAAGAACCCGAGAGCTAACTCGCGGGCGGACGCCATCCGGCGACCCGTTCCGCTAATCCCGAGAGGACAGGAGCGAGGAGCAAGGTGGCGATGACCGAGCGAGGGGCCGAGACCCGGGAAACTGCGGCAGAGCGTCCCAGCGAACGCACCAAGGCCGTCGAAGCGGCCATTCTGGCCATCGAGAAGCAGTTCGGGCGTGGCTCGATCATGCGCCTCGGCTCCGCCGAACGGCAGGCCGTCGACGTCATTTCCACGGGCTCGATCGCCCTCGATCTCGCGCTCGGCGTGGGCGGGATCCCGCGCGGCCGAATGACCGAGATCTTCGGCCCCGAGTCGTCGGGCAAGACGACCCTCTGCCAGCACATCCTGGCCGAAGGCCAGCGCAAGGGCGGTGTCGTCGCCTTCATCGATGTCGAGCATGCCCTCGATCCCGGCTATGCCCGGGCCTGCGGCGTCAACGTCGACGAGCTGCTCGTCAGCCAGCCGGACACCGGCGAGGACGCACTCCAGATCACCGAAACGCTGATCCGCTCCGGCGGCGTGGACTGCGTGGTCGTGGACTCGGTCGCGGCACTCGTCCCCAAGGCCGAGATCGAGGGCGAGATCGGCGACTCCTTCGTCGGCATCCAGGCCCGGCTCATGAGCCAGGCTTTGCGCAAGCTCACCGGCGCCGTGAGCCGCTCCAACACGGCCCTGGTCTTCACCAACCAGCTGCGGGAGAAGATCGGCGTCATGTTCGGCAACCCCGAGGTCACGCCCGGCGGCCGTGCTCTGAAGTTCTACGCCACCGTCCGACTGGACATCCGGCGCGTCGAAACGATCAAGGTGGGCACCGAGTCGGTGGGCAACCGGGTCAAAGTGAAGGTCGTCAAGAACAAGGTCGCTCCGCCCTTCCGCGTGGCCGAGTTCGACATCATGTTCGGCACCGGGATCTCCCGCGAGGGCGGCCTGCTCGACGTCGGTGTCGCCATGAGCATCGTCTCCAAGACCGGTGCGTGGTTCAACTTTGGCGAGACGCGCCTCGGCCAGGGCCGCGAGGCCGCCAAGGAGTTCCTCAAGGCCAACGCGGACGTCTCGGCCGAGGTCGAGCGCCAGATCCGCGGCCAGATGGCCGAGGTTTCACTGCCGGTGGAGGGTATCGAGGAGGCCGAATAGCCGGCCATGCCCCAAAGACCCGCTCAGGGCCATCGCGAATCGTTCCGAGAGCGCCGCGATCGACGCGCCGCGATCGGCGATCCGGACGTTGTGCTCAACGCCGCGGCCCGCTTCCTGGAGGTCAGGCCGCGTTCCGTCGACGAAGTCCGGTGGCACCTGACCCAGGCCGGCTATCGGGCCGAGCTTGTGGAGCGGGCCCTCTCGCGATTGACGGAGTTGGGCGTGGTCGACGACGGAGAGTTTGCGCGCCTGTGGGTCGAGTCCAGGGACCGCGCCCGACCACGCAGCGAGAATGCCCTGCGGCGAGAGCTGGCGCTCAAGGGGATCGACCGGGAACTGGCCGCGCAGGTGCTCGACGAGAGACGAGGCGGCGGGTCGGACGAGGCCCGCGGCGATGCCGCAACGGCCGATGGCGAGAGGCCGGACCCCGATAATTCCGCCGCGGATCGGCTCTTGCAGAAGCACGCCCGTACCCTGGCGCGCATCGCCGAGCCGCGCGAACGACGCCAGCGTGCCTACTCTCTGCTGGCCCGTAACGGCTTCGACCCCGAGGTCTGCCGCGAGGCGACGGCCCGTTTTCTGGCCTCCGCATCTGCCGACGACGACGGCTCGGCGGTCGACGGCGAATAGCTGACTGCGCAACCGGAACGCCACCTGAAACGCGGGGCCGCATTGTCGCGCCTGCTTGGCCCATTTGCGTCAGGCGCCGTAGACTAGCGGCGAGACGAACAACGCGTCGCCGGTTCGGTGTCCCAACGGTGACGTCAGCTCGAATCACTGACAACGCGGCTCTATTCGACGGTGCCCCGGGAGCGGGCCCGAGCCGGATCGGAGCCGCTCCAACTAGTTTTCACGGACCTCCGGTCGCGTCATCGACCGGATGGGAGGCAAGTGCATATGGAAACTGCCCTTGTGGCCACCGCCATCTTGGTGGCTGCCCTTGTGGGCGTGTGCATCGGCTTCCTGGGTCGCGGTCAGGTCGCCAATCAGGCCGTCAAGAGTGCCCAGGACAAACACGACCGCATCGTCGCCGAGGCGCGCGCCCAGCAGAAAGAGCTGATCCTCGAGGCCAAAGACGAGAAGCTGCGACTGACGCGCGAGGCCGAGGACGAGGCCCGAGCCAAGAGAGCCGAACTGGCCGGACTCGAAAGCCGCCTGCTGGCTCGCGACGAGCAGCTGGACCTTCGATCCGACATGCTCGAACAGCGCGACCGAAAGCTGCTCGATCGAGAGCGCGAGCTGGAGAACGCCCGCCAGGAGCTAGCTCTCGCCCAGCAAGAGCACGTTGCCGCGCTGGAGCGCGTCAGCGGCATGAGTGCCGTTGAGGCCAAGGCTCAGTTGCTCGAGGCCGTCCGCGATGACGCCGAGCGTGACGGCGTCCGCATCGCCAAGGCGATCGAGAAGGCAGCCCGCGACGAGGCCGACGACCGTGCCCGCGAGATCGTCATCACGACGATGCAGCGCATCGCCGCCGATCACACCGCCGAGCATACGGTCAGCGTGATTCATCTTCCCAACGATGAGATGAAGGGCCGCATCATCGGCCGTGAGGGCCGCAACATTCGCGCCCTCGAGCAGGCCACAGGAGTGGACCTGATCATCGACGACACGCCCGAAACCGTCGTCATCAGCGCCTTCGACCCGGTCCGCCGAGAGGTCGCCCGCCTGGCCCTCACCAAGTTGATGCAGGACGGCCGCATCCATCCCGGTCGGATCGAGGAGGTCGTGGCCAAGGCCCGCGCCGAGGTCGACCTGGTCATGCGCCAGGCCGGCGAGCAGGCCGTCTACGATGCCGGCATTCCGGCGCTGCCCTCCGAGATCGTCAATCTCCTGGGCCGGCTCAAGTACCGGACCAGCTACGGCCAGAACGTTCTCGTTCACTCCGTGGAGACAAGCCGCCTGGCCGCGATCATCGCCTCTGAGCTGGGCCTCGACGTTCAGGCCGCCAAGGTCGGCGGCCTGCTGCACGACATGGGCAAGGCCGTCGACCACGAGGTCGAGGGTCCGCACGCTCAGATCGGCGCCCAGATCGCGGAGCGCCACAACCTCTCGCCCAAGGTCGTGAACGCCATCGCGGCTCACCACCAGGAGGTCGACTTCGCCTCGATGGAGGCCCCGATCGTCCAGGTCGCCGACGCCATCAGCGCGTCTCGGCCGGGCGCACGCGGCGAATCGATGGAAACCTACGTCCGGCGGCTCGAGGACCTGCAGGCGATCGCCGAGAGCTTCGAGGGCGTGGACAAGAGCTTTGCCGTGCAGGCCGGCCGCGAGGTTCGAATCCTCGTGCGGCCCGAACAGATCGACGATGTGACGGCGACCCGGCTCGCCCGCGACGTGGCCAAGAAGATCGAGTCAAGCCTGACCTATCCCGGCCAGATCAAGGTGACGGTTATCCGCGAGACGCGCTCCGTCGAATACGCCAAGTAGCCCGCAGTGTCAGCCATCACCGGCCCGCCTCTCACGCCCACAGGCGGGCGCGCCTGCCGGATCCTGATGATCGGCGACCTGATCGGCAAGCCCGGCAGGCTGGCCGTCGAGGCGCTCCTGCCGGAGCTCCGTCACGAACATGAGATCGCGCTTGTCACGGCCAACGGCGAGAACGTGGCCGGCGGGATGGGCCTGACCGCCTCCACCGCCGATGCCATGTTCAAGACCGGCATCGACGTCATCACGTCGGGCAACCACATCTGGGACAAGCGCGAGATCTACCAGCAGCTCGAACACGACGAGCGGATCCTGCGCCCGCACAACTACGGGACGGGCGGAGTGCCCGGTCGAGGCTGGGGCATCTTCCGCGCCGCCGACGGTACCGACGTCGCCGTCCTGAACTTCCAGGGTCGGACGTACATGACGCCGATCGAAAACCCGTTCACCGAGTTCGACCGACTGGTGGACGAGGCTTCCGAGCCGCTGCCGCCGGTTCGCGTGGTCGACTTCCACTGCGAGCTGACCAGCGAGAAGAACGCCTTCGGCATCTACCTGGACGGCCGAGCCAGCGCGGTCGTCGGAACTCACACGCACGTCCCGACGGCGGACGAGCGGATCATGCCTAAGGGGACGGCCTATCAGACCGACCTCGGCATGTGCGGTCCCGTGCACAGTGTTATCGGCTTCGACCCCGCGACCGTGATCCCGCGCTTCCTCAACGGCCTCCCGACCCGCTTCGAAGTGGGGACCGGCCCGGTCGTCTTCAACGCCTGCCAGATCGACGTCGACCCGGCGACCGGGCGGGCGCTCGCCGTCGAGCGGATCCAGCGCATCGTCGAGGTCTAGCGTGCGCGGCGACACCGGCTCCTTCCGTTACCGGAGGGGCGCCGGCAAGGCGACACAGGGCGAGCCCGTCGTGCCGCCGCATCCGTCGCGCGTCGACCTCCACACCCATAGCCGGCGCTCCGATGGCGTGTTGGAGCCACTGGAGCTGGTGACCGCCGCCGCCGCCGCCGGCGTGCAGGTGCTGGCCCTCTCCGACCACGACACCGTGGCCGGAGTGCGCGAGTTGACCGCCTCGGGCCGGCCCCCGCTGCCTCTGGAGCTGCTTTCGGCGGTCGAGATCAACAGCGTGGCGACCGGCATCTCTCGGCTGTGGGAGGGCGAGCTCCACATCCTGGGGCTCGGCGTGGATCTCCACGACGAGGCTTTCGAAGCGACGCTGGAGCGCCAGCGCGGGTTCCGAGTGACGCGCTTTCGCCGCATCGTGGATCGCCTGCGGCAGATGGGCTATCCGGTGGACGATCAGGTCGACGAGTACCTGGCGGCATCCGGAGCCACGGTCGGGGCCTCGCTCGGGGCCTCGCTCGGTCGGCCGCAGATAGCCCGCTGCCTGGTGGCCGCCCGGTATGCCTCCACCGTCGACGACGCGATGCAGCGCCTGCTGGGGCGGGGCCGCCCGGCGTACGTGCCGCGCGAGGGGCTCGGACCCACGGAGGCGATCTCCGCGATCAGGGCGGCCGGCGGCCTGCCCTCGCTGGCCCACTTCGCCGACGCACTCGAGCGGCGCGAGTTGATCGAGGAGCTGGCGAAGGCAGGTCTCGGCGGATTGGAAGTCCACTACCGCCACTTCGACGCGGATACCGTAGCGGCCCTGGGCGAGGTGGCCCGTGAGCTGCGCCTGGCGCAGACGGGCGGCAGCGACTATCACGGCGACGCCGAGACGTATGCTGAGGCCCACGCCAGCCTGTACGTGCCCGACGAGGACGCCACGAACCTGTTCGCTCTCCTTGGCCGCCGCCTGACGATCCTCACCGGAGCCGCGCTCCGATGACCGTGCGCCTGGTGGATCCGTCCGTGGCCGAGTTCCGGCCCGAAGGGCACGCCATGCCGAGCTTCTTCGTCTGGACCCTGGGCTGCCAGATGAACCAGAGCGACTCCGAGGAGATGGCCGGCCAGCTGCTCTCCGCCGGGTGCGCTCGAGCCTCCGCCATGGAGGTGGCCGACCTCATCGTCATCAACACCTGTGCCGTCCGCGAGCATGCCGAGGCCAAGGTGATCGGGCGCCAGGGCCAGCTGGCCGAACTCAAGAGGGCGAGACCGGGGCTGCGGGTCGTGCTGGCCGGATGCGGCGTCCGAGAGTCCGAACGGGCCGGGCTGCGCAAGCGCTTCCCGGCAGTCGATCTCTTCCTGCGGCCGGACGAGGAGCCGGAGCTGGCGCTGCGCCTCGGCCTGGTCTCCGCGCAGGCGCCGATCGGCCTGCGGACGGCCGCCACCGCCGCCACGACCGTTGTCTCGGGCCGGCCGGTCAGTGCGGCGGATCACCTTGCCCCGAACCGCGCCACGGCGCTGGCCGAGGGTCGCGTGGCCCGCTCCTCGACGCTCTCGGCCTGGCTGCCGATCGTCTACGGCTGCGACAAGACCTGCACCTACTGCATCGTCCCATTCGCGCGAGGGCCGGAGCGCAGTCGTCCCTTCGACGACATCGTCGCCGAGGCCCGGGTTATCGCGACGGCGGGGTACCAGGAGCTGACGCTGCTCGGCCAGAACGTCAACAGCTACGGCCACGACCTGCCTGCGGAGAAGCGGTTCGGCCACATCGACACCGAACGATCGAGCGGGCGGAAGCTGGACCTGCACGGGCGACCCGACCTGGCCGAGTTGCTACGCTCGATCGACGGCATTCACGGGGCCGACGGCCGGCCGGCGATCCCGCGTCTGCGCTTCATCACTTCGCATCCGTGGGATCTGTCGGATCGACTCATCGAATCGATGGCCGAATGCCCGAGCGTCTGCGAGCACCTCCATTTGCCGATCCAGTCGGGCGACGACGAGATCCTCCAGAGGATGGGCCGCCAGTACACGGTCGAGCACTACCGCGAGCGCCTGTCGAGAATCCGCGAGGCGGTGCCCGGCATCGCCGTCTCGACCGACGTCATCGTCGGCTTCTGCGGCGAGAGCGATGCCCAATTCGAGGCGACGCTGCGGATCCTCGAGGAAGTCCGGTTCGATACGGTCTTTGCCGCCGCGTACTCGCCGCGGCCCGGCACGCCCGCGCTGCGGATGGCGGACGACGTGTCGCCGGCCGTGAAGCGGCGCCGGCTCAACGAGCTGCTCGCCCGCCAGGAGTCGATCGGCCTGGAGTTGAATCGCGACTGGCTCGGACGCGAGGCCGAAGTCCTGGTGGAGCGGATCACGCCGCCGCGCCGACGCTCGGTCGAGGAAGATGGCGGCCCGGAAGACCCGGCGCTTCGCGTCCCGAGCCTCTACGGGTCGGCAGGGGAGGGCAGCGTCGCCCTGGCCGGCCGTACCCGCCACAACAAGCTCGTCCATCTCGCCGGCGATCCCTCGCTGGTCGGCCGCCCCGTGACGGTCCGCGTCGAGTACGCCGGTCCGTTCGCCCTGCGCGGCCGCGTCGTCGCCCCGACGGCGTAAGTGGCCGCGGCCGCGCTTCCGCCGCTCGTCGTCCTGGCCGGGACCACGGCCAGCGGCAAGACCGCGCTCTCGCTGGCCCTCGCGGAGCAGCTGGCCGCCCGAGGCGTCCCGGCCGAGATCGTCTCCGCCGACTCGCGGCAGGTCTATCGCGGCATGGACATCGGCACGGCCAAGGTCACTCCGGAAGAGCGAGCGCGGGTCCCTCACCACGGCATGGATCTCGTGGATCCGGACGTGCCGTTCAGCGTGGCCGACTTTGCGGCCCATGCCGGGCAGGCGCTGGCGGGGATCGCCGAGCGGGGCGCCGTCGCGCTGCTGGTCGGCGGCACGGGCTTCTATCTCCGTTCCGTGGCCTGCGGGCTGGCTGTCGACGAGCTGCCCTGGGACGCGGAGGTGCGTGCCTCGGTGGAGGCGGCCCTCGCCGCGGACGGCCTGCCCGCGCTCGTGGCGGAGCTGCGCCGCCTGGCGCCCACGCGCGCCGCGGCCGTGGACCTGCGCAACCCGCGACGCGTCGTCCGGGCCCTGGAGATCGCCCGTCTCCGGGGAGACGCGCCACTCCCCGAGCCTCGGGGCTACGGGCGGCCGGTCCTGTGGCTGGGCCTGCGCGTCGAGCCGCCGGTCCTGCGCGCCCGCATTCAGGCCCGCGCCCGCGCCCAGTTCGACGCGGGCCTCGTGGAGGAGACGCGCGCGCTCATCGCCCGCTACTCGCCGACGCTCCCCAGCTTTTCGGGGATCGGCTACGCAGAGGCGCTGGCGGTCATCGAGGGCCGCCTGTCACTCGAAGAGGCGATCGCCGAGGACGCTCGTCGCAACGTCGTCTTCGCCCGCCATCAGGCCACGTGGTTCCGCCGCGAGCCCGAGATCGTCTGGCTCGACGCCACCCGCGAACTGCCGCTCGGCGAGGCCACGATGGCTGTCGAGAGCTACCTGGCGAGCCTCAGCTAAGACGGCGCGGTTCGTCTTCCGTCGATTGCGCTGCCTCGGCGGTCGGCACGGTCTCGCCGGCGATCCGCGGAATTGGGGCCAGAGCGCTCCATGCCGCGCGCGCATGGAGCCCAAATCGAACTACTCGCGGGCATCGAGTCCGTGGTTCGGAAACGATCCGGCCCCGGTTGCAGCCGCGACCGACAGGGGTCGACCCAGCAGGTAGCCCTGGCCCAGCTCGATGGTAAGGGCGCGCAGGACGGTGAGCTCACCCTCGGTCTCGATGCCCTCGACGATCAACCGGCAGCCGGTTGCGCGAGCGAAGTGACACAGGCCGACGATCATCGCCTGACGCGCCTCGTCGGACTCGAGGCCGGCGACCAGTGACCGATCGAGCTTCACGAACGCCGGGTGCAGCTCGATAATATGGCGCAGGCTGGCGAACCCGGTACCCGTGTCGTCCACGGCGAACTCCACCTTGGGTCCCAATGCGTCCATCGCCGCGCGGAACGCCGGGTAGTCGGCGATGGGCGCATGTTCGGTCACCTCCAGCACGAGGCGTCGGTGGCTTCCAGCCAGGATGGTACGCAGCGGCTCTCCCGCGAGGATGAACTCGGGCGAGGCGTTCAGGTTGAGCCATGCCGACCCTGGCAAGACCTCCGCAGCCGCGAGGGCAGCCTCGAGCGTGGCGGTCTCCAGTTCGGCCCCGCGGCCGACCGCGGCCGCCTCGGCGAATAGGACCTCGGGATTGGCACCGTCGGTGAAGCGTGTGAGCGCCTCGTAGCCGATGATCTCATCGTGCCGGAGGTCGACGATCGGTTGGAAGACCGGCCGGAAGGCTCGGCGGGCGATGATGTCCGCGATGCGGTCGCGGCCACGTCCTGCCTCGGTCCGCTCGGCCACGTCGCGGCCGATGAGTGCCCCGGCAAGATCCGCGAACTCGACGAGGGCCGGCAGCGCCTCCGCGGAGGCGAACTCCTCGACGGATCCCTTGACGTGAACTCCGAGCAGTCCGATGAGCCTCTGATCGTGTCGCACGGGCGCGTACGCAATCGCGTGTACGCCGAGGCTGCTCAGGAGTTGGTTGTACGGGTACGAGGGCCGGTCTACCCAGGGCTCGATCCAGGGGCCTTCGGCGGCCCGCTCGCGGAGGTGCCGACTGCGCTGGGCCGGGAGCAGTCTCAGCGGCGGGTCGGACTGGCCCGCGACGACGAAGCCGATCGGCACCGCGCGTCCATCGAGCCCGAAGAGGGAGAGATGCGCGGCCTTGACGCCGGTGAAACTCCCGACCCGGCGGCAGATCGCCTGCGCTGTGGCCTCCGGCGTGTCGCCTGCGCGCAGGCCGCGGATCGTCTCCGCGATGAGGGCGCGCTCCCGGGCGAGCTGGGTCGCGCGCTCCGCAAGCGCTCGCTCATGCGTCACGTCACGCTGCACCGCCACGTACCTCGTGATCACTCCCGAGGAGTCGCGGATCGGCGAGATGACGACCGCCTCGGTATAGAACGAACCGTCCTTGCGTCGGTTGACGAAGTCGCCCACCCATGGCACGCCATTCGTGAGCGCGGTCCACATTGCCTCGTAGAACGAGCGCGGCTGTTGGCCGCTCTTCAGGAGGCTTGGATTCTGGCCGATGACCTCGTCGCGGGTATAGCCGGTCACTCGCTCGAAGGCGTGATTGACGTATGTGATCCGTGCCTCGCGGTCGGTGATCATGATCGACTCGGCCACCTGCTCGATGCCAGCGGCGAGCCGATCGCGCTCCGCCCTGTCGCGCAACTGCGCCTCGATGCCCCCGGAGAGGGTCGGAACAGCCGCCTCATGGGTCGGCGTCTGCTTATGAGTGTGGCCGGGCGTCCCGCGTTCCGAAGGCTGCTGGCGGAATGCACTCGGGTCGTGATCCGTGCCGGGTTCTGGCCCCGAACCTCTCATCACGCGATCTCACGAGCGCGCCCTTCCGGATGTTCCGAACTTACCGGCCGGTCGACGTGGCCACGCCACAGTACGCCATCAATGCGTGCTTGACCACCCATCGCATTCAACATCAGGTCGTCGTGTGGTCGTCTCATTGGCGGTCGCGAGCCGGTCGCCGACGTGTTCGAAGCGCTGGCTACTCACGGCCTGATCAGCCATGCTCGAAACCTCGGCCGCGATACGGTAACAGCCACTAAACACCCGCAGCCGAAAACCCGCTGGCCTGACGGCATTTGACATGTGTTGCCGGTGTGTGCACCGTTCATTTGGACATGCTGCGCGACCGAAGTCGCCACCGCCTCGGTCGCCGACGCGAGTGGCTCCTCTTGGGTGTTACATGAGCGAGCGTCGAGGACGGGTTCGTTCTGGCAGCCCTCGCACCAGCAGCGATGAGCCGCGGACGGCCGCCGCCGCCGTTTTGCCTTGGGCTGTCCCCGACCGTCGGGATCGCACCTGGCTCGCGCGGATCTCCATTGTCGCTGCCATTGTCGTTGTTACTCTGGGTCTTCTGGGGTTCGCTGGGTGGATCATCGGCCCAAGCTGGTTGAGCGAGCTGTTGCCCGGGACGCTGCCCATCAAGGCCAACGCCGCAGTCTCGCTCGTCCTTCTGGGCGCCGCTCTCTGCCTCAGTGTCGCCGGATTCGGGCCTCGATCCCGGCTCGTGCGCGCACTCGCGCTGGTCGTCCTCTTCATTTCGACTGCGACGGCCGTCGAGTACGTCACGGGAATCGACTTGGGCATCGATCGATTTCTCGCGGCCGACACTGCCACGCCCGGCGCCCCCTACCCGGGGCGCATGGCTGTGGGGGCGATGGTCTCGTTCATCGCCGCTGCCCTCGCCCTCCTCTCTATGGGTCGCTCGTGGCGGGGCTGGCACCCCAGCACTGTCCTCGCGGGCGTAGTCGCCGCTGTCGGCGGGTTGGGCACCCTCGGCTACGCGTACGGCTCAGAGCAGTTCACCAGAATCGGGTCGACGACTCAGATCGCGTTCCCCGCGGCCCTCGCGTTACTCGTCCTCTCAGTCGGTCTCGTGGCCGCGGGCTCAGAGCAGGGTTTCATGCGGGCGCTGACGGATCGGGAGCTGTCCGGCCAGCTCACTCGTCGCTTCTTGCCCACGGCTCTGCTTGTCGTGCCCTTCAGCGTGTGGCTGATGCTGCAGTTCGAGCACGACGGGGTGTGGACCGAGCGTGATGGGGCTGCAGTGGTCGTTACCTTCGAGATCTTCTTGCTGGCGGTCATCGGCGTGTGGATCACCAGCCGGACGCTGCGCCTCGAGGATTCGCGCAAGGAGGCCCGACGCGAGCGCGACGGGCTGTTCGACACTTCCGACGACCTGATCTGCGCGGTGGACGCGGAAGGGCTTTTCATCCTCGTATCTCCCAGCTGGACCCGCCTCATGGGCTATGAGCCGGGGGATCTGCTGGGCCGCCCGCTGAGCGGGTTCGTCCTCCCTGATGAGCTGGGGCCGACGATGGAGGAGCCTTTCGGCCGGGCGGAGTTCAGCGAGCGCGTTTCCGGGCATGTCAACCGTTGCCGCGCGCGCGACGGCACATATCGCTGGTTCGAGTGGAACGGCAGCCGCGACCCGGAGACCGGGCGGATCTTCGCTGCCGGTCGCGACATCTCCGACCGCAAGCAGGCCGAGTTCAAGCTGCTCAAACTCAACGCCGAACTCGAGGAGCGGGCGATGCGCGATCCACTCACCGGACTGGCCAACCGACGACTGCTAGACGAGCTTCTCGCCGCTTCGCTGAGTCGAGTTGAGCGCTCAAGCGAACCTGTTCAGGTCGTCTATGTCGACCTGAACGACTTCAAGGCGGTCAACGACATTCACGGTCATGCTGCTGGTGACGCAGTCCTACAGGAGACGGCCAGGCGGTTCAAGGCGGCGGTGCGGGTGGGCGACATCGTAGCCAGGGTTGGCGGCGACGAGTTCGTTCTCGTCCTCCAGCCGGCCGTCGATGCCTTTGAAGCCTTTCGCACCCGGGTAGACTGCGCCCTTGCCGAGCCGATCGATGTCGGTGGAGGCATAAAGGTGAGCTGCACTGCCAGCATCGGACTGGCGGATAGCCGCACGACAGGCACAGACCCGGCGCGGCTCCTGAGCGCCGCTGACGCCAACATGTACGCACGCAAGAGCGCCGCACCGAAACGGTAGGGGGGAATCGGCGACCGTTGGAGCGGGGCAAGTGGAGACGGCATCTCACGGTGGGCCGTTGCCAGCTCTGCGGATGCTCGATTCCGACGAGGTGCTCCAAGCCAATCATCGAGCTCAGTCGGAAGTAGTCCGGCCGCCTGCCACGCTGTCGCGCTCGAAGTCCAAACCAAACCACTGGCGCAAGCCGAGGACGCGCTCACGACCTATGTCGATGAATTACGGGCGTTAACCGTCGCACGCTATGCGGACTATTGGGTCTTCCTGGTTCAGGCGTTCCGCTTGAGCGATGCCGTGGACGAGGAGATGAGGACGTACGTGCGGCAGTTCGCCCTGAATCTCGATAGCCACTTTGAGCAGATAGTCTCAACGCCGGTAAACAATGCGGGCCCCGCTGCCTACCAGAGGAGTGTGGAAGCCATCTCGGCCACGCCTGACGCACTCGATGACTTCGACGCGGCATATTCGAGGCTGTTCGACGAGCTTTGCGTGCTGTGTCGTGCGCTTGGCGCCTGGGACGAGGCTGAAGACGTCGCCCAGGAGGCGTTGTTGTACGGCCGTGCACATCTCCGAGACCTGCGCGACGAGCGGAACCTGCGGCCCTGGTTGCGGCGGATCGCGGCCCGTGGGGCAGCGAAAGCGCGTCGGCGCCGACTCCCCAGCCTGGACGGGACCGAGCCGAGCTACGTCCCGGTCGACCCGGAGATGAGGCTCGACTGCTCGGCGGCGGTGGCCAGACTGCCTGAACGTGAGCGTCTCGCGATAGCGCTGGTCTATGGGCTCGGCTATGGGCAGGAGGAAGCGGCGCAGGTGCTCGGGATCGCCCGAGGAACCGTGGCCGCGAGTCTATGGAAGGCCCGTCAGAAGCTCGCGCGCGAGCTCGCCCCCGCGACCGCCCCCGCGACCGCGACCGCGAAGGAGTTGGAACGATGAGGACGGTCGGCCTTCGCGCTCCTCATGTGAACGAGCGCAGGCTCGCCCAGGCGGCGGAAGCCGGAGCGGCGGGGCTGACGGACGCAGAGCGGCGGCACGTGACCGCATGCGAGCGGTGCGGCCGCCTGTTCGAGGGGCACCGCCGGACTGTCCATCTCTTGAATGGGCCCTGGCGGCGCGTGGAGACGCGTCGGGCGACTTTCCCGATCTGGCGCCGCGACAAAGTGGCGCGCTGGGCCCAACTGGCCGCGGCCGTCGCGATCGCGGTGGCCCTGACGGCGGCACTGCTCTACTGGCGCCAGAGCATCCCTGCGACGGTGTCTGCTAGCACATCGCCGACCGGCGTCCCGACGGCCCCGACCTTGCCCAGCTCTCCCATTCCTACCGGGACGGCGCTGGCCAAAGACACACCGTTCTCGACTCCCTCGTCCGCCAGCACCTTGCTCGTGGTTCCCGCCGCGATGCGGATGAACGTCCCGCTGCCCGCCGGCGCACAGGTCGACACCAACCGTCTGGTCGCGGACGGGGACTGGCTGGTCATGGGCATCTACTACCATGGCTCGTTATCTGAGGCCCTGTACGCCGCCAACCTCCACACAGGCGCGCTCCGCAAGATACGCGACGCGGCGGTCTTCTCCTCGGTCCCAATCGATATCTCGGTCGCGGGCTCCCAGGCTGCCTGGGCTGACCTGACCTGCCAGTCTTCGATGCCCTCGCCCATGCCGACCGAGCAGGCCCACCCGCAGGTGCAAGTCCATTGCAGCAGCTGGCGGGTCGTCCTCACCGATCTCGACACCGGGGCGAGCAGAATCGTTGCCCAGGGGAGCAACCCGGAGATCGTCAACGAGGCCATTTCAGGGGACACGCCGGTTCCGGCTGTCCCGACGGTCGCCCTGGGGGACGGCGTGCTTGCCTATACCACGGGTGACCTCACCCATGACATCAAACTCAACCTGCTGACGCTCTCGTCAGGTGCGACGCGAACACTACCGCTCGGTGGACCGGTCGAGCAGATGCGTTGGGCGGGCGGGGACCTGGCCTGGGTGGAGGACCCGGACCTTCAACCTGCCGGGACCTACGGGTCCACCTACCCGTCCTATTCGGGATCTCACCTCATGCTGCTGCCCAAAGGCTTCTCCGAGGCGCGCCTGATCGCTGACGGTGCCTACTGGCCGGCCGCCGATACGACCGAGATCGCCTGGGACACGGGGGGCTGCGAGATGTGGATCGTGTCGGCCCCGTTCAGGCAGCCCGCTCCTACCGGTTACGAGGGCTGCCCGGCGTTCGTCTCGGGCGGCTGGCTCGGCTGGGGCGTGGGCTACAAGAACGCGTCGTTCCTGATCCAGGGGCCCAGCGATTCGGAGCCCCGTGGAGTCCCCGACGGCGTGGCGCTTACGGGAGGCTGGCTCATCCTCGGCTCGCAGCCGGACCAGCAAGCGAAGCTAGAAGTCGTCCGGCTCTCCGACCTGAAGTAGGCGCTGCGTCGGGCCGGGGATCTTCGTGCCGGAGATCTTCGCCGTCCTTCCGCTATCCTGCCCCCATATGACCAAAGACATGATCGACCTCACGGCGCCGGTTGAGCGCGCCTTCCTTGTGGCCGTCGACACAGGCGACGACCCGGGCTGGACTGCCGAGGAATCCATCTCGGAGCTGGCCAGCCTGGCCGACACCGCCGGCGCCGAAGTCGTGGGGGCGGAGTGGCAGAACCGCCGCCATGTCGATCCCAACTTCTACGTGGGTAAGGGCAAAGTCGACGAACTGGTCGCGGCCAAGTCGGAGACTGCCTACACGATCGTGATCGCCGACGATGAACTCTCGCCGGCCCAGCAGCGCGCACTTGAGGAAGCCGTCAACGCAAAGGTGATCGACCGGTCGCGCCTCATTCTGGACATCTTCGCGCTGCATGCCCAGACGCACGAAGGCCGCCTCCAGGTGGAGCTGGCCCAGCTCGAATACCAGCTCCCGCGCCTGACTCGGCTGTGGACGCATCTCTCGCGCACCGGCGGCGGCATCGGCACCCGAGGCCCCGGCGAGTCGCAGCTGGAGACGGACAAGCGCCTGGTCCGCGATCGGATCAAGAAGCTCAAGGAGCGAGTCGAGCAGGTCGCCGAGCAGCGCCGCACGGCGACGCGGGCACGTGACCGCCGCCTTTACCCGACCGTCGCGATCGTCGGCTACACCAACGCCGGCAAGTCGACGCTGCTGAATTCGCTCGTCGGTCAGGTGGTCGTCAAGGCTGAGGACCGGCTCTTCGCCACGGTCGATCCCACCTCGCGCCAGGTCAAGCTCGGAGAGGGCCAGACGGTCATCGTGACCGACACGGTGGGCTTCATCCACAAGCTGCCCCACCAGCTCGTCGACGCCTTCCGGGCCACGCTGGAGGAAGTCACGCGCGCCGACGTCCTGCTCGAGATCGTCGACGCCTCGGACCGCCACTTCGCCGAGCATCGGGTCACCGTCCAGACGGTTCTCGAGGAGCTGGGCGCCGGCGACAAGCCGCGTCTCGTCGCCTTCAACAAGGCGGACCTTATCGAAGCCGCGGCTCGCGATGGCGAGACCCCCGGTCCGGCGATCGCGGGCACGGTCCTGATCTCCGCAGTCACCGGATACGGCCTCGAAACGCTCAAGGCCGAGCTCTCCGCGCTGCTCGCCTCGCTCTGGGTGGATGTCGATGTCGCGATTCCGTACCGCGCCGGCGAGTTGATCGCGCGAATACGCGAGCGGGGGACAGTGGATCTCGACTATCGGCCGACCGACGTGCACGTAAAGGGCCGCGTCAGCCCTCCGCTGGCGGGCGAGCTCGAGGCCGTGGCCGCGAAATGGCGTGAGTCGCTCCAGGCCGGCAACGAAATCGAGCCCTGACGGAGGTCCCTGATGCCCGACCTCCCGTTCTACTCGAGCAAGCTGAACACGGAGACCTACGACCTGACCGTGGGTCGCCTCGGCTCCGCAACCAACGCCGACGTGGCGTTCTGCCTCGATCTGGCCGCTTCCTCCGGGCCGCGCGTCCTCGAGCTCGGCTGCGGCACCGGCCGTGTCACGATCGCGCTCGCCCAGGCCGGACTCGACGCCACCGGCCTCGATCTTTCGCCGGGGATGCTGCGAGAAGCCCTCTCGAAGGTCTCCCACCTCGACCCAGCGACCCGGGCGCGTTTGCGCTTCGTCGAGGGCGATATGATGGACTTCAGTCTGGTGAGCCGGTTTGACACGGTCCTCATCCCAGCCCGCGCATTCGCCTTCCTCCTCACGCCCGAAGCCCAGCGAGCATGCCTTGCGCGAGCCTTCGAGCACCTTCGTCCCGGAGGCGCTTTGTCGATCCACCTCTTCGATCCCCGTCTGGACCTGTGCATGCCGGGGCTGATGGGCGGTCGTACGGCGACGGAGCTCGACCCAACGACTGGCCACACCATCCGCGTGGATGTCCTGTCGCGGCGGAACGACACGGTCGCTCAGGTCCTGCGAGAGCCCTGGCGCTTCACTGAACTCGACGAGGCGGGCACGGTCCTTCGAATCGAGGAGGAGGAGCTCGTTCTGCGCTGGACCTACCGCTACGAGATGCGCCACCTGCTCGAACTGGCCGGCTTCGACCGGATCGGCGAGCAGTCGGACTTCGAGGGTTCTCCGCCCGCGTATGGCTTGGAGCAAGTTTGGGTGTGCCGGAGGCCCGAGGCGTAGCGAAGACCGTTCGCCCTGCGGAGGCAGGCGCGGCGGGGTAGGGAAGAACTAGAACGTCCGTTCACTGACCTTCGCATCGGGGAGGCTCCGTCCGACCGCCTTTGTGTGCGGGGCGTGGACAACTCCCGAAATGATCGTCGGCCGTGTCGAAAGTGGTGGATAAGTCACTTCCCGTGGGGCTGCGCCGGGCCTATTGTGCGTCTTGCCCGAAGGGGCCAGCGAGATCGACACCGACTCAGCGGTCTTGACGGAAACGGTGCGCGATCTACGTGAAAGTCTTTGCACCCGCAAGGGTATTTGGACCGAAGCGCAGAACGCAATCCGCGGAAGTCGGGACGTAGAGGGGCCGGTGGCGGTTCCGGCAGTGGCCGGAGCGCAGGCCGCCAGTCGAGCGAGAGGTCTTCGGATTTCTTGCACGCGGTGGTCAAAGCGGCCGGTACACGCGAAACCGCAGTCCGATCGAAGTGGTTCCTTCGGGCGTTTTCGTGTCTCCGCGAGAATCCGAGGCCGCGGCTCCGGAGCGGCCCTGGGTCAGGTGGCCAGCAGGGTAGGGGAGAGAGAGGGTATCCTCGCCCGCGACCCCTTTGCAGCCAGGAAACCGATGTCGACCGCCGTCCCGTCGCCCGACCCGATCGCAGCCGCTCCCGCCGCCCCGCGCATCTGGGTGCTCGTTCCGACCTACAACGAGCGCGAGAACGTCGGCCCGATCATCGAGGCGATCCTCGCGACGGTGCCGCAGGCTAACATCCTCGTCGTCGACGACGGTTCGCCCGACGGGACCGGCGACCTGGCCGACGAGCTGGCCCGCCAGAACTCCAGCATCGCGATCCTGCATCGCGAGGCCAAGCAGGGCCTGGGACGCGCCTACGTGGCCGCCTTCCGGGACGTTCTAGCTCGGCAGGCCGACATCGTGGTCCAGATCGACGCCGACTTCAGCCATCCGGTGCGGTTCCTGCCGTCGCTCCTGGAGCCCATCGTGGCGGGCCGGGCGGACCTGGTGCTGGGCTCGAGATACGTCAAGGGCGGGCACATACCGCGCTGGAACATCTTCCGCCGGCTTATCAGCCGGGGCGGCAGCATCTTCGCGGGCGTCGTTCTGCTGATGCCTTACCGGGACCTGACCGGCGGCTACAAGGCCTTCCGGAGCACGGTGTTGCGGGAGATCGATCTCGACCGCCTGCATGCGGGCGGTTATGCCTTTCAGATCGAGACGACCTTCCGAGCTCGCCTGGCGGGCGCGCGCATCATCGAAGTTCCGATCACCTTCGAAGAGCGCCGCGCCGGGCAATCGAAGATGAGCATGGCGATCTTCAGTGAGGCACTCTGGCTGGTGATGGGGCTGCGATTCTCGAACTTTCGACGTCGCAAGCGAAACCTGGACGAACGGGGCGGCTGAACCCACGCCACCGGCGGCCCGGTTGCGGCAGGTGTGCACGAAAGGTGGACAGGCCAGCGACTGGCTCCCGTGATCGCGCAAACGAGTGGATAAGCGGGTTGGCACTGGGCCGGTAGGGGAGTACATTGTGTCTTGCCCGGAGGGGCCACGGAAGACCGAACGACTCGACCGATCTCCGGATCGGCCGAACGATGCGGGGTCGCGGTTCCTCCGGGCATTTGCGTTTCCGCCTCGGCCTGTCGAGCGCCCAGACCGTGCGCTGCACCTTGACTGCTGCCGTAATGCTGCTATGCTGCATTGCATGAAAGAACACTACGTGACGGTCCAGTCGCGTGGAACGATCGCTCTTCCGGTCGGTCTTCGCCAGAGACTTCACCTTGATGAGCCGGGCGCCCAACTCCAGATCATCGAGCGGGAAGACGGCCTGGTGGAGCTTCGTGGCGTCCTGCCTGTGGCTGCGGACCAGCGCTGGTTCTGGAGCGAGCGCTGGCAGGCCATGGAGCGCGAGGTCGATGAGCACGTCGCTGCAGGGCATGTCACCACGGTCGACGGTCCCGACGCGCTGTTCGAGCACCTGGACCATGGCCTGGATGCCTGACCACAGTTGAAGTTCCAGCTCACCCCAGCCTTCGAGAGCGACTGGCGGCGCCTGTCCGCCGACGAACGAGCGATGTTCCGACAGGCGATCAAGGACGACTTCCATCCAGCCTGTGAACGACGGCGCGACGATCCGACGGCCTCCTGGCCGAAGAGACTGCGAGTCAAGGACGTCGAAGGCGCTCCCGGCGTCTGGGAAATGACGTGGAGCTACTCCGGGCCCGACGGGCGAGCAACCTTCGAGTGGGTAGAGATCGACGGCGCACCATGCATCCGTTGGCGGCGCATCGGAGGCCACGCCATCTTCGGCGAGCCATAGCGCCGGTTGGTCTTGCCCTGTGCGAGCGCCAGGGGAGGGGAGAGGGCTTGTGCACGTAGTCGAATGCAGAGACAAGGGGCCAGGGGAGCCTCAACTTCCCCGCTTCCCTTGACGCCAGCAGTAACAGCGGTATAGTTGGGATACCGCTGTCGTGAGGAACTTTCATGGACCGGCTCTACTACACGCCCAGGGAAGTCGCCGAGATACTCCGCATCTCTGACGACGCCGTGCTCGACCTGATCCATCGCGGTGAGATTCGGGCGCTGCGGGTTTCCGCGCGGATCATCCGAATTCCCGCCGCCGGCTTCGACGCCTGGCGTGAAGGGCGCAGACCCGTTCGGCGTCGCGTGCGCATCGCCGAGACATCGGAACCTAATGGAATCAAGATCGGCGAGGGCGAACAGTTGCCGGAACGGGCACTCGAGCTTCGTCGGTGATCGAAGCGACCACCGACGAGTTGCTCGGCTACCTGGCCGACGTGATCGAGCGCGCGGAACGCTACGGCGCAACCGTGGAGCCGCCAAACGACGCGCCCGAGGTCCAGTGGGACCGCGTCGGCGAGGACTTGCTGATGTACCTGGACGTCCGTCCGCCGGTCGATGGCCGCACGCGTGCTCAGATCACGCTTCAGGAGCGCTGGCGGCCCATTGGCCAGGACCGGTGGGAACTGGCCGAATACGGCTATGAACTCCGCGATTTCCACCTCGACTACCGACGCGCGCTCCATCAGCACGATCGTGACTACTTCGTTCGTCGCTTCGGCGTCGCGTCACACGAGCACTGCGAGCCTGTCATCGGTCGCGCGACGTGCTGGCACTACGCCGGCGCCCCGTGCTACGGCGCGCTCGATGGACTCGACCGCCTGTATGTGGTCTGGACCGCGGGAGTGAAGCCGGACTGCTCGCGACTGCGCTGTCTCGAGGACTAGACGGCGCGTACGACTGGGCGACCACTCGCGTTGGGGCTGGAAAGCGACTGAATGCCACTCCTGGCACTTCCGATAAGAGAGGTTATGTCCGTTAGCCTCAAGAGGCCCATTTTGTTGAGCGGCCGTTGGTGGGTCATCACAACTGGCCATGAGGCGAGCGCGGCAGTCGTGGTCGCCTACTGGACACCTGACAACGCCGTCGAAAGTCTGGACGCGCCTTCGGGCGATCTTCTGAATGCACCACAACGGCTCGCCGGGTACCCACCGCCGGATGTATTCTCGGACGCGTCGAATGAGGAGGCGCTCGATGGCGAAGAACACCCGTCATGTTGTCCCGCGGCAAGATGGTTGGGCTGTCAAAAAGGGCGGGGCGACGCGGGCTTCAAAGGTCTTTGATACCCAGGGAGGTGCGATCCAGTACGCTCGAGACAAGGCACGCAAAGAGAGCGGCGAACTCTACGTCCATCGCAGGGACGGAACGATACGGCAGCGCGACAGCTACGGGAGTGACCCGAACCCGCCCAGGGACAAGAAGTAGTGCCGGCGACTGGTTCTGCCGAGAGCGTCTTCGTCAATTGCCCTTATGACGAGAGGTATCGTGCTCTCCTGAGGCCCCTCCTTTTCACTGTCGTCTATGCAGGCATGAACCCACGACTCGCCGCGGAGAGCATGGATTCGGGAGAGACACGGATCGGCAGGATCGCCGAGCTTATTCGCGAATCGAGGTACGCGATTCACGATCTGTCGCGCATCCAGGCCGAGAAGAAGGGGGAGTACTTTCGCCTGAACATGCCCTTTGAACTAGGTCTGGACGTCGGGTGTCGGCTGTTCGGGCAGGGTGAGGACTGTAAGAAGCGGTGCCTAATCCTCGAGAAGGAGCGGTATCGTTACCAGGCCGCGATATCCGATCTGTCGAGCTCGGATATCAGAGCCCACGGCGACGACCCTGAGGAACTCGTCGCCGCTGTCCGTGACTGGCTCAACTGCGAGGCGGGCGCACATCTTCCTGGTCCATCGCGCATCTGGGATGCGTTCAACGAGTTCATGGCCGACGACTACGACAGGCTGACCGCCGACGGGTTCTCCGACAAGGACATAGTCCGGCGCCCTCTTGTCGAACTCGTCAATGGAATGAAGGCCTGGGTGGCGGCCAACACCTGAGACTCCGATTTGGCGACGGCAGACTGGTGCGACTCGCAACCATTGGCGGAATGCAGTGGCCCACGAGTACCCCGGCCGTGGAGTCAGCTCTCTCCCCTACCCTGCCGGTTTGTCCACACCAGGAAGACCCTCAACAGATCACTCTCGACGATTCAAAGGCACGAATCATGTCGTTGTGATTTCACGCCCGCCGAAAGGCGCCGTTGCTCGTCTCCGGCATGCCGCCTGGCGCCGAGAGCTCTCCGAGGATCGCCCGCGCAAACCAATCAAGCCATCGCTCTACGAACCCTCCTTGTTCTCCCTGATCGATGGCCACGGGCACCCTGGCGACGTGGTAGATCCCGAGGATTGGAGCGATCGCCTCTCCAGCCTCATCACCCGGGTCGAGCGCAAAGGGGTTGTTTGTGCTGTGCAGGGTCCAAAACGCGACCTCAAACCAACGGTAGCGTCCCTTCTCCATTCCGTCGCAGAACCAGAGCGAGTGGCTTCGCCCTTGGTAGCGCCCCGAGTGTCCTGGCAGAGCGATGCCAATGGTGCTTGCCGCCACGACATCGAATGGCGGTGGGAACCTGCCCCAGACACCGGGCGTGATCGCTTTCGCCTCGGAGATCGACAGACGAACGCCGTTGGCCTCCATACCGAGCGGCACGTGACTCCCGGGATTTGGCTTAGCCGTCGGCGCGTTCTCTTGGATTTGAGCCCGCATTAGATCGGCGATGGCCCTGAGACTCTTGGAACCGGCGGCGAAGACGCCAGCTCGACGTTCGCTCTCCTGGGCCGCAGCCGAAGCAGCCGCGGCGGCTTTGGACTGGGCAACGACTAACGACTGGTTGGCGAGCTGAAGACGGGCGAGAGCGCCGGATGTCGGCTGCAACGCCTTCTGAATACGGGGGACAAGATTGGCGGCTGACGGGCGCGTCGGAGCCGGCTTATAGAGGCACTCGAGAACGATGCTTGAGAGGGCAGATGGGAGATTCGGCGCTGGAGGTTCTTGGCTCAGATGCTGTTCGCGCAGGTCTGGGCCGAGGAAGGGCCGGTGTCCTACCAGCACTTCATAAGCCACGACTCCAAACGAGTAGACATCCGCGGCCGAGGTTGCCCGTTCATCGCGCCATCGCTCCGGGGCGTTGTAGGCGCCCGTCCAGGCGTGCTTCCACGTGTCTTTCGCCGTCGTCTTGTCCGCGTAGCGGGCGATCCCGAAGTCTGCGAGGCACCAGTGCCCGTTGAGTAGCAAGACGTTCTCTGGCTTCAGGTCTCGATGGACGATCCCGTGCTCGTCGAGATCAGCGAGGGCTTCGGCGATGTCCGTGAGGATCGGCATGGCCTGGTCCGGCATGAGGGCTGATCCGGCACTCGCCAGATGCTCCCTGAGTGACCTGTCGGCCTTCGGCATCACCAGCACCCAGGCTTCGTCGGTCTCGCCACTGTCGATGATCGGCACAACATTCCGAATGCCAGCCAGATCGACGAAGAGGAGCTCTCGCTCTGCACCTGGCTCCTTTCGCACCAACTTAAGTGCGGCCGGTTGTCCGCTGTCGGATGTCGCCTCGAATACGCGGCCGAAGCCTCCACCACCAATCTGGGCGCCGAGCGTCCACTCGTGCTCGAGCCGAATTACGTCCGCCATTTCGTTTCACCCTCTTCTGATCAACTTCAAGGTGTCCTGCTCGGCGCCTGTCAACTCGGCGCTCGACGGAGCCTTTGGCCCGATCACAGCTGATGGTGCCGGGCTGCCTCAGAAACCTCACCTTCGGCGCGCTTGCGACCCAGCTTGTTGATCCATCTCGATATCTTCAAGGGCTCGTTTGGCGACCAAGGAATGAAACGCAGCCTGGCGAACAAACGACGCCAAGTTCGGGGCGGTGGCTTCACCGAGGAAGATCGAGGTAGTACACGGGCGTGAGCGGAAGAAGGCGACGATGTTGCTCCGGGACCTTGCCCTGGTGTTCGATCCAAAGGCGGTAGAGGCCTTCGAGGTCGATGAGGGTTAGCCGGCGCGTCGTCTCCCGCCGGGCCTCGGCTTCCGCTGGTCCGGAGAAGCCTCCCGTACATACGAAGATGCCGATATCGTCCTGCCCAAGGATTCCCTTGAACGAGTGGAGACCCTCGGTACCGATCCTGGCTTCCTGGCGTTTCACCTGGACCTTGATTCGAGGGCCGACCGCGCCCAGGGGGTCTCCGAAGGCCAGAATGTCCATCCCTCCGTCGGCACCGGGCGGCGCAATCCAGGCTACGTGGTAGTCCATGGCGCGAAGCAAGGCAGCGACGAGCTCCTGGAAGTCATACGGAGGAAGGGTCGCCAGGTGCGTCTTGACGTCTGCCCAGGCCGCCTCGCGCGCTTCATCCAGGCTGACCGCCGACTCAGTTGGAATGTCCATCTCAGCGGGAGATAGTCCTTCGGGGCGGCCTTTCTTCCATTCGTTGTATAGCCTGAAGGCCTCCCGGTAGAAGTTGGCCGGATCTGAGTGTGTAGCCAGGGCTTGTCTACCGGCTGGCGTTACCGTCCACGTCCCCGCGGACTTCGTCAACCAGCCGGCTTTGACTGGGGCGATCGTGGCGAAGCGAACGACTTTCTCGTAGCGACGAACGCCGGGGAAGTTCGGCCAGTCTCCCTCCTCAAACGGTGTAGGGGGAACTTGCCTAGCGACCCGTTCAAGCGTGTCGGCGGCCGAGAGGCCATCGGGTGCCTGCTCGAGAATCTCGAGGACGGCTCGAGACAGCTCGCCATACCGCCTTTGCGTGTACTCAGCCATTGGCGACTCCTCGTGGTGCGGGCGCGCCTCTATCGCGGCGGGCTCAGTCCGTTCTGCCCACTCCTGTATCACGTGCCCGAGTGAACACCCGCTGCAGGTAGTGGTCCATGACGACCGACTGGAAGGCGGGGTCGTCGAGGATGCGCTTGAAGATGTCGGCGTTGTCGTCCATGCGGCCGACGATGCTCTTGATGAAGGCGTCGGCGAAGACGAGTTTGAAGTTTTCGATGGGGTTGGCGCGGGCTTGGGCGACTAGCTGCTCATCGCCGAGCCACGTCTCCTCCATCTGGTCGAAGAAGAGCTGGTCGGCGGGGCCCAGCGTCATGCCGAAACGGTCGTTTAGCACCGAGATGATGGCGGACAGCCGCTCCCTCTCCTCGTCGGTCTGCTTGCCTTGGCCGTCGTAGATGGACTTCAGCTCCCCTACTCCCCTACCCGGGCCGATCGATCCTTCGCTGGTCTTCTCCAAACGGAGATGGGTCAGCTGGACCTCCGAGCCGAGGTCGAGGCTCCCTCCCCTATCGGTTGGCAGCAGGGAGATGAACGCGCGGCCGGCCAGGTAGAGCGCCTCCAGCCAGACGTCGCCGAAGTCCACGACCTGTGATAGGAACGAGTACGCGCGAACGTAGCGATCCAGAAGATCGCGGATCTCTGTTTGCTCCTCCGGAGTCCGGGCCGCGAATCGGTCCACGGCGGGGTCCAGCGTCGCGTGGAGCGCCGCATGGTAGTCCGCCTTGGGCGTCCGGTCCGCAAGGATTGCCGCCGCCTGGCGAACCTCCAGGTCGCTCAGCACCTGCAGCGCATGCAGCTTGCCGGCGAGATCGTGCAGCAGGTTCGGATCGGTCGGGATGGCGACCGTCGTCTCATACCAGGGCCGGAACGCCTCCGTGATCGCCTCGGCCTCGTTGCGGAAATCGAGGACGAAGGTGTCGGTCTTCTCGGGATGGATCCGGTTGAGCCGGCTCAGCGTTTGTACCGCCGCCAGCCCAACCAGCACTTTGTCGACGAACATCGTGTGCAGGAGCGGCTGGTCGTAGCCAGTCTGGAACTTCTCGGCCACGATCAAGACGCCGTACTCGGGCCGGGCGAACTGCGTCGCCGTCTGCGACTCCGGGAAGCTGTTCATTCCGGATTCGGTGAAGTCGAGCCCGGCGTCGTCCACCCGCCCGGAGAACGCGACCAGCACCTTCATATCGGCGTAGCCGTGCTCGGCGATGTATCGATCGATCGCGTCCTTGTAGCGGACGGCGTGCAGGCGCGAGCTGGTGACCACCATCGCCTTGCCCTTGCCGCCAATCTTGTGGCGGGTGTGCTCGCGGAAGTGCTCGACGATGATTTCGGCCTTCTGGGCGAGGTTGTGCGGGTGCAGCGAGACGAAGCGGGCGATCGAGCGGCGCGCCTTGCGGGTGTCGTACTCGGGGTCGTCGGCGACCGCCTTGCCGACCTTCCAGTACGTCGCGTAGGTCGTGTAGTTCGCCAGGACGTCAAGGATGAAACCCTCTTCGATCGCCTGGCGCATCGAGTACAGGTGGAAGGGCGCCCAGTTGCCGTCGGCGTTCTTCCGGCCGAACAGCTCGAGCGTTCGAGCCTTCGGTGTAGCGGTGAAGGCGAAGAACGAGAGGTTCGGCTGCCGGCCGCGGGCGGCCACGGTGGCCGATAGGGCGTCCTGCGGATCGAGCGGCGCCTCCGACGCGTCGGCCTGCTCGGCGAGCGCCAGCTGCGCCTCCGCCGAGGCCGATCCGAGGGCTGCCTTCAGGTCCTTGGCCGCCTCGCCGGTCTGGCTCGAGTGCGCCTCGTCCACGATGACCGCGAAACGGCGCTGACCGAGATCCTTGATCTTGTCGAGGATGAACGGGAACTTCTGCAGTGTGGTGATGACGATCCGCGCCTGCTCGCCGTCCAGCGCCTGCGCGAGCTGCGCGCTGTCCTGGTCGATCCGCGCCACGACGCCGGTGGCGTGCTCGAACTGGTAGATCGTCTCCTGGAGCTGGCGGTCGAGGATGACGCGGTCGGTGATGACGACGACCTTGTCGAAGACCGGCCGATCGTCCGCGCCGTGGAGCGACATGAGCCGGTGCGCGAGCCAGGCGATCGTGTTCGACTTGCCCGAACCGGCCGAATGCTGGACGAGGTAGCTCTGGCCGGGCCCTTCCTCGCGGGCGGCCGCCTCCAGCCGGCGGACGGCGTCCCATTGGTGGTAGCGCGGGAAGATCGCCGACCCGTTGCGGAGCTGCGCGGCGTGCGTCGGGCCGTCGCCGGGGGTGATATGGATGAAGCGACCGAGAAGATCTAGCCAGGCGTCGCGTGCCCACACCTGCTCCCACAGATAGCGCGTGCGGTGGCCGGTCGCGTCGGGCGGGTTGCCCTTACCGCCGGCGTTGCCGCGGTTGAACGGCAGGAAGCGGGTCTTCGGGCCCGCCAGGCAGGTCGTCATCTCGACGAGCTCGGGATCGACCGCGAAGTGCACGAGTGCCCGCCGCCCGAGGGTGACGTTCGCCGGATCACGCTCGGTTCGGTACTGGCGCTTTGCTTCCTCGACGGTCTGGTGCGTGAGCGGGTTCTTCAGCTCGGCGGTGGCCACCGGAATGCCATTGACGAAGAGGCAGAGATCGATCGTCTTCGTAGCGGCCGCGTCGAACGGGAGCTGGCGCGTGACGGTCAGGCGGTTGGCGAGGTAGCGCTCGGTCAGCTCGGGCGTGAGGCCGTGGGCGGGCTTGAAGAACGCGAGCCGAACCTCGATGCCGTGGTCGTTGACGCCGTGGCGAAGGACGTCCACGGTGCCGCGCTCGTCGAGCTGCTTCGCGAGCCGATCGGCGAACTGTTGGTGAGCGCCATCCGGGCCGCCGTGAACGGCGACTAGTCGCTCCCACGTCTTCGGCTGAGTCTCGGCGAGGAACGCGAACAGCTCAACCGTGTCGAGCCCACGAACCCGATCGAAGTCGGCTGCCCACTCGGGCTTCGTGCCCCACTTGCAGACGCGGTAGCCGCCCTGCTCCACGAGCGATGCGGTGATGGCGTCCTCGAACCCGCGCTCGCTCACCTTCATGCAGTTGGCGCTCCGTAGGCCACGGGCGCTTCGTGCACCGCGGCAGGTTCGGGCAACAGGCGGAACGAGCGTCCGCCGGGAGACCGGATCGCCGCGAAATGCCGCCGATCGAGCGTGACGACAAGGTCGGTGCCGAGCCGGTCGGCCAGGACGGCGATCGATGCGTCGACCGTGCCGAGCGGGAAATCCACACAGCGTTCGACGAGGTCGGCGATGAATGGCCAGTCGACGGCCAACGGCGCGTCGATCTCGAAGCCGACCAGGCCACGGGCAAACGCCGCCTCCGCCGATGGTCCGAGGCGCCGTTCGATGAGGTACGCGGCCTCCGCGACGGCGAGCGCCGGGAGGACCAGGTAGAGGTCGCGCCGGCTCAGAACCTCGACGCACCGCGCATGCTCCGGCTCCGACATGTCCGCCGCGGCAATGAGCGCCGAGGCGTCAACTATGGCCAGCACGGGAGTCCCCTTCGATGTCCTGGGGCCAGTGGTCCCGCAGGTACTCCTCTTCCCGACCGGCGATGCCGGGCAATCCGCTCGCCCCAAGGGAGGCGAACGGGAGGGGACGCGGGCCTGCCTCGCCGATCCCGAGTCGCGCCTCGATGGCCTCGCGTGCGATCTGAGAGACGGGAACACGTTGACGCGCGGCCTCTCGCTCGAGAGCCGCAGCCAGATCGTCTGGCAGGCTGATTGTTGTGCGCTTCATACGTGCATACTGCATGCCACCCGCTCGCCCGTCAATCGCCTCGTCACGCGGCCACCCCAGGGATCTCGATCTGGCCGGTCACGGCCGCGGTGATTAGCGCCTGCCGGCGCTCCTGGAGGAGGGCGACTGCCCGTCTTGTCTGAGTCGAGGCTTCAGTCAGTGCTGCCAGGCTAGGCAGAACACGGCCAACGGTAGTCCGCTGTGTGGGAAGCGGTGCCCACGGTATGCGAATGTCACGGATGTCATCCAAGGCAAGCTGCTGCTTCGTGCCACCGTATCGGGCGGCATCGAGCTGACGCTGAGCGTCATCCGTCCAGAGGGCCAGGGCGAGCCATTCGGGTACCACTCGGGACGGTTCAGGACGAACAAGCGCCAGATGTTGGCTGACATATGCCTCGCCCAGCCCGGCGGGCACCACCCCGACCTGGCCAATGGCCGCCGTGATTGTGGTCAACACGTCGCCGGGCCGCACCCGACATCGGTCCGCTTCGGCGGCCGAAGGTGGTTCGATGAACGCGACATCGTCCAGGCGAAGTGAGATCGAGTCGCGAGGGACATTTGCGATCCGGAGGAACAAGCTCGATCCCGAATCGACAACAAGATCGCTCCAGCCCCGCGGTCCACTGGTTACTAGATCAACGACCCGTCGCACGGTCACCGTCGCAGTCGCGACTGAACGGAGGGCAGTCGATACCGCGGCCCGCTTACGCAATTCGAGGAGATCAGCACGCTGCGCCATGGAGTCAATGATCCTGTCGATACGCGCCGTCTCGGCGTCGAGGTAGTCGGCGATGCGCCGCTGAGCCGGGACGGGCGGCACCGGCACAGCCACATCTCCAATCTCCAACCCGTTGATCGCCGGGTAGCTCACGCCCACCGACCGGGCGACTATCTCGTCGATCACAAGGTCGGACTGGGCGATCCAGCCGAGGTAGCGCGCATCCAGTCCTCGTCGCGGAGTGAGTACGGCGAACCCGGTCGAGACGACCATGTCGTCGGTATCCCCTTTCACCGGCCAGACCGCTCCGAGGTATGTCCTCACGGTGGACACGATCGTGTCGCCAGACCGGACGAGCCGACGAGCTCTGGATGGAGCGTCCGCGAAAGCCATCGGCTCTGGTTCCGCAAGTAGAGCGCCTCGCCCCACGCTGCCGATGTCGGCGTAGCGGAACTCGCAGGTCGGGTCGGTGTCCTCGTCGAGATCGCGGGCATTGATGTCGACGATGTACTTGAGCCGCTGCCAGCCTTCTCTCACGAGGTCACCTCGCCGAGCAGCCGCTGGATCTCGGCCTCCAACGCCTCGATCTCCGCGTCGATCTCGGCGAGTGGCCGCGGCGGCACGTAGCGGTAGAAGTGGCGGGTGAGCGGGATCTCGTAGCCGACCTTGGTCTTGGAATTGTCGACCCAGGCGTCGGGCACATACGCCAGGACTTCGGCGGCCATATAAGCTTCGACGGCCTCGCGGTATGGAGTTAAGGCAAGCCGGTCCGTGGGATTGGGTTCGAATCCGATATGCGGTACCAGCAGCGGGACGTTCTCGTTATCGCGGAGGTCCGGATCCGGCTCGGGTTGGCCGTGGCGATCACTGATGACAGGCGCCTCCGAATCTCGAACGGAGAGCGCCTCCCAGACGGCCTTCTCGATCGCCTTCGGCAGAGCGCCCAGGCGTCGGCCAACGTCGGTTCGATCGGTCGAAGAAAGGTTTTGCAGACCTCCCACCCGCTCGACTAGCGCCAGCCGTTCAGGCTCGGTCAGCTTCTTCCATCCGGGCGAGGCTTCGATCGCCGGAAGAGTCCCCTCCCCGACCTCGTAGCGCAGGCGCAGCGGGCGCTCGACGGTGATCCGCTGGTAGCCGAACGACTCGTTCGGCAGGATCTTGACCCGGTCGCTCTCCTCGAACGCGCCGTAGAGCCGGGTGATCTCGGCGATTTGCTCCGGGCTGATCTCATTGCGCTTGTTGCCCAGGCTCTTGCGCATCTTAACGAACGACTCGCGTGCGTCGACGAGCTGCACCTTGCCGCGGCGCTCGGGCCGCTTGCGGTTCGTGACGATCCAGAAGTAGGTGCTGATCCCGGTGTTGTAGAAGAGCTGGTCGGGCAGGGCGACGATGCCTTCGAGCCAGTCGTTCTCGATGATCCAGCGCCGGATCTCGCTCTCGCCCGAGCCCGCGCCGCCGGTGAAGAGCGGCGAGCCGTTGAACACGATCGCGAGTCGACCGCCGCCCTCCTCGGGGCGCTTGAGCTTGCTGATCATGTGTTGGAGGAAGAGGAACGAGCCGTCGTTGATGCGCGGCAGACCGGCGCCGAAGCGGCCGCCGAAGCCGAGTTTGTCGTGCTCATCCTCGATCGCCTGCTGGACCTTCTTCCATTCGACCCCGAACGGCGGATTCGCGAGCAGGTAGTCGTAGCGCTGGCCCTTGAAGGCGTCCTCGCTGAAGCTGTTGCCGAAGTGGATGTTCGAGCCCGGCTGGTTCTTGAGCACCATGTCGGCCCGGCAGACCGCGTACGTCTCGGCATTTAGCTCCTGGCCGTACACAACGAGCTGGCCAGCGGAGTTGTGGTCGTGCACGTACTCCTGCGAGACAGACAGCATCCCACCGGTCCCGCAGGCGGGATCGAGCATCGTGCGGACGATGCCGGGCGTAGCCAGGATGTCGTCGTCCTCAATGAAGAGAAGATCGACCATCAGGCGGATGACTTCGCGCGGAGTGAAGTGCTCGCCGGCGGTCTCGTTGGAAAGCTCGGAGAACTTGCGGAGCAGCTCCTCGTAGAGGTAGCCCATCTCGACGTTGCTGACCCTGTCGGGGTGGAGGTCCACCTCGGTCACCTTGGAAAGGACGAGGTACAGGAGCTTGGCGCGGTCGAGGCGGCCGATCTGGGCGTCGAAGTCGAACTTCTCGATGACATCGCGGGTGTCGGCGTCGAAGGCGGCGATCCAGGCGCGCAGGTTTCCGGCGACCTGGGTTGGGTCCGCGAGGATGGCCCGCAGGTTCAGGCGCGAGGTGTTGTAAGCCTCGATGCCGGTCACGGTCTTGAGGACGGGACCGACGGTCTGGACGGTCAGGGTCTTGACGCGGGCGAGGACCTGGGCTTTGGTGGGCTCGAGGACGCAGTCGAGCCGTCGGAGCAGGACGAGCGGCAGGATGACTCGGCCGTACTCGGAACGCTTGTAGTCGCCGCGCAGCAGATCGGCGATGGCCCAGATGAGGCCGGCGTGGTTGGTGGGCGCGGCGTGGTCTGTGGCCCTGACCTCGGTCAAGCTCGGTGTCCCCCGCTTGCGTGACGGTGCTCCCCTACTCTAGCCAGTTGGGGTGCCCTTCGGTGGTCTCCCGACGCGGCGCGTTCGGCGGTAGTCGTCCACCCATTGGCGCGTGCTCATCCACCGACCGGCCTCGTCCTTGATCGCTCGCAGTCGACCTCGCTCGGCGGCGACTCGAATGGACCGCAGCGGGAGTGTCGGAAGTGCGAGAGCGGATATGGGCAGCAGCTTTGCCGGGCCGGCCAAACTCGGCAGCAAGAAACGGTCCAGACTCTCCATCACCGCGCGGCCAAGCATCTCCGCAAGGGGCCACGGATCGCCCGCATCGGCGCGCTGCAAGGCCCTGAGATATACCGGCCTGGATCGGTTCCGCAGCACGGCGGCCGGATAGCCTTGTCGAACCAAGAGCAGGTTGAGGATCAGGCGTCCCACTCGGCCGTTGCCATCTCGGAATGGGTGGATCCGCTCGAAACCAGCATGTATCGACGCCAGAGCAAGCAACGGATGAACCGCCGCGCCCGGTTCGCTGTTGACGAGGCGCAGCCAATCGGCAACCTCGGCGGGGACGTCTGTGAAGGAAGGTGGCCGCATGCCTCCGCCGAACTGGGCGATGTCGTGGCAGCGGAAGTTGCCGGGACCCTCATCGGGGTGCAGGTCATTGGGCGGGAAGAACTCCCAAACCGGACTTACCGTCAAGCGGTGGATGTGCCGGAGTTCGGTCAAAGACAGCGACGCTTCGCTGGCGCCCCATTCGCCTGGCATCCTGCCCTGCGCGTAGACCCACTCGGCCGCCTGCGCGTACGCCTTGACCTCCAGGTACTCGCACAGCTCCTTGTTCCCTACCGACCGCCCCTCGTCGAGCAGGATCTTCACCTGCTTGAGGGCAAGAGTGTTTCCTTCGATCGCGGTCGAGTTGTGGACCTCTTCGTACCAGATGTCCCGCCAAATCGCCTGGTTTTCGACCGGCGCCGGCAGTCCGCCCGTGCGCGCAAGGTCGCGCATACCGAGATCGACCTGGTCGAGAATGAACTGCCGAGAAGGACGCCCGCGGCCCGGCTTCTGGATCACCATGCCGACAAGGATATTGTGTCGTGCGAATTAGTGCGAGGCCTTTGACACAGTTTGTGAGGCCGTCTGACCGAGAGCATGCCACCGGTGCCGCAGCCACGGGGCGGTGAAGCTGGCCCGGGCTATAGAGTCCGGCGACCCCTACCGTCCTGGCGCTGCGGCCATGACTGGTCATCGGATTCGACGATGCGTCGGGCCGGAGGGACGTCGCGACCATCTCTTAGTTCCTCGTGGACAACAGAGATGCTGTCGGCTACAGCTACCAGGCCGTGGCGCCTGGCGAACACCGTTTGCGCAGGCATGTAGAGTCAGGATCGAGCGCTCCGCCCACGTCTATTGGATCAGAATGGCCTCGTGAGCACTCCGGCCCTCTCGCCCGTGGATCTCGATCGGATCGAGAGCGCTCTTGGCTGGCGGCCAACGCATTGGGCTCCGGCCAGCGCGCGTAAGGGCGGTGCGACCGCCGCGCGGCTGCTGGTCGCCTCGGCCGACGAGCGAGCATTCGTCAAGCTTGGCACGACCGAGCTCACGGCGGGCTGGTTCCGGCGCGAGCACGAGAACTACCTTGCATTGGCGGGGCCCTTCCTTCCGCGCCTGCTCGGCTTCTCGGACGATGGCATAGTGCCGGTGCTCGCCATCGAGGACCTGTCCGACGCGACCTGGCCGCCGCCGTGGGACGACGAGAAGATCGGTCAAGTGCTCGACGCCGCCGCACTCGTCCACGCGCACCCTATCCCGTCGCACTTGGCCCCCCTCACGGACGAGTACCGCAACGATTGGGATCGCGTGGCGTCGGATCCGCAGCCGTTTCTTGCCTTGGGGCTCTGCTCGGCATCCTGGCTCGAGCACGCCGTCCCGGTTCTGTCTGCGGCCGCCTGGGCCGCCCCGATCCGAGGTTCCTCTCTGCTGCACCTCGACATTCGGAGCGACAACCTCTGCTTTCGCGATGGGCGCGCGGTGCTCATCGACTGGGATGGGCCGATGGTCGGAAACCCCGACGTCGACATAGCGGCATGGCTTCCGAGCCTGGCCGCGGATGGAGGACCACAACCCGAAGCCATCCTGCCCGCCGCACCCGAGCTGGCGGCCTGGATGGCGGGCTACTTCTGCGCCCGCGCCGGTCTAGAGCCGATTTCGGAGGCTCCGCACGTACGGCCTCTCCAGCTGGCCCAGGCCCGCACGTCGCTGCCCTGGGCTGCGCATGCGCTCGGCGTGCCCGCGCCCGGCTGAGCCCGCTGTCTCGCGTTAGGCGCAACGCCGGCCACGAAGCGATGAGCCGTCCGCCGGGTTCGTCAAGATAAGGCGAACGGCACGCACTGCATCGGAGGCGAGGATGGGCAAGCTGGTCTACTTGATGAACGTCTCACTCGACGGCTACGTCGAGACTCCCGACCACTCCCTCGATTGGGCGGACGTCAACAAAGAGGTACACCGCTGGTTCGGCGACCGCTCCCGCGAGACGGATGCGTTCCTTTACGGGCGGCGACTGTATGAGGTCATGAACGCCTTCTGGCCGACCGCGGAGTCCGACCCGTCTGCGCCCGACTACATAGTCGACTTTGCCCGGGTCTGGAACGCGACGCCGAAGATCGTCTTCTCGACAAGCCTAGCCCGCGTCGATGGGAACAGCCGGCTCGTCAGCGGCGATGTGGGCGACGTGCTGGCTCGGCTGCGGGCCGAGTTCCCCGGCGAGTTAAGCGTCGCCGGGCCGACGCTGGCCGCCCAATTCATCCGGCGCGGGCTGATCGACGAATACCGCGTCGTCGTCCACCCGGTCATCCTCGGCGCGGGCCTGCCGTTCTTCCCCGGGCTCGAGACACCGGTCGGCCTGCGGCTCACCGAGACGCGGCAGTTCGCGTCGGGCGCCATGTATCTGGGCTACGTGCCGGCGTAGCTTCGGCGCTGGCGCGCCGGCGTCGCCTGGCGGCGCTGATCGCGCTATCTAGTGCTTTCGCCGCGATCCGTCAGCCGTATCTTCAGCTCGACGCCGACGGCGTCTGCGTACCGCTCCAGAGTCGAGATCCTGCTGTCCAGGTCGCCGGCCTCGAGGCGAGCCACGACGGGCTGTGATGTGCTCATCCGGGCCGCGACCGCGGTCTGGCTCAGGCCTCGAGACGTCCTGAGCTCCACAAGTTCGCGCACGAGCTCGCGCCGGCGTACCGCGGCTGCCACGAGACGTGGGAAGGCCGAATTGGCCGCGGTCCGAGAAGCGATCGTCTCGTCTAGGAAATCGCCCATGTCTGCGTCCCTTCGTGCATCCATGCCGCCAGAATATAGCAAGAACGATATACCAGCAATGCTATTGTGCTCGGGATCGCCAGTCCGCGAGGCGCTGCTCTGCCAGCGCAATCACGTCGGGCGGGGAAGCTGGCCTGGAGCGGAGAGACAGGCGATCCCCAAGCTCCCGGCGCTTCGGCTCAGTCCGTCCATCGTCGTGTGGAGGATTGCGCGCAGGAAGGCGGGTCAACGGCATCCTTCCGTCCATTCGGCCGAAGGCCAAGTCGGTCTCGCGCAGGTTGCCGGCGACCTGGCGTTGATCTGGATCCGGTGCGGCACTAGCTCCGGCTGGGCAAGGGCATCGGAGAGGCCGGAGGTAGCGTCGGACGCGTGGGGCCCGGTCCGCCCCATCCACCTGAGCGCAGCAGCTCTTCGGCGAGGTCGCGCGCCGCGGAAGAGTCGTAGGTCTCGGGCCGCCACGCGTACATCAGGTCGGTGAGCAAGGCGAACTGGCCGTTCGAGCCCGTCCAGGCCTGGTCGATGGACATGTTCGTCATGTAGGTCGAGATGACGGTCGACAGGTCGGCGTCGAGGCCTGACACCGGTAGGCGCCAATCTACGTACTGAGTCCCTTCGTTGTCCCAGAGGCCGATCTTGTGACCGACGAACTCGGAGTACGCTCGAGCGCCGGCGGTCTGGATCCGCGCCGAGACGACGCCATTGCCGGTCCAGAAGACCATCACGTCGGCCGGCAGCTTCGATGTGAGGATCGTCAGGTAATTCCGCGCGTCGGCGCCCATTTTGTCCGGAACCCCTGCGTACTGACCCGTTGTGATCGCGACCTCGATCGCCGGATCGAGCGACCGCAGGTAGCCATAGAAGTCGTTGAACGCCGTAGCCTGGCTCGCGGCCAGCTCGGCGGGATCATCGGACCAGATGTCGTCAAAGTTCAGGGAGAAGTTGCGGATCCCGAGGTCGTACTGGCTCTTGAGGGCGGCCTTGATGTCGGCCCTCGGCGTCGCAGTCAGGTAGTCGCGATACCCAACGAGCGACATGAACGTGACGTAGTGGCTGCGACAGTAGGCGATGAGCTCCACCATGCCGGGCTCATTGGGCTGGATTCGCTTGTAGAGGAAGTTGAGTTTGTACGTCACGCCGAAGCGCACCCGATCGAGCGGGTCGGCGGTGAGGATGACGCCACGGCGCAGGAATGAAGGATGATCCTCGACCGTGGCGAGCCGGAGATGGGCTGTGCCGCTGTCGGCGACGATGAGCTGTGCCATCGACAGGAGGCCGTAGTAGCCGCCGGCCTCGTCCCTCGCCTGGATCGCTACATCGGCGCCGATTCCCTTCGACTTGGCGATCACGAGCCGGTAGCCCTGCGCCGGCAAGCCGGCCACACCGATCTTCAGGGTGAGCCGGGCCTGCGGCCGGTCGGCTGCCGGGGAATCAGCGAGCGCCAGGCCGTCTTCGGCGGCGACTTCGCTCACCCGGTCGCTGAGGTTCCCCGCCGGGCACGCGACGCAAACGAGCTCGGCGACCTCCACGGTCTCGCCATAGTGCGCGGAGCTGGGTGCGGGCACGATTTGCGGAGGTTGCAGGTGCGGGAGGGCAGCCGGCGTCGGTGTCGGCGTCAGTGCCGGCGTTAGTGCCGGGGTCGGTGGCGGAGTTGGCGTCGATGCTGGCGGAGAGTATGTCGCGGGTGAGACCGGAGATAGCTGCGGGGCCGCCGAACTGCCGCAACCTGACAGCGTCGCCGCTGAGAAGAGGACGGCGAGGCCGATCGCTGCCGGTCGCAGCAGCGACGAGCGAGAGACGAGCCGGGTTGACGGAACCGCGGTCATGGCGTCCACAGTCGTACCCGTCCCCCTGTGGCGTGCCCAAGCCAGGCGTGACTCGCCTGCCCTCTCCGAGATCCTACGCCGTCCCTTGGGCCGCTGACAATGTCCGCGTGCCCGGGTGCGCCTGGGTCTCCGGGGTGCGTGGCGGTGCTCCCCTACTCTAGCCTGGCGGGCCACGCGGTGGCGGCCTTCCTGCGCAATCGCCAATGCATTGGCGGATAAGCGTCCCTGACTACTCTCCACGGCTGTGTGGCCAATCGTCTACTACAGAGACGGCAGCGGTCGAGAGCCGGCCAACGAGGCAATCCTCCGGCTGAGTCCGCGCGACCAACTCGCCGTCGACAACGACATTGAGCGTCTTGCGGAATTCGGCCCGACGCTCCCCTATCCGTGGTCGAGCCAGGTGAATGGCGAACTCCGCGAGCTTCGAGCCGACGCAGGGCCATCGCACTATCGCATCTTCTACAGGCGATCCCACAACATCTTCGTGCTCCTCCACTTCATCGAGAAGCGGGTTGATCGTCTGCCGCGGTCCGACATCCAGCTAGCCGAACAGCGGTGGGCTGACTATCAGACGCGAATGAACGTACCAGTCCGCCGGCCACCTCGGGCCGCAGGTCATGACGCGCCTTAGCCTTTGCTGAGGCTTGACTGGGTTATCAGAAGTGATAACCTGCCCGGAGAAAGAAAGCGCATGAACAAGCAAGCCGCATCGACCGCGATCAGTCCAATTGGCAGCGATTTCGCCGCGTCCCGCGAGCTGAGGCGGCGGGACCCAGGGTACGCGGCGGTCGAAGCCGAGCTCGCTCCCCTGGAGGCCCTCGCGCGGATCCTCATCGCCTACCGCATCGAGCAAGGCCTAACCCAGGAAGCTCTCGCGCAGCGCGTCGGCACGAGCAAGACCGCCATCTGCCGCCTCGAAAGCGGCCAGCACAAGCCTTCGGTGGAGACGCTCGTGAAGATCGGGCGTGCGCTTGGTCAGAAGCTGGTCATTGGCTTTGAGGATGCGTCGGGCCGGAGGGACGTCGCGACTTTTTCGTAGTTCGCCGTGGGCCCGAGCAACGCTATTGTGAAGCTGGCCCGGGGCGGGAAACAGGGCAATCCCTGTGGTCCCGGCGCTGCGGCTCCGACGGTCCAACCTGGGTCGAAGGATGGCGCGAAGGCAGGCCGTTCAGTGGCAGCCTTCCGTTCATTCGGCCGAAGCTCAAGTCGTCCGTCCGCCTTCCTGCGCGCGGTCCAGGCGGCCGATCCGGGCAGGTGGTTCAGAGTTACGACGACCCCAGCGCGGCGATTAGCCAGTCATGGAAGTCGGCCGCTTGAATCAGTACCAGCCGACTCCGGGGATCAGAACGCCGTCCTCCCAGTACCCGCTTCGGAAAGCCAGAGCGGCGCACGGCGATCCATAACGCTCGATCATGTAATCGACGCCCCACTCCGCCTGCACTACCGGGTTATCCCGCCATGCGCGGTACAGCCGTGCGGCTTCGGGGTCGCCGGCCTCCACCGCCGCCCTGGCCTTGGCCTCTGCCCAATTGGCCAGTTTGCTGGCCGGATTGGCCTGGGGCAGACCATAGGCGCCACTGGCCTTGTTGGTGGCGTGTGGGTTCCATCGCGCCTCGTACTCGAATATCAGGCTCGCGCACTGAGACTGAGCCATGCCCCAATGCTTATCCACCCTGGCGCCCAATCGAGCAACCAGATAACTCCTCGCGTCCTGGATCGTTGGAACAGCAGCCAACCCAACCTGGAATGGACGTGCCTCGAGTACGGCGGACGCCGGGATGTTCGACACAGGCTTGATCGCGATTGCTTCGGCGGACGAGGTCGCGCTCGGCGTCGGTCCGGGTGTGGGGTTCGAGATCGTCGATGGCTGCGCGGTGATGGATGGAAGACTCCCGATCTGAGCGGAATCGGCTCCACTGATGACGACCGGCTGACCGCCGGTTGGCGCACCGTCGGGCGGCGCCGCGCCGGCGGAGGCGGATGGATTGACGGCCGGGGCAGAGCCGGCAACGACGACCGCGAGGACCGCGGCCCAAGCGCCGGCCTGTGAGATACCACGCAGGCGGCCGCCGAGAACGGAGCTGCGAGCTTGAAGGCATCCGCGACGGCGGTACCGGGCAAGAGCGGCGAACTCCCCGTCGGGAATCGGGAATTCGATGCCCCACTGATTGAGTGCATCGTCAGGCGCCGGCCAGGCTGGTGCGATCGAGAGGCGCCAGGAAGAAATGGCCCGGGCGAGGTTCCATGATGTCGGCTGCACGAGTCCATCGAGCTCCTCGGGGAGCAGCGGAAACTGGATACCCCATTGATCCAGGGCATCGAGGGACGAGCACGGGGCCACAGTTTGGCGCATGGAATGACTGTCGGGGAAACGCAGCCTGTTTCACACGGTACGACCGGAGGATTCCTCAAACGCCGGATGTACTGCCGGCACCTGACTGTCGGCGGGTGACAGGGCGGTGAAGCTGGCCTGGAGCGGAGAGCCAGGCGATCCCCAAGATCCCGGCGCTGCGACTCCAACGGTCCGACCTTTGTCGGAGGCTGGCGCGCAGGCAAGCCGTCCACCGGCTGTCTTCCGTTCATTCGGCCGAAGGCCAAGTCGTCAATTCGCCTGTGGGTTCGGGCGAGCTCTGCGGCGGCGCGGATCGCTGGTCAGCGTCGCAGGCCTGCGTCGAGCTGGTAGTAGAGGGCGTCCAGCCGACTGCGACCAGGGACGCGAGCCGGATACCGCCGCACAACCTCGCGAACTGCCGGCGAGGCGTGCTCGATCGCCCATCGGATCTCCTCGTCACCGACGCTGGGGTCGTCGGCCGCCGCGAACTCGCGGGCCCGCGCCCCGTACACGGCAGGCCCAAGGGCGTGTTTCGCCTGGTCAAGGGTCGCCAATGGGTGCATGTAAGCGGCAGACGCTGCGAGACCCGCGGCGCGAGCGGCGGCTGTGGCGACCGGATCGCCGACCTCGCGCGCGGCTGCCAGAGCTGCCCACGCAAGGGAGCGCAGTCGCGCAGTCCGCTTTCCCCCGCGCGCGAAGGCCCGGATGCCCTCGATCGCCTCGCGCGGACGGGTGTCAGAGGGAGCCTTCGCCTCGAACAGCGGCAGCACCCGCTCGGCACAATCGGCAGCCCAGAGCCCGACAAGGCGGAGGTCTTCTTGGGTCAGCGTCATCGGGCCAGCGGACGGTCGTCCGCAAGCTTTCGGACCGCGTGCGCCTCTATGGGGTTGTCCCCGGAGCAGTCGCAGCGACGGCGGAGCGCGCATCCTGGATGGTCACCACGGCCACGCGATCCGTCCCTTCGTCGTAGACATACACGATCAACATCCAGCGCCACGGACCGAGGATAAAGCGGAAATCCGCCCATCGACCCTCCAGCGGCGCGCCCAGGTGCGGAAAGCGTGCAAGTGGTCGCAGCGACGACTTCGCTCGGTCGCGCGTGCTCCGGGGCAGGCTCAACGTCCGGACCAACGTGTCAAGGTCTTCGACCGCGGTCGGTGTGACCACGACCGTCGCCATTGGCTAGAGATCCTCGAGGGGCGTGCCGAGACCGGCTCGGGCTTCCGCTCGTCCCCGCTGGGCGCTGTCGAAGGCGCCTGGGAGTCTGTCAAGTAGCTCGGTCACGCTACGAGGATCGGGGTCGGCCTCCTCGAGAGCGGTGGAAAGCAGGGATCGGGCAATCGTGCCGGGGTTCGTATGCGTCCTCTCGGCCAGGCGGCGGAGCTTGAGAGCGTGCTCCTCGTCGAGGATCACGTTCACGCGGCTGGATGGGTTGCTCATGACCGTGAGGGTACACGTTTCAGCACTCTCTGTGTAGTATCGATCTCACATGCGACGGGACGGGCCGGACTACGAGACCCAGAAGCCGAACGTGTAGAGCGTCACCAGCATGCCCATCAGCAGGGTGCTGGTCATGACCCACACTCGATCGAAGAGGTCGCGGCGGCCGAACGAGGCCAGCATCAGGAAGATGGCGGGAACGGCCAGGACGTAGCGGTCCATGCCCTGGGCGCTGGAGCTGCCGGCACTCAGGACGATCACCGCCAGCCCGAAGAGGGCGACGCCGGGCATCTTGCGCAGGAGCCAGACGCAGGCGGCGATGCCCAGAACCAGGGCCAGGAACTCTAGAGTGATGTAGACGCTGGTCGACGATGGGAGAGGGCCGCCGCCGAAGATGGCGTATCCGCCTCCGACGCCGGTCTTGTCGACGCCCGTGACCAGGCTGTCCCAGGACTTGTGCCACATGTCTATCGAACCGGCGAGGTCGAACGAGCGGCCGAAGAACTCGCGCTCGACCACCTGCCAGTTCTGGCCCAGCGGCGAGACGAACCAGGCCGCGAAGGCTGCCACAGGGGCGATGGCGGCGACGATCGGGACACCGATGCGCCAGCCCTTCGGCCTGGTCTGGCCGTCACGCAGCACCTGGAAGGCCGCCCAGGCGATCGGCAGGAAGAGGAGGAACCCGGCCTGGCGAGTTACCGCCGCGACCACGGCGAAGGCCGCGGCCCAGACGAGCTTCTTCTCGACCGCCAGCGCGCAGGCCATGAACGCGAGGCCCAGGAAGAGCCCTTCGGTGTACACCTGCGCCAGGTAGAAGCCGGTCGGGAAGACCAGAAGGTAGAGGGCCGCGCGCAAGCCGTGCGATCCACCCCAAGTGGAAGTCGCCGTCGGTTCGGCGGTCGCCGTATCGGTGCTCCCCTCCCCCGCCGGCAACTTCCTGCGGCGCCGTTCGAGGAAGGCCATGAGACGGGCCAGGGCGAGCATCGCCAGCAATCCGCCGAGCGCCGAGACGACGATCCCGGCCAGCGTGGCGCGGCCCGTATCGGTCAGTGCGTTCGTGAACGGAAGCACGCCCTCTACGGCCATGACCGGCCGCATCAGCATCGGATACGCGGGCATGAAGGCATAGTTGAGCGGTGTCCAGCCATCCATGCCGGCGGTGCAGGTCGGGACTCCAACGGTGGTCGTGTGGCCGCCACGCGACACGTAGGCCTGGGCGTTCGGGTCGTCGTAGCCGCCCATGGCGATCGAGATGTAGTACTCAGAGTCGTAGGCGACGTGCTCGTTCATGTTGGGATCCGCCAGCAGGGGCCGGCAGTTCGGGCCGGATGCGACGAGAAACCCGTCGCCCGTCGACCCGGATGTCCAGGCGAGCACGTTGTCCGGCCGCGCCGGCTGGAAGCGGGCATCCACGACTATCTGGAAGGCGCAGATGACGGCCAGCCAGGCAACCCAGAGAACGACGATCCGGGTCGCGTCGGCGGACGGCCGGAACCGGAGCCGGGCGCCGACGAGGCTGCGGAGTGGGTCGGGCCAGCGGCGCGGCGTTCCCGACTCGGGCTGGGCCGGGGACTGCGATGAGCTCACCAGGATCTCCTCTCGTGCGTGTGTCTGAATTGGGGGTGGTCTGGGCTAGACGGTGAGCTGGAAGGAGGCGAAGAAGGCCTCGGTCCGACCGGCGTCGATTATGCCGCGGTCGCCGACCACGCCAACGAAGTAGATGTCGTCGCTGGCGATGAACAACTCCCCCACCCCGGTGGTTGTGGAATTGGCCACGGTGACACGGCGGCCGGGGTGACCGGAGAGAGTGACGTCTAGTTGCGAGACGATCTTGGCGTCGGGGATGAGAGAGGCTTCCTGGGTGACGCTCGTGTCCAGCACGTCCTTGACAGGCGCACCGGTGAGGCTCCCGGGCTTGAGCTGGACGCGTACGACCATGTAGCCAACGCCGGAGCTGTCGGCGCAGTTCCAGACGGATTCAGAGCCTTCGCCCCCGGGGGTCTGGATCGAGTCTGTCGTCTTCTGGGCCGTGCCCGGCATCGACACGGAGAAGCCCTCGCCGTCGGGGTTGAGCGTGACCCAGCCTGTCATGTCGACGGCGCTCGGCGCCGCGGTCACGGGGGGTGGCACGTAGACCGCGGGATGGCGCGGGATCGTGTTGGAGCAGGCGGCAACGGCGACCGCGCACAGGATCGCCGGGGCCAGGCGACGGACGTCACGCGGGGCGGACATTGACAGGCTCACCAGGAACTCCTCCTCGACTGGAACTGACGGACTGCGGGCCGAGCCGCTCAGCGGGTGATCTGGAACGAGGCGAAGAAAGGCTGCATCAGACCAGCGTCGATCTTGTCGGTGGCGCCGCCAAACCCCACGCCGTAGATGTCGTCGCCCACGACGAAGAACTCGCCGCTCGCCGTGGCCATAGCACCGGCAACCGTGAAGAGACGGCCGGGGTGACCGGACAGCGTGACATCGGCTTGCGAGAGGCATGGGACGGAGACGGTGCTGGCCCTAGCGGCCGCCGCGATGGACTTGCCCTAGTACCTCGTGCGGCGCGTCTCTTCCTTCTTCGGTGGACGGGGTTCGTTGCCCGGGCGCGGCGGGTTCGGAGCCGTCCCGGGGGCCATGTCCGGCTGGGGTGGCCGCGGCCCACGAGCGCGGGCCGCTTCTACCTCGAGCGCGAAGGCTGCCGCGCGATCAGGCGGAATGGCGCGCTCCCAGTCGGCAGTGATCTGCTTGACCCGCACATTTCCTGCCGCTCGCTGCTCGCGTTCGTATCTCGATCTCTTCGTCATTTGGTCCTCGACTGGGATACCCGGCATCTCCGCCGACTCGGGCAACTATTTTGCGCTCATCGCCGACGCCTGTCCCACAGCCCGCTGCAATGCGCCGGCCAGCGGCGCTCGCGCGGCCCGATGAGTGGAGGAAGTCTCTACGCCCGGCTCGCCAGGATTTCGGATGGCCTCACGATTTAGCATTGACCCATGCTGACCCTCCGCCCCGCCGTTCCAACCGACGCCGCGCTGATCCTGGATTACGTCCGCGAACTTGCGGAGTACGAACGGGAGCCGGAGGCCGCCGTGGCTACGGAGGCGGACATCCGCCGCCATGCGTTCTCCGAGCATCCGTTGGTGAAGGTGACGATGGCCGAATGGGACGGCCAACCCGCAGGTTTTGCCCTCTGGTTCCTTAACTTCAGCACCTGGGAAGGCAAGCCGGGCATCTACCTCGAGGATCTGTTCGTGCGGCCCGCATATCGCCGGAACGGCATTGGCAAGGCCCTCCTCAAGCATCTGGCGGCCCTCGCCGTGGAGGAGGGCTGGACCCGCTTCGTCTGGCAGGTGCTCGATTGGAATACCCCGGCCATCGAGTTCTACGAGGCCCAGGGTGCAAGAGTGATGCGGTCTTGGATCACCTGCCGCGTGGAAGGCGACGCGATCAAGCGGCTCGCCGAAACGGCGGATTGACCCGGGCTCGACTTGCCGGATCCAACGCCACGGCCCCTCGGCTTCCGCGTCGCCACCGGTGACCAACGCCAGGCGCGCCTTGACGGCGCCGCAACCTATACTCTCTGCTTCCAGAGGCACAGAGCCATCTGCGACTGCCAGGGCAGGAGATCCCGACCCCATGAGCGACAAAGTCACCGAGATCGTGCTCTCTGGGGGACCGTGCAGCGGGAAGTCGACCAGCCTGGCCTCCCTCTCCGCGAAGTTGGTCGACTGGGGCTATCGTCCGCTCATAGTCCCCGAGCTCCCGACGACCCTCATCTCCGGCGGGCTCCACGACCTTGGCGCGATTGCGGGCCGCGATCGTGCGCATTTCCTCGAGATCGAGATGCGGATGCTCCTCATGATGAGGTCGATCCGCCTCCACTATCTCGCCCTGGCCCAGACGTTCGTCCAGCGCGGCGAGAAGGTGGTCATCATCTACGACCGGGCCGAAGCCGACATCGCTGCGTACGTCGGGCCACAGGCCTTTGCGCAGCTCTGCGAGGAAGCTGGCCTCTCGATGCTCGACGTACGCGACAGCTACGACGCGGTCATCTACCTCGTCACGGCAGCCTTCGGCGCAGAGCACGCGTACACGACGGCCAACAACGCGGCACGCCGGGAGACGATCGAGGAGGCACGCGAGGTCGACTTGCGCACGCGGATGGCCTGGCAGGGCCACCCGAACCTTCGGATCGTTGACTCCTCGATTGACTTTCAAGGCAAGATCGACTGTGTCCTTGCCGTGGTCGCCCAGGTACTCGGGATTCCGGAGCCGCCCAAGAGCGAGCCCGAGGTCGTCCCCGACGCCGTTCCCTAGGCCGCGGCGGACCGCTCCGCTGGCCGCGCCTGGCGCGGTCCCTGCGTTTCCGTCATCTACGCCTGGTGGAAGTGTCGGATGCAGATCGGAGACGCGGAGGGCCGCGCACGGCCCCGTTAGGCCGAATGCTCGCCCTGTTTCGAGCGTGGATCGCGGCTGCGCCAGGGCCGGACGAGGACAGATCGGTTCGAGGTTGCGGCCGACACGCCTGGTGGGCGTAAACGCCAGAACCCGAGCCTCCGACCCCGCTTCGGTCAGGGACGCTCGCTCGGGCTCAGCGGGCTCAGATCGTCGGGGTCCCGATCGACTCAATCGCCCAGGCAGGTTCCCACGTGCCGCGCCGCCAGAACCCACGGGTGGTCGGGCGGGACCAGCTTGCGCTTGCCGGCCACCTGGTCGAGGGGCACCGGCTCCGTCCCCTCACCGCGCGCCGCCACCATCACCCCGAACACGCCCTCGCGGATCAGGTCCGCGCCAGCGCTCCCCAGGCGCGTCGCCAGCAGGCGGTCAGCCGCCGACGGCGTACCGCCGCGCTGCACGTAGCCGAGGATGGTGACCCGGGATTCGAGCCCGGTGAGCGCCTCGAGCTGGCTCGCCAGCCGAAGGGTGTTGCCCGCGTGAGCCGCCTCTACAGCCGCCAGCGCCCCGACCGCGGTCTGGATCTCCTCCGGAGTGGAGGCTGCTCGCTTTCGGGCCTCCGCCTCGCGGAACGACTCCGCATCGCCGGGGTTCCGGGCACCCTCGGCTACCGCGACGATGCTGAAGTTGGACCCGCCCCGGACGCGGCGACCGATTGCGTCGGCGATGGATTGCACAGTGTAAGGAATCTCCGGGATCAGGATCACGTCAGCACCACCGGCAAGCCCGGCCCCCAGCGTCAGCCAGCCGGCCCGATGGCCCATGATCTCGACGACGATGATCCGGTGGTGGCTGTGCGCGGTGCTGTGCAGCCGGTCGATGGCGTCGGTGGCGATGTCGAGGGCCGTGGCGAACCCAAACGTCGCATCGGTCTTCACGACGTCGTTGTCGATGGTCTTGGGAAGGGTGATGACGTTGAGGCCGGCCCGGACGAGCCGCAGGGCGTTCTTCGCGGTGCCGCCGCCGCCCAGGCAGACGAGGGCATCGAGGCGGTGCTTCTCGTAGGTCCTGACCACGGCGCCGGTCATGTCCACGACCTCGCCGCCCACGAGCATCCGGTGAGGCTTGTCGCGGCTCGTGCCCAGGATCGTGCCGCCCACGGTGAGGATCCCGGACAGCCTCCCGTCGAGCCGCACGAAGCGGTCTTCGGCCAGGCCGCGGAACCCGTCGCGGAAGCCGACGACCGTCATGCCGTGGTGGCCGATGGCCGCCTTGCCGATCCCTCGAATCGCGGCGTTCAGTCCGGGGCTGTCGCCCCCGGCGGTCACGATGCCGATGCGCCTGGGACGGGCCATGTCTCCGCTCCACTCTGCTGGGTCGCCGAATGCCGAGCCATCGGCGGGCAAGCCGTTCGTTTCCGTGAACGAGCATACGTCGGGCTCGTCGATCGGTCGACGGATCTCGTCCGGGTGATCCCGGCGACCGTGACCCCTCTTCGTCCTATGCTGGCACCGTATGATCCCGACCTTCCCTCAAAGCATCTCCCTGACCATCACCAACCACTGCAACCTCCGCTGCCAGATGTGCGGACAGTGGAGCCAGGAAGGCTACGTCCGTGGCAACCCCGAGCGCCTCAAACATGAGATGACCCTTGCCGACTGGAAGCGGGTCGTAGACGAGCTGGTTGCACACGACGTTCCTGACCTGCTGCTACGCGGCGGAGAGCCGTTCATGTTCCCTCAGATCATCGAGCTGCTCGAATACATCCACGACAGGGGGGTCTTCATCTCGATCGACACCAACGGGACGATGCTGGCGCGACATGCCGGGGAGATCGCCCGCATCGGAGGCATGCACCTGACCATTTCGGTCGACGGACCGGAGGCGATTCACGATGAGGTCCGGCGTGTCACAGGAACCTTCCAACGCCTGAAGGACGGCATCGCCCGGGTCGCTGCCGCCGAAGAGAAGACCGGGAACAAGATCGGCCGTTCGATCTGCTTCACGATCAGCCGATACAACTACCGCATCCTGGGCGCCATGCCCGAGGTCGCCCGCAGCCTGGGGATCGGATCGATCGCCATCGTGCCGTACTACTACTTCCCCGACTCGACCGGTGCGAGATACGAGCAGGAACTACACAGCCTGGGATGCGAGGCCTTCTCGTGGGCCGGTTTTCACCACGAGGACTCGGGCGTGGATACGGAAGAGTTCATACGCCAGCTCCACCAGTATCGAGACAGCCTCGGGGAAGTCGAAAGCTATCCCTACATGCCCCTGAACGAGGACGAATACCGGGCCTGGTTCGCCGGTCCGCAGATCCCGGTCGGGCCGCAGTACTGCCTCAATGTCGAGAGACTGATCGACATCCAGCCCGACGGCTCGGCCAACTTCTGCGTGGATTTCGTCGACTATTCGTTCGGGAATGTCCGGGAAGCGAGCCTCGAGGAGCTGTGGAATGGCGAACGCGCCGAGCGCTTCCGCACCTACCGGCGGCGGCAGCCCCTTGCGGTGTGTTACCGCTGCGGCGCGAAATACATGTCCAATCCATGGGCCGAGTATTCGCTGACCACGAGGTAGCCCCCGCCGGCCCTGCCATTACCTGCGAAACGACCGGCCAATTAGGATCTCAGCGATCGTCCTCGCGGCGTATCGCGTCCTTGGCATCGCCGATCTTCGTTTCGAGCTTGCCCTTGACCTGGTCGAGCTTGCCCGACACTTCGGTCGAGCGATCGCCGGTGACTTTGCCCACCTTCTCCTTGATGGCGCCTTTGACCTGGTCCCGCTTACCCCGCATGCGATCCTCGGTCACTTCTTTCACCTTCGGCTACAGCGGCGGATGCCGCTGCTCGACGATACACCCCAACGACACGGCGTGGATGCCTGGCGAGTCGACGATCCCGCTGATCCTCGTGGCGGGCATTGCAGGCGAGTTGGTCTGCGCCTATCCTCCACCTAAGGAGGCGCCGACTCGGCGTCTTGCCTTCCCGGGCTTCCAGCAGCAGGCGGTATATCCCATGGGTACGGACCAGATCATCACCGTCGTGGTAATCGTCCTCATCGTGCTCTTTGTTCTGGGTTACTTCGGGCGCAGCAGGTTCCGCGGGTAGAAACGGTCGACGCGGGAGACAGCCCGCCAGGACCCGCCGTGTTGCATTGCCGACCGGGCGCGCCGTCACTGCGGCGGTCGGTTGGCTCGGATCGAGGAAGGAGGCAGGAATGCTCCGTCGCGTGCTCATCATCATCGTCGCTGTCCTTGCGGTGGTCGTCCTTGCCGTCTCCTGGCTCGGATTGGCCCAGGTGCCGGTCCTCAGCGCCGCCTTCGGCATGGACCGCGCCCGCGACCTGAGAATGCCTTCGGATCGGGCCGCCTTCGAGAGCTTCTGCAACCAGTACGGGATCACGCGACCGTCGCCGGCGCAGAACTACACGCTGTCCAGCAAGCACCACTGGTCGGGCAGCGTTCAGGTGGATGGCACGCTCAGCGAGGCCGCTCTTGGGTCCCTGCGCGAACTGAACACCCCTAACTCGCACTTCAGCCAGATCCAGTTCCGCATCCATGACGGGTATGTCGAGATGGCAGCCTTCGTCAACAACGTTCAGGGCTACCCGATCTCCGGACCCGTGTACGGCCAATTCTCCATCTCCAGGACCAGCTCAAAGTCCGTCGCGATCGATATCACCCAGCTCGACTTCGGGCGCATCGGCGTGCCGGGTAACGTCGTCGACCAGGCCACGACCGCGCTGGACGCTTACGTGAACAAGACGATCCTGGAGGCGGGCATAACCATCGATAGCCTCGAGCTCCGAGAGGGTGGGATCTACTTCAAGGGTACGTGGCCCAAGACGATCACCGCCGACGCCCCGAACCCGGCCGACCTGCCATAGGCTGAACGGCTCGCCCGCCGTCGGCGCTTGCGCGGGCTCGCGCCAGGCAGCCGCCCATCGTTGACGGCTGCTCAACGTCGTGCTCATGACCAGGCGTATGATCGTGCGTATGCGCAGGATCGCCGAGTCCGGGCCACAGATCACTTACCAGGTATCCGAACTCGCGCGCCACCACCGCGCCGTGGTCGACGCGGCCCGCGCGGGACGCGCCCTGTTGCGCGACAAGGACGGAACCGCCCTCGTGCTCGCGCCCGCAGCGGAGATCGAGCGTACCTACGAGATCGCAGAGCTAGCGCTGGAGCTTATCCGCGCTCGGCAGGCCGTCGATCGGGGGGTCGGTAACCACTCGGCGGGCCTCTTCGGCGACCTCGCGTGGATGACCGTCCTGCCCGACGACGCCCAGCGCCAGTTCCTCGACGAGATCACGGAGACATTGCTGGTCGCCGCCTCGGGTACGTCGCTGCGACCCGTCGAGTTGGCGCTCGATGACTGGCGCACGACCGCCGAGGCGTGGGCCGATCTGGAGACGCGAGAGGCTCTCCCGGACGAAGAGCCCGCGCCGCTCGCCGACGTCGAGCTGTAGTTCATCCGGGCGGGACTGTTCGATGCCGAAGAAGCCAGCTCCCCCCGAGCGATCTGTGGCCGCGAGCGAGCCGTGGACGATCAAGCCAGCCGAAGGAGACCGAGTGAACCGAGAAGGACCGCCACTTGTCCGTCCGTGAGCTGTACCGCTTGAGCCTGGCGACCCTGACCGACCTTTACGAGTTGACCATGGGAGCCGGCTACGTAGCCACCGGCCTGGCCGAACGAGAGGCCGTCTTCGCCCTGAGCTTCCGGAGCCTGCCGTTCGGCGGTGGGTACGCCGTGGCCGCAGGTCTCGCCGATGCGCTGGAGATCCTCGAGAACTTGCGATTCGAGGCGGCCGACATCGAGCACCTGCGCGGACTTCGAGGGTCGACGGACCGACCGCTCTTCAAGCCCGACTTCCTGGATTTCCTCGCCGCCCTGCGGTTCTCGTGTGACGTCGACGCCATCCCCGAGGGGACTGTCGTCTTCGGCAACGAGCCGCTGCTGCGCGTCCGCGGCCCGCTCCTGCAGGCGCAGCTCGTCGAGAGCGTGCTCCTCAACGTGATCGGCTTCCAGACGCTCGTGGCCACCAAGGCGGCCCGGGTCGTCGAGGCGGCCGGAGGCGGTGCCGTGCTGGAGTTCGGACTTCGGCGTGCCCAGGGCCCCGACGGAGCGCTCTCGGCCGCTCGCGCGGCCTACATCGGAGGCGTGGCCGCCACGTCGAACGTGCTCGCCGGCCGATTGCACGGGATTCCCGTCCGCGGCACACATGCCCACTCATGGGTCCAGGTCTTCGACGACGAGCAGGCCGCCTTCGATGCCTACGCCGACGCACAGCCCGACAACGTGACCTTGCTCGTGGACACATACGACTCACTCACCGGTGTGCGCCACGCCATCGAAACGGGCAAGCGGCTGCGCGCGAGCGGCCGATCGCTCGAGGGAATCCGCCTGGACTCCGGCGACCTGGCCTACCTCTCGATCGAGGCTCGCCGCATGCTCGACGAGGCCGGCTTCGCCGCCACGCGCATCGTCGCTTCCAACGACCTCGACGAGCACACCATCGAGTCGCTGCGCGAGCAGGGCGCTCGCATCGATGTCTGGGGTGTCGGCACCAAGCTCGATACGGCGTTCGACCAGCCGGCCCTCGGCGCGATCTACAAGCTGAGCGCTGTCCGCGATTCGAACGGCGAATGGCGGTTCCCGGTGAAGCTCTCGGAGCAGACCGCGAAGATCTCCACGCCCGGGATCCTTGGTGTGCGGCGATTCATCGACGCGACCGGCCGATTCCGCGCCGACATGATCTACGACGAGGGGATGCCGACTCAGAGCGACGCCGGCGTCATCGTCGATCCAGCGGACTCTCTCCACATGCGTTCGATCGATCCGGGCTGGAGCCCCGAGGAGCTGGTGCTGCCGGCCTTGCGGAACGGTCGGCGCGCAGGTCCCTCCCCCACTCTGGCCGAAATCAGAGAGCGGGCTCGCCGCCAGATCGCCGGTCTGCATCCGGCCATCCGCCGACTGCTGAACCCGCACGTCTACCCCGTCGGACTTGAGTATCGGCTGCACCGGCGGCGCACCGAACAGGTCCTCGAGCGCAGGCTCCTGCAACCGCCGACCTGACTTCGCGGACGAATCGCCGGGTCCGGTCGAGGGCGGCGCCCGGGGAGGCGGAGGCGCTCTCCCCTACTCCGCAGAAGTGGTCTGGCTCTCCGCCGAAACGTCCGCGTCCGCCTCGGCGTCGGCGGCTTCGGCCGTCTCCTCGACGACGGCCTCGATGGCAAGTTCCGCGTCCACCTCTGCGATGACTTCGATGACGGCCTCCTCGACGGCCGGCTGCTCCGTCGCCACCTCGAGTCCGTCGAGGGCCGCGTCGAGCTGCGTCTCCATCTCCTCGATCGCCTCGTCGGCGGAAGGGACTTCGTCTGGTGTCGTCCAGCGCGGGTCGAGTGCCAGGTGCAGGAGGGCGGGACGACCGGCCCCGAGAGCCCGACGCAGGGCTGGCTCGAACTCCTCGTCGGAGTTGACGGCAAGACCCAGTGCGCCGCAGGCCTGGGCGATCGCGGCGAAGTCGACCGCGCCGAGCTTTGTGGCGAGACCGCCCGCTCCGCCGCGCTGCATCTGATGCCGCCAGATCGTGCCGTAGCGGCCGTTGTCGAAAACGATGGCGATCACGTGCGCTCGCTCGCGGACCGCGGTCTCCAGCTCGGCCATCGTCATGGCGAAGCCGCCGTCACCAGCGAGGGCCACCCCCAGACGCCCGGGCCTGGCCAGGACCGCGCCGATCGCCGCCGGAAGCCCGTAGCCCATCGCCCCGGAGGTAGCGCCCAGGAACGTGCCCGGCCTGTGGAAGCGATAGCCCCGGGCGGCCCACGTGCCGAAGTCGCCGGCGTCCGTAGTCAGGATCGTCTCGGGCGGCAGAATCCGACCAAGGGTCGCTATTACGCGGCCGGGATGAACGCCCGGTCCGTCCCACGGCTCCTCGCCGACGACTGCGGCCGCCTCGAAGGCCTCGCGGTCGGCCACGTTCTGAAGGCGACGTGCGTCGAACGCGGCGGCGTCGAGTGCGGCGACGGCCAGGACGCGATGCCCGACGCGCAGGAAGGCGGCCACGTCTGCGGCAATCGCGAGGTCCGGACGATGCGCCGCGGCCACGTCCCGTGGCTCCACGTCGACGTGCGCCCAGCGCGTCTCGGGGCCCGGAACGGCGTAGCCGTAGGTCGTGATCTCGCCAAGGCGCGACCCGAGAACGAGCAGAGCGTCGGCTTCCTCGATCCTGGCCCGGACCGTTGCCGGCGAGCCCAACCCCGTCATCCCCAGATACAGCGGGTGGTCGTTGGGGAAGACGTCCCCTCGTCGCCACGACGAGACGACGGGTATCTGGACGGTCTCGACGAAACGCACGAGCGCATCCGTGCTGCGGGCTCGCAGGACTCCCGCGCCGGCCAGGATCAGCGGCCGGCGGGCCTCGAGCAGCAGGTGCAGGACCTTGCGCACGAAGGTCGGGTCTGGCTCGGGCTGGTGCTCGGGATGTGTGGCGGGGCGCGGGGCCTGCCCGTCGGGGAGCGCCATCTCGAGCAGGTCTTCTGGGATCGACAGCAGGACCGGTCCGGGCCGCCCCTTCGTAGCTATGGCGACCGCTCGTTCGCCCAGTGCGACGACGTCTTCGGGCTCGTGAGCCTCGGCGGCCCACTTCACGAGCGGCTCGAAAGCTCGAACCAGGTCCATCTCCTGGAACGCCTCGCGGCCTCGAACCTCGCGCCGGACCTGGCCGACGATGGCAATCACGGGAGCCGAGTCGGCCTGGGCGGCGTGCAGCCCGATTGTCAGGTTGGCGGCGTCGGGGGCGCGCCCGGCCAGGACAAGCGTGGGCCGGCCGGTCATCTGAGCCACCGCCTCGGCCATGAACGAAGCCGCGCCCTCGTGTCGTGTGGTGACGACCCGGATCCGGTTGGCGACCAGACCGTCGAGCAGTCCAAGGAGACTCTCGCCCGGAACCGTGAAGGCGATCTTCACGCCCGATCGAGCCAACGCTTCGGCCAGGGCCGCGCCGACCGTGACGGTGGCGCTCTGGTCCGCACTCATCGACATTGCCGCTCTCCTTCAGATCGCCGCGCCGGACGGGGCCGGGCGGGTCTCACCGATAGTTCGCAAACTGCAACGGCACCGGTTCATCGAGCTCCTTCAGTCGAACGATCACCCGCTGAAGGTCGTCCTTGCTCTTGCCGAAGACACGGAGGGCGTCGCCCTGGACCTGGGCCTTGACCTTGGGGAATTCATCGCGAATGAGCTTGCCGAGCTTCCTCGCCAAATCCTCGTCGAGACCGCGGCGCAGCGTTATGTGCTGGCGAACCTTCTCGCCGCCGGCTGGCTCGATCTTGCCCCAGTCGAAGATCTTGAGCGAGAGATTCCGCCGCACCGCCTTGCTTTCGATGAGGTCGCGGATGGCCTTCGCTCGGAAATCGTCGTCGGTGAGCAGGACCAGCTCGGTCTTGGCCTGGGTCAGCTCGAAGGTGGCGCCCTTGAAGTCGTAGCGCTGCTGAACCTCGCGTCGAACCTGGTCGAGCGCGTTGCGCATTTCCTGATCGTCGAAGTCGCTGACTACGTCGAACGATGACTCGCCGGCCATCGGGCCTCCTGATCTGCTCGGCAACTGCCGCTCGGCGTTCGCCGCACGGCCCACGCGGCCGCGATTGCGGCTGCGCGCTCTATCCGCCCGGACTGGCAGCGCCGGGGCACGCAGATTGTGCCGCACCGCGGCCCTGTTGGGGACTCGCTCGCGTCACTGTCGCGGCAAGGTGCTCCGGCGGCTCGGCTCAGCGCTGCAGGGCCTCGACCAGCAGCTCCGCGATCCGGTAGCTCTTGCCGCCGCCCATGACCAGGACGGCATCGCCCGGTCGAACCTCGCCGGCCAGCCAGACCGCGGTCATCTCCACGGAGCCCGGGGCGGCTGCCGGGATATCGGGCCGATGGCGGGCGACCGCCTCGGCAAGTGCCGCGGCCGAGGTGATCGTGGTGTCCGGATCGCGGCTCGCCCAGATCTCCGCGATCGCCACCGCGTCGGCGCCGGCCAGCGCCTCGGCGAACTGCTCGAGCATCGCGGCGGTGCGATGGTAGGTAAGCGGCTCATAGACGGCCCAGATGCGCTTCCCGGGCTCTCTCTGGCGGATGGCGGCGAGCGTTTCGCGGATGGCGGTGGGGTGATGGCCGTAGTCGTCGTACACGACCACGCCTCTCCCCTCGCCTTTCCGCTCGAGGCGGCGCCCGACCCCCTCGAAGCTCGCCAGACCGGCGACCAGCCGATCTGCGGAAACGTTCAGCAGAATCGCGGCGCCTGCCACGCACAGGGCGTTCGCGGCATTGTGCCGGCCTGCCAGGCGCAGGCGGGACGCAAGAACGCCGTTCTGTGTGCCTACCCCCGCGAGTTCGAGCAGCGTGCCTTCAGGACCGGCCTCCACGATCCGGCCAACCAGAACCCGGGCCGGTCCGGCGGCCGTGGCAAATCGGCCGCTCATCTCCTCCCGACGCTTGTCTTCAGCCAGAGGGAGGTCGCCGCCGACGAGCGACACGGCGTACACCAGGCCGGGCCAGTCGCGCAGCCGTTCGAGCACCGCCGCTACGCCCGGGTCGGCCACGTTGGCTACCAGCATGGGCGGGTGCGCCGCGCTCGACGCCCGCCGCAGCCAGGCGGCGAAGGTCGCGATCACGGCCTCTCCGTCGGCGAAGACGTCCGGGTGGTCCCACTCCGCCGACGTGAGAATCGCGACATGTGGCCGGTACGCGTCGAAGTTGCCGGCGTATTCGTCCGCCTCCACCACGAACGGCGCGCCGATACCGGTGCGAGCCGTCGACGGCAGGCCGCCGGTGATCGAGCCCGGTAGCAAAGCCCCGACGAAGGCCGACGGGTCGAGCCCGGCCTGGACGAGCACGTGAACCAGCCAGCCGGCGGTCGTGCTCTTGCCGTGAGTGCCGGCCACGCCGACGAGAAAACGCCCTGAGGCCGCGTCGGCGATGACCTGCTGCCAGGGCTCGATGGGGATCCCCGCGGCGCGGGCCGCCTCCAGTTCCGCGTTGTCGGGGTCGATCGCGGTCAGCGCCTTGGTCACCGCCAGCCGCTCGGGCCGCGGCGACCTGGTCACGTGGCTCGGGTCGTGGCCGCCCGCAAGAGAGATCCCCAGGGCCTCGATCGCCGGCGTGTACGGCGAGACCCCACCCGAGTCGCAGCCGCTGACCTCGGCCTGCGCGTCGTGCGCCAGGATCACGGCCGCGCTCGCTCCCGCGCCCGCCGCGCCGACGACGTGGATCCGCTCGCCTTCGCGAATGGGCCGCGCTTCGCGCGCCGGCGCCAGTCCGCTGCCGACAGCGGCCGCGCCTCTCACGCCGCTCACTGCGGCGTGGCCGCTTCGGAGTCGGCGCAGGCAACGGTCCCGGCAGCTTCGCAGCGGGACAGCAGCAGCTCCAGGGCGGCCCGCGCGCTCGCAGCCTTGTTCGCGAGCCGATCTCCCCTCCAGTTGAATCGACGCACCTCGACCCCCGTCGCGTCAGCCACGGCAACGTAGGTCAGCCCGACCGGCTTGGCGGCGCTGCCGCCGCCGGGACCGGCCACGCCGGTCACAGAGACCGCCAGATCCACGGAGAGCCGCGCGCGCGCTCCAACGGCCATGGCACGCGCGACCTGCGCGCTGACGGCTCCGTGGGCCTCCAGGAGTTCCCCGGGGACGTCGAGCAGCGTCAGCTTGGCCTCATTGGCGTAGGCGACGATCCCGCCGCGGAAGTAGACGCTGGAGCCGCTGACGTTGGTAATGGCGCTGGCGACGAGCCCGCCGGTGCACGACTCGGCGGTCGCGACCGTCAGGCCCCGGTCCAGACACAGCTCCTGCAGGCGCTCGATCAGGACGCGCAGCGGGTCGTCCGCCATCGCCGGCTCAGACGTCGTTGGAGGGCACCGGCGGCCCGGTGGCGGTGATGCGCCAGCTTCCGGCGGCATCGTTCGTCTTGCCGAGCAGCCCGTACGGCTTGCCGTTGATCGTGACGTAGGTATGGGCCATCTGCGAGGTCCGAATCCACACCGACTCAGCGGCGTCGATCTTGATCGTCGCACCTTTTGACACGACCTTGGGGTAGCCCGGGACGACCACTCCGTCCACCCAGATCTTCAGCATCGCGTCTCCCCGTGGGATGTCGATGACCACCGTCAATTGCCCGACGGTGACGACGACGTTGACGATGACCGGGGCAGGGCTCTGGCCGGTGTCGTTCGAACCGACGATGGAGAGCTCCCAACGGCCCGCAGTCAGGTGGAGCGAAGCGGTGAACTTGCCATCGATTGTGGGGATCACCGTCGTCGCCGCAGGGCCCGTGGATGCGCTCGGCGACGGTGACGGTCCCGCGGATGACGTCGCGGTCGCGGTCGGCAGGGGCGTGGCCGTCGGCAGCGGCATCAGCGTCGGTTGGACGGTCGGATTTGGACCGGCCGTCTTCACCGGCGTCGGGGTCGCACCCGGCGCGGGCGGCGGTCCCACGTAGGTGGGCGTGACCGTCACCGAGGTGATCGAAACGGTGCTGCCCTTCACTGTCACGTTCCCGTCCGAGATGACCTGGCCGTCGGTGGGAGATTCGACTGTCAGGAGTTGCGGCGTCGGCGAGGCGGTCGGCACGGGCACGTTGATCAGGCGAGTGATGACCGGCGAATCGTGATTGGTGTCGACGTTGAAGGAGTGGATGTCGAACTGATTGAAGCCGGAGTGGAGTTGGGTCACGTACGACCAGTTGCCGGAACCGTCGGCCTTGACCGTCTTCGGGTCGCGGCCGTCCCAGGAGATGTCGACGACGGTACCCACGGTCGCCGTCCCCTTGAGCTCGTACTGGGTGGTACCGATGGCGAGAGTGATGGCGGCCTGATTCGGGGAGGTGACCGCGATCGACGGATACTGCAAGAGCTTGGTGACCTGCATGCCGAAGAACAGACCCACGGCCACGATGATCACGGCGAGGGCCAGCAGGACTACGTGGATCGGCTGGAGCAGCAACGCGCGCCGCGGCATCGTGATCGGCTGGGGTCCGCCGAGCGCCGCCGCGGCCTCGCTGGCCGGCCGATCGCGACGACGGAGCGCGAGCAGGCGCCGGGCGAGTGACTGGGCTATCGGGGCCGCCGACCTGGGAACGGGCGCGGCCTTCGGGGCTGCCAACACGACAACGGGCGCGGCCTTCGGGGCTGCCGGCTTCGCGGTCGGTGCGCTCTTCCGGCGACGCCAGTCTTCCTCGGCTTCGTCCGGGCTGAGTCCCAGGTAGGTCGCGTAATTGCGAAGGAAACCGCGGGCGTAGACGTCGGCGGGCAGCTCCTCGTAGTTGCCCTCCTCGAGGGCCGCCAGGAATCTGACCCTGATCTTGGTGTCCCGCTCGACGCGAAACAAGTCAACGCCCCTGGCTTCGCGGGCTGCCTTCAGACGTTCACAGAACGGTCGCGGGCCGGCTGCGGCTCCCCGGGCGGACCCATTCCCCTCCCCTGACTGGCGCCGGGGCCGGCGCGGCTGATCCTTCGTCGTCATACCTCATCCTCGCCGTGCCCGGTGAACGGGTGCCTGAGCGCGGCTCCGTCTCGGCGCAGCACCTGCCGCGCGTTGGATCCGTCGAACGGACCGATGTATCCGCGCTCCTCCAGCTGATCGATGATCCTGGCGGCGCGTGCGTAGCCGATCTTTAGGCGTCGCTGCAGAAGCGACGCGGAGGCACGATCGTACTCCTGGATGACGCCCACGGCATCGAGCAGCAGTCGGTCGGCTTCTTCGTCGACCGGCTCGGCGACCCCCTGGGACTCCTCGCCGGTCTCGATGATGCCCATGTCGTAGTGCGGTTCGGCTTCGGCCCGCCAGTGCTCGGTAACGTTGCCGATCTCTTTGTCGGAAACGAACACGCCCTGCAGCCGGATCGGTCGAGGCAGGTCGGCCGGCTGGAAGAGCATGTCGCCGCGGCCGATCAGGTCCTCCGCGCCCGGCATGTCGAGGATCGTGCGCGAGTCGATCTGCGAGGCCATGGCGAAGGCGATGCGGCTCGGGAAGTTGGCCTTGATGAGGCCCGTCACGACGTTCACCGAGGGCCGCTGGGTCGCGAGGACGAGATGTATCCCCGTGGCGCGGGCCTTCTGGGCCAGTCGAACCACGGGATCCTCGACGTTCCGGCCCTCGCGCATCATGAGGTCCGCGAGCTCGTCGATGATGATCACCAGGTACGGCATCCGATCGGCCGGATCGGCGCGAGTCTCGTTGAAAGCGGTGACGTTGCGGGCGGTCGCCCCGGCGAAGCGCCGATAGCGGTTCTCCATCTCCGTGACGGCCCACTTGAGGGCCGCCCTGGCTCGTTCGGGCTCGGTGATGACCGGCACCATCAGGTGCGGCAGGCCGTTGTAGGCCGAGAGCTCCACCCGCTTGAGGTCCACCAGGACGAGCCGCACCTCATCCGGCGTGGCGTTGCACAGCAGGCTCGTGATCAGGGCGTTGACCATGACGCTCTTGCCCGAGCCGGTGGCGCCGGCAATGAGCAGATGCGGCATCCTGGCCAGGTCGGCCGCGCGAGCATGCCCGGCCACGTCTCGACCGAGCGCGAAGGTAAGCTTCGAGGCAGCCCGGAGGTCGACCTCCTCGAGAATCCGGCGCAGCGCGACGATGTTGAAGTCCTTGTTGGGGATCTCGATCCCGACGACGCTCCGGCCCGGGATGGGCGCTTCAATGCGAATCGTCCGGGCGGCAAGGGCCATGGCCAGGTCGTCGGAGAGGGCCTCGATACGGGAGACCTTGATCTCCGGCGACGGCTCCACTTCGTACTGAGTGATCACCGGGCCGGCGTTCCAGACCGCGACCCGCGCCGGAATGTTGAAGCTGGCCAGCTTCGCCTCGATGATCGCGGCGTTTCGCTGGTGATCCATCGAAGCGTCGCCGTTGCGTGGCGCGAGGTCCTCGAGGAGAGCCAGCGGCGGCAGGTGGTACTCGGGCCGAGGCTTGGCCGCCTCGATGCCGCCCGCACCGACTCCGCCGAGCCCGGTGCCGTCGACCGCGCCGGTGCCGGTCTGGCCGCGGACCGGCGCCCCTGTGCGTATCGATCCTCCGGTCCGAGCCGTCTCGGGAGTCGATGAGACGTCTCGCAGCGGTCCGCCGTCCCGGGTCGTCGAGCCGGCCGCCACCGGCGGCGCGAAGGTCAGCGACGTGGGCCCCAGGTTGGGAATTGCCGGCGGGATGGAAGTCGCCCGATCCTCCGAGAATCTGCCGCGAGGCTCCAGCGCGACGGCTTCCCGGCCGAGCTTCTCGGTCTTGTCGACCCTGGCCGGGGCGGCGGACCCATCGTCCGGACGCTCCTGCCGCGGTCTGAAGAGCGCATTTGCCGCTTGTGTCGCGAGCCTAGCGAACGGGGCGACGGCCGCCGGCAGAGACATGTCCACTGCCAGCAAGAAGCCGGCGGTCATGACCGCGGCCAGCAGGATCCCGGTGCCCGGAATCGTGATCAGGCCGGGCAAGTTGTGGGCGAGAGCCTTGCCGATGATCCCGCCGCTCCGAGGAATGATGAGTTCGATCAGGCCCAGGCTCGCACAGAAGCTGACCGAGGCGCCGAAGATGGTCAGCTCCCAGTCGGCCCGGACCCCCTTGGCCCGGTTCACCATCCACCAGCCCACAGTCAGCATCGCGAAGGGCAGGATCCGCCGACCGGAGCCGACCCAGGGGGCGATGGAGTCGCGCCACAGGTCGGTCAGCTTCCCCGCGCCCGGCAGCAGCAGCGCGATCCCCGTCGCCACGCCCAGGATCATCAGCGCCAGGCCGATCATCAGACGCGGGGCGTCGGGCGCGATACGCGACTTCGTGCTGCGTCGGCGGACCGCGGCCGGACGGCTGCTGCGAGTCGCGGCCGAGCCGCTTCGAGCGGGCATTCAGACCTCCACCACGACCGGGAAGACGAGAGGCCGTCGCCGTGTCTGCTCGTACAAGTACCGCGAAACCTCGTCCTTGATCTGGCTCTTGAGAAGGCCGACCTCGCTCGTCCGGTCGCCCGGGCTCTGAACCGCGGCCATGATGTGGTCGACCGTCCCCTCCATGAGCGGGTCGCTTTCGTTGCCGTGAACGAAGCCTCGGGTAACGATCTCCGGTCTGGCGACGATCTTGCCTGTCTGCTTGTCGACGGTGACGACGACGATGAACATCCCGTCGCTCGCGAGCGCGCGCCTGTCGCGCAGGACCACCTCGCCCACGTCGCCTACCGAAAGGCCGTCCACGAGCACATAGCCCGAGGTGACCGTGCCGCCGCGGCGGGCGCTGCCGTCGGCGTAGAACTCGATGGCCTGGCCGTTCTCGATGATGAAGACGTTTTCCGCCGCCACGCCGGTCTCCACCGCCAGACGGCCGTGCTGGACCAGCATCCGGAACTCGCCGTGGATCGGGATGAAGTACTTGGGCCGGGTCAGGCCGAGCATCAGCTTCAGCTCTTCCTGGCTGGCATGGCCGGAGACGTGGGCGTGCTTGACGGCGTGGTAGTAGACATTGGCTCCGGCCTTGAAGAGATTGTCGATCGTACGGGCCACGTACTCCTCGTTGCCGGGGATCGGATTGGCGCTCACGATCACGGTATCGCCCGGCTGGATCTCGACGAAGCGGTGGTCGCGGTTGGCCATGCGGGCCAGGCCGGCCATCGGCTCGCCCTGGGAGCCCGTGGTGGCGATAACGATCTTGCCCGAGGCCATCGATCCGATCTGATCCTTGCCGACCACCTGGCCCGGTGCGTGGGTGAGGTAGCCGAGATCGGTCGCGATCCGGAAGTTCTGCTCCATCGAGCGGCCGACGACTGCCACGCGCCGGTCGAAGGTCGCGGCGGCGTCGATGACCTGCTGGATGCGGGCGATGTTGCTGGCGAAGGTGGCCACGATGACCCGGCCGTCGAGCGGCTCCATGATCTCGCGGAAGGTCTCGCCCACCGTACGTTCCGAGAGCGTGTAGCCGGGGCTCTCGGCTCGAGTCGAGTCGGAGAGCAGGCAGATCACCCCGTCCGCGCCCAGCCTGGAGAGCATCGCAAAGTCGGACCGCCGGCCGTCCACCGGCGTGTGGTCGAACTTGAAGTCGCCCGTCGTAACGACGGTGCCGACCGGCGTGTGAAGCGCCATCCCCATCGCGTCCGGGATCGAGTGGCTGATCCGGAACGGCTCGACCCGGAACGGCCCGATCTCGAGGTTGTCGCCCGGATCAAGCGGCAGGAGCGGGTTGTTGTGGAGCTTGTGCTCCTTGATCTTGATGCCGAGCAGGCCGCGCGCCAGCGTGGAGGCGTATACGGGTACGCCAGGGAAGTAGGGCAGCACATATGCCAGGCCGCCGACGTGATCTTCGTGGGCGTGAGTGATCAGGAAGGCTCGGACCTTCTCACGGTTCTCGCGCAGGTAGGTGACGTCCGGGATGACCAGGTCGATCCCGAACATCTCCTCATCGGGGAACATGAGTCCGCAGTCGACGACGACGATGTCGTCGCCGTACTCGAAGACGTACATGTTCTTGCCGATCTCCCCTACACCTCCGAGGGGAATGATGCGGAGCGGAATCTGGGTGTCGGACATTTCGTCTCGCGTGGGGTTGGTATCGCTTCTGCTCATCCTAGAAGAGGCCGAGCTGCGCTGTGGGGTCGGATTCGGCCGCAACCTCGGGCGCGCTCGCGGGTGCCTCGGCCTCGGCCGCCGCGGGACGTTCGGGTGCCGCCGTTCGCAGCGCCCGGGCCTCGGTCAGTGCCGCCGGCACGCCCTGCATGTCGGCGAAGAGCGTCTGCTTGAGCGACCCCTGATGGAGCGCCGCGGCCGGATGGTACATCGCGAATGTCAGCGCCCGCGGGACTCCGGAGGCGGCGTCGGCCGCTCGGAAGGTCCCGTGCACCTGCCCGATCCGCGAGCCGGGGCTGAAGCGCCCCATGGAGAATCGGCCCAGGGTGACGACCAGAGCAGGATCCAGCGCGTCCAGCTGGCGCGTCAAATAGGGCGCGCAGGCGGCGATCTCGTCGGGCTCCGGGTCGCGGTTGCCAGGCGGTCTGCACTTCACCACGTTCGTGATGAAGACCTCGCCGCGCGACCACCCGACCGAAGTCAGCAGCTCATCAAGAAGAGAGCCTGCCTGGCCGACGAACGGCCGGCCCTGTCGGTCCTCGTTGAAGCCCGGGCCCTCTCCCACAAAGACGACCTCCGTGGCGGCGGTCCCTTCCCCCGGCACCGACTCCGTCCGGCCCTCATGGAGCCGGCAACGCCGGCATGCCGCAACCTCCACCCCTATCGCATCGAGCGCCGCTTGACGCTCGGCGTCCGTCACGAGGCTTCTCCGCCCCGGCTGGGCGCGCCTCGTCGCGAGCGGGCCTTGACCCAGCCTCGCTCGAGCAGCGATTCGGCGATCTCCACGGCGTTCGTGGCGGCGCCCTTGCGCAGATTGTCGCTCACGACCCAGAAGGCCAGCCCCCGATCGACCGAAGGATCGATCCGGACGCGGCCGACGAAGATCTCGTCTTTGCCGGCGGCCTGCATGGCGAGCGGGTATTCATGGTTCTGCGGATCGTCGATGACCACGACGCCCGGGACGGCCGCAAAGGCCCGGCGGGCCTCGTCTGGCGTGATCCGCCGGGTCGTCTCCGCGTGGACCGCCTCTGAGTGGCTCACGAAGACGGGCACGCGAACGGCGGTGCAGGAGACGCGAAGGTCCGGCAGATGCAGGATCTTGCGGCTCTCCGTGACGACCTTCCACTCCTCGCGGGTATAGCCGTTGTCGAGGAAGACGTCGATTTCGGGCAGCGCGTTGAAGGCGATCGGGTGCGGGTAGACCGAGGCGACCTTGGGCTCCCCGGCGACGTGGGCTCGGATCTGGGTCTCGAGCTCGGCCAGCGCCTCGGCGCCGGTGCCGGAGACGGACTGATACGTGTCGACGATGACACGCTCGAGCCCGACGCTGTCGCGCAGGGCCATCAGCACCGGGACGAGCTGCATCGTCGAGCAGTTGGGGTTGGCCACGATCCCCTCGTGCCACTCCCCGTCTTCCGGATTCACCTGGCTCACGATGAGCGGCACCTTGGGGTCCATCCGCCAGGCGTTCGAGTTGTCGATGACGGTGGCTCCGCGCGCGGCCGCCTCGGGGGCGAGCTGACGGGAGACGTCCCCACCGGCGGAGAAGAGAGCGATGTCGACCCCTTCGAAGGCCTCCGGAGTCGCCTCCCCCACCGTGAGAGTCCGCCCGTCGGCACTGATAGTCGATCCGGCAGATCGGCCGGAGGCGAGCAGGCGAAGCTCGCCCACCGGGAAGTTCCGCTCGGAAAGGACCTGGATCATCGTCCGACCGACCACACCGGTGGCGCCGACGATTGCGACTGTCAGCGGTTGGGCTTCTCGGGACATGGCTCCACTACTCTAGCGGACTTGCTGACGCCGCCGGATTGTACCAGCGGAATGCGGATGCCCCCGCTGACTGTGCATATTCCTGGCATGAGTGCGCATGGCTATGCATCCGACGGATACGGGAAGGCCGGCGAACCCGTCTTGCGACAAGCCCGCCGGCCCTACCCGACTGTGGCTAAGACTCGGTGCGCGCGAGATGTCGCTGCATCGCCGCCTTGCGCGATAGGTTGACGCGACCCTGGCGATCGATCTCGGTGACGACGACCATCACTTCGTCCCCGACCGAGACCACGTCTTCCACGGTCGGCACGTGGTAGTCGGCCAGCTCGCCGATGCGAACCAGGCCTTCCTTGCCCGGCAGGATCTCGACGAAGCAGCCGAAGCCCATGATCCGGGTCACCTTGCCCAGATAGAGACCGCCGACCTCCACGTCGCGGGTGAGTGACTCGATCCACTGGACGGCCTTGCGCGAGTTCTCGCCCGAGACGGCCGCGATCTGGACCGTGCCGTCGTCCTCGACGTTGATCTCGGTGCCGGTCTCCTCCTGGATCTTGCGGATGACCGAACCGCCCTTGCCGATGATGTCGCGGATCTTCTCGGGGTTGATCTTGATGGTGATGATGCGCGGCGCGAAGTTGCTCATCTCCGTGCGGCTCGTCGAGATGACCGCATCCATCTTGTCGAGGATCGCCATTCGGGCCGCGTGGGCCTTCTGGAGACCCTGACGAATGATCGCCTCGTTGATGCCCTTGACCTTGATGTCCATCTGGAGAGCGGTCACGCCCTCGCGGGTTCCGGTGACCTTGAAGTCCATGTCGCCGAACGCGTCTTCCTTGCCGAGGATGTCGGTCAGGACCACGAAGCGGCCGTCCGGCTCGCTGATGAGGCCCATCGCGGCACCGCCGACGGCGGCCTTGATCGGCACGCCCGCGTCCATCAGGGCGAGGCTGGAGCCACATGTCGAGGCCATCGAGGTGGAGCCGTTCGAGGTCACGCANNTGGAGATACCGCTTCTCCGTCTCGGGGCTGATCGTGTCGATCCGCTGGACGTCGGAGGAAGGACCGAGCGTCGCCACGGTGAGCGCCTGGGTCTGGCCGCGGGTGAAGAGGCCGGAACCATGAGCGCGCGGCAGGACGCCGACCTCGACCGAGATCGGGCGGATCTCGTCGACGCCGCGCCCGTCCATGCGGATCCCATCCTCGAGGGTGAGCTTGCGGACGGTCTTCTTTTGGACGAGCCCGAAGAGGCTCTTGCTGACGCGGGCCTGGCGGCGAGCGGCATCGAGGAGCGCCGCCGGATCCTGGCCGTCCTGTCGATTGGCGCGGATGGAGATCGCGATCGCGTCCTGCAGGTTCTCGATGCGGTTCGGGAGGTCGCCCGCGAACATGGCGACGATAGCCGCGGTCGTCTCGGCGTCGGCAAGGCCGCGGTGAACGGTCTCGACGGTGATGCCGAAGAAGCGGGCGACATCGCCCAGCTTGTACGACTCGAGATCCGGATAGGCCTCACGAGCGATCACGAGCGTGTCGAAGTAGCCGCCCTCGATGAACTTGCCACTCTCGCCCAGAGCCTGGTCCAGGAAGCCGATATCGAAGCCCACGTTGTGGCCGACGATCGGAGCGCCGGCGACGAAGGCGAGCAGCTTCTGGGCCGCTTCCTTGGCAACCGGTGCGCCCGCGACCTCGGCATTGGTGATGCCGTGCATCTGGGCGCCGAAGATGTCGCGGCCGGGGTTCACGAAGGTGGAGAAGCGATCAACGATCTGGCCGTCGCGAACTCGCGCGGCGCCGATCTCGATCAGGTCGGCAACCTTGGCGTCACGGCCGGTCGTCTCGGTGTCGACGACGACGAACTCGGAACCGGGCTGGCCGACCTTCTTGACGAACTCCAGGACGGAGCCCGTGCCCGGCTCGAGATAGCCCACGCTCTTGGGCTTCCCGACGGCGGCGCGCATCTCATCCTGGATGTCGATGAGCGGCTGGAGGGCGCGATGGCCGAAGAGGATCGCGTCGGCCATGACGTCTTCGGGGACGATCGAGGCGCCCGCCTCGACCATCATGATCGCGTCCCGCGTGCCAGAGACGATGAGGTCGATGTCGGAGCGCTCGAGGTCGCTGATCGTGGGATTGACCACGAACTCGCCGTCGATGCGACCGATGCGCACGGCGCCGATGGGCCCGAGGAACGGAATCGCGCTGATCGTCAGGGCGCACGAGGCGGCGAAGGTGCCGAGGACGTCGGTCTGGTTCTCCTGGTCCGTGGACAGGACCGTGATCACGATCTGGATGTCGTCCTTGTAGCCCTCGGGGAAGAGCGGCCGGATCGGCCGGTCGGTCAGGCGGCAGGCCAGGATTGCCTGCTCGGACGGGCGGGACTCGCGCTTGATGAAGCCGCCCGGGATCTTGCCGGCGGCGTACATGCGCTCTTCGAACTCCACCGTTAGCGGGAAGAAGTCGAGCCCGGGTCGCGGATCGGACCGGTTGGCCGTCCCCAGGACCATGGTGTCGCCGAAGCGAACTGTGACTGCGCCACCCGCGAGCAGCGCCATCTTGCCGGTTTCGATGCTTAGGGTGCGACCGGCGAATTGCGTCTCGAATGTCTGAGACACGGTTTCTATTCCTCCTGAGCCAGGAGGACGGAAGGTGTTCCGAAGCTCGCCTGGACGTGCCGGGCGCGATAGGTGCACCTGCGCGAGGTCTCTGCCCCGCGCCTAGGCTGCAGCGCTAGCGGCGCAGTCCGAGCCGTGCAATGACGGCGCGATAGCGGGCGTTGTCCTTCTTGATCAGGTAGGCAAGAAGGCGCCGTCGCTGTCCGACGAGCTTGAGGAGGCCGCGGCGGGAGTGGTTGTCCTTCGGAAAACTCCGCAGATGCTCCGTGAGCTCCTTGATCCTCTCGGTCAGGAGCGCAATCTGCACCTCAGCGGAGCCAGTGTCGCCCTCATGGACGGCATAATCCGAGATCACCTGTTCCTTCGCTTCCCGCGCCAGCGGCACACGATCCTCCGACTAGCTCTCTATGACTTGGATTCTCTTCTCTCTAATTGCCTGGCGGATGGTAGCAGGGATCGCGCGGCGTTGCCACCTGGGGAGATAATCGCCGACACGACCGGGCTCGCCAGGAGCCCACCGCTCGACGCGGATAGGGCCAAAGTCGAGGCCTGCCCTAACACCACTCGAATTCGTTCCGCTAGCGGCCACTCCGGGCGCGCAACCGTGACGTCGCCGCCGGCAACGGTAAGCCGGGAGGGATGGGCGGCCGGTTCGGGGCGACGACCGGGCTGCCAGGCTGGACCCAGGAGAACGGCATACTCGCCGTCGGGCGGGAGGCAGACGGGCAGCTCGAACGTCAGGTGCGCGAGTTCAGTCTCGGGGCCGGCCGGCATCGCGGCAGCCACCACTCCGGTGAAGCCGTGGTCTCGGCCGAGTAGGGCGCGGGCGCCGGCCAGCTCGCCGGCCGTGATGCGACGGCGGATCTCCGAGCTTCGGACCTGTTCGCCGTTGGAGAGGAACGAGGGCACGACGGTGACCGAGAAGCCCTCCCGCTCCCCCAGAGCCGCCAGAGTCTCGGGCGTGCCGCCGCGCTCGTAGCCGAACGCCGCGTCCGGAGTCATGACGAACCCGGCCAGATCCACTTTCTCGCGAATGGCGGCCACGAAACCGTCGTAGGGCGTGATCCGAAGCGCATGATCGAAATGCTGGACGACGGTGACTTCGACGCCGGCGGCCTCGAGGCGGACCAGGCGCTCGTCGGGGTCGCACAGCAGCGGCGGGGCAAGGCCCTCAATCAGCTCTTCGGGATGGGCGTCGAAGGTGATCACCGCCGGCCGCGCTCCCGCGCGCAGAGCCGCGCGGCGCAGTTCGCGAAGCAGGTACAGATGGCCGCGGTGCAGGCCGTCGAAGACGCCGACCGCTACGTACAGCCGGCCGAGGTCCGCTTCGAGCGCGCCGATGCCGGGTATGACGGTCATGCGGTTGCCGGCGCGGTAGATGCGCAAGCGTTGCTCCACCGGCTGCCTGGGCCGGGACGCCGCACCATCGCCGGCTTCGGCACCGTCGCCGCCGGGCGCGCCCGCCGGTCGCGGCGCGGCCACGAAGATCTTGTCGGGCACGAGCCGGCCGCCCTTCCACGACCCGATGCCGACGAGCTTGCGATCTTCGTCGAGCAGACGGACGTTCCCGCCCGGTTCGAGCTGGGGCCGATGGGTCGGCTTGATCTGCTGGCCGCGCGAGACCGCGATCACTTCCGCGGCGGTGAGCGGTGCCTCGACGATGCCCTCCAGGCCGGCGTCGATCGGCAGCAGCAGCGCCGCCAGCGTCTCGGGGCCGGCGGCGGCCGCACCACGTATCTCGTCGAGCGAGTGCGCGGCCGTCAGCGTGAACGGCCCGCTGGCGGTTCGGACCAGGGCCCCCAGATACGCCCCACAGCCCAGGACCGCCCCAAGGTCCCGCGCCAGCGATCGGATGTACGTGCCCGCCCCGCACTGCACCTCGAGCGTGGCGATCGGGCGTTCCGGGTCCGTGTCGTCCCACTCGACCAGATCGAGTCGCCCGATCGTGACCGCGCGCGGGGCCAGCTCCACCGGCGTTCCCTGGCGTGCGAGGTCGTAGGCACGCCGCCCGCCGACCTTCATCGCGCTGTACGACGGCGGCCGCTGCTGGATTGGGCCGCGGAAGGCGCCGAGCGCCGACTCGACCGCTTCCCGCCTGGGCTCCGGCCCGGAGCCCGGCACGAGTTCGCCGGCGCGGTCGTCGGTCTCCGAGGTGGCGCCGAAGCAGACCGTCGCACGGTAGGCCTTGCCGTCGCCCATGTGGTACTCGACCAGGCGCGTCGCCAGACCCAGGAAGACCGGCAGGACGCCGGCCGCGAACGGATCGAGCGTGCCGCCGTGGCCGGCGTGATGCGTCCCGGTCAGGCGGCGGACGAGCGCCACGACGTCGTGAGAGGTGAAGCCAGGGTCCTTGGCAACGACCAGAATGCCGTCCATGCCGCGGCCCGCGTGCTGCATCCGGCCGCCTAATGCTGGACTGCGGCGACGAGCGTTGCCGCTCGCGCCAGGACTACGCGGCGAGCCTCGTCGAGCGGCAGCTGCAACGTGGCCCCGGATGCTCGCGCATGCCCGCCGCCGCCGAACGTGCCGGCGAGAACCGTGGCGTCCACTCCGCCTTCGCGAGTTCGGATGCTCACCCGCGTGGAACCGTCGCCATCGACTTCCTTGAACAGGATCGAGGCTTCCGAAGTCTCCGACTGCGCCAGCATGTCCACCAGGCCTTCGGACTCGGCCGAACCCGCGCCGGTGGCCGCCAGATCGGCCAATTCGAGCGTCGACCAGACGAGCCGGCCTTCCAGGTCGGTGCCCATCCGGGCCAGCACGCGGCCGAAGAGCACGAGCTGGGTGTTCGGCTTGGAGCGGTACAGCCGGCGAGCGATCTCGCTCAGTGGCGCGCCCGCTTCGCGCAGGACCGCCGCCACGACAAGCGTCCGTGGCGTGGTGTTGGAGTGCTGGAAGTTGGCCGTGTCCATGATCACGCCGGCGGCGAGAGCCGCAGCCAGCATCCCATTCCCGCTGGTGAGCGGCACGCCCATCCGCCTCGCCAGCAGAGTGACCATCTCGCACGTGGCCGAGCTGTCCGGGTCCACCCAATCGACGGCCCCGAAACGGCGATTCGAGAGGTGGTGGTCGATGTCGAGGATCGGCACGCGCTCGAAGAGTCCCCGATGCGACTCGAGCACGGGGCCGATCCGCTCCAGCTCGCCGCAGTCCCCCACCACCAGCAGGTCGTAGTCGAGCGTCGGGTCGGGCTCCTGTCGGAAGCGTTCCATGCCCGGGAGGAACTTGTACATCGCCGGCATCGGATCCGCGCATACGGGCGTGGCCACTCCCCCACCCGCTTCCACGAGCATCGCGATGGCCAGCGCGGAGCCGAGCGCGTCCGCCTCGGGGTTCTCGTGACAGATCGTAAGGACGCGACGAGCTCTCCTCAGCCGTTCCACGACCTCATCGGGAACCGCGGCGGTGTACTCGGACAGGTCGACCCGCGGATATGAGTTCACCGGGCTCCCCGCCGTCCACCGTCCCGACCGGTGCGAGACCCCGGCTTCGAAGCTCGCCCGATCTCCGGCCGGCGCCGAGGCCTCTTCTTGGGCTCCGGCAGCGGCAAGACGGCCGACTCGGGCTCCGGGACGTCGCCCTCGTGCGGCAGTCTACGGACGGGCGTGGGCAACGATTCGCCGGGCGTCAACACCTCCTCGGGGAGCTTCCCGGCCTCCAGCTCGTTGAGGATCCGCAGCACGCGCGTGCCTCGCTCGAGGGAGTCGTCGAGCCGGACCTCGAGCTCCGGAATGCGGCGCAGTCGTATCTTCGAGCCCAAACCGTGGCGCACGTACGGCATGGCCCGCCGGAGCGCGGCGAGCGTCTCCTTGCGCTGCTGCTCGGTCCCGATGACGCTGAACCAGACGCGAGCATGGGCGAGATCCGGGCTCGTCTCGACTTTCGTGACGGTCACGAAGCCGATGCCCGGGTCGGCCAGCTCGCGTTCGAGGGCCTGGCCGATCTCCTGGCGGAGAAGCTCGTCGATGCGATCGGTTCGCTGGCTCATCGGGGCTGACTACTCCGGCTCTGGCAGGAGTCGCAACGACGGATCAACCCGCCGCCCGACTCACCATCTGCTGGGTGAAGCACTCGATGATGTCACCTTCGACCAGATCGTTGGATCCGACCAGGCCGATGCCGCATTCGAAGTTGGTGGCGACCTCGCGAACGTCGTCTCGGAAGCGGCGCAGCGACTCGATCTTGTCCGTGGCGATTACCTTGCCGCCTCGCCAGACGCGCACTCCACCGGATCGAACGATGCGACCGTCCGTGACGTAGCAGCCGGCGATGACCGCGGTCTTGCCGACCTTGAAGATCTGGCGAACCTCGGCTCGACCCTCGACAGTCTCCACCTCCACCGGCTCGAGCATGCCGCGGAGGGCCGCGGAGATGTCGTCGGTGAGCTTGTAGATGATGTCGTACTGCCGGACGTCAACCTTCTCGGACTCGGCCGCGCGCCGGGCGGTGTCGGTCACCTTCGTGCTGAAGGCGACGACGATCGCGCTGGATGCGGCGGCAAGCATGATGTCGTTGTCGGTGACGTCGCCGGCGGCCTCGTGCAGGACGTTGATCCGGACCTCGTCGGTCGAGAGCTGCTGCAGGGCGTGGGTGATCGCGCCGAGCGAGCCCGAGACGTCGGTCTTGAGGATGATCCGGAGTTCCTTGGTCTGGCCGGCCTGGATCTGCGCGTACAGATCCTCGAGAGTGGCGCGGCCGCTCCCTTCGGTCCGGGCCGCGGAGGCGGCTTTGCGTTCCTCGACCATGGTTCGGGCGATCTTCTCGTCGGCCACGACCCGCAGGATGTCGCCGGCCTGCGGCACGTCCGCCAGGCCAAGGACCACTGCCGGGCTCGAAGGACCGGCCTTGGTGATGCGCTTGCCGAGGGCGTTCTCCAGGGCGCGGACCTTACCGTAAGTCTCGCCGACGACAATGACGTCGCCGACTCGCAGCGTGCCGGTTTGGACCAGCGCCGTCGCCACCGGGCCTCGACCCTTATCCAGCTCCGCCTCGACGATAGTGCCGATGGCCGGACGCTTGGGGTTGGCCTTGAGGTCCTGCAGATCGGCCACGAGGTTGATCATCTCGAGCAACTCGTCCAGCCCGAGGCGGGCCTTGGCCGAGACGGGCACCATCGGCACGTCGCCGCCGTACTCCTCGACCACCACGCCTGCTTCGGCCAGACCGTTCTTGACCCGATCCGGATTGGCGTCCGGCTTGTCGATCTTGTTGAGGGCGATGATGATCGGCACCTTGGCGGCCCGCGCGTGATCGATCGCCTCGAGGGTCTGCGGCATCACGCCGTCGTCCGCGGCGATCACGACCACGGCGATGTCGGTGACCCTTGCGCCGCGGGCACGCATCGCGGTAAACGCCTCGTGGCCCGGAGTGTCGAGGAAGACGATGTGGCGGCCGTCCTTGACGACCTCGCTCGCGCCGATGTGCTGAGTTATGCCGCCGCGCTCGCCGGCCGCGACCTTGGTGGTGCGGATGGCGTCGAGGAGCGACGTCTTGCCGTGGTCGACGTGGCCCATGACGGTCACGATCGGGGCGCGAGGCAGCAGGAGCGACTCTTCGTCCTCCTCGTACAGCTGCTCCTTGGTCGCGGCGCTGACCGGAGCCACCTCCGGTTGGGCGCCGTCGGCGTTGGCCGGAGCTCCAGGCGCGGCCGTCTCGGCGACTTCGTAGCCCAGCTCTTCGGCCACGAGCGACGCGGTCTCGCGATCGATGCCCTGATTGATGTTGGCGAAGATGCCGCTCTTGATCAACTCGCGGATCACGTCCGCGGGGTTGACGCCCAGGAGGTCGGCGAGGTCTTTGACGGTGATGCTGGACGGCAGCTCGATGGCGGCGCGATCTCGCGGATCGACAACTGCTGCGGCGCCCTGCGGCACTCCGTCGCGGCGCATCGGCTTACGAGGACCACGACGGCCCCGCGTGCCGCTCCTGCTCTTAGCCACGACTACCTCCTGCTTCGTTCGTGCTCGCCTCCCCTGTTAGCTCGGCTCGGAGCTCCACCGGGATCGGCACCTCCAGCGCGCGCTGGAGCGATCCTTTGTCGAGTGCCGCCCTGCGGCACTCCGCCGATTCACACACGTATGCCCCGCGGCCTGGCAGCTTACCCGTCGGGTCCACGACGACGCGTCCGTCGGGCGTCCGAACGACGCGAGTCAACTCACGCTTCTGACGCGGAGAGCGGCAGACGACGCACGACCGGGTCGGAAAGCGCCGCGGAGGCGCGCCCCGGGCTACGAGGGCACCTGATCGGTGAGCGCCGTCGACTCGACGGCGGACTTGGTTGGCTCTGGCTCGGCGGCCGCCTTGCGGCGNNCCGTTTCGGCTGCAGGCTCGGCGACCTCGACCGGCGCTTCCGCTTCTGCCGACGCTTCGGCTTCAGCTGGTGCCTCGGCCGCGAGAGCCGCCTGGACCTTGGCCGCTTCGGCAACCGAGACGTCACTGCGGATGTCGATCCGCCAGCCGGTCAGTTTGGCCGCCAGTCGGGCGTTCTGGCCTTCCCGGCCGATCGCCAGCGACAGCATCCGCTCAGGCACCACGACGTTGGCGATGCGATGCTCTTCGTCGATCCGGACCTCGATCACCTGGGCCGGGCTCAGAGCCTTGGCAACGAAGGTCGAGGCGTCCTCTGACCATTCGATGACGTCGATCTTCTCGCCGCCCAGTTCCGCCACGACGGCCTGGACGCGTGCGCCGCGCTGGCCGACGGTCGCGCCGACGGGATCGAGACCCTGCTGGCGCGAAGCCACGGCCACCTTGGAGCGGCTGCCGGCCTCGCGCGCAATGGCCTTGATCTCAACGGTGCCGCCGTGGATCTCCGGCACTTCGAGCTCGAAGAGGCGACGCAGGAACCCCTTGTGGGTCCTGCTCACGTAGATCTGCGGGCCCCTCACGCTGCGGCGGACCTCCAGCACGAAGGCCTTCACGTTCTGGCCGATGCGGTAGTGCTCGAGCGGCGACTGTTCGGTCGTGGCCAGGATCGCCTCGGCCTTGCCCACGTCCAGGACGATGGCTCGCGGCTCGATGCGGGAGACCGTGCCGGTGATGAGCTCGCCCTCGCGGCTGGCGTACTGGTCGAAGACGACGTTGCGCTCGGCCTCGTGCAGTCGCTGCAGGACGACCTGCTTGGCCATCTGGGCGTGAATTCGGCCGAAGGCATCCTGGTCGAGCTGTGCCGTCTCGACGAGATCGCCCGGCACCGCGCCCGGCTGGAGGGCCTGGGCGTCGGCGACGCTGATCTGAGTTCCGGGATCCTCGATCTCCTCGGCCACGAGACGCGCCCGGAAGACGCGGACCTTGCCTGACTCGGCATCGATTCGGACGTGGATGTCCTCGTCGCCGGGGGTGCGTCGATACGCGGACTGGATAGCCTCCTCGACGGTCCGAATCAGCTGCTCCCGCGAGACCCCCTTCTCAGCGTTCAGCTGCAGGAGGGCGCCGACGAAATCCCGACTCACTTCGCGCCTCCCGTGTCGCCGGCTACTCAACAAAAGACGTGGGGGTCACCCACGTCACGAGCGGCCGGTAGATTGCGCAGAGTATACACGGCGCCCCTTGACCCTCCAAGGGGCGACGAAGCCGTTGCGGCACCGGTTTCGTCGGCCAAACCGCACCATCTCGCGAACCGTGCGTTCCTGCCCGAAGCGACATTCCCGCCATCTGCTAACCCCGGTAGCAGGAGTCCGAGTCGCAGCGTGCTACCCCCATTTGCGTTTGGCAGATTCGCGCGGTGGGGGCTTCAGGGCGAGTCGGCGGCAGCTCGGAGCGCCGCCGACGATCCCGGCTTAGTACGCTCGGGCGAAGAGCACCCGCCGCTCAGACGGAGCCCCGCAGGCGATGCACTTGCCCTTCTCGTCCGGGGAGTCGAAGGGGATGCAGCGGATCGTGGCGCCGGTCTCATCGTTGACCTGGCGCTCGCACTTCCCGTCGCCACACCACGGCGCCAGGAAGAAGCCGCCCTCGCCGTCGAGCCCGTCCCTGAGCTGCTGGTACGTGTCGACGCTATGCGTATTCGAGTCGCGGAAGTCGCGAGCCCGAGCGAGCAGAGCCGCCTGGTAGTCGCGCAGTCGGGCCGGAAGTTCGACCGCCAGTCGATCGAGCGGCACGGCCTCCTTCGAGCGGTCGACGCGCTTGACGAGCACAGCCTGACCAGCGGCCACGTCGCGCGGCCCGATCTCGAGCCGGAACGGAACGCCCCGCAGCTCCCAATGGTTGTATTTGAAGCCGGGCGAGTCGTCGCGCCAGTCGACCTTGATCCGGACCGCCCGACCCTCGGGCGTCTCGGCCAGGGCGGCCGTCAGCCGATCGATCGCCTCGGCCACCGCAGCCCTCTCCTCGTCCTTTCGGAAGATCGGCACAACCACGACCTGGACCGGCGCCACGTTGGGCGGAAGCACAAGACCGGAGTCGTCGCCGTGGGTCATGATCGTCGCCCCGACCATGCGGGTCGAGAAACCCCACGACGTTCCGAACGGGTGCTTGCGCACGTTGTCACGGTCCAGGAACTCGATCCCCGCTGCCCGGGCGAAGTTCTGGCCGAGCATGTGGGAGGTGCCGGCCTGGAGTGCCTTCTTGTCGCGCATCATCGCTTCGATGCACCACGTGAACTCGGCGCCGGGGAACTTCTCGCCTTCGGTCTTTCGGCCCTTGACGACCGGGATCGCCAGCCACTCCTCGGCGACCTTGTCGTAGCAGTCAAGGCCTGTCCTGACTTCCGCGACGGCCTCTTCCTCGGTCGCGTGGAAGGTGTGCGCCTCCTGCCAGAGGAACTCGGTCGTGCGCAGGAAGAGGCGCGTCCGCAGCTCCCACCGGACCACGTTGTTCCACATGTTCATGAGCAGCGGGAGGTCGCGGTAGGACTGGATCCAGTCCTTCACGCTGTCGGCAATGATCGCCTCACTGGTGGGGCGAATGGCCAGCCACTCGTCGAGCGCCTTGCCGCCGGCGTGGGTCACCCAGGCGACCTGCGGGTTGAAGCCTTCGACGTGCTCGGCTTCCTTCTCGAGCAGCGACTTCGGCACGAAGAGCGGGAAGTAGACGTTGCTGTGGCCGGTCGCCTTGATGTGGCGATCCAGCTCGGCCTGCATCGATTCCCAGATGGCGTACCCGTACGGCCGAATAACCATGCAACCGCGAACCGGGGAGTAGTCGGCCAGCTCCGCCTTCAGAACGACGTCGTTGTACCAGCCCGGGAAGTCCTCGGACTGGCGGGTGATGCTGGTGACGAAACCCTCCTTGGGCACGCTGTTCCTCCTCCGGCCAATGACGCAGGGCTGAACTGACCCCAATCGTACCGCGTGACGTGCCCGGCGCATGCGACACTGGTTCCCCAGAGCCTCTAGACGCGCTCATTGAAGCCGGGGAAGGGAGGCCGATCGATGGCGCTCTCCCAATTCAATCTAGGCAGGCTTCTTCGCTGCCAGGCAACGGACGAGGAGGGGTTCTCCTGCTTCAGGCCGCCATTGCACGACGGAGGGCATCGCTGGGACCGCTGCGAGAAGCCAGACCTTCAAGGCCACCGCTGCATGCTGCCGCTCAGCCATCCCGGTCTCCACGAGGCGCCCTGGTACGACCGGGCGTGGACGCCGGGCGCAAGGCATACTGTCAACTACAACGGCACGGAACGGGACACCGGCGCTATGGCCGACAGGGCAACGCGGATCGCCGCCCGCTACGGCTGGTCCGATCGATCTCGCACGTTCACGCCGGGACTGCCGTGGCGGCTGGCACTCCTGCATCCCTGGTCCTCGAGAGCGACCGTGAACGGCCGGCTGACGGTCGTCTTCGAACTCAGACCAACCGAGTCGTGAGGCCTCGGCTGACTTTCGCCTCCCGGAACCCTTGCCGCGACGCGCCGCCAACATGTGACTGGCGAGACGCGGACGGTCCAAGCCACCGATCAGCTCGCGGCCAGATCCAGCGTCTCGTCGACGGGATTTGCGACATCGACAACCTGCCTGGCCGAGGCCCCGGAAACGGCCGCCCTTTCACGCAAGGTCTCTCCCACGGTGGATGCGGCATGGTGCCCGCGCTCCCGCCCGGCGCGGAACGGACTCAGGTTGCGGCGGGGCCGCAGCAGGCGTCTATGACGTCGGCCAGTTGTCGAAGTGTGTCAACGATGCGCGGCCGATCCAGCCAGTAGTAGACCTCCTGGCCCATCTTCTCGCTTCTCACCACTCCGGCGTCCTTGAGAACTCGCAGGTGGTGGGACACTGCCGGCCGTGATATTCGAGCGACGTGTGAGGCGATTTCACGCACGTTCAATCGACCGTCGCGACCCAGTAAGAAGACGATGCTGAGCCGAACCGGGTCGGACGCGGCGTCGGCGAGTCAAGACCCGAGATCGCTGCCGGCCGCGGCCACAAGCTCAGGGACTAGCGGTGCGCTCCCCCACCCGGCGCGGGGAAGCGCCGCTCCACGTAGCTGTCCAGAATCGCCTTGAACTCGTCCACGATGCGATCGCCGCGCAGCGTGCGGTCCAGGGCGCCGTCGATGAAGACCGGCGCCACGGGCTCCTCGAAGGTGCCTGGCAGGCTGATCCCGATGTCGGCGTGCTTGGATTCGCCCGGGCCGTTGACGACGCAACCCATCACCGCGACGCGAAGCTCTTCCACGCCGGGGTGCCGATCACGCCACAACGGCATCTGCTCGCGCAGGTACGTCTGGATGTCGCGGGCCAGCTCCTGAAAGTAGGTGCTGGTCGTCCGGCCGCAACCCGGGCACGACGAGACCTGCGGCACGAACGAGCGCATTCCGAGCGACTGCAACACTTGCTGCGCCACGGCAACCTCTTCGGTGCGATCGCCGCCGGGTTCGGGGGTGATCGAGACCCGGATCGTGTCACCGATCCCTTCGGCCAGCAGCAACGACAGACCCGCAGAAGAGGCGACGATCCCCTTCATCCCCATCCCCGCCTCGGTCAGGCCCAGATGCAGTGCGTAGTCGCCGCGCGCGGCCAGCCGCCGGTAGACGTCCACGAGATCGCGCACGCCCGAAACCTTGGCGGACAGGAGGATTCGGTCGTGGGCCAGGCCGGTCGCCTCCGCCAGCTCCGCCGATCGAATGGCGCTTTCGACCATCGCTTCGATCATGACCTCGCGGGCGTCTCTGGGCTCCGGCAAGCGCGCGTTGGCGTCCATCATCTCGGCCAGGATCGCCTGGTCGAGCGAGCCCCAGTTGACGCCTATCCGGACTGGCTTGTCATTGTCGATCGCGACCCCGACGATCGCCGCAAAGTGCTCGTCGTGGTGGCGGCCGGGGCCCACGTTCCCGGGGTTGATGCGGTACTTCGCAAGCGCCTTCGCCGCCTCGGGATAGTCGCGCAGCAGCTTGTGGCCGTTGTAGTGAAAGTCGCCGACGATCGGCACCGCCGCGCCCAAGCCGCGGACCTTGCGCACGATCTCCGGCACGGCGGCGGCAGCGGCTTCGGTGTTGACGGTGATCCGGACCAGCTCGGAGCCCGCATCGGCGAGGCGCGCGACTTGTATCGCAGTAGCGTCGACATCGGCCGTGTCCGTGTTCGTCATCGACTGGACGACGATCGGATGGCCACCGCCCACGATCACGCCGCCGACCTCGACGGCCACGGAACGGCGCCGCGGTCCGAAACCCTGATCGTCCATCGCCACGCCCCGCGTCACCCCAGGCCGAGTATGTCGAAGTAGCTGATCCACGCCATGAACGCCAACAGCAGCACGAATCCCGCAAGATAGATCGCGGACTCCAGGCTGGTGACGTCTTGGATGCGGAAGGCCCGCTTGACCACCATGATGACCATCTTGCCGCCGTCGAAAGGCGGGATCGGCAGGATGTTGAGCAGGGCCAGATTGGCGGAGATCACGGCGGCCAGCAGCAGCAGCAGGATCGGGCCCCAGTCGAACAGAGTGTGGCCCACGACCGCCGCGATGCCGACGGGTCCCGAGACGCCGGGCGGGCCGGTCGTGGGACTCGTGACGATGTGCCTGCCAAGGTCGCCGAGCGCGCCCAAGACCAGGGTCATCGCCTTGCCGGTCGATGTCGCCGCCGTGCTCAGCGCCGGTCCAAGGCTCCCCCGCGTATAGGCGATGCCGAACCCGAACTGCACCCCCAGCGCGTAGTCGTGGGCCTTGTCCGGAACGCGCAGCGTCACGGAGACGGTGCGCTCATGACCCGCGGCATCGGTCAGCCCGAGCGTCACCGGTTGCCCGGCTTTCGAAGCGAGGTAGTCCATGAAGCCCGACCAGGGATCTCCACCAAGGTCGATGAGCGAGTAGGTTCGGCCGTCGATTGAGGTGAAGGCGTCGCCCGGCTGGATTCCCGCAGCCTCGGCCGGCGATCCCGAGACGACCGTCACCACCTTTGGCTGCACCACCGGATTGAAGGCCCACGCGACCACGAAGAAGAGCAGGAAGGCGGTGATCACGTTCATCGCCACGCCGGCCACGAGGACTACGAGCTGCTTGGCCAGCGACGAGTTGCCGAATGCGCGCGGGTCGTCCGAATCCGTCTCCTCGCCCTCGAGCCGGACGAAGCCGCCGATCGGCAGGTAGTTGATCGTGTACTCGGTCTCGTGGTCGTGGCCGATCACCTTCGCCCGCGGCGGGAACCCGATCCCGAACTCCAGGACGCGAATACCCACCAACCGCGCCGTGATGAAGTGGCCGAACTCGTGGACCACCACCAGCAGGCCGAGTATCAGGAGAGTGGCCGGGATCGCGATCAGCCAGAACAGGATCCCGCCGATGGTCACGGGGCGACCTCTGCGAACGCTCGAACCTGAACGTCAAGCGCGACCAGCTCATCAAGATCGGGCTCACCGGGCTCGCCAGAGCCGAACTTCTCGACCGCGGCGGCCAGCACGCGCGGGATTCCCGTAAAGTCCAGGCTGCCGCCAAGGAAGCGCCCCACCGCAACTTCGTCGGCCGAGATCAGCGCCGTGCTGGCTCGTGGTCCCGCCAGGCCGGCTTCACGGGCGATCCGCAGCGCCGGGAAGCGCTCCTCGTCCGGAGCGCGAAAGTCGAGCCGCCCGGCCGCGATCAGATCCACCGCGGCCGCGGGCGAGGGCCGACGAGCCGGGTAGGTCAGCGCGTACTGGATTGGAAGTCGCATATCCGGGATCCCGAGCTGCGCCTTTATAGAGCCGTCCACGAACTGCACAGCGGAGTGGACGACGCTTTGGGGGTGGATGACGACCGAAATCGCCGAGAAGGGCACATCGTACAGCCAGCGTGCTTCTATGATCTCCAGCCCCTTGTTGGCCAGAGTCGCGGAGTCGATGGTTATCTTCGCGCCCATCCGCCAGGTGGGGTGCCGCAGCGCTCGATCGGGTGTCACCGTCGCGAGGTCCGAGACGCTCGTCTCCAGGAAGGGGCCGCCCGACGCCGTGAGCAGCAGGCGGGCGATGGCGCCGTGATCCTCGCCGACGAGGCACTGCCACAACGCGGAGTGTTCCGAATCGATCGGGCGGAGCCAGCCGAGCGGGCTCGCCAGCGGGTGAACCGAGGCGCTGGCGGCGTTGTCGTGCGCGGCGGCGGTCCGTTCGGCCAGCGCGCGAGCTAGGGGCATCACCAGGTGGCCGCCCGCGACGAGGGTCTCCTTATTGGCCGTGGCCACGATCTTGCCCACCCTCAGGGCCGCCAGCACGGAACGGAGTGCGATCAGGCCGCCGGTGGCGACGAGCACGAGATCGACGTCCGGCCGGGCCACTATCGCCTCGAGGGCGTCGGGGCCAGAAACGCGGGCCACGCCGGCGGGGAGATCCAGCCGGGTCGCGGCACGCTCGTCGGCGAGTGCGACGACCGCCGGTCGGAGCTGCCGCGCTTGCTCCTCCAGCAGCCGGGCCTGCGAGCCGGTGGCCAGCGCAACGACGCGGAACGCGTCGGGCATGGAGCTCAGGACGTCGACGGCCTGGCGGCCGATCGATCCGCCCGACCCCAGCAGGGCCACGCGCACGGGCTGTGAGCCGGGCGTCATCGCGGTGTCGGGCGCGAGACCCGAGCGGGAGCGCGCCGCGCGCCGCCGCGCGCCTCCCACGCCGGCTCGGGGCCGGACTCAGCGAACCAGCGCGGCGACATAGAGCGCGGCGACGGGCGCCGCGAAGATGAACGAGTCCACGCGGTCAAGTATCCCGCCATGGCCCGGAATCAGCCCGCTGGAGTCCTTGGCGCCCGCGGCGCGCTTGAGCATCGACTCGGCCAGGTCGCCGGCTTGCGCCGCCAGTCCGATCAGCGGCCCCATTGCCAGGCCCATCACGAGCGGCTGGCCCAGGACCCAGAACCCCGTTGCGGCCACCGCGGTGGAGGCGGCCAGACCGCCGAACAGTCCCCAGTGGCTCTTCGACGGCGAGATATGGACCAGGAACTTGCGCTTCCCGAGCACCACGCCTACCAGGTACGCCCCGGTGTCGAACGACCACACGAGCAGGATGACCAGCAGGATCCAGCCCCGCTCCCCACCCAGCTGAGCGGCCGGAGCGGTCGAAGGAACGGCCGGCGCCGTCAGCCCAAGGCGAACGAGCGAAGCGAGCAGGCCGACGTAGACCGCGCCGAAGGCAGTGGCCATCCAGGCCGCGAAGCCGATCTTCGTATCCTTCTCGGCGAAGGCGGCGATCCCCGACACAACCACGACCGCGGCCACGAGTAGATCGCCATAGCCGCGCAGCCACGAGGGAGCGGCCACGTCCGCGGCGACGGCCAGGGCGCCGGCGATGAGCAGCGCGGGGATCGCCGGATAGCCTGCCCCGCGCAGCAAACGCCCCGCCTCCCAGGCCGCGATAGCGACGAAGATCGCGATCAACGCCCCGAACCACGGCTCGCCGAGGGCGAGCACGATCAGGAGCGGCGGAACGAAGACAAGGGCGCTGAGAGCGCGCTGGCGAAGCATTCGGCGGCCCCTAGCGCCCAAACCGGCGTTGTCGGCTGGCGAACTCGATCAGCGCCGCGTCCAGCTCGACGGGCCCGAAGTCGGGCCAGAGGGTCGGGCAGAAGTAGATCTCGGCGTANNGATCACCATGTCCGGGTCGGGCAGGCCGGCCGTATACATCGCGGCGGCCACCGCGTCCTCGTCGATCTCCTCGGGCCGCAGCCCTTGCGCGACGAGCCTGCGGGCGGCGTCGACCAGCTCAGTGCGGCCCGAGTAGTTGAAGGCGATGTTGAGCTGCAGCCGCTGGCCGCCGGCCGTGGCATCGAGCGCCCGCTGGATCGAATCCCGGGTCTCGGCCGGCAGTTCCTCGATCCGACCGAGCAACCGAACGCGCGCCCCTTGCGCGACCAGCTCGCCTGTCTCGTTGCGAATGACCTTCTCGAGCAGTGAGAAGAGGCCGCCGATCTCCTCGTCGGAGCGGGCCCAATTCTCGCGGCTGAAGCCGTACAACGATAGAACCGAGATCCCGCGCCGCACCGCATGGCGGATGATCTCTCGGATCCCCTCCACACCGGCGGCATGGCCCTCCATGTCGTGGAGCCCGCGCGCCCGAGCCCAGCGCCGGTTGCCGTCCATGATGATCGCCACGTGGCGAGGCATCTCCTCGGGCGCCACCGCGAAGACCGCGTCCGGCTGGGCCTCCGGCGCAGCATCGGCCTGCGCCGTGGCATCGGGTTGGGCGGTCGCCTGCGCGGTCGCCGGGTCGCCGCCGCACGGCTCCGTCGAGGCCTGGCGCTCGCGATGGACGATCGACGGAGAATCGGTCGGCCGGTCGATGGGACGGGCCACTAGACCTCCAGGATCTCTTGCTCCTTCGCCGCGCCGACGTGATCGACGTCCGCGATGTGCTTGTCGGTGATGCGCTGGAGCTGCTCGTGTTCGCGGCGTCCCTCGTCCGACCCTATCGTGCCGTCGTGCTCTTCCTTCTTGAGCTGATCGGCCGCTTCGCGGCGCAGGTTGCGAATCTCGACGCGCGCCTCTTCCATGCGCTTGTGGACCTGCTTGACCAGGTCGCGACGGCGCTCCTCGGTGAGGGGCGGGATGTTGAGCCGCACCACGGAACCGTCGACGTTGGGCACGAGGCCGATGTCGCTCTTCAGGATCGCCTTCTCGATCGCTCCGAGGACGCTTCGATCCCAGGGCTGAATGACGATCTGGTGCGACTCGGGAACGCTGATGCCGGCCAGCTGCACGAGCGCCGTCGGCGTGCCGTAGTAGTCGACCAGCAGCCGCTCCACGATCGAAGTGGAAGCGCGACCCGTGCGAACGCCTTGCAGGTCGCGCTCGAGAACCTCCACCGCACGCACCATCTTGTGTTCGGTGCCGGCCAACGTCTCGCTGCTCATGCGGGGTTGCCTCCGGTGATCAGGGTGCCGACGGGTTCGCCCGCGGCCACCCGCGTGATGTTCTCGGGCTTGTTGAGGTCGAACACGATGATCGGAGTGTCATTCTCCATGCACAGCGACACGGCCGTGGCGTCGAGAACGCGCAGCCGTTGTGCCAGGACCTGAGAGTACGTCAGCCGCTCGTAGCGCCTGGCGCCGGGATTCGTAAGGGGATCCGAGTCGTACACCCCGTCGACCTTCGTGGCCTTCAGGATGATCTCGGCCCCGATCTCCACCGCTCGCAGCGCGGCCGCGGTGTCCGTCGTGAAGTAGGGATTGCCCGTTCCGGCGGCCAGGATGATGACGCGGCCCTTCTCGAGATGGCGGACGGCGCGGCGCCGGATGTACGGCTCAGCCACCTCGTTCATCCCGATCGCACTCATGACCCGGGTCTGCACACCGGCCTTCTCGAGGGCGTCCTGGAGCGCCAGGGCGTTCATGACGGTGGCCAGCATCCCGATGTAGTCGCCGGTGGCCCGGTCCATTCCCTTTGCCGCCGCGGCGAGCCCGCGAAAGATGTTGCCTCCGCCGACGACGATGCCAATCTCGACGCCGAGCCGGTGGACCTCGGCGACCTGAGCCGCGATGAATGCGCAGAAGTCCGGATCGACGCCGTATTGCCTAGACCCCAGCAGGGCCTCGCCGGACAGCTTCAGCAGGATCCGTCGATAGCGCGGCCGCGCACCGCCGTCGTCGAGGTCGACGGCGACAGACGGAGCGGGCGTGGCTTTGGCCGCCTTGGCCTCGTTCACATCTCCTCCCCCAGCTCGAAGCGCACGAAGCGCCGAACCTTGATGTTCTCGCCCGTCCTGGCGATTGCATCGCTGATCAGCTGGCCGACGGTTCGGTCCTGATCGCGGAAGGGCTGCTCGATGAGGACGACCTCGGCGAACCACTTCTTGAGCTGGCCCTCGACGATCTGCGCACGCACGGCCTCGGGCTTCTTCTGGGTCGCCTCGTCGGCGAGAAGCTGGTTCCGCTTGACTTCGAGCTCGTCGGCGGGGATCGATTCGATGGTCGGCCAGATCGGCCGCAGGCCGGCGACCTGGATCGCCAGGTCGCGGACCAGGCGATGGAATTCGTCCGTGCGAGCGACGAAGTCGGTTTCGCAGTTGACCTCGATCAGCACGCCGATCTTGCCGGCGAGGTGGATGTAGCTAGCGATCTGGCCCTCGCGAGCCTCGCGGCCGGCGCGCTTCGCGGCCTCGGCCTGACCTCGCTCCTTCAGGAGCGCGGCCGCCTTCTCGATGTCACCGCCGGTCTCTTCGAGAGCGCGCTTGCACTCCATTACGCCCGCGCCGCTCTGGTCGCGGAGGATCTTGACGGTCTCCGCAGTGATCTTCGCCATTGTGTTCTCGTGTCTCCTGTCGTCTGCGCCTGCCCGGCGGGTCGGCCTTCCGGTCCCGCCCGGGCGAGGCTTATTGGCTCGCTTGTTCAGTGGGAACGGGGCGTCTCTTCGCGAGAGCGCGGAGTCTCTTCGCGAGAGCGCGGAGTCTCTTCACGAGAGCGCGGAGTCTCTTCACGAGAGCGCGGAGTCTCTTCGCCTTCGGCATTGCGAGGATGGGACGGCACCACGCGCACGCCGGGCAGAAGAACCTCCTCCTCGTCGACGTCGGGCTCGAAGGTGAGAGCGGCGCCGCCGGCCAGGGCCGCGACGAGTTCTTCGGAGGCGATCTCGCCGATCTCGGGCTCGGCCGGAGCCTCGGGCGCTTCGGCCTCAGCCATGGCGCGCGCGCCGCGCTCGCGCTGACCCTCGATGCAGGCGTCGGCCACGAGCTGGCAGAGCAGTCGAATGGCGCGGATCGCGTCGTCGTTGGCCGGGATGATGAAATCGAGCTCGTCCGGGTCGACGTTGGTGTCGCCGGTGCCGATGATCGGGATCTCGAGCTTGCGAGCCTCGGTCACCGCGATGCGCTCACGGTGCGGATCGACGATGAAGACCAGAGCGGGCAGACGCTTCATCTTGCGGATGCCGCCGAAAGCGTCGCGCAAATGCTCCATCTCCTCGACGAGCTTGGAGGTCTCCTTCTTCGTCAGACGCTCGAAGTCGCCGCTTGCCTGGCGCGCCTCGAGCTGATCGAGCAGAGCGATGCGCTTCTTGATCGTGATGAAGTTCGTGAGCATGCCGCCGAGCCAGCGGCGATTGACGTACGGCTGGCCGGCGCGGGTCGCCTCCTGGGCGATCGGCTCCTGGGCCTGCTTCTTGGTCCCGACGAAGAGGACGCCGTCACCCCGAGCGGTGGCCTCGCGGGCGGCCTCGAGAGCGAGGTCGAGCCGCTTGACGGTCTGGGCGAGATCGATGATGTGAATCCCGTTGCGCTCAGCGAAGATGAACGGGCGCATCTTGGGATTCCAGCGACGAGTCTGGTGGCCGAAATGGATGCCGGCCTCCAGGAGCTGTCGCATCGAAACGGACGGCATGAACTGACCTCCTGCGGTTGCTTCCTCCGCAGCGCTCCTGTCGGGAACCGGCAAGCCGTTGATGGCTCGTCCGGCACCGCCCCGACACGGCGGCTCTGCGTGTGATCTCCGCCCGGTCCGCCGAGTGGCGGGCGCGGCACGGGTGTCGTCGCGGCGCGACGGCCGGCGGGGAGTGTAGCACAGGGACATATCACGACCGGCGACGATGTCGAGCGGCGGCCTCGGTGACTGGTCCACCGGCTCAGTTCCCCAGCGCGTCCTTGTACAGGCGCACTTGGGGTTCGCCGCCGACTCCCGGTTCGACGACCGCGAGGTCGAGCGCCAGAGGCAGATGCGGCAGTTCGTCGCCTCCCGGCAGCCGGCCTACCTCCAGCAGTCGCGACAGTCCGGCCTTGAGGTGGGCACGCTTGCGGTGGTCGAACGTTTCCTCGGGCAACCCGAACTCGCGTGAACGGCGCCATCTGACTTCCACGACGACCAGCCTGGCCGGTGGGCCCGGGTCGGCGGCCACGATGTCGAGCTCGCTGCGGCCGAAATGGACGTTTCGGGCGAGGATGCGCCACCCTCTGGCGGCCAGCCTCTCTGCGACCAACCGTTCGGCCGCGTCGCCCGCCTTCTGTCGATCGGTTCGCTCCACCGCTTCTCCGCTCCTCCGGGTTCCTTTGGCGGACTGCGCTAGTCGACGAATTGCGCCTCCTCGATCAGGACCGCCTCGTCGGCTTCTTCGCCGATGGCGTCGGCTCCGATACCCGCCTCCGCCTCCGCCTCCGCGTCCGCGGCATCGTCCCACAGGCTCATTTGCTCGCGCTTACGGCACGGGGCGAAGGAGAGGCGATGGATCGGCGTGAGTCCGAGGGCGTCCAGGCCGGCGCGGTGCTCGGGCGCCGCGTAGCCCTTGTTGCGGGCCAGGTCGTAGCCGGGATACAGGAGGTCCATCTCCTCCATCAGACGGTCGCGCGCCACCTTGGCGATGACCGAGGCAGCGGCCACCGAGGCGCACAGGCGATCGGCCGAAACGAGGACGCGCTGGTGGATCTTGAGTTCCGGCAGAGCCACGGCATCTAGCAGCAGGGCGTCCGCTCGAATGGGCAGCCGTGCCGCGGCCAACTGACTCGCCAGGAGGGTCGCCTGGAGGATGTTGATGCGATCGATCAGTTCGGGGCCGACGAAGGCGATTGCCCAGGCCAGCGCCCTCGACCGGATCTCGACGTCCAGTCGACGGCGCTCCGCCGGCTTGAGCAGCTTGGAGTCTCGCAGGCCGCGCGGCTTCCAGTTGGGCGGCAGGATCACCGCGGCCGCGGTCACCGGACCGGCGAGACAGCCGCGCCCGACCTCGTCGATGCCGGCGACGTGCCGGTAGCCGCGCGACCAGAGGATCCGCTCCTCGGCGAAGTCGGGGTCAAGGCGTTCATAGTGCCAGGTCGCGACTTCGAAGCGGCCGGTCGGCGCGCCTGGCGCGAATACAGTCGGACCCCGTCGCGTCGCAATTGGCGAGCGGCCGGGGTCCTCGATACGGAGGCTGGAGCGTCGGGCGCCTGGCATCTGGCTCCCGCGCCCGTCTAGCTGTTGGTGCGGCGCTCGCGCAGCGTGGCCGCCTTGCCGACGCGCTTGCGCAGGAAGTACAGCTGGGCCCGGCGCGCCTCGCCGTGTCGAACCACTTCGATCTTCTCGATGCGCGGGCTGTTGACCTTGAAGGTCCGCTCGACTCCGACGCCGCTGGCGATTCGGCGGACCGTGATGGACCGCTGGATCCCGCCGCCGCGGAGGCGCATGACCGTCCCTTCGAAGACCTGGATGCGCTCCCGCGTGCCCTCAACGACGCGGGCCGAGACACGAACGGTGTCGCCGGAACTCAGTTCCGGAAGGTCTGTCCGGATCTGTCCCTGAATTATCTCGTCGAGCACGTTCACGATCGGTCCCTACTCTTCGTCCGGCGGCGCGGCTGCGCTCATGGCTGATTGGCCCGCAGCTCGGCTGCGATCTAGACACAAGGAATATGGCCGCCTGGGCGACCGACGGCAAAGGATACCACAAGACGGCGGGCGTACAGCCCGCCCATTCTCGTTGGTCTGTGAATCTGTCAGTGCCAACTGTTCAGTGACTTTGTCAGTCTCCAGCCATGGAGACCATCACGATGTCCGTCACCGAACAGCGTCGAGCCCTGGTACTGACCCGAGTCGTTGGGGGTGACCTCTCACCCGGTGATGCCGCCGCCTCGCTCGGCTGCTCCGGACGCCAGCTCTGGCGCTTACTGCGCAAGTTCCGAGCGGCCGGACCAGCCGGCCTGATCCACGGCAATCGCGGACGAAGGAGCGAGCGTCGGGTCGGCGACGATGTCCGTGATCGCGTGGTTTCTCCGGCTTAGTGGCCCCAGCACTCTAGTGGAAGATCTGGGTACCGGTTCGCGACTCTGGGCCTTCTTGCGGCTCCCGCGGCCCCCGATACGTGCCGAACGAGGGCCAACTCAGAGCGCCGAGCCCTTCCGGCCCTCGACCGGCTCTCGCCTTTCTCCATAACAGTGCTCCCAGCACTTAGCTGGAGAAACCGGGCCGGGACGCGGCCAGCGATGCAGGCGGCGACATGGTCGCCTGCCACGGCCGCGAGCTATTCCGCTGCGACGGCGGTCCCGCGCGCTTCGTCCGCCGAACCGGCCGCCCCAGCCGCTACCCCGCCCGCTGCTGCCGCGGCAGTGGTTTCAGCGGCCTCTGCCGCAGCCAGGTCCCCCTCGTCGCGAACCTCGGCCAGGAGCCTGGCTTCTTCGCGCGACGTCGGCCGATTCTCGAGCAGGTCGGGGCGACGGCGCCACGTCCGGCGCAGCGACTCCTTCAGGCGCCACTTGCGGACCGCCTCGTGGTGGCCGCTGGTCAGGACCGCCGGCACCGCCAGATCGCGGAAGACTGGCGGTCGAGTGTACTGCGGGTACTCGAGCAGGCCGGACGTGAACGATTCTTCGGCCGTGGACTCGGCGTCGATCGCGCCAGGCAGGAGCCGAAGCAGCGTGTCGACCACCACCAGCGCCGGGATCTCGCCGCCGGACAGGACGTAGTCGCCGATCGACAGCTCCAGATCGACCAGGGAACGGACCCGCTCGTCGACGCCCTCGTAGCGCGGACAGAGCAGAATCAGATGCGTCCGGCCGGCCAGGTCGTGGGCGCGCGCCTGCCCGAAGACCTCGCCGACCGGGTCCAGCAGGATGACCGTGCTGTCGGGCCGGCGCAGCTCGTCGAGGGCCGCCGCCACGGGTTCGGGGCGCAGGACCATCCCCGCTCCTCCGCCGTAGGTGTAGTCGTCGACGGACTTGTGGCGGCCCAGGCCCCAATGGCGCAGGTCGTGAATGCGGATCCGAGCCAGGCCGCGGGCCTGGACTCGACCCGGGATGCTCTCGGCGAGCGGGCCCTGAAGCATCGCCGGGAATAGGGTCAGCAGCTCGATCTCGAGCGGCAGGCGCGCTGGCTTGACCGCGACTTCGACATCCGCGGCCGAAGGTTCGGTCGTCACAGGTCGGCGCCCGGAGCGGCTTCGGGCTCCAGCCGACCCGCGACTTCGGCTTCGCCGACTTCGGGTTCGCCGACTTCGGCCGGCCCGTCCAGGTCGGCCGGCTTGCCCACGTCGGCATCGCTTCCGCGCAGCCCGAGCGCCTCCCCGTCGACCACGATCTCGCCACGCAACGGAGCGAAGATCCTGACCACGGACCGAACGACGGGCACGTCCAGCTCGCCCGCGGGCCCTTCGACCACCAACACCTCGGCCCCGCCGGCGCGGTAGACGTCGACGACCTTGCCCAGCGCACTGCCGTCGACGTCCGCGACCGACGCGCCGACGACCTGGTGCCAGTAGAACTCGCCGCGCGGCAGCTCCTCGCCGGGGGCCACGACCACCTCCAGGTACGCGTCGCGCAGACCCTCAGCGGCGGTGCGGTCCGACACCTCGGCGAAGCGCACGCGCCAGCCGAGCGAATCGGGTGCCGACTCGACCACCGTCAGCGAGCTATCGGTGCCCTCGATGAAGAGCGACTTGCCGACCGCAAATCGCTCTTCTGCCCGATCCGTAAGCGACTCCAGTCGCATCGTCCCGCGCAGCCCGTGGAAGCCCCGGACTCGGGCTACGACGAGCCTCTCACCGGCGCTCACGACCGGAGCCTCAGCTGATCTCCAGCGACACGGTTTCGCCGTCGCGCGCGGACATGACCTTGAGCAACGTGCGCAGCGCCTTGGCGACGCTGCCGTTGCGGCCGATCACCTTGCCCATGTCCTCTTCGGCGACATGAAGCTCGATGACGGTCCCATCGGGACCGGTGTGGACCTCTACCTGAACGGCGTCGGGGTCGTCCACGAGATTGCGGGCGACGTACTCGACGAGATCCTGGGCTGCCATTGGCTACCTCTCGTTGATTGACAACTCCGCCTGGCTCGCAGAAACGCGACTACTTGGCGGGGGTGGCTGCCTTGCGCTCAGTCTTCGGCAGAATTCCGGCTCCCTCAAGGAGGCGGGCGACCGTGTCCGAAGGCTCGGCGCCCTTGGCCAGCCAGCTCTTGGTCTTCTCGGCGTCGACCACGAACTCGACGGGATCCCTGCGGGGGTTGTAGTGGCCGATCGTCTCGATGGGTCGACCGTCCCGAGCATTTCGGCTGTCGGTGACGACGACGCGGTAGGCGGGCTGCTTGGTGGCCCCGACGCGGGTGAGGCGAATTCGAACTGCCATGTGCGAGCTTGCTCCTCCTGAGCTTCTGGCGACTCGTGCCGGCGGCGTTACTTAGCCGTGACCACGAGTCGCAGGATGACCGTGCCGCCGTCGATCTCGGCGAAGGCGGCGCCTCCGACGTGATCGACATAGGGCTTGTAGTTCAGGTTGTAGTACGACGCGTTGCCCGAGAACGTCTGACCGATCTGGTCGGCGGCCGCCGAGATGTCGAAGTATCCATATGCCGCGTTCGACGGCCCGACGGCGGCCATGGCGCTCTTGTAGTTCACCGAGTCGGCCAGCGAGGTGCCGGCCGTAGTGTCGAGGACCGCCTTGACGAACGCGTCCCCGTACCCGGCCACGATCAGATCGTTCTTGGTGGCGATCGAGAACTCGAGTGGGGAGCCTGAACCGTTCGGCACGGTGATGAGGGTAATCGTCGTGCCCTTGTACGTCTCATCCGTAGACGTGAAGCCGGAGCCGATGTTGGTGAGGCTGCCCGCGAGCGCGACCAGGTTGGTCAGCATCGCCTTCTTCGAAATGGCCGTGCCGGCGTCCGGCGTCTTGACGACGATCCCGCCGCCGTATGTCGACCCGGTCTTGGTCAACACCAAGTCGGCGTCGCCCAGCCAGTCGATGCCGCCGACTCTGGTCAGCGCATCCTGGATCGTCTTCAAGATCCCATTGTCGGCCATCGAGACGCCCGAACCCGAGATCGCCTTCAGTCCGTCGTTGACCAGCTTGCCGATCGCGTGAACTTCCATCACGCCGACGGTCGAGCCGGGCAGCTGGGAGGCCAGGACGGACTCGGCGTTGGCCGAACTCGGCGCCCCGGCCGTCTTGGGCATCGTGATCTCGACGGACATGTGATCGGACTCTGCCCGCACCGATCCCGCCAGCCACGCAGGCAGAGAGGTAACGCCCATCATCCCGGTCAACCCGGTACCGCCCATCATCCCGGGCAACCCGGCGCCGCCCATCATCCCGGTCAACCCGGTGCCACCGACGGCCGTCCAGGCGGCGGTCTGCTGCATGAGCGCTTGGGGATCGGCATAGAAGGTGGCGATGCTGTCGCCAGAGAGCGACTTCATGGCCGCCTGGTAATTCGAGTTGCCGGCGAGCGAACCCTTGCTCGGCGCGTCGATGCCGGCTTTGACGGCGTTCACGGTACCGAGCAACAGGACCTTGTCGGTGAACGCGTATGCCGCCGAGATCGCCGCCGAGCCCGAGTTCGAGCCGCTCGCGCCCGGCTGGGCGACGTAGACCTTGGCCCCGGCGTAGTCCTCCGCCTTGAAGGTCAGGCCCGTCCTGGAGACTTCCGAGTTGACCCACCGCTCGCCCGCCGCGCGATCAGTAAGGGCGACGATGACGACTCCGTTCGAGCTGCCGGGAGAGCCAAGGTTCGTGATCGCGATCGAGACCTCGCCGGTCGTCCAGGCCTTGAAGGCCGCGGTGTACGTCAGGTCGGGCGAAATCTCGCTCGTCAGCCGATTGAGGATGTCGTCAATGGCGCCGTCGAACTGAGTCCGATCCTTGAAGCCCGGAAAGTGACTCATGAAGTCGGCCAGCTTCTGATGCTGGTCGCCTGGCAGGTCGGTGCGCAAATCCACGAAGACGACGCTCTCCTTGGGCGCGCTTCCGGCGGTAAGCGACTTGGCCGCCCCGCCGGCCCCGGACAGGACGAACGCCCCGCCCAGCGTCATGAGCGAGACGATCAAGACGATGCCCATGGCGACCGCCCAGCGCAGCCGTCCAGAGCTGGTCCCAAGCCGGACCGGGCCGACGTCCGGGGCCCAGCTCTCGCCGATCGGCTCCAACCGTGCTCCGCTTTCCGAACCCGTCGAAACCTGCTGATCCATCGGGGCCCCTCCTCCTAACCCTGACCGGGCATTCCGGGAATGCGCCGCGGAAACCGTGCGCCCGACATCTGCTTCATCATCTTCTGAAGCTCGCCGAATTGCTTGACGAGCTGGTTCACGTCCTGCAGCCGGGTCCCGGATCCCTGCGCGATCCGCCGCCTGCGCGAGCCGTTGAGGATGTTCGGGTCGCGTCGTTCCTGCGGCGTCATCGACCGAATGATGGCCTGGACGCGCCCGAGGTCTCCCCGTTCGACCGAAGCCTGGGCCTGCTTGGCCATCCCACCCATCCCCGGGATCATCTCGATCAGCTGGCCGATCGGGCCCATCTTCCGGACCTGCTCCATCTGCTCGAGCATGTCCTCCAGGGTGAAGCTGTTCTTGCGCAGCTTCTCGGTCATGCGGGCGGTCTGCTTCTCGTCGTAGGTCTCCTGGGCCCGTTCGATAAGGGTCAGGACGTCGCCCATGCCCAGGATTCGACCGGCTAGCCTGTCGGGGTAGAACGGCTCCAGGGCATCGGTCTTCTCGCCGGTGCCGAGGAACTTGACCGGCAGGCCGGTGACGGCGCTGATTGAGAGAGCGGCGCCGCCGCGGGCATCGCCGTCGATCTTGGTCAGCACCAGGCCCGTCACCGGGACCGCGGCCGCGAACGCCTCGGCCACGTGCACCGCTTCCTGGCCGGTCATTGCGTCGACGACGAGGAGCGTCTCGGCCGGCTTGAGGGCGGCGGTCAGGTCGGCGATCTCGGCCATCAACGGGGCGTCGACGGTGAGCCGGCCCGCGGTGTCGAGGATGACGACGTCGCGGACCTGCTTGCGGGCGGCATCCAGGCCGCCCTTCGCTATCGCCAGAACCGTCGTCCCGACCGGGGCGCGGAAAACGGGCACGTCCAGCGACTTGCCCAGGGTTTCGAGCTGATCGGCCGCGGCGGGGCGATACGGGTCGGCCGCGACGAGGATCGGCCGGCGGCCCTGGCGGACGAGGTGGCGAGCCAGCTTGGCCGCGCTCGTGGTCTTGCCCGAGCCCTGCAGACCGACGAGTACGACCACGGCCGGGGCGCCCGTCAGATGAAAGGTTCGGTCGCCCGCGGAGAGGAGCGTCACCAGCTCCTCGTTGACGATCTTCACGGCCTGCTGGCCGGCTGTCAGGCTCGCCAGGATCTCGGCGCCGGTCGCGCGCTCGCGGACGCGTGCGACGAAGTCCTTCACGACCTTGAAGTTGACGTCCGCCTCGAGGAGGGCCAGCCTCACTTCGCGCATAGCCGCATCGACGTCGGCCTCGCTGACGCGACCGCGGCCCGTCAAGGAGCCGAGGGTCTTGCGCAGCCGCTCGCTCAGCGCGTCGAACATCTGTGGAGTGGACTCCTGATCCGTCCCGCCGTCCCGAGAAGCTGGAACGGCGTTGGGCCGCGGATTCTGGCGGCACCGAAAGCCCGCGGAGTGTACCGCATCACGGCCGCCACGGACAGCGCCCGACTACTGGCAGCGCCGGACCTCAGGCGAAGAGAGCGCTCACGAAAGCCGCAGGGTCGAAGGGAAGAAGGTCTCCCACCTTCTCCCCCACTCCGACAAATCGGACGGGTACGTGCAGGGCATCCTCGATGGCGAAGACGATCCCGCCCTTGGCGGTCGAATCCAGTTTCGTCAGCACGATGCCGGTCAGGCCGACGGTCTCGTGGAAGACCCTGGCCTGGGCCAGCCCGTTCTGCCCGGTCGTGGCGTCGAGGACGAAGAGCACCTCGGGCTTGGCCCCGGGGAGGCGACGATCGATGACGCGGCGCATCTTGGCCAGCTCGTCCATCAGGCTCGACTTGGTGTGGAGGCGCCCGGCGGTATCGGCGATGACCAGATCCACGTGGCGGGCGACGGCCGCGTCTAGGGCGTCGTAGACGACGGCGGCGGGATCGGCGCCGGGGGCGTGCGAGACGAACTGGCAGCCCGAACGATCGGACCAGATGCGGAGCTGATCGACGGCGGCGGCCCGGAACGTGTCGGCCGCGGCGAGAAGCACGGAGCTTCCCTCGGCGCGGTACCGATGGGCCAGCTTGCCGATCGTGGTCGTCTTGCCGGTGCCGTTGACACCGACCATCAGGATCACGGCCGGTTGGTCGGCCACGGCGCGGGTGGGGCGCCACGCGCGATCGCCCGGGATGAGAAGCGCCGCCAGCTCTTCGCGAACCGCGGCCTCGGCCGTGGGCGCATCCTTGCGGGCTCGCGCGCGCTCGACGATCTGCAGCGCCAGCGCGCCGCCCACGTCCCCAGCTATGAGCAGCTCCTCGACCGAATCCCAGTCGGCCGCGGCGGGAGCGCTTCGCAGCAGTCCTCGCAGACGCGACATGAAGCCGCCCCGGGTGCGCTGCAGGCCTTCGGCCAGATCGCCCGCTGTGTCGTCGTCCGATGCCGACGCGGGAGCGGCAAGCTCGGCGACCGTTTCGAGCGCGGCGGTTTCGTGCGCGGGCGAAGCCGGTTCTGGCGCGGGCGAAGCCGGTTCTTCTTGCGGATGGGTCGACTTACGAAAGAGGAACAGGGCGCGCCTCCCGCTCAGCCTGCGGTCGCGGTGACGTTCTTCGCGATCACCTGGTCCGCCATTTCGTGAGCCTCCTCCAGGCGCAGGCTGACGACCCGACTGACAGCGTCGTCGCTGACCGTCACGCCGTAGAGTGCGTCGGCGCCCTCGATCGTGCCGCGATTGTGCGTGATGACGATGAATTGCGTCCGGTCGGCCAGCCCCCGAAGAGCCTCCGCGAAGCGCCCGACGTTCGCCTCGTCCAGAGCCGCGTCGACCTCGTCGAGGACGCAGAACGGGACCGGGTGGACTTCGAGCATAGCGAACAACAGCGCTACGGCGGTCAGGGCTCGCTCACCGCCAGAAAGCATGTTCAGCGGCTGCGCCTTCTTGCCGGGCGGCCGGGCCACAATCTCGATTCCGGTGGCCGCGAGATCCTCCGGATCGGTCAGGCTGAGTCGGGCAAAGCCGCCGCCGAACAGCTGGCGGAACCTCCCGTCGAAGGCGCTCTCCAGGGCCGTGAAGGTGGCGCGGAACTGGGTCGAGATCATTGTGTTCAGCTGCTCGATCAGGGCGCGGGTCTTGGCGATCGCCTCGGTGAGGTCGGCGCGCTGAGTCTCGAGGCCGTCGAGCCGGGCCTTGACAATCTTGTACTCCTCCGCCGCGAACGGGTTCGGCGCACCGAGTTCGTGGAATCGGCGTCGAAGGGCGGCGAGGCGGCTGGCGACCGGCGGCTCCACGGCCGGGCCCTCGACCCATCGCAAGGCGGCGGCGGCGAGCGCATCTTCCAGGGAGTCGGCGGCCGATCCTTCGTCGGCTTCGTCGGTGGTCGTGGCGGCGATGGCGGGCGGCGGCCCGTATTCCTCATCGCCGCCGAGATCGCCCTCGTCGTCGAGCAGCCTGAGGCCCAGGTCGCCCAGCCCGGCCAGCTCGACGAGAACCTGCTCGTGAATGGCGTCGAGCGCCAGGCGAGCTTCCAGCTCCGCCACTTCGGCGTTGCGGACCCGCTCCTGGCAAACGCGCAGGCGTTCGCGCCCCTGCGCCGCGGCGGTCTCGGCCTCCACCAGACGGGCCCGCGCCACGGCTTCCGCGCCGCTGATCTCCTGCAGCTCGCCCCGGACCGCCGCCTCGCGCAGCCCGGCGGCGGCGAGATCCTCGCCGAGGCCTTCGCGTTCGGCGGCCAGCGCTCGCTCGCGCTCGGCGAGCTCCGCGGTCTGGCGTTCGAGCTGCGCCATACGGGCCTGGCCGAACTCGGCGGCCGCGGCGGCTCTGGCCCGCCGGCCTTCAGCCGCGCGACGTGCGGCCTCGAGCGTGGCGTCTTCCGCGGCGAGCTGGTCCCGGCGGGCACGCAGGGCTGCGGCCCGAGCCTCCCACTCTCGTAGTGCGCTGGCCTCGACGGACTCGTCGGACTTCTTGGGATTGACATCGGCAGTGGCGGCGTCCGTGGCTTCCGCCTGCAGGACCGCGGCCGCCAGGCGATGTCGATCCGCTTCCGCGCGCGCCGCCTGGGCCGACCGCCAGGCCGCTTCCCGAGCCACGTTCTCCAGGGCGCGCGCAGCTTGCCTCTCCGCTTCCTCGGCCTCCCGTCGAGCGGCACCAGCCCGACGCTCCGCCTCGCGCGCAACTTCCAGGGCGGCGCGCGCAGCGGAGGCGCTCATCGTGGCGGTGGCTGCCTCTGCCGCCGCCGAGCGGGCGTCGATCTCCAGCCGCGCGACTTCCTCGCCGAGCCGTTCCAGCTCCGCGCGGCGGTCCAGCAGCGATTCCGAGCGGCCCATCGTCACGACGCCGGCGGCAGTGGCAACGTCGCCCTCGCGCGTGACGGCGATCCAGCCGACCGGCAGACGCGGCTGAACCGCCAGCGCCGCCTTCAGATCGGGCAGCCAGACGGCGCGGGCAAGGAGCCGCAGGGCTGCCCCGTTCGGATCCGCGCGAACGGCGTCAACGAGCTTGCCGCCGCCATGGCTCGCAACCGCCGCCATTGCCGCATCGCCGGCCTCCGCGCCGCGCTCGGCCGCACGGCCGGCACCACTGCCGGCTATGTGCCCCGATCCACTCCTCGGGCCCCCATCGCCGCTCTCCAGGACCACCGTACCGCGCTGCCCATCGAGGCTCAGCACCCCCTCGCGACCTATCACGTACCCGCGCATCGCCTCGCCAAGGGCCGCCTCCACGGCGACGCGGAAGCCGGCCTCGACTTCAAGACCATCCGCCAGCGCCTTGCCCCCGAGCCGCTTTGCCGCCTTGGCGATGCCGCGCGCCTCTTCCTCGGCGAGTCGCGCCGCCAAAGCCTCGTGGCGCCCGCGAAGACTCGCGGCCTTGCTCGCGGTGGCGCCGCCCCGCTCCGCGGCCGCCTGTCGCGTGCCCTCTATTGAGTCCAGTTCCGCCCGAGCCTTCTCGCGCGCGGCGACGGCCGTCTTCTCCGCTTCGGCTGCGGTCGCCGCCGCCGCTCGCGGCCCGGCACAGCCGGCTTCGGCTTCCGCAAGTCGCCGGCCCGCTTCGTCGGCAGCCGCCCGCTCGTCGGCAGCCGCCCGCTCGGCCTCGCCCAACCGCCGCCGCACGGTTTCCAGCTCGGCCACACGCACCGCCTCCACGCGCCACAGGGCCGCCAGCGCCTCGCCCTGGGCCTGCTTCGCCGCCCGCATCGCGCCCAGCTCCTCGAGCGCCTCGGTGAGTGCCCGATCGGCCTCGGAAAGCGCCACGAACAGCGCGGGATCCCGTGCCGGGACCGGCGCCGCCAGCTCGCGTCGCTGAACGATCAGATCCGCCTCGATGGCGGCCAGCTCCGCCTCCAGCCGACCCCGGTCTCGCAGTACGCCGGCCGCGTCGCTCGCCGCCCGTGCGCCGCGAAGCTGCAGCTCGGTGAGCAGCGCCCGCGCCGACTCGTGGGCGGCCCGCAGCTCGGCTTCCGTCTCGGACCGCAGAGCCAGGTCGCGTGCGATCGTGGCGGTCCGTTCCTCGGCTTCGCGCAGCGCCGTCGACGAATCGTCCGCCTCGCCACGTCCAGTGCGCATCTGCCGCTCGGAGTCCCGCGATCGGCCGGCCGCCTCGACCCAACGCCCGCGGGCGACGGCGATGATCGCGCGTCCATATTCGCGTCCGGCCGTCTGCCGAGAAGCCTGCTGTTCGGCCTGGGCTGCCAGGCGGCGTGCCTGGGGCCGCAGCTCGGCCAGCACATCCTCCACGCGCGCCAGGTTCGCCTCGGCCTCGGTCAGCTGGTCTTCTGCCTTGGCCTTGCGCCGCTCGTGGCGCCGCACCCCTGCCACTTCCTCGAAGAGCGGCCGCCGCTCTTCGGGCCGCAGCGCGAGCGCCTGATCGACCATGCCCTGGCCGATGAACAGGAAGGCGTTGTCCGCCAGGTGGGCCGCGTCGAGCAAGTCGACCAGGTCCTTCAGCCGGACGCGCTGCTTGTTGAGCAGGTAGTCGTTCTCGCCAGAGCGGAAGAGTCGGCGCCCGAGTTCGACCGTCTCGTAGTCGATTGGAAGAAGCCGGTCGCCGTTGCCGAAGACCAGGGTCACGTCGGCCATGCCGAGGGCGGATCGCTTTTCGGACCCGGCGAAGATGACGTCCTCGGACTTGCGCANNTCGGCCAGGTTGCTCTTGCCCGCGCCGTTGGGGCCCACCACGGCATTGATGCCGGGGCCGAACTCGACCAGGGTCCGTTCGCCGAACGACTTGAAGCCCTGCAGGCGCAGCGCCAGCAGGCGAGCGGGTGCACTCACCGGACCCTGCCTTCGCGACTGCGCTCAGCCAGCCGGCTAGGCGTGAGGCCCAGGAGCGTCATGACCACCGGCCGTCACCGCGGGCGCCGTTACCGCGCCCCTCGTCGGAGGTCTCGCCCGGTCCTGCGCCGGAACCGGCACGGCCGGGCAGCTCCAGGTCGAACTCGATCCACGGCTCCCCTCGAGCGTCCTTTGACTCGCAGAAGACATCCCATTCGCCGCCCTCGTCGCTCCCGGGTCCCACCCGTCCGGGCCCGAAGGCCACCAGCTCGGGCGCGCCCTCCGTCTGGTCCGCCAGGTCGCCCGGCGTCTCGCGCAGCGCTTCGATCGCCCGCGCGGCCGCCGCCGTCTCGGCCAGGCGGCGCGAATGCCCCTCCCCCACTCCGATGACACGGCCGGCCACGACCACTTCCACGCGGAAGATCTTGTCGTGGTCGGGCCCCACGGCGTCGAGCAGGCGATATTGCGGCCTCTCCCCGGAGAGTCGCTGGGTGAACTCCTGCAGTCGGCTCTTGGGACTCTTCAGAGCACCGAGGGGTCGGTGCGAAGTGAGCTCCGGAGCGGCCAGGGCGACCAGGAATCCGCCGGCGGCTTCGTACCCGAGATCCAGGTACAGGGCGCCCACGACGGCCTCGAACGTGGACGCCAGCAGGGCCGGCCGAAGCCGCCCGCCGCGCTGCGATTCGCCCTCTCCAAGGAGCAGGTACTCGCCGAGCGAGAGACGACCGGCCAGACGAGCCAGACCGGCCGTGCTCACGATCGAAGCGCGCCGAGCGGAGAGAACGCCCTCGTCGTCGTCTGGGTGCCGACGGTAGAGGGCGTCCGAGATCGCCAGGCTCACGACGGAATCGCCGAGGAACTCGAGGCGCTCGTTGTGGCCGACGGCCAGGTCCCGATGTTCGTGCAGGTAGCTGCTGTGGATCAGGGCCTGCTGCAGCAGTTCGAGGTCACGGACCGCGAGCCCCAGCCGCTCGGCGAGAGCGGCTGCGGGGCGCATCAGTCGTGCTTCTGGCTACGAAGCGTGCTCGTCAATGTAGTCAGTGGCGTCCTGCACGGTGCGGATCTTCTCGGCGTCTTCGTCGGAGATCTCGGTCCCGAACTCTTCCTCGAGGCTCATGATCAACTCGACGAGGTCGAGCGAATCGGCGTTCAGATCGTCTACGAACGAAGCTTCCGGCTTGACCTCATCCTCGTCGACGCCGAGCTGCTCGACCACGATCTTCTTGAGTCGCTCGTAGGTAGTGGCCACTGACGCCCTCCTGGGGGTTCATTGGGCTTGGGATTGATGGTTACTGCGGCCCCGGCTCCGGGGCGCGGTGCGCACCGGCGACGGAGTCGCGAGCGATCCTCCCGAGTACGCCGTTGACCAGACGCCGGGCCGGTTCGCCGCTGTACGTGCGTGCCAGCTCGACCCATTCGGCAATCGCCACCCGGGACGGCGTGCCGGAGTGTAGCACCTCGCCGATGCCGCTACGCAGCAGAGTCCGGTCCATACGGGCGAGTTGCACGACCGGATATGCAGGAGCGACCTGCTCGATCAAGGCGTCTATCCGATCGCGGTTGTCGACCACGCTGGAGACGAGCGCGCGGGCGAACTCGGCGGTCGACTCGTCGGCCCCGCCCTCCGCCACATGACGCTCCAGAACCGCCCCCGCGGTGCGCTGGCCGAACTCGGCTTCGAACAAGGCCGCCAGGGCCAGCCGGCGCCCGAGCCGGGCGGAAGTCACTTCGTCGGGCGTCCGCCTGCCCGCTCTGGCGCCCGTTCCGGACCCCGCGCCACCCGCGAAGCGGGTCACGAACCTCGGGCCCCGACCCCATCGATGACCACCGTGACTTCGCCGAGTTCGAGGTCCAGCAGCCGCACGATCGTCGCTCCGACGGCCTGCCGCACTTGTGCCGCCAGCGGTGCGAGCGGGTGGCCGGGTCGCGCCACGATCCAGACGCGCACGGAGACGCGGCCATCCGTGACGTTGGCTCGCACCGCCGAGCCGGCCAGCCAGGTCAGGGGCCCCCCGCGGCCCACCTTGAGCACGCCGGGGACCTCCAGGGCGGCCACGCGCACCATCTCGACAATGACGCTGTGGCTCACGGTCAGCGGGTCGCCGGCGAGCTTTCGCGGGGCCGTCTCCGGTCCGGAACCCGCCGAAGTGTGAGCATGTCGGCCGTCCATCTTGCCTCCGCTCAGACCTTCGGGTGTCGGGGCTGGCCGCGGAACGCGTCCGCGATCAGTTCCGGGATGTTCGCCCGCGCCGCGGTCGCACCCGCCTCCACGGCGAACTCGATCATGCGCCGTTTTGCACTTCCGTGGGTGATCAGAACCATGCCCTTGACGCCCAAGAGCGGCGAGGCGCCCATGCGCTCGTAGTCGAACGTCTCGCGAATGCGATGGACGCCGGAGCGCATGAAGAGGTAGCCAATCGGGCCCCGGATGCCGCGTGAGAACTCACGGCGCCACAGATCGAAGATGAAGCCGGCCAGCCCCTCGAAGAACTTCATCGTCACGTTGCCCACGACGGCGTCGCAGACCACGACGTCGGCCATGTGCTTGACCAGGTCGCGGCCCTCGACGTTGCCGACGAAGTTGAGGCTGCCGTCGTCATCGAGAAGCTGGGTCGCCTGCTGGATGGCCTGGTCGCCCTTGCCCTTCTCCTCCCCGATCGAGAGCAGTGCGATGCGCGGCTTCTCGACTCCCAAGACGCGCTCGGCGTAGAGCGAGCCCATGTGGGCGAATTGGTAGAGGTTGTGGCCGGTCGCGTCCACGTTGGCACCGATGTCGAGCAGCACGAACGGCCCGGTATCGGTGACCATCTGGACGGCCAGCGCCGGCCGATCCACGCCCGGCAATCGACCCAGGCGAAGAACCGCGGCGGCCATTCCGCCGCCGGAGTGTCCGGCCGTGACCAGGGCGTCTCCCCTGCCCTGCTTGAGCAGGTCCATGGCCACCAGGATCGACGAATCCTTCTTGGCTTTGAGAGCGAGCGCCGGCGAGTCGTCCATCTCGACGACCTGACTGGCCGCCACGACCTCGACGTTGGGCGGGAGCGGGCCGCCGGCGGCCCTGCCGATCGCCTCGGGGATCCCGACCAGCAGGATCGTGTCGGCCGGATGCTTGCGGGCCCAGGCTAGGGTCCCGGCGACTATCTCCAGCGGCGCGTGGTCGCCGCCCATGGCGTCTACGACGACGCGGACGGAGCCTCCGCTGACCGTGCGAACCGTGCTCAGGTCCACCTGCTCAGGCGGGCTGCTGCGGCTTTTCCTGCTTGATCTCGACCGTGGGCCGGCCTGCGTAGTAGCCGCAGTTCGGGCAGGCGTGATGCGACTGCTTGGGCTGGTGACAGTGCGGGCACGGCTCGAGGTGAGGCACGGAAAGCGCTTGGTGAGCGCGGCGGTCGCCCTGGCGGGCGTGGGAGACTCGCCTCTTCGGAACACCCATTGGTCTGACTACTCCTTATGCTCCGGCGCGGTGCCAAAGGGCTGGCCGGGAGATGGCGCCGGGGCGCACGGACCTGTCTGCTATCGGGCAAGAGGAAGCATACCCTGTACACAGGGCCGACGGCGGAGTGTACCCGGTCGGCGCCGCGCTGTCACGGTCCAGCGCACTCCCTAGGTCAGGTCGCGCTGGACGGAGATGACGTCCTTGAGCTGCTCCAGGCGACTCATGACCCTGGCCAGCTGGGCGACGGAGGCGACCTCGAGGGTGGCTCTGACGGTGGCCGTTCGGTCGGGGGTGACCGAGACGTTGGCCGACATGATGTTGACCTTGTTCTCGGCCACGACCTGGGTGATGTCCGCCACCAGGCCGGTCCGGTCGTAGGCCTCGATCCGGACCGAAATCGGGTAGGTCTGTTGCACCTGGCCCTCCCACTCGACTTCGATGAGGCGTGCCGTCTCGCGCTCGCCCAGCACGGTCTGGCAATTCTTGAGATGAACCGTGACGCCCTTGCCGCGGGTGATGAAGCCGATGATTGGATCGCCGGGGATCGGATGGCAGCACTTGCCGAAGCGGACCATCAGATCTCCGACGCCATTGACCCGAACGCCGCCCTGTCTGGACGGGCTGGTCGGCGGGGCCGTGGGCGGCAGGGCCAGCTGCGCATCGTCGACCACGCCCAGGCGCGAGACGACCTGCGGCGCGCCGATCGCGCCATAGCCGACGGCAGCGTAGAAGTCGTCGAGATTGTCGAACTTGTAGGCCCTCGCGATCTCGAGGATTCGATCCTGGCCGACCGCCCCAAGACTCGTCCGGGCCAGGCGCCGTAGCTCCCGTTCGAGCGACTCGCGCCCGTGGGCGATGTTCTCGTCGCGCTCCTGGCGCTTGAACCACTGGCGGATCTTCTCGCGGGCGTGGTTGGTTCGGACCAGATTCATCCAGTCCCGCGAGGGACCGTGCTCGCCCTTGGTTGTGACGATCTCGACGATGTCGCCGTTCTTGAGCCTGTAGTCGAGCGGCACGAGGCGGTTGTTGATCTTGGCGCCGATGCATCGATGCCCGATGTCGGTATGGATGCGGTAGGCGAAGTCGAGGGGAGTCGCGCCGGCCGGCAGGTCCTTCACTTCGCCCTTGGGNNGCGTCCGAGACGTCGCGCTGCCAGTCCATGACCTGGCGCAGCCAGGCCAGCTTGGCGTCGTACTCGCGGTCGGCCCGAGAGCCCTCCTTGTATCGCCAGTGGGCGGCGATGCCGACTTCGCTGACCTGGTGCATGGCGTGGGTTCGGATCTGGATCTCGAGCGGCTGGCCTTCGATCGATATGACCGCGGTGTGGAGGCTCTGGTACAGATTCGGCTTGGGCACGGCGATGTAGTCGTCGAACTGGTTCGGGATGGGATGCCACAACGAATGCACGACGCCCAGCGCCGCGTAGCAATCCTTGATCTCGTCGACCAGGATGCGGATGGCATACACGTCGTAGATCTCGCCGATCTCGGCGCCCTTGCGCTGCATCTTCTTGCGGATGCTGTAGAGGTGCTTCGGCCGGCCCGAAAGCTCGGCTTCGATGCCGGCCCGAGCCAGCGCCGGCCGCAGCTCCTCGATGGCGCGGTGGATGAACAACTCGCGACTCTTGCGCCGGGTGTCGAGCATCCGCGCCAGCTCGCGGTAGGCCGCAGGCTCGAGGGTCTTGAAGGCAAGGTCCTCGAGCTCCCACTTGACACTCCAGATTCCGAGCCGTTCGGCCAGTGGAGCGTAGATCTCGAGGGTCTGGCGCGCGATGCGGGCCTGTTTGTCGGAAGGCAGCGCATACAACGTGCGCATGTTGTGCAGACGATCAGCCAGCTTGATGAGGACGACGCGGATGTCATCCGCCATCGCCAGGAACATCTTGCGGATGTTCTCGGCCTGCTGCTCTTCATGGCTATGGGTGCTGAACTTCGACAGCTTGGTGACGCCGTCGACCAGCTGCGCGACCTCCGGACCGAAGCGTTCCTCAAGGTCGTCGAGGGTGAAGTCGGTGTCCTCGGGAATGTCGTGCAGAAGCGCCGCCATCACGGCCACGGGGTCGATCCCTATGTCGGCGAGGATCTGCGCAGCGGCCAACGGGTGGGTGACGTAGGGCTCGCCCGTTTCGCGGGTCTGGTCGCGGTGGGCCAGTTGGGCGAATTCGAAAGCGTCGTGCAGGGCGGTCAGATCGGCCTGGGGGTAGTGACGAGCCAACGAGTCGCGGACGTGCCGGAAGCTCGACTCCGCGGAGTGGCCGCCGAAACCGGCGCGCAGCCTACCAGCCACCGACAGCTTGGGCGGCGTGGCGTGAGGCACGCCCCCGTCTGCCCTGGGCTGTGGGCCAGGCGGCTCGATCGACATCGAGCAGAGTCTACCAGCCCATTCCCTCGTCCTTGCCCGCGCCCCCAGACGGTCTCAGGTCAGCAGGTCCTGCACGTTGATCGTCCCGACGAGCGTCAGGTCCGCCAGTCCGATGGTCACGGAGGTCACTCGGAACGGGTTGCCTGCGCCGGGTGCGATGAGAGTGACGGTGGGCAAGGTGTTGCCGTTGGGCACGAGCAGCAGCGATCCGTTGCTGGTGAGCAGGCGCCCGGACTGCGACTTGCCGTTGACCGTGATCGTCACCAGGTTGGGGCCCTTGAGAACGACCTTGGCGGCGATGCCGGTCTGGGTCTTCAGCTGGGATTGCGCGAGCGTCTGGGCTGCCGCGACGCTCATCCGGCAGGTGGCGGTCGTCGCTGTCGCCGATCCATCGAGGGTCACCTCGTCGATCGCCACCGGATCGCCGTTCGGGGCTGCAACGCGCACACCTTCGAGCGTTCCGCCAACCGTCCCTATCTTGCGGCTGAGCATGTCGATGTCGCGGAGGGTGACGTCGACGCTGGCGGCGTGGAGGTCGCTGATGCTGACCTGGCTGGACGTGATGTGGATCTTGTCGGCGTGCCCGGTCAGGAGCATCGGCGGCGGGCTGGCCGAAACCTCGACCTTCGTGTCCGTTCCGGAGAACCCGCTGGCATTGAGAGCGCCCGTGGCGAGCGCGCCGATGCCGAGCGGCAGAGCGAACCACAGCAAGCAGAACGCCAGCGCGAACAAGAGGACCAGCTGGATCAGGCAGGATCGCATCTGCTCGTGGCCTCTCTGGGCGCCTTCCGGCACCCGCTAGCGGCGCTCTTCGTCTAGATAGCCCATTGACCTGAGCGCCCGGACCGCCTCGGTTCGCTCGTCCCAGGCGCGCTGTCCCTCGCTCATGATGATCGATTGCTCGTGGCCCTTCCCGGCGAGCACGATGACGTCTCCCGCCCGGGCTAGCTCGAAGGCCGCGGCGATGGCCTCGCGGCGGTCCGCGACGCAGAGCAGGTCGACTCCACGGCGCTTTCCCGCGGACTCTGCGCCTGCGGCGATCTGGTCGAGTATCGTCTGGCGGTCCTCGCCGCGGGGATCCTCGTCGGTGACGACGACTACGCGGCAACGCTCCCCGGCGATGCGGCCCATCATCGGCCGCTTCTGGACGTCTCGCTCCCCCGCCGACCCAAAGACGGCGATGAGGCCGCCTCCACCCACCCGTGCCAGCGGCGCGAGCTGATCGAGGACCGTCTGCAGCGAGGCAGGCGAATGGGCGTAGTCGACGATGACGCCGAACGGCTGGCCACAGTCGACACGTTCCATCCGGCCTGGGACGCCCCGAAGGCCGGCCAGGCCCGACCGAATGGCCTCGCCGGGCAACTCCAGCGCCTCGCCGAGTGCGATCGCGGCGAGGGCGTTGTGGACGTTGAAGCGTCCGGCGAGCTGGAGCTCGACCTCGCCGCTCCAGCGGCGTGTCTGCACTCCGACGCGGAGCCGGCGGGCATCCTCCTTGACGGAGACGGCGCGGACGGCGGCCTCCGCCGAGAGCCCGTAGGTCAGGAGAGCGGCTCCGGCCGAGAGGCCGGCCGCCTCGAAGAGCGACGCCGATGGGTCGTCGTGGTTGACGATGGCCGTGCAGGGCCATGGGCGGCCCAGACGCTTGGCCGCGGCTCCCATGGGCCCCAGGCGGCGAAAGAGGCTCAGCTTGGCGTCGCGATATGCCTCGAACGTCTTGTGCAGCTCGAGGTGCTCGTGGGTCAAGTTGGTGAACAAGGCTATGTCGTAGGCGATCCCGCCGACGCGCTCCAGGGCCAAACCGTGGGAGGTGGTCTCGACGATAGCGGCCCGATTGCCGGCGTCGACCATCGCCCGCAGAGCGCGCTGGAGCTGCGGCGCCTCGGGCGTCGTGACATGCTCCGGGTTGGCGCTGCGCAAGTCGCCAACCTTGATCTGAGCGGTGGTCAGCAGACCCGTCGAGATGCCCGCGGACTCCAGCACGGCCGTTGCGAGGAACGAGGTCGTTGTCTTGCCGTCCGTGCCGGTGATGCCAACGATCCCGAGCTCGCGGCTCGGGTCGCCGTACCACCACGCCGCGGCCACGGCCAGGGCCGCCCGGCTGCGGTCGACGACGATCTGCGGCAGGGCCACTCCGGACATGGGCCGCTCCACGATCGCGGCCGCCGCACCGAGGGCGAGTGCCGCCGCCACGTAATCGTGGCCGTCGACGTGCTCGCCGGGAACGGCCACGAAGACCGAGCCTCCGCGTACGCGCCGCGAATCGAACGCGATCCCGCGAATCGGCAGCGATCCAACGGCGCCCTGGGATTCCGGGGCGTGAATCGCTCGCAGACGACCCTGGGCCTCGAGGCGATCGATGAGCTCGCCCAGGCGACGACTCGTCGTCGGCTCGGCCGCCGCCAGCGACTCCGCCAGCGCCCGCTCCTCGGCGGCGCCAGACGTCACTCGCCGCTCCCCGCGCCCCCGGCGGCCTGTCGGCTACCCCGCACGTGACGGATGCCGTGGCGAAGTCGCCCGACGCGGTCCTGCATCGCCTGGGCGGTGTCGAAGGCGAGACGCCCGGCCGGATCGATCACGAGGTCCCACGCCCCAACGTAGCGGATCTCGCGGCCCCCGAAGCCGCTCTTGAACTGTTCGATCCCCTCGTGCGAAAGACCCCACATGTCGTAGCTGACGGCGCCTTGCTCGCGCGAGGTCCGGATCGCCTCCCACTTGAGCAGGTAGTTGGCCCGGCACTCGGCGCCTTCCGCCGTCATGCCGCCGTACGGCTCGATCACTCGGCCGCCGACGCGAAGCACGAAAAGGGTCGCGAGCCCCTTTCCGGTCGGCGTTTCGGCCATCAGGAGTCGGACCATGCCGAGCTTCGCGAAGGCCTGCCAGACGGTCACGTAGGACTCGTAGGTTCGGATGATGAAGCCGGCTCGCCTGGCCGTCTCCTGGTAGATCGAATAGAACTCGGGCAGCCGATCGATCGTCGCGTCGACGACGCGGACCTCGCTTCTCCGGGCTTTGTTGACGTACTGGCGCCACTTCTTGCGCAGGTCGCCCCAGAGAGCCGCCTCGTCCGCCCGCAGGTCGATCTGTCTGGTCCGCGGCGGCTGGATCGCCGTGCCCGGCCGCCAGCCGAAATGGCGCAGGGCGTGGCGCAGCTCGCCGTCCACGTCGAACGGCCCGTTGATCTCGATCTCCGGCTCGATGCGCACGTGGGAAACGCGCGTCGGCAAGGCAGTCAGGGCGTCGCGCAGACTCCCGGTGAAAGCCTCGAGCGTGGAGGGGCTCCACCTCTGGAGGATTGGGCCGCGCGGCGAGTAGGCGAAGGCCCAGGGGAAGAAGCGAGGCTGGCGCAGCAGCAGTTGCGCCCCGAAGGCCGCCTCGTCTTCGGGCTGTTCATCCACCCGGGCGTCCTCGTCGAGGAGGCTACCCGGCTCGACATCGGGGTCAGTGGCGGGGACGCCTGGCGTCTCGCGGACGGTCGCGCGCCCGACGAGGCTCGTGCCTATGAATCGCACCGGAGTCCAGCCGTTGGGGGCCTTCACCTCGGCCCAGGCCGAGGTCTGCAGGTAGGAGCCGGGATTCGAGCCGACGACGAAAGCGTCCCAGGCTGCCGTCTCCGGAGCGAGGTCCAGGACGGAAGCTCGAGAAGATGCGCCGCTCTGCGTGCGCGTTGCTTCCGGCGTGGCCTGCTCAGGCATCCAGCTTCCTCCCTGCATCGCCGCGTCGCCGGTCGTCCGCCGCGCGTTCGGGCTGGTCGCGCTGCTCCTCGGCGGCGCTATCCGACGACGGGCCGGCGTCGCCTGCTGCGTTCGCGCTCTCCAGTCGTGCGCGCGGATGAGAGGCAGTGTACGCGGCACGCAGACGCGCCGGCGAAACGTGGGTGTAGATCTGGGTCGTGGCCAGGCTCTCGTGCCCGAGTAGCTCCTGGACCACTCGCAGGTCGGCGCCGCCGTCCAGCAGATGCGTGGCGAAGCTGTGGCGAAGCGTGTGCGGCGAGACGCCCTCGGGCAGCCCGGCGGCCACTCTGAGCCTCTCCACGCGCCAGCGGATGCCGCGGGCGCCGAGCGACGTTCCGCGGTGGTTGAGGAAGAGAAAGCCGGGATCGACGCCGGCGTGGCTGGCCGTGCCGGCGTGGCTGACCGTGCCGCCGTTCTGGGCGGTCGCGATGCCGCTCTCCGGGAAGCCAGCGCCGGCCCGTCGGGCAAGAATGGGCCGCGCCCCGTCCAGGTAGGCCTGAAGCGCCGCCCGAGCCGGACGCCCCAGTAGCGAGACGCGCTCCTTGCGCCCCTTGCCGGTGACGCGGACCTCGCCCCGACGCAGGTCCACAGACCCGATCGTCAGCGACGCCAGCTCGCCGATGCGCAGCCCCGCGGCGTAGGCCGTCTCGACGATAGCGACGTCGCGCAGCGCCAGCGCTCGCTCCAACTCGCCGCGCGCCGTTCCGGCCGGCGCCCCATCGTCGGCCTCTTCGGCCGCGGCCTCGATGAGACGCTCCGTCTCGGCCACTGAGAGCACCGCCGGCAGCCGCCTCGGCTGCCTTGGCGTCGGCAGTGCCGCGAGCGGATTGCCCGTCACCAGCGCTTCGCGGGTCGCATAACGGTAGAACGACCGCAGCGCCGCCAGGCGCTGCGCCACGGTGCGCCGGCCGCGGCCTTCCGAAAGCGACGCCAGGAAGGCCCGCAGCGCCGTGCGTGACGGAGAGCGCCAGTCGTGGCCGTTGGCCGACAGCCAGCCCGTGTAGACCTCGAGCGCCGTGCCGTAGGAGCGGATCGTGTGCGCCGACGAGCCTCGAGCCTGGAGCGCCCGCAGAAACCGTTCGACCGCCGCGGCGGCCTCGATCGTCGCCGGACCGTCGTCCGAGCTCATCCGGCCCGACGGGCGGCCGTGGCGCGAGTCCCCGCGCTCTTGCGGGTCGAGGTGCTCTTTGATCCTGCGACGGCGCCCGCTCCCCTGCCACGGGTGCGACGCGCGCCGCGGCCGGAGCTCGGCCGGGCCAGAGCGGCGGCGTTCGGCTCACCGCCCGCCAGACGCTTGCCGACCAGTTCGGGGCCGACCGGAAGCTCGACCGGTGCGCCGCAGACCAGGCAGATACCGGCCTCGCCGGCGCGTCCGATCGGCCCGCCGTCGGTGTCGTGGACGGCCCCCACGGGCTCGTGCGAGGTCGTGAACAGGCACTTCGGATATCGGGCGCAACCCCAGAACAGGGACCCAGTCCGGCGCGCACGCCTGGTGGCGAGCTTCCCCTGGTGACACGTCGGGCAGGAGACGGCGAAGGCCAGCGGCTCTGGCGGGGGCGGCCCCTCTTTCTTGATGTAGTCGCAGTCGGGATAGCGTGAGCAGCCCGTGAACGGCCCAAAGCGGCCGCGGCGCTGGACGAGCACACCGCCCTCGGCCTCGCCGCATTTCGGGCACGCTTCCATCGCCGCCGGCTCCGCCGGCGCTCCATCCGGGCCGACGCTTCCGTCGCCGCCGGCTCCACCCCCAGCGCCCGGCAGCTCGCGAGTCTCCTTATGTTCCGGGTACAGCGAACACGCCAGGAACTCGCCGTATCGGCCCAGGCGGATCACCATGGGGTGGCCCTGAGAGCAGACCTCCTCGGACGGACGTGTCGTGAAGTCCGCCCGCCGCAGCTCCTTGGTCTTCTCCTCTATACGAGCCCGAAACGGGGTGTAGAAGGCGCGCACCACGGGAACCCACGCTCGCTTGCCGCTGGCCACATCGTCGAGGTCTTCCTCCATCCGGGCAGTGAACTCCAGGTCCACGAACTCGCCGAAGTGGCATACCAGCAGGTCGGTCACGATCTCGCCGACCGGTTCGGGGTGGAGCCTGCGCTCCTTCACCTTGACGTAGCCGCGGTCGACGATCGTGGAGATCGTGGCCGCGTACGTGGAGGGCCGTCCGATGCCGTGCTCTTCGAGGGCCTTGATCAGGCTGGCCTCGGTGTAGCGGGGCGGCGGCTCCGTGAAGTGCTGCTGCGCGTCGACGCTCTGCACGCCGGTGGCGTCGCCCTCGCGCAGCGGCGGGAGTTGGCACTCCGCCTCCTCCTCCAGGTCGTCATGGCCCTCCGTGTAGACGCGTGAGAAGCCGTCGAAGATCGTCCGCGTGGCCGTCGCCCGCAGACCGTAGCCGTCGGCCGCGAGCTCGACCGTCGTGGTCTCCTGCTCCTTGGCCGCCATCTGGCTGGCCAGGGCGCGCTGCCAGATCAGCCGGTAGAGGCGAGTCTCGTCGCTCTTAAGGAACTTCGCCGCGGCCTCGGGATCGCGCCAGAACGAAGTCGGCCGGATCGCCTCGTGGGCTTCCTGCGCGTTTCGGATCTTGCTCTTGAAGGCCCGTCCCCTGGGAGTGGTGTAGGTCTCGCCGAAGCGGGACTCGATGACGCGCGCGGCTTCGGCCATTGCCTGGCTCGACAGCGCGACCGAGTCGGTTCGCATGTAGGTGATCAGGCCGACCTGACCCTCGTCCGTCTTGACGCCTTCATACAACCGCTGCGCGGCGCTCATCGTGCGCTTGGGCGAGAAGCCGAGCTTTCGGCTCGCCTCCTGCTGCAGGCTCGAGGTGGTGAATGGTGGGGCCGGGTTACGGTTGTTGCGCTTGACCCCGACCTCGGTCACGATCGGGTGGCTGGCGCGGATTGCGGCGGCATGGCGCTCGGCCGTCTCGCCGTCGGAGATCTCGGGCTTCTTGCCGCCGATTCGCACCAGGTCCGCATCGAACGGAGCGCCGTCGGGGGCGAGCAGAGTTGCCCGCAGGGTCCAGTACTCGCGGGCGACGAAGGCGCGGATCTCGCGCTCGCGATCGACGACGATCCGAACCGCGACCGACTGCACGCGACCGGCCGAGAGTCCGGCCCGAACCTTGCGCCACAGCAGCGGGCTCAAGGTGTAGCCGACGAGCCGGTCCACGACGCGGCGGGCCTGCTGGGCGTCGACCAGGTTGGTGTCGATAGAACGGGGCGCGGCGAAGGCTCGCTTGATCGCGGCCTCGGTGATCTCCGAGAAGGTGACCCGGCGCGTCTTGTCGGGGGCGAGCTGCGCGGCCTCGGCGACGTGCCAGGCAATCGCTTCTCCCTCGCGATCCAGGTCCGTGGCGAGGTAGATCAGGTCGGCCCGCGCCGCCGCCTTCTGGATCGCCGAGAGCTGTCTCTTGCGGTCGGCCACGACCTCGTAGACGGGGGCGAAGTCGTTGTCGACGTCCACGCCGAGCTGGTTCTTGCCGGGGTTCTCGGGCAGGTCGCGGACGTGGCCGTACGACGCAAGCACCGTATAGCCGGGGCCAAGGTAGCGCTCTATCGTCTTCGCTTTGGCGGGCGATTCGACGATCACAAGGTTGCCGCTCATCGGCGGGAGTCTAGCATCAGCCACTCACCCGCCCGTTACGCGGTCCCGTGCCACACAAACAGCGCGCCCCGGAAAGCCGGCCGAACGGACTGCGCGGACCCTGGCGTCAGCCGTAGAAATCGATCGTGAGCCGGACGTGACCGTGGGAAACCCAGATGCCGATCCCAGCCCTGTGGAAATACGGATTCATGATGTTGTAGTAGTGCGCGAATTCGCACCGGTTCCGGCACCCGTACTCGTTCTGGAAGTAGATCTCGGCGTCGATCATGCCGGACAGTCCCGCGTTCGGTGGTGAGGCCAGGTTCTCACCCCACGACCCCCCTCCGAAACCTTGGGCGGCCAGTCGCCCGTGTGGCGTCGTCCCGTTGAGGTAGTGGGTCAGCACGCCGCGGTCGGCCTGGGCCTTCGAGTACGGCCGCGCGACCGCGTTGGCGATGGCGGCGGAGAACACCAGCTTGTCCTGGGCAGGCATCGTGTGGTGCGTGACGGAGCTGCAGGTGCCGCTTCGCGTCACCCATCCGCCGGTGCGGGTGCAATTCATCAAATTCAAGTAGTTGAGCTCCGACGCATGGTAGGGCGAGGTCTTCGAGGCCACGCCGCCCCCCACCCACGGGATCCGCGCCACTGTCGGCTTGAGCACCTTGAAGCTGGCTGCCACGGCCCCCGACATACGCTGGCCGGTGGCCGACTTGGCCGTGGCCGACACCCTGACGTAGACCGTCGCCCCGACCGGCAGCTTGGCGGCCGGATCGAGGACCAGCACGGTGTTGTTTTCGGCCCAGGAGATGGATCCGCGGACCGCATGGCCGCTGGCCACGACAGAGAGCGAGGCCGCGGCGGAGGCCTTGTCCATCGGCATGCTGAAGCGCATCGAGATGACCTGATTCGGGTCAGTCGTTGTGCCCTTGTCTTTCGGGCGGAACTTGATCACTTCGGGGGCGGCCATCGTCTGGACGGTCAGCGGAGCCACGGGCAGCAATGCCACTCCGGCCGCATCGGTGGCGGCGTTGTTGTCGAAGCTGATGGTGTAGCTCGTGTTGCCCGCCAGGATGTCGTCCGGAGTGAAGGTGAAGACCTGCGACGAGACATCCGTCGGGTCGTCACCGGTTATGACTCCGGTGATGGTGGGGCTGACGGTCAGGCGCGCCTGAATCGTGGCCAGCTTGACCGGACGGCTGAACGTGATCTGGAATTCCGAAGTCGGGGCGACCAGATTGTCCACAACGACCGTCGCCGTGATCTTCCCGGAGGTCAGCGCGCCGGTCACGAAAGAGGCGCTCACGGGCGATCCAAGCTGCATGCCGGACTGGTCCATGGCCGTCCCGGCGACCTGAATCGAGTAACTGGTGAAGGCCGCCCAGTTGGGCGCAGGTGTGATCGATAGCGTCTCGGCGGCGGAATCCCAGACCAGCTTGACGGGCACGGCCGGCTTGATCGTCAGAGAGTCGGAGACGCTGCCCTCGTTCATCGGCCTTGTGAACTCGAGAATGTAGGGCGCATCGACCGTCACGTTGCTCGTGGCGTCGGACTTGACGGCGGTAGGGGCAGGCGGGTCGTATGGCGTGGGAGCCTTGGCGTCGACCCTGCTGGTTGGGAGCCCCACAAGTAGGCCGCCGACAATCAAGGCGATGGCGACACCGGTGAGTGCCAGCTGCACCTTGAGCGATCGGCTCACGAACCTGGACACGTACTTGAAGCCCACAGCCGGGACCTCGAGGACTGCCGCAGCAAGTTGTCCCATGCTGTCAGTCTCCTGTGGTGGAAGGGGGGTCGCTGTGGGGCCACGAGTAGGCAACCCCGCCGCAGGTTACCACCGTCTCGGACCGAGCGGCAAATCGGCAAGGTGTTCTACGAGGTGCCCTGGCGGGCCGCCGACCGCGATTCCGGGCCGGCTCGAGCGCTCGTCCTCGGGCGATCTTGGGGCGGTCCGGCAGCGCTCGAGGACTGCCGCCGGCCCGGCCGCGCAGCCCCCGTCCAGCGCGCGAGAGACCCCGCCGGCACGTACCGTCCGTACGACCCGCAGACCAGGCCGCGCAACTCCAGGAGTGTCAGCGCGCTCAGCACCGAGGCGCAGGAAAGCCCTGTCCGAAGTGCCAGATCGTCCGCTGTTGCCGGGCCTGCGGCCAGCAGTTCGGCCAGCGAGCGCTCCACGGGACCGAGCGAAGTCAGGATGGCGGCCGGCCCCGCGCCGGGTACCGAGGCTTCCGGCCGGCCCGCAGCCGCCACTCCCCTCCCCGCACGCGACGGGTTCACGCCCCGGTCGGCCGCGCGGACCGTGGCGGAGTCGACGCTCAGACCGAGGTCCTCAAGCAGCTCCGGGATTCCGCACACGACGCGGGCCTGACCGGGGAAGTTGCGCAGGAAGAGGTGGCAGCCCTCGCTGGTCGGAGCGTCGAACGGGCCCGGGACGAGGAAGCACTCGCGGCCCTGCTCCAGTGCCCAGCCGGCGGTGATGAGAGCTCCGCTGCGCCTGCCCGCTTCGACCACGATGGTCGCGTCCGAGAGGCCGCTGACGAGTCGATTTCGCCGCGGGAAGGTGCCCTGCGTCGCCGGCGTCTCCGGAGGCAGCTCCGCCACTACCGCTCCGCCGGCCGCCACGATCACGTCCGCCAGCCTCTCGTGGGCCCTCGGGAATAGACGGGCATGCCCTCCGCCGAGGACCGCCACGGTGGGCAATCCCTCGGCCGCCACGGCCGCATGGGCCGCGCCGTCGATCCCGACCGCGAGCCCGGAGACGACGACGGCCCCGGCCCGCGACACCGCGGACCCAATCCAGCCCGCGATCATCCGGCCCTTGTCCGACGGCCAGCGTGTACCGACCACGGCCACGGCCGACGGCGCCGCCAGGGCCGCCGGCGCACCCCTCACGTATAGCAGCGGCGGAGGCATTTCCACTCGGCGCAGGCGCTCCGGGTACTCCGGGTCGTCCAGCGTCACCACGGCCAGACCCAGGGCGCGAACGACGCTCAGCGTCTTCTCGGCGGCGGCCGCCTGCTCTCGAATTCGGTCGGCCAGATCCGCCCCGAGGCCGCGCCGCGACCCGCGCCGCTTCGCCGGACCGTCGACTCCCGGCACGCTCTCGCCACCAATCGTGGCCGGGTCGCTCTCTGCGCCATGCCCGTCGCGGCCGTCGCCGTCGGAATCGTCTTCGCCGTGCGTCCGATCGGCCATCGCCTCCTGCAGGCGAGCCGCGCCACCACTCCCCGCAGCCGCGGCAAGGGCGGCGCGGGCCGACCCGAATGCCGTCAGGAGGCCGGCGAACGTGACCGGGCCCAGTCCCGGGACCGAGAGCAGGACCACCCAGGCATCTCGCTCCGCCTCGGCCAAGAGGTCTCGCTCCCGCTCGCCGGATGACGGCTCCGCGGCCGGCTCCGCGGCCGGCTCCGCGGTCGTTTCGCGGACACGTAGACGGCCTCCCGGATGCCATACGGCTTCCAGCGGACCCATGCTCTGCACTCCCAGCATCTCTCAGCCCGCCGCCAGGTCGCCGCGCTGACGCCCCGACGCACGGAAGCGTGCGGCCTCGTCCAGATGCGAGCACTCGACCCGTTCGGCCTCTGCCAGATCCGCCGCCGTCCGAGCTACGCGGAGCAGCCTCTCCGTGCCACGCGCCGACCAGCCCTCCAGGTCGGCCAGCCTGATCGCCTGCGCCTGTGCGGGGCCCGCCATGTCGCATGCGGCCCGCAGCGCTCGACCGCTCAACCGCGCATTGAGGCAGTCCTGCCGGCCGAGCTGACGATGCCGGGCCGCCGCCACTCGCTCGGCCACAGCCGCCGAACCCTCCGGGTTGGCCTGCGCCACGTATTCCTCCGGCCTGACGCGCGGCATGTGCACCCACAGGTCGATCCTGTCGCGCAACGGGCCCGAGATCCGTCCCGCATACCGATCCACGGCCGTGGGCTGGCAGCGGCATCGTCCGTCGCCCTCGCCGGCGTGGCCACACGGGCAAGGGTTCATCGCCGCCACGAGCTGGAACCGGGATGGGAAGACCGCCGCCCGGCCGACTCTAGCGATCGCGACCTGACCGTCTTCCAGAGGCTGGCGCAGCGCCTCCAGCGCACCCCGATCGAACTCCGGAAGCTCGTCGAGGAACAGGACGCCATCGTGGGCTAACGTGACTTCGCCGGGTGAGAGATGAGGCCCTCCTCCGACCATGGCCGCGTAGGAGATCGTGTGGTGGGGCGAGCGGAAGGGCCGGCGTCGGACCAGGCCGCTAACCGACCCCGTCCCCGCGACGGAGGCGATGATCGTCGCGACGCGGGATTCCTTGTCGTCCAGGGGCGGCAGCAGGCCCGGGATCGTCCTGGCCAGCAGCGTCTTGCCCGATCCCGGCGGCCCGATCATGAGCATGCAGTGACCGCCGGCGAGAGCCAGCTCAAGCCCCCGGCGGGCCTCCAGCTGGCCGCGGACCTCGGCCAGATCGGGTTCGGCCGCGGGAACCTGTCGGCCACCCGCGTCACCGACCTCCTCGCGCGTCACGCCCCCATCCGACTCGAAGCGCACGTCCTCAGCGAGCTCGAACCGGGGCGGCACCAGGCGGGCCCTGCCGCGGCGGCTCGCGCGCAGGAGCGTGGCCGCCTCGGCCAGCGTGGCCGCCGGCACGACTTCGACACCCTCGGCAAGGGCGGCCTCCGCCACGCCGGTAGCCGGCACGATCACTCTTCGAACGTGCCGCCGTGCCAGGGCGGCAACCATCGGCAGCAGCCCCGGCACCGGCCGGAGCTCGCCGCCCAGCGACAGTTCGCCCAGGACCGCCCATCGGCCGGCGGCCGTCACCTGTTCCGAGCCGACGATGATTCCAAGCGCGATGGCCAGATCCAACGAGGCTCCGCCCTTGCGCAGATCGGCGGGCGCCAGGTTGACCGTGATCCGCCGCGGCGGGTACTCGTATCCGCTATTGCGAATGGCCCCCCGCACTCTCTCGCGGGCTTCCTGCAGCGCCGTGTCCGCCAAGCCGACGATGGTGAAGCCGGGCAGACCCGGAGCCACGTCGACCTCCACCCGTACGGGCCGGCCGTCGAGGCCGTGGAGAGTGGCCGAGAGAAGCGATGCAAGCACGTCGCCGACGCTACGCCGCGCGACTCAACTCCGGCTTATCGTGGCCTTCACTCGCCCGGTCCCTGACCGGCCCGCGGCGCCGCGCCCGATCTAGCGAGTGGCCTCGCCGGTGCCGGGGCGAACAGCCAGGTCCTTGTCCATCGCCTTCACGAAGTCGAGAACGTTCCGTCCCAGGACCGAGTCCGACTTGGTGTACATGAAGGGCGCGCCGCTGTTGAGAGCGCCGATCGCGGCGCGGTACTCGTTGATGATCTGATAGTCGATCCGCCGCTTCAGAGCGCTCTCCGCGTTCTTGACGTTGATGCCGGTGAAGGCAGTGGATCGGTTCAGGATCAGCTTCATCTTGTCGTCGGAATAGCCCAGGTGCCCGATCGTCTCCAGGACCAGCCGAACGTTCTTCAGGCACGGCAGGTCGGCCGTCAGGACGACGAGTATCGCCTGGGCCACGTCCATGAGCCGCAGGTTCACTTCGTCGAGCCGCTTGTCGACATCGAGAATGATGTAGTCGAACTCGCTCATCATCAGGTTGATGATCTCGGGCAGGTGGTCCGAGGTGACGAGCTCGGCGGTCTCCGGCGACGGCGGCGCGAGCAGCAGCTCGATCCCCGACTCGTGCTTGACGAGAACCTGCCGGATCAGGTCCAGATCGAAGCCCTGCGCGGTTGCCAGGTCCACGACGCTCAGCTTGTCCAGACCGACATCCATGAAGACGCGGTGGTCGCCAAACTGCAGGTTCGCGTCGATCAAGCAGACCCGCTTGCCCATTTCCTTGTGCAGGGCAATGGCCGCATTGATGGCGATCGTCGTCGTGCCGACGCCACCCTTGGCTCCGTAGAAGAGGATCACTCGCGCGGGCTCGCGGCGGCGGGAAACTGCGGCCACCGGTGCCCGCTGCTGAAGCGGGACCAGAGCCGTGTCTCCCGGTGCGTATCTCGACAGGAGGCTCCGCATCCGGGCCAGCAGCTCGGCCGGACGGAATGGCTTGATCAGGTAGTCGTCCGCACCGGAGCGAAGTGCCTTGCCGCGATGCTCCGCCTCGCTCTCGGCGAGAAGCAGGATGACCGGGGTATGGGTGGAGGGGCCATCCTCCATCCGCAGGCGACTGACCACGGTGAAGCCGTCGACACCCGGCAGATTCGCCGCGATCAGAACCACGGCGGGTCGGTCCGTGCGCACGATGCGCAGGGCCTCAGTGCCCTCGCCAGAGGCGACGACCTGGTACCCGGCCTGCGTAAGGGCACTGCCGAGCGCCCGCTGAACGGTCGGGTCGGCATCGACGACTAGGATTCTGGCGGCCATCAACTCACCTGATTGAGGCGGAGGCACCTGCACATTGGGCCCGGTGGCCGACAGCCGCCACCTTCGAACGGGACGTTCGGACGAACCGACTGATTATAGGCAGCCTCCCGGACCGCCGGCATGGGCCCAAGGGAGCCACGCCGATTGACCGGGAGGCCGCAGATTCTCTCGTTCTTGGGGCTTCCCGCCCGGCTGAGATGGCGTTCCGAGGATAGTTCGATCGGTCAGCGCTTGGCGCCGCCGGCAGGACTCGAGCCCGCATCGCTATGCATCCCCGACTGAATCATGGCCCCGATGGGCGCGATCAGTTGGGTGAACTCCATGGGGATGATGAACTTCGTTGCCGGGCCGCTGCCTAGCGCCTTCAAGGCCTCCAGATACTGCAAGGTCATCGTCTTCTGGTCGATGCCGCGAGCAGCCGAGAAGATGGTCTGCAGCGCCTCGCTGAAGCCCTGGGCGCGAAGGATGGCGGCCTGCCGGTCGCCCTCGGCGCGCAGGATCGCCGACTGCTTGTCGCCCTCGGCCACGTTGATGGTGGCCTGGCGCGTACCTTCCGATTCGGTGATGACGGCGCGGCGCGTTCGCTCCGCCGAGAGCTGCCGGTTCATCGCCTCCTGAACGGCGGGCGGTGGCAGGATCTCGCGGATCTCGACGGTCGTCACCTTGCCGCCCCAGCGCTCCGTGACCTCGTCAAGCTTGAGCCGGAGCGTCTCGTTGATCTTCTCCCGCTCCGAGAGAACGTCGTCGAGTGGAATGTCGCCGATCACGGAGCGAAGCGAGGTGGCGGCCACGCCCTGCAGGGCGCCGGCGAAGTTCAGGACGTTGATCTGGCTCATGAGCGGCTCCACGATCTTCCAGTAGATCAGGAAGTCGACGCCCAACGGTGCGTTGTCCTTGGTGATCGCCGTCTGACGCGGGACCTCGATGAACTGTTCGCGGAGGTCGACCATGACGCCTCTGTCGACGACCGGGATCAGGAACCTCAGGCCCGGCTGACGAACCAGGCCCTTGTTGGTCTGGCCCCAGCGGTAGACGACCATCTGCGCCCACTGCGGGACGACCCTGACCGAGAGCGCGACCACTATGAGCAGAAACGCCAACAGCGCGATCAGAACGATCAACGCCACGGTTGCGGAACTTGACTCCATCCCCTGGACCTCCAGCAGAATTCGCGCCCCGAAGGGCGGCTTTGGCGGACGACCTACCGATCACCCCGACGCGGGTCTACCCGGCGACCCGAATTCTCCAGCGACCACCTCACCTAGCTTGACCTGTAGCCCTTCGTGCATTCTGTCGCGCTACCGCGCCCACACCGATCAGGGTCACGACGACGGGCATGCCTACCCGATCCGCTCCACCACGAGTATCAGGCCCTCCTGTTTGACGACCTTGACCTTCGCGCCGCGCGGCGCGGTCCCGCCCCCGGCCAGTTTGGCCGTCCAAGACTCGCCTGCCACGTGGACAGTGCCGAGCGGCGCCAGATCGGCCTGGACCTCACCGGTCTGACCGATCACCTGGATCGTGCCGACGAGGCCCGAGCCGACCGGCACGGCCTGGTGCCTCATCTGCAACAGGGTCCGCAGGAAGATGAGCCCGTAGGCAGCGGCCGCGGCCGTCGTCAAGGCGATGATCGGCCAGGCCACGGTGGCTGCCGGCAGATACGGCCCGGGCGACCCGTAGAAGGCCACCGCGCCGACGATGAAGCTGACCAGACCCGCGACCGTGAGCAGCCCGTGGCTGGGCAGGCCGGGTTCCAGCGCCACCATCCCGAGGCCGAGCACGACCAGGATCACGCCCAGGACGTTGAGCGGCAGGCTGCCCGACCCGTAGAACGAAAGAGCCAGCGAGAAGGCCCCGAGCATGCCCATGAGCAGCGTTGGGTGGAAGAACTCGACCACTACGCACAGCACGCCGATCACCAGCAGGATGAAGGCGATGTCCGGATCGTCGAGGCCGTGCAGGATCGACTGGATCAGGTCCTGGCCGACGGTGATCGTGGACGCGCCCTTGGTGTGGACGACAACCTGCTTCCCGTCCACGGTGACGGTCTGGCCGTCGGCCTGGCTGAGCACGTCGTCGAGACCGGGCGCGATGCCGTTGATCGCATGCCCTGCCAGGGCCTCATTGGCCGAGTACGACTGAGAGTTCGCAACGGTCGTCACGGCCCAATCCACGGCCTCCGGATGGCGCTCCTGGGCGATCCCGCGGATCGTGGCCACGGCGTCGTTGAGGACCTTGGCGGCCTCGGTCTGACCGTACGTCGACGCGATGTCGCCGCCGCCCGCCGCCACCGGCGAGGCCGCCCCGATGTTCGTGCTGGGGGCCATGTACGCCAGGTTTGCCGCGAGGGTGATGAATGTTCCGGCGCTGGCCGCTTTCGCGCCGGACGGGCCCACCCACACGATCGTCGGCACCTTGGCGTGGAGCGACCCGACGATCCGCATCATCGCGTCCTCGCTGCCGCCCAGCGTGTCGAGCTGGATGATTACGGCGGCGGCGCCGTCCGCCTCGGCACGATGGACGCCACCGGCGACGTAGTCGGCCATGACCGTGTCCACGACGCCGCTGGTCGGCAGGACTACGACCTCAGGGCCGTTCGCGGCCCCGACCGCGGGCGTTGGCCGCGGCGTCACCTGGGGCGGGACGATCTCCGCCCCGGAACCGTTCGTTCGAGTGTGAGAGACGACGAAGAGCAGTCCGACCGCCATTGCGAGCGTGGCGGCTAGGCGCAGCCCCGCGAAGGCCGCCCGACCGACTCGCCCCGGCAACCCTCCCATCGAAGGCAAGAACCTCGGCAGGCTCGGCCGCGCCCTATCCGACTGGACCGTCCATGGAAGAGCGGCCATCTCCACGGGCAAAGGTGGCGTGCGGCTGCCTTCGGCGAAACGGCGGAGTCGCCCTTCCATCTCCATGTCTTCCATGTCCATATCTTCCATGTCCGTGTCTGAATCGCTCATCGAATGCCCCCTGCCACCGGCTCTATACGGCGGCGCAGCGTCTGCAGGGCAGCGTGGTGTCGTGACTTGACGGTGCCGATCGGAATGCCCAACCGATCGGCAATCTCGGCCAGCGAGAGGTCCGCCCAGTAGCGCAGGACGACGACCATCCGCAGTTCGGTACTGAGACTCGAAAGGGCCCGGCCTATCGCATCGCGCGCGAGGGCCGCTCGGAACGGATCGGCCCCTTCGAGGTCGACCTCATCGACGTCCACCGCTCGGTGGCGGCTCCGCTGGCGAAGCCGTGTGCGACAGACATTGACGAGAATCTGGGTGAACCAGGAGTGGAACTTTTCCTGTTCGCGGAGGTTGGCCAGGCCGCGCCAGGCTCGAACCGAGGCTTCCTGGACGGCGTCCTGGGCTTCCGCCGCGTCGGCGAGAAGGTAGCCGGCCAGCCGATAGGCACCGGCCAGCTCGTCGGCCAGAGCCGCGGCGAAATCGGCGTCGATGGCACGGCCACGAGCCGCGACTGCCTGCAAGGGGGTTCGGACGACGTCTGAGTTCAGATACGCTTCCTCGGCGAACATGCCACTCTCGCGGGGCGGACCGATTCGGTCCCTCATTCGTGAGACTCCGAAGGCGCGGAGAAGGTTCGGTCCGCAAGCGCATCGAGAACGAGCTGGCTCCACGTTTCCATTCGATCGTAGGCCGCATTGACGACCTCGAGCGTCTCGAAGGAGCCGCTGAGCTTGTGCGTCTCGCGCACCGCGACCGATCGGCCGGCCGCGTCGGCCAGGTAGACGAGCCCCAGGTGATGGCGGCCGACCTCGACCTCGTCGTCGTTCAGCAGCCCCAGGAACTCGAAGGCGGGCACGAAATCGGCCACGAGCTCCTCGCGCCATTCGCGCCTCAGCCCGGCCAGGACGGATTCGTCGCCCGGATTCATGTGCCCGCCCACGCCGACGCTGAAGTGGTCGTGGAGCCGCGCGTCACCTCCGGCCTTGGTGCGTTTCATCAGGAAGATGCGCTCGCCGTCGCGCAGAACCAGATACGGGATGATCTGCTTGATGGTCGTATCCGCCTCGGCGGCGGGGCGCGGATAGAAATCCCCGTCGCGGTCGATGCGCGCCAGGATTTCCTCGACATCGTCGCTCCGAACCCCTCGCCAGCCCGACCCGACGATCAGCAGCTGGCGCGGCACCGCGTAGACCAGCTCCGGCGAATCCGCGATCATCGCGACCCCGGCTCCTCCAGCCTGTTCCTCGCCGAGACGAACCGGGAGCGCAGGACCTCGGCGTCGGGACCGCCCTCCCGTTCCAGCTCGACGATCCACTCGTCGAGGACGGCGCGCAGGTCGCGCAATCGTGACGCGATCGCTGCGGAGTTGGTCGCGGCGATCCCCGCGCCCATGCTCGGCTCACCTCGGGCCAGGCGCGTCATACCCGCCCAGCCGGTCGCGGCGAGAGCTTCGGCCGCCTGCCAGTCCGCCCGTTCGGGTTCGTCGAGACGGCCCGCCACCGCCTCGACGAGCGCGGCCGAGACGACGAGCGGCAGGTGGCTGATCGCCGCCACGGCCTGGTCGTGAGCCGTGTCGAGCATCGGGATCTGGACCGCCCCGCACGCCTCGATCAGCTCGCCGACCCGCTCTGCATCCAGCAACCGCGCGTACCGACCCGGGACGGTGGCCCACGGCCGTCCCACGAACAGGTCCGGCAGGGCCGCGGCATAGCCGCTCAACTCGCGGCCCGCCATGGGATGCCCACCTATGAAGGGTAGCCGCACGGCATTCGCCCGCTCCACGATCCTGGCCTTGGCGCTGACCGCGTCGGTCACGGTAGCGTCCTCGGGCAGATGCCGCCGCAGCGGCCCGCCGATCTGGTCGATCAGGTCGAGGCAGGTCAGCGGTGGCGCGGCGAGCAGCACCAGGTCGGCGCCGCGCACCGCCTCCTCCAGCGTGGGCGCGACCACGTCCACGACGCCGTCTTGCAGAGCCTGCTGAACGGGGCCGGGCGTGCGACTCCAGGCTGTTACGTGCCACTCCCCCGAGCCGCCTCGCGCACGCAGGGCGCAGGCAATCGAGCCGCCGATCAACCCAAAGCCGACGATCGATACTCGCACGCCGCCATTATGGGGCGGCGGCTCGGCTCCTCGGTGCCCAACCGGGTACCCCTCCGCTGTCTTGGGCGTTCAGACCCCGGTTTGCCGTCGTCGGGCGGTCCGGCGGTCGACTACGCTCCGCTCTTGAGCTGTCGGCGAGATCTCCACGCCCATCTGACGCCTCACCAGGATGCGCCGATCCCCAACCCGACGATCGTCGTGCAGCGAGGCCCCGCAGCGGGGGCAGCGGCGCTCTTCGGCGGCCAGCCAGGCCAGGGGCTCGGTCGCCCATAGGGCTCGTCCGCAGGCGAAACATGCGAGTCGGGGCATGACTTGATGCTACGTCATCGCGGCACGATTGTGACCGTCGCGCCTTCCCCTTCCTGCAGCGAACGGCTGCCGTGCGCCGAAAGACGAAGAGCCGCGTCGAATGGCGCGGCTCTTCATTGTGTGCCGAGATCGGAGGTCAGCCCGCGTGCGCGAGTGCCTCCGCGACCTCCTTGGCCGGGTACTCGTAGTCCGCGAGCTTACCCAAGAGGTAGGCCTCATACGAGCTCAGATCGAAGTGACCATGGCCCGAGAGGTTGAACAGGATGACCTTCTTCTCGCCCGCCTTCTTCGCGTCCAGGGCGATGTCGATGGCGGCCCGGATGGCGTGCGTGGATTCGGGCGCGGGCAGGATCATCTCCGTCCGGGCGAACAGGACGCCAGCCTCGAAGCAAGGGATTTGATGCACGCTTCGGGCTTCGATAAAGCCGTGCTGCTTCAGCAGGCTGACCTGCGGCGACATGCCGTGGTAGCGCAGCCCGCCCGCGTGAATCGGCTCCGGCACGAAGTCGTGACCCAGGGTGTACATCTTGACTACCGGCGCCATCTTGGCGGTGTCGCCGTAGTCGTACATGTACTTGCCGCGCGTGAGGCTGGGGGCAGCCTCTGGTTCGACCGCGATGATCTGGTATTTGCGGCCGCCGCGGAACGTTCGACCGAGCCACGGGAACGAGAGCCCGGCGAAGTTGGAGCCGCCGCCGGCGCAGGCGATGATGACGTCGGGCTCTTCGCCCGCCATCTCCATCTGCAGGATCGACTCCTCGCCGATGACCGTCTGGTGGAGCATGACGTGGTTCAGCACCGAGCCTAGCGAGTAGTGCGTGTCGTCACGCTTCATCGTGTCCTCGACGGCCTCGCTGATGGCCATGCCAAGCGAGCCGGGGCTGTCGGGGTGCTGCGCCAGGATGGCGCGTCCGGATTCCGTCTCCATGCTCGGGCTGGCGACGACGCTGGCGCCGTAGGTCTCCATCAGGATGCGGCGGTACGGCTTCTGGTCGTAGCTGGCCCGCACCATGTAGACCTTGATCTCGAGGCCGAACATCGCGCCGGCGGCAGCGAGAGCACTGCCCCACTGCCCTGCGCCGGTCTCGGTCGCGATGCGCTTGATGCCCTCTTCCTTGTTGTAGAAGGCCTGAGCGATCGCAGTGTTGGGCTTGTGGCTGCCGGCCGGGCTCAAGCCCTCGTACTTGAAGTAGATGTGGGCCGGAGTGTCGAGCGCCTTTTCGAGCCTGCGGGCGCGAACGAGAGGGCTCGGGCGGAAGAGGGCGTAGGCCGAGCGAACCGGCCCGGGGATCTCGATCTCGCGCTCGGTGGAGACTTCCTGCATGATCAACGCCATCGGGAAGAGCGGCGCGAGATCGTCGGGGCCCAGGGGCTGGTGCGTGGCCGGATGGAGCGGCGGCGCCTGCGGGACGGGGAGATCCGCGGCGATGTTGTACCAGGCGCGAGGGATCTTGTCCTCGTCCAGCATGAAACGCGTGCGCTCGTCCATCCGACTCCTCCCGCCGGCTTTCCCGGCGACCTGCGGCACCTGCCCCCTCCGCCCCTCACGGGGCGGTCGGACGCACAGCCTACGGCTTCTGGCAGGACCCGTGCAAGGCGAGTTCGCGACCAGCGACGACCCTGCCTCTCGCGCGGCCGGTCGTGGGCAATGCCACCTCAGCGGCCGCCCGAGAACGGCGCCTCGGCCAGGGCTTCGTACTTCGTGGGGCCGTGGCCGGTGTGGCTCTTGTAGAGGACCAGGGTGTCCGCCTGCCAGGCCAGCCGCAGGTCGCGGCCCATCTCGATCAGCCGCCGTGCCCGCTCGTCGGAGCCCGGGACCCCGTCGGTTCGAGCCAGCGTCAGGTGGGCCGCCAGCGGCCGGTCCTCAGAGGGCCAGCCCAAACGCTCCAGCTCACCGTTGAGGCGCCGCGCCAGCGCTCCCAGATCGACCGCGCCGGCCCCGATGCCGAGCCACAGAACACGCGGCCGTTGCGGTGACGGGAAAGCCCCTCCGCCGGAGAGCTCGACACGGAACGGGGCCACCTCTCCGGCCGCCATGGCCACGGCCGCGGCGAGCTCCTGCACGCGCACGTCCGGCGTCGCTCCCAGGAATCGGAGCGTCAGATGCAGCCCCTCCACACGGACCCAGCGTGGCTGGCCCGGGGCCCGCTCGTCGATCGGGGCGCCGGCCAGCTCCTGCATGAGCCGCCCTACCGCCTCACGTACGTTGTCGGCTACCGGCACGGCCACGAAGAGCCGGCTCGTCCCGGGCGGATCGTCCTGAGGGCGGCTGAACGGGCGCCGACCGCCGCCATCCGGCCTTCGACCGCCGCCATCCGGCCTTCGACCGCGACCGGACCTGTCTCCCCAGCTCATGAAGTCACTGCGCGTCAGTCGTTGTAGAGGCGCTCTTCGATCAGCTTCTCCTGCACCGTCCGGCCGTCCGGATCGAAGCAGGAGTACTCGAAGTGCTTCTCGAATTCGAGATCGATGTTGTCCTGGCCGCCGCGGTTCTTCTCGACGGAGACGATCACCCAATCGCGGAATCGTTGCGCCTGGTAGGGGTTGAACTCGATGTTGACCTTGGCGACGATGTGGTACTTCTCGTTGAAGATCAGGATGATGTCGGCCTCGTAGTTGATCGCCGACGAGCCGCGGAGGTGGTGGTTGCGCAGCCGCTGAGCCTTGAGGCCCTCTTTGTCGGCGGCAACGATCGAGATCATCGCGACCTGCTCAGTGAGAGCGATGTCCTTTAGCCCGTTGACGACGAAGGTGACCTTCTCCGCCTCCGTGCTCGGCTCCGGGTACATCGGCACCTTCTGCAGGTAGTCGACCACGACCAGCAGCCGGCGATCGCCCGAAAGCACTCGGTGCTGCTGGACCAGCTTGCGCAGGTTGTCGATCGTGCTGGCGGTCTGGTTGCCACGCATCAGGAAGAGGTTCTGGCCGTAGCGGGCGATGCGATCCAGGCTGGGGCGCAGACGGGTGTTCGCCGTCAGTCCGGCCCCACCCGCCCCTTCGGCCATCGCGGAGGTCATCACCTCCCTGCGGACGTCCTGGATCTTGATCGCGCCGGTCTTCTGCGGCAGGTGCGCCAGGGCGGACTCGAGCGCGACCAGCCGGTTCAGCAGGTACTGCTCTTCGTGCTCGAAGCAGACGTACAGGACGTTGGCCTGGCCGCCGGAGGCGACATTGCGCGCCATCTGGAGAGCCATCGTCGTCTTGCCCGAGCCCTGGGCGCCACCGATCAGCAGCAGCTCGCCGGCTCGAAGGCCGCCGCCGATGGCCTTGTCCAGGAGACCGAAGCCGAGAGGCACCGGCTGGTACTCCCCGAACCGCCCGCTCGCCAGGTTGTCGTTGAGGTCGACGAGCACGTCGAGCGCCGAGCGCGGGACCAGGCTGCCGTTGTCCGTGTCCAGCCGCCAGGTGCGCTGCGCCGGGGCGGCGTCGGCGTCCAGGGGGCGATCCGTCGTCGTCACGAGTGCCTCCAGCCAGTTCTCAGTCGGAGTGCGAGCAAGAGCATCCTACCAGCGGCTGTCGAGCGCGGGCACCTCTCCACAGTCCACCCGTCCGTTCCCGCGACCGGTTCCGTCTTCGAACCGACGTTATTTGTGCTCGAGCCCGGCAACCTCGTCCCAGTATCGCGCAATCGTTCGGATCCCGGTTTCGAAGTTGGAGATCCACATCCATTCGTTCGGTGCGTGGAACTGCCCGTCTGCCGGAGCGAACCCGAGGAGCACAGCCGAAAGCCCCAGGATCGACTCGAAGCTGGCGCAGACCGGCACGGAGCCGCCCTCACGTGTATACAGGGGCGCGACGCCGAAGGTCGATTCGATGGCCCTGGCCGCCGCCTGAGTCGCCGGGTGGTCGATCGGCATCAGGCTGGGTCTGCCGTCGCCGAGCCGCTGGATCGAGTACCTGATCGACTCTGGCGCGACCTGGGCGATGTAGTCCGCTACCAGCCCGAATATCCGCTCCGGATCCTGGTTCGCAACGAGCCGGCAGCTGATCTTGGCGTGTGCGTGAGCCGGGATGATGGTCTTGGGGCCCTCGCCTTCGAAGCCGCCCCAGATGCCGTTCACGTCGAGCGTCGGCCGGGCGCCCAGCTGCTCGAGGACCGAGAAGCCCGGCTCGCCGAAAAGGGCCGGCACGCCGATCCCTTCGCGATACGCCTCCAGGTCGAGCGGGAGCGCCGCAAACGCCTGCCGATCGAGCGCGGTCAGCTCGGCCACGTCGTCGTAGAAGCCGGGCACCTTGACGCGTCCGTCCGGCCCCTTGAGGGCGGCCACGATCTGGCACAGAGCGTTGGCCGGGTTGTCGACGGCCCCACCGTACACGCCCGAATGCAGGTCCAGGCGGCTGCCCGTGAGGTCCAGCTGGAAGTAGACAAGACCACGCAGGGCGATCGTGATGGCGGGCAGATTGCCCTCGAAGAAGCTCGTGTCCGAGATGACCGCGAAGTCCGCGGCCAGCCGTTCGCGGTTGGCTTCCAGCCAGGCGTCCAGGTGGACCGAGCTCGATTCCTCCTCACCCTCGACGATGACCTTGAGGTTCACCGGCAACGAGTGGCGGGTCGCCAGAAGCGCCTCGATGGCACGAGCGTGCATCTGGACATGGGCCTTGTCGTCGGAAGAGCCGCGGGCCAGCATCCGACCCTGCTTGACGACCGGCTCGAAAGGCGGCGAATCCCACAGCTCCACCGGGTCGACCGGCTGGACGTCGTAGTGGGCGTAGACGAGGACGGTGGGCTTGCCGGCGGCGTGAAGCCAATCGGCGTAGACGACGGGGTGCCCGCCGGTCTCGGATACGTCGACGTGCCCCATGCCGGCGGCGCGCAGGTCCGCCGCGACGAATTCGGCCGCGGCGCGGCAGTCGGGGGCGTGTGCGGGGATGCCGGAGATGCTCGGTATGCGCAGGAGGTCCTTGTAGGCCTCGAGGCGCCGGCCCGCGGTCCGGTCGAGATACTGCTCGAGGGCGTCGTCGCGGACGACGGCGTGGGTCGGTGCGTCGGCCATTGGAGATCTCCCGCCGCTGCCGGTGTGGCATGTGCCAGCTTAGGCGGCGATTGTAGCCAGCCTCGCCCAGAAACCTCCGGCGCGAAAAAGAGCCGGGCGCCCTTTCGGACGCCCGGCTTTCGTGTAGGCGGGATCCCTCTCAGGAGGGACTTGGGCTTGGACTCGGAGTGGTCGCCGGGGGCGGCGCGCTCGGCGTCGGGTCGCTGAACGTCGAGCTTCCCGGCGTCGGCAGCAGGCTGATGCCGTGCAGGTTCTCCTTGGGCGGCAGGTCGCTGAACAGCTTCTCGAACTCGTCCGCCTCGACAGTCTCCTCGGCGATCAGCTTGTCGGCCAGAGCCAGCAACCTCGTCTTGTTCTCGGTCAGGACCTGAGTGGCCCGAGCGTAGCCCTGCTCGATGAGCGCCCGAACCTCTTCGTCGATGAGCTTGGCTACGTCGTCGGAGTAGTTGCGCTGCTCGCCGATCTCACGACCCAGGAAGATCATCTCGTCGCGCTTGCCGAAGGCGAGGGGACCGAGCTTGTCGCTCATGCCCCACTCGGTCACCATCCGGCGAGCCAGGTCGGTGGCCTTCTCGATGTCGTTGCTGGCACCGGTCGTGGTGTCGCCGAAGACCAGACGCTCGGCCGCGTTGCCGCCGAGCAGGCCCGCGATCTTGTCCTGGAACTCGGTCTTGGACTGAAGATAGCGGTCCTCAGTGGGCATCGCCATCGTGTAGCCGAGGGCCATTCCGCGGCTGATGATCGTCACCTTGTGGACCGGGTCGCACTTGGGCAGGACCCGCTGGACGACTGCGTGGCCGCCCTCGTGAATGGCGATGATGCGCTTCTCGGCGTCGGAGATGAGCCGGCTCTTTCGCTCGGGGCCGGCAACGATGCGCTCCAGGGACTCGTTGAACTCGGCCATCCCGATGACCTTCCGGTTGCGCCGGGCGGCCAGGATCGCAGCTTCGTTGACGAGGTTCGCCAGGTCGGCTCCGGAGAAGCCGGCGGACTGACGAGCGATCTTCTCGCTGTCCACGGTCTTGTCGAGCGGCTTGCCCTTGGTGTGGACATTGAGGATCGCCACCCGACCTCGCAGGTCAGGACGGTCGAGGATGACCTGGCGATCGAAGCGGCCGGGCCGAAGGAGCGCCGGGTCGAGCACGTCGGGTCGGTTGGTGGCCGCGACGACGATCACGTTGGTGTTCGTGTCGAAGCCGTCCATCTCGACGAGGATCTGGTTCAGGGTCTGCTCGCGCTCGTCGTGGGAGCCGCCCAGGCCGGCGCCGCGCTGGCGCCCGACCGCGTCGATCTCGTCCACGAAGACGATGCAGGGCGAGTTCCGCTTGGCCTGGTCGAACAGATCGCGGACTCGGCTGGCGCCGACGCCGACGAACATCTCCACGAACTCGGAGCCCGAGATGGAGAAGAACGGCACGCCCGCTTCACCCGCCACGGCCCGAGCGAGNNTGAGGAACTCGACGACCTCCTGGAGATCCGCCTTCGCCTCGTCGACCCCGGCCACGTCCGCGAATGTGACCACGGTCTTGTTGCCCAGGAACATGCGCGCCCGGCTCTTGCCGAAGCTCAGAGCCTGGTTGTTGGTGCCCTGGGCCTGGCGCATGAAGAAGACGATGAACAGGACGATGATCAAGACCGGCAAGCCTGTCGTGATCAGGACCAGGATCCAGCTCGTGTCCTGCGGCTTCTTGTTCTCATAACTGACCGGCGTCGAGATGCCGCCGTCCTTCAGCCAGCCATCGATCGTGGCGGACTCGCCAATCATGGGAGAATCGGACTCGACTGTGTAGGTCGTCTTGTCCTTGAGGGTCACCGTCAGGGTCGTATCGTCGCGGACGACCTTGGTGACCTGCCCGGACTGAACGTCCGACTTGAACTGCGAATAGATCTTGCTATTCGGCTGAGCCGGCTGGATCAGGATGTAGAGCAGCAGCGCGGTGGCGGCAACGAGAACGACCATGACGATCCCGTTGCGCAGGAATCCTCTGTTCAAAGGTGTAACGGAGCCTCCGGATCTGGTCGCCGGTGCGTGGCCGGTCGGCCGCCGCAGTATACGCCCGAGGGCCTCTTGGCTCGCTCGGCGAGGTTGGAGCGGGAGCTAGACGGGACGGTGGTCGCGGGCCGTGCGACGGTCCTTCTACGAAGGAGACTCCCGACGCGGTCCGGTTGTTCGGCTCGAATGGAGCCTCGAGACAGCTGTCCCGGAGGGCGAGACCCAACGCATCCCAAGGCCGAATACGGAGCGACCCGGGCGCTGGCCCAGGTCGCTGATCGAGTCGTTGGTAGCGGAGACAGGATTCGGACCTGTGACCAAGGGCTTATGAGTCCCCTGCTCTACCACTGAGCTACTCCGCCGCCGATTGTCCGACCGTTTCACGCTCAGATTGAGCCGATACCTGTGATCCGGCCGGGCCCGAGACTTGACTGCTGCGCTCGTTGAGCCTACACGTGCGGCGTCTGGGAGCCGCTCCGTGAATGAGGTCAACGAGATGCTGCCAAGCTCGGTCGCCGGCAATTCTACCGGAGTCTCGGACCTGGCAGCCAACCTGGCCTCAGGGCGTCGAGACCCGCGAAAGGCGGCCGGGCCTTCACCGACTTGTACTAGCTAACCACAGTGGTACATTGTGGATCAACCGGAGTTCGCGACTTGGCGCCACCTGTGCCAGAGCGTGGGGTCGTCTCAACAAGAGCGGTCCTGTCGCGGCAATGAAAGCATCGCCATGAAGAGCACTTCCGCTCACGCCCGCCTGCCAGCGGCCGCGGGCGAAACGAGCCAGGAGTCGGCTGCGAGATACCGCGGCCTGCTGGAGGCTGCTCCGGACGCGATGGTGGTGGTCAACAGGGCCGGTGAGATCGTCCTGCTCAATCTCCAGGCCGAGAAGCAGGTCGGCTGCCACCGCGATGAGCTCGTCGGCCAGGCGGTCACGAACATCATCCCCGAGGGCTTCGCGGAACGGCTGATCGCGGACGACCTTCGATCCGCGGCCGATGCCCTGGCCCAACAGCCGAGCGTCCCGATCTGCGAGCCCGCGTGATGGACAGGACGACGCGACGCATCGGCGATCTGATCGAGCCGGTTTGTGCGCTCTTCGCCTTGGTGATCGGGGCACTCGCGGTCACCGGATGGCTCACAGGGCAGCCGCGGCTCGCCTCGATGGTGGACGGACTGCCGCCGGCGAAGGCGAACGCCGCCCTCGCGTTCGTGCTCCTAGGGGCGGCATTGCTGCTACGTGCAGGGTCGCATGACAGGCGCCGCGCCGCCGTGGGGACGGGACTGGCGATTGTGGCGGGCTGCATCGGGCTCGCGACATTCGTTGAGTACGCGACGGGCGTGAACCTCGGGATCGACGAGCTGATCGTGGTCGACCACTCAGGCGTGGGGCCCGATCCGGGACGGATGGCGACCCTGGTCACGGTCGCGATTTCGCTGACGGCCGGATCCATCGTCCTGCACGGCCGCGCGGGGAGCGCCGGTCTTCTGCGATGGCTGCTCGCCCTCGGCGCGTTCACCAGCGGGTACCTCTCCCTCCTCGGATTTTCGTTCGGGGCGCTGCAGCTCAGGACGGTCTTCGGTTTCGGCCCCGAGATCGCGCTGCCGGCAGCCCTGTCGGTCCTCGCCCTCGGACTCGCTGGGCTAGCCTGCTACCACACGCCGAGCCCGACGAGCATCCTGCTCTCATCGACTCCCGGGGCGCGGATCGCGCGCGTCGTGCTCGTTGCGGGCGTGGTAGGGCTCCCAGCCGTCGGCTGGTTCAGCCGCCTCGGAGAGGATACGGGCCTCTTCACCCGCGAGTTCGGAGCCGCGGTCATGGTCGCGACGAGTGGGGTCGTCGTAGCCATCGTCGGCGTGTGGGCGGGCACGTGGGCGGACCGGTTCCAGCAGGCGGAGAAGCTGACGCTGGAGCAGACATCCGAGATGGAGGGCCGCTATCGCGGTCTGCTGGAGGCGGCTCCGGATGCCATGGTGGTGGTCAACGGGGCCGGCGAGATAGTCCTGCTCAATCTCCAGGCCGAGAAGCAGTTCGGATACGTCCGCGACGAGCTGGTCGGCCAGAAGGTCACGACCATCATCCCCGAGGGCTTCGCGGAACGGCTGATCGCGGACGACCTTCGCTCCACCGAAGCCGCGCTGGCCCAGGTGATAGGGACCGGCCTCGAGCTCGTCGCACTGCGCAAGGACGGCTCCGAGTTCCCGATCGAGATCATGCTGAGCCCACTCGCGGGCGCCGAGGGGATCCTGGTCACGGCGGCCATCCGCGACATCAGCGTGCGCAAGGCCGCGGAAGAGGAACTGCGGGAGAGCGAGGCAAATCTTCTGCGAAAAGTGGAGGAGCTGAACCGCTCCAACGAGGAATTGGGGCAGTTCGCCTACACCGCCTCTCACGATCTGCAGGAGCCACTGCGGATGGTGGCCGGCTACACGCAGCTTCTGGCGAAACGCTACAAGGGCAAGCTGGACTCCGACGCCGATGAATTCATTGCCTTCGCGGTGGACGGGGCCATCCGGATGCAGCGCTTGATCGAAGACCTGCTGGCCTATTCGCGAGTGGGGACAAGAGGAACGGATCTGCTCGATACCTCCAGTGAAAAGGCGCTGCAAGAGGCGCTGGTCAATCTTCGTGGCTCAATCGAAGAAAGCGGCGCGCTGGTAACGCACGATCCTCTGCCCGCCGTTCTGGCGGACGAGACGCAGCTTGTCCAGCTCTTTCAGAACCTTGTCGGCAATGCCATCAAGTACCGAAGACCTGGGGTGCCGCGGGTCCACATCACCGCCGCCAGGGACGGTGAGAAGCGTTGGAGCTTCGCGGTGACAGACAACGGCCTGGGAATCGACCCGCAGTACTTCGACAGGATCTTCGGGTTGTTCCAGCGGCTGCACAAACGGGAGGAGTATGCCGGCACCGGAATCGGACTGACCATCTGCAAGAAGATCGTCGAGCGGCACGGTGGGAGCATCTCGGTCGAGTCACAGCCCGGGCAGGGCTCAACGTTCCGTTTTTCCCTGGCAGGAAGTGAGACGAAACCATGACGGCCACCGAAGGAAGAAGTACCCCCACGGAGGTCCTGCTGGTCGAAGACAGTCCCGGCGACGTCCGACTGACGCGGGAAGCCTTCCGCGCTGCCACACTGCCCATCAATCTGCACGAGGTTGCCGACGGCGTGGAAGCCATGGCCTTCCTGAGGAAGGAAGGGGCCTACGCCGGTGTCCCTCGCCCGGATTTCATCTTGTTGGATCTCAATCTTCCCAAGATGGACGGTCGGGAGGTTCTGGCTCACATCAAGGAGGAGGAAGGCCTGAGATCGATCCCGACGATCATCCTGACCACCTCCAATGCGGAAGCGGACATCGTGAGGAGCTATCAACTCCAGGCAAGCGCCTACCTCACCAAGCCCGTGCAGTTGGCCGCGTTCGAGAGCCTCATAGAGAGTGTCGGAACCTTCTGGCTGACCAATGTCAGGTACCCGCACAACAGACAAGACAGATGAGCAAGGAACGAGCCACGCAGCTGCTTCTGGTCGAAGACAACCCCGGAGACGTCCGTCTGCTCCGCGAGATGTTCAACGAGCCCGGCTCGCACAACATCGAGCTGATGTTAGCGGAGAGCATGAGCGAGGCCGAAAAGCATCTCGCGGAACGTGCGGTTGACGTCGTATTGCTCGACCTGGGGTTGTCCGATGCACACGGACTCGGAGCGGTGCAGCGGGCTCATACAGCCGCGCCCCGCGTCCCCCTGGTGGTGCTCACGGGCCTGGACGACGAGTCGCTAGCAGTACGTGCCTTGCGGCAAGGGGCGCAGGATTATCTCGTCAAAGGCCAGATCGAGTCACGCGGGCTTATGCGAGCCATCCGCTATGCAATCGAGCGCAAGCGCGCGGAGGAGGAGCTGCAGCAGGCGGAAAGAGAACTGCGTCGAACGAATCAGCTCCTCGAGACAACCCAGGCCATGGCCCGGCTCGGCGGCTGGGAGCTGGACGTGGTGCACGACATCCTGTTCTGGACCGCCGAAATCTACCTGATCCACGAGATCTCGCCGGCGGAATACAGCCCCACCGTCGCCACCGCCATCGGGTTCTATGCCCCGGAGTCGAGGCCCATCATGTCGGCCGCGGTCCAGGACGCCATCGAGCGTGGCACGCCGTACGATCTCGACCTGGAACTGATCACCGCCACAGGCCGACGGATCTCGGTGCGCGCCACGGGCGTGCCGACGATGGAGCGGGGGCGGACGACGAAGATCACCGGAGCGTTCCAGGACATCACCGATCGCAAGCGGATCGAGGCGCAGCTCAGCCAGTCCCAGCGCCTGGAGGCGATCGGCCAGCTGGCGGGTGGCATCGCACACGACTTCAACAACCTCCTGACCGCCATCCGCGGGTACAGCGAGCTCGCCCAGCGGGGTCTCGAGCAGGACGATCCTCGCCGCAGCGACATCGATGAGGTGATCGCGAACGCCGATCGGGCGGCCGCACTAACCCGGCAGCTGCTCGCGTTCAGCCGCAATCAGGCTCTTCAGCCCCAGGTTCTCGACCCGGCCGCAATCGTCGAGAGTATCGTCCCCACGCTGCGCCGGCTCCTCGGCGAGCACGTCGAGCTCGCCTCGCACCAGGCGCCCGGCCTGGGGCGCATCACGGTCGACCCGAGTCAGCTGGAGCAGGTCATCGTCAATCTCGCGGTGAACGCACGTGACGCCATGCCCGACGGCGGCAAGCTCACCATCGAGCTCAGCAACGTCGAGTTCGACCCAGCCGACGTGGCGTCCCATCCCGGGGCGGTCCCCGGTCTCTACGTCCTGCTCGCGGTCTCCGACACCGGCATCGGCATGGACGAGGAGACGCGGGTGCGCATCTTCGAGCCCTTCTTCACGACCAAGGAGCCGGGCAAGGGAACCGGCATGGGTCTGGCCACCGTATACGGCATCGTCAAGCAGTCGAGGGGGTTCATCTACGTCTACAGCGAGCCGTTGCACGGCACGACCTTCAGGATCTACCTGCCACGCGTCACCGAGGAGCGGCCTGCAGCCGTCACAGAGAACCCCGCGGCGCGACCGTCCTCGTCCGGCACGGAGACGATCCTCCTCGTCGAGGACGAGCCTGCCGTGCGCGGCTTCGCGCGCCACACGCTTGAGGATCACGGGTACATCGTGCTCGATGCCGCCAGCGGCGCCGACGCGCTCTCGATCGTCGCGTCGCACGCCGGTCCCATCGCGCTGCTCGTGACCGACGTCGTCATGCCCGGCCTGCAGGGCCCTCAGCTCGCTGAACAGCTCACGGCGGCACGGCCCGAACTGCGCACCCTCTATGTCTCGGGGTTCGCCGAGAACTCGGTAACCCATCACGGCGTGCCCGATCACGGGGTTGCCTTCCTGCCGAAGCCGTTCAGTGCCGAAACGCTGAGCCGGGCCGTGCGACGGGTGATCGACGGGCAGGCGGTATGACCGAGCCGGGCCCATCGCTTGAGGCCGCCGGCGGTCCGGTCCTCGTCGTCGACGACGAGCCCGCCGTTCGCTCCCTCTTCGTCCGGGCGCTTCGCGACGCCGGATACGACACCCTCGAGGCGGCCGATGGCGTCCAGGCCCTCGAGCTCCTCAAGCGCCACTCGGTCGCGCTGATCCTGCTCGACAGCACGATGCCCCGGCTCGACGGGCCGGGCGTGATCCGCGCCGTCCGCCAGCGTGAGGAGACGCGAACGCTGCCTGTCATCCTCGTCACTGCCAAGGGGGACCTCAAGGACCGCGTCGAGGGTCTCGAGGCGGGAGCCGACGACTACCTCGCCAAACCGGTCATGCTCGACGAGCTCGTGGCCCGCGTCCACGCCGGGGTGCGCAGCCACGCCACCTGGAGGCAGGCCATCGAGCGGGAGGCGGAGGACCGCCGCCGCATTACCACCGCGCTGCGCCGGGTGCGTGAAGACGGATCGCCCGAACTCCGCGCCCGCTCCCTGGTCGAGGAGCTGATGCCCGCGCTCCGGCTTGACGGGCTCGCCCTGATCGCCTTCACACCCGACGAGCGGGCGATCCCGCTCGCGATGGAGAGCAGCTGGTCGGAGCTCGACCGACTCGGCCGGCCCGGCATCGCCCTCGAGCAGGGTCTCGCCCGCGAGCTCCGTTCGCGCGCAACTGACGGCCCCTGGGTACAACGGCTGCCGGCGAGTCGTCAGGACCATATGCCAGCAGGCCATCGCGAAGTGGCCGGCTTGCCGTTGCCGGGGCGGGATGGACCGCTGGGACTCATCTTGTTCGGTGCCTCACTGGGCCTGCATGCAGACGGTATCGCCCGGCGCATGCCGCTCTTTCTTCAGGTCGCCGACGTCACCGCGGCGCTGTTGCGCGCGGACCTTCAGGCCGACCAGGAGCAGACGTGGGCCCGCGCCTCGCTCGAGGCAATCATCGCCGGGCAGGCGTTCACACCGCACTTCCAGCCGCTGGTCTCCCTGGCCGACCGAGCCGTAGTTGGCTACGAGGCCCTCACGCGCTTCGCCGATGGGACCCCGCCCGACATCCGCTTCGCTGAGGCCGAGCGCCTGGGACTGGGCCATGAGCTGGAGCTCGCAACCCTGCGGGCTGCCGTGCAAGCGGCCGCATCGCTTCCAAGCGCAACGTTCCTTGCCCTCAACGTCTCCCCGTCGCTCGTGATCGTAGGCGAGGGGCTTGGCCTGGCCCTCGCGGCGCGAGCACAAGCACTGGTCCTCGAGATCACTGAGCACGCCCGGATTGACGACTACGCGGCCCTTCGGGCGGCCCTCTGCCGGATCGATCCGCCGGCGAGGGTGGCGGTCGATGATGCCGGGTCCGGCTACGCCAGCCTGGCGCACATCCTCGCCCTGCGCCCGGCCTACGTGAAACTCGACTTGAGCTGGGTCCGTGACATCGAAACCGATCCCGCCCGCCAGGCTCTCGTCGCTGGGCTCGTGCATTTCGCCGCCGAAGTGGGCTGCGACCTCATCGGCGAGGGCATCGAAACCGAAGCTGAGCTCCGGACGCTGCGCCGGCTGGGTGTACCCCTCGGTCAGGGGTTTCTGTTGGGTCGTCCGCTGCCGGCACCGTCTCCCTAGACTGCTGCGTTTCGGGGCGGCGCGCCGGCCTACCCCGAACCGAAGAGAACCTTCAGCCAGGCGTCCAGCGGGCTGTCCGACAGAGGCGCGACCTCCGGCCGGATGCCGGTCGAGCCGGGCGCGTTCGACGGCAGCGGAGACGCCTGCGGATCGATGGTGAACGGAATCTCGCGCGCCGATCCGAGCATGTAGCCGCGGGCGGTCGAGTCGACGAAGCCGGGCTGCTGGATCAGCTTGAGCTCGGACTGAAGCGCGTCGATGTCGCTCTGGAGGGCAGCGTTGCGCGCCTGCATCGCCTCGGCCTGGTCTGCCGCCGTGGCCGCCTCCCCGACCTGCCTCGCGAAGACCCCGACGAACCACAGGCAGACGAACCCCGCCACGAGCACAGCCAGACGTCGCCTCGAGAGCCCGAGCGACGGACGCGGCTCTCCGGGGGCCGGAGTCTCCGCGTCGTCTGACAACTCGCCCGCCTCCATTCGGCTCATCTACAGAATCGTAGCTGTCGGCAGCTGACGTGTCAACAGAACCACACGCTTGCCCACGCTGCTAGACTGTTGTCATAATTCGCACGGACGTTCTCTTTGAGGTACGGCGATGCGCTACTACGAGCGGGCCGGGGTTGAGCGGGTGCTGGCCCAGATTCTGGCCGAACCGTCTTTGGCGGGCGGCGTCGTCCACCGCACCACGATACCCGCAAGGCAGGCCGACTTTGTCCCGATGCCGGAGTGGCTCGATCGGCGAATCGTCGCCGGTCTTGCCGGCCGCGGCATCTCGAGACTGTACCGCCATCAGGCCGAGGCGCTCTCCGCGGTCCGGGCCGGCGAGGACGTGGTCGTCGTCACACCCACGGCCTCGGGCAAGACGCTGTGCTACCTGGTGCCGACGCTGCAGGCGCTGGCGGAGGACCCCACGGCCCGCGCTCTCTTCCTCTTCCCCACCAAGGCGCTGGGCCAGGACCAGGTCGCGGAGCTGGGCGAGTTGAGCCGCGCCGCGGGGCTCTCGATCAATGCTTCCACCTACGACGGCGACACGCCGGCGCCGATCCGGTCTTCGATCCGCTCGGCCGGCCAGGTGGTGGTCACGAACCCGGACATGCTCCACGCCGCTATCCTGCCCCATCACACGAAATGGTTCCAGCTCTTCGAGCAACTTCGCATCATCGTCATCGACGAGCTGCACACCTACCGCGGGCTGTTCGGCAGCCACGTGGCCAACGTTCTGCGACGACTGCTCCGGATCTGCGCCCACTACGGCTCCCACCCGGTGATCGTGTGCTGCTCGGCCACGATCGGAAATCCGGCGGAGCTGGCGGCGGCGCTCACCGGCCGGCAGCCGCGCCTGATCGACCGCAACGGAGCCCCATCCGGCGAGCGCCACGTCCTGATGGTCCAGCCGCCTCTCCTCGATCCCACCACCGGCGCGCGCGGTTCGGCGCAGACGCTGGCCACTCGCTGGGCCCTGCCGTTCCTGCGGGCCAACCGCCAGACCCTCGTCTTCGGCCGCTCGCGGGTGGGCGTGGAGCTGATGCTCTCCACTCTGCGCGAGTCGCTCCGCCTCGGCGATGGGCCGCGCAGTCGGGTCCGCGGCTATCGGGGAGGGTACCTGCCCACCGAGCGTCGGGCCGTGGAACGCGGCCTGCGCGACGGAGAGCTGCTCGGCGTCGTCACCACCAACGCCCTGGAACTGGGCGTCGACGTCGGCCAGCTCGACGTCGCGATTCTGGCCGGCTATCCGGGCTCGATCGCGGCCACCTGGCAGCAGATGGGACGCGCCGGACGCCGCTGCGGGACGAGCGTGGCGGTCCTGATCGCCGGCGGCGGTCCGGTCGACCGCTACGTCGTCGAGCACCCGGAGTTCCTGCTGGCCTCACCGCCCGAGGAGGCGCGTCTCGACCCCGACAACCTCCACGTGCTGCTGGCTCACCTGAAGGCGGCCTGCTTCGAGCTTCCNNGTTCGGCGCGCCGGCGACGATCGCTGGTACTGGTCGAGCGACAACTTCCCGGCCTCGGCGGTCTCGCTGCGGGCCGCGGCCGAGGAGAACGTCGTGATCATCGACACGACCCCCGATCGACCTCGGGTGATCGGCGAGATCGACATCTTCGCGGCCCAGACGCTCGTCCACGAGGACGCCATCTACATCCACGAGTCGGCCCAGTTCCACGTCGATCGGCTCGACTGGGACGAGCGCAAGGCGTACGTCCGCCGGGTCGACGTCGACCACTACACCTACGCCGACCGAGCCGTGACCCTCAAGCCCCTGGAGACTTTCGCCTCCGCGCCCACCGACGGTGGAACTCGGGCCCACGGCGAAGTGATGGTCTCGAGCCTGGTCACCATGTTCAAGAAGCTCAAGTTCGGGACGGACGAGAACCTGGGCTGGGGACCGGTCCATCTGCCGGAGATCGAGCTCCAGACGACCGCCTACTGGCTCGTGGCCGGTGAGGCGGCGCAGGGCTGGCGTCGCGCGGATCTGGACGTCGCCCTCCTCGGCGCAGGGCGGGCGATGCAGGCCGTCGCGGCGGTCCTGCTGATGCTCGATCCGCGCGACCTGGGGCTTGTTTCACAGGTGCGCTCGCCGCACCACCAGGCACCGACGATCTACCTGTACGAAGCCGTCCCCGGGGGCGTCGGACTCTCGGAGCGGCTGTACGAACGACACGCCGAGCTGGTGGCCGGGGCCGCGGACTTGATCGCGGGCTGCGCCTGTGTCAGCGGCTGTCCAGCCTGCACGGGACCGCGGCTCGAACCCGACGTCGACGCGAAGGCGCTGGCGTTGCGGTTGCTACGGGGACTCGTGGCCGGGTGCGTGGCCGGGGCCGAGGGCGCGGCCGCGGCCGGCAACGCCGCTCCCACGGCGGCCGCCTGAGCCATGGACGGGACGCGGCTTCAACGCCGCCTCGAGGATCTGCGTCGCGATCGGGCCGCCGCGCGGCGCGCGGAGCGCTCCGGCGAGGCCGATCCCGAGATAAGGCGAGCCATCGCCGCGATCGTGGCCGCGGGCGAACCGTTCGGCACGCCGCAACCGGTCTGGCGCGGCGTGGGCCCGGTGGATCCGGCATCGCTCGCGCGCCGCCTGGCCGCCGGCCTGGACGGCGATGCGATAGAGACGCCGCGCGGCTGGTACGTCCGCCGCGAGCTCCGGCCCGTGTATCTGCCGGTCGACCGGGATCGACTGGCGGGGCTGCCCGGGATGCCGCCGCCGAACGCTCCACTGCTCTGCCTGGACACCGAGACGACGGGCCTCGGCAGCGCAGCCGGCACGGTCGCCTTTCTCATCGGCATCGCCTGGTGGGAAGGCGAGCGGCTGAGGCTGCTGCAGCTTGCCCTGCCCGATCATTCGGAGGAGGAGGCTCTGCTCGAAGCCCTGGTGGCCGAGACTCCGCCGGGCGCCTGGCTGGTCACCTACAACGGCCGAAGCTTCGACTGGCCGCTGCTGGAGACGCGTTTCCGGATGAACCGCCATCAGCCGCCGCCGCTGGATGGCCACCTGGACCTCCTGTTGCTCGTTCGCCGGCTCTTCCGCCACCGCCTGCCCGATGCCCGGCTGCAAACCGCGGAACGGCATCTGCTGCGCCGCCATCGAGCGCCCGACATTCCGGCATCGGAGATCCCGGCGGTCTACCACTCGTTCCTGCGCGGTGGCCCGGTGGGACCCATCCGGGTCGTGGCCCGGCACAACGCCGAGGACGTGGTGACGCTCGGCCGGCTGCTGGCGCACCTGGAGCGCGGCTACGGCGAGGGCGAGGTGCGGCGCTGGGCTCCCAAGGGCGATCTCGTGCGGTTGGCGCGGCTCTTCCGCCACGAGGGCCGGATCGATGAGGCGGTGGCGTGCCTGCAAGTCGCGGGCGAAGGCATCCACGGCGGCGATCCCGACGTGGCCGTGGCCACCGTCGAGCTAGCGCGGCTGCTGCGCCGCGCCGGGCGGATCAACGAGGCGGCCGTGGCGTGGAGCCGCCTCGTCACGGCTCCGGGGCCGCTGGCGGCGCTGGGTTGGATCGAGCTGGCGAAAGAGCGCGAGCATCGCGAGCGCGATCTGGCGGGAGCCTGGGCGGCCACGGACGCGGCACTTCTGGCCCTGTACCGCAGCCGGGGCCACGGGCAGGCGCTTCTGAGGCGGGGCCTGGAGGCGGATCTCGCAGGCCGGCGCGTGCGCCTGGCCCGGCGCCTCTCGAAATCGACGATCTAGCCAGGCCTAGGTCGACCCTGGCGCCTCGTCGGTCTATCGACCGCGGGCGGGCCCGGCGTCGGAGCCCGTCGAGTGAAGTCGCGCGGCGACCTGCCCCCGCGTGGGGACACCCGCCAGACCCGCTCCCTCGACGGCGCAGGAGCTGGCGGCCGCCGCGAATCGAAGGGCTCGGGCCGTGGCCAGCTCCCCGGTGAGCAGCCACGCGGCCATCAGGGCGGCCAGGAAGACGTCACCGGCACCGGTGGGGTCCACGACCCTCGGCGCCGCGATTGCCCCGTAGCGGGCGGTCGCCGCCCCGCGCAGCGCCACTCCCCCGCCCGCCCCAGCGGTCAGCACCAGCGCGGCCCGTGGCGCGAACCCCCGCAACTCCCCAAGGGACGCGCCCGCGGCCACGTCGTTGACGCTGGCGCACACCAGGCCCGCAGCCTCCAGGAGGGGCGACGACCCCGGATCGACGCGTCGGACCCAGCCGTCGGCCGCGAACTCGCGCAGCAGCCCCTGCCAGCCGACCGCCACGCACGCGTCCGCGCGGGCCGCGGCAACCTCCGCCCATTCCGCGGCCAGCTCCCCGGCCACGGGTCCGAGCAGCCAACCCCGCGCCCGGCGCCACTCCCCGGGAAGGGCCGTCACTGGCACCGTGTCGCTCTTCGACAACCAGCGCTGTCGACGCCGCCCGTCCCGCTCGATGTTCTCGAAGACCGGCCCGTGTTCGAGCCACACCCGGTGGACCAGGACGCCGGCCGCCTCGAGCAGGTTCAGCTCGGCCGCGCCGGCCGCCGGCTCGTCGACCCCCATCACGCACCCGACCCGCAGACCGAGCCTCGCCGCCGCCAGCGACACGTAGGAGACCGCGCCTCCAAGTCTCCAGCCCCGCGGGTCGTCCGGGGTGACATCCCGCGACGCGGCTCCGACGACGATCAAGTCGAGGCGATCGGCCGAATCGGTCGATGTCTCGTCGTATACTCCGCTGACTTCCGACATGCACTTTCCCTGGAGTCGAACCGTGTTCTTCTACGAACTTCGCGAAGGCGACGACGCCATCTTCGCCGACGTGCTCCTGGTTCGCGAGGAGGAAATGGACGCCGAGTCCTTCTTCGAGCTCGTGCAGGAGATCCGGCGGCGGGTGAAGGACTCCTTCACGCAGGACACCCTGATCGAGGCGATCGCAGAGGAGCTCGAGCACGACTACGAGTTCATCCCGATCTCCGACGACCGGCTTTCGGCATCGGTCAACGTCTCGATACAGGACGACGACAACTACCTCGCGAGCATCGACTCCGACGATGACGACGACCCGGACGGGCCCGACTACCGCGGCATATTCGTCGATCTCCCCCGCGACGGCACGCGCCCGAACTAGCCGGGCCACGCGGCGGGCGGCCGGGCGGCTGGGAGGCCGGGCGGGAGTCATCGCCATCCCGCGCCGCCGCGCCCGCGCCGGCGACTATCGGCTGAACAGGATCTCGACGACGTCGCCGTCGCGGACCAGATAGGTCTTGCCTTCGGAGCGCAGCTTGCCGTGTTTGCGCGACTCGGCCATGGTCTTGAGCGCGAGGAGGTCCTCGTACGGCACGACCTCGGCGCGGATGAAGCCGCGCGCCAGGTCGGTGTGGATCGCGCCGGCCGCGTCCACCGCGCTCGACCCGTCGGGGATCGGCCAGGCTCGCACCTCATCCGGTCCGGCGGTGAGGAACGAGATCAGGCCGAGTAGCCGATAGCTGAGCCGGATGACTCGATCCAGGCTCGACTCCGCCAGGCCCAGCTCCTCCATGAAGACGGCCGCCTCGTCGGGTTCGAGCTCGCCCAGCTCCATCTCGATCTTGGCCGACAGCGCGTCGACCAGCGTGCCGGCGTGTCGATAGCGTCCGGCGAGCTCGGCTACGATCTCGGACTCGCGGGGCAGGTCGGCCTCGCCGACGTTGAGCAGGACCAGGACCGGCTTCTGGGTCAGGAAGCGGAAGCCCCGGATCGACTTCTCCTCGTCCGGGTTCAGACCCTCGGCGCGCAATGGCCGGCCCGCGACCAGCGGCTCGTGCAGGCGCTCCAGCAGCGCCAGCTCGCGGTCGTTCGCCTCGCGCTCCGCCGGCGTTCCGTGGTGCCCGCTCGACTTCAAGCGCTCCAGGCGCTTCTCCATGACCGAAAGGTCGGCCAGCGTGAACTCGAGATCCAGCTGCTCGAGGTCGCGCCAGGCATCGACCATGCCCTCGGCGTGCGGCACGGCCGAATCTTCGAAGGCCCGGACGACGTGCAGCAGGGCGTCTGCCTCGCGCAGTCGCGCCAGCTGATCGGCCGGCAGCTCCTCGGTTCCGACTCGCCCTTCGGTCGAGGCCGGAGGCGCCGGCAGGTCGAAGTACGTGACGTCGGCGTGCACGACCTTCTTGGGCTTGAAGATCTCGGCCAGCCGATCGAGCCGCTCGTCCGGGACCTTGACGGTTCCGACGTGTAGCTCCATCCCGCCGTAGCCGCCGGTCTGGGCGTGGCCCCGGGTGAGCGTGTTGAAGACGGTCGTCTTCCCCGAGCCGGCTAGCCCGACGATGGCGATCTGCATCTGGTCCTGGCCTCCTCCGCGTGACGCGCCCATGCGCAGGTGCACATGCTAGCCGAGAGCCTGCCCTCAGTAGCCGGCCGCGGGATCAGCCACGAAAGGGCACCCGCTATCTCGTCGGCAGAACCCGAGCCAGCCACCGCGACGGCAGGTCGATCTCCTCAGGCAGCGGCAGGGTCTCGGGTCCGCGCCACAGACTCCCAAGGGCCTCCGCTCCCCGGGCTCGTGCGACTGCGGCCACGAACGCCTCGCCCTGCCTGTACTGCTCCATCTTGAGGTCCAGACCGGTGACTCGCATCATCGCCCGCTCGAAACCTGTCCGCGGCCCGCGCCTGGCATGAAACCGCTCGCTGATCCGCTCCACGTCGGGGACCAGGTCGCGGCCGACTTCGTCCATCACATAGTCGCCGAAGCCTTCGATCAGGCTCATGACGGCCTGGATCTCGCGGAATTCCCGACGCTGCCCGTCGGTCATCAGTCCCTCCATCCAGTGCTCGCCCGAGGCTTCGCCGCGCAGCGAGCGCCCCAGGTTCCTCAACGCGTCCCGGCCCAGGACCGAGACGCCGGCGGAGAGCGAGCTCAGATGCCTCTCCAGCCGCCCGGCCAGGTACGGCCGCAGCCACGGATGCGCCTCGAACTCGAAGGCGTGGGTCGTCTCGTGCAGTGCGATCCACGTTCGGAAGGGGCTCAGCGGCACGTCCAGCGCGGAGGCGGTGCGCCGGATGTTCTCCTCGACGAAGAGCAGTCGGCCCGGGGTCGATTCCGCCGACAGGAGCGCCAGGTCGTACTGGCCCAGCACGCGCTGACCGATAAAGCCGAGGAGGTAGCCGAACTGGCGGGTCGTCACTGCTCTATTGGCGATGGCCACAGTCGACTTCACGATTCCAGAGCCCGGAGGCACGACCTGCTGCAGGAGATCGCCCTCGATCCGGCCCATGAGCTGCGCGAAGGTCGAGACGTTGGCCCGAACCCAGCCCTCACGATCGACCACGCCGCTCCGCTCCACGATCCCCGGCAGGTCGGTCGCGAGCGCAGCCTCGAGGGCGGGCACGATCCGCGCCATCGCCTCGGCGTAGTCGGGCTCAGCCGATCGGAGCTCGGACGGGGTCAGCGACCCCTGGGCGTTGCGGACGCGATCGACGGCGACCCTCTCCACCACTTGCCAGTCGATCAGGCCGCGGCGCGCGGAACGCTCCATGCGTCGCCCCACGACGGTGGCGACTGCCCCGAGCGCGGCGCCGACGAGAATACCTGCCTGCAAGAATGCGTTCCGGCGCCAGCCCGGGCGCCCCGGAGAGCGTCGCCGCGACGCCGCGCGGCCACGCCGCTGGTCCGGCGTGTCGCTCACGACACCCCGACCTCCAGGTTCACTGCCTCGACGTCCGGGAACTCCTCGCCGAACATTCGTTCCGCCACAGCGCGGAAGGCGGCCACATCGCCGGTCGTCAGCTGACGGTGAGTCGGCAGGACGAGTGTCTCGTCCGGCGGCTCGTGGCCGGCCATGCCCGCGTCCGCGGCCGTGCCACGCGTGGTTCCGGGCGCTTCCAGGCCGTTGACGGAGAGAAGCTCCGCCAGCGATGAGGCCGTTGCAGTCGCCGAATCCACGATCGCCACTCCGTCCCCCACCGAGTCGCGCAGGACTCCCTGGAGCAGCGGGTAGTGGGTGCAGCCCAGCAGCAGCGTGTCGATCCGCGCGGAGGGCGGCAACGGGAAGATGAACTCGCCGTCTTCGTTCCGCTCCCCCAGGAGCGGGGCCACGGCCTGGCGGACCGCCTCCTCGACCTCGGGGCCGGAGAGCCTCCCCGCCTCCACCAGCGGCACCAGAGACGGCGTCGCGTGCTCGTACACCTCGACGGCCGGGTTCTCGTCCTTGATGGCGTAGAAGTACGCCCGAGAGCGAACAGTGGCGGGCGTGGCGATGACGCCGACGCGGCGAGTTCGCGTGGCCAGCGCGGCCGCGACGGCGCCGGGCCTCACCACTCCGAGAACCGGCAGGTCGTAGCGGCGCCGAAAGTCGGTCAGGGCCACGGAGGTGGATGTGTTGCAGGCCACGACCAGCGCCTTGACGTCGCGCAGCACCAGGACGTCGAGGGCCTGCACGCTGAAGCGCCGCACCTCGTCGTCCGGGCGGATACCGTAGGGGGCTCGCGCGTTGTCGCCCAGGTAGACGGTCGATTCGAACGGCAACCGGCGCAGGATCTCGCGCAGGACGGTCAGCCCGCCGACACCTGAGTCGAAAACGCCGATGGGACGTGGGTCGGACACGGCCTCAGTGTCTCACCGGCGCCCCGGCCGTGCGTCCGGCGATCGTCGACGCGACATGGCGCACGTCGCGGCTGATCGCGGCGTCGGGGCTGACCACCACGAAAGGCGTCCCCTCGTTGTTCGCCTGGACGACGAGCCGGCCATCGGAGACGACCTCGAAGTCGAGCTCGTGGCCCAGGGCCCGGGCCAGATCGTCCCGGCTCATGCCGCCGCTCGAGTCGGCTCGGTTGACCAGATAGCGAACCTTGTCGGTCGTGTACCCGATCGACGCGAAGGCCTCCGCCACGGCGATCGTGTTATGGATCGTCGTGGAGTCGTACGTCACGACCGAGAGGATCACGTCGCAGGCGTCGAGGAAACCCAGGGTCACCTCCGAAAGTGAGGTGGGCGTGTCGATCACGACGGCCTCGTACAGGCGCCGCAGCAACGAGATGGTCTTCTCGACGTCGCGGACCGTGATCATCTCCGCCATCTCGACCCGCGGCGGGGCGAGAAGGATGTCGATGCCGGCCGGACCGCGCCACATGACGCTGCGCACGTCGGACTCCTGCACCCGATCCGTGGGCAGGTCGAGGATCGACGGGACGTCGTCTGGCACCTTGAGCAGGACCCGCAGGTCGCCGTACTGGAGGCTGCCGTCGATCAGGGCCGTGGAGACACCCAACTGACCCAACGCGACGGCCAGGTTGAACGCGATCGTGGTCTTGCCGACGCCGCCCTTCGGCGAAAAGACCGAGATGACCCGGCACTCTCCGGCGGCCCGAGACTGGCGATCCGTCATGACGCGGGCCAGGATGTTGGCCAGCTCGAAGCCGCTGAACGGCAGGGTCAGCACCGCGTCGATGCCGCGACTGGGGTCGCGCTCCAGCGGGTGCTGAGGGACGGTCAGCACGACGACCGGCACGTCGAGCCCCGAGTCGCGCAAGTTCTCGATGAGCTGGGGCCCCTTGACCTTGCCCTGCAGCAGCAGATCGACCATCACCACGTCGGGTCGGAGCTGCTGGGCCGCTTCCACGACCTTCGAACCGTCGGTCAGGACTTCCAGCAGCATCACCTGCGACTGCATGCTCAGCAGGTTGCGGACATGCTGACTTACCTGCGGAACGTCTTCCGCAACGAGCAGTCGAATCGAGGTGATGTTTGCCACGGGCCCGACTATAGCAAGGAAGCGGGGCCGGTCCTCCCCCGCCTCCGCGCTACCAGTATGGCCCGTTCGTCATGGTCGACAATCGGGTCGAGGTCGTATGAACCGGCCAGCACTTCGACGTCCAGGCCTGCGGCCTCTGCCATCTCGGTCAACTCCTCGACCCCGAGCAGGCGCAGATGATCCAGTCGGACCCAACGCCGCACTGGGCCGCCCTGCTCGGATTCATCGTAGATGGCCGTCAGCACGACCCGGCCGCGCGTCGCCTCGTGCTCGGCGCTGGCGGTCTTGGCCACGACCATGCCGGTTTCGGCGTCCTGACGGACGTATTCGAGGCTGAGTCGGCCGTCGTAGCGGGCCAGCTCGTGAGCGGCCGGCAGCCAAACGTCGACGACCGCCACTCCCCCAGGGGCAAGGTGGCGGGCCATGGTCTCGAGCGCCGCTCCCTGGGCCTCGCGGGAGTCGAGCAAGAGGATCGAATTGAGGGCCAGGATGACGAGCCCGAACAGGGGGCCGCTGGGCAGCTCCAGGCCGATCAGGTCCGCTTCGACCGTATGGACTCGATCCCGAACCCTCGGTTCGGCCTTCGCCGCTTCTTCGAGTCGCCTTTGGAGGCGCGCCAGCATGGCCGAATCGATGTCGACCGCCGTGACCTCGTAGCCGTCCTCCGCCAGCGGCACCGTCACGCGCCCCGATCCGGCGGCCAGCTCGAGGACCGGCCCGCCGGTCCGCGCCGCCAGGGCGCGGTAGAGGTCGATGTCGCCGGGGTCGTCCAGCAGGTCCACGTCGTACAACCGGGCCAGCGCGGCGGCCGTCTCTGGATCGCGACGCAACTCCGTCATCCCCTACAGCGTAGCGCCCGGGGACGACGGCCGGAGGCGTGGCGCGCCCTGCCCGGACAGCGTATAGCCGCCGGAAGGCTGACGCGGATCAGCGCTCGACTGAGAGCGTGATCTCGGCCAGGACGACCAGGGCAACGACGAAGACCACGATCGGCAGGCTCAGGACGCCCTGGATTCGCAGCGCGATCAGGAACGCCACGGCGAGCGCGACCCAGGCACCGCGCCTGATGGCGCGCGACCAGTCGCCCCGAAAGGCGATGCGACGATGGCGCCCGAAGACGGCCAGCCAGAAGAGCGGAACCGCCGTCACGCCACAAGCGAAGCCGATCAGACCCGCCCCGACTAGCCCGTTGGTCGGATTCTCGCGCGGATAGGTCGTCGTCACCAGCATGAAGACCATCGCCCACGTCGCGATCGAGGCGATGACGAAGAGGTAATTGCCAGCCCGGTCTCGCAGCTCCATCCGGAACAGTCTACGGAACGCGCGGCCGGTTGAGGCCGAGCGCTCGCGCCAGGTCGGTCAGGTGGTCGATCGCCAGATCCGGAGTGTCGTCGCCCGATGGCCGCGCGACCGGCAAGGGCGAGTCCTCCGGCTTCACACGGACCCACGCCGCGCGCCAGCCGACGGCATGCGCCCCGGCGATGTCTGCGCCGAGGTCGTCGCCGACGTGCAATATCCGGGGCCCCGACGGGACGGCTAGTGCCCGGGCCGCCGCCTCGAAGATAGCCGGCCACGGCTTTATCGCGCCGACGCGCTGCGAGATAACGACGGCCGAAAGATGCGGCGACCAGCCGGCAGCCTCGAGGTACCGCTCCACGGCGATCGCAATCGGCCAGTTCGACAGGATCGCCACCGGGTATCGGGATGCCAGCAACTCCAACAGCGGACCGATCTCCGGCGGGATCGGCGTCAGGCGGACGAACGCGGACGCGTAGTGATCGAGGATCGCCGCCACCTCGCCCGGGGTCGACCGGCGCGCAGCCTCGGCGTCGTCCCAGCGCTCCTCCGGGCCGGGGGCCGGGTAGCCGCGAAGGCGGGCCAGCACGCGGGCGGCACGCACGTCCATGTCAGCCTCGCGGCCATGCGGGACCTCCTCCGCGATCTGGCGGAGGCGTTCCTCGCCCCAGACCCGCGCAAACTCGTCTCCTCGGAATCCCCACGCGGCCGCGGCATGGTCGGCCGTTTCCGATAGAACGCCGCTCATCGACGCGCTCGGGAACGGCACGAGCGTGTTTCCGAAATCGAGGGTGATCGCCTCGATCGATCGGCCAAGCTCCACGACGTCCGCGTGCGAGCGCGGCTCGCGCATGCCGCTCATTTGGCCACGCTCGAGGGGCAGATGTCCCGGAAGGCGCAGTAGCCGCAGGCGATGTACTCCGGAGTCGCCTCGAAGTTGAGGGCTCGGATCCCTGCCGCCGCCTGGCGGATGGAGGCGCGAGCCTTGTCCAGCCGCTTCTCGTCGACCTCCACGCGGCCGACCAGACCGGACTCGAGGAACCACAGCTGCAGCGCGTCCGGCAGCCGCCCGGACTCCGCCTGGAAGGCCATGGCGTAGATCTGGAGCTGCAGGGAGTCGCGGGCCCGCTCGCGTGCTTTCGCGGGGTCGCGGACGTCGCTCGATTTGTAGTCGGTGATCGTGACCCGCTCCGGATGCAGCCCCGGGAGTGCGAGCGAGGCGACGTCGGCGTGCTGGCGCTCCCCTGCCCCATCGAGTGCGTCCGCGAATTCCGTCCCGTCGCCCGGCGGCAGACGTTCGATGTCAACGCGATCCATTCGACCGCGGATCCGGTCCCCGTCGAGCAGGAAGCTGAACTCGCGCTCGACATACGCGGGCACAACCGCACCGGGCTTCATCTGTCCCTCCCGGAACCGTCGCAGCGCCGCCCGACCCGCCGCCAGGCGGGCCTCCTCGTGCTCGCGCGATAGAAACCCCTCGTTGGACCAGGCATGCTCGAATGCCGCGTCCAGCTCCTCGTCGCTCATGAAGTTGCCCTTGGCCTGGCGGCGATGGAATTCCTGGACCGCCTGGTGCAGGGCCGATCCGTACACGATTGAGTGGTGAGGCGCAATTGGGACGCGCAGGACGTGGACGTACTTGTACTTCAACGGGCACGTCAGGTAGTCGTCCACCTGGTAGAAGCTCAGTGTCAGCGGGCCCTCGACGACTCCACGGCCAGGTTCAGCGGGCGCGGCCTTGGGCTCGAACGAAGCCAGACGCTCCAGGGGCGATCGGGCCGCATCCGCGGCCGCAGCGGCGGTGGCGCTGCTGGCCGGCAGATCGAGCGCCTCGAGCACGAACTGCGAGACGCGTCGGACCCGCTTCCCGCCGTAGTCCGCCGCGTGGCTCAGGAACAGCTCGTCTCGGGCCCGAGTCATGCCCACGTAGAAGAGCCGCCGCTCTTCCTGCAGATGCGCGTCGCCTTCGGGCAGGATCTCGTTGACCAGCTCCGTCGGCAGACCCAACGGCTCGCGTCTGGTCCGGGCCGGAAATCGGCCGTCGACCAGGTCGATCAGGAAGACGACCGGAAACTCGAGCCCTTTGGCTTTGTGCACCGTCAGAACGGCGACCGCATCCGCGTCCGGATCGAGCTCGGCCGTGGCCGGGTCGTCGCCCGCGTCGATGAGCGTCTGCAGGTGACGCGCCACGAAGACGACCCGATCGTCCGTCAATAGATCCGACTGGCCGCGGACGATGTCGAAGAACCGGGCAATGTTCTGGAGCGCCTCCTCCGCCGCGACGGAGTCGGTCGAGGCAAGCCGCGAGAGAAGCCCGCTCTGGCGCAGAAACTGGTACAGCACCTCGCCGGCGGGCCGCTCGTGCGCCAGATCCGTGAATCGGCGCACGTCGCTCACGAACCTCTCCAGGATCGTTCGAGTCTCGGGCGCGAGTCGCATCAATCCCGGCTGGCGGACCAGTTCCTCGACAACGTCCCAGAGCGATCGGTTGCGGCGGCGCGCGGCGTTGACGATGGCAGTCAGGTCGGGGCCGCCCAGGCCGTACACCTCGGATGCCGCCAGGGCGTACAGGTCCACGCTCGAAGACAGATCCCCGATCGAGCGCAGGAAGGCTAGCAACAGCCTGATCTCCGGCCGCGCGTACAGCCCCGACGTCCCCGAGAAGCGCCACGGCACCGCGGCGAGGTTCAGGCTGCGAAGTACTGGATCCGCGTCGACGTTGGCCCGCACCAGGATCGCGAAGTCCTTCGGCCGCGAGCCCGCCGCGATGCGGGTCGAGATCTCACGGGCAACCCAGTCGGCCTCTTCCGATCCGGTCGCGAAGGCAAGATGCCGGACCGGCCGCTCGTTGCCCCGACGTTGCGGGATCAGGCGCTTGTCTATCCCGTTGCGAACCTCCAGGCGGTCCGGGTCGTTGAAGCGAACGAGCCGATAGCTCGAGTCGAGGATCGGGGCCCGCGATCGGTAGTTGCGGCGCAGCACGACCTGGCGGCAATGAGGATGGCGACGTCTGAAGTCGAGGATGTTGCTGATGGCGGCGCCACGGAACTTGTAGATCGATTGGTCGTCGTCTCCGACCACTACCACGTTGCCGTGGCCGGCGGTGAGCAGTTCCACCACCTCCGATTGGGCCAGGTTGGTATCCTGGAACTCATCGACCAGGACGTATCGATAGCGGCGCTGAAGCTCCCATCGGGCCGCCGGCGACTCGCGAAGCAACCGCAACGCGAGACTCACCTGGTCCCCGAAATCGATCAGTCCGGCTTCACGCAACAGTTCCTGGTAGCGGGCGTAGGCTCGCGCCAGCTCGCCCTCTCGTCGCGCGCGCTCGCGCAGAGCGGCTATCTCGTCGTCCGATGGCGTGCCGCCGTCCTGCTGCCCCCCCGCCCCGGCCGCCTCGGCGGCCGCCGCAAGTCCTGCCGCGAAATCCAGATACGACTGCGGACTGACGTCCTCGTCCTTGCAGCGGCTGAAGAGGCTCGCCAGGGCGCCCAGGAAGCGGCTCGGGTCGCCTAGAGGCCGGTACTCGTCAAGCTCGAAACGGAACAGACGCTCGCGCAGAAAGATCACGACCTCCGGCCGAGTCAGGACGCGCGTGTCGGTCGGCAACCCGAGCTCCAGCGCGAACTCCCGGACGATCCGGTCGCCGAACGCGTGGAAGGTGGAGATCCCGGCGTCGGTGTAGCCGTACGGCACGAGCTGGTCGACCCGGGCCTGCATCTCCTCCGCGGCCTTGTCCGTGAAAGTGAGGGCCAGGATCTCCGATGGCCTGGCGCGCCGAGTGGCGATCAGCCAGGCGATCCGGCGGGTGATCACCTCCGTCTTGCCCGTGCCCGCGCCGGCCACCACCAGCAGCGGGCCCTCGTCGTGGCATACGGCGCGCCGCTGCTCGGCATTCAGGCCGGCCAGCAGCGCCTCGACGCCGGTCGGCGCGATGGCCGGTTCTGCGGGATCGCTCGAGGCGACGCCCCAGACGGGGATCTGTTCGAGTCGTGCGGGCTCGCGCGACGAGGTCTTGCGAGTGGTGCGAGGCATGCCCCTAGGATCGCCGTCGCAGTGACATCTCGCGTGTCACGACGTCCGGCCCGCCACTCAGGCCGGGGGCGCGGTCTGGTCCGCCTCGGCCGGCTGCGGCTCGGATTCGGCTGCGGCCGTTTCAACCGGCGCGACTGCCGGGGGCCGTTCGGCAGCGCCACTCACCCTGCTGGCACTGCTGGTTGAAGCCGCCACGCGTTCCCGACTGGTGCGACGCGCTGGCGAGCCGCCTGACTTGGCCTTGCCACGAACCGGCGCGACCCCACCCTGGGAGACGGCGATCTCGACGGCCTGGGTCTCCTCGGCGGAAAGGGTCATCTCGCTGGTGCCGCCGAAGATCGCCTTCGTATAGAGCCGTGAGACGGTTCGGGAGTGGAGGCTGCTCATAACGAAACCGTCGTTGTTGGCGTCGAGCATCGCCAGCACGAAGCTCTGGTTTCCGCCGGTGTCGTCGAATGGATTGAACCGGACCAGGCCCAGCCGTCCGAAATGCATCCGCGCGCCGGCTTCGAGCATCGCCGTGCGAGCGATCACGTCGTCGAGGTCGTGCGCGACGCGCATCACGGTGTCCAGGTGCGTCCCCAGGACCTCCTCCAGGCTCTGGCCGTCGGCGCCCTGAGTCAGGAAATCGAGCCTCTCGCTGAGCAGCCCGATCCGGCGCGACTGGATGAACAGCATCAGGATCATGAGCAGCAGGACGACGCAACCGACGCCGATGACGACGCCTATGACGCCCAGGTTCGATGCGACGAAATCGTTGAGTTGCGACACTCCAACCTCCACTCGGCTCGCGGCGAGTCTAGCAGCCGCGGTGCGAGGACGGCTCGCGGACCGGCGAGCCCCTCCCGCCGAGGGTTGGGATGCTATGCTCGACAGGCAATCGAACGACCATCGGAGGCCCCCCACCAAAATGGCCAAGCGCAACCGCGGCTCGAACCGTCCCGGCCAGCGGCATCCCGACCGACACGCTCCCGCCCGACAGCAGCCGCGACCGGCGGGCCGACCCGCTCAGGGCCTTTCGGACGCTGAGGAGGCTCGCGCCGCCGAACTCGAATCGCAAATCGTGGCCCAGGAGCGTGCCGCCCAGGCCAACCTCGGCCGCTCGCGCGACAGGTCGCGCGGAGCGGAGCCTGACCGCATCGGGCGAGCCCGCGGCCAGAGTCCCCTCGCCATCCGAGCCGCCGAGGAATACGGTTACGTGACCCGCGACGTGCGCCGGATCATCCGGGTCGCAGCGCTGATGGCGGCGACGCTGGGCGTGATGTTCGTCCTCATCGACGTCCTCCACGTCATCAAGGTCTGACGCCCGGCTTTTCACTCGTCCGACCGTCCGGAGCCTGGCCGCCGCCGAGCCAGAACCGCGTCGGGCTTGGAGCATCCGAACATGGCCTCCCGACGACCGACCAGACCAACTCGCGACATCGCCGGGTTGGGCTCGGCGAATCAGCAGCCGATCTTCGCACCGCCGCCGGAGCGCCAGCCGTTGGCCGCCCGGATGCGGCCGCGAAGCATCGACGAGGTCGTCGGCCACGAGCAGCTGATCGGCGAACGGGGTGCGCTGCGCCGCGCCATCGAGCGCGGCCGCCTGGGCTCGATCCTCCTCTGGGGTCCGCCGGGCAGCGGCAAGACCAGCCTGGCCCGCGTCCTGGCCGATGCGGTGGGTGCCCATCTCGTGACGATCTCGGCCGTCATGAGCGGCGTCGCCGAAGTGCGCGCGCTGGTTGCGGACGCTCGCGACCGGCTTGCTCTCGATGGCCGCCAGACGATCCTCTTCATCGACGAGATCCATCGTTTCAACAAGGCCCAGCAGGACGCGCTTCTGCCCCACGTCGAGGAAGGGACCGTCACCCTCGTCGGCGCCACCACTGAGAACCCGTACTTCGAGGTGAACTCGGCGCTGCTGTCACGACTGAGGGTCTATCGCCTGGAACGGTTGGCCGACGAGCAGGTGGCGACGGTCGTCCGACGGGCCCTGGCGGACGAGGCGCGGGGCCTGGCCGGCGGACTCGGTCCCAAGGGCGGCGTGGCGGTCGGCGAGGAGGCCTTCGAGCACCTCGTGAGCCTCTCCGCCGGCGACGCGCGGCAGGCACTCAACGTCCTGGAGGGTGCCGTCTCGATCGCCGAAGCGGAGGGCGCCCGCGACGGCGAGGGCCATGTCGCGCCCACCCTTGCCGACGTCGAGGCCGCCGCTCAGCAGCGCGTCCTCGCCTACGACCGCGGCGGCGACGGCCACCACGACACGGTCAGCGCCTTCATCAAGAGCATCCGAGGCAACGACCCGGACGCGGCGCTGTACTGGCTGGCGGCCATGGTCGCGGCCGGAGAGGACCCGCGCTTCATCGCCCGCCGGCTGATCATCTCCGCCTCGGAAGACGTGGGCCTGGCCGATCCCCGCGCCCTGGAGATTGCCGTGGCCGCGGCGCTGGCGCTCGACTGGGTCGGCCTGCCGGAAGCCCAGTACAACCTGGCCGAGGCCACGGCCTACCTGGCCGCCGCCCCCAAGTCGAATCGGGCCGGACGCGCGTACTGGGCCGCGATGGCCGACGTGCTGGAACTGGGGTCGCTGCCGGTTCCCAAGCACCTCCGCAACGCGCCTCACGGTGCGATGCGCCAGTTCGGCATCGGCGTGGGCTACCGCTATCCCCACGACTACGAGGGCGCGGATGTGGAGCAGCAGTACCTGCCCGACGAGCTGCGCGACCGCAGCTACTACCGTCCGTCCGAGGTCGGCGTCGAGATTCGGATCGGCGAACGGCTGGAACGGCTCCGACAGGCACGCGCCGAATCGGGAGAGAAGCCCCGGCGGCAGGGCGGCGGTCCGGAAGTCGATCCGATGAAGGTCGCCGCCAAGGTCATGCGCTCTCGCGAGTCCGAAAAGCGCCAGACCGCGGGTCGCGAACAGAGAGATGCCGTCGTCGAGGATCGTTCGGGCGAAGACCCGGCCTGAGCCGCGCGATTATCTGGGATCGGGCCGTAGACTTGAGCCTGGCCCGGCAGTGGCGGCGCGTCAGGGTTCCAGGTCCAGGGCACGGACGTGCCGCGGCCGGAAGATGGCGATGGGCCGGCGATCGAAGGCGGCCACCCGGGTGATCCCCAGGCGCTCCGCGGTCGCGACCAGCACCGCGTCGGCCAAGCGTGGCCGGTGCTCTACTGCTTCGCGCAGCAGCTCCGCCGCGCGCGCCAGGTCGGCCTGAGTCGGCGCAACGACCCTTACCGCTCCGCTCGCGATCGACTCGAGCAGCGCCAGCGTCGCCCGCAGCCCCAACTCCCGCTGCAGCAGCAGATCGACCTCGCCCAGCGTCAGGGCGCCGATCATGAGCGGCTCGCCGACCCTCGCGAACCACCCCAACGCGGCCCGATGGTTGAGATCCGACTGGTCCGCCGCGGCCAGAATCGCGCTCGAGTCGAGAAGGACCGCCAAGCCTCAATCCCCTTCCGGGCGGGGCCGCTGGCCGGCCTCGCGCCGAACGATCGCTCTGCCGTCGAGCGAAAGCCGCCCGTGATCGCTCCTACCCACGGCCAGGAACGGCAGATCGGGAGCGGTGTCGTTCGACTCCAGGTGAGCCTCGAGAGCGGCCGCGATCACCGACGTCTTGGTCACGCCCGTCCGAGCCGCGAAGCGATCGAGCCGCTCGAGCAGGTCGGAGTCCATGAGGATCGTCGTCCGCTTCGTCATATGCGGTCATATATACCACACTGGCGCGAGCAGGAGACACCCCGTAGCATCCCTTGAGTCGTCCTGCTCTTCCGAAGTTGAGGTGGAACCGTGAACCGCTTCGAGGCCAACCTACGCATCCCGGGCCCGACATCCATTCCGGACGCCGTCCGCGAAGCGGGCGCCCACCAGATGGTCAACCACCGGGGTCCCGAGTTCGCGGTCCTGCAGAACAGCATCATTGCCCGTCTGAAGACGTTCTACAGGACGGAGAACGATGTCCTGATCGTCACCGCGGCGGGCACCGGCGGTCTCGAGTCGGCGATCGTCAGCTTCCTGTCCCCCGGCGACAGGGTCCTGGCCGTGACCATTGGCGCCTTCGGCGATCGTTTCGCCAAGATCGCCACCGTCTACGGCGCCGACGTGACCAAGCTGGCGTTCGAATGGGGCAAGGCCGCCGAGCCGGCCAGGGTCCGCGAGGCCCTCCAGGCCGGCGGTCCGTGGAAGGCCGTCCTGATGACCCAGAACGAGACCTCGACTGCCGTCACCAACCCGATCCACGAGCTGGCCAAAGTCGTCAAGGATGTCGCGCCCGACGCGTTGATCGTCGTCGACGCCATCAGCGGCCTCGGCGCAGTTCCGTTCGAGACGGACGACTGGAAGCTCGACGTAGTCGTCAGCGGTTCGCAGAAGGCCTGGATGGTCGCTCCCGGACTGTCCTTCGTGTCCGTCTCGCCGCGTGCGTGGGAAGCCGCGGCCGTGGCGAAGATGCCCAAGTTCTACTTCGACCTGGCCGCTCACAAGACCAGCGCCGAAGCGGGCCAGACCCCCTGGACGCCTGCCGTGGCGGTCATGTTCCAGCTCGACGTCGCCCTTGACCTGATGGAGCAGGAGGGTCTCGAAGACATTTGCAAGCGCCACGCCGCCGTCGGCGCCGCCGTCCGGGCAGGCCTGACGTCCCTGGGCTTCAAGCTCCTGGCCGATCCGGCCTACGCCTCGAACACCGTCACCGGCGCCTGGATCCCAGAGGACCTCGACTGGAAGACGTTCAACGGCAAGCTCCGCAAGCTCGGCCTGATCGTCGCCGGCGGGCAGGGCGCCCTCAAAGGCAAGATCTTCCGCATCGGACACCTCGGCCACGTGACGGTTCCGGACATCCTCAACGCGATGGCTGTCCTGGAGCAGGCCCTGATCGAGCTCGGCCGGCCGGTCACGCCCGGCGTGGCCGTGCAGGCCGCGCAGGTCGCTGCGCTCAAGTCCCTCGGCCTGGCCAAGTAAGGAGCCCTCAATGAAGATCCTCGTTGCCGAGCCCCTGGCCAAGCAGGGCCTCGAGATCCTCCGTGCGCATCACGAGGTAGACGAGAAGATCGGGCTCACACCCGACGAGCTCGCCGCCGTCATCGGTGAATACGATGCCCTCCTGGTTCGCAGCCAGGTCAAGGTCACGGCCGAGATACTCGCCCACGCTACCCGCCTGATCGTCATCGGCCGAGCCGGCGTCGGTGTAGACAACGTCGACCTCGAGGCCGCCACCAAGGCCGGCATCGTGGTCGTCAACGCACCCACCGGCAACACTGTCTCGGCCGCTGAGCAGACGATCACGCTGATGCTCGCGCTCGCCCACAAGACCGCCGCCGCCGACGCCTCGATGCGCAGGGGCGAGTGGAAGCGCAGCGCCTTCACCGGCGTCGAGCTCCGGGGACGGACCTTGGGCATCATCGGCCTCGGCAAGATCGGGCAGGCCGTGGCCGACCGCGCCCGAGGCCTGGAGATGAACGTGATCGGCAACGACCCGTTCGTCACGACCGAGCAAGCCGCCCTTCACGGCATCACCCTGGTCGACGTCGAGACGATCCTGGAGAAGGCCGACGTCATCACCGTGCATGTCCCCATCAACAAGACGACCCGTGGGCTCATCGGCCCCGACCAGATCGACAAGCTCAAGCCCGGCGTGATGCTCATCAACGTCGCCCGCGGTGGCGTCTACGACGAGGCGGCGGTGGCCCAGGCCCTCACCGACGGCAAGATCGCCGGTGCAGCCTTCGACGTCTACGATCCAGAACCCCCGGTCGACTCACCGATCCTGACCGCGCCCAACACTGTCTTGACGCCGCACCTCGGCGCCCTGACCGCCGAGGCCCAGCTGCGCGTCGCCGAGGAAGCATGCGAACAGGTCATCGACGTCCTCGCCGGCCGCTCGGCCCGCTACGCGGTCAACGCGCCCCTGCTCACCCCGGAGACGTCGCGGGCCATCGCCCCGTACCTGCCCCTGACGGTAATTCTCGGTCGCTTCGTCGCCCAGTACCTGCGTGGCGGAGTCAAGACCCTGACGATCGACGTCGCCGGGGATCTGGCCGACTACGACACGTCGCAGCTCGCGGCGGCCGCGCTGCGCGGCATTCTCGAGAACGCGACCAGCGAGCGAGTCAACCTCATCAACGCCGGGTTCCTCGCCAAGAACCGCGGCCTGACCGTCAACGAGCGCAAGACAAACGACGCGGGCACGTTCGCCTCGCTGGTGACACTCACCGCCGAGGGCGACTCCGGCAAGGCCGTGGTGGCTGGCACGGTCGCCAACGGCGAGCCGCGACTCGTCCGCATCGACGACGAGTGGCTCGACATGGCGCCGGCACCGTTGATGGTCGTCACGCGCCATCAGGACAAGCCCGGAACGATGGGCCGCATCGGTCTGATCCTCGGCGAGGCCGATGTCAACATCAGCTCCATGACACTGGCACGGACCGCGGCCCGGCGGGACGCGTTGATGCTTCTGGCCGTCGACGACGAAGTGTCGAACGCGGTCGTCGACCAGATCCGGAACCACCCGTCGGTCCTCGACGTGTGGGTCATCCGGGCCGCAACCGATCGTTGAACTCCTCTCTGCGGGATGCGGAGCGGCCCCGACCCGGGGAAGCCCGGGCCGCCGGGGCCGCTCCGCTCATTCCTGACGGCCTCGACGCGATCCTCGTTCTCCTGCGCCACGGGCAGACGGAATTCATCGTCGAGAAGCGCTTCCAGGGCCAGATGGAGGCGCCGCTCACGCCTCTCGGCGAACAGCAGGCGCGCCTGGCCGGCCGCCGCCTGGCAGCGCCCCACGCCGCTCCGGCCCTGCCTATCCCGGACACTGCGCCGTTCGCCATCGTCCACTCCCCGTTGGGACGGGCTCGCCGCAGCGCCGAACTGGCGGTCGAGGAAATGGCCGCCGCCGGCCGCGCCACTCCCCCACTCCGCGCCGACGCCGGATTCGCCGAGATTGCCCAGGGTCCCTGGGAGGGCCTGACCGAAGAGGAGATCATGGCCCGCTTCGGGGAGACGCTGGGAGGCTGGCGGCGCTGGCCGACGAAGTTTCACGCACTCGGCGGCGAGAGCCTGGAGCAGGTATTCGCGCGAGTCGAACCGGCGCTGGCTCGCCTGCTGTCCGAGATGGCCGTTGGGTCCACCCCCGGCACGATGGACCGCCACCAGGTTCTGGGCTACGGCAACGTCGGCCCACAGCGAAGCTGGTCGCTCATCGTCGCCCATGGCGGTGTCTTCAGGGTGGTGGCCTGCGCTCTGCTAGGGCTCCCGCTCGAGCATTTCTGGAACTTCGACTTCGGACTCGGCGCCATCACCGTCATCGAGATCCGGGCCGGCCGCGCCGTGCTGCTGGCCCTGAACCTCGACGGTCATCTCGGAGACGATCGAACGACGGCCTCGTCCGAAGAGTCGGCCGACCGCGGCCAGTCGGGCGCTCTATAGGCATTTCACGGGAGCCACTCAACCGCCTCGACGACCTCCGCGGGATAATCGGTCGGACGCTGCGGTCCGTCGGCCGACGTCAGCGAGGCCTGGCTCGGCCCGTCTTCGACGGCTTGGGGTGGCGACCCGGGATGCGGAATGCGAGCCGGAGCAACGCCTGGCGGACCCGCCGCTGCGCCGTCGCGAGCGAGATGAGTCGATCCGTCGCGAGCATGCGCCTGCCGTAGGTGACCTCGACCTCGGCCATCGCCACGATTCCTAACGGGTCCGAGGCGCGCGGTACGAGCTCGGCCAGCATCCCCGTGTACTCGTATACCGTCTGCGTAGGCAGGGGTCTATACCCGAACCGGCTGGCCAGCTTCACGACGCCGCGGTAGACCGTATCGGGGCCCTGGAGTCGCCTCGGGCGCCAGCGCCAGAGCAGGATCAACGCCAGCCCGAAGGCGGGCGAGCCGATGACGACCGGGATCAGGAACTTGCCGGGGCCGCCGTCGTCCGTGGAGTTGGTTGTCGAGCCACCGCCACCACGCCGCGGCGTCTCCTCCGGACCGACCGTTCGGCCGGGTTCGAGGCCCGAGAACGACGGGGTCGGCGAAGTCTTGACCTCGCTGCCCGCGGGAAGCTCGGTCGGCTGCCCGACCGAGCCCCCGGTCGGATCGAACGGGATCCAGCCGTAGCTCGGGAAGTAGACCTCGACCCAGGCGTGGCGCTGCTGGGCGGTTACCTGCTCGATCAGCGTGTGCTGGTCCAAGAGCCCAGGCAGGAACCCGAGCACGTAGCGAGCCGGGAAGCCGTCCATGCGCATCAGCATCGTCATCGTGGTGGCGTACTGCTCGCAGAACCCCTCTCGGAAGAGAGCGAAGCAATCCACCGTCGAGAGCGAGGCGCACTGGCGCGCGATGTCACCGATGTTCGTGGTGTAGGTGAAGTGATCCGGATCGCGCAGGTAGTCCTGAATCGCCTTCGCGGCGTCGTACTCGTTGGCAAAGCGCCCGGTCTCGGGGTCGATGACATACCCCTGCGTCGGTGCCCACTGCTTGATGAGCTGCAGCAGGTATTGGCCATCGGACCCGACCAGTTCGGCTCCCTGCGTATAGCGAGCCACGATGCCCGTCGGGTACGCCGTCCCGGCGTGGCGCAATCGCCACTCGGTCAGGCCAACGCCGGCGGGATCCATGTTCGGGACGTTCGCCGTGACGCGGTAGTCCGTGGCATCCGTGGGGAACCAGACCACGTCGGCATCGGATGGCGAGCTACCGACGAGAACGCGTCCCGTAGAGACGTCGATCACCTCGGGCTCGTTGGCCACGATCAGGTGTCTGATCGACGGGTCCTGGATGTGGATCACGTAATGGAACTCGTTCCGCCCCGCGGTGGCGCTGCTCACCAGATCCAGCGTGCCCTCGGTCAGCGGCGAATTGGCGGCGATTTCCGTCTGTGCCGGGCCGCTGCCGACAGACCATCCGGTTGCCTGGAATCGGTCGTACGCGATCACGCGCCAGTGCGAGCTGGTCACTCCATCCGGCAGCCTGACTGTGAAGGCGTCCTCCGTCCCGGCCTGGAAGGAGGAACCGACCGACGTGGAGAGGCCGAAGTCCCCCCCAGGGTTGATGCGACTCTGACCGCCGTTCGGCAGGTAGTTGCTGATCCAGTTCGCCAAGTCCCGGAAGTTTCCGCTCGCCCCCTGCAGCGGCGCGGCAAGCGGCGCCGAACTCGCTACGCTGGTCAGGAACAGCGCGCCGCATATCGCCACCGAAGCGAACCCGAGGCCTCCCTGGACATGTGGCGCGTGCATGTCGCCGCCGCGCCAGATGCGGTGGCGCAGCCAGCTCGACCGTTCGTCCGCGGCATGCGCCCGGAGCAGGAGAACTAGCGCCGCGGTACTGAACAGGACCAGGATCGGGAACTGGTCCTGCAGCGTCATGGCCATGTTGGCAATCAGGACGACCGCCATGAGCAGAACCCCGTTCACGGCGCGGTGATGGCCGAACACGTCGTAGGAGCCCGCCTGGGCCGTGCCCCAGGCGACGATGCCGATGATCAGGCCGAAGTGGCCGTACTGGTTGGTCGACAATTGATGGCGCCAGGTGAGATCGAGGTAGGCCTGCGTCACGGAACCGGCCGTTGCCTGGAACCACCCGATCAGGCCTGGGTGAGCGCCCGGAATCTGCGCCCCAACGGCTTCGATCAGAAGGAAGGCGCCGATGGTAGCTCCAAGCAGGTGGGCCAGCCACCGCGACATCTCGAGTCGCGCGCTCAGGTAGCCCCACAGCGCCGCCGCGATGGCGGCCCAAATGACGAAGCTGCTCAGGCTGTCACGGCCCAGGATCCAGCGTGCGTCGGCGATCGACCAGGCCATCGTGCCGGCCATGATCAGAACCAGGAGCAGGCTCGCCCAGCCTTCGTCGGGGCGCAAGCGCTCCACAATCCAGCCGACGCTGCCGGGTTCCGCTCCGCTCGGCTCCACGCGACGCGACCGCAGCTCGGCGGCGGGACTCGGCGACATCCGCGCTGTCACTCTCGCCCCGGCCCTTCCAAGATTGGCGCACCGACTTCGCGGCTTGTCATGCCAGCACCGTCCCCAGGTTGTCGCCGGCGTGAACCTCGCAAACCTTGAGGTCGTACTCGGCGAGGGCGAAACGCAGGGCGCGCTGCTCCTGGGACTCCGGCTCGCGCTCCACGGAAGCACCCCGTCGTCGGGGCCGGTCGAACTGCTCATAGCTGGCCGCGTCGAGCGTGACCACCACGGCGGCCACACCTCGGCGGCGCAGTCCCGTCAGGGCACGGACCCAGTGTCGATCGTTCGACGGGGTGACGACCACGGCGGTCATCCCCCGTCGCAGCTTGGGCAGGCTGGCGAGGAACACTTCCGCAAGGGGCGTCCTTCCGTCGCCCTCTACGGCGGCGAGCAGCTGCATGATCTTCTGACGCTGACGCGCACCGCGATCGGCTGGGATTGAGACGAGCCTGTGGCCGCTCGTCGTCAGGCCGACGGCGCGGTTCTCCAGGATTGCGTCGTGGGCGATTGAAGCCGCCACCCGGAGCGACTCCTCGACGGTGGAGACGTCGCCCTTACCCCCCTGAGCGGCGCTCTCCAGGTCCACGAACAGCCACACGTCGGCAGTCTGCTCGAGGTCGAACTCCTTTACCTGGATCTCGCCGAGCCGCGCCGTACTGCGCCAGTGGATCCGGTTGAAGCTGTCGCCCGGCGCGTAGGGCCGGACCGTGGTCGCGAGTGGCGTCGACTGCAGAGTCCGCTCGGGTGCCGAGTGCGTACCCTCCAGGTTGGCGTTCGGAAGCCGCCATCGCGGCAGCCGAACGACTTTGGGAAATACCGTCACGACCGTCGGTCGACCGACCGTGGCGGCCGCCTCGAAGAAGCCAAACGGATCGCCCGTCCGGACGACCATGGGCTCGACGCGATACGTGCCCCGCCGCGTGAGCGGCACGATCGCGATCCAGGAGCGCTGCCCCCACGACCGCAGCCCGAGGGCGCGTCCGGGCAGCGGCACCGGCAGGTCCGTCGGGTTGTAGACCTCCAGCCACGGCTTGGGCAGCCCGCTGGCGTTGGCAATGCTGTACGTGGTGCGCAAGTCATCGCCGACGTGGCCCTGACGATGGTCGACGCGGAAACCGGCCTCGAGATCGGCCAGTCCGAATCGCGTCAGCACGTAGCTCCCCCCGACTGCCAGCAGCCCGAGGTAGACCAGGTAGAAGAGGAACGGCAGACCGGTCGAAAATGCGGCGATCAGCAGAACGACCGCCACGATCAGGAACTGCAGTCGCCGGATCACGACGCGACGTCCTTCCCGAGGCTAGCGAGCGGGGCTGCCGCTCGCGTCCCTCTGGACCGCGGCCGTTCGGCCGGACCCTGCCTCCGCCCCTTCGCCGCGCTTGGTCGCGCTGACAGCTCGGCTCGTGTCCACGGCGACGGTGTCGAGCAGCTCCGCGACGACCTGGCGCGGATCGATGTCGTGCATCGACGAGCTGGTCTTGATGATCAGGCGGTGGGCCAGGCACGACTCGGCCAGGGCCTTGATGTCGTCCGGGATCACGAAGTCGCGCCCGGCCAGGCCGGCGAGCGCCTGTCCGGTCCGATACAGGGCCAGCGAGCCGCGCGGCGACGCGCCCAGGTAGACGTCCGGATGAGTTCGGGTCGCGTTCACCAGGCGAACGATGTAGTCCGCGACGCTCGGGTCGACGTAAATCTCACGCACCGACTTCTGAAGCTCGCGCAACTCGTCGACCGGGAGGACTTCCCTGAGATCCTCGAGTGGGTGCGTAATCTTCTGCTGGTCGAGAATCGTCTGTTCGTCGGACTGGCTCGGGTAGCCCAACCGGATGCGGAGCATGAAGCGGTCGAGCTGGGCTTCCGGCAGGGCGAAGGTGCCCTCGTACTCGATCGGGTTCTGGGTGGCGATCACCAGGAACGGCTCGGGCATCGCGTAGGTGGTTCCGTCGATCGTCGCCTGGTGCTCCTCCATGCACTCCAGGAGCGCGGACTGCGTCTTCGGCGTCGCGCGGTTGATCTCGTCGGCAAGGACAACCTGGGCCATGATCGGACCCGGTCGGAACTCGAACTCCTGGGTCCTCTGGTTGTAGATGGAAAGTCCGGTCACGTCCGACGGGAGCAGGTCCGGGGTGAACTGGATGCGGCGGAAACTGCAGCCCAGGCTGCGCGCCACTGCCTTGGCAAGCATCGTCTTGCCGGTGCCCGGTACGTCCTCGATTAGCAGGTGGCCTCGGCACAGCAGGGCAACCAGCGTCAGGCGGACCTCTTGGCGCTTGCCGATGATGACGCGTTCGACATTTGCCGCGACCTTCTCACCGGTCTCTTGAATGCTCGTCATCTGTCTCTCTTCTGGACTGGAGGCTGGTCGATGATCCGCGAGCAGGTCGCAGAGCCGTCTTCTCGGCGAAGCCCTCCGTCCAGGACGCCGTCGGGGGCCGCCACATACTACGCCGAGACGCCCTGCCGTTTCTCCTTGTGACCTTGTCGAGCCAACCTGTCGCGACTTCTCTTCTCGCCTGGCGGCGTCGAGATGGCTTCTACTCCAACAGACGCGATTCGGCGTTCCGTTGTTCGAAACACGCGCGAACCGCTGCCGCGGCCTGATCGCTGGACATCAACGTCCCAAAAGCCATCCTCTGTTGGCCTTGCGAATCGCCTTGCAAAGACCGGGACCTTCAGCCCACGCGAACGAGTACGAGCAGGGCGGCTCGCGATCCAGGGTATCGGGGTACCCTCCAGAAGCGGGCGCCTCATCGGGCAGCGCTCAGGATCGGTTCATAGGACTGTGGAGCTAAGATGCGCGACTTCACCGACTCGTATTGCGAGCGGTGTGGCACCCGCTACACCTTCGGTCCCACGCCCTCGAAGCGGCTCTCGCTGGCAGGCGCACGTGTCCTGGCGAAGGGCCTGAAGAACTTCGTCATGAGCGACGAAGCTTCGATGGACGACGCGATGGCTGCTGCCCGCATCGACGTTGGAAGCGGTGAGACCGCTCGCATCGCCGAGGAGTTCCACCGGACCTTCAACTTCTGCATGTCCTGCCGCCAGTACGCGTGCGACAAGTGCTGGAATCCAAACCAGAGCGCTTGTCTCTCCTGCGCTCCGCTACGGGACTGCGAGCCGGTCGCCCGGCGGACCCTGGATGGGATCTCTCCGACCACCCGACCGACGGCGGATGCCGGTCTCGGAGTTGCCTCCGCGGAAGCGATACCGTGGCCCTCGGAAGATCCGATCCCCGGCCGGCCCGGGCCGCACCGCAACGGAAAGCGCGCCTCCGAGTCGACGACGAGCGTTCCGGAGGTCGCGCAGCCGGCACCGGCAACGCAGCCGACCCAGCCGACCCAGCCGACCCATCCGCCGGAGGAGGGCATCCTCGTCCAGGCGCAGCTCAGCCACCCTTCTCCCTACGAACAGCCGGATCTTCAGGCCGAGGCGCCCACGCCGTCGCACACCTTCGACGAGGAGGCGGCTCGCCTGGCCCCGCACGAGCGCGACCGTCGAACCGATCCTGAGACTCCAGCGCGGGGCGCGTGGGAGCCCGAGGTCCCGGCCCCCCAGATAGCCCCTTCCTCCGACTTCGATCTCATGGGCTCGCTTCGAAAGCCGGTCGAGGCCTCGGACCCGCCGGCCCCCGCCGGGCCGCGCCGCGGACGGGTCATCGGGCGTCTGCTCACCCACCGCATCCCGATCGTCGGACCGGCGCAAGAGCCACCTCCCAAGGTTCCGGAGATTCTCAAGGCCCCGAAGCCCGCGCAGGCTTCGGTGCCAGACTCGACCGGACAGGCCGACCCATGGCCGCAGGCGACGCCGTGGGCCTGGCGTCCGTTCGGACGCCACGATTCACGGGCCGATTCCGACGCCGCGCCGCTCGAAGGGGCCGAGGCGGTCTCCGACGCTCCCGTCGAAGCCGTCGAAGCCGTCAAGACCCTCGAGGCCGTCGAGGCCACATCAGAACCGGCCGCAGAAACGGAGCAAGTGGCTTGCGCCGAGCAATCCCCTGCCGGGGCGGAGCCGGAGCCGGTCTTCGCCGCCCAGGTCGAGGAGCCCGTGCCGGCCCGTACGCCAGAGGCAGCGCCGACGCCTGCTACTCCCGCACAGCAGCCGCTCTTCACCATGCCGCCCGCGACCGTGGAACGATGGCCCGCGAAGCGCCGCCCGTCCGAACCCGCCCCGGTCGCGTCTCCGTCGGCAGAGGCGCCGGCGCCCTGGCCGCCGATCGGCGCCAGCTGGCCGCCGCACAATGCCGCGGCGGCGTCATGGCCGGAACCCGATCCCGCTCTCGTATCGGCCTCGGTCGCGGCTGCGCACCAGTCAGAGCAGGTTGAGTCGCAACTGATTGCGACGATCTGGGCGGAATCGGCGCAGGAAGTGCTCGACCGTGGCAACGTTCGCGTCTGCCATCGCTGCGCCCTGCCTGTCTCGACGCACGCCCGCTTCTGCCGCCGGTGCGGGACCCAGCAGACCTGACGCTACCGGCTCACCGATACTCGCCCGAGCGTCCCAGACCCCATCGCGCCGCGCAGTCGGGTCTCAGCGCGAGCTAGTCGTCCAGCTCCTCGAAGAGCTTCGGCTGAAGATCCTCGCCATGGACCGTGCCACGGGGCCGCAGCAGCGACCGAACCTGGACCTTTCGCACGAACCTGCGGTTGCCCAGCTTGATGCTCTGGAGGCGGCCGGTGCGCGCCCAGCGGCCGATCGTGTCAGACGTGAAGCGTACGTTCGAAGCCGCGAGCAGATCGGCGGCCTCCGACAAAGAGATCCAATCGGTCGGTGGCTTCGGCATCGGTCAGTCCGTCTCCTTCGGTGTCGTCTCGGCGCCAGATCCGGCAGAAGCTCTGGATTCGCTAGAGGCGCCGGATTCCGCGTCCGACCCCGCGCTCGAGCCGCCGGAACCGCTCGAGTCGGAGTCCTTGGGCCTTGGCTTGCTCGGTCGGCCGGAGGATCGGTCCTTGCGTGCCCAGCCGGTGCCCTTGAAGTGGATGGCAAGTGCCGAGATGGCCTTGCGCATTCGCGCGCCACACCTCGGACAGGCCGGTCCCTCGCCGTGGACTGAGTGGATGACCTCTATCTGGTAGCCGCACGCGGTGCAGATGTAGTCGTAGGTGGGCACTATCCTCTCCCGGCGCCGCTAGCCGCGGTCCATGCGCATGCCGCACTTGGGACAGTAGAAAGCCCTCTCGTGCCCCGAATCGAAGCCGCAGTGAGCACACACGATGCCACCCTGTTTGCCGCCGCCCAGGAGCCTCTCCCCGGCCACGACGCCGAGGGCGTGCGGATCGGCCTTGAGGTTGGCGAAGAGCTCGGACAGGATGCGCGAGGCATTGCGCTCCGTGTCGCCACGGACGCCCTTGCCACCCCAGCCCACGACCGCGCGAACGATCATGTCGCCCGTCATCTCGTCCCAGTGGGAGGCGACGCCGCCCACGATGGTGTTGTATTCCGGATAGCCCGAGGTATCCACCGTCCCGTCAAGCAGTCCGCACACCAAGGTGTCGAAGGCCAGATCGATCGCGTCGACGGCCTCCAACACGACGAGCGCGTGGCGCGTGACGGGAAGCCGCTTGCGGTGGTACGCGAGCCACTCCGCTGCGGCGGGCATGCGGGCGATGAACGGAGCCGCCTGCCCGAACTCGACCGGATACGGCTCGACCAGCTCCGGCTCCGCCTGGACGCAACCGTCGAGCATCCGCGTCAGCCACGCGACGCCCGCTGGGCCGGTGCTGGCCCGGACGCTTTCGCTGCTCTTGGCCGAGTACGAGAGTTTCAGCGAAAAATCCTGGGCGCTTATCTCTTCCAGGACCGGCGGAGTATACGGTTGGGCGGGACCCTTGCGGGTCTTCCGGAACAGCGGCACGCGCGCTCCTCGAAAGTGCTGGCGAACCTCTCCGTATCCTACCAGCGCGCCGGGGCGGTCTGCCCCGATACAGTCGCGCACCGCGGCGCCAACTGGAGGGCCCGCCGAGGGGCCCAGCGGCGGCGGTCCGACCTAGCGACCCAGCCTCTCGGCCAGCCGGCCCACCAGCTCGGCCAGTTCCGCGGCGCGCGCCTTCGCGCCGTCTACGACGGCCGGCGGAGCCTTGGAGACGAAGGCCTCGTTGGCCAGGCGCGCGCGAGCGGCGGCGAGCAGCCCTTCGGCCTCGGCCAGTTCACGCTCCAGGCGGGCACGGTCGCGCTCGTCCTGGGCCTCGTCCCTGGCCGCGGGCCGGACGATCGCTTCGATCTCGCCGACGATCACCGAGAGGCCGCCGGCCACTCCCCGTCGAACCGATTCGGGGCTCAATTCGCGGCCGAGCGGCTTCGCGCGGGCCAGCCGCTCGATCGCCGGCCGGAGCGCCTCGAAAGCGGGGCCAAGCGATTCGGGAACGTACACGTCCACGGGGAGCCACGCCCCCGGTTCGATCCGCGCCTCGGACCGGGCGTTGCGCACCGCTCGAACCAGGTCGATGAGCGCGGCCACCTCAACCTCGGCGGCGGCGTCGGCGCCATCGGCGGCGGCGATCGGCCAGTCGGCTACGACGAGCAGCCCCGGGTCTTGCGCCCCGTGCGGAAGGCGCTCCCAGATCGCCTCGGTCACGAACGGCATGATGGGATGTAGCAGCCGCAGGTAAGTGTCCAGAGCGTCGACCAGCGTCCACCAAGTGGCCTCGCGCGTTGCGGCACTCAGGCTTTCGTCCGCGAGACGGACCTTGGCCAGCTCCACGCCCCAGTCGCAATAATCGTTCCAGATGGCTTCGTACAGGATCTGGCTGGCATCGCCAAACGCGTACTGGCTCATCGCATCGTCGACGGCTGCGACAGTCGCGGCGGTGCGGGACTGGATCCAGCGATCGCCTGGACCGGCGTGCTTGCGATCCGGGCTTTGCCAAGTGTTCGGAGGGATTGACGCGGGCCGTGCGCCCAACACGAAGCGGGCCACGTTCCACAGCTTGTTGGTGAAGTTGCGGGCGTTCTCGAGCTTCTCGGCGCCCAATCGGGCGTCGTTGCCGGGCGCCGTGCCGTTGACCAGGGCGAACCGCAGCGCGTCGGCGCCCACCTCTTCGATCGTTGCCAGCGGATCGACGGTGTTGCCCTTCGTCTTGGACATCTTCTGGCCATACGGGTCGCGGATAAGCCCCGACAGATAGACGGTGTGGAAGGGCGCCTCGCCGGTCAGGTGGATGCCCAGCATCATCATCCGGGCAACCCAGAAGAAGATGATGTCGTAGGCCGTCTCCATGACCGAGCCGGGGTAGAAGCGCTCGAAGTCGCGCGTCTTCTCAGGCCATCCAAGGGTCGAGAACGGCCATAGGCCCGAGCTGAACCAGGTGTCGAAGATGTCCTCGTCCTGGCGGAGTTCGGCGCCCGGGCGCCCGCAGACCTCGCAGGCATTCGGACCCGACGGATCGGCGGAAACGCTGGTGTGACCGTCCGGGCAGTACCAGGCCGGGATGCGATGGCCCCACCACAGCTGGCGACTGACGTTCCAGTCGCGCATCTCGGTCATCCAGTGCTCCCAGACCTTGACGAAACGTTCCGGCAGGATCTGGGTCTTGCCCGAGCGAGTCGCCTCCAGGGCAGCTGCCGCCAGGGGCGCTACGCGCACGAACCACTGCGTCTTGAGACGCGGTTCCACGACATCGTCGGAACGCTGGCAGCGGCCCAGTAACATCTCGTGGGGCTTGATCGACTCCATGTCGCCGCGGGCCTGCAGGACCTCCACGATCTGGCGGCGGGCCTCGTAGCGGTCCAGGCCGGCGAACTGGGCGCCGTTCTCGTTGATCCGGGCGGCGTCGTCGAGCACGGTGATCATCGGCAGGCCGTGGCGTTTGCCGGTTTCGTAGTCGTCGTTGTCGTGGGCGGGCGTGATCTTGACCGCGCCCGTCCCGAAAGCCCGATCCACCACGGGGTCGGCGATGATCGGCACCGCGCGATCGACGAACGGGATCATGGCCTGGCGGCCGACGAGTGCGGTGTACCGGGGATCCTCCGGATTCACTGCCACGGCGGTGTCGCCGAGCAACGTCTCGGGCCGCGTCGTGGCGACTGCGATCCAGGCGTTTGGGTCGGGCGCGCCGGTCTTCTCGTCGACCAGGTGGTAGCGCATCGTCCACAGGCTGCCGGTCGTTTCGTTCGGGATGACCTCCAGGTCCGAAACGCTGGTGCGGCAGCCAGGGCACCAGTGGATGAGCGCCTCGGTCCGGTATGCCAGGCCCTCGCGGTACAGGCGCAGGAAGGCTTCCCGCACGGCGCGCGCGGAGACCTCGTCCATGGTGAAGCGGAGGCGCGTCATATCGAGCGAGGCGCCGACGCGGCGTTGCTGGCCCAGGATCGTCTCGCGCGTCTCGCGAACGAACTCCCACATCGCCTCGAGGTACTTCTCGCGGCCGAGCGACTGGCGCGTCTGGCCCTTCTTGGCGAGCAGCTTGTCCAGAACGTATTGGGCCGCGATAGAGGCATGGTCCAGGCCGGGCAGGAAGAGCGCCGGCCGGCCCTGCATTCGGGCGTGCCGAGTCATCAGGTCCTCGACAGTCGACCGTTGGGCATGGCCGAGGTGCAGCGAGCCGGTGACGTTTGGCGGCGGCTGGATGACCACGAATGGCGGCTTCGACCAGTCGGCGCGCGAGCCCTTGCCGTCGGGATTAAAGACGTCGGCGTCGACCCAGCGCTGGTAGATGGCGTGTTCGACCTCGGCTGGTCGGTAGGCCTTCGCCATTTCCCCTTCTTCAGCCGCGCCGTTCGGGCCGGCCGCCCTCGGCTTCCGCGCCTTGGCCCCGTCCGCCATCGTTCGCTCCGTCAATGAAGAACCCGCTCGCCCAGCGGACGAACGGGTCGTGGTACCACCTGCTGGTTCGGCGCCGCCCAAAGGCCGGTCATCCCGGCCGCCGTCACTGGCGATGCCCTCTCGGCGCGCTATCGGGCGCCTCCCGCACAGCTCACGAGCTACATTCGCGCCGTTCCGACCGCGGGGCTTTCAGCCTCGCCCGTGCCCTGCACGGAGCGGGCCCCGCTCTCTGCTCGCCGGATGGCGGCACTACTCCTCTCGGTCAACGCCGTGAAGGCGCCGATCGTAGCACAGGCTGGTGCAGCGTCCCGCGAGCCGGTGCGGCTATCTTGCTGCCCCGTACGAGTCGCCGAGGATGACGCCGCGGGGCATCACGACGAGGCTGTAGGAGAAGGCCGGGAAGCCGCCGGTCCACGCGATCGGCGTCCAGGTGTGCCCATCGTACGAGAGCCAGGCCTTCTTTCCGTCGGTCTTCACGGCCAGGAAGACGTTCCCATTGGCAGAGATCAAGCCGTCCGGCGAGGTCACACAGTCGGTGCACGAGAGTGCGCCCAGGGGGCCGTTGCGGGCATCGTGCCAGGTCATGCCGCCGTCGGCCGACCAGGCCAGACCGAAGGCCAGGGACATATCGTTGGCAATCGTGTGAAGAACCATCCCATCCCGGCCGAAATCTATGAAGTCGGCAGCGAAGGAGTACCCGCCCGAACTCCGGGTCCAGTTGCGCCCATCTCCCGACAACCACATCTCGTCGCCGAAAGTCGTCGTGTTGGATCCGTCGGCCATCGGATGGGGCGTGCCCATGAGGTAGAAGCGGCCCGCGTTGGTCTGGACGTGCGGCCCCCACGCTCCCTCCGTGCCGGCCGTTAGGTCGAAGGCCGTCTCCGGCGTCCAGTTCAGCCCATCGGTCGAGAATTCGACCTTGAATCTCTCAGAGCTCCACCCCGAGTCGGGCAGGGGCGAAGCGAGGGTGGCGACGATTCCGGAATCCGTGCCGGCGATCGAGATCAGGTAGCCGGTCATGTTGGGCGAGCCTGCTTTGTGCCAGCCGACACCGTCGGTGCTGGTCCACGCCGCGGTGGGATACCTCGTCTCGGGGTCTACGGCCATGGCCAGCAGGCCGAACGGCGCCACGGACACGATCAGGTCCGTCGCGTCGATCGAAGTCACGGCAGTCCACGTCTGCCCATCGGGCGAAGTCCAAAGTCCGTGCGACACTCCGCGCAACGCCGTAATCCACGATTGCGCGACCGACTCGGTCGCCACGAAGCCGCCCTTCCAGCGCAGCACCTGGGCGACGCCGTGCGAGGGATTGAACCCAACATTCTCCAGCATCGGGCTGTCAGCAGTGAGCTTCGTCCAGCTGAAACCCGTCCAACCGGTGGTAGCGCCCGGCGTGGTGAAACCGATCCCGACCATCGTGGGGCCGGGGGATTCGGCCGGCGTCGTTTCGGCGAGCGAAGGCGTCGGGGTCACGGCTGTCCTTGACGCCGCGCTTGCCGTGGCAGACGGCGAAGGTCCGCCGACGACGTTCGATCGGACCGACAGCAACAGGCCTGCCAGGCTCACTGCCAGCACGACCGCCAGCGCAACCCCAATCGCGGGCACCACCCCAAATCGACCGCGAGGACGTCCGAAGGTGAATCGCATTCCCTTTCCCCTCTTCTCCGTGGCCTGGACCGCGGATCGATAGACCGAATCGGGCACGCCCGGTTGCGGAGGTTCGGCGATCTTGCGCAGTCGCCGCTCGATCTCAGGATCAAGTGTCATGGCCGTGCCTTTCGGCTTTGCGCGTCGAGCTCCGCCCGAAGCGTTCGGATGGCGTAGTGGAGCCTGGACTTGACCGTGCCGGCAGGCAGTTTCAGCCGTTCGGCGATTTCCTCGACGGAGAGGTCGCGCCAGTAACGCAGCCCAACCACGATCTGTTGATCGGCCGGGAGGGTCCGGACGAGCTGCCCGATCTCGTCTCTCGCGAGCGCTTCGCGGAACGGATCGCGAGCCGCCGGCAGCGCCGCGACGCCCTCATCCAGCTCCAGCTCGCGAACGCGGCCGCGTCCTCGCAGCCTGTCGTAGCAGACGTTGGCGACGATACGGTCGAACCAGGCCCCGAACCGATCGGTCGTCTTGAGCCTGGGCCAGGCTTGCCAGGCCTTCTCGAGAGCATCCTGCGTCGCGTCCTCGGCTTCGGTCTGGTCGTGCAGCAGGAAGCCGGCCAGCCGGTACGCGCCGGGAATCTCCCGCTGAATCAGGCTCAGGAAGGCCGCCGCCTCGCCCGTTGCGGACCCCCTCAACGCCACCCGCCAGACTCCTTCCTCGAACATCGCCGGCCTCCGTAAGCAACTCCGCTGGGAGTGTCCTTCCTAACGGAATCCGGACGCGGAACGTTCAATCGCGGCACCACTGTACGAGCACGTTGACAAACTAACCACACGCCGACTCTACGCACAGAAGCGAGCCACTGAGTCCACCGAGGAGGCGAGAGGTTCGATTTCTTCCGCACCTGGCTCCTGGTCGCGAGTTCGGTCATGGTGGTCGGTGGCACCGGGCTGGACTTCGTGGCCGGCACTCCCCTATTTGCCTTCTTCGGCAGACTCTTCGATCGCGCCGTCTGGCCGCGAACCCCCGACACGGCAACCCGCCAGTTCGAGGCGTGGATCTACAGCGTCCTGGGCGCGACCATCGCAGGCTGGGCCTGTGCCTCCCCCGATCACCACGCTCAGCGTGCCTGTTCCTCGATCGGCTCCCGTTTCCCGCGCCCTTCCGACCGCGATGTCCGTCCAGACACGGTCCGGCCGTAAAGGGTTCATCGCCCCTCTGCATTGTGGCGTCCGGTAGGGTCGGCCGTGCGGCTGCCTGTGGCTCGCTGGGCCCCAGTTCGGCGCCGCGGAGACAATTCACCGCACGCGGCGCTCGCCGAGCCACTCCCCGCTCGGTATGCTGTTCTCGTGAGTCCCCGGCCGTCCGCCCGCGAGTTGCTCGCGGCGGACCTGCGTGCCCACCTCCGCGGCGAGGTCCAGTTCGGCGCCGGCGACCGCGCACTGTACGCCACCGATTCGTCGAACTACCGCCAGCTCCCGATCGGCGTCGTGCGACCGGTGGACACGGAAGACCTGATCGACACGATCCGCGTCTGCCGCGAGCATGAGGCACCGGTCACTCTCCGAGGCGGCGGGACGAGCCTGGCGGGTCAGGCGACGAACGTGGCCGTCGTGGTGGACGTCTCGCGCCACCTCAACCGGATCGTGGAGCTGGACCCGCAGCGGCGTATCGCCCGCGTCCAGCCGGGCGTGATCCTCGACGACCTGCGGGCCGCCGCCGGACGGCACGGGCTAACGTTCGGTCCCGATCCTGCGACTCACGACCGCTGCACCCTGGGCGGGATGCTCGGCAACGACTCGTGCGGCGCCCATTCGATCATGGCCGGGCGCACGAGTGACAACGTCGAGTCGCTGGACGTGCTCACCTACGACGGCCTGCGTCTGACGGTCGGCCGCACCACGGACGACGAGCTGGCACGCCTCTGCGCGGAGACGGGCCGACGCGGCGAGATCTACCGCTCCCTCCGCTCCCTCCGGGACCGCCACGGGGCGCTGGTCCGCGAGCGCTTCCCGAAGCTGCCGCGACTGGTCTCCGGCTTCCCGCTCCAGGCGCTACTGCCGGAGAACGGCTTCGACGTCGCCCGCTCGTTGGTCGGCACCGAGGGCACGTGCGCGACGATCCTGGAGGCCACGGTTCGACTCGTCTCCAGCCCCCCGGGTCGGGCGCTGCTGGTGCTCGGCTTCGACGACGTCTTCGAGGCGGCCGAACGATCGCCCGAGATCATGACGACCGGTCCGATCGGGCTCGAAGGGTTCGACGATCGATTGGTCGAGGCCTGCCGGCGCAAGCGCCTGAACCTGGCCACGATCGAGGGATTGCCGAAGGGCGGCGGATGGCTGCTGGTCGAGTTCGGCGGAGATGACGCCCGCGAGGCAGAGGCGAAGGCACGCCAGGCGGCCGCTCGGTTCGGCGACGGCGACTCCGCTCGCGTTGTCACCGACCGGGTCGAGCAGCAGGCGCTGTGGAATCTGCGTGAATCGGCGGTGGGAGCGACCGCCGTGGTTCCGGGCAAGCCCTCCACCTATCCCGGCTGGGAAGATTCGGCAGTCCCGCCCGAGCGTCTCGGCCGGTACATGCGCGAGCTGGACGAGCTGACCGGCCGTTTCGGGTTCGAGCGGACTTTCTACGGTCACTTCGGCGATGGTTGCCTGCACCTGAGGACCGAGTTCGACTTCTGGTCACCCGCCGGGCTGCGCGCCTTCCGCTCGTTCATCGAGCAAGCGGCCGACCTGGTGGTGCGGCACGGCGGCTCTCTTTCGGGCGAGCACGGCGACGGCCAGGCCCGGGCGGAGCTGCTGCCGCGCATGTTCGGGCCGGAGCTCGTGGCCGCGTTCCGCGAGTTCAAGTCGATCTGGGACCCTCAGGGCCGGATGAACCCGGGCAAGGTCGTGGATCCTCTGCCGCTCGACGCGGATCTGCGGCCGGCCCTGCGGCTCGCCGATCCGAAGACGATCTTCGGTTTCGCCGACGACGGCGGCTCGCTGGCCCGGGCTGTGGCGCGTTGCGTCGGCGTGGGCAAGTGCCGTCGCGAGTCGGGCGGGGCGATGTGCCCCACGTATCAGGCCACGCACGAGGAGCGCTACTCGACTCGCGGCCGGGCGCGCCTGCTGTGGGAGATGCTCGAGGGCGAAGCCGTGCCGGACCTGTGGCGCAGCGACGAGGTCCGCGAGGCCCTGGACCTGTGCATCGCCTGCAAGAGCTGCAAGAACGACTGCCCCGTCGCGGTGGACGTCGCCACATACAAGGCCGAGTTCATGGCCCACCACTACGCCGGCCGGATCAGGCCGCGGGTCGCCTATTCGATGGGCCTGATTCATTGGTGGGCCCACCTGGCGCAGATCGCGCCGCGGCTGGCGAATTCCCTTGGGGTGGTGCCCGGGATTGCGGGGCTGGCGAAGCTCGTCGCGGGCGTGGATTCGCATCGGCAGCTGCCCCGGTTCGCCGAACGCACTTTCCGTCGCCAGCTTGCGGATGACGTGCCGGACCTCGGCGGCGCCCGCGATGCCGAACGGCGCGTCGTCCTCTTCGCCGACACCTTCACCGAGGGCTTCGCGCCGTCGCAGGGGCTCGCCGCCCTGCGCGTGCTGCAGGCCGCCGGCTTCTCGGTCGAAGTGCCACGGGCCAACCTGTGCTGCGGCCGGCCGCTCTACGATCGAGGCTTCCTGAAGCAGGGCCGCCGGCTGCTCGGCCGGATCCTGGACGCCTTCGAACCGGAGCTGGACTCCGGCGTGCCGATCGTCGTCCTGGAGCCATCCTGCGAGGCGGTCTTCCACGACGAGTTGGTGAACCTGTTCCCGGCCGACCCCCGCGCCCGCCGGCTCGACAGGATGGCGGTGGGCCTTGGCGCCTTCGTGCAGGCGCACCCTCACGAGTTCGGCGCCGCCCTGCCGGTTCGGCTCGCGAAACCCGCCGTCCTGCACGGCCACTGCCACCAGAAGGCGCTCGTCGGGATGGCCGCGGAGGAGGCGACCCTGCGCTCGATCGGCCTGGCGCCGGCCCAGCCCGAGCCGGGCTGCTGCGGCATGGCCGGCGCCTTCGGCTTCGAACGCGGCGAGCACTACGAGATGTCGATGAGGATCGGCGAGCGGGCGCTGCTACCCGCCGTCCGTTCGGCACCGGAGAACGCCCTGCTGATCGCCGACGGCTTCAGCTGCCGCGAGCAGATCTCCCAATCGACCGGCCGCCACGCTCTCCACCTGGCCGAAGTGCTGGCGATGGCGCTGGAGGAAGAGGCTGGCGGCGGGCCCACGGCGCGGTCCGCTCAGGCGGTCTGGCCGCGTTCCTCGAGGAGCTTCTCGTAGTTCGTCTCGTCGAAGCCCTCGTCAACCTGGCTCTTGGTGAGCAAGAGCGGCAGCCGACCTTCGCGGATCGTCTCTTCGGTGATGATGCACTTGCGGATCTCACCGTGATCCGGCACGTCGTACATCACCTCTAGAAGCGACTCCTCCACGATCGAGCGAAGAGCGCGGGCGCCGGTCTTGCGCCCTATCGCGACTTCGGCCGCGGCCTGCAGCGCAGCGGGCGTGAAGACCAGATCCACCTTGTCCAGCGACAGGAACTTCTGGAACTGCCGCGCAATGGCGTTCTTGGGCTCGGTCAGGACGCGAACCAGGTCGTCCGCGGTGAGCGTCGACAGGGTAACGACCACCGGCAGCCGGCCGACGAATTCGGGGATGAGACCGTACTTGAGCAGGTCCTCCGGCATCAGCTTCTCAAGGATCCGCTCCCGGTCCACCTCGGGCATGTGGTTCTCGGCCCCGAAGCCCATCGAGCGCTTCCCCACCCGCTCCTCGACCAGCTTCTCCAGCCCGTCGAACGCCCCGCCGCAGATGAACAGGATGTTCGTGGTGTCGATCTGGATGAAGTCCTGATGAGGGTGCTTGCGACCGCCCTGAGGCGGCACGTTGGCGAGCGTCCCCTCGAGGATCTTGAGGAGCGCCTGCTGGACGCCCTCGCCCGAGACGTCGCGGGTGATCGACGGGTTGTCCGCCTTGCGGGCGATCTTGTCGATCTCGTCGATGTAGATGATCCCGCGCTGCGCCTTGGCGACATCGAAGTCGGCCGACTGGATCAATCGGAGCAGGATGTTCTCGACGTCCTCGCCGACGTAGCCGGCCTCGGTCAGCGAGGTCGCGTCGGCGATGCAGAACGGCACGTCGAGGATCTTGGCCAGGGTCTGGGCGAGCAGCGTCTTGCCGGAGCCGGTTGGACCGACGAGCAGCACGTTCGACTTCTGGAGCTCGACATCGTCGATCAGGTGGCCGGCGTTGACCCGCTTGTAGTGGTTGTGGACGGCCACGGAGAGAACCTTCTTGGCCTTCTCCTGGCTGATCACGTACTGGTCGAGGGCGACCTTGATGCCGCGCGGGTTGGGCAGCTTGGCGACCTGCGGCTTGGCGCGCGGCGACTCGAGCATCTCCTCTTCGATGATTTCCTGGCAGAGGTTGATGCACTCGTCGCAGATGTAGACGCCCTGGCCCGCAATGAGCTTGCGAACCTGCTCCTGGCTCTTGCCGCAGAAACTGCAGCGATATGGAACCTTGGGGCCGCTCTTGGTCGTCGTCACGCGCCTGGACCTGTCCTTTGCGATTGAGCCCTATTTCAGACCGGTTTCGTCCCTGGCAGCCGGGCCGTCGTCCGCCGGCTTGACGCCTTCGTCGGGGGCGCCGACCGCCCGGAGCTTCGCTTTCAGCGCTTCGCTCGTAGCGGAGTAGACGGCGTCGATTATGCCGTAGTCCTTGGCCTCCGTTGGGGACATGAAGTAGTCCCGAGAAGTATCGGCAACGATCTTCTCGATCGGTTGCCCCGTGTGACGGCTGAGAATCTCATGATTAGTGTTGACCAGAGTCTCCATTTCCTTGACCTGGATGAAGACATCCGGAGTGTTGCCCCGGAAGCCGCCCGAACCCTGGTGGATCATGATCCGGCTGTGCGGCAGAGCGAAGCGCTTGCCCGGCGCGCCGGCGGCGAGCAGGACGGCCGCCATGCTGGCCGCCATTCCGATACAGATCGTGCTGACGGGGGCCCGCACGTACTGCATCGTGTCGTAGATCGCCAGGCCGCTGGTGATGATCCCGCCGGGCGAGTTGATGTAGAGGCTGATATCCCGCTCCGGATCCTCGGCGTCGAGGAAGAGCAGCTGCGCGATCACCAGATTGGCGACGTTGTCCTCGAGCGTGTCGCCAAGGAAGATGATCCGCTCGCGCAGAAGCCGCGAGTAGATGTCGTAGGCGCGCTCGCCACGGCTGGAGGACTCGATCACCATCGGAACGAGCATCGGATCGTCTCCTCTGTGCTGAGTCCCGCTACGCGCCGGAGGCCGTAGCGGCCGGCGGCGTAAGGCTCCCCGGGTCCGTGGCCCCAACCGACGCGGCAGCCTCGGCCGACGGGGTCTCGACAGTGGAGCTTTCCTCGGCGTCTTCCAGGTGCGGCAGACGTGGCGCCTCGGGGTGAGCCGCGAGCCACTCGTCGACGAGCTGCTCCACGGTTCTCGACCGCCGAATAGTGCTCCTGATGTAGTTTCGCCCGCGTTCCGATTCGAAGTATCGGACCAGACCCTGATTATTCGCGTAGCGAGACCGGGCCCGGGCGATCTCGGCCTGGACATCGCTGTCCGGGACCTCCACGCTCCTGGCCTTGGCGATCTCCGAGAGAACGAGCAGCGTCTTGACGCGCTTCTCGGCCTGCGGCCGGAACTCCTTGTGGAGATCCTCCTCGGTCTTGCCTGCGACCTTGAGGTACGCCTCCTCGCCGATTCCCTGACGGGCCAGCGCAGAGCGCAGTTCGTCGCGCATGACCTCGACTTCCTGGTCGATCAGGACGTCCGGCAGCTCGACGGTGGCGTTGGCCGCGGCGTACTCGACGATCTTGTCGGCGAAGTCGTGGCGGGCCCGGTCGAGGGCGTTCGTTTCGAGGCGCTTACGCAGCTCGGCCTTGAGGCCGGCCATGTCCTCGAACTTGCCGACGGACCGAGCGAACTCGTCGCTGGCTTCGGGCTGGACCTTGGCGCGCAGCTCGTTGACGGTGACGGCGAAGTGGGTCGTCTGGCCGCGCAGCGACTCTTCCTGGTAGTCCTCGGGGAAGACGACGTCGAACTCGCGCTTCTCGCCCTTGGTCGCGCCCACGAGGTTGTCCTCGAAACCCGGGATCAACCGGTCATCGCCCAGAATCAGGGGCATCCGATCCGACGAGCCGCCCTCGAACGGGGCGCCGTCGCGCGTGCCGTGGAAAGCGACGACGAGATAATCGCCCTTCTGGGCGCCGCGACCGTCGACGGGCTCGAGGCTGGCCTGGCTGTCCCGAAGCTCGTCGACGACCTTCTCGACCATCGTCTCGTCGACTGCTTGAATCTCGGGCTTGAAGCTGAAGTGCTCGTAGTCGCCCAGCTTGATCTCCGGCCGAACCTGCACGGTCGCCTTGAAGACGACCGGCTTGCCCTCTTCGGCCTGGGTGACTTCGACCTCGGGCGAAGTCAGCGGCGCGAGATCCTGCTCGCGTATCGCCTGACGGAAGGCATCCTCGACGAGGAGCTCGACCGCCTCGTCCAGGACGGTGGAGGCGCCAAGAACGCGCTCGACGATCGATCGAGGGGCCTTGCCCGGACGAAAGCCCGAGATACGGTGCTGCTGTGAGAGGCGCCGAGTAGCCGTGTCGATAGAGCGCGTCAGGCGTTCGGGCGGCAGCTCGAACTCGATCTGGAGGCGGGACTTGGACAGGGGGGTGTTGGTGGTCTGCATCGCGGGCGATTATAGGTGGCGCGGCGGTGGACGGCCGGGGCCCGGAGCTGAGGTCGGGATTCGGAGGCGGCCCGGCCGGGAGTCGCCTGTTGGCTCAGCGGTCATTCTCCTGAACCCAGCCCAGATTCTTGGGCAGGTACTCGGCCGTCCCCAACTCGAACTGGCGCTCTTCGGTGTGCTCCGGTAGTCCGCCAATCTCGACTTCGCCGAGATCCACGTTGACGTGCGTGGCCGTAATCAAGGTCACATGGTCGGCAGGCACGAAGACGCGGCGCGACCCCGACCGGAGCTGCACGACGATGCCGTGGAAGATGTCCTCCTGGTCGGACCCCAAGAGCTCATACAGCGTTCCCACCGGCTGGCCGCCCGATGCCCACACCGGGGTGTCCTGCGGCACGGCGCGCCAGGAAATGGGCTGGTCCGCGTCGTTGGCTTCGAGGTTCGGTCCGGGGTCCATCCTTGCTCCTCCCGATTCCTAACAGTTGCAGCGAGCAGCCTAGCAGGACCTGCCGGCTCTCCCGGCACCTCGCGCCGATCAGCTATCGCCGGGACGAGCCCGAACGGGCCGAAACGAGCGTTAGTCGCTGAGTCCCGCACTGACCTGCCGGATCGGGAACGCCGCGAAAGGGCTGCCCGCGAGGTCGCGCCTGCTCGGCAATCTGAAGGCGGCGCGTCCGGAGTTGCGCTGGGCCGACTTCTGGTCGACATACGATCCGGCGTCTGCCGGCCCGATCGATCCGCCGCCGGGCGTCCGGCTGGCCGACCGAAGCCACTCCACGAACCCGCTCGATGACTCCCTCAGACGCCCGTTGGCGCTAGCTCGATCGTCTCGACCGCGGTCATCAAGTCGGGTGCGTAGTCGAACCCGGGCGCGGGCCGCCGAACGAGTACTCCGGGAATGCCACACCGAAGCGCCCCTGCGATGTCGACCTCGGGGCCGTCGCCGACCATCCATACGGCTTGCGGGTGGCCGAGGTCGCGCAGGACGCGGGCATATGCCTCGGGATGTGGCTTTTCGAACCCGATCGCGGCTGACGTCAGAATGACGTCGAAGTAGTCCCACAAGCCGAGCCCACGCACCAGATCCGGGAGCTCGGGACAGTGATTTGAGAGGATCGCCTGGCGCCACCCGAGCCGTCGGAGCCGATCCAGCGCCGGTTCGGTGTCGGGGAACACGGCCCAGCGATCGAGCCGGATGTACTCCGAGCGGACTCTGAACAGAGCCCTTGCGGCGAGCGGCTCGCTGACGCCAGCCCCTTCCAGGGCGCCTCGCAGTACGCCTCGGAGGTAGTCCCACCACCGATCCGGATCGGATAGCTCGGGGTGCCCCCGCTCCCAGTCGTGCCAGGGGAAGCCGTGCGAGAGGCCCGGCATGAAGGACGAGGCAGTCAGGGAGTGGCCTGGCGACTCCATGTCCAGGACGTCCACGAGCATGTCGCTCCAGCGCCCGGACCGTCGCGCCAGCGTTTCATCGAAGTCCCATATGACGGCTCTCGTCATCGTTCAGTCAGCTCCGTCGAACAGCTGCGGGCGGCCAGGTCGTCGCTGTGTCTAGATCTACGGTTTGAGCTCGTGCCAGGTAGCCCCGCCGTCGTCAGTCGCGACTAGATGTTGCGGCATCGCGAAGGCGTAGTCGCAGGTCGTTAACCCTGGCCCCGTCTGGGGGCAGGGTGGGTACGGTTCACTGACCACCATCCAACCGTGGAGCGAATCGGCGAAGTCGATGGGGCCGCTGTTGTACGGCCAGGGTTCCCGGACGGCAATCGTCTGCCAGGTGGAGCCGGCGTCGATGGTGGCCCGCAACGTCGAGGGTGCCCACGGATCCAACACGACCCAGGTCGTGGGATCGACCAGCGACATCGTGAGAGCCCCTGGATTCTCGATGATCGACGTTGCCGTCCAGTGTGCACCGCGGTCGACCGTGCGATAGAACAGCTGCTGGCTGCTGATGCCTTCATTTCCGGGCATCGCGTCGTACTTGGCAACGAGGACCGCGCTGCCGTCGACGCCGACCATCTGCGCCGTGATGAAGTCCAGCTTGCCGCGGATCGAGCCGGGTACCGGCAGAGTGGCCTTCGTCCACGTGCGACCCCCGTTCGAGGTCGCCCAGATCGTATGGCTGTCCGTCAGCCAGCCGTGGTCCGCGTCGGCGAAGCAAAGGGTCAGAGGCCCGTAGAAGCCGTAAGGCCCAGGCATCGCTTTCACCTTGCCCGCGGTCGCCGTCCAATGCTGGCCGCCGTCGGTCGTCCTGAAGACATGTGCCTCCCGGTTCGAGCCTGACTGATCGCCGACGGCGATGTAGCCGACCATGTCGGTCGGGAACGCTACGGCATCAGGCGCGATGGGTAGTGCGCTCTGGGCCCAGGTCCCGCAACCGTCGGTACTCGTCCACTGAGTCGTCCCGGAGATGATATGGATGATGTCGCCTGCCACGACGGCACCTAGCGGGCTCGTGACGTCGCCGCTCATTGGCCGCCAGCAGTCTCGCCAGCTCGACCCGTCGGTCACGATCAGCCGCGATCCTGTCAGGAGCCAGCCGCCGCTTACCGTCCGGTGCATCTCGAGGATCGACTCGTGTTCTGCCAGAGCGGGTCCGGTCGGCCCCTGGAGGGTAGGCCCGAGAGACGGCTGGGTTGAACCCGTGGGCACCGGCGATGCCGTGCCACTGGCGGCAACTGCACTCGGAGAGCCGCTCGATCCGGAGGCGGCGCGGAAGCTCGCCCAGGCCCCGGCCCCGACGATCCCCGCGACCATCGCCACGATGGCAACCGCCCCCATGGCCAGGTTCCGGGCCGCCCGCCGACCTCGGCGCGCGCGGTCGCCTTGCTTGCGCAACTCGGTGGACGGGATCGGCATGGCCCGGGACGAAGCCGCGTACCAGCGACGCAGCAGCGTCTCCTCGTTGTCCTGGACGGGACGGTCTAGTGGCTTGTTCATCGCTGTTCCTTCAGCTTCTTGCGTCCGCGGCTTGCCGCGGACCGCACGGCGTTCGCCGCTATGCCGAGAATGGCCCCGGCCTCGGCGGCGTCGAGGTCTTCGAGCGCCGTGAGTACCAGCGCCGAACGCTCCAGAGCAGATAGCGCTCGGAAGCTGGCCCGGAGATCGAGCCACTCGATGCGGGCGTCGGTCCCGGGGGTGATGGCGACCGGCGCTCGGAGTGCGAGCGCACACCGCAGCCGGCGGAAGCGATCCGTCGCGTTGCGGCGCGTCGTGACCAGCAGCCACGGCAGGACCGGCGCCGACCAGTCGACCTCGGCCCGTCGATCCCACAGCCGGAGGAAGGCCTCCTGCGCCAGGTCCTCCGCAGCCGACCAATCGTTCGTCCAGGCGAGGGCGAAACGAAAGACCGGCAGCCACGCAGCCGCATACGCCGCCTCGAATGCGCCAGCATCGGGATCGGGCACACTCGCGGCGACCCGCAGAGGCTGGCCAACTGCGGAGGAGGCCGGATTGGGTGCGGTAAGGTCGAGTGGCATCACGTCGAACCGTACACGCTCGAGCACGCCGAAACGCACGCGGAACGCGGTAGATGTGGCGCCGTCGTCGCCCGCAAGTCGCAGACGCGGAGGAACGGGCAGCGTGTCGCCTTACGCTCGACACGGCCCTCAAGATGGTGGGCGAGGTCGGGGTCGAACCGACACGCCGCTTACGCGGCACCAGCTCCTAAGGCTGACGCGTCTGCCATTCCGCCACTCGCCCGTGGCCCCAGAGTCTAGCGGGGGCGCCGAGCTGGCGTGGACAGGCGTGGCGGCGGCGGGCCCCGCCGATCGGCGGGCGGTCAGCGCGGGCGGAGCCGGTTGCGATGGGGTCCGGGGCGCGGCTCCCAGCCGGCCGAGTGACTCGCCTCGGGCGACGTCGCGGCGTCGGCGGTATGGTCGGCTGTGCGGGACTCGCGCCGGGCGCGGATCCGTTCCACAGAGGCAGCGAAGCCGCCGGCATCGGGGCTGAATAGCTGCTTGGCCAGCCGCTTGCCCGCTTGCGAAGTGACGGGGCGCAGGATATTCCCCCCGAGCTCGGAGATCGTGCCCTTGAGGTCGCGTGCCTCGCGCTCCGGCCGGCTCTTCTCCAGGTAGGCCCCGAATTCGCGCTCGAGCAGCCCGCGAACCTGCTCGCCGTCGTCGCCCAGAGAGCGCAGGGCCTTGTCTATCTGCTTGGGCAGCATCGACTTGGGCAGATCCGCCTTGGGACCGAGGATTGCCCGCCGGACGGCTCGATAGGTTCGTTTGGGCCCGCCCAGCACGATGAACGCGGTCCCAGCCGCCAGCGCGGCGACCTTGGCGGGCGAGCGCCGGATCTTGCCCGGGAAGTCGACCGCGGAGCGGCCGGCGGCCTCGAGCTTGACGACCTCGTCCAGCGCAAGCTGGCGGCGGGCTACGACTTCCGCCCGAGCGGCATCTGTTCGCGCACCCACTCGATCGTCTCCTTGGTGGTTTCGATTGTCTGCTTGGGAATAAGGCGATTCTTGAGGGCCTCAAAGTCGGCCTTCTGGAGGACGAAGATCGCGGCCAGGACCGGCCAAGTCGCCAGGAAGATCGCCAGGGCGACCGCGACGGCGATTCCCCAGCTCATCGGCACGCCGGTCAGGGCGCCGAAGAGACCGCCGACGAAAGCGGCGATGAGCCCGACGCCCAGGGCTGCGCCGATTCGGTTGAAGAGGCCGCTTCCGAAGGCCAAGCCGATCAGGACTCCGACGAGGCCGAACAGCACGGCCAGCACGATCACGCCCGCGGCTATCGGTCGATCGGCCGCCGAGATGGCGTGGCCGTCGAACGGCCAGGTGAGCCCGCCGAAGAAGGTGTCGCCGACCCAGCCCCAGGCGCGGCTCGTCAGCGTCAGCCACAGGATCACGAAGACCGCCACGCCGGCGACCAGAGCAACGAAAAGCGACAGCCCGATGCGCGGCGCCGATGCGGGAATGATCAGCAGCACGAGCGTGACGGCGACCGCGATCAGGAACTCGCTGCCGTGAAGCGCGCCCCAGCCGATTGAACCGAAGATCCACTCGTCGAGCCACAGAATCGAGCCGATCGTCGCCACCATCCCGGCCAGCAAGAGCAGGGCAAGAGCGACTCCGGCCAGGGCGGCCACGCGCTTGATCTCGCCCATGATCTCGGACAGCTCGGCCTTGAGGAGCTTGAGATGCGCCGAAGCGAGACCGAAGAGGGCGTTTCGAGTGCGGCCGAACTGCGCGCGCACACCGGGCGGCGCCGGTTCGGTGCCTTCGTGGGCTGAGGATGACGGATCGGACGAGGAGGGCCGGTCGGCCAAGGGACCTCCTTCGAGTAGGGATGACGACAGCACTGCGATCATAGCAGCGGCGTGAGCCCCTCCGGCAAGCGCGGCGGTTGGTCGAGGCGGCGGGCCTGACGGCGCCCGGGGTTCGGCGGCGGAATATCGGCCGACCGACTACGCTCCGAGTATGTCCGAGTCACGGCAACCGAACCACGAATCCGCCTCTCCGGAAGGTCGCCCCCTGCGGACGGCAGCGCTGCTCGCCGTCGGCAGCGAGCTCACGGTCGGCGAGACCCGCGACACGAACAGCGGCGACCTGGCCCGGTCGCTCTCCCGACATGGAGTGGAGATTGCCTGGATCGCGGCCCTGCCCGACGTGGAGACCTCCGTCATCGACGCGCTGAGCGATGCCCTGCGCACGGTCGATCTCGTCGTCACCACCGGCGGCTTGGGCCCTACGCCCGACGACCTGACCCGAGAGGCAATCGCCGCCGCCGTCGAGGAGCGGCCCGCGGTCGATCCCGACCTGGAGCGCTGGCTCCGCCATCTGTTCGATCGCCGCGGCATCGCCTTCCCCGAGACCAATCTCAAACAAGCGTGGCTCGTCCCTTCAGCGACGGCGATTCCCAACGAACGCGGCACCGCCCCTGGGTGGTGGATCGATCGGCCGGATGGGCGGGTCGTCGTGGCGCTGCCGGGGCCTCCCGGCGAGATGCGCCCGATGTGGGAGGGCTGGGTCCTCCCCCGCCTGACCGAGCGCGGCCTTGGACAGGAGCGCGTGACGCGGACCTTCCGGCTGGCGGGGATAGGCGAGTCGGCGGTGGCCGCGCTACTGGGCGAGCCGCTCCTGCGCGCGGAGAACCCGGTCGTGGCCACGTACGCCCGAGCCGACGCAGTGGACGTGCGCATCTCGGCGCGGATGGACGGGGCGCGCTCGGCGGCGGAACTCTTCGAGGCCGCGGCGGTCGTCGTGCTGGCCGCTGTCGGGAACCTCGTGTGGGGTCACGACGACGACACGTGGCCAGGCGTGCTGGGCCGCGAGATGGCCGCCCTCGGCTGGACAGCGGCGCTCGTGGAAGCCGGCACGGGCGGCTCGACGATGCGGTTGCTCGGCGACGCCGCGTGGCTGACGTCGTCTCGGCTGCTCGCGCCCACCGAGGCCGACGCCCCGATCGCCGGATTGGCCGATCAGGCTCGCCGGGCATCCGGCGCGACCGTAGGGCTCGCTGTTAGGGCGGCCGAGTCTGGCGAGGATACATTCGTCGAAGTCGCCGCCTGCGGCCCCTGGGGCGCGCGCGAGACACGCCAGACGGCATTCCTGAGCGGGAGCGAAGGCCGGCGTCGGGCAGGAATTGCTGCGGCCTCATTCCTCAACGGCATCCTACGCGATGAGCAGACCGCGGGAGGCAGGTCGGCCCGGTAGTCCCCTGGCGTCGGCCGGTGCTCAGCCGGTGCTCAGCGGCGCTCGGCCGGCGCTCGACCGGCGCTCGACCGGGTGCTCGGCCGGCAGGCCACCCGCGCAAAGCCACAGCTTCTGGCGGACAATACGCACCGGAAGTTCTCGCCAGGCCCGCCAGCCGGAGTTGAACATGAGCGCGACCGAGAGAATCGAAGCGGCCGAACTCGCGAGCCTGCCGCTGTTCGAGGGCCTGACCGAGGCCGAACTGGCGCCTCTCGCGGCTGCCTCCGTCCGACGCCGCCTCGCCGACGGCGAGACCCTGGTCGAGATGGGCGACCCGATTTCCGAGGTCCATTGGCTCGAGCGGGGCCGGCTGGCGCTGCGGGTTCGCCACGACGGGCGCTGGGTTCTGGTTTCGACGTTGCACGCCGGCGACCTGCTCGGTTGGTCGGCCCTGCGCGAAGACCCGACGGCACTCTCGACGGCGCGCGCGATCGGTCCCGCGGTGATGATGTCGATGCCGGCTGAAGGACTCCTCGGACTGCTCGCGGGTGGCTCGTCTCAATCTGGGCTGCTCCTGCGGCGGCTCTTCGGGATCGCCACTCAACATCTCGACGAGAGCCGGGCTCAGCTGCTGCAGCTGGGCCGCGAAGGAGTCATCTCCGCCGGCTAACGCCGGAAGCGGCGCGCCCGCAGGTTCCGGCGTAATCGCCTCCAGCGACCCCTGGCGACCCCTGGCCCAGACCGCCAAAGAGCCGACAGAGGCCCAGGGCCTGGGTGGCGAAGTCGTTCTCTGACATGGTCAAACGGTAGCGTTGGACAAGGGACGCGGCGATCGCGCCCGCGTACCGCCACGCCCACGGCAAGTCGCCCTTACGATGGCGCGATGCAGCGACCGAACGCGAACAAGCGGCTTCTCGCCGGATTCGGCATCGGGATCGTCGCGCTGGCGGTCGGGCTGGCGGTCGGGTTGGGCACGGGCGCGCCGTGGAGCGGCTCCTCCCCCACTCCATCGCCCACCAGCGTGGCCCTGGAGTCGCCCAGCGGCAGCGCCAGAGCGACGGCCGAACCCACCGCGACTCCTCTCGATTCCGCGACACCATCGCCCACGGTGGCCCTTTCGCCGACAGCCTCCACCAAGCCGACAACAGCCGCGACGCCGTGGACGCCCCAACTGCCGACCATGCTGGCCGCCATCGGAGATTCGTACAGCCAGGCGTGGAGCGTCTCGCCGAGCTACACGAGGGACCATCCGGTCTTCTCGTGGGTCGTGGGAACGGCCAAGGGCGACGGCGTCTTCAGCCTCCGGGAGCGGTTCGAGGCGCTCGGCGCTCGGCTGACCGTCGTCGACGCCGCGACCTCCGGCAAGAAGATGAGCGACGCCTGGCGCCAGGCCGCCGCTGTCGTAACCGCGGCGGCCATGCTGCCGCCCGGTTCGACGGTCTACGTCACCTTCGAGCTCGGCACCAACGACCTCTGCGACGAGCCTATGACGACCGCGACGGACTTCGAGACTCAGCTTCGATCGGCAGTCTCGCTCCTCCGGGCGGACCTGCCGGCCGGCAGTCGAATCCTGATGCTCTCCGTCCCCGACTTCTCGCACTTCTACGACATGACGCAGGCCGACCCCTCGGCGATGGCAATCCTGAACGCCCATCCGGATACCTGCCCGCCGTTCCTGGGCTCGGACAGTCCGTACTCGCTGCAGGAGGCTGAGGCGACACTCGTCAGCTACGACTCGATCCTGGTCGCCGTCTGCGGCGAGATCGAGGCTACCGACGGACCCTCGAACAAGCTCCACTGCCGCAGCGATGCCACGCTGCTCGCGGAACGGGATTTCGAGATCGGGGACCTGAGCACGGTCGACTACTTCCACCCATCGCTCTCGGGCCAGGCGAAGATGGCCGAAGCCGCCTGGAAGGCCGGCTACTGGAGCACGGTGCCGCTGCCGCTCGTGGCGGCGGCCGTGACTCCCGACGGAGGGCCGGGCGAAAGCGGAACGACCGCGGTGATGGGTCTGGCGACCAGCGCTCCGCTCTTCTTCTGGCGCGGCAGGCGGCGGCGCCTCTGACGTCGCCGGCCGCGATCCGATGGAGGGCCGGCTCCGCGGCGTCGGTGGCCGACTCGGCGGAGCTCTCGCCTTCCGGGGTCCCTCTCTCGGAGCCGTCGCCGCACACCGGTCAAGCGCCGCAGACCACCGGTGAATCCGATCTAGGAGATCGTGAGAACCGGCTGCTCGCGCGCGGCCTCGATGCTGACCTTGCCCGCGATCGCCCTGGCGATGTGTGCGAGCGCCCTGGCCGCGGGGCCCGGATCGCGCTGAGCGACCGCCGGGACGCCCACGTCGGCGCCCTGACGGAGGGTCACGTCGAGCGGCACGCCGCCAAGGAAGTCGATCCCGTTCTCGGCCGCGAAGCGCTCGCCGCCGCCCCGACCGAAGATATCGGTCGTCTCGCCGCAGTGGGCGCAGACGAAGCCCGACATGTTCTCGACCAGGCCCAGTATCGGGACGCTGACGCGGCGAAACATCGCCAGGGCCTTGGCCACGTCCGAGAGCGAGACCTGCTGGGGCGTGGTGACGAGCACGGCCCCGGTGATCGGCACGGACTGGGCCAGGGTCAGCTGCGCGTCGGAGGTGCCGGGCGGCAGGTCCACGACCAGGTAGTCGAGATCGCCCCACTCCACGTCGCGCAGGAACTGCTGAATCGCCCCGCCGACGAGCGGCCCGCGCCATACCACGGGCTGGCCTTCGGGCAGGAAGAACTGGATCGATATGACCTTCACGCCGTGGGCCTCGATCGGGGTGATCTTGCCCCCGGCCCCGGCGACGGGCTGGCCCTCGGCACCGATCATCATCGGGATGTTGGGGCCGGTGATGTCCGCGTCCAGGAGGCCGACCGACGCGCCGGCCTGAGCGAGCGCGACCGCGAGGTTGACGCTCACCGTTGTCTTGCCGACGCCGCCCTTGCCAGAGGCCACGGCCACGATGTTCTTGACGCCCGGCAGCAGCTGCGGCGTGGTCGGAGTGGCGCGGCGGACGGTCGCGCCCCAGGCGACCTCGATCTGCTCGGCCCCGATCGACCGCAGGGCGGCCTCTACTCGGGCCTGGATCTCGTCCTTGAGCGGACAGGCGGGAGTGGTCAATTCGATCGTGAAGGCGACCCTGGCGCCTTCGATCGTGAGATCCCTGACCATCTTGCGCGAGACCAGGTCTCCGCCGAGCTCGGGCTCCTGAACGGTGGCCAAGGCCTTGAGGACGGCGTCTTCGGTGAGAGTTGGCATTCGGTCAGCTTCCTCGGATCTCGCTGTCGTAGCGCGCGTACGGCGCGCGCCTCATCTACCGATATCCTACGGCTTTGGTAGGAAATGGGCCGACCGCGTCGCGCTACCCTACTGGACGCAGAACTGTTTCGCGCGGCGACACTCCACCCTCGCGCGCTCGCGCGGCGACCTCGAACCGATTGGCTCGATACGGATGCCGGCGCCGCAACAGGGCCCAGCCCGACGATGCCACGTAGGCCGGAAGGAACAGCGGGCCGAGGCGCTGCCACTGGCGGACGTGCTCCAGCTCGTGGTCGACGATCTCCGGCGAGAGCTCCGCGCGAGCGAAGATGTACCGCCCCAGGGTCTGGGCATGAACCGGGATCCATTGGTGGTCAAGGTAGTGGGCGGCCCGGGGATCTTCGACCAGCAAGGCCGAGACGCCTCCGGCCTGGACCCGGCGGCTGGGCTCGCGAATGTCGCAGGCGCGCATCACCAGCAGTGCCATCAGGTCGCCCGGGAACGCCCGCCACGCCTCTCGCATGGCACGAGTCAGGCAGAGCCAGACGTCGATGACCCGGGCGGCCCGGCCGAAGATCACGAGCTCAGGCCCCGCGTCGGTCCGCCACGATGCGTCCGCCCTGCATGACGAAGACGATCCGGGCGGGATCGCGCCACAGCTCCGGTTCGGCCAGCGGATCGCCCGCGACGGCCACCAGATCCGCCTGCTTGCCGGCCTCGAGAGTGCCCACCCGGTCGGCCAGTCCGAGCAGCTTGGCCGCTTCGCTGGTGGCCGCCTGGATCGCCCGAAACGGCCCGAGCCCGAATTCGGACATGTAGGCCAGCTCGGCCGGCGGGTACATGCCGCTGAAGCTGTCGGTGCCCATGACGACCCGCACGCCGCGCTCGATGGCGTGGCGGAAGTTGCGCTGCTGGCTCTCGAAGAGGTAGCGCATCTTCTCGACCGCCCAGGGCGGGACCTCGCCGCGCGCGATCCGCGCCTCGTCCATCAGCGAGAAGTTGATGTTGAAGGTGGGGATGAGCGGCACGTCGCGCTCGAGCATCAGGTCGATCCCCTCGTCGTCGATCAGGTCGCCGTGCTCGATGCTGGTGATGCCGGCCAGCAGGGCGTTCTTGATACCGGAGGCCCCCTCGGCGTGCGCGAGCGTGCCCCGGATGCCTGCCGCCTTCGCCTCCTCGACGATGGCGCGAATCTCTTCCACGGTGAACTGGGAGGCGTCCGGGAAGTCCGCGGCGGACATGACTCCGCCGGTGGCCATGACCTTGATCCAGTCGGCGCCGGCCCGGATCTGGAGGCGCGCGGCGCGGCGAACGGCATCCACGCCGTCGGCGACGCCGGGCGGCAGGTCGCTCATCTCGGTTGCCATGATGGCGCCGGAAGGCGTCCAGTCGTCACCGTGGCCGCCGGTCTGCGAGAGCGGCTGGCAGCTGACCTGCGTGAGCGGGCCCGGGAAGGCGCCTGAGGCGAAGGCGCGCTTGATACCGGCCGGGGTGTAGCCCGCGTCTCGAATCGTCGTCACGCCCGCCTCGAGGAACTCGCGCCCGGCCTGGAGAGCCCGAACCACGAGGTCCGTAGAGGAACGCTGGACCTGGTCGTGGAGCGGCTCCAGGCGCAGCGCCAGATGGACGTGGCAGTCGATGATGCCAGGGAGAAGGGTCAGCCCAGACGCGTCGATACGCTCGGCGTCCTTGGGGGCCGCGACCGCGGAGGCGGGTCCGGCGGCGACGATTCGGCCCTGCTCGTCGGTGACGAGCACGCCGTCCTCGACGGCATCGGACGAGCGCCCGTCCAGCAGGCGCGCGCCGACGAAGGCTGCGGGACGGATCGGCGCGGACATGAGCTAGACCTCCGGCATGAGGGATTGGCGAGCCAGCCACAGGCGCCCCGATGCGCTCGCCGGCGAACGCCCTCGGCTACCCGACCAGTGTCTTGGCGGCTCTCACGCGGGCATCCGGGGGCACTGTGGTGCTGGGCTGAGGAAGCAGCCCGAATCTGATCGCGTGGCGCGCCCACTCGGGATCGCCGGGTGCCCAGGTCTGCTTGGTCTCGCCCTGATCGCCTAGCTGGTGGATCGAGCCGTCCGTTTGAAGGACGAGCTTGCCGCCTTCCGTGAGTTCGAGCTCCCGTCGTCGGAAGCGACGGGCCACCTAGGCGCCCTTCGAGGGCGGCTGCGGCGCCGGCTTCGGCTTCTTGACCTTCGGCGGTCGCTTCGGTGTCTTGTCGCCCATGATCTAGCCTCCCGACTTGACTGAGACGCTCGGCCGCTCCCCCGCTGACACGTGGAGACTCGCCTGCGCGTATGAGATCGATTCTAGCCGGGTTGACAGACGACTGACAGTCTCGAGTGACGGCCGCGAGGCGAGGTTCCCGGCCGAGGCAGGAGCGCCCGCGATTCGTTCAGCCAGCGCAGCATCAGCTCGGCTTGCCGGGCCTTGGGGAGCGAGCGGCGCAACCGAGCAGCGGGGGACCGTTCCAGCAACTCCCTCATCGATGCTCACGGCGCTGCAATGGCTTCGGCAGAATCGGGGCTCTCTCCCAACTTGTTCACCGCGCTCACGACGTAGTAGTAGGTGCTGCCCGCCGCGACCTTGGTGTCGAAATACTCGGGCAGGCCGACTCCGGAGGCGATCGCCGTGTATGGACCCCCAGCCTGCTCGGAGCGCTTCACGGTGTACGTATCAGCAAATGGTGAGAAATCCCACTTCAGATCGATCTTGCCCGAGTTCACCTTCTTCGTCATGTTGGTCGGCTGGGCAGGGGCCGCAGGATTCCCCTGACTGCCAGCCCATGTGAATGTGGCCGCGGATTGGGCCGGCACGGAGTATGCGAAGGCGCGGTCGCCCCAATGGACCGCGATGGAGGCGTCGTAGTTGAAGGGATTGGCGACGACAAGCACCTTCGAGCCATCCGGGTTCTTGAAGGCGACGGTCCCGAAGCCGTGGTATTTGAACCCGGACGAGGCGATCCGGTATGCACCCGGCAGCACGAACTTGCTGAGCTGCCCGATGGAGTAGTAGTCGCGGGTGTAGGTGTATCCAGCGGCAGCCGACGGATCGATCGTGACAAAGCCAATGCAGGTGCCGCAGCCGCCCGTATTCGGGCCATTCGTCGTGTTCGTGGCGAGCGGCCACTTGATGACTGTCTTGGCCCAGTAGCGGGTCGAGCCGATCATGAGGTCCGACATGTCGTTCTTGAATCCGTCGCCGAAACCGAGCGAGGTGAAGCCGCTGCATTCGGTCTCGTACAGGTTCATATTCGGATAGGCGTCGTGGACGAGCTCCTGGGCGAAGAAGTTGCCCGCATAACAATGGAACGCCGTGCCATCGACGACCGCTTTGGCTTCCGGGTCGTCGAGAACGGAAATCGGATACTCCGGTTCGTTCCAGTTGTGGTCCCAGATCAGGATCTTGGTGTTGATGCCGGCTGCCTTGAAGGCCGGCGCCAGGTAGCTCTTGGCCAGAGTGGCCTCGTCGGCGGGCTCGAGCCTCATGCCCGGGTAGCTGCCCGGCTCGTAGTGCGGTTCGTTCTGCATCGTGACGGCCCAGATCGGCACGTTCTGCGCCTGGTAGGCCTGGATGAACTTGACGAAGTACTGTGCCCAGGCGGAGTAGTACTGGCTCTTCAGCGTGCCTCTCCCAAGGGCATCACTGTCCTTCATCCAGGCCGGCGGGCTCCAGGGCGATGCGACGAGCTTCAAGCTGGGATTGAGCTTGAAGGCATCCTGCAGGGCAGGGATGATGTAGGCCTTGTCATGCTCGATCGAGAAATGCGCCAGGTCCGGGTCGACCTGTCCGGCAGGCATGTCGTCGTACGTGTAGGCCGGGCCGTGAACCAGGTCGCTGGCGCCCATCGGGAGGCGCATGACGCTGATGCCAATGCCATCGGTCCGGGAGAACAGCTTGGACATGACGTCTTTGCGCTGCGCCTCGGGCATCTGGGTGTAGATGAGCCAGGCCGAGGAATCGGTCATGGCAGCCCCAAAGCCGTCCATCTGTTGGTACTGGTTGTTCTCGTTCACGTAGATCACCGAGTCGCCGCCGGCGTCGGAGCCGAAGGTGAGGTCGGGCTGAGGTTCGAGCAGCTTGGACTGATCGGTCGTGGTGAGCCAGACCTTGACAGGGACGGGAGTCTCGGGGGTAGGCGTGGCAGCCACAGTGGGAGAGGGGCTTGGGGCGGGCGAGCAGCCGGCAACGAACCCTGCCACCAGGGCGACTTTCGCGAAGTTGCCCAAGAGATACCGATACCCGTGAAAGCGATTGCGCATCATCCAGACACCTTCAGCGGACGGTGATGGCGCGATCGTGGTGGCGCCCGCCGCGTGCCACATTCTGACACGCCGGGATCGCGCCTTGGCCGTTCTCCGGCCATCCCGACGGCTGTCGGGCGCCGCGACTATCGCATCGTTCGGAGGCGCCGCAACAGCTCGTCGTGGATCAAGCCATTTGTGGCCACGGCAGAGGGTCCATCGATCGTCCGCTCCCCCGATGCCGTCGTGAAGCGGCCACCCGCCTCCTCGACGATTACGAGCGGCGCGGCCCAGTCCCAGGGATGCGCGCCCGTTTCGACCATGGCCTCGGCGGCGCCCTCTGCGACCAGCATGTAGCCCCAGAAATCCCCAAAGCCACGCGCCCGCCATGCATCGTCTAGAGTGGCATCGAAGCCTGGCATCAGGCCCGAACGCACGTCTGCACGGCGACTGCCGTAGACGATCTGCGACTCCTCGATCGTTCGCACTTTGCTCACGGATATCCGCTCCGAGCCGCGCCATGCTCCCCCGCCTCGCCACGCGACCCAGCGCTCGCGCAGAGCCGGGGCGCTGACCACTGCCAGCTGCAGCTCACCGTCGAGCGCCACGGCCAATAGTGTGGCGAATACCGGTATGCCGCGGATGAAGTTGGCCGTGGCGTCGATCGGGTCGACGTACCAGACCATGGTGGCGCCCGCCCGTTCGGTCCCCTCCTCCTCGCCGACGAACCCGCAGTCAGGGAACACTGCCCGCAGGCGCTCGCGGGCGAACCGTTCGATCGAGCGGTCGACCTCGGTCACAAACGATCGGTCGGGCTTGGTGTCGACGACGATGTCCCGCCGAAACCCGGCCAGGGCGATCCTGTCGGCCTCGTCGCAGATCGATAGGGCCCGGTCGCGCCAGAAGGCCAGCTCGGCCGGAGGGGCAATGCGTTCGTTCATGAGCCAATCGTAGCGGCGCGCGGGCTGATGCGGCGCGCGGGCTGATGCGGCGCGCGGGCTGATGCGTCGCCGAGCCGGCGCTGCCTGGCCTGTCCCGCCCCTCGGTTTCTCTCGCGCACCCGCCCAGGGAGTGCCATCGAGCGCCTGAAGGTCGAGTGCGCTCGACGGACTCGTGCCGCCGCGCGGACCACGCGTAACCCG
>PLLE01000012.1:0-1129 GCA_003141245.1 Chloroflexota bacterium
CGCTGACCAAGACGATCAAGGGCTCCCAGGCCGGCATCGTCGTCAAGGCGGCCGCGGTCAAGACCCTGGTCGTCTCAGGGCTCACGACACCTCGGACAAAGGGCGTCGCCGGCACCATCCGAGTGACCGCTGTCGATGCCTACGGCAACCGCGTATCGAGCTATCGCGGCACGATCCACTTCACCAGCTCCGATGCCAAGGCCGGCCTGCCGGCGAACTACACCTTCAAGGCGACTGACGCCGGCACCCATGTCTTCACAGTCACCCTCAAGACGGCCGGCACGCAATGGGTCCGTGCCCGCGACAAGGTGACGAGCACCATCACCGGGGCCCAGACCGGCATCGTCGTCCATTAGGGCGAATAGACGGGTGGGCGGCTGTATTGCGCCTTTGCTGGTCCGTCAAGCTGGTTCGGAGTCCGGACTGCGGCGCCGCGGAGAGCAGATAGGCACTCGGAGAGGGCCAAGAGAAGAATGGAATCATCACGGGTGAAGCGCTCAGGAGCGTCTGTCCTGTTGAGCCTCGTGTTGACAGCCGGGCTCACTTCGGCAGCCTTCGGGGCCTCTACAACCGATCCAGCTCCAGGCCCGAGCGTTTCCGCCACCGTGGCCGCGACCCCGGCATCGACCGTGACCGCGAGCCCAAGTGTCTCCGCCGCGCCCACGTCGGCGGCTACTCCAAGCCCGGCCATCGCGCCCACATTGCGGGGGTCAGCCACGAAGGCGAAGACCAGGCAATATCCGGCTTGGTGTCTGCCGCCCGGGTGGAGCCCAACGACGCCGTGGCCCGATTGCCCACCGCAAGCCGGCCTGTCGGCCAAGACCCAGGCGTCCACGGTCGCTCCAGATACCACTACGGGCTACCACATCAAGGGCACGGTCACCGGGTCCGGTGGAACGCCGCTCGCGAACATCTACGTCGAAGCGGACTCTTCCGTCTACCAGGACTACGCCTGGACCGCCTCGAACGGGACCTACTCCGTTGTCGTCCCGGCCGGCTCCTACACCATGTGGTTCTCGGACTCGAGCGGCACGTACCTCGACGGCTACTACAGCAGTGGGGGCTTCACCGTCGTAGAAAGCTCGGCCACGCCGGTGACGATCGGCTCATCTGACGCGACCGGCATCAA
>PLLE01000012.1:1258-61617 GCA_003141245.1 Chloroflexota bacterium
AAGGGCACGGTCACCGGGTCCGGTGGAACGCCGCTCGCGAACATCTACGTCGAAGCGGACTCGTCCACCTACGACGGCTCTGTGACGACCCACGGGGACGGGACCTACTCTGTTGTCGTGCCGGCCGGCTCCTACACCGTGTGGTTCTCGGACCCGATCGGCACGTACCTCGACGGCTACTACAGCAGTGGGGGCTTCACCATCGCAGAAAGCTCGGCCACGCCGGTGACGATTGGTTCATCGGACGCGACCGGGATCAACGTGCAGATGACGCCGACGGCCCTCGCTCTATCCGGGTTCCCGAGCCCCGCTGTCGCCGGGATGAGCCATAACATCACCGTCACTGCCCTCGACGCATACGGCAACACCGCCGCCGGCTACACCGGGACCGTCCACTTCACGAGCTCAGATGCCAAGGCCAAGCTGCCTGCCAACTACAAGTTCACCGCAGCTGACGCCGGCACCCATGTGTTCAGCGTCAGCCTCAAGACGGCCGGGACGCAGTCCGTGACCGTTACCGACACGGCGACCGCATCGATCAAGGGCTCCCAGGCCGGGATTGTCGTCAATCCCGCCGCGGTGAAGACCCTGGTCGTCTCGGGGCTCACCACGCCGCGGACCGCCGGTTCGTGGGGCAGCATCCGGGTCACAGCAACCGACGCCTACGGCAACCGCGTCCATAGCTATCTGGGCACGGTCAAGTTCACGAGTTCTGACACCAAGGCCAAGCTGCCTGCCAACTACAAGTTCACCGTCGCTGACGCCGGGACGCACGTGTTCTCCGGGGCCGTCATTCTCAAGACCGCCGGCACGCAGTCCGTGACCGCTACCGACAAGGTCACAAGCACCATCAAGGGTGCCCAGGCCGGCATCGTCGTGAATGCCGCGGCCCTCTCCAAGCTCGTCGTCTCAGGGCTGACCACGCCACGGACAAAGGGCGTTGCCGGCAGCATCCGGGTGACGGCAACCGATGCCTACGGCAACCGCATCCATGGCTATCTGGGCACGGTCCACTTCACGAGCTCCGATGCCAAGGCCAAGCTGCCTGCCAACTACAAGTTCACCGCCGCCGACGCCGGCACTCACGTCTTCACTGTCACCCTCAAGACTGCGGGGACTCAATGGGTCCGTGCTATCGACAAGGTGACGGCCACCGTCACCGGCACCCAGTACGGGATCCTCGTCAAGAGCTGAGTTGGACGGGGCCACACGGCGGCCGGAACCGCGGCCGAGGCTCGTCGGCTGCGGTTGGCGCAGCACTGGCTGGGACCGAAGCACAGATCCCGGGCTGGGCACGACGCCTCCATGGCGCCGAGATTCGGCTGCTCGAATGTTGCTCACCAGAGTAGGCTGGCCTGGCATCTCCTCGATGGGCTGAAAGCCCTTCGGAAGTGCGGTGGGCCGTCGGCGGGGAGCGGAGCCATACATCGCGTGACATCACGCGGCGAATTGGGCGGCGCGGTCAGTCCCGTTCGGCCATCGACTACGTCGGCTCGACGCGCGAGCACCGCCAGGCCGGGGAGCCCATGGCGCAGGCCTGCTACATCAGGAGGAGCGCGGTTCGGTGAAGACATTCATATCGGCAGCGGTTCGTTTCCACGGCGGTTCGCCGGCTTCGCACTGGCCGTTGGTACGTCTCCTGGGCGTCGTTCCAGCCGCCCTCCTGCTCTCGGGCCTCCTGATCGTCGCGATCGCGCCTGTCGCGCCCGTGGCGGCGGCGAGTGGCGACTGGCCGCAGTCTCAGAACGGGCCGGCGCACGACGGCTTCAACGGCCAGGAGACCATCATTTCGGCTTCGAACGTACATTCGTTGCAGCTGGATTGGACGGCCGACACTGGGCGTACCCACTCCTACACGTCCCCTGTGGTGGCCGACGGGACGGTCTACTACACGGGCAGTGGCCAACTCGATGCTTACGCCGTCGGCTGTGCAAGCGGTGGTCGGTCGTGCACGCCGCTCTGGCAGAGTGCCGACGTCGACGCCCTCGGCTGGCAAATCCAGTATTCGCCTGCGGTGGCCAACGGTGTGGTTTACGTCGGGGCCGGGGGAGAATACTCGGGCCGCACTGAACTCGACGCCTTCGCGGTTGGCTGTGCAAGCGGTGGCGGGAGCTGCATGCCAATCTGGAGGGCCCAGGTCGGCGCATCCTGGGGTGTCCTTGATATTGGTTCGCCCACGGTCGCGAATGGTGTCGTGTACGTAGGGTCCAGCGAAGGCGCGGCGGGCAAGCTGTATGCGTTCGCGGCCGACTGTGCCAGCGGCGGCAGGACCTGCACGCCGCTCTGGACCGGAGCAACGTACCAGAGGGCCGACTCCACGCCTGCAGTGGCCAACGGAGTGGTCTACATCTCGAGCGGCCGTCGGTTGTATGCATTTGCCGTCGGCTGTGCCAGCGGCGGCCGAAGCTGCACGCCGCTATGGACCAGTGGATCGCTCAACGACAATGTCGGAGCGCCCGCGGTCGCCAACGGCGTGGTCTACGTCGGGTCCTACGTCCCCTACGAGGGGTCACTCGGGGATGGCGGCGTGTATGCCTTCGCGGTCGGCTGCGCGAGCGGCGGCCGAACCTGCTCGCCGATATGGACCAGCGGATCGCTCCACGACGAGACCCAGGAGCTCACGGTAGCCAACGGCGTCGTCTACGCGGCATCCATGTGGGGCGACGCCAAGGTCTATGCGCTCCAGGTCGGCTGCGCCAGGGACGGCGGGACCTGCGAGCCCCTCTGGACGGCCGCCGGCGGCTCTGCGCCCGCTGTGGCTAACGGGGTGGTCTATACGGGGAACGCGGACAAGCTATATGCCTACGCCGTCGGCTGCAGCAGTGGAGGAAAGACCTGCACCCCGCTATGGACGGGCACCGTGGGCAGCAACACAGGGGTGTCCTATGTCTCGGTCGCCAACGGCGAGGTGTACCTCGCATGCGAGGATGGCACGTTGTATGCCTTCGGCCTGCCGGGCGCCACATACCACGCCCTCACGCCTACCCGAGTCCTCGACTCGCGCACCAAGCTCGGTGGCGGCCTGTTCCACTCACAGGTCAAACAGACTCTGACCGTGGCCACGACCGCCAGCGGCGTGCCCAAGAGCGCTATCGCCGTCACAGGCAACCTGACGATCGTGGGTCAGACCCGCGGCGGGTATGTGACAGTCGCTCCGAGCCTCACCAACGGAGTCCAGCCTCCGACCTCCACGATCAACTTCCCAGCTGGTGACATCCGCGCCAACGGCATCACCGTGCCTCTCGCGTCCGGGGGCAAGCTCGATCTCATGTACTGGAGCTCGAGGACCGCCGACACGACCAACGTCATCTTCGATGTGACCGGCTACTTCGCCATCGATGCCACCGGCTCTAGATACCACGCCCTCACGCCTGCCCGAGTCCTGGACTCGCGCAGCCATCTTGGGGCGAGTCTCTTCCACTCTCGGGTCAAACAGACCCTGAGCGTGGCCACGGCGGCGTCGGGCGTGCCCAGCAGCGCTGTCGCGGTCACCGGCAACATGACGGTCGTTGGCCAGACCCGCAGCGGCTATGTGACCGTCGCTCCGAGCCTGACGAGCGGTGTACAGCCTCCGACCTCGACCATCAACTTCCCAGCTGGTGACATCCGCGCCAACGGGCTGACCGTGCCTCTGGCGTCCGGCGGCAAGCTCGATCTCATGTACTGGTCGAACAAGACCGCCGACACGGTCAACGTCATCTTCGATGTGACTGGCTACTTCGCCATCGATGCCACCGGCGCCACATACCACGCCCTCACGCCCGCCCGAGTCCTCGACTCGCGTACCAAGCTCGGTGGCGGCCTGTTCCACTCACAGGTCAGACAGACCCTGACCGTGGCCACGACCGCCAGCGGCGTGCCCAAGAGCGCTGTCGCCGTCACAGGCAACCTGACGATCGTGGGTCAGACCCACGGTGGCTACGTTACAGTCGCTCCGCATCTCACCAGCGGCGTACAGCCTCCGATCTCGACGATCAACTTCCCGCTCGGTGACGTCCGCGCCAACGGCATGACCGTGCCTCTCGCGTCCGGCGGCAAGCTCGATCTCATGTACTGGAGCTCGAGGACCGCCGACACGACCAACGTCATCTTCGATGTGACCGGCTACTTCAGCTGAGGACTGCGAGGCCGTCGAGCCGGCGGACGCGACTACGGCCTAGCTGCGGCTGTCCCGAGAGTCCAGAAGACGTGAGACGGCCCCTCGAGGGGCCGTCTCACAGACGCGACCAGAGAAGTTGAATGGCTACGGGGAGACGGCGATCGCCGTCGCACCCGCCAGCGTGGCGCTGAAGTTCGGGGCAGCCCCGGACTTGTAGTAACCGGGCGTGATGATCCGGACATGCGTCGCGTTGACGGCCGTGCTGCTCGTGTACGCATAGACCTTGTAGCTGCCGGCCGGGAGGCCCTGAAGCTTGTATGTCCCGGAGCTCGACGTCTGCGCGTACACCACCGTCGATCCCGTGAGGCTGTACGCAGAGATCGAGCAGCTACTGCACGCACCGACCCCGGCGATCTTCACGACCCCGGAGATCGAGGCGCCCACCGGAAGGCGCATGTTGATCCCGTTCTTGTCGCCGTTCATGACAAGTGCGAGTGCCGACGACGCCGCGGCGGTGAAGTTGTTGGGTGAGCTGTTGCGGTACCAGCCCGTCTGGAGAGACGGGTCGGAGGAATAGAGTGGGTTCGCGTCGATCTTGTACGTGCTACCGGCCGGCAGCGGGCCGATGGAGTAGTTGCCGGAGGTGTAGTCGGTGTAAGCGTAGGCTTCCGTGACCGCCGTGCCTGATCCGCCAATCGCCATGACCTGGACAAAACCGAGCGGCGAGCCGGAGTTATTCGTGATCTTGCCCTTGATGTAGTAGCCGGTTGCCGGCTCGATTGTCGCCACGGTCGTGACCGCCGCGGAAATGGTCTTCGAGGAAGCACTCGCGGTCATCTTGGACCAGTAGTAGGGCGCGGTGGCGTTGTAGTAGCCGTCGGGGACGCGCGACGTGCCGGTGTAGTCGTAAGGACCGTCGACCTTGATCGTGTACGAGCCGGGGTTCAGACCGCCGATCGTGTACCTGCCCGTGGCGTCGGTTTGGGCCGATTCGTAGTCGTATCCCTGAACGTAGACCCATGCGCCGACGATCGGGGCCGGTGTCGAGGCTCGGGTCTTGACGAAACCTGTGATCGTGAGGGCATTGGGGATCTTGGGGCTGATGCCGGTCTTGTTGGCCGTTGTGATGACGACGGCCGTATGCGATACGCAGCTGGTGGAGAACTTCGAGGCCGGCGTCGTGTACCAGCAGCCGCTCTGGTTGATGGGCGCCGTTGGGCCGTGGCCGAAGCTGACCGCGTAGGACCCGGGCGAGAGACCCATGAGCGTGTAGTTGCCGGCCGAGTTGGTCGTCGTCTCGTCGCTGCCATACGTGCCGGCAGCACTGACAGGGACGTTCGCAATGACGGTCGTGCCGTTCGAGCGGGTCACCTTGCCGGAGATCTTGTAGCCGGCCGGCAGCCGGATGTTCTTGCCGGTGAGCGACGCGGTCGTGATCGTGACGGCCACCGGTGTGGAGACGCTGAAGTAAGTCGGCGCGGTACCGCCTCGATACCCGTGCTGCAGGTTGGTCGCCCTCGGCGGGTCGAACCGCAGGGTGTACGAGCCGGGCAGCAGGGGACTGATCGTGTACGCGCCACTCGCATTGGTGGTTGCCGAACCATAAAGGAACGAACCAAAGCCGCTCGTGCTAGACGCGGACACCTCGACGTTCGGCTCGAGGGCCGACGTCGCGTTGGCGCGGACCGTCCCTGAGATTGAGTAGGTGGTCTTGACGACGGCAGGCAACGTGAAGTTCTTGCCAGTGGCGCTCACCGCAGCTACCGGCGACGCCGCAGCTGCCGGCGACGCCGCAGCCAGAAGGCTGGCCGCGACCAGCACAAGGATTCCGAAGATGCGACGGAAATGTGACATGGGCGACCCCCAAGGATGACGGCGCTAGACCCCCCTTCTCGGGAGTCAGTATCTAGCACCAAGACGCTACACGATACCGTGGAAAATGGCGAGCGAAGGGCGAGTCCCACGACGTGGGCCGGAATCGAATCGGCATCCGGCGCAGCAGCGACGCCCACCAGCCCGCCCGTCGAGTTCATGCCGACGCGAGGCAGGGACATTCGAGCCGGTCGGACTGTCGATCTCGATGAATCGTGTACACTTAGCGCCTTCGTGAACGAATGGGCGCTCCGGTCGGCGTCCCGGTAACGCACCGTCCGATCCCGATCCACTCTCTTGCCCTGACCGGTCCCGCTGGACGAAAACGCGGGTGGGCCACGTCAGGAGCCTTCTTCTCATGCCTACCGATCAGCTCGGCCTTGTGCCCGAGCGTCCTTCAGCGCTCGGCCAGCCCGGGCTCACGTCCGTGCAGCCTTCCTCGTTCGAACAGCTGGGGCTGACGCCTGAGCTTCTGCGCGCGGTGGTTGCCCAGGGCTACATCGAGCCGACGCCAGTCCAGGCCCAATCGATCCCGATCGTGCTTGCCCGCCGCGACCTCCTCGCCAGCGCCCAGACGGGCACGGGCAAGACTGCGGCATTCGTGCTCCCGATCCTCCAGCTCCTCAACGCCAGCCGGCCGGCGCCGCGCCCGATGTCGCCCGGCCAGCTTCGGCCGCGCGGCTCAACGGGCCTGCCGATCCGCTGCCTGGTGCTGACGCCCACTCGCGAGCTGGCGCTCCAGATCGAAGAGAGCGTCCGGACTTACGGTGCGGGGCGGCCCATCCGCTCCACCACAATCTACGGCGGAGTCGGCTTCCAGCCGCAGGTCAACGCGCTGCGTGGCGGCCCGGAAATCGTCGTCGCCACCCCCGGTCGACTCCTCGACCATGCGGGCCAGGGAACGATCGACCTCGGGTCGGTCGAGATCCTCGTCCTGGACGAGGCCGACCGAATGCTGGACATGGGCTTCATTCGCGACATTCGCCGGATCCTCGCTCTGCTGCCCCCGCGCCGTCAGAACCTCCTCTTCTCGGCCACCTTCTCGGACGAGATCCGAGAGTTGGCGGACGGCCTCCTGCACCAGCCGGCGCACGTCCAGATCGCGCGCCGCAACTCCGTGATCGAGCTCGTTCGCCAGGTTGCCTACCCGGTCGATCGCGAACGCAAGCGCGAATTGCTGAGCCACCTCATCAGCAGCGGCCGAATCGACCGGGCGCTCGTCTTCGCTCGGACCAAGCACGGCGCGAACCGCCTGGCAGAGCAGCTCGGCCACGACGGAATCAGCGCGGCGGCGATCCACGGCAACAAGAGCCAGGCCCAGCGGGTTCGCGCACTCGGCGACTTCAAGGCAGGACGGGTCGCGATCCTGGTGGCCACCGAAGTCGCGTCGCGCGGTCTCGACATCGAAGGCCTGCCTCATGTCGTGAACTTCGAGCTACCGACGGTCGCCCAGGACTATGTCCACCGGATCGGTCGAACGGGTCGCGCCGGCATGGAGGGCGACGCCGTGTCGCTCGTGTGCATCGACGAGAACACCCTCATGGACGACATCGAGACCCTCCTGCGCCGGCCGGTCCGGCGCGAGGTCGTACCGGGCTTCGAGGTCGATCGCTCGATCCGTCGCGAGCCGATCCGCCAGCGCAGCGGTGACGTTCGACCGACCGCGGGCCGGCGCGCTCCGGCTCGCCAGGCGGCGCCCGGCGGGTTCCGTCAGCCTGCGCCGAGCGCACCGCGTCAGGCGGCGCCGGGTGGGTTCCGTCAGGCTTCGGCGCCTTTGGCCGCGCCGGGCGGGTTCCGTCAGGCCGCGTTCGGTGCTGCCCGTCAGTCCGCCCCGAGCACGCCGTCGATCGGGTATGCGCCGGCTCGTCGGCCGGCCGGCAACTCCGCGTCCGCAACACGGCACGGCTCCTCGGCGCGGCCGACTGCGAGCCGCGGCTACTCCCGCCCCATGCCGACAGCCCGCCCTGGCGAGCGCGGTGCGCCACATGCATCGCTGCGCCCGGAGCGCGGAACGGCCTTCGTCTCGCTGCCGGGAGAGCGCATCGCACGTCAGGGCAACCGCCAGGGCTGACTTGTCGCCGCCAGCTGGGACTGCAGGCGCGCATCCATAAGCCGGAGAGAACGGCCGGCTGATAATCTCCAATCGAGCCCCGCGCCCGCCGGAGACCAGCCCTTCTCGAGGCCTGAGCTTGTCCGCCACCGCAGCCCCCGAACGCCTGCTCGAAGACCTCAACCCCTCGCAGCGCGAGGCCGTCACCGCGACGTCGGGACCTCTCGCGATCATCGCCGGCGCGGGCTCGGGCAAGACGCGGGTCATCAGCCGGCGGGCGGCGTACGCGATCGAGACCGACGCGGTCCCGGCCGACCAGATTCTGCTCGTGACGTTCACCGACAAGGCGGCGGGCGAGATGGTCGAGCGGATGGCCTCGCTCGGCCATCGTGGCGTCCTGGCCCGCACGTTTCACGCCGCCGCTCTTGCCCAGCTGCGCCACTTCTGGCCGAGCCGGCACGACGGCGCGCCGCTCCCGGCCACGCTCGAATCGAAGCTGCGCCTGCTCGTGCCGCTCATTGGCCGGCTGCCGGGCGGGTACCGGTTCACGCAGGCGAAGGACATGGCGGACACGATCGAATGGGCCAAGGTCCGCCGCATCCGGCCTGAGCAGTGGGCCCGCGAAGGCGGCGATCGAGCGCCGATACCGGCCGAACTGTTCGCCCGCGTCTATCGCGACTATGAGCGGGCGAAGGCAGAGGCGGGCCTGCTCGATTTCGAGGACATGCTCGTCCAGACGGTCGAGCTGCTCGAAGGCGACTCCGAGGCTGCCGCCCTCGTCCGATCTCGCAAACGCTGGTTCAGCGTCGACGAGTACCAGGACACGAACCCGCTGGCCGAGCGGCTCCTCGAGTTGTGGCTCGGAGAGTCACGCGATCTGGCGGTCGTCGGCGACCCCGACCAGACGATCTACACTTTCACCGGCGCCACGCCGGAGTTCCTGCTGGGCTTCGCCGAGCGGCATCCAGGCGCGCCCACGGTCAGGCTCGCCGAGAACTACCGCTCCAGCCCGCAGATCCTCGAGCTCGCCAACCGGATCCTCGCCGGAGGCGGGCGGGGCCCGCTGCGGGCGACGCGGCCGGAGGGGCCTCCGCCCTCGGTCCGTCGGCTTCCGGACGTAGAGGCGGAACTCGCCGCGATCGTCGCCTGGATTCGCGCCGTTGCCGTGTTGGGGGTGGCGCCGACGGAGATGGCCGTGCTCGTCCGGATCAACGCCCAGCTGCCGGCCATCGAGGATGCGTTGACCCGCGCCGGAATCGGGTTCACCGTTCGCGGCCAGCGGTTCTTCGAGCGCCGTGAGATCCGCGAGGCACGGCAGATCCTGCGGCACGTTCGGCCCGCGGAGACTGGCGGTGCTCTCGTCGCCGCAATCGAGCGACTATTCGTCGAGCGGCTGGGGTTGGACGACGTGGCCGCCGACGCAGGCCAGGAAGGTCGAGAGCGAGCCGCGTCGCTCGAACTGTTCCTGGGCATCGTCGAGGACCTCGGGACCGCCGACCCTGAACTCACGATCGACGCCGTCCTCGCCGAGCTCGATCGTCGCCACGCGGCGGAGGCGGCCGCCTCGACCGACGGCGTGAACCTGCTCACGTACCACCGGGCGAAGGGCCTCGAATGGGACGCCGTCTACCTGCCGGCGCTCGACGAGGGCCTGCTGCCGATCCGCCAGGCGCAGGAGGATGAGGAGGTCGCCGAGGAGCGCCGCCTGCTGTATGTAGGGATCACCCGCGCACGGCGGTTCCTGGCCCTGTCCTCATCGTCGCGCCGACCGTCGCGGTTCCTGGCGGCCATCGAGCCGCCGCGGTCGACGGCGCGCCGCGTCCGCGTTCTGCCCGGGCCGCCCGTGGCCACGGCCGTGATCCCTGACGACAGTCTGCTCGAGGCGCTCCGCCGCTGGCGCCGCGAGCGCGCATCCACGGACGGCGTGCCGGCGTACGTCGTCGCCCACGACACGACGCTCGCCGAGATCGCCGACGCTCTCCCACGCTCCCTTCCCGCGCTCCGTCGCATCCGTGGCATGGGCCCGACGAAACTCGAGCGCTATGGCGCGGAGATTCTCGCTGTCATCGAGAGCGCCGGATAGAGCCCAGGTTGCCATGCCAACCGAGCCGGCCGGGAGCGAGCCGCCTGAGGACGGCTCCGGTCCGTAGCCGGTTGACGCCACATCCATGCCACGGCGACGTTCACTATCGGTTCGCCGCGCGGAGCCGGCGGATGGTCCACGCGGAGGCCGCACGCGGCGGAGCGCGCCCTTCTGTCGCCCGAGCAGACCCGCGACCAGGCGTCCCGGGGTCATGGCTGTCTTGTGGCCAAAGGTCGGATAGCCAAACAGGTCCGCGGTGGACTAGGGTGCGCCCATGGACGAGACGAGCCACATATGCCTCTGGTGTTCCACCTCCATTCCCACAGGAGCGGCCACGTGCCCCAAATGCGGCGCCGTCGTGGAAGGCGCGATCGCGCCTGAGATCCCCCGCCTGCCGGTCTTGGATCCGAAGGCAGCGCCCGGCCCCGACGAGGGCAAGATCCCCGACGACGTCGACCGCCCCAGCCAGTTCCACGCCGGCCGCGACGACCTCGTCACGAACATGGAGGCGATCCTGCCGCCGAGCGAGGCCGTTCGCCGCGAGATGCGCAAGATGGAGCTCGAGGCAGAGATCGAGAACGCCGGTCGATCGGTCATGAGCGCCGCCGGGGGCGTTTCCGACAACGTCGTCAAGCCTTCGCGCGAGGCCCTCGAGGCATTCGAGGCAGGCCTGCTGGACACGACCGGGCCCGCCGGCGAGACGGACTTCGTCGAACGAGCCAGGGCCCTGAAAGAGGAGAAGGGCTGACCGGTCGGCCGGGCGCCGTCGGTGGGACGCCCTACGGCACAACGGATGGAGGTCCGGCCAACTTGACGATTCTTCGTCGACCCGCTTAGCCTGCCCGGATGCGACATCGCCTGGCAGCCGTTTTCATGCTCGGCGTCCTGGTTTGGCTACCCACCGTAACGACGCCACAGGTCGCGGAGGCGGCCTCGGTCTGCAGCGGCTGGACGAGCACACGCGTGCCGCCGTCCACGATCCGGGTGCTTCGAACGGGCGGATCGTCCAGCGGCTACGTCCAGACCGTCGACTTCAAGAAGTACGTCCAGATCGTCCTGACGGCCGAGTGGCCGTCGAGCTGGCCGGCCGAGGCGCTCAAGACCGGAGCAATCGCCGTCAAGCAATACGGCTGGTACTACACCATGCACTGGCGCGGGGGGACAGCCCACGGCACCTGTTACGACGTGGTCGACAACGTGAACGACCAGCTGTACCAGCCGGAGTCGCGGAAGCCCTCGGCAGCGACCCTCGCCGCGATCGAGGCTACCTGGAAGGAGTCGGTCACCAAGAACGGCTCGTTCTTGGTGACCGGGTACCGTTCCGGCACCTCGAACATCCACTGCGGCGTCGACGCCGACGGGTGGCACCTGTTCCAGCACAGCTCGATCGATTGCGTCAACCAGGGGATGACGGCGGACCAGATCCTGCACGTCTACTACGGCCCCGGCGTTGCCACCTGGACGCCGGCCACCAAACCCGCTGCCAACTTCCTGGCGCCGGCGTCTCAGGGCCAGGTGACGGTCGGAACGTCGACAACTGTCAGCTGGGCCGAGGAGACGACCGACGGAACGACGGTCACCGACCGGACTCTGTCGCTGTTGATGGCCCTGCCGATCAACGGCAAGTGCACCGTCGACCGCTGGGTCCCGGCCGCACCGAGCTGGCGGTCCACGGGCGGCTCACCCCAGACGGTCACGGGGCTCAGGGCCGGGTACTGCTACCGCCTCGTCGTGCAGCTGACCGACTCGAACTCCGTCAGGACGCTCTCGCAGTCGGGAACGATGCTGGTCGACCCGTCGGCTGCCATTGCCGCCTTTACGAGCCCCGCACCGAACGTCGTGACGGCGACCGGTGGTACGACCGCGACGGTGAGCTGGACGGAGACACCAGCCGGCGGGACGCACATCGTGAGTCGGGTGCTGACCACGGAGCGGGCAGCCCAGCCAGTGGCCGGGACTTGCGCCGGGGCGCAGTGGAGCACGCTCACTTCCACCACGGCCGGTTCGCCGGTCTCGGTCAGCGGCCTCCTCAAGCTGTACTGCTACCGCTACAGGCTCACGCTGACGGACAGCGCCGGCCACACGAGCAACACGTACTCGGGGGAGTTGCTCGCGCCGTCCGCCTGACGAGTCCGAGCGCCATCCGCGCTTGCGGCCCGTGCAATGGCCGCACCATTCCGTCCGGACATTCGACCCGGATTCGTCCCGGGCGTAGGATTGGCGGCGCCAAGCGTCGAGGGACAACCATCCTCGCCGGAGTTCGAGGTGACGAAATGGGACCGGACGAACAGTCGGGTCAGGGTTCGGGAACGGGCGGAGGCGGCGAGCAGGGCGGCGGTCCCCGCCGGGAACAGGCCCGGGCGACCGCCGAGAGGATGATCTCGCAGCTCCAGGTGATGATCGACCAGGCCACGAAGACGGCCGGGCCGGTTCTGCGAGACGTGGCCGCGAAGGCCGCCGAACTGGCCGCGGTCGCGGCCGAGAACGCGGGACCGGTCGCTCACAAGGCCGCCAACGTGACCGAGCACGTCGGCGATCGGCTGGCGGCACGAAGTAAGGACCTGGCGGCGGATCTGCGGAAGGCCGCCGAGGTGGCGCGGACCCGGGCCGGACAGTCTGACGACGAATCGAAGCCGGACGACGCCCCGAAGGCATAGCAGCTGGACGCAGAGTCTGCGGCGGGCGCTGGCTGCCGCTCGCGGAGCGCTCCAGCCGCTTGCGGCTTTGTGCGAAGCGACGGCTGGCAGCGTCCGACGCCGGCTAAACCAGCCGTTCGATGCGAGCCCGGAATACCTCGGTGCCGTCCTCGCGGGCCAGACGGTAGGCCCAGCCGCCGCCGTGGGGCCACGTCCGACCGACGAGCCGGTCGTAGCGCGCGGCGGCGTTGGCGAAGTCGAGCGCGTACCGGCGCGGAGTCGCGCGCAGCAGTTCGCCCTGCCCCGCGGCTTCGAGCGCTTCCTCGAAATAGTCGAGGTAGACGCTGTTGTTGACGTGATCCAGCGGGTCCAGATCGCGACGCCGGACCCCGAAGCGCGACTCGGAGGCGTCGGACGGCGCCTTCGGCAGAGCCACCTTCAGCATCTCGAACGTGGCCGAGCCGTCCACGACGAACTTGTGAAAGTCTTCCGGAATGCGCGTCGGCGCGCCCCGCTCGTTGGTCATGACCCAGTCGATCTCGAGCCGGGCCAGCAGTTCGCCGCGGGGATCGCGGACCTCGCTCTCGCGTCGAGCGCTGACGCGCCGGTAGCCTAGCACGCGCGTGCTGACCAGCACACCGTCATACGTGTGGATCGGCCGGAGGACGTCGAGCTGGATCGCCCGTACCAGCCAGAAGAGGCCGCGCTCCGTATACCAGTCGCGCCCGAACCCGAGCAGCGTCGAGTGCTGCCAGGCGATGTCGGCGACCCAGGCCAGGTGGATCGCCGTCCGCATCGTCTCGTCGGGCGTGGACTCCTCGAAGCGGACGCGGAACGGCCGAACGATCCGGTAAGGCGGCCAGTCCTCCAGGACTGCCGGCCCTTCGACCGCCGCGCCGGGCACTCGACCCTCGGGTACCGATTGGCTCACGCGCCCGCCTCCGCCAGCTCGTCGATGCTCTCCAGGGCGACCAGCCGAGTCTCGTCGTGCCGGGCCGTCGAGCGATCGAGCCGAAGCTCGGCCGACCGTCGGGCGTCGAAGACGACGATCGCCACCCGCAGCTCGATCTCTTCCTCGGCGGCGTGCGCCCGCGCGTCGTCGAGCTGGTTCAGGACGTCGGCGTTGATGCCCCGCGCGCCCCACTTGCAGTCATACACCTCGGGCCGCTCGGCCGACTCGACAGTCACGTCGTAGGGGTGGATTTCGGCCGGAACGCCGTCGAAGAGAACGCGGCGCTCGCGCTTCACCGCCCCGGCGCGACGGGCGAGCAGCCGCGCCGTCAACTCCTCCACGACTGCGCCGCGGTACTGGCTGCGAACCTGCTCACCACGGTTGGCGACCTCCAGCGACGCCGCCAGGACGCGCTCGGCATGGTCCGCAACCGCGGCCGGGGCCGCCTCGCCAAAGAGCGACGGGAAGATCCGCCGCCACTTCTGCGGATCTGTCCGCTCGCCGTTCATGACGGCCCGGGCCATCCACCGTTCCGAGGCCTCGGCTTCGGCGAGCAGAGTCGCCAGCCGGGCTACGAGCGGATCGGCCTGGATCCCGGCGTAGACGACGGCCCGGGCGTCGCGCGCGGCGTCCTGGAATCTCATCGGTCGGGCCGCCGGAGCAGCATCCGGAATGGCGAGTCATCGTCCGGCTCATCCGATTCGGGCTCGGTTGCGCCCGGCTTTTCGACCCCCGCCGGCTGATCGACGTCACCGCCAAAGGCCAGCGCCACTACGTGCGGGAAGGTGGACAGCCAGTCGATGGCGCGATGCGGGTCGGTTATCAGCCCGATCTCCGCGATCGCCTCGTCGACGGCCTCGACCGGCCCGGTGGGGAGGGGCCGACCGGAATCGGTCTTCGCCAGCGCCTCCAGGCTCGGCAGGTAGGCCTCGGTCAGGTCGGTCACGTACTGCCACTCGTCTTCGATCGTCTCGGCCAGGTCGGCCAGGGCGCGGTATGCCGCGGCGGCGCGTTCGACTACGTCTGCTCTGGCGGTCACACCCGTAGCCTAGCGGCGGCGGCGCCGCCGTGGGAGGATTGGCCGGCAGTCGAACGGAGGAGCGAGCGATGGACCTGGGTCTCAAGGGGCGAACCGCCCTTGTCGGTGGCGCGTCGGCAGGGCTCGGGCGGGCGTGCGCGGAGCGACTCGCCGCCGAGGGTTGCCGGCTCGCCATGTGGTCGCGCGGCGGGGAGGCGCTGGAGCGCGCGGCGGAGGAGATCCGCGGTGCTCATTCGGTCGAGGTGACGACGATCGCCGGCGATGCCACCGATCCTTCGACCGCGGCGCTGGTTGCCGCAGCCGCGCAAGAAGCTCTCGGCCAGGTCGAGATCGTCGTCCTCAACGCCGGCGGGCCGCCGGTTTCCGAAGCAACGAAGACCGACCCGAACGAATGGCGGCGCTCATTCCAGCTTCTGGCGATCACGCCGATCGAGCTGGCGACGCTCCTGCTGCCGGGGATGCGGGCGCACGGCTGGGGACGCATCGTCTCGATCATGTCGTCGGGGATCCGCCAGCCGATCCCCGAACTCGCGTACTCGAACGCCTGTCGCAGTGCTCTGGCGGCATGGCTCAAGACGATCGCGGGCGACGTCATGGCCGACGGGGTGACGGTCAACGGCGTCCTGCCCGGTCGGCTCGACACGGCGCGGGTCGCCTCACTCGACCGGACGCGGGCCGAACGATCGGGCACGACTACCGACGAGATCCGGGCCCGGTTCGAGCGGGCGATCCCGGCCGGCCGATACGGCGACCCCGACGAACTGGGCGCCTACGTCGCCTGGCTTTGCTCCGATCTGGCCCGCTACCAGACCGGCACGTTCGTCCCGATCGACGGCGGAAGCCTGCGCGCCCTGCCCTAGCTGCTTCCGATTGGCTAGTCGCCGCGGTGGCCGGAGGATCGGATGCCGAAGGTGCCCCAGTGGCCGGTGTACGGCAGCCACTCCTCGAGGACGCGTTCGACGATCGAGGAAGCCGGGCCCTCGCGCAGCATCTCCAGCAGTTCTTCCAGATCGGCGCGCGGGCCCTCGGCGACGCAGTGGACACTGCCGTCCTGCTCGTTGGCAACCCAGCCGGTCAGACCCAGGTGCATGGCTCGCGTGACCACGAAATAGCGGAAGCCGACGCCGTGGACGCGACCCCAGGCGCTCGCGTCGAGGCGGGCCAGTTCGCTGACGGGCTTGTTCATAGGCGGTCCGGGCGGCCGGTGATGCGGCCGTTGATGCGGCCGGTCATGCCGCGCGACCGGGCCGCGGCCAGGCGAGCGCGAGGACGTCGAGGGCCAGCTCCGGGTTGACGTTTTCATCGAGCTGGACTTCGATTGCGGCGAGCCGGGCGATGAAAGTCGGCAGGGTGCTGGGCGCAATCGTGGGAGCGACGGCGGCCAGCTCGTCCATCAGCTCCGGGTCATGGAGCTGGCGACGGCCGCCGAGGGCCGCGACGGCGAGATCGCGCGCGATGGAGGCCCAGATGCTCATGAGCGTCGACGCGGCTGCGCGACGCTCTGAAGCCGAGACCTTGGGCGCGGCAGCTGTCTCAGCGGGCGCGTCGGCGTCGGCCTCGTCGGAAGAATCCGCGTCACCGGCGGGCCTGACGACCGCCACAGCCTTCCGCCCGCGCCGCCCTTTGGGTTGGGTGCCCTCCTTTTCGGCGTTGGCGTCTCCAGGCGCCACCTGCTTCCGTCCCTCGGCCAGCGCCGCCTCGAGCGCCGCCGCCGACCGCATCAGGCTCCGCACCGAGGTCAGCCGTTCGTGCCGGCTCGCGGCAAGCAGATCGATCAGCCCGCGTGCGACTTCGCCGCGCAGACGGGCCGCTTCCGGAGCGCGGGCGTAGGCCAGGGCAAGGCCAGGGCAGCCACCGGCCAGTCGAGCGAACCGTGAGGCCGCGGGCGCGTCGGCGGCGCCGAGCTCACCCAGCCAGCGTTCGATTTCGCGACCGGCGACCGGACCGAGTCGAATCCGCACGCAGCGCGACCGAACGGTCGGCAGCAGGCACTCCTCGTCGTCGGCGCAGAGGACGATCGTGACGCCGGCGGGCGGTTCCTCGAGCATCTTGAGGAGCGCGTTCTGGGCGTCGTCGTTGATGCGGTGGGCCTGCTCCACGATTGCCACGCGCGACCCGCCCTCTGCCGGCAGGAGTGCCAGCTCGGAGATCAGGCGGCGAATCGTGCCCGACTCGGGGTCGCCGGCCTTGCCGATGCGAACCTGCCCGCCCGGACCCTCCGGAGCGAGCCGATGCAGGTCGGGGTGATTGCCCGAAGCCACGAGCCGGCAACCTCGACAAAGGCGGCACGGACGTGCCGTCGGATCGGGGTCGCTGCACAGCAGGCCGGCGGCCAGGTCCAGCGCGAGCGTCGTCTTGCCGCTCGAGGCCGGCCCGACGAGCAGGACGGCATGCGGAACGGAGCCAGTCACCATCGAGCCGATCGCGGCCAGCGCTCGAGGCTGGCCGCGCGTCGCTGCTTTCTCCATCGGCCGCGGATGCGCGCCGGGAGCGGCTACTCGCCGGCCGGTTCGCCGGAGCCGGCGGATTCGGCAGCGGCTGCCTTGCGGCGGGCCGGGGCGCGTCGCTTGGGCGCGGCCTCGACCGGAGCCTCACCGATCGCATCGGCGGCCGCGTCCGTCGCGGCAGGCTTACGCCGGCTGCGGCTGGCGGGCTTGGCTGCGGCTTCGGGCTGAGCTTCGGAAGAAGTCGCGGAACCTTCGGCCGGGACGGACTCCGCCTTGCGGCGGACGCCACGTCGAGCGCCGGTCTTGGGCGCGGCGACCTCGGCGGGCGCGGCGACATCCGCCGGCGCGTCGTCCTTGGGGGCAGCCGCTTCCGCTTGGGCACCCATCGGGCGACTCAGCTTTGTGGAGAGCTGCGCTCGCAGAAGCTCCTCGAGCTCCGGCGGAACCTCGCTCCACGGCTCGGACGAGTCGCGGCCGCTGCTGCGGGGAGCTCCACCGCCGCCCCGATGTTGCTGCGGCTGGGGCTGGCGTTGCGGGCGGTCATCCCGCCGGCGCGGCGGCTGCGACTGGCGAGCCGGCTCCGGATAGCGCGTCGAGGATCGTCCGTATCGCTCGCGCTCCACCGCGGAAGCGTAGGAGCTACGAACGCCGCGGCCGCCTCCACCCTGGCCTCCGCCACGACCTTGCCCTTGCCCTCGGCCGGCGCGGCGCCGCTCGGCGAGCAGGTACTCGGGGATCTCCGGCTCGGCGTAGTCCTCGTCGTCCGGCGCGATCGGCGCGAGGCGCTCGGGACGACCGGCCATCCCGATCTGAGAGTCCCAGACCGAGCCGAACTGGTTGGGACGGACTGCCGGCACGGAGGCCGGGCCCGCCTGTTCGAGGTCTTCGCCATCCTCGCCGCCGATCGCATCGACGCCCAACGCCTCCGAGGCCACGGCTCGGCCACCGTGGCCGCGGCCGCGACCACCGCGGCGCCGACGACGATGGCCGGCTTCCGTCGGCTCGCCTTCGGCCTCCTGACCATCGCCGAGATCCTCGGCGTGCTCCTCGGCGTGCTCCTCGGCGTGCTCCTCGATCACCTCGGAGCCGGCATCGGCCGGCCGGGCACGCGACAGCTTCTCGCCGGGCAGAGCGACCAGCGAGCCGCCTGGAGCGGCGCGTACCGGCGTCCGACCGATTGCTCGGCTGGGCCGCTCGTCTGCGCCGGCGGCCACCGCCTCTTCGCCGTCTCGAGGTCCGGGCCGGCGGCCACCGCGGCCGCGGCGTCCGCCCCGACCCTCGGTCTGCTTGTCCGGAACTTCCGTCATCGAGAGGTCTTCGTCGTCACCGGCGACCCGGCGTCCCGACCGCGACGAATCGCGATCGACTCGGGCAACCTGCGTGATGTCGTAGAAGGCGTCGGCAACCTCGATCAGGTCGGAGCTGGTGTTGCCGCGGAAGCTGATGACCTCGACGCGGACTCCCATTTCCTGAACCGCGCGGATGGCGGGAGCGAAGTCTCCGTCGCCGCTGACGACGATCGCGACGTCGAGATTGCGAGCCGTCTTCATCATGTCGACGACGAGCTCGATGTCGAGGTTCGCCTTGACCTTGCCATCGCCGTACTTGCGGATGTCCTTGCTCACGACTTTGTAGCCGTGACGCGCCAGGAAACTGTGGAAATTGCGCTGGTTCTCGTTCTCGGGATCGAGGCCCGTATATGCGTATGCGCGGACGAAATCGCGTCCGGCCACCGCGGCCTTCAACAGCGTGACGTAGTCGATGTCCGCGCCTGCCGCCTTCGCCGCATAGAAAATGTTCGCCACGTCCACGAAGACGGCGACGTTCTTGCTCACAAGTGACTCCTTGGTGTGCCAGGTCTGACGGCTCGGCCGTCGACCCTTGGATCCGTTGCGCCGGCGCTCCCTGGCTGCTCGGCTGCGACGGTATTGCTAGTGGGTAGCCGGTGCCCTGACCGGGACTCCCACGCGATAGATGGTGGACGTGGCCGGAGCGAAGCCATGACGGATCCAGCTCTCGCGCAATGCGGCTTCTTCCGTGAGCATGACCTCGACTATGGCGCAGCCCTTTCTTCGTGCCGAACTCAGGATCTCTTCGATCAGCCCGTCGGCGACCTTTTCGACGTTGTGGCCCCGGGCGACGACCAGCACGTCAACCGTGCCTACGAACCCTCCGACCTGGACCGATGGCCTCAGGCCGAGAACCGCACCGCCGACTATCTGACGACCCGCCTCGGCTACCATGACGCTCGCGCTGGGAAGGTAGACGAGCTGGCGAAGCAGGCCGATTACGTCCAATGGAGTGCCAGCGCTGGGCGCGGCCCCCATCTCCACGCAGAGCGCATACAACCGATCCACATCGGTGATGCGGGCCTGCCTGACCAGATAATCCACTCGAATGCACGAACCTCGTGCCGAGATGGCAATCGCACTGCCGCTGCCGCCACGGTGGCCTCGTCGGCCTACGGCCGCGCGCTTTCGTGCGAACTCTCGGGTGGCGAGCATCTTTCGGAATCGACAGCCACGCCAGGTGGAGTCGACGGCCACGCACATGCGTACGGCTCGCCGCCACCTACTATACGCCATCCCGGAAACGCGCCGGCGAACCCTATGTCGCGTCCCGGGCCCCGGCCGGAGCCTAGAAACGGTGGCGAGCCTCCCAGAGCTCGAAGACGCCGCGGGCGAAGACGATCAGGCCGACTGCGGCAAGCCAGAAGCCGGGACCGCGGAGCGGCTGGATCGGCGGCGTCTGACCCGTATACAACAGCAGCCCTTGCTGCAGCATCGATACGATCCGCGCGCAGTAGGCGAGGAACGCCACGGCGAGCAGCAGCACGTACGAAATAGGCCTATCGATCGCGATCGGCGCTTCGGCAGCATATGGCAGCGAGATCAACAGCAGCGTCGCCACGGCCGCCAGAAACAGCAGGAAGCCGAAGCCGTCGGAGATGCCGACGTCGCTCTGGGCGCTGAGCTCGCCCGGCCCGCCCCCGAGCCGCCACCATTGCAGCACGCTCGCCCCGAGGAGGATGACGGCGCCGACGGTGACGACCCATCGACCCCGTTGAATGGGACTGTTGTTCATCGACGACCCCTTAGGACTCGTAGGCCTCGGGGCGAAGGACGCCCACGAAGCGAAGGTTTCGATACACCTCGCCGAAGTCGAGACCGTAGCCGACGACGAAGGCGTCGGGGATCTCGAACCCGACATAGTCGATCGGAATCTCCACCAGCCTGCGGGCTGGCTTGTCGAGCAGCGAACACACCTTGATCGACCGCGGATTCTTGCCACGAAGGTAGCGAAGCAGGTAGTTGAGCGTCAGGCCCGTGTCGATGATGTCCTCGACAAGGAGAACATCTCGGCCGTCGATCGGCGCGCTCAGGTCCTTGAGGATTCGAACCAGCCCGGAAGACTCCGTGGCCGTCCCGCCGTAGCTCGAGACCTCCATGAGGTCGATCCGGAGCGGAAGATCGATCTGCCTCATGAGATCGGCCATGAACGGAAGCGAGCCCTTCAGGACGCTGACGAGCGTCAACTCGCGGCCGGCATAGTCGGCACTGATCCGCTTTCCCAGTTCGGTCACCTTGACTCGAATCTGGTCCTCGGACAGCAGTACCTCGGCGACGTCCTCGTTCAGGTCCTGAGAGTGCTTCATCGCTACCTCTTACATCACGTGACGGGCGAGTTGGGAGCGTGCGCGGCCGCGGCCCGGCGCACAGCGCGGCGGCGCGCCCCACGAGAGCGGCCTTCGTGCGAGGCGCCCTGGTAGATCGCCGCGCCGGAAGGATTGGACGAGAGATCGAGCGGCCGAGCCGCCGGCTTGCGTTCCCCGACCGAGATCGCATCTCCTTCCGGCTCGGGGTTCTGGCGCGGGCCCACCTGTCCGAGGGTACCGCTCAGCTCGGAAACGAGCGCCGACCGTCCGTACTTGAGCATCAGCGCCCGGAAGTCGCGGGCGTAGAAGAGCTTGATCTTGAGGCCGGGATAGAGCTCGCGCAGACGGCGGACCTTGCGGTTCTTCTTGCGAACGAGCCGCTGCTGGAGGGTTGTCAGTTCGACGAAGAGCTCGAGATCCGGCAGGAAGAAGTCCGGGGCGAAGCTCTCCAGAACGTTCCCGTCCAGGTCCCACAGGATCGGGAAGACCTGCGGTTCGTACTCGAAGGCGACCTGGTAGAAGTCGAGGATGCGCGCGAATTCGGCCTCGCTGGCGTGGGCGAAGGCGTATTCGGGCCTGGCGCCGCGCTGCGCGCCGACCTCGCTCATTCGGCCCGGTCCGTCTCATCGTCCGGCTGGGTCCTCAGCAGGCCGTGAATGTCGCCCTCGAACTCGGCCAGGAAGGCATGCATATCCAGGACGTCCGCCTCGCCGATCGGGCGGCCGGCGCGGTGGGACGCTCCGAGGTCGTCGCGGTCGGCCGCAAGGAGGTCGCCCGGGACTCCCTCTCCGGGCATGCCCGAGTCTTCCTCGGCAGTGGGCGCACCCGTCACCAGCGCCAGCGTCTTCGACTGACAGGCGAAGCAGACGAGCTGGACGAAGGCGATTCCCTCGCGTTGCGCAAGCATGCTGATGCCGTGGGCGGCATACGGTTGACCGCACCGCGTGCAGCCGGCACCCAGCAGAGCCATGCGCAGTCGCTCTTGCGGATCCACCTCGCAAGTCTAGCGGAGCGGCGCTCTCGAGGCCGCACTCGGAGCGGCTTCGGGTGAGATGCGAACCGGCCACAGCATTGCCTCACATACTCCCCGGGAGTATGATCATCGGCCTGGAGGTCCAGTTGGCGATAGACGACACCGACAAGTCGGGCGGATCGCGCCCGGCGCAGCGTACCGAGAGGAACGGACCCGGAATCGATGGTCCGGCCCGCGCGGTTGGAGTGGTCCGCCCTGCCCCAGAGATCGCGCTCGAGCCGGTGGACGATTCGGGCGAGCTCGATGGGACCTTCCGCCACGCCTACTCGCGCGACCAGGCGACGCTGATCCGGCGGCTTCGCCGGATCGAGGGCCAGGTGCGCGGCATCGAGCGGATGATCGAGCGCCGCGAATACTGCGTCGACATCCTCCAGCAAACGGCTGCCCTCAGGGCCGCGATCGACTCCGTCGCGCTGCTCATCCTCGAGGACCACGTCCAGGGCTGCGTCAGGACCGCCGCCGAGCAGGGCGACGCCGATCGCTACATCGAGGAGGTGCTCGATGTCGTCCGCCGGACGCTCGGCAAGCCCGTCCGACCCCGCGTCTGATAGGCACCGGGCCGTTCTCTCCACTTCTTCCACCGCGTCGATGCGCCTGAGCCACTTATCCACGATCGTGGATGAATGGCTTCGTTTCGTGGATAACGACGTTGACTCCGCCTCGGGCCCGGCCTACTGTCCGACATCCGCACCGCTGCTGCGGCCCGTCAATGGGTAACCGCGTTCGCGAGGGGTCTGGGGAAACCCGACCGACGACCGGACTGGCGCGGGAAGACCTGGGGACGCCGGGTGCGAGAAGAGTCGACGTCGGGAGCGGCGCGGCCCAGAGAGACGGGGAGATTGAGACGGCCCCGCCTCCGGTCCGCGATCCGCTCCCGACGCGCGTTTCGGGGCTTCCGCCACTCCCCGAGGAGTACGGCGAGGTGCTGCGCGCCGGCCTGCCCGCTATCACGGGGCCGGGCCTGACGCCGGAGGCGCGGGCCGCGATCGACGACCACGTCCGGCTGCTACTGGCCTGGAACGTGGCCGTCAACCTGAGCGGCATCCGAGCGCCGGAGAAGATCGCCCGAGAGCATGTTCTCGACAGCCTGACTGCCCTGCCTCTACTGCGTCGGGCCGGCGTGACCGAGTTCCTCGACCTCGGGAGCGGGAGCGGATACCCGGGCCTGCCGCTGGCCGTAGCCCTGCCGGCCGAGCGAGCCCTGCTCGTCGAGTCGATCGGCAAGAAGGCCCGTTTCCTGGAGGCGGCGGTCGCCGCCCTCGGAGTGGCGGACCGGGTCGGCGTGGCCGCGACCCGGGCGGAGAGCCTCGCGGCCGATCCACGCCACCGGGGCCGCTGGCAGGCGGCGGTCTCCCGCGCCGTGGCCGACCTGACGGAGCTGGCCGAGCTGGCTCTGCCGCTGCTGGCCACCGGCGGGCTGCTCGTGGCCTGGAAGCGGCGGCCGCTGGACGACGAGTTGAGCCGCGCCGAGGGCGCGGTATGGTGTCTCGGCGGCCGCGTGGCGGCGTGCGAGGCGGTGACGGTACCGGGGTTGGAGGACCACGTTCTGGTGGTCGTCGAGAAGGTCGCGCCTACCCCGCCGGAGTTCCCGCGCGACCCGGCCGCCCGCCGGCGCCGGCCGCTGTGGTCGGGGGAGTGGCGATGCTAGTAGCGGTTCTCTCGGACATCCACTCCAATCTGCGGGCGCTGGAGGCGGTGCTCGTTTCGATAGGTTCCGTGGACGCGATCTGGCAGCTCGGCGACGTCGTCGGCTACGGGCCGGATCCCGAGGCGGTGGTGCAGCGTTTGCGCGAGGCCGGCGCGATCGGGGTCAGGGGCAACCACGACGCAGCGGCGGTCGGCGACCTCTCCACCGAGGACTTCAACGCCGACGCCCGCGTCGCGGTGGAGTGGACGCGCACGCACCTGAGCGAAGAGACGCGCGCCTACCTGGCGGCCCTGCCGGAGGTGCTCGTCCCCGACGGCTTCGACTTCACCCTCGCCCACGGCAGCCCGCGCGATCCCATCTGGGAGTACCTCACCGACACACGCGCGGCCCGCGAGAACCTCTCCGCCTTCGCGACGTCCCGCTGCCTCGTGGGACACACCCACGTCCCGCTGATCCTGCGGCAGAAGGGCATCCACATGGAGGGCCTGGACGTGGACGCAGAGGACCGCCTCCAGCTCGACGAGCGGCGCGCGATCCTCAACCCCGGCAGCGTCGGCCAGCCCCGAGACCGGGATCCCAGGGCGAGCTACCTGCTCGTCGACACGGCCGCCGGGCACGCCACGTGGCAGCGGGTCCGCTACGACGTCGAGGCCACGCAGGAGGCGATGCTGGTGGCGGGACTGCCTCCGCGACTGGCCAGACGGCTCAGCTTCGGAGTCTGACCGCGCTCTGAATGGCCGATGTACGGCATGCACGGGAACCGCGAGGTGGGGCGTCGTGCTAGCCTTGCCCGGTTCGGCGACGCGCTGCGCTCGCTCGCCGGGCCGGGCGCTCAACGGGGGTAGCCGAGGCGGACCCGGCGCGAGGCCGGCGCGAGGCCGGGTTGGGCACCACAGCGCAGCAGGGCCCTCATCAGAGGAATCGCCGGTCGATGACCGCTCCTAACTCACCGCTCCGGGGCCGCAAGCTAGGCGACCGGCGCGTGGTGGTCGATCGGCCGCACTCAGCCTACTTTCGGTACGCCGGCCCTGGCGTGATGATCGCGAAGGCCGCCGCGAGCGCACCCACGACCGCCCAGGGCCGGCGCCTGGCTCGCGTTCGAGCCTTCGTTTTCGGCAAGCCCCTTTCGAGCGCTCAGGAGATCGAGGAGAGACTCTCCAAGAAGCTGGCCCTGCCGATCTTCAGCTCGGACGCGATCTCGTCCTCCGCCTACGCGACCGACGAGATCCTGCGGGTGCTCGTGCTGGCCGGCCTGGCCTGGATGACCTGGTCCATCTGGGTCGCGGCCGCGATCGCCCTGATGCTGACGATCGTGGCCTTCAGCTACCGGCAGGTTTGCCGCGGCTACCCGTCGGGAGGCGGCGCGTACGTAGTCGCCCGAGAGAACCTCGGGCCCAACTTTGGTCTGATCGCCGCCGCGGCGCTGATGGTCGACTACGTCATGACCGTCGCCGTCTCGAGCGCCTCGGCTCTCGCCAACCTGGCGACGGCCTTCACCGTGATCCAGCCCTACAAGGTCGAACTGGGTGCGCTGGTCATCATCCTGGTGACGGCGGCCAACCTCCGGGGCATCCGGGAGTCGGGCAACATCTTCGCCATTCCCACGTACCTCTTCGTGGGCATGGCTCTGCTCGCCATCGGCGTCGGCCTGATGAACACGGCCACCGGCGCCGCACACCACCTCGATGCGCCGCTACTCGCCGAGACGCCTGGCGTGCAGGCATTCACGATGTTGCTGCTCCTCAAGGCATTCGCCGGCGGGTCCGTCGCGCTCACCGGTGTCGAGGCAATAGCCAACGGCGTGCCCGCATTCAAGCCACCCGAGGCCAAGAACGCCGCCAATACGCTGATCATCATGGCCGTCTTGCTCGGCGTCATATTCATCGGGCTGACGTTCGTCGGCCTTCAGTACGGTGTCGAGGCCACCAAGCCCGGGGGCCCGACCGTGCTGGGCCAGGTAGGCCACGCCGTCTTCGGCGGAGGCTTCCTGTTCATCCTGTTGCAGATAAGCGCCGCCCTGATCCTCTTCCTGGCCTGCAACACGAGCTTCAACGCCTTCCCGCGCCTGGCCGCGATTCTGGCCAAGGACGACTGTATGCCGCGCCAGTTCGCCTTCCGGGGCGACCGGCTGGCCTTCTCCTGGGGCATCGTCATCCTGGCGGCGGTCTCCATCGCGATGCTCTGGGCCTTTGATGCGTCGGTCGACGCCTTGATCCCGCTCTACTCGGTCGGCGTCTTCATCTGCTTCACGCTGTCGCAGGCCGGCATGGTCGTCCACTGGCGTAAGGAGCGAAGCTCCGGGTGGGCCTGGCGGAGCCTGGTGAACGGTTTTGGCGCGATCCTGACCGGCGTCGTATTCCTGGTCGTGGCCTACGAGAAGTTCGACGCCGGGGCCAAGTTGGTCCTGGTCTTCATCCCGTTCCTGATCGCCATGATGATGTTCATCCGCCACCAGTACGCCGCCTCGGCCCGGCAGCTGGAGATGAAGCCGGGTGCCGCAGTCCCGCAGCCCCACCGCCACAACCGTGTGGTGATCCCGATCTCGGGCGTCAACCGCGCCGTCGTCCAGGCGCTCAACGTGGCCCGCTCCATTACCACGGACATCCGGGCGGTCTACGTCTCGGACGACCCCGCCCGCAGCGATGCCGTTCGCGAGCAGTGGACGCAGACGGTTCCAGACGTGCCGCTGGTTCTGGTGGAGTCGCCCTACCGCGCCCTGATCGCCCCGGTGGTGGCCTATCTGGACGTGCTCGGCCGCTCCTGGCCCGACGAGCGAGAGAAGCCGATCACCTTCGTTCTGATCCCCGAGTACGTCGCCCGGCACTGGTGGGAGCGGATGCTCTACAACCAGGCCGCCAAGCAGCTTCGGGCGGCCCTGCTGGGCCGACCGCACACGGTCGTGATCAACGTCCCGTACCGGCGCGACGAGGCCCGGGCGCAGGCCGCCGCGCAGGCGTCGCAGCCGGCCGGTACGCTCGTGGCCGCGGACAACGGCCGGCCCCCTGAACCCTAGGCCGCCGGACGCGGTTGAACGCAGCGCGGTCGAGGCGTCGGGCCGAACGGCAGGGCCGCTACGCCGACCGGCCGAGAGCTGAGGCTTCCGAGAGCGGCCTCCATGCTGACCTTCGGCCCCTGCGTGCTGGGCGGGCGGTGGTATCGTTCCGGGGCAGATGTGGCCCAACCGCCACCACGTGAGACCAAGATCGGAGGCCAGGTGCCCGAGGCGAATGCTGCCGTCTTCCGGCGCGCCGTCCTTGCGCTCAGCGGCGGACCAACCGACGAGATGATCGTCCGGCTCGCCTGCGAGCTGGCCCGTCCCACTCATGCCGAGCTGATCGCCGTCCACGTGGTCGAGCTCGACTGGACGAAGCCGCTGGACGCCGACGTCGCAGAACGGTCGGAAGAGGCGCAGCGCGTCCTCGACGCGGCCGAGGGAATCGCGGACCTGGTCCACGGCAAGATAGAGGCGGTGCTCGTCCAGGCCCGCGACCTGGGGGCGGCGATCGTCGATGAGGCGGCCGCGCGCGACGCCGACCTGCTCATCCTCGGTCTCCCCTACAAGACCCGCTTCGGCGGCGACTTCGCCGTCGGCCGGGCAGTCCCGTACGCATTCAAGAACGCCCCCTGCGCGGTGTGGGTGGTGCGTGAGCCGATGGGCGAGGAGTCTCGATGAAGATCGTGATCGTGGGCTGCGGCCGCGTCGGTTCGACACTGGCCGAGAACCTCGACGCGGACGGCCACGACGTGATCATCTTCGACATCCGGACGGTCGCATTCGAGCGGCTGCCCGAGACGTTCAAGGGCACGACGATCCGCGGCGATGGGACCGACGAAGAGGTCCTCCGGAAGGCCGGAGCGCACGGGGCCGACATCTTCCTGTCGCTCACCGAGGGCGACAACCGCAATGTCATGGCCGCCCAGGTTGCTACCGAATCGCTGGCCATCCCGCAGGTGCTCGCCAAGATCAACGACCCGGTCCGCGCCGCGGCCTACGCCGAGCTTGGCGTGGCGACCCTGTGCCGGACGAACCTGATGGTCGATGCTGTGGCGCAGTTCCTGAAGCTGCCGATGTCCATCGGTCCTGGCATCGACATCCCCGAAACCCCGGGGCGCGAACATCCGCATCCCAGGGCGGGCGGTCTGCCCGTGGGGGGGGAGCAATCGAAGATCGACGCGGCACCGACTTCCGCCCCGGCAAACCCCGCCGGGACTCGCGGCGCGGCCGGCGGTTCGACCGGTCACATCGCCGCTGGAACCGAGGCCAAGGCTGGAACCGAGGCCAAGGCCGGAACCGAGGCCGTCAAGGCTCAACGCCTCGGCTTCCGCCGGTGGCGCGGCTGAGCGCGGGTAGGAGGTCGACGTGTTCGTCATCGTCGTAGGCGGCGGCAAGGTCGGGTACTTCCTGGCCCGTGAGCTCATTCAGTCGGGCCACGAGGTCGCCCTCATGGAGCGCGACCGCGTCCACGCCGCTCAGATCACGGAAGCGATCGGCTCGATCGTCATTGCGCACGACGGGTGCGAGGGGAAGTATCTCGGCCAGGCCGGGGCCAACCGGGCCGACATCGTAGCCGCGGTCACTGGCGACGACGAGGACAACCTCGTCATCTGCCAGATGGCAAAGCATCACTTCGATGTGCCGCGGACGATCGCCCGGGTCAACAACCCGAAGAACGAAGGCCTGTTCAAGCACCTCGGCGTCGACGAGATCGTCTCGCCGACGCGCATGATCCTGGGCTCGATCGAGGCCGACATCCCCGTCCATGAGCTGCTCCACCTCGCCGTCCTCGGCGGCGGTGAGCTGGAGCTGGTCGAGGCTCAGCTACGGTCGGGCTCGCCCGCCGTGGGCCGTCCGGCCGGGAGCCTGGAGCTTCCCGAAGGTTGCTCGATCTTCGCCGTGATCCGCGAAGAGCGGGCATTGTCGGTGCGCCCCGACACGGAGCTTCGCGTGGGCGACAAGGTCATCGGCATCTGCCGCACGGAGTGCGAAGGCGAGCTGCATCGGCTCCTCATGGGCGAGGAGACCGACGTTTCGGCCTAGCCGAGCGGTTCGGGGTCAGGCCGGATCGTCGCCTGCGCGCACCCGGATCGGGTAACCCGTTGGGAGCCGGCTGGAGATCGAAGAACGGACGGGGCAGCGCAATCCGATGGCCGACGGCTAGGAATCCGGTGGCCCCGGCCGCTATCCGACCAGGTTGACCCCCACGAGCCCGACGATCGCCACGGCCGCCCCCACGTAGAACAGGCGCGGCGGGCGGTGGCCGTCGAGCCACATTGCGAACGGCACGCTGATGAGCGGCGCCATGGCGGCGATCGACTGGACGACGCCGGGATTCATCGACTGCTGGGCCCAAACCGTGCAGGTCACTCCGAGGATGGGACCGAAGAGGGCGTTGAGCCCGGCCCAGTAGAGAGGCCGGCTGGTGGCCCTGCCTTCCGAGACGAGGATGGCTCGCGTCTGCCCATCGGCGCCGGCGAAACCCCACCGCCTCCGCCAGACCCATCGGGCGACGAGGAAGACGGCCAGGGCGACGAGGAATCCGCCGGCCAGCCTCTGGAAGGCGACGGTGATGGTGTCCGGCGGAGTATGGGCCGCCTTCATCAGGAGCAGGCCCTGGCGCGTCATCGCGAAGCTGATCCCCTGGGCGGTCGCCGCCACCAGGGCCAGGACGACGCCGGCGGCGACTCCCCTGGCCGCGACGCCGCGGATGTAGGGCAGGAGCCCGACGAAGACGCCGAGCAGGATGACCGAGCAGAACGCGATCTGCGTCGTGGTCAGCTCGTCTGAGTACCACAGCCAGGCCACTATCGCGGCGACCGGCGCGGCGGCGCTCTCCTCGATCAGAGACGCGAGCGGCGCGCCCAGTCGGGGCAGGGCCATCAACAGCGTCAGGCCCCCGATACCGAACCCTATGGCCCCGGCCGTGGCGAACAGCAGGCTCTGCCCGCGCAGGCCCTGCCCGAACGTGAAGGCCCAGATCCCCATCACCACGATGGCGAAGAGCAGGCGCAACAGGTTCGCGCGCACGAAGCCGATGAGCTTGATGGCGCGGCTAGCGCAGACCGGCGTGATGCCGAAGAAGACGGCGGTCAGGACGGCGCCGATCATCGGGCCGCTCCTTCCGACGGGCGCGCCGCTCGAAGGTCGTTGATAACCAAGGCTCGTTCTCCAAGTTCAATGTTCGGGCGACCAAATCTACACGGACTTGCCCGCTGCTTGTAACTGCCCAGCTGTCCCGCCCCTCGGACGCTCCACCCGCAACAAACTTGACAATGTCATTGTCAAGGTTCTATGGTCCGGGTGCGTCATTCGGTCGGTCGGTCAGGCCCGCCGTGAGCCGCCAGACAGTCAGGACCCGACCGGTTGGAGGTGCAGAGATGACCACGATCATTCGACATACGTCCCCGTTCGGCGACCTGCTTTCGCTGCGGCAGGCGATGGATCGCCTCTTCGAGGAGAGCTTCGTAAACCCGCGGACGTGGAGTTGGGGCGAGGGCGCCCTGGTTCCGCTGGATGTCTACGCCACGGACGAGGAGCTCGTCGTGGAGGCCAACCTGCCCGGCGTTAAGCCGGAAGAGGTGGAGATCACCGTCGAGGGCAACACCCTGACGATCGCAGGCGAGACCCGTTCGTCCCGCAAGGACGACGAGGGCTCGACGATCCTCTCGGAGATCCGCCGCGGCGCGTTCTCCCGAACGCTCGCCCTACCCGCCGGTCTGGAGCCAGACCGGGCCACAGCCACCTTCGAGGACGGCGTTCTCACCCTCCGCATCCCGAAGGCCGAGCAGGTCAAGCCGCGACAGATCAAGGTCACTTCCGTCGATGGCGAGCATACGCAGCTCGCCACGGCCGAGGCGAAGTAGGCAGACGGTGTCGGATCGACGTTTCCCGCGGGATCCCGAACGCCCCTGCTTCGTTATCAGCGTCGCGGCCGGCCTGGTCCAGGCCCATCCGCGAACCCTGCGGATCTACGAAGACGAGGGCCTGCTCGCGCCTGCCCGAACGCCGACGAACATCCGGCTCTACTCCGAGAACGACATCCGCCGCATCCTGTGGATCAGGCGACTGACCCAGGAGCGAGGCGTCAACCTGGCGGGCGTCCGCCTGCTCTTCGAGCTCGAGGAACGGCTTGGGACGCGACTCCTGGAGGCGCTCTTCGACGAGACGATGGCCCGCGAGGCCGGCGCGGCAGCCGCCGCACAACAGCCTCAGACGGGTGAATCCGCCGACACACCTAACCATCGCGCCGCCGAAACCTCTCCGGAGGGAGATCGAATCGGTGGCTCGGAGAGCGGCCGGTCCGCCGGTCAGACCGAATGGTCGGCTCTGCCGACCGCTCGGCCCATCACCCGTATAGTGGCCACTCGCGTGACCACGACTCGATCAGGAGACTCCAATGACTGACCGGCCGGCCGAGAAGGACGACGAGCGCGTCCAGAGCGGCGAGGACGCCCAGAAGAACGAGCAGCAAGTCCACGTGCCGGGCATCCGGGAACTCCCCCTCGTCGCCCTGCGCGAGACGGTCATCTTCCCCGAGATGATCGTGCCGCTCCAGGTGGGGCGCGACAAGAGCGTGGCCGCGCTCAACGCGGCCGTGGCCGCCAACGGCCCGATCGCGCTGGTGACCCAGCGCCAGGCCGAGCGCGAAGAGATCGAGGACCCGTCGGAGCTGTACACCGTCGGGACGCTGGCCAAGATCGCCCAGGTCGTGCAGCTCCAGGACGGGACCGTCCGAGCCATCGTCCAGGGTCAGGGCCGGTTGCGAGTCGTGGATTTCGTCCAGACCAGCCCGTACATCATCGTGCGCGTCGAAGAGCTGCCGGACGTGACGCCCGAAGGCATCGAAGTTCAGGCCATGATGCGGACGGTTCAGGCCCAGATCGAGCAGTACGTCGCCAACGGCGCGCCCGTGCCGCCGGAAGCGGCCGTGGCCGCCCGCAATATCAGCGAGCCCGGGCTCCTGGCCGACATGGTGGCCTACAGCCCGGACCTCTCCACCGAGCAGCGGATGCAGCTCCTCGAGACGGCCGACGTCGTCGAACGGCTCAAGACCGTCTCCGCCTTCCTGGGTCGCCAGATCGAGATTCTCGAGCTCAAGGGCAAGATTCAGTCCGAGGTCAAGTCCGAGATGGACAAGACCCAGCGCGAGTACATCCTGCGCGAGCAGCTGAAGGCCATTCAGCGCGAGCTCGGCGAGGACGACCCGCAGCAGGCGGAAATCAACGAGCTGCGCGAGAAGGTCGAGGCGGCCGGGATGCCCGAGGAGGTCAAGGCCCGGGCGCTCAAGGAGATCGACCGCATGAGCCGGATCCCGTCGGCCTCGCCCGAGGTGGGCGTCATCCGGACCTATGTCGACTGGCTGATCGCCCTGCCCTGGAACGTCTCGACTATCGACAACCTGGACATCAAGGCCGCGGCCATAATCCTCGACGAGGACCACTACGGCCTGGAGAAGATCAAGGACCGCATCCTCGAGTACCTGGCCGTTCGAAGCCTGGCCGAGACGCTGCGCAGTCCCATCCTCGCCTTCGTCGGACCACCCGGCGTCGGCAAGACCTCGCTCGGCAAGAGCATCGCCCGCGCGATGGGCCGCAAGTTCGTTCGGATGAGCCTGGGCGGCATCCACGACGAGGCCGAGATCCGCGGTCACCGGCGCACGTACATCGGCGCGCTGCCCGGCCGGATCATCCAGAACATCAAGACGGGCGGTTCGAACAACCCGGTCTTCATGCTCGACGAGGTCGACAAGATCGGCATGGACTTCCGGGGTGACCCGAGCTCGGCGCTTCTCGAGGTCCTCGATCCGGAGCAGAACAACACCTTCCAGGACAACTACCTGGAGGTGCCCTTCGACCTCACGAAGGTGCTCTTCATCACGACCGCCAACCTGCTGGACCCGATCCCGGCGCCGCTGCGCGATCGCATGGAGATCATCCAGCTGCCGGGATACACAGAGACCGAGAAGATCGGGATCGGCAAGCGGTTCCTCATCCCCAAGCAGATGAAGAACCACGGCCTGACCGAGAAGACGATCGCCATCACGGACGAGGCGATGGTCGAGCTGGTCCGCTCCTACACCCATGAGGCCGGCGTCCGCAATCTCGAGCGCGAGATCGCCAACGTCATGCGCAAGGTCGCCCGGGCGGTGGCCGAAGGCCGCAAGCGAAAGACCGTGGTAGACGTCAAGAAGCTCGTCGAGTACCTGGGGCCGCAGCGCTTCGAGTACGGCGAGCTCGAGTCGGAGGACCAGACGGGCGCGGCGACGGGCCTGGTGGTGACCGAGGTCGGCGGCGACGTGATCGCCATCGAAGTAACGCTCATGGAAGGCAAGGAGGACTTCATCCTCACCGGCCAGCTCGGCGAGGTCATGCGCGAGTCGGCCCGGGCCGGGCTGTCCTGGATCCGCGCCCATGCCGCCCAGCTCGGCATCAAGCGCGAAGTCTTCGAACGGAACACGCTCCACATCCACGTTCCGGCCGGCGGCATCCCCAAGGACGGCCCGTCGGCAGGCATCACGATGACCCTGGCCATGGTCAGCGCCTTCACCTGCATCCCGGTCCGCAAGGACGTGGCCATGACCGGCGAGATCACCCTCCGCGGCAGGGTTCTGCCGATCGGCGGGCTGAAGAGCAAGATCCTGGCCGCCCACCTCTCCGGCGCGAAGATGGTCATCCTCCCGCGCAAGAACGAGAAGGATCTGCGGGACATCCCCGAGGAGATCCGCAAGCAGATCAAGCTCGTTCTCGTCGACAACATGGACCAGGTCCTCGAGACGGCCCTCCGGGCCAAGCCGACGCCGCTCACCGCCGAACCGGTCAAGACCGCCGGGGGCGGCAAGGAGCCCGAGACCGAGGCCAGCCCCGAGGGCCGGACCCGACCGGGGTTCCCGCCACCTCCCGGGGAACAGCCACCCGCTATGGCGAATTCACGATGATCGCGAACTGAACCACTGGCACGGTTGGCCAGTCTCATCCCTGAGACCTTCACCGCCAAGGAGGGAGATGGATCACCAGGGCAACGACCACAGGTCGGGGGATCATGAGCGGCCGCACGCGTTCGTGGAAAGGTTGAACGTCCCGTTCGCGGTTCCAAAGGCGACCGGCGGTGTCGTGGGATCGGCCGCTCCGGAGTACCCGTTCCTCAGAGCTGGCACCGCGGAGCAATGCGCGGTCTGCCGCAAGATTCGGTCGAATCACATCCACCAGGCCAGCGAGCGGGCAGCCGACCCGGAACACTGGCCCATCTGAGGCCGCTGCCGGGGGCACCGAGAGGGTCCGGATGGAATACAAGGACTACTACAACACATTGGGAGTGCCGAGGACAGCCACGCCGGCGGAAGTCAAGAAGGCATACCGGCGGCTGGCCCGAGAGCTTCATCCTGACCGCAACCCCGGCAACAAGGTTGCGGAGAGCCGGTTCAAGGAAGTCAACGAGGCGCATGAGGTCCTGGCCGACCCGAAGAAGCGCCAGCAGTACGACATGCTCGGGTCCAACTGGGACCAGTTCTCGCGCGCGGGCGGGGCGGGCGGGGCGGGCGCGGGAGGTGCCGCCGGGAACGCGTACTCCGGAGACCCCTTCGGGCCGGGCGGTCCGTTCGCCGGGTATGCGGCTGCGGGCGGGGGCGGCAACGTTCGATACGAGTTCCACAGTGCTGGCGGATCGGAGGACTTCTCCGACTTCTTCCGGACGTTCTTCGGCGGAGCCGGCGCGGCCGACGCCACACAGACGGCCACCGCGACCCGCAGGGGCGGCGCAACCGGCGGCGGCCGCCGCTCCGGCAACCCTCTCGACGATCTGTTCTCGCGGCTCCGGACGGACGGAGCGGGCACGGCCACGGGCTCGCCGACGGGGAGTGGCGCCGGCACGAGGACGAGTGGCCCAACGCCGCGCAGTCGTGGCCCCCGTCACGGTGACGACGTGGAAGTCGAGGTCGACCTGAGCCTGGAGGAGGCATTCCACGGCTCCACCCGACTCGTCCAGGTCGGCGATCGTCGCCTCGAGGTGAAGCTTCCTGCCGGCGTGGAGACCGGCAGCAAGATCCGCCTGAGTGGCAAGGCCGGCTCGGGCGCCGACGCGGGCGATCTGTATCTGATCACCAGGATTCGACCTCACGCCGTCTTCACGCGCAACGGCGCGGACCTCACCCGCGACCTGCCTATCACCCTGGGAGAGGCGCTGCTCGGCGGCGAGGTGGAGGTGGAAACGCTTCGCGGCCGCGTCCTGCTGAAGGTCCCCGCCGGTACGCAGACAGGTCAAACCTTCAGGCTGGCCGGCCAGGGGATGCCGCACCTCAAGGGCGACGGCGCTGGCGATCTGTTCGCTCGAACCAGGGTCGTGATGCCGGGCAAGCTGGAGGGCAAGCAGCGCAAGGCCGCGGAGGAGTTCCTGCGCGGGGTCGTCCAACCGAATCCACGCAGCAAGGCATGACAATGGAAACGCAATGAACCTCGACCGCTTCACCCAGAAGGCCCAGGAGTCCATCGTCGCGGCCCAGCGGCTCGCCGAGGATCTCCAGAGCCCCGTGCTCGATTCGGAGCACCTCCTTGCCGCCCTGGTGGAGGCCGACGACGGCATCCCGGCCGAGACGCTGCGGCGCCTCGGGGTGGATGTGCCGGCGTTCCGCGGCGAGCTTGCGGCTGCGCTCAACAAACGGGCCAAGATCCAGGGCGGATCGCTCTCCGCCGACCCGCGCGTCCGCCATGCCATCGAGCGAGCCGCGGACGAGGCCAGGCGGCTCAAGGACGACTATGTCTCCACGGAGCACCTGCTTCTCGCGGTCTCCGAGGGCGGCGGCGAGGCCCAAGCGCTGCTCGACCGCAACGGGGCGAACAAGGAGGCGATCCTCCAAGCCCTGGCCAGCGTGCGTGGCGGCCAGCGCGTCACCAGCCAGAACCCCGAGACCACATACCAGGCCCTCGAGAAGTACGGCCGCGACCTCACGGCCGAGGCGCGGGCCGGCAAGCTCGATCCGGTCATCGGCCGCGACGAGGAGATCCGCCGCGTCATCCAGGTCCTGAGCCGCCGCACCAAGAACAACCCCGTCCTCATCGGCGAGCCGGGCGTCGGCAAGACCGCGGTCGTGGAAGGCCTGGCCCAGCGCATCGTCCGCGGCGACGTCCCCGAGACCCTCAAGGACAAGAAGGTCATCTCGCTGGACCTTGGCGCGCTGATCGCCGGGGCCAAATTCCGCGGCGAGTTCGAGGAACGCCTCAAGGCCGTCCTCAAGGAGATCAAGGACTCCGAGGGCCGGATCGTCCTCTTCATCGACGAGCTGCACACGGTGGTCGGCGCCGGCGCGGCCGAAGGCGCGATGGACGCCTCGAACCTGCTCAAGCCGATGCTCGCCCGCGGCGAGCTCCACACCATCGGCGCCACGACGCTCGACGAGTACCGAAAGCACATCGAGAAGGACGCCGCCCTGGAGCGACGCTTCCAACCGATCGTGGTGGACCAGCCGTCGGTCGAGGAGACGATCTCGATCCTGCGCGGCCTGCGCGAGAAGTACGAGGTCCACCACGGCGTCCGCATCACCGACTCCGCGCTGGTTGCGGCGGCCACGCTCTCGAACCGCTACATCAGCGACCGCTTCCTGCCCGACAAGGCGATCGACCTGGTGGACGAGGCGGCCAGCCGGCTGCGGATGGAGATCGATTCGATGCCGGTCGAGCTCGACCAGCTAGAACGCCGGCGCATCCAGCTCGAGATCGAACGGGAGGCCCTGCGCAAGGAGACCGACGAGGCTTCGAAGGCTCGACTCGATGCGCTCGAACGCGAGCTGGCCGAGACCGGCGAGGAAGCCACCGCCATGAAGCAGCGCTGGCAGGGCGAGAAAGAGGTAATCGGGGCAGTTCGGACCACCAAGGTCGAGATCGAGGCGCTCCAGGTTCGGATCGATCAGGCCGAACGGGAGGCCGACTACGGCACGGCTGCCCAGCTCAAGTACGGCAGGCTGCCCGAGCTTCAGACGCGCCAGAAGGAACAGGAGGCCGCGATCGCGGCGCTATCGGGCCCCGACCGCCTGCTGAAGGAAGAGGTCACCGCCGACGACATCGCGGAGATCGTGGCAGCCTGGACCGGCGTGCCCGTGACCAGGCTCCTCGAGGCCGAGACGGCAAAGCTCGTCCACATGGAAGAGCGGCTGCACCTGCGAGTCGTCGGTCAGGAGGAGGCGATCGAAGCCGTCTCCGACGCTGTTCGGCGGGCTCGAGCGGGCCTCAAGGACCCGCGCCGGCCGATCGGCTCGTTCCTGTTCCTCGGCCCGACAGGCGTCGGCAAGACCGAACTGGCGCGCGCCCTGGCGGAATTCCTCTTCGACGACGACCAGGCGATGGTCCGCATCGACATGAGCGAGTACCAGGAGAAGTTCACAGTCTCGCGGATCGTGGGCGCCCCTCCCGGATACGTCGGCTACGACGAGGGCGGCCAGCTCACCGAGGCGGTTCGCCGCCGGCCGTATCAAGTCGTCCTGCTCGACGAGATCGAGAAGGCTCACCCGGACGTCTTCAACGTCCTCCTCCAGGTGCTCGACGACGGGCGTCTGACGGACGGACAGGGCCGCACCGTCGACTTCCGCAACACCGTCCTGATCATGACCAGCAACGTCGGGTCGCAGTTCATCTCCTCCTTCACGGAGCGCGGCGACGCCGGCGACGCGAAGGCCTACGACCAGATGAAGACCCAGATCACCGAGGCGTTGCGGGTCCAGTTCCGGCCGGAGTTCCTGAACCGGATCGACGAGGTGATCGTCTTCCACGCCCTCAACGACGCGGACCTGGCGGCGATCGTCGACCTGCTCGTCGCCGATCTGCAGCGGCGGCTTGCGCAGCAGGAGATCGTCCTGGAGCTGACGCCGGCCGCGCGCTCGCTGATCGTTCGGGAAGGGACCGATCCGGCGTACGGAGCCCGGCCCCTGAAGCGGACGATCCAACGGCTCGTGGAGAACCCGCTGGCCCGGGCCCTGCTGCGCAGCGAGTTCAAGCCGGGGGCGGTGGTGGTCGCCGATGCGGACGCGATCGGCGGCGTGCTGGTCTTCCGTTCCGGGGCGGCTACGGTCGTGGCGGATGCGGGTCACCGGCGCGACGCGCGTAAGCGCGCGAAGGCTCCGGAGCCCGCCGGAGTGGCGGCCGGAGCATCTGCCGCAGAACGGATCTGGACGCCCGACAAGCCGGAGAAGGGCCCGGAGCGGGTGAACTGAGGCGCCAGCCGTCAGGCTCGCGCCCGGACCAGCACGTAGAAGATGACGTCGATCGGCTTGCCGTCGCGGCCGATGTCCCAGGCGCGGCGGATCCCCTCGCGCACGAAGCCGGCTCTCTCGGCTACGCGGCCGGACGCCGGGTTGTCGAGGTCCGTGTAGAGGTCGAGGCGGATCGCGTCGGTCGTGGCCAGGGTCCAGTCCGCGATGAGACGGAGGGCTCGTGTGGCGACGCCGCGGCCGCGAGCCTCTGGTGCCAGCCAGTAGCCGAAGCTCGCCCGATGGCCCTCGAGCCGGGAGCGCGACATGGAGCCAAGGACCTGGCCCGTGGCGGCGGCGGTGATGGCGAACCCGGCCGCGGTAGAACCGGTCGTCAGAGCCTCCGTGCAGTGGGCGATGAAGCGCTGGGCGTGCTCGATCGTGTACGGAACCGGCACATAGGTGTGAAGAGCGATCAGCCGGTCCTGGCACGCGTCGAAGACTGCCCTCGCGTCTTCGGGCCGCCACGGCCGCAGAGTGACGACGCCGTCCGACAGAACGAGAGCATTCATCGCCGTCTTGGATGGTTCCATTGCGAGAGGCTAGCATCAGATTAGCCTGACATTTCGACGCGCCGTCCCGGAGCGAGGTCGTCATGAGGTTCGAACTGGTTCGCGAGAGGCTGGCCTCGCTGCCACGCGAGATGCCCGAGGCGCCGGCGATCCTGACGCCGATCCGGCTCGACTCGCCGGAGGCGCTCTTTCCGGCGGAGGCCCACCGGCGCGGCAGAGCGGCCGCCGTGCTGGTCCTCCTCTTCCCCGACGACGAGGGCCAGGCGCGTGTCCTGCTGACTGCCCGCGTGGCCCACGGCATCCAGCACGCCGGTGAGGTCAGCTTCCCCGGCGGCCACGCCGAGCCGGAGGACGTGGATCCTGTCGCCACGGCGCTGCGCGAGGCGACCGAAGAGGTCGCGCTGGACCCGTCAGCGTGCGGGCTGAGCGTCGTCGGCGCCCTGGAGCGGGTCACCATTCCGGTTTCGGGGTATCGGATTACGCCTGTCGTGGCGCTGGCGGAGCGACGACCGCAATGCCGCCCGTCGCCGGACGAAGTGGCCCGGATCCTGGAGCCGCCCGTCGAGGCGTTCCTCCCCGCCGCCCCCGTCGAGCTCGAAGAGCGCGTCATCAGGGAGCGCCTGATCCGCTATGGCGTCTACCCGGTCGCAGGCGAGCGGGTCTGGGGCGCGACGGCCCGAATGCTCGGGCAGCTCGGCGCGCTTCTGGCGGCCGAACCGACCTCCGAACGCACGCCCAAACGCGCATCCGAGCCGACCGCGGCTTCCGACGGCGTCGAGCCAAGCGTGCGCCCGGCAAGACTCGACGACCGGGAGGCCGTCCGCGAATTCGTCGAGGCGCTCGCTCCCGAGCTCGCCCATGCCCTGCCGCCCGCATCCGGACAGCTGATCGCCGAAGTCTCGGACCGCATCGTCGGGCTGGCGAGTTGGGCGCCGTGGGAGCGGGTCCGCGCCGACGACGATCCGCGCGGCTTCGACGGCCTGGCCTTCCCCGACGAGGAGCCCGCCGAGCTCACCCTGCTGGCCGTGGCACCGCACGTGCGCGGCCAGGGAATCGGCCGGCGGCTCACCACCGAGATCGCCGCGGCTGCGGGTTCGGCCGGCCATCACCGCCTACTGGCCTGGACCCTCGCCGACACGGCGATCCACCCCTCGTCGGTCGCCGCGCGGGCCTTCTTCCGCGTGAACGGCTTCGAGGACGTGGCGGTGGATCGCCACTACCTCGCCCGCGGCGAGGATCGGCTGCTGCTGAGCCGCGCGCTCGGCTGACTCGGCTGCTGCCCGATCACGGTCGGCCGCCGCCCTCAACGATTCGCGAGTTTCGGACCGCCTGGCGCCACGAACTACCCGTTTGGCTGGCGGCCGTTATGGTTGGCTTGCCGCCGTCCTCGCAACGCCGGGAAGGTTGGGGGAAGCGCGCTCAGAAGGAGATGACCGGTGGATTTCTTGGTGCGCAAGTTCAGCGGCACAACGGGCCCTGTGAAGAACGGCGTGCCCAGTGATGCGATCATCGAAAGCATCGCCGACACCGGCATGACCATCACGTCGGGGTCCGTCGGGCCCGACGCGCCGGTCTACAAGCTTGGTCTGCAGGTCACGCCAGTCGGTGGCCTCGGTGCGCCGTACCCGGTTGAGATCAAGGAAGCGATCCCGCGGCTGTACATCCCGATGGTTCTGCCCGGTGCCCGCATCGGCGTCATGGTCGATCCGCTGAACCCGATGAAGGTTTCACCCGACTTCAGCCGCATCAACGCGCCCTCCGCGGCGGGGGCCGCTGCGGGCGGTGTCAGCATGTCCCCGGCAGGCCCCGGCGGCTTTGCGATGGACTTCGATGCGAGCGGCCAGCCCGCGGCCGGCGACGTGGCGGCGCTGGCGGGCGGCGTCCGGAGCGGCTCGGTCAACACGATCAAGGGAAGCGCGGATCAACTCCTGGCAACCGGCACGCACGGCACCGCGGTCATCACCACGGCCATGCCCCTGGGCAAGACGGTCCGTGACATCAATCCCGCGGCCGATCCTTCGCGCCTGAACGACCCGGTGTGGATCTTCACGGTCGAAGTAACGCTGGCGGGGCAGGCCCCGTTCCCGGCCGTCTTCGGCCATCGGGTTCCGCTGGCGAAGCTCGCCATCGTTGCGCCCGGCGTGAAGGTCGCGGTCGCAGTCGACGAGGCCAACAAGAACCAGGAAGTCGCCATCGACTGGGACAAGTCACCTCTCGCCGGTTAGCCGGCGACGCATCGCCCTCCTGCCGAGCGAACCCTGACGCCCCGGCCAGCGGATCCATGGCGGGGGCTTCGGCCCATCTGTTTCGGCAGGTGGCGCATTTGCCTCCCGACGCTCCCGGGCCGGGGCAGCGCGCGCAAGCTGTGCGCCTGCCGGTGCCGTTGGCTGCCCGGCCCAATGAGGAATCGATGCCGTGGATCAGTCCGCCATCGCAATCATCGCCCTGACCGTCGGCCTGCCCCTGGTGATCATGGTCTGGGCACTTGGCCAGTTCCGGAAGGACAGTGCGGGCATCAAGAACGGTATCCCTGCCGATGCGGTCGTCGAGAGCATCGCCGAGACCGGGACGACGATCTCGTCGCCGTCGGTCGGCCCCGAGGCCCCGGTCTACCGCTTCGGGCTGCTCGTTACCCCGCCCGGCGGCGGCGCTCCGTATCGGGCCGAGACCACGCACGCGGTGCCGCGCCTGTACGTGCCGATGGTCATGCCGGGGACGCGACTGGGCGTCAAGGTCGATCCGACGAACCCGATGCGGGTCGTACCCGACTGGAATCGCCTCAATGCCCCGGCGTTGGATGCGACAGGTGACGCGGCCGGGGCCGGAGCGGGCGCCAGAACGGTAACGATGACCTTCGACGGAGCGCCCGCTGGAGGCGGTGGCCTGCTTGCGGCCGGAGCGGGCGGCTGGGCGGGGGCAGCGCCGACCCTATCGTTCGACACCAACGGAGTTCCATCTGCAGGCGGCGTGGAGTCGCTGGTCGGGGCCGTCCGGGGCGGAACGGTGCCTACCATCCGGGGCAGCGCCGCCACGACATTGGCGACGGGCACTCACGGAACCGCGGTCATCACCACCGCCATGCCGTTGGGCAAGACCGCTGGCGAGATCAACCCTGCGATCGACCCGTCGCAGGCTCATGACCCGGTCTGGATCTTCACCGTGGAAGTCGCTCTGGCCGGCCAGGCGCCGTTCCCCGCCGTATTCGGCCATCGCGTGCCGTCAGCCAAAGTCGGCCAGATCGCGCCCGGTGTGAAGCTCTCCGTCGCGGTCGACCCGGAGAATCAATACCAGGACGTAGCTATCGACTGGGACAAGTCGCCGCTCGTCGGTGTTCCGGCCTGACGGCCGGCCGCGGGCGCGCTGGCCCGACTACCAGGGCTCCTTCTCGGTCGATTCGCGGTCGGGCGGCAGGATGACGGGCTCGAGCGCGAGTTCACCTTCGGTAGGCCCTGGCTCAGCCGCCGGCTCAACTGGCTGCCCGGCCGGGTCGACGATCGCGCCGTCTTCGAGCAGCAATGGGTCGGCTCCCTCTGCGGCGAACTCCACCACGAGAGCCCGCATCGGGGTCAGCTCCGTCCACGCGGCGTGGACGACGTCCGGGGGCCAGACGACCGCCTCCCCGGCGGCGACTCGGGCGCGTTCCTCGCCGACCTTGACGAAGCCACCGCCCTCGACTACCACGAAGTAGACCAGGTTCGGATTCGAGTGCGGCGCCAGCGCCGCGTTCGGCCGAAAGGCGAGCTCGGCGATCACGCCACGGTCGTCGGCGTGGATGGACTGCCCGTCCACGCCGCGCGAACCCGCGGGGCCTTCATGGCGCCGGTATCCGATGCCGAACCGGCGGATCTCCATGGCCGCTCAGGGCCGCCTGTCGCGGGGAGCCCCGGTGGGACGCATCGCGGTCTGGCCGAGACCTACCGGCGGCGCTTCGACTTGGCCGTCGCGCGGCTGCGGATCGTGGCCTCAGGGTGCGCCGTCTTGGAGCGCTGGAAGTAGCGCTGCCGGGCCAGCCGCTCCTCGTAAGCCTGGATGAGCGGCGGGAAGTGGATGAAGCGGATCCAGACGAAGAGGATCGCGCCGCCGAGCATCGTGGGCAGGACGAAGATGAAGTCGAAGCCGAAGACCGCGTACATGAGCAGCATGCTGAAGACTCCGATCGAAGTCCAGAGCAGCCACTCGTTCAGGTCGAGGAAGACGGCGTAGTTGCGCATGCGCCGACCCTGGAAGTTGTAGAAGACGATCGACAGGATGAGCATGGCGAGAGCGAATCGCCATGTCATGTCGAAGATCGGCGCGAAGTTGACGTTATTGAAACCGATGAACAGGTATTCCCACGGCGCGCGATTCACGCGGACCTCCGTGCGTGAGCGATGTGGTCGTGCGATGCAGTCGTGCGACCTGGATATTCGCCGATCGGCCAGGGCCGGCTTCGAGCGGCGGCGGCGAGGGCGGGCCCGGCTGCCGACGCTGGCGACCGGGCGCCTGCGATCTTTGCGTCGCTGAGTATGCCATGACCGGGCGCTATACTCGGTCCAATCCGGCAAGCTGAGCCATCGCCCTGCCCGGTGCGCGGCTCGCAAACCCGCTCGAGCGCCTCCGGGAGCGCGGTCTTGCGGCGCCGGGGAGCTCTGGATCGCCGGCATTTGGGAGGTAGGCCTGGTGCGAGCCCTGCTCTCGGTGGCCAACCGCGAGGGCATCGGCCCGTTCGCCCGCGACCTCCTTTCGCTCGGCGTCGAGGTCTTCGCCACCGAGGGAACGCGCGAATTCCTGGCCGGCGAGGGGGTCGAAGTCCGCTCCGTCTCCGAGTTGACCGGGACCGAGCCGATCGCCGGCGGTCAGGTCAAGACTCTCCACCCCGCCATCTACGCCGGCATCCTGGCGCGCCGCGACCGACCCGACCAGCTGGCCGAGCTGGACGAGCAGGGGATCGGCCTGATCGATCTCGTGGCCGTCAACGTCAGCCGCTTCGCGCCGCAGGTCGGGGCGCGTCTCGTCCCGATCGACGAAGCCATCGAGATGATCGACGTGGGCGGCGCCGCTCTCCTGGCCGCGGCGGCGCGCAACTACGCCGGCGTGGCCGCCGTCGCGAACCCGACCCGCTACCCCGCGGTCATCGGCGAGATCCGGCAGCGCGGCGCCGTCTCACCAGAGCTCCGCCAGCATCTCGCTGCCGAGGTGTACGGCCTCGTCGCCGCCTACCACGCCGAAGTGGCGGCGTACCTCTCCAACGCCTGCGGCGACATCTTCCCAAGCCGCCTCGCAATGGTCCTCGAGAAGGTGGACGACCTCCGCTACGGCGAGAACCCCACTCAGCACGGCGCCTTCTACCGCGAGACGACGCATCGTGCCGGCACGCTGGCCGACGCCACTCAGATCCAGGGTTCGCGGCCGTCGTTCAACGACCTGCTCGACCTGGACTCCGCCTACGCCTTCGCGACCGACTTCACCGCGCCGACGGCGGTCCTCGTCAAGCACACCGATCCGGTCGGCCTGGCCTCGGCGGACGAGCTGGTCGAGGCCTATCGCAAGGCCCTCGAGACCGACTCGGTTTCGTGCTTCGGCGGCATCGTCGGGGTGAACCGCGAGCTGGACGGCGCCACCGCGCGCGAGATCGCGGCTAATTCCTACGAGGCGGTCGTGGCTCCGTCGTTCAGCCAGGCGGCCGTCGGCATCCTCGCCCAGAAGCCGCAACTTCGGCTGCTGGCCGTTCCGCCCAACCCGATTGAGGGCCCGCGCGACTACGGCATCGCCAACCTCGACTTCAAACGCATCGCCGGCGGGCTGCTGGTCGAGACCAAGGACGAGCTGGGGCTCGACAAGACGCAACTCCACGTCGTCACCAAGCGGCGACCCACGCTCGAAGAGCTGACCGATCTGTTGTTCGCCTGGCGGACCGTCCGCCACGTCCGCTCGAACGCGATCGTGCTTGCCCGCAACGCCGGGACGGTCGGGATCGGCGCGGCCCAGGCGAGCCGCCAGACGGCCGTGGAGATCGCCCTGCACCGAGCCGGCGATCGGGCCAAGCTGGCGGTCATGGCCAGCGACGCGTACTTCCCGTTCCCCGACGGGATCCAGGTCGCGGCCCAGGCCGGGGTGACGGCGATCATCCAGCCGGGCGGCTCGATCCGCGACGAGATGGCGATCGAGGTCGCCGACCGCCACCACCTGGCGATGGTCTTCACGGGGCGGCGCCACTTCCGCCACTAGCCCGCGAGGGCGCGGCGGTGGCGCCCCAATCGAAGCCGCGATCGAGGGAGGGACCGCCTCCGTGCCTTCCGGGCAATTCTCGCGGACTTCGAAGATCGAGTGATCCGCCAAGCCTCCCTTTCCGAATCAGTTGGTGACAGCCGATCGGAACCTGACGGGCCGGTCGGTCGGTCGGAGGAAGGGAAGCCCGGTCCTCCGGGCGTAGGGGACGGAGCGGGCGACAGGTCGGTGCCCAGACAGCCGACGAGGGATCTGTCGCCCGTTTCGCATTTCTCCGACACTTGCGGCGGCGCTCTGCGGCTACTCTTCGAACAACCGGCCGGGGCAACAGGCAATCCCCGGGCGCGGTCGGTCGCGAGAGGTGGGATATGAGACGTTTCGGCGCTCGGCTCGCAGGCATGGCGTTGATGCTGGGCCTCTTGCCGTTCACCGTGAGTGGATGCAACGTAACCTGCGCCTGCGCCTCGACGCCCGACCCGAACTGGACGCCGCCACCGGTCTCGGCCCAGGAAGCCGCGGCGGCGGCCGCGAAGTTCGCCGCCGGAAGCACCGGGGCGCAGCCGAGCGGTCTGGTGGCCTCGCTCAGTTACTCGGGCCAGGACCATCCCCTGTATGCGGTGCTGGGGCCGACCGTCGGCGCCGTCGTCGATGCGCACTCGGGTCTCGTGCTCGGGTTCGTGCAGGTGGACGCGCTGCCGGAGTCGAGCGAGGTCGCGATCTCGAGTGCCGTAGCGCAGGCTCGGGCGACGTCGTTCCTCAGCGATCGCGGATATGACACGGGCGCACTCGTCGCCACGACTACCCTCCGGAACGGCGCCTCATCCGCATACGTCGCGACGTGGGCCGCTCAGGGGAGCGGCGTGGAGCAAATCTCCGTCTCGGTCGATCCGTCGAACGGCACGCCGTTTGCGTTCGTCGACCAGCGGTTCGGGGTTCGCCTGGTTCCACCTTCCATCGGCGCGGCCACGGCCGCCAGGCTGGCGCTCGCCTCGATTTCCACACCGGGCGAGCGGGTACTCGCGAACGACTTCTCGTTCGGGTTCGACGATTCGACCTGGGGAGTGAGCCTGGGCGTGCCCAGCGCCACCGCGAGTGACGTCTACGAGCACGGGGCGTTCGTCGAGGTCGACGCGGTCACGGGCGTCGTGACCGTCCGCAAGAGCGACTGACCAGCGACTGACCAGCGACTGACCGGGCCGCCCGCCGTCTCACCAACGCCGAAGTTTCCCAATTCCCACCACGACGACATTGGGCAAAGGCGATCGGTTTGCCGGCGCCGAAAGCTGGGCCTCTTGCGCCGAAACGAGCCTCCGCGCGGCCGAATCACCCCGAATCAGGCTCCCCGGAGCCCGGATTTGGCTCGAGCTCGCAACCGGCGTGCCCGCAGGCGGACTCGTTCTCGCTCAATGTCGTCCTCATGGGAATTCGGCAAGAACGCGTCGGCCGCCGATGCGGAGTGGGTCTACGACTCGGGTCCTGCCCACGCCCCCGAGCCCGAGTCCCAGCGGGCGATCGGGCGGACGGCCGAGGCGCCCTCGATCGATTCCTGGCGGGCGCGGGCCTGCTCGACCGATTCGGTCCAGCCGGGCGGGACAAGGTCCGGGGCCAGATCCGACAGAGGCGCGAGGACGAAGAGCCGGCGGCCGGCTTCCGAATGTGGGACCTCCAGCAGGCGCGTGGCCTTGGCCGGGTCGGGCGAGCGGCCCTCCTCCGGCCGCTCCACTGCAATCCGCTCCTCACCGAAGAGGAGCAGGTCCAGGTCCAGCTCGCGCGGGCCGTAGCGGAATCGATCCTGCCGGCCGAAGGTGCGCTCGATCGACTTGAGGGCGAGCAGCAGCGCGATCGGGCCGGTTGCCCCCGGGCCGCCTGGACCGGCCGGCACGTTCAGCGCGACGACCGCATTGTGGAAGTCGGGCTGATCCGCGACTTCGACCGGCGTCGTCACGTACAGGCGCGAGACGCCCGCCAGAGAGGCCCCGGGCAGAACCGCCAGGGCGTGGACGGCCGCGGTCAGCGTCGCCTTCGCGTCGCCGACGTTCGCTCCCAACCCGATGTACGCCCGAACCATTGCCATCGACTGGCTCCCGAAGTGCCGGCGGGGGCGCGAGGATCGCGACTGCCGCGCGGCCGGGCGCCGCGGCTAGACTCCGCTCGTGCGCCCGGTGCTAGTGCTCATTTTCCACCCCGCGGCCCCGCCCGATGCCGGGCCGCTGGTACGTGCCCTGGCGGGGGCGCGCCGCTCCCTGGCGGAGCGGCAACGGGTCGCGTTTCTGGCGGCCGGCGCCGACGAAGTGAAGGTGGTGGCGGGGCCGCCGGACGGGCTGTCGTTCGGCGAGCGGCTGGGGGCGGAGGTGCGAGCATGGGCGGCGGCCCGGGGCGCCCGGGCGGCGGAAGCGGGCGGCGGCGGCCCGGGTGGCGTGGTCGTCCTCGGTTCGGGGAGCATCCCCCTGGCGCGGGCCGCGGATCTGCGGCGCTTCGTGGAGGTGGCCGCGGGGCCGGGCGGGCACGCCCTGGCGAACAACCGCTATTCGGCAGACGTGGTGGCGGTCTCGCGGGCGGCCGATCTGGCGGAGCTGCCGCCACTCCCCGCCGACAACGCCCTTCCCCGATGGCTGGAGGAGCGGGCCGGAGTGGCCGTCGCGGATCTTCGCTCGCGCTGGCGGCTGGGCGTCGACATCGACACGCCGCTCGATCTGCTGATACTCGGTGCGGGTGGCGCAGGGACCGGCTCGGGGCGTGCAGGGCGCGGCGGGACCGGGACCGGCGCTTTCCACGGAACGGCGCCACTCGTCGGCGAGCGACTGGCGGCACTCTCCGAGGTTCTGACGGATCGCCGTGCCGAGCTGCTCGTCGCGGGGCGCGTCTCCGCGACCACTCTCCGCTGGCTCGAGAGCGGCGTGGCCTGCCGCGTTCGGGCCCTCGTCGAGGAGCGCGGCCTCCGGGCCGCTAGCAGGCTCGCCCAGACGGGCGCCACGACCGGCTCCCGGCCTCCGCGCTCCGTCCTTGGGGAGCTGCTCGACCGCGACGGCCCCGAATCGCTGGCCCGCACCGTCGCCATGCTGGCCGACGCCGCAGTCATCGACACGCGTGTCCTGCTCGCCCATCGCCACGGCGCCGAAGAGTCGGCCTGGCCGCCAGCCGAGGATCGCTTCGCATCGGACCTCCTGCTGCCCGCGTCCATCGCCGATCCGTGGCTGCGTGCCCTCACGGCCTCGGCCGCGGGGCTCTCCCCGATTGCGGCGCCCGACATCGCCGCCACCTCCCCCTCCGACCGCCCGATCCTGCTCGGCGGCCACACCCTGATGAACGGCGGGCTGCGCCTGCTCGCGCAGCGAGCTCGTGCGGGGGCCCGATGACGCCCGACCGTCTGCCTCCGCCGACCGAGCTCCCGTCGCCGGCCGACCCCCGGCCTCCGTCCGACCCTTCAACCGCCGGTTCGTCGGACCGTTCGTCGGACCGTTCGTCCGACCGTTCGTCCGACCGTTCGACCGAACTCGCCGGCCGGATCCGCGCCGAGATCGAAGGGAAACCCGACCGCCGGATCACCTTCGCCCGCTTCATGGAGCGCGCCCTCTACGAGCCGGACCTCGGCTACTACCGCCAGTCCGCCGACCGCCCCACCGATGCCGGCGACTTCCTGACCGCACCCGAGACGCATCCGATCTTCGGTTGGACGATCGCGCGCCGGATCGAGCAGATTTGGGACAAGCTGGGGCGCCCGCGACCATTCACCCTGATCGAGTATGGTGCCGGGTCGGGGACCCTGGGGCTGTCGATCCTCGAAGGCCTGCGCCGTCACGACTCGACCGACTTGCTCGCGGCGATCCGCTACGAGCCGGTCGAATCGAACCCGAACCGCCTGTCCGACCTCCGTGAAAGGTTCGAAAGGGCCGGCCTTGCCGAGCTCCTGGCGCTTGCCGGCTCTCCATCGAACGGACCCGTGCCCGTCATCGGCGTCCTCCTTGCCAACGAGTTCCTCGACGCCCTGCCGGTCCACCGCGTCGTCGCCCGAGACGGCAGGCTACTCGAGCTCTACGTCGGCTGGCGCGATCGGTTCGTCCAGGAAGCGGCCGAGCCATCGACTCCAGAACTCGCCCGACGCCTGGCGGACGACGGCCTCGACCCGGGCCAGCTCGCCGAGGGCCAGGTCGCCGAGATCTGCCTGGATCTGGAGCCCTGGCTCGACGAAGTTGGTCGGCGCCTCGCCCGCGGCTTCGTCCTCGCTATCGACTACGGCTACCCCGCCGCCGAGATGTACGGCCCGCGCCGCCTCGCCGGCACGTTGCTCGGCTACCGCGGCCACCGCGTGCAGGAGGACCCGTTCGCGGATCCGGGCCTGACCGACCTGACCGCCCACGTCGACTTCACCGCGGTCCAGGTACTCGCGGAGCGGCGCGGTCTCCATTCCGTGGCTCTGACCACGCAGTCGGAGTTTCTGATCGCCGCCGGCCTGGAGTCGGAGCTGCAGGCTCTCCAGTCGTCGCCCGAAACCACGGCCGAGGCCTATCTGCGCGCCCGCTCCGGCGTCGTCCGCATGCTCGACCCGCGCCACATGGGCCGTTTCCGCGTCTTGACGCTGGAGCGACGAGGATCCGCGGCTGCCTCCGACTCGCCGGCGGCGCGATAGGCCACTTCCCGTATTGCCGCGGACGGGCGCGGCCGGGCAATCTTCGCTGCGGAGCGAGGGGGAAACGCGGCGGGAGCCGGCAGAGTCGAGGCAGGCCGATCCGACCCCGCGGCGCGCCAACGCTCCACAATACCGAACTTCCGTGTGCAGCCGCCAGTCGCTACCCCGCTGGCGGTCAAGCCGGTGACGCGGGCGGCACGACCAGCCTCGAGCCGCCCGCGCCGGCTGTCTGGGGCCAGCGCGAACGCCGTATGGGGCCCGACGCGAACGCCGTATGGGCAGCTCGCGTCTCCGACCGCCGTATGGGCCGCCCGCGCCTCCGACGGCCGCCCTCCCCCGATTCCCGGGCTCTCCCAGACCTGGCCGTCCCGGCTTTGGCCGCCCAGCGTCGCAGGACCTGTCGGGCACTCGCCCGGGGAGTGATATCGAGCGACGGCGGGCGCGGAGCCGGCGCGCTGCCGCTCCATGTCGAATTTCCGGAGGCCCGATGAGCGTGGCCCACGGCCTAAGCCACCCGCCTCGAGCCGGCCGGTGGCGCGCCCGGCGGGCCAGTCTCTCAACGCCACACCCCCCCCGGGCGAGTAGGCGAGAAAATCGCCGCCATGCTCCCGCGCTCCGCGTGCCCCGCCGTCGCGCGCAAGCTCCCGCGCCGCGCGCCCCACGCCGCCGCGCGCCCACGCCGTCGCGCGCCATGCTCCCGCGCTCCGCGTGGGAGAGGCGCCCGCGATTCCCGGGCCCCACGGCCCTGCTGGTAGACTTGCCGGCGGAAAGCGAGGGAACGGGCATCGAACCCGTCCCCGCCACCGCCACCGCCCGAGAGCAATGCTCGCGCCCGACGCCGCGGAAGCCTCGCCGCGAACGACAGGCACGGCTGGAGAGTGATGACCGGCATCTGGTACGTGCTTGGCTTGGCCGCCGCGGGAGTCGGCTTCGTATTCCTCGTAATCGGCCTGGCCTGGCTCATCTCGCACCGCAACCACGGCGACCGCCACAAGGGCATGCCGTATGAAAGCGGCATCGACACCTTCGGCGACACCTGGGGCCGGTTCGGTGTCTCCTTCTACGTCTACGCCCTTCTCTTCGTTGCCTTCGACGTGGAGGTGGTCTTTCTCTTCCTGTGGGCGATCGTGTTCCGAAGCCTGCTGCTGGGCGGCCTCGTGAGCATGGGCACCTTCGTGCTCGTGCTCCTGCTCGGCCTGGCCTACGCCTGGCGGAAGGGAGTCCTGACGTGGCGGTAGGCGATCGTGACCCGAGGGGCGGCAAGGCGGCGCGGGCTGCCGGAGAAGCGGCCGGGAGCCGGCTCGCACCCCTCGCTCCGGGCGATCTGACCGCGCCGATAGTCGTCCCGAACACGCTCTGGCAGGCGACCAACCCGCTCGCATACGACGGCGGACGTCCGACCGAGATCACCCACCTGCGCGAGTTCGGCCAGACGGAAGCCGGGCGTCGCGACGACCTTCGTTGGGGAGCGCTCCAGATCGTACCCACCAAGGCCGACTACATACTCGATCTCATCCGGGCGAACAGCCTCTGGCCGCTCCTTTCGGGCCTGGCCTGCTGCGCCTTCGAGATGATGTCGGGCGCCACCAGCAAATTCGACATGGACCGCTGGGGCATGTTCCCGTTCAGGGCCTCGCCCCGCCAGTCGGACGTGCTAATCGTCGCCGGGACGCTCACGACCAAGATGTCCGGGCCGCTTCTCCGGCTGTGGGAGCAGATGCCCGAACCCAAATGGTGCGTCGCCCTGGGTGACTGCACCGTTTCGGGCGGCCGCTACAAGCGCAGCTACTCCACGGTCCAGGGGATCGACCGGATCATGCCCGTAGACGTGTACATTCCCGGCTGCCCGCCCCGGCCCGAAGGGCTGATCTACGGCATGCTTCAGCTCGGTCAGCTCGTCAAGGACCGCCGCGGCCACTGGGACGAGCGCGAGATCGGCCCCACGGTACCGGACAAGATCTGACCGATGGATCGTTCGCTCAAGCGCCGACTCGAAGCGCGCCTCAGCTCGCAGCTGCGCGGGCCGGTTCGCCAGCGCCACGATCAGACCGAGATTCGGATCGGGCCGGGCGACGTGCCGGACGTGCTCCGCACCCTGCACGACGCCGTCGATCTCCGCTTCGAGATCCTGGCCGACCTGGCCGGCGTCGACACGGGCCAGGAAATGCAGGTCGTGTACCACCTCTGGAGCGAAACCGCCTCGGACTGGCTGCGTGTGATCGTCGAGGGGATCTCGCGCGACGACCCGCGCTGCCCATCCGCAACCTTCCTATGGATCGGGGCGGAATGGCCCGAGCGCGAGGCCTACGACATGTTCGGCATCGTCTTCGAGGGCAACCGCGACCTGCGCCGCATCTTCATGCCGCCCGACTACACCAGCTTCCCGCTCCGCAAGGACTTCCTGCTGCCCGACGACGCGGCCCGATCCCCGGGAGCCGGGGTTCGGCACGTCGAGCGACCCCACGCCCCGGCCGTCGTGGCCGGAGATCCCGCGGCCGGCATCCGCCGGGCGCCGGCGAGCTGAGGACGGAGATGCCGACCCGCCAGCGTGCCACGCAACCCGACGGTGCCACGCAACCCGACGGTGCCACGCAACCCGCCCACGCCGCCCGGACCTCGCAGGCTGCCAGAGCCTCGCAAGCCGCCACGGCCAAGGCGCAGCGGCAGAGGCCGCCCGAGCAGTACCGGTCCGACGACGACCCTCGGATCATGCTCGATCGCGAGGTCGGCGCCGACCTGTTCGAGCCGATCCCTCCGTATCCGGTTCGGACCGAGCGCGAAGCCGAGTTTTACACCCGCGGCGACGGCGAGATGTTCCTCAACGTCGGCCCGCACCACCCGGCCACGCACGGCGTCCTGCGCCTCGTCCTCAAGCTCTCCGGCGAGCAGGTCGTGGACGTCGACCCGGTCCTGGGCTACCTCCACCGCGGCGTCGAGAAGATCTGCGAGAACTCGGACTACTACCACGTCATCGACCAGGTGGATCCGCTCGAGTACGTCAGCTCGCTCTTCCAGGAGTGGGCGGCCGTGCTCGCGTTCGAGCAGCTCATGGACGTGGAGGTCCCGCCCCGCGCCGAGTACATCCGCGTTCTCACCTCGGAGCTTCTGCGCGTCTCCAGCCACACCCTCTTCATGGGCTTCCTGGCCCTGGACCTGGGCGGCCTGGCACCCATCCTGTACAGCTTCATCGAGCGCGACGAGATCGTGGAGATGCTCGCCGCCCTCACCGGCGCGCGGATGCTCTTCAACTACTTCCGCATCGGCGGCGTCAACGGCGACCTGAACCACGAGTTCCTGAGCCGCCTGGGCGACTGGATGAGCCGCGCGGCCAAGCAGACCGAGGCCAACACCGGGCTGCTCAACGAGAACGAGATCTTCGTCCGACGAGCCCGCGGCGTCGGCATCCTGGATCGGGAGATGGCGCTCCGGTTCGGAGTCACCGGCGGCAACCTGCGCGCCTCGGGCGTGCCCTTCGACGTCCGCCGAGCCCATCCGTACAGCGTCTACCCGCAGCTCGACTTCAACGTCCCGACTCGTCTGGAAGGGGACTCGCTGGCTCGCTACCTGATCCGCATGGACGAGGTCCGCGAGTCGATCAGGATCATCGACCAGTGCCTCCACAACATGCCCGACGGGCCGGTCATGGCCAAGCTGCCGCGACTGCTGCGGCCGCGTCCGGGCCGAGCCTGGGGCGCGGTCGAGGGCCCGCGCGGGATGCTCGGCGTCTACGCCATCAGCGACGGCAGCGACCAGCCGTTCCGCTTCCGCATCCACGACCCGAGCTTCCTGAACCTCGCCGTCGTCCCGTACCTGCTGCCCGGCAACCTGCTCGCCGACACCATGGCGATCGTCTCATCCCTCGACCCGGTCCTGGGCGGGATCGATAAGTGAGGGCCATCCGATGACCTTCGCGACCCGCACCTGGGACCGTATGTCCCTGACCTCGCGGCTCGTCGCCATTCTGGTGCCGCTGGCCTTGATCCTGGCGGTGGGTAGCGTCGTCGGGATCCTCGTGATCCTGCCGGCGACGATGGACTTCCTGCGGGCGAACCTGCCGCTGGTGCGTTTCGCCGTCGCGGTCGTGGGGATCCTGGTCCTGACGATCCCGACGGCCTTCGTCCTGATCTATCTGGAACTCAAGATCATCGCCCGCATGAACCTGCGGGTCGGCCCCAATCGGATCGGGCCGTGGGGCGCGGCGATGAGCCTGATCCACGGCTTCAAGGTCCTCTCCAAGGAGGACTTCACCCCGACCGGCGCCGATCTGCCGGTCTTCACCCTGGCCCCGGTCGTGACCTTCCTGGCGAGCGTCATGACCCTGCTGGTCATTCCGTTCGCGCCCGGGCTCTTCGGCCAGGACTTGAACATCGGCCTGCTCTACTTCTTCGCCATGGGCGGCCTCTCGGTCCTGGGCCTGCTGATGGCCGGCTGGGCGAGCTTCAACAAGTACTCGCTCCTGGGCGGGCTCCGCGCGGCGGCGCAGATCGTCAGCTACGAGATCCCGCTGACCCTCTCCGTCGTGGGCGTGGTCATCCTGGCCGGCACGATGAGCATGAACCGCCTGGTCCTGGCCCAGTCCGGCTCGGCCCTCGACTGGTTCGCGTTCAAGCAGCCCCTGGCGGTGCTCATCTTCTTCATCGCCGCCACGGCCGAGGCGAACCGCACCCCGTTCGACATGACGGAGGCCGACTCGGAGATCGTGGCGGGCTTCGCCACCGAGTACTCGGGGATGCGCTTCGGATTCTTCTTCTTCGCCGAGTACGTGAACGTCTTCATCGTCTCGGCGCTGCTGGCGACGCTCTTCTTCGGCGGCTGGACGGCCCCCTTCAACTGGCCCTGGCCGTACAACCTCAACTGGCTGGACGCGTCGGGGATCGGCGTGCTCTGGATCCCCATCGCCATCATCGCCACGGTCGTCGTGGCCGACGTCGTCGCGGTCGCCGTCCGCCTGGTCGGCGGCAGGAGCTGGTCCGCCCCGAGCGCCTTCGGTCTGGGCTTCCTCGCCGCCGGAGTCGGCATCGCGGCCGTGGTCGGCCTGGCCTGCTTCATCGCCTTCGACTGGGTCCAGGGCATCTTCTGGTTCATGACCAAGACCTACGTCTTCGTCTTCACCTTCGTCTGGATGCGCGGAACGCTGCCGCGCGTCCGGGTCGACCAGCTGATGGGCTTCGCCTGGAAATGGCTGCTGCCCGCTTCGCTTCTCAACCTGTTCGTGACGGCTACCGCCGTCGTCCTTCTCAACCAGTGAGAGCGCGATGAGCTTCATTCCGGGCCTGGGCATCGCAAAGGGGATGGCGCTGACGCTGCGCCGTTTCTTCCAGCCGAAGGCCACCATCCAGTACCCCGAAACGACCCCGGACATCGCGGTTCGCTTCCGCGGCCGGCTCCAGCTCCTTTACGACGAGTTCGGCAACCTCAAGTGCGAGACCTGCTTCCAGTGCGCGCAGGCCTGCCCGGTCGAGTGCATCGACATGGGCGGGCACGACACGAAGAACCGCTTCTACACCCACTGGGGCCCGGCCGAGACGTATGGCGAGCGACGCGAAGAGTCCGCCCTGCGGCGCTCGGGCCGGCCGGTGCCCGATCAGGCCTTCGTCCACTTCGAGCCGATCGACCTGGTCGCGGTCGAGCAGATCCTGGAGCGGCGCGACTACGACCCGGGCGAGATGCTGCCGATCCTCGAGGAGGTCCAGGCCGCGTACGGCTACCTCCCGGTCGCCGCGATCAAGCACATCAGCCATGTGACCGGCGCCTCGTACGCCCTGGTCTACGGCACGGCGACCTGCTACGGCCACCTGAGCTTCGAGCGCCGGGCCCGAACGATCGGCGTCTGCCGCTGCACCAGCTGTCTGCTGGCCGGGTCCGGCCGGATCGCGACCGCCATCGGCGAGGGCCTGGGGACGAAGCTCGACGGCGCGCCCGTCGGCGGCGTCGCCCTCCAGCAGCTCCCCGCCCACCTCCCCGGCGCGGCGTCGCCGCTCGTGACGCTGGACGGCAAGCCGCAGACCGACGTGACCGAGAGATCCGCCGCCGTATGGAGCCGCTCCCTGGCACGGAAGACCGTGGCATGACCAACGCGAACCTCCTCCCAACGCCCGAGAAGTGGCCGCACCTGCTGCTGCCCGCGGCCAGCGCCGAGCTGGCGGCCGGGGCGGCGGCTGGGGCTGGGGCGGCGAATCCCGCCGACCTGGACGCCGCCGTCAAGGCGGGCGCCTTCGCCGGCCTGACCGAGGCCATCCGCGGCATGACCGCCGGCGAGATCGTGGCGGCGCTGGCCAGGTCCGAGCTGCGCGGCCGCGGCGGAGCGGGCTTCCCCACGAGCGAGAAGTGGCGCGCCTGCGCCCTGGCCCAGGCCGACCGCCACTACGTCGTCGTCCACGCCTACCAGGCCGATCCGGCCGTCTTTACCGATCGCGTGCTGCTGGAGCGCAATCCTTTCGCGGTTCTCGAGGGAGCGGCCATCGCCGCCGTCGCTGTCAGCGCGTCTGAGATCGTCGTGGCGATCCGGGCCGAGGCCACGGCAGCCATCGCCGTGCTGGAGGCCGCGATCGCCGCGGCCGAGCACGCGGGCTACCTCGGCGAAGACGTCCTGGGCAGCGGCCGCGAGATCCACGTCGAGGTCAAGCCGCTCCAGGGCGCGTACATGCTCGGCGAGGAAACGGTGCTGCTCAAGGGCATCGAGGGCAAGCGCGGCCAGCCCGAGCAGCAGCCCCCGTACCCCACGACCCGCGGCCTGTACGGCCGGCCGACGCTCGTCCACAACCCGCAGACCCTGGCCGTCATCCCGGGCATCATCACCGGCGGCCCCGGCACGCACTCCGCCGCCGGATCGGCGCACGGCCAGGGCACCGTCCTGGTGCAGATCTCCGGCTCGGTCGCCAATCCGGGCCTGGCCGAGGTGCCGCTGGGCACGCCGCTGGGTGAGATCGTGGCCCTGGCCGGCGGCGTTCCCGCGCCGCATACCCTCAAGGCCCTGCTCGTGGGCGGACCCTCGGGCGGAATCCTGCCGCCTGACGCCGAGAAGATCGCCTACCAATTCGAAGCGCTCGAGGCGGCCGGCGCCCACATGGGCTCCGGGTCGATCGTCGTGATCGACGAGCGCAGCTGCCTCGTCGATCTCGCCTCCGTGCTGACTCGTTTCTGCGCCGATCAGGCTTGCGGCAAGACGATCCCGTGCCGGATCGGGCTGCGCCGCCTGGCGGAGATCGGGGCGCGGATCTGCGAGGGCCAGCCCCGAGACGACGAGATCGTCCGCCTGACGGATCTCTCCGCCGACATCGTGGCCAGCCGCCTGTGCGACCACGAAGGCCGCTCCACCCTGCCTCTCCTGAGCATCGTCCGGTACTTCCGCGACGAGCTCGACGCCCACATTCTCCGCAGCACCTGCCCCGCCGGGATCTGCCATCCGATGGCAACCTCCCGTCCCGGGGCCGTCTCCTGAGGCATCCGATGCGAGAAGCGACCCGCCGCCCCAGCCCGAGCGCTCCGCCCGCTCTTCCGAGCCCGTCCGCGAGCGCGTCGATGACGCCGCCGGCCGTCGTTCCCGGACCCCTGCCGGTCCAGGCACCTGCTCCGTCCGTGACTGGCCTCAAACCCGCCGCCAACGAGAAACCGGTCTGGAACCGCAAGGCCGGCCGGGTCGACAGCCGCCCCGACTCGAAGGCGCCGCGCGACACGGTCACGCCGATCGACGACTCGCCCGAAGAGCGGCTCATCACGACGCAGAGCCCGCAGCGCCCGCTCTCGACGCCGACCATCAAGCTCCAGATCGACGGCCGCGAGGTCATCGGCATTGAGGGCCAGACGATCCTGGAGGTCTGCCGCGACAACGGCATCGACGTCCCGACGCTCTGCTACGAGCCCAAGCTGCCCGGCTTCGGGGCGTGCCGCATGTGCGTCGTCGAGATCGCGGGTGAGGACCGCCCGGCGATCTCGTGCGCCCGCGCCGCCGCCACGGGAATGGTCGTCCAGACCCAGACCGAGGAGGTGCGCCGGCTGCGGCGCACGAACCTCGAGCTGATCTTCAGCGACCACAACGCCTACTGCCTGCCGCCCTGCCAGAACAAGTGCCCGAGCCACATCGACATCCCCGGCTTCCTCAAAGCCAACGCCGAGGGCAAATTCCGCGAGTCGGCGCGAATCTTCAAGCGTACGATTCCGTTCCCCTCCATCCTGGGGCGTGTCTGCCCGGCGCCGTGCGAGGAGCACTGCCGCCGCGACGAGGTGGACGAGGCGATCGCCATCCGCGACAGCCACCGCTACGCCGGCGACATCGTCCTGGCGGCCCAGGAAGACGGCATCGAGCCGCCGCTGCCCTTCGAGGCGCAGCCCGCGACGGGCAAGCGCGTGGCCATCGTCGGCTCCGGCCCCGCCGGCATGGCCGCGGCCTACTACCTGCTCCTGTCCGGCCACCACGTGACCGTCTTCGAGCGCGACGCCGCCCCCGGCGGGATGCTCCGCTACGGCATCCCGGAGTACCGCCTGCCCAAGGCCGAGGTGCTCGAGCCCGAATACGAGGCCGTCTGGCGGCTGGGCGCGAAGCTGGAGCTCAACCAGGAGCTGGGCCGCGACTTCAGCCTCGACGACCTGCGCGACCGGGGCTTCGACGCCACGATCGTCGCGACCGGCTGCTACGAGACGAACAAGATCGGCGTCCCCAACGACACCGCCGAGGGCGTCATCGAAGGCCTGGACTACCTGCGCATCGCCACGTTGGGCCTGCCCTACCCGGGCCACGCCGGCAGCCGGGTCGTCGTCATCGGCGGCGGCTTCACCGCCATGGACTGCACGCGCACCTCGATCCGCCAGGGGGCGAGGGAAGTCACCCTCGTCTACCGCCGTGACATGAAGGACATGCCCGCGGCCAGCGAGACTCACGAGGCCATGGAAGAGGGCGCGAAGATGATCTTCCAGGCAGGCCCGACACGCGTCCTGGTCGACGCCCGCAACCGTGTCGCCGGCGTCGAGTTCATTCGCATGCGCCCCGGCGCTCCGGACGCCTCCGGCCGGCGCCGCCCCGAGCCGGCGCCCGGAACCGAATTCGTCGTCGAATGCGATCGCGTCCTGCTCGCCATCGGCCAGGGCCCCGACCTGTCGTGGATCGGCCCCGGCAACGAGGACGTCGAGGCCGTCAAGTGGAAGCTCAAGGCCGACGCGGTGACCTTCGAGACCGGCCGGCCCGGCGTCTTCGGCGCCGGCGACGTCCGCATCGGCGCCGCGACCGTGGTCCAGGCGATCGCCGAGGGCCGCCGCTGCGCCTACGCCGCGGACGCCTACCTGCGCGGCATGGACCTCTCCGAGCTGCGATCCCGCGAGCCGCTGGTCGAATGGGACCCTGGCTTCCTCTCGATCGTCCCCTATACGGACGAGGTCAAGGAGCCTCGCCATCGCCTGCAGGCGATGCCGGCGGAGGAACGCACCAGGAGCTACGTCGAGTACGAGATCCCCTACACCCAATCCGAGGTGATGGCCGAGTCGAGCCGCTGCCTGCAATGCACCTGCGAGGCGATCGGCTACTGCGACCTGCGCAACCTGGGGATCGAGTACGGAACCACGCTCAAGACCCTGGAGCCGGGCCATGACGAGGGTGCCGGCTTCCGCAGCGTCACCGAGAACCGCTTCACCGGCACCAATCACGACTACGTCCGCGACGACAGCCACGCCTTCATCCTGCGCGAGCCGTCGCGCTGCATCGACTGCGGGCGTTGCGCCGCGGTCTGCGCCGACGTCGTCGGCGCGGCCTGCTACGACTTCATGCGCATCGGCTTCGACACGCTGGTGACGACGCCGCTCGACATGAGCCTCAACGACACGCCGTGCGTCTCCTGCGGCCGCTGCGCCGAGACGTGCCCGACGGGCGCGCTCATGCTCAAGCCGCGCGTCCTGGAGAAGTACGACGTCGACGAGAGCCGCTGCATCCTGTGCGGCATCTGCGTGGACGCGTGCCCGTACGACGCGCTCCGCGGCGGCCCGGACAACGAGCTCGCCCACACCGACCGGTCCGAGCCGATGATCGATCTCATCGGCCTGGCGGCGATGGCCGGCGAAACCGAAGTCACCTACATAGCGCGCGAGCGCGACTGGATGGCGCACGCCGTGGCCGACGGTCGACTCGCGGCCGTCGCCACCCCCGGCGACGGAAAGTGAGCCCGGCACCAGTGATCCACGGCGAGAAGGGCGGCGAGGCATGCCGATAGGCGACACGGTCCCGCTTACGGCGATCCGCTGGGACGACATCTTGTTCGTCGTGCTGGCGGCGATGCTCCTGGGTTCGGCGCTGCTGGTCGTGACCATGCGCGACATCATTCGCTGCGGTCTGGCGATGATCGCCGCGTTCGCGTCCCTGGCCGGCATATACGTCCTGCTCGGCAATCCGCTAATAGCGGCCACCCAGGTCCTGGTCTACATCGGCGCGATCAGCGTCCTGGTCCTGTTCGCGATCATGCTGACCCAGACCAAGAACGCCCCCGCTCGACTGGTCTTCCAGACTCAGGCCTGGGCGGCGGCCCTGGCCGCGGTCGTGATCGCGGCGGTCATCGCCATCAGCGTCACAGCCACGACCTGGCCCTCCGCCGGCGCCGTGGCCTGGACCGACACCACCAGGGTCGCCGAGCTGCTCTTCAGCGACTATCTCCTGCCGTTCGAGGTCGTGAGCGTGCTGCTCACCGCCGCCGTCGTGGGTGGGGTTCTGCTGGCCAGGCGCGATCCCGATGAGAACGAGGAGGATCGACCGTGAGCGGTTCGCTCGACTCCTACCTGGTCCTCTCCGGCCTGCTCTTTGCGATCGGCACCTTCGGCTTCCTGGGCCGCCGCAACGCGATCAGCATGCTCATGTCGATCGAACTGATGCTCAACGCGGTGAACCTGACCGTCGTCGCGTTCGGGGCCTTCGTGAAGCCGCTCCAGACGCACGCCGCGGTGATCGCCCTGCTCGTGATCGCCGTGGCGGCCGCCGAGGCCACGGTCGGTCTGGCGATCGTCATCGCGATCTATCGGAACCGCAAGACGCCTCTCGTCGACGAATACGACTCGATGAGCGAATGAACCGACGATGACAGCCCTGCTTCCTCTCATCCCGCTCCTCCCGCTCGGCGGGTTCGTCCTGACCGGCCTGGTCGGCCGGCAGTTCCCCAAGGAAGCGCATCGGATCGCCGTCTGGGCCGTCGTCGGGTCGTGGCTCGTGGCCTCTGTCGTGGCCGCGATGACCCTCATCCACGTCTCCCCGTTCGGCCCGGAGGGCGCCGGCATCACCCTCTGGACGTGGATCCCGGC
>PLLE01000009.1 GCA_003141245.1 Chloroflexota bacterium
GCCCAGCGTACGGGCCTGCGGTCGGGCGGCCGTCGCCGGGCGTCGGGGACGCGGGCGTGGTGATAGCATCGCCGTTGCCCGGCAACGATCAGGCCTGGACCTAGAGGACGCCCGATGAAGCGCGCTCTGGCGGTGATACTCGCTGGCGGCGAAGGGGAACGGCTGTCGATTCTCTCCTCGCTGCGGGCCAAGCCGGCCGTTCCGTTCGGCGGCAAGTACCGCATCATCGACTTCACGCTCTCCAACTGCGTGAACTCGGACATCGACAACGTCGTCGTCCTGACCCAGTACAACCCCCGCTCCCTCAACGACCACATCGGCATGGGTCGGCCGTGGGATCTGGACCGCAGCCACGGCGGCGTCCGGATGCTCCAGCCGTATATCGCCCGGGGTCGCGTCGCGGAGTGGTACCGCGGCACTGCCGATGCCGTCTTGCAGAACCTCAACGTTGTCAGCCAGGCGGTCGGCGACACGGTTCTGATCCTGGCGGGGGACCACATCTACAAGATGGACTACCAGCCGTTCGTGGCCGCCCACCGCCGCCATCGGGCCGACGTCACGATCGCCGTCCGTCGTGTGCCGCTGGCCGACGCTTCGCGGATGGGGATCCTGGCAATGGACGAGAGCGGCCGGGTCGTGGAGTGGCACGAAAAGCCCCACCAGCCCAAGAGCGACCTGGCCAGCATGGGGGTATACGTCTTCTCCAAGCGGGCCCTGCAGCAGTGGCTCTCGGAGACGCGGTTCGACTTCGGCCACGACGTCATCCCGGCCATGATCGAGGGCGGGGCCCGGGTCTTCGGCTACCGCTTCGACGGCTACTGGCAGGACGTGGGAACGATCCAATCCTACTGGGAGGCGAATCTGGCCCTCCTCTCCGACGCGCCGGAGCTGGACCTGTACGACCGCGAGTGGGTCATCCACACCCGCTCCGAGGAACGGGCTCCGGCCAAGATCGGGGCCACGGCCCAGGTCCACCGCAGCCTCATCAGCCACGGCTGCGTCATCAACGGGACGGTCGTCAACTCCGTTCTCTCGCCGGGCGTCGTGGTGGACGTGGGCGCGGTCGTGCGTGACTCGATCGTCCTGTTCGACTCAGTCATCCGGCCCAACGCGGTCGTAGACCGGGCGATCCTCGACAAAGAGGTCGCGGTCGGACCCGGCGCGATCGTCGGCGAGGGCACCGACTACGACGTGGTCAACCGCCGCGAACCCGGCCGCCTCAACACGGGGATCACGGTCGTCGGCAAGCAGGCGGTGATCCCGCGTGGCGTCCGCATCGGGCGCAACGTTCTCATCGGCGAAGGGGTCCGTGCGACGGATTTCCAGTCCCGGGTGATTCGTAGCGGTTCGACGATCGAGCGGCCGCGCGAACGCATAGTTCGAGCTACGGTGAGAGCCGCGGTCGGCGGGTCGCCCGTCGGGCACGGTGCACCCGCGGACGCCGCGGACGCCTCGGACGCCTCGGACGGAGCGGCGCCCGAGTCCGATCCCGGCGGGCGGACCGGCGGCGAGGGCCGGCACCTCGCCGGGGCGAAGGACTGAGCGAGAGGCGCGTGTCGGACACTTTCTGGTGGTTCCGGCCGGCCGGCTCGCGCTCGAGGTTCACGGGAATGGTTCGTGGGATCGGCCGAATCCGGAGGGGTTTGGTCGTGGCCGTCCTGGTCGCCGCCGCCGCGCTCTTGCAGGGGGCGGCGCCGGAGCCCGTTGAGGCCGCGCAATCCGGTCTCTCGTTCGTGTCGATCGGGACCTGGACCCCCGATCCGGCGGCGGGGCGAGTCCATGTCGTCCTGAGGGTCATCGCCGTGTCGCACACGGTCGACAGCGATTCGCGCCTGTACTACTTCGCCGGCCTCCAGCTCACCCTGCCGCCGTCCAGCGCCGCGTTCGCCGCGACCGACGACAACGGAGAGTCGCTTTCCGTCTCGGTCAAAGCCAGCACTCCCTATGGCGTGGTCGTGAGCGTGGCCTTCGCACAGCGGCTCTATTCGGGCCAGCGAGGCTCGTTCGAGCTCGACTTCGATGTGGTGGACAGCGGCGGTTCGACCGATCGCGACCTCCACATCGGCCAGGACATCGTCTCCTTCCCGGTCTCCGCCTTCGGCAGTCCCGGCACGCCCGGCAGCTCGGTGACCGTCGTCTTTCCGGCTGGGTTCGCCGTGCAGGAGCAGTTCGGGGACCTGACCAGCACGACCGACAGCGTGGGCAAGACCATCTTCTCGTCGGGATCCGTTCCGGACGCCACCGCCGTCAACGCCTGGTTCACCGCCTCCAAGCCCGTGCCGGCCAGCGACTTCAGGGTTCGTTACGCCACGGTGGGCCCGCTCCAGGTGACGCTGCGGTACTGGTCGGACGATCCGGGCTGGGCGGATCAGGTCGAGCGGATCCTGCAGTCCGGGTATCCGCTCCTGCGCGAACAAATCGGCCTGGGCGACCCGACGGCCACCACGCTCACGGTCGAGGAGGCAACGACCCAGGGAATCGGCGGATTCAGCGGCGAGTACGACCAGACGAACGGCCTGGTGAAGATCTCCTATTTCGCCGACCCGATCGTGATCCTCCACGAGGTCGCGCACCTGTGGTTCAACGGCGATCTGGCTTCGGATCGCTGGATCGACGAAGCCTTCGCCTCGTTCTACGCCGAGCAGACGGTCCTGCAACTCGGACTGGCCGATCACGCTCCCGGACTGAGCGCCGCCCTGATGCAGGCCGCCATTCCGCTCAACGACTGGACCGCTAACGAAGACCCGGGTTCCGCCACCGAGGCGTACCTGTATGCCGGCAGCCTCGAAGCCGCCCGAGAGATAGCCAGGATCGCCGGCCTCGACGGGTTGCGCCAGGTCTGGGTGCAGGCCCGGGCCGGCCAGGCGACATACGGGCGACCGGATGTCGCGGCTTCCGAGCCCCCTGCCGGGGGAGCCATGGACTGGCGGCGCATGCTCGACTATCTGGAGCAGGCGACCGGCAAGTCCTACACCACGATCTGGCGGAAGTGGGTCCTGACCGCCTCGCAGACCCCGCTCCTCGAAGAGCGCGCAGCGGCCCTCTCCGACTACCAGGAGACGCAGGCCCAGGCTGGCAGCTGGGACCTCCCGCCGGACGTACGCCAGGCTCTCGGCAGCTGGCAGTTCGATCAGGCTCGGGCGATGCTGCGTCAGGTCCGCGAGGTTCTCGGGCTGCGACAGGAGATCGCGACGACGGCGCCGATCGAGGGGACGATCCCGCCGGCGACGCTACAGACGACCTTCGAGACCGTCGGCACGAGCGCCGCGGCGGCCGAGGCGGTACGGGAGTTGGGCGTCCTGAGCGAACTCGCCGCCGCTCGCCAGGCACAGGCCGACAACGGCGGCGCAGCCCGGGCCGTGGGTCTGCTCGGGACCGACCCGGACGCCGATCTGGCGGCGGCCCGGAGTGCCTTCGCCGACGGCGACAACGACCGGGCCGCCTCGCTGGCCGACTCGGCGCGCTCTGCCTGGGCGGGCGCCGCCGGCGCAGGGCAGATCCGAATCCTGGGCGCGCTCGCCGGAACCGCCGGCACATTGCTCCTGCTCTTCCTGTACATCTGGACGCGGTCCGGACGACGACCCGAGGAGGGTGGCGACAGCGAGGCCGACTCTCCGGCGGCCGACTCTCCGGCGGCCGACTCTCCGGCGGCCGGCTCCGAAGAAGAGAAGGCGGATGCCTGATCCGGGAGACGCGGTGGATCCGGGAGACGCGGTGGATCCCGGGGAATTGGCGGCGGAGCGCGAGACCGCCTATGAGCTTCTCCGGCGTGGGCATGAGTTGCTGCGAGAGCGGCACAACGCCCAGGCTGCGGTGGTGCTGGAGCGAGCCGCTCGGGCGGAGCCAGGCAAGGGCTCGATCCTCGAGGCGCTGGCCCGGGCCCACTACAACAGCGGCCAGCACGCTCGCGCCGCGGAGGCGTTCGAGGCGCTGCTGGAGGTCGATCCGTCGGGCCACTACGGCCACCTGGGGCTGGGTCTCAGCCTGGAGCGGCTCGGTCGACTGGGGGAAGCCCGAACGCACCTGCGCCTCGCCGTGGCGATGAACCCGAGAAGCGCCACCTACCGGCGCGCGCTCGAACGGGTGGAATCCAAGGTGGGCTGACGGCTCGGGCTGAGCGGCCCCGGCTGAGCGGCCCGGGCTGACGGCTCAGCCCTCAGCGGTCCGCAGCCTCCAGACGGCGGGCGAGTATCAGGATCCCGGCGACCGACTTGGCGTCCTCGATCACTCCGGCCTCGACGGCGGCGACCGCTTCGCGCCAATCCAGCCGAACGAGCCTGATCCGCTCGTCCTCATCCGGGCTGAGGCGATCGTGACCGGCCGGCCGAAGGTCGGTGGCCATGAAGAGCGTCAGGTATTCGGTCAGGAAGCCAGGAGCGGAGAAGAAGCCGCCGATGCGCTCGAGCTTGCCGGCGCGATGACCGGTCTCTTCTTCCAGCTCGCGATGGGCCGCCGGCTCGGGATCCTCGATCACGCCGTCGTGCACGTCCAGGGTTCCGGCGGGCAGTTCCAGCAGGGCTCCCCCGCCGGCCAGACGGTATTGAGTTACCAGGAGGAGACGGCCGTCTGCGTCTAGCGGGGCGATCACAACGGCTCCCGGGTGGACGACGATGTCGCGCGACGACTCCGAGCCGTCGGGTCGCACGATGGCGTCCTTTTCGAGGGTCATGTATCGGCCGCGGTAGATCTGCTCGCGCCCGACGACGCGTTCTTCGAGGTCGATGTCCGCGCCGGCGAGGTCGGCCAGGATGACGTCCAAAGCGGGCCGACCGGTCGGGGTGCGGCGAGGTCTGCGACGGGCGGGAGAGTCGGTCATAAGCCGAACTATACGTGAGAGGGACGGCAAGCCGGCGCGGCACAAGCGGCGTGCGCAGGCCGATCGCCGTGCCTAAGCCCGCATCCACCGATCGCCGCTCGCATCTCGCTCGGTCAGCCGGCGCATTCCTGCGTTGGCTCCTGTGCGCTGCGGTGCTCGTCGCCGCCTTGGCCTGCGCTCGTCGGCCCGGCGGTCTGCGGCGCTTGACCGGTGGATCCGGGCTTAACGACCAACGCCCCGGCACCTGGCCGGGGCGTTGGTCTCTGAACCGAAAGATCAGGCGGTAGCCGGTGTGAAAGGAAGGGCGAAGTTCGTGTCCGGGTCGAAGAGCTGGACCTTGTCGAGAGGCATCTTGAGCTCGAGCATGTCGCCCGGGCGGACTCGGTACGCCGAGTCGATGATCGCGACGATGTCGCGGCCGGCGCCGCTGGCGTGGATCAGCTCCTCGTTGCCGAGGTACTCGACGACCTCGGCCTTGGCGTTGACGATGGCCGCCTTGCCTTCGATGGGGCCGAGCTCGAGGTGCTCGGGCCGGTACCCGGCGATCAAGCTGCGGCCCGTGGCGCCGATCGACGCACGGAACTGCGGCGGGACCGGCATGGTGACGTTCGGGCCGGTCAGCTGCATGGCGTCGCCGCTGCCGGTGACCTCGACCGAGGTGAAGTTCATCGCCGGGCTGCCGATGAAGCCGGCCACGAACCGGTTGATTGGCCGGTCGTAGAGCTCCTGCGGGGTGCCGACCTGCTGGAGGCGACCCTCGTTCATGACCGCGATGCGAGTGCCCATCGTCATGGCCTCGATCTGGTCGTGGGTCACGTACACGAACGTGGTGTTGAGGCGCTGGTGCAGGCGCAGGATGTTGGCGCGGGTCTCGACGCGCAGCTTGGCGTCGAGGTTGGAAAGCGGCTCGTCCATGAGGAAGACCGCGGGCTCGCGCACGATCGCTCGGCCGAGGGCGACGCGCTGGCGCTGGCCGCCGGAGAGCTCACGCGGCTTCCGGTCGAGGTAGCGGGTCAGGTCGAGGATCGCGGCCGCTTCCTTGACGCGGGTTTCGATCTGGGCCTTGGGCACGTGCCGCAGCTTGAGGCCAAACGCGAGGTTGTCGCGGATGCTCATATGCGGGTAGAGGGCGTAGCTCTGGAACACCATGGCGATGTCGCGGTCCTTCGGCGGGACCTCGTTGATGATCCGTTCGCCGATTCGCAACACGCCCGAGGTGATCTCCTCGAGACCGGCGATCATTCGCAGGCTGGTGGTCTTCCCGCAACCGGATGGTCCAACGAGGACCATGAACTCCGCGTCGCGGATGTCGAGGCTTAGGTCGTCGACGGCGACGACATCACCAAAGCGCTTGCTTACGTTCTCGAAGGTGACTGTGGCCATTCAGATTGTGCTCCCTGTCCTGGTGGGCCGATGTCGGGGGATGCTAGCAGGCCTTCGCGGCTTTGCTGCCGTGTACCGGCATACAGATCGCTAAACGTTTAGGTGGGTCCGGCAGCGCTCTTTTCGGCGAGCCTCGGCTGCCGGCGCGGGCTGTCCCGGTCCGGCCGGCGACACGTTCAGGATCGCTTCAGATCACAAGCCTAGAAATCTGTTCAAATCAACAACGACCCGTCGCCCAAGACCGGAGCGCACCAATGAGCGCCTACGAACCGAACGATCGCCGTGAAGGCCCCGACTCGGTCCAGCCCGATCGGGAGGTCCGCTGGTCGCCGGAGCCCGAAGCGACCGAAGTCGAGGTCGCCGCCGAGGCGCGGCCGGCCCCTGCGGTTCCGCCGCCGCCTCCCGACCCCTGGCAGGTCCCTGCGGTTCCGCCGCCCCCGGCCGAGTGGCCGGCGTGGCAGCCCTGGGCCGCCGCTCCGTATCTCCCGGCCGCCCCCTATGTTCCGGCCGCGCCCGCCCAGTCAGGCGGTCGCAGGCGCATCGTTCCGCTGATCCTGGCGACGGCACTATTGTCCGCGACGCTTTCGGCGGCCGGCACTTACGCCGCCTTCTCGCTGGCGCAGCGGACGACGACCTCCGTTGCTATCACGCAGGCCGGCCAGAGCCCCAGCGCGCAGCTTGTCAGCCTGACGCAGTCCCAGGCGATCGTTCGGGTGGTGAGCCTGGTGCAGCCGTCGGTCGTCACGATCACGAGCACCGGCATCTCGGGCGTGAGCCCCTTCTCGGTCCCGAGCACCGGCGCCGGGTCCGGCTTCATCGTGAGTTCGGATGGGTTGATCCTGACCAACAACCACGTCGTCATGAACTCGAACTCGCTCACCGTCACCCTCGATGACAGCCGTGAACTGGCGGCCACGGTGGTGGCGACGGATGCCACCCACGACCTGGCGCTGGTCAAGGTCAAGGCCACCGGGTTGACGCCGGTCACGCTGGGCGACTCGGCCTCAATCGAGGTGGGCCAGCTGGCGATCGCCATCGGCAGCCCGCTGGGCACCTTCACCGACTCGGTCACGCAGGGCATCGTTTCCGGCCTCAACCGAGACATCTCCATAGGTGACCGCAGCTCGCAGTTCTCCGAGGATCTCAAGGGCCTGATCCAGACCGACGCCGCGATCAACCCCGGCAACAGCGGTGGGCCACTCCTCGACGTGAACGGTTCCGTCGTCGGCATCATCACGGCCAGCGCCAGCAGCGCCCAGGACATGGGTTTCGCGATCCCGATCAATCAGGCCAAGGTGATGATCGCCAAGGCCGCATCCAGCGTCTGAGGCGCGGGCCCCTCGCGCCCGCGGCCTGTGTCGCCGGCTGTTTCAGAAAGGTTTCAGGCGCGGGCGACATACATGGCGGTGCGCGTCCCATGGCCCGAGACGAAAGGCACAGCCGGATGAAGACAAGGTTGGCGGCGATCGCCTTGATCCTGGTCGGAGTGGCAGCCGTTGCGCTGGCCATCGTCGGTCCCAGCTTCGGCGGATCTCCGAACTCGAAGTACATAACCTCGACGGTTACGGTGGGTGCGGTCAGCGCCCAATCGGTGGCCACCGGGACAGTCGCCGCGAGCACTGTCTACGGCCTCAAGTTCGGAGCCTCGGCGGACATCGTCAGCTCGTCTGCCACCACATCCGGCACGGGCGGCTCGACCGGCAGCAGCTCCAGCAGCTCGGTGACGTGGCCGGTCAAGACCGTGTCCGCAACGGTCGGGCAATCGGTCAAGAAGGGCGACGTCCTGGCCGTGGCCGACGACTCGGCCGCCCAGCTGCAACTGGCCTCTGTGCAAGCGACGCTCGCCTCGGCCCAGTCGAAGCTGGCCACGGATCAGGGAGGCCCCGACGCGGTGACCAAGGCCCAGGCTAGCAACCAGCTCAGCCAGTCGAAGAGCAGCTACAGCCAGGCCCTTGCCAACAGGACGATCACGAACCAGCAGAACGCCCTGACCCTGAGCCAGGCCAAGAAAGCGGTCACCGACGCGCAGAAGAAGCTCAAAGCGGATATCGCCGCCGGCGCGCCGCAGACGACCATCGACGCCGACAACAATGCCCTGGCGCAGGCGCAGTCGAGCCTTTCCTCCACTCAGCTCAAAGTCAACCAGTCGAACCAACAGGCCACTCAGCAAGTGAGCAACGCGTGGCTCAGCCTGGGTGCCGCGCAGCTCCAGTACAACTCCAAGCTCGCCCCGGTCGACAGCACCACGATCCTGGCCGACCAGGCCCAGGTGGCCTCGGCCCAGGCGGCGGTGAACGCGGCCCAGACGGCCGTGACCGACGCCACGATCCTCGCCCCAACCGACGGCCTGATCGTCGCGGTCAACATCCTTCCCGGTGTCAACGCCCCGTCCGGCTACGCCATCGAGGAATCGGTGCCGCCGATGGTCGCGACCGCCAGCTTCACCGAATCGGACATCACCGGCCTCAAGGTGGGCCAGGCCGCCTCGGTGAGCGTGACCGCGGCAAAGGTGGTCGTCGATGGAACGCTCTCGCAGATCGTCCCGGTGGCGTCTTCGGCGGGCGGCCAGAGCAGCGTCGTGACTTACGCGGTCACTGTGACGCTCACTGACCCGCCGGCCACGGTGCTTGCCGGCATGAGCGCGACCGTGACGGTGACCACGGCGTCGGTCGCCAGCGCATTACGCGTTCCGGCGACGGCCCTGGTGGGATCGGCCTCGGCCGGCTACAGCGTGGAGGTGCAGGGCAGCGACGGCAGCGTCACGGCCCGCTCGGTGGAGGTCGGCCTGGTGACGACCTCGATGGCCCAGATCACGAGCGGCGTCAGCGAGGGCGAGGCGGTGGTCGTCGGCACGACGAGCACCCGCAACACCACCACCACCACGGGCGGAGTCAACCTCGGCGGCCTGACCGGCGGTGGGCTCGGCGGCGGTGGGTTCGGGCGATGAGCGCGCGCGCAGTCGAGCCGATCATCGAGCTGGAAGACGTAAGCCGCATCTACGACACCGGGCGGGTTCAGGTGCCGGCCCTGGTCGACGTCAACTTGCGGGTCGCCAAAGGCGAATTCATGGCCATCATCGGGCCCTCCGGTTCGGGCAAGTCGACGATGATGAATATCCTGGGCTGCCTGGACCGGCCGACCTCGGGACGCTACGTCCTGGATGGCCAGCCGGTCGACGAGCTCGACGATGACGGTCTGGCCTTCGTCCGGAGCCGCTCGATCGGCTTCGTCTTCCAGAGCTACAACCTGCTACCACGGACCAGCGCCCTGGAAAACGTGGCCGCGCCACTTTTGTACCAGGGCGTGGGGCGCAAAGAGCGCCTCAAGAAAGCCCAGGCGGCGCTCGAGCGACTCGGCCTCGGCGACCGGCTCGGCCACGAGCCGTCCGAACTGTCAGGCGGCCAGCAGCAGCGAGTCGGAATCGCCCGCGCTCTCGTGACGGAGCCCGCCCTGATCCTGGCCGACGAGCCGACCGGCAACCTGGACAGCCATTCGGGCGCCGAGGTGCTCTCTATCTTCAAGGACCTGCACGCCCTCGGCCGGACGATCGTGCTCATCACTCACGACATCGACGTGGCCACCGCCGCAAATCGCGGCGTTCATCTACGCGATGGTCAGCTCCAGGAAGCGGTGCTGGCATGAGATTCGGCGATCTGCTGCGTCTGGCCCTCGGAAGGCTGGGCACGGGCAAGATGCGCACGGCTCTGACGATGCTGGGCGTGATCATCGGCGTCGCTTCGGTGGTGGCGCTGGTCAGCGTCGGCCAGGGCGCCACCAAGGGCATCAGCGACCGTCTCCAGTCCCTGGGAACGAATCTTCTGACCGTCAATCCGGGCTTCACCCGTGGCTCGGTCACGCGTGGCTCGTTCGGCTCGGCGACCACGCTGACGATCGACGACGCATCCGCGATCGCTGGCCTGAATGGGGTCGAATACGTTGCGCCGGAGCTGACCACCAGCAAGCTTGTGATCGCCGGCAGTCTGAACGAGACCGCCCGCATCATCGGCACGACGCCCGCCTACCTGTCCGTCTTCGCCTACGACACGTGGACCGGCTCGTTCCTGAATCAGGCGTCCGTGGACCACAACCTGCGGGTCGCGGTGATCGGCGCCACGACGGCCGACAACCTGAGCCTTACCGACAGCTCGATCGGGTCGACGATCTACATCGGCGGCCTGCCATTCCAGCTGATCGGGATCTTGCAGTCCAAAGGCGGGACCGGCACCGAGGACGACGAGGTCATCGTGCCGCTCTCAACGTCGCGGGAGCTGTTCGTAAGCAGCAACAGCGTCTCGACAATAGGTCTGAGCGCCACGAGCCAGGATGACATCACGACCGTCTCGGCTGAGATCACCGCGCTGCTGGAGCAGCGGCACGGCATCGCGAGCGGTTCCTCCGACGACTTCTCGATCACCACTCAGGCGCAGCTGCTGGGGACCGTCAGCTCGGTCAGCGACGTCTTGACGTTCCTGCTGGCCGGTATTGCCTCGATTTCGCTGCTGGTCGGNNGGCGGGATCGGGATCATGAACATCATGCTGGTCTCGGTCCGGGAGAGAACCAGAGAGATCGGCATCCGCAAAGCGATCGGAGCCCGAGCGCGCGACATCCTGTCGCAGTTCCTCGTAGAAGCGCTGGCCCTCTCGCTGGCCGGCGGCGTGATCGGAATCGGCCTCGGAGTTCTCGCCTCCTTGGGCATCGGCATATATGCCGGCTGGGGCTTCGTATTCAACCCGATCACGGTGGTCGCCGCGCTCGGTTTCAGCCTCATCGTCGGGGTCGTCTTCGGGGTCTGGCCCGCGAGCCAGGCCGCGCGGCTCGATCCCGTGGTCGCTCTTCGGTACGAGTAGATACTCGAAACCTCATCGAAAGGGGTAAGCCAGATGACAGTTGCGGCCAGACCGGCCAAGCAGGATCGAACCACGATGGTCCTGCTCCTCATCGCGGCGTTGGTGGCGGTAGGCGGGATCGGCTTCGCCGTCGGCCACCTCACTGCCGGGTCCTCCGCGGCGGTTGCGAACGTCAACGGCCGGGGCACCGGGGGCTTCAACCGCCCCTCCCTGGCTGCGGGCCAGTCCTTCGACCCTGGGCAATTCGGCGGTGGCCGAGTCACCGGCGGCTTGGGCGGCTTCGCCAGCGGCGTCACGGGCACGGTTCAATCCATCGACGGTACGACAATGACGATCAAGCTGGCCAACGGGACCACCGAAACGATCGACCTATCGGGCAGCACGACCTATCACAATGAGACGGCCGGCAGCTCGAGTGACGTCAAGGTTGGTGGCGCCGTGATCGTTCAGATCGACACCAGTGCTCTGGCGAGCGAGGCCCCGATCCCGAGCGCGTCGGGCGGCCTCGGCGGTCGAACGCTGACGGCCAAAGACGTTCTGATCACCACTCCGTAGGAGACGACGTTGCACGTTCTAGTCGTCGAGGACGACGCCAGACTCAGCCGACTTCTCAAGCGGCTTCTGACCCAGGACCGCCACGTCGTCGAGACGGCCCTGACGGCCGAAGAAGGCCTCGAGATCGCCACCTCCAGCGCCGAGCTGGACGCGGTGATCCTCGACGTGGGCTTGCCCGACAAGTCCGGTTTCGAGGTCGCGAGGCTGCTCAGGCGCCAGGGTTCGCAGGTGCCGATTCTGATGCTGACGGCGCGCGACGCCATCAGCGACAGGGTCGAGGGCCTCGACGCAGGCGCGGACGACTACCTGGTCAAGCCATTCGCTTACGAGGAGCTGCTGGCTCGCCTGCGAGCGCTGGCGCGCCGGCCCCCCACGCGCAAGCTGATGGCTCTCCGGTCCGGCCCGTTCGAGCTGGACGAGACCACCCGGCGCGTCACCGTCGGGGGCCGGCCAGTCGACCTGAGCCAGCGCGAGTTCTCGATCCTCGAATGCCTGCTCAGGCGTCCCGGCCAGGTCCTCTCGCGCGATCAGCTGCTCGACTATGCCTGGCCGTACGGCGTCGCCCTGACGCCTAACACGGTCGAGGCCTACATCCACCTGCTGCGGGAGAAGGTCGGCAATCAGGCGGCCGCTCACATCGAGACGGTCCGCGGCGTTGGCTATCGCCTTCGAGAGGGTTGACCGTGAGGCTCCCGCGTCGCTTCAGCTTGAGACGCCCGGCCAAGGGCGCCTCGGCCGAGGCGAGACCGCCGGCGGCTCGGACCGGCGCGGACGACGACGCCCGGATCCTGCGCCGTACCCGCCTGCGGCTGATGGCGGTCAGCGGCCTGGTCACGCTGGTGATCCTGGTTGCCCTCGGCGCGTCGGTCTACTGGCTCGTCTCCACGGCCGTCGAGGTGGGAGCGCGCGACCAGCTCCAGCGTGTGGCGCTCCATCAGACCGACGGGGACGAGAACTTCGGGCTGACCTTCGAGGGCCAGGCTGCCGGCTTGATCCCAATCGTGGTGGATCCGTCCGGTCTGGCCCAGATCCCCAACGGCCTGAGCCGAATTCCGCCGGGCCTGCCCAACACGGACAGTCTGGCCGCGGTGACGCAGATGGGGCAGGTGGACCAGCGTGATGTGGTCTCCGCCGACGGTACGCCGTATCGGGTGATCAGCGGCTTCATGGCCAACCCGGGACCCCGCCTCGTCGGGTACAAGGTCCAGTGGGCGCAGGACCGGTCCGCCGAGGTGAACCTTCTCAACACGCTCGCCGTAGTGCTGCTCGGTGGCGGCCTGCTGGCACTGCTGGCTGCTCTGGCCGCCGGCTACGTGTACGCCGGTCGAGCCCTCGTCCCGATTCGGGAATCAATCGAGCGCCGGCAGGCGGCCCTGCAGCGTCAACGTGAGTTCGCGGCCAACGCCAGCCACGAGCTGCGCACGCCCCTCACGGTGATTCGGGCAAGCGTCGAGGATCTGAGACGTAACCGGCGTAGCCGGGTCGAGGAGGTGGGCGAGGCGCTCGACGACATCGATGCCGAAGTGCGACTCGTGACGGCCCTGGTCGAGGACATGCTGCTCCTGGCTCGCACCGACTCGGGTGTGGTTCAGGTGGAGCGCGTACCGCTCGATCTCGCCGACGTGGCGGCCGACGCGTCCTCGCTGCTCGGTGCGCTCGGCGTGGAACGGAACGTCGCGGTTGTGCTCGATCCGATGCCGGCGCCCGTCAGCGGCGACCCGGTCCGACTGCGCCAGCTTGTGACGATCCTGGTCGACAATGCCATCCGCCACAGTCCGGCCGGCACGACCGTGACGGTTCGCGTCCGGCCGGAATCGGGGACGGCACTGCTCGTTGTCGAGGATCAAGGGACGGGCATCAAGCCCGCCGACCTGCCTTGCTTGTGGGAGCGGTTCTGGCGGGCCGACGACGCGCCGGCCGGCGGGACCGGCCTGGGCCTGGCGATCGCGAAGTGGATCGTCGAGCAGCACGGCGGGACGATCGAAGCGGCCAATCGAGAAGAGGGCGGAGCCAGGTTCTGGGCCCGCCTCCCGGTGGACGCGGCCGCCACGCCCGCGCCGGCCGCCACGCCCGCGCCGGACCCAGGCAACCCGCACTGGACCCCCGGCGAGGACGAGGAGCCCGCTTCGTAGCCGGAGCGCCGCTCAGCCCAGGAGCAGCCTCGCCTCGGCGACCAGGCCGACGCAGATGATCATGGCCCGCAGCAGTGGCGCCGGCAGGCGTCGGCCGAGACGCGCCCCGATCTGACCGCCGACGATCGAGCCGGCCGCGATCAGCAGCGCCACGTCCCAGTGAACGGGCGCGATCAAGGCGAAGAGGACGGCCGCGGCGCCGTTGACGATCACAGCCAGAACGTTCTTGAGGCCGTTTAGCCGCTGGATGTCGTCGGGCAGGAAGATCGTCAGCAGGGCGATCATGATGATTCCCTGGCCCGCCCCGAAATAGCCGCCGTAGACGGCCGACCCGAAGAGCGTCACCGACAGCGGCCAGGATCGATGAGCCTCCGGGTGGCGATGCTCGGCCAGGGCGCTGGAGAGGCGCGGTCCGATCGCCACCAGGATCAGGGCCACTCCGATGAGGATCGGCACAACGGCGGCGAAGGCCCCAGGGAAGGCCCGCAGCAGCAGGCCGCCGGTCAGCCCGCCGGCACCAGCGACGACGCCGAGCCGAAGGACGCGCCCGCGCTGCCCAACGAGCTCGCGTCGGTAGCCGACCGCCCCGCTGATCGAGCCGGGCACTAGCCCGACCGTGTTCGAGACGTTGGCGTCGAACGGCGCATAGCCGAAGGCCAGCAGAGTGGGGAAGGTGATCAGCGAGCCCGAGCCGACGATGGTGTTGATGGTTCCCGCCGCAAGTCCGGCGACCAGGATCACCGCGGCTTCGATCGGCGTCATCGGGCCGCCCTGGCCGCCCGCGAGCGCCGCGGATGCACGAGGCCGACCGGCTTCCTCGAGGCGCTTGGCAGTATCACGCGTCGAATCGTAGCGGACCGCTCGTCCGACCAGCGGGTCGCGCCGCCCGTGGTCTCGATCGTCGCGACGCGGCCCTTGACCTTCGAGTGGCTTCATGGCGTACAGTCGCCATCGCGCATCGTCACGGATGCCCGCCTCGCCAGCCGATAGGAGTTCGATGACCGCCGCACGTCTGCTCGCGAAGCTCGAGGACTTCCGCCTTCTGCCGTTCTTCGTCGTCGTCAGCATGGCGATCGGGATCGGCATAGGGAAGGCGCTCTCGATCTCCGATTTCGCGCTGACCCCGCCGATCGATGCGATCAAGGCGNNCCGATCGGGCTCTTCGCGATGATGTACCCGGCGATGACGAACGTCCGCCTGGGCGAGGTGGGCGACGCCTTCCGCTCGCCGCGTCAGCTCGGCATTGTGCTTTTCTTCAACTACCTCGTGGCGCCGTTCCTGATGCTCGGCCTCGCAAACGTGTTCGTGACCGACCCGGAGCTGCATACCGGGCTCGTCCTCTACGGCCTCGCCCCCTGCATCGCGATGGTCATCATCTTCACGTTCCTCGCGAAGGGCAACACGCCGATGGCCCTGGTGTTCGTCGCGCTGAACTCGGTCGCTCAGATGCTGCTGATCCCGGTCTACGCCCGCCTGCTCATCGGCAACGTCAGCTTCGACGTCTGGGTCGTCGCCGAGTCCGTGGTGCTCTATCTGGGCCTGCCGCTGCTGCTCGGCGTCCTCACCCGGCTGGCGGTCACCCGTCGCGGCGGTGAGGCGGCCATGGAGCGACTCAAGCCTGGCCTCAACGCCCTTTCCATCCTGGGCCTGCTGTTCACCCTGATCGTCATGTTCTCGCTCAAGGGCGACCTGATCGTCGAGCGACCCGGCATCGTCCTGGAGATGGCCATCCCGATGACCCTCTTCTTCGCGGTCATGTTCTTCGTCGTGCTCTTCATCGGTTCGCGGCTGCGCTTCCCGTATCGGGACGCCGTGGCGGTCGCCTTCAACGCCACCGGCCGCGATTTCGAGATCGCGATCGCCATCGCGATCACGGCCTTCTCGCCGACGGTCGCGCTGGCAACGGTCGTCGGCCCGCTCATCGAGGTCCCCGTCATGCTCGCGCTCGTGTGGGCGGCGATGCGGCTGAAGGGGCGGCTCTTCGGCCCGCAGGAGACCGCCGCCGCGATCCCCGCCGGAGCGGGCAGCGCAGGGTAGGGGTTCGAGCCGGTATCGCTCGGGCCCCTCGCAGCGGCCCGTCGCTCGCGACCCTTGACATCCAGGCGTCCGGAAGGTGTACGTTGCGAGCATGGATACATCTGAGAATGCACAGGTCACCGGAATCGCCGTCTGGACCGCTGCCGCGCGCAGCGCTCTCATGAGGGCGCACGCCGCCGAGTTCGTCGGCACATTCGTGCTCGTCTTCGCCGGCTGCGGCGCCGTCGTCATCGGACGGATCGGCCCGGTGGGAGTCGCGCTCACCTTCGGGCTCGTGATCGGCCTGATGGTCTACTCGTTCGGCCACATTTCCGGCGGACACTTCAATCCCGCGGTCTCGCTCGGCGTGGCGGTGGGCGGGCACCTGCCGTGGCTGCGCGTGGCGACCTATGCAGTCGCCCAGTGCACCGGGGCGATCGCCGGGGCGCTCGCCCTCAGGGCGACGCTCGGCGACGGACCTCTCGGCGTAACCCATCCGGCCGGGTCGGATGCCCAATCCTTCGCTCTGGAGGTGGTCTTCACGGCCGTCCTCGTGCTCGTGGTCACGGTCGTTGCCACCGATCCTCGGGCCGCGCGGGAGACCGGCGCGCTGGCCATCGGCGGCGCCATCGCGCTCGGCGGACTCGCCGCCGGACCGATCAGCGGCGCCTCGCTCAACCCGGCGCGGTCACTCGGCCCAGCGCTCGTTGCCGGCGATTTCGCCGGCCTGTGGATCTACCTGGCGGCGCCGCTCATCGGCGCGATCGTCGCGGGGATCCTGTATCGGTACCTGCGTGGCGGGGCAGCGGCCGCGTAGGCCGGCTCACGCCTGTGCACCCTGTGTCGTTCGCGACGGTTTGGTGCGCGAGTCGAAGACCTGCTGCAACCTCCATGTCGCTTCATTGCGTGAGAGCGGGCAGGTATGCCTTGGACGCTATCCCGCCGAGTCCCACGAATGCGTCCCCCGTGTATTTGGCCGGCGGCGTCAGGTTCCTGGTCGGCGTCTGCCCCATACCCCCCGTTTAGGTTGCTCAGAGCTAGTATCGCGACTCAAGACTCAAGTCGTGAAGCCTATAACGCCCGGAATCTCGCATCCAGCCAGCGCGAGCAATAGCACGGCGAAGAACACCAGGAGCATCAGCGGCACCAGGAATCGTCCTGCCCGGCCAACGATCATCGGTCGTCTCCTTGTCTCGAGTGTGTGCCCCTGTTACGGCTTGGGTGGGTCGGCGGTGATGGTCTTGGGCCACGTGCCTTTGAACCTGATCCCGCCTTCGTGCAGCTGCAGCGTGTCGATCGTGACGCCGGCTTCGAGGATCTTCCTGTCCAGGTATTCGTTCACCGCCGTCTTGACCGTGTCGACGACGTTCCCGGGGACGCCGACCCGCCCGAAGTCGAGGTGCGAGAAGTCGACCGCGACCGTGCGTGGACCGGTCGCCGATATCGAGAACTGGGTGTACATCGGGCCCGAGGCGGGATAGCCGGGCACGTTCACGAAGGCCGACATCTCGATCGAGCCCTCGTGGATCCGGAACTGTATCTGGCTCAAGGTCTTGTTGGGGGCGCTGTACTCCGGCAGCGCCGCGAGCGCGGCCTCGCTTATCGTGTCGTCCACCTGGACACTGCCGGAGTAGTGATGCTTGTTTCCGAGGTTGTAGTTCTGCGTCGGCGACGGCAGCTCGATGCCCCACTTGCTGGTGAACTCGTTGAGCGAGGTGCTGTCCTTGACCATGTGGAGGTCACGCGGGTGATCCATTCCAAACGCCGCACTCAGGACCGGGACCTGGACGACGCCCATGTAGGAGACTGCAACCAGCGCGACGATGACCAGGACGCCCAGGACCATCACGACACGACGCAGCATCTTGAAGCCCCTGCCCCTCGAGGCGCGGGCACCTGGCGCTGCAAATGTGGGTGAGCCCATGTAGGCGGGGGTCGGGCCGCCGGGATAGACCGGTGGATATGGCGGAGGAGGCGGCATCGACCAGGCGGCCGGGGCGGCGGGCGGCAGCGCGGCGGGGGGCGGGGCTACAGGCGACGGCGGAGGCTCAACAGGGGCCGGCGGCGCAGGTGGCGGAGGCGGAGCCGCGGGTGAGAGGGCCGATCCGCACCCTGCGCAGAACTTCTGATCGGCCGAGCCCCGCGGTGTACCGCAGGTGGAGCAGAACTCGAATCCTGTCGTCATCGCGAGTATCCCTCTCGTTCCACTTGTCGAGGAACTGTGGAGGCTAGCAAGCGCTGGGTGGCAGCCTTCGGGGTTGACCGGATGTGGCCCTCCCGAAGCACCGTCATCCTAGCTCCGCGGCGGTCGTCTTGGAACGGCGACATTGCGACACTCGGGCCGCAATCGGGTGCGGCATGGGACATGCGACTGGCAGAGCTGTGGTCGCCCGGTGAACCTGCCGTTTCAGCCGCCGACCGAGCCCGATGCTGGCCAATCTCACCTACCCACGCCCACCCTATTTGAGTAGGATGGATGCGCTCGTCCGCCATCGGGTAGCAGGCCATCCCGACGAGCAGGGGTGGACCGGACCTTATTGTCCGATCCGCCCGGCTGATGGGGTGCACCAAACGTACATCGCGTCGCGCATCGGTCGATGCGATCCGTTGCATATCCGGGCAGGGAGTCTCTCGGGTCTGTCGGATACCGAGAGGAATGGGTTTCAATGAAGTCACTCGGGTCGGCTCTGGTTCGCTCCCATGTGAGCTTGCGTGGCTCGCGCCGGGCCGCGGTTCGGCTCCTGAGTCTCAGTCTAGCCGCGCTCCTCCTGTCCGGTCTTCTGCTGGTCACGGTCACGCGTGTTGCGGTCGCGGCCAGCGGCGACTGGCCGCAGTTCCAGGGCGGCCCTGCCCACGACGGATACAACGCACAGGAGGACACCCTGTCGCCCTTGAATTTGGTCAACCTCGGCGTGGCCTGGACCGGCGCCACTGGTCGCTACGCCAGGTCGCCAGTGGTTGCCGACGGCGTGGCATTCGTCGGGTCGCGTGGTGATGGCAACCTGTATGCTTTCGCGGTCGACTGCGCCAGCGGCGGCGGGACCTGTACGCCGCTCTGGACCGGGGTCATCGGCGGCGCCATCGACTCCCCCGCCATGGCCAATGGCGTCGTCTACGTAGGATCCCCCGACGGCAAGCTGTACGCCTACGACGCTACTGGGGTCACCGGCTGCGGCGGCAGCCCCAAGACCTGCTCGCCGCTCTGGACGGCAACCACCGGCGGCACCAACGTCTCCTCGCCCGCGATCGCCGACGGCGTCGTTTACGTAGGGTCCGGCGACGGCCAGCTGTACGCCTACGACGCTACTGGGGTCACCGGCTGCGGCGGTAGCCCTAAGACCTGCTCGCCGCTCTGGAAGGGCGCAAAGAATCTCAACTGGCATCCCGGCGGTAACGACGCGTCTGCGCCGGCGGTTGCCGACGGCGTGGTCTACATCGATACCGACTACAGCTACTCGGGCCACACCGAGCTCGAGGCCTTCGCGGTCGGCTGCAGCAACGGCGGGGGGACCTGCACGCCCCTCTGGACGGCGTCTACCGCTGGCGATGAACCCGAGGGCACTACGCCACCCACGGTCGCCGACGGTGTGGTCTACGTCAGTTCCGAAACGCTGTATGCGTTCGCGGTCGGCTGCGCCAGCGGCGGGGGGACCTGCACGCCGCTATGGACGGCGGCCCCTGTCGGTGACGTCGGACACCCCTCCTCGTCGCCCGCGGCCGCCAACGGCGTGGTCTACGTCGCGTCCTGGGACGGCAAGCTGTACGCCTTCGACGCTACTGGGGTCACCGGCTGCAGCGGCAGCCCCAAGACCTGCTCGCCCCTCTGGACGGGCGCCACAAGCGGCCAAGCTAGGTCGTCGCCCGCGGTCGCCAACGGCGTGGTCTACATCGCGTCCTGGGACGGCAAGCTGTATGCGTTCGCGGTCGGCTGCAGCAGCGGCGGCGGGACCTGCTCGCCGCTCTGGAGTGGCCGCGCAGGGAACGCGACCGCTATCTCCTCGCCCGCGGTCGCCAACGGCGTGGTCTACGTCGGGTCCGACAACAGCGGCCTAGTTGCCTTCGATCTGCACAAAACGCTGACCGTCTCGGGCATCCCGAGCCCTGATCTCGCGGGTAGCGTGCAGAGCGTGACGGTCACCGCGAAGGACGGAGTGTCAGGCAACGTCGCGGTCGACTATCGGGGCACGATCCACTTCACCAGCTCCGATCCGAAGGCCGTCCTGCCGGCGGACTACACCTTCACGACAGCGGATGCGGGCGTCCACACCTTCAGCGTCAGTCTCAAGACCGCCGGCACCCAGTCGGTGACCGCTACCGACACTGCGACCGCCTCGATCAAGGGCACCCAGAGCGGCATCGTCGTTCAAGCTAACGATGCCACCGGCGCCACCTTCTACGCGGTCACTCCGGGCCGGGTCCTCGACTCGCGCATCTCCCTTGGCGCCGGTCTCTTCCACTCACGGACCAAGCAGAGCTTCCAGGTAACCGGGCTCCATGGCGTTCCAGCAGGTGCAGTCGCGGTCACCGGCAACGTGACGATCGTCGGCCAGACTCGCACCGGCTACGTGACGGTCGCCCCCTCGCTCACCAGCGGCGTCCAGCCTCCGACCTCGACGATCAACTTCCCGAAGGGCGACACCCGGGCCAACGGCATAACCGTGCCTCTGGGAGCCGGCGGCAAGCTCGACGCCATGTACTGGTCGGCCAGCACAGCCGACACGGTCAACGTCATCTTCGATGTGACCGGCTACTTCGCCAACGATGCCACCGGCGCCACCTTCTACGCGGTCACTCCGGGCCGGGTCCTCGACTCGCGCATCTCCCTGGGAGCTGGCACCTTCCACTCACGGACCAAGCGGAGCTTCCAGGTAACCGGGCTCCATGGTGTTCCAGCGGGTGCAGTCGCGGTCACCGGCAACGTGACGATCGTCGGCCAGACTCGCACCGGCTACGTGACGATCGCCCCCTCGCTCACCAGCGGCGTCCAGCCTCCGACCTCCACGATCAACTTCCCCAAGGGTGACACCCGGGCCAACGGCATAACCGTGCCTCTGGGAGCCGGCGGCAAGCTCGATGCCATGTACTGGTCGGCCAGCACAGCTGACACGGTCAACGTCATCTTCGATGTGACCGGCTACTTCAGCTGACGACCGGGCCGCTGGCCAGCCAGGAGGCGAGACTCCGGTCGAGTCGGGCACGATCCACTTCACCAGTTCCGATCCAAAGGCGACCCTGCCCGCGAACTACAAGTTCACCGCCTCCGACAAGGGTGTCCACACCTTCACCCTCGCGCTGGTTCTTCGGACCGCCGGCAGCCGATGGGTCCGGGCCACTGACACGGTCACGGCTGCCATCACCGGGTTCCAGAGCGGTATCGTCGTGAGGTGATCGAACGGAGAGGCTGAGGATCGGCCCCGCATCGATGCTCGCCCAGGAGCGGACTCGCGCTATCAGTGCGTGAGTGTCTGGCCGCAGGCGGCCCACGGCAGTGCCCGCATCTTCCAGCCAGCGCCGACCCGGAGTGGCCGGTCTTGAATGGCGCTCGAGTCGGAGGCAAGCCCGCCCCCCTTGATGCAGGGAGCGCATTGGTGGTCATTTGCAAGACGTACAATCAAGCCGTACGGGCCGGCATCGCCAGCCTGGGGCGCGGCTAGTCTGAACCGAGGTCAGCCGCAAACACCACAAGGCAGAATCTGGTTTGGAGTCCGGGCTGTGGGGCGCGGGGGCATGTTGGGGTGCCCGGAGAAGGGCGGGGACGGGTGGCGTCGTTGGGCACCAGGCGTCTGGGCGAGTCTGTTCTGCTGAGCCTGGTGTTGACCGTCGGGCTCACTTCGGCGGCCTTCGGGGCTTCTCGAACCAATCCACCTCCAGGCCAGAGCGTTTCCTCCACGGTTGCCGCACAGGCTGTTTCCCCCGCGGTGGCCACCTACTACATCACGGGCACGGTGACCAAGACCGGCGGAAAGCCGCTCCCGAACATCTTGGTCCAGGCGGACTCGCCCCCCTACTACAACTCATGGACCGCCTCGGACGGGACCTACTCGGTGGCCGTCCCCTCGGGCACGTACACCGTGTACTTCTCGGACCCGAGTGGCAAGTACCTCCACGGCTACTACAGCAAGGGCGGCTTCACCGTCGCAGAAAGCTCGGCCACGCCGGTGACGATCGTCTCATCGGACGCGACCGGCATCAACGCACAGATGCAGACCGGCTACTACATCACGGGCACGGTCACCGGGACCGGTGGAACCCCGCTCCCGAACATGCAGGTCCAAACGATCTCGTCCGACTACTGGGACCACGGCATGACCGCCTCGGACGGGACCTACTCGCTGCACGTCGCCTCGGGCACCTACAAGGTGTGGCTCTATGACCAGAGTGGGACGTACCTCACCGGCTACTACAGCAGCAGCGGCTTCACCATCGATCAGGGCTCGGCCACGTCGGTGCCGGTCAACTCATCGAACGTCAGCGGCATCGACGTACAGATGCAGACCGGCCACTACATCACCGGCACGGTCACCGGAACCGGCGGAGCCCCGCTCCCGAACATCCAGGTCCAAGCGATCTCGTCCGACTACTACGCCCCCGACGCGACCGCCTCGGACGGGACCTACTCGGTGGCCGTCCCCTCGGGCACCTACACCGTGTCCTTCTATGACCCGAGTGGCACGTACCCCAACGGCTACTACAGCAGCGGCGGCTTCACCCTCGATCAGGGCTCGGCCGCGCCGGTGCCGGTGAGCACATTGGACGTGACCGGCATCAACGTACAGATGGTGCCTTGGTCGGTAACGCTCGAGGCGAGCGCAACGAAGGTCCCCGCTGGGACTTCGGTCACTCTAACGGCTGGTACCAACCAGGACGTTGGGCTGACGCCCATATACCTGGTGATCCTAGCGGGCGACAACTCTGCCAAGGCGTCCTGCAAGTCCGGAACGACGTGCACCGCGACGGTAACGAGTAGCGTCGCGGGGTCCCAGACATATACCGCGGTCGTGGGCACGAGCACGGGCGCTTCACCACAGGCGACCTCGGGCCCGGTCACGGTGACGTGGACTGGGCCCGCCGTCGCCCTCGCTCTATCCGGGTTCCCGAGCCCCGCTGTCGCCGGGGTGAGCCATAACATCACCGTCACCGCCAAGGATGCACACAACAACACCGCCACCGACTACCGCGGGACCGTCCACGTCACCAGCAGCGACGGCGCCGCCGTCCTGCCGGCCAACTACAAGTTCACCGCCGCTGATGCTGGCACGCATGTGTTCAGCGTCACCCTCCGGACCGCCGGCACGCAGTCCGTGACCGCGACCGACACAGGCAACTCCTCGATCACTGGTATCCAGAGCGGCATCGTGGTCACTCCCGCCGCAGCCACGACGCTCGCCGTCTCGGGCATCCCGAGCCCGACCGTCGCAGGCACCGCCCACAACGTCACGGTCACCGCCCGCGACGCACACGGCAACACCGCCACCGCCTACAGCGGGACCGTCCACTTCACCAGTAGTGACGGCGCCGTCGTCCTGCCTGCCAACGCGACTCTCAGCGCCGGGGTCGGCACCTTCAGCGTCACCCTGAAGACCGCGGGCACACAGTCTGTGACCGCGACCGATACGGCGACCGCCTCGATCACCGGGGTCCAGAGCGGCATCGTCGTCACTCCGGCCGGCGCCACGACCCTCGTTGTGTCCGGGTTCCCAAGCCCGACCGTCTCCGGTGTCGCCGGCAACATCACCGTCACCGCCCTCGACGCATACGGCAACACCGCCACCGCCTACAGCGGGACCGTCCATTTCAGCAGCAGTGACGGCGCTGCCGTCCTGCCGGCCAACGCGACGCTGGCCGCCGGGGTCGGCACCTTCAGCGTCACCCTTCGGACCGCGGGCACACAGTCTGTGACCGCCACCGACACGCTGACCGCCTCCATAACCGGTACCAAGAGCGGCATTGTGGTCAATGCGGCCGCGGTCAAGACCCTGGTCGTCTCGGGGCTCAGCTCGCCGCGAACCGCGGGTTCGACCGGCAGCATCCGGGTCACCGCCCTCGACGCATACGGCAACCGTGTCCATGGCTATCTGGGCACGGTCCACTTCACCAGCTCAGACGCCAAGGCCAAGCTGCCTGCTGAGTACACCTTCATCGCCGCCGACGCCGGTACCCACGTCTTCAGCGTCACGCTCAAGACTGCTGGGACGCAGTCTGTGATAGCGACCGACACGTTGACGGCATCGATCAAGGGCTCCCAGGCTGGCATCGTCGTGAATGCCGCGGCTCTCTCCAAGCTCGTGGTCTCAGGGCTGACGACGCCGCGAACCGCGGGGACGGCCGGCAACATCCGGGTGACCGCAACCGACGCCTACGGCAACCGCGTCTCTAGCTATCGAGGCACGGTCCACTTCACCAGCTCCGACCCTCAGGCCAAGCTGCCTGCCAACTACAAGTTCACCGCGACCGACAACGGCACCCACGTCTTTAGCGGGACCGTGATCCTCAAGACCGCCGGCACTCAGTCCGTGACCGCCACTGACACGCTGACCAAGACGATCAAGGGCAGCCAGAGCGGCATCGTCGTCAAACCGGCCGCGGTCAAGACCCTGGTCGTCTCAGGGCTCAGCTCGCCTCGCACCGCCGGTTCGACCGGCAACATCCGGGTCAGCGCGGTGGACGCATACGGCAACCGCGTCTC
>PLLE01000014.1 GCA_003141245.1 Chloroflexota bacterium
GGGCCGGTGACGACGTTCAGGACACCAGGCGGGAAGCCAGCCTCCAGGGCCAGCTCGGCCACGCGGATCGCCGTCAGGGGCGTGTAGCTGGCGGGCTTGAGGATGGCTGTGTTGCCCGCGGCTAAGGCCGGACCCATCTTCCAGCTGGCCAGCATGAGCGGAAAGTTCCAGGGCACGATCAGGCCGACGACGCCAATCGGCTCGCGCAGGGTGAAGTCGAAGCCGGGCTTGGAGACGGGGATGGTCTCGCCCATCAGCTTGTTCGCGGCCCCGCCGTAGTACTCCATGACGTTCGCCACGGCGCCGATCTCCCAGCGGGCGGAGGAGATGGGCTTGCCCATGTTCCTGCTCTCGAGGACGGCCAGTTCCTCGAGATGGTCGCGGATCAGGGCGGCCAAGCGGGCGAGGGTCTGGCCGCGGCGGGTCTGGCTCCAGGTCCGCCACTCGCCGTCGAAGGCACGCTGAGCGGCCTTGACCGCACGGTCGACGTCCTCCGCGCCGCCCTTTGGAACGCGGGCGATGACCTGGCCGTTCACGGGGCTGACGACGGTGAAGGTCTGGCCGTCCGCCGCTGGCACGTGCTCGCCGCCGACAACCATCTCGAGGTCCCGGGGGGCGGCGAGCTTCTCGGCGGCGGTTCGGGCGGCGGGCTTCTCGGCGGGCTTCTCGGAGGTCATCGCGGCACCTCGCTTGGGCGTCTCGGTCTGAGTCGTGCGCTCGGCCGTCGGGGGGCACCCCGCCGGTGTTGGCTCGGATCATACGCGCGCGGGCTGGCCGTTCGGCCGCGATCGTCCGCGACAGGCCGAGATCGTCCGCAACCAGCGTAGATAAGCCGCGGCCAAGCCCGGGACCGCTTGGCGACCTCCGCGGCATCTGGTTCTTGCCGATTTCCCATCAGGATGACATTGGGCAAAGGTCGCGACGGCAGAGGGCATCGAAGCGGCGCCACGGTGCCCTTCGGCAGCCAAGACCGCCCTTGAAACGACCGAATCCGGGTGTCCGAGGCTGTCCTGGCGCCGAATCTGGGCCGCCAGACCCGTGATTCGCGCGGTTGCGGGCCGGGGATGGACCGCGGCTTTGCTCAATGTTGTTCTGGCGAGAGTTGGGAAGGAAACGATCCCGGGCGGGCATCTTCGAGCCCGCACCACTTCGGTCGCCCCTTCTGGAAGTCGCGATTCGCGCCTCTCGCGCCGCTAGAATCGCGGCGCATGAGCGACGACCCTCGGTCTCCGGCCAACCAGACGCCACGACCTTACTCGGCTGTCCCGCGGCGGGCCGAGCCCGCGGCGGCCGCGGCCGCGATCACAGCTACTCACGTCCGCATCTGGCTGGTCGTGATCGTCGGCTGCATCGCGGTCGGGACGGCCGGCTATCTCATCCTGGAGCCCGGCTGGCAGCTTCTCGACGCGCTCTACATGACGGTCATCACCCTCACGACCGTCGGCTTTCGGGAGGTTCAGCAGCTCAACGAGGCGGGCCGGATCTGGACGATGATCCTCGCGGTGACGGGAGTCGGGCTCATCTTCGGCACGGTCGGGATCGTGGCCGAGTACCTTGTGGTAGAGGCGACCAGCGGACGGCGGGAGGCCAGACGAATGAGCAAGGCGGTCGGCAAGCTTTCGGGCCACTACGTCGTGTGCGGCTACGGTCGAGTCGGCCTGACCGTCGCGCGGGAGCTCGTCCATTCCGGCCTGAAGGTCGTCGTCATCGACATCCTGCCCGAATCCCTTGCCCGAGCCAGGCGCGAAGGCTTCCTCGAGGTCGAGGGGGACGCCACCGAGGAGGCGACTCTGCGAGATGCCGGGATCGAACGGGCGCACGGGCTGATCACGACCATCGACTCGGACGCTCACAACGTCTACGTCATCCTCTCGGCCCGGGCCATCAACCCCGATCTCTTCGTCGTCGCGCGGGCGAATTCGGCCGACTCCGAGGCTCGGCTGATGCAGGCCGGCGCGAGCCGGGTCGTCTCGCCCTACACGATGGCGGGCCATCGGCTGGCGGAGCTGGCGACGAGGCCGCGGGTCGTCGACTTCATCGACGCCGCGCTCTCGCACGGCGAGCTGGCCTTCTCGATGGAGGAGGTCGAGGTCGTGGCGGGCAGCTCGATCGACGGGATGACGGTTGGGGCGCTGCGCGAGTCGGGCGTCTTCGTCCTGGCAGTCGTCACGGGCGAGCGCAGCTACGAGGCCAACCCGCCCGCGGATCGCGTCCTCCGAGCGGGCGAGACGCTCGTGGTTTCCGGAAGCGTTGCCCGATTGCGCGCGCTGCGCGAAGTGCCCGCCAAGGGGTAGCCGGACGCGGGCACCGAAAAGCCGCACAGGGAGACGCGACCCCGGCCCAGCGTCAGGCGATCGGCTCGCCCGAGCTGCTGACGGACCCGCGCGACCGCCGCTCGTGGGCGATCAGCGCACCGCCGACGATCCCGGCGTTGTTGCGGAAAGTGGCCAGGGCGATCGGCGTCTTGACGGTCAGGTACGACAGATAGTTGTCGGCCCGCTTGGACGCGCCGCCGCCGAATATGAACAGATCCGGCCAGAAGAGCCGCTCCAGGGCGTGCAGGTATTCGTCGAAGCCACCCGCCCACTCCCTCCAGTTGAGCCCGAGCCGATCCCGCGCCGATTCGGCGACGCGCTCCTCGGCGTCGCGGCCCCTCAGCTCCAGGTGGCCGAGCTCCGTGTTCGGCACCAGCCGGCCATCGATGAAGAGTGCCGTTCCGATGCCGGTCCCGATCGTCAGCACGAAGACCAGGCCCGGCTGGTCGCGCCCCGCACCGAAACGGATCTCCGCCAGGCCGGCCACATCGGCGTCGTTGCCGGCGGCCACCGTCCGGCGCATCGCCAGCCCCATCTCCCGTTCGGCCGGGAAGCCGATCCACGCCGAATCGATGTTCGCGGCCGTCAGCGTCGTACCATAGCGGATAACCGCCGGAATCCCGACGCCGACCGGGAAGCCGTCGCCCTCGCTCGGACTCCACGGCGCCGCCAGCCGCCGGACCAACCCATCCATGACCGCCACGACCTCGTGCGGCACCGACGGCTGTGGCGTGGGGACGCGCAGCCGATCGCCCACGAGCTGGCCGGTGCGCACGTCCACGACGGCGCCCTTGATGCCGCTGCCACCGAAGTCCAGACCGATCGCCAGGTCGGCGGGCGCGACGTCGGTCGGCGTCAGGCCTGTCGTTGTCACCATGGTGTCAGGCGCCATCGGCGTTCCTCAATTGGGCTCCTCGTTCGGTCGTTCGGTCGTTCGGTCGTGGCTAAAAATAGTTCACGCTGATGCCGCCGTCGATGACCAACGAGGCGCCATTGGTCCAGGCCGATTCGTCCGAGGCGAGATAGACCGCCAGAGCCGCGATTTCGTCCGACTTGCCGAAGCGGCCGGTCGGGTTTCGGGCCAGACGGAGCTTCTTCGCCGCCTCGTCGTTGAGCAGCCAGTCCATCAGCAGCGGCGTCTCGACCGGGCCCGGCAGGATGGCGTTGGTCCGGATTCCCCTGGGGGCGAACTGGACCGCGAGCGAGCGGGTCAGCGCCAGGACCGCGCCCTTCGAGGCAGTGTAGGCGTCCTGGGGGATCGAGCAGCCCAGGATCGCGACGAAGCTGGAGACGTTGATGATCGAGCCGGCATGGCGCTCGACCATGTGCGGGATGGCGTACTTGCAGGCNNACGACCGAATGGTCGGCCTCGGGCATGATCCCGGCGTTGTTGTAGAGGACGTCGACCTGGCCGTATCTCTCGATCGCCAGGTCGACCATGGCCTGGGCGTCGGCCTCGACCGAGACGTCCACCCCGGCGGAGCAGGACTCCCCTCCCGCGGCGCGGATCTGGCGGACGGTCTCCTCGGCCGCCTCGCCCTGGTTGTCGGCGACGATAACGCGCGACCCCTCGGCGGCGAACCGCAGCGCCGCCACGCGCCCGATGCCGCTGCCGGCGCCGGTGATGATCGAGACCTTGCCCTTCAGCCGCATCCTCGCGCCTCCATGCCCGCGTCCCTGGCCCGGCCGCGCGACCGGACCGAACGGGGAGCCGCACTGCCGCGCCCCACGCTAGCTTACCCGGCGCTCGCCGAGCGAGCCCGGATGCGGAGCGCCCGATGCGGAATGCTCACCCGGGCCCCATTCGTGCTTGACTCGGTCGACCGCCGGTCGCGATAGTGGAGCCATGAACGCCCCCCTTCGTCCCACCGGTCCGACTCACTCGGTTCTGAGGTCCGGCGTCTTCGTCCTGGTCGTGCTGTTTGCCTTCGCGGCGACCGCGTGCGGCGGAAGCGGGCCGAGCCCAAAGGCCTCGCCCGGCACGTCCGCCACTCCCGACCTCTCCGCCACACCCGACCTCTCCGCCTACGACGTGGACTCGGGCGGCGCGAGCGGCGCCAGCGACGTGGCCGGCCAGTTCGGCTGGACCGATCGCGGCGGCGATTTCGACGTCTTCGCGCACCTGCCACAAGCCTACTCGCTGATCGAGCACGCCCTGCCTGCGGCCCAAGTCCTGGACCAGGTCGACACCAAGGAACCGGGGGACGTGAGCAACGAAACGGCCGTTTTCTGGCAGCCGGAGGGGCGACGCGAGACGCTGATGCCCCCGAGCCCTCACGGCGACCGGATCTACGTCGTCGTGATCTCGCTCGACCCGTACCTGCAGGGGGGCGACGCGGTGGCGCGGATCTCGTTCATCAGCGCCGCCGATGGAGACGCTCTCATGGCCGCGCTCAGGGCGGGTGCGACGCCGCCGCCAGTGACTCCCTCGCAGAACTACGACTACCGGATCGATCGAACGACGGCCGCGGCTTTGCTGAACCTCTTCTGGCAGAAGGGCGGCGCCTAGCAGTGCGCACGACCAGATCGTGAAGACCGCCGCCGGGCCGTCCCAGGGAGTCAGTGCGGCATCGAGCCCGCTCGTCGTGGCGGTGGCCGGGGGCACGGGTTTCGTCGGTAAGGCGATCGTCTCGGAGCTGTCCGGCCGGGGTCACCGGGTGGTGGTGCTGTCGCACCGGTCACCCGTCGGGATCGTGGGATCGGTCGAGGTTCGCAGGGCCGACGCCACTCGGCCGGAGACGCTCCCCGCCGCGCTCGCGGGCGTGGACGCCGTGGTGATCAGCCTGGCGTTCCGCAACTCGCCGATCGAGGCGCCTCGGCGCGGCCAGACCTTCGAGCAGGTCGACGCGGCCGGCACGGAAGCGCTCGTAGCGGCGGCGGCCGCAGCCAACGTCCCGCGCATCGTCTACATCTCCGGCGCCGGCGCCGCTCCCGACGCTCCCCGCCACTGGTTCCGCGCCAAGTGGCGCGCCGAGGAGGCAGTTCGAGGGAGCGGGATCGCCTATACCATCTTCCGACCGAGCTGGATCTATGGCCCAGGCGACCACTCCCTGAACCGATTCCTGGGCTTCTCGCGGTGGTTGCCCTTCATCCCTCAGATCGGCAACGGCCGGCAGCGCCTCGTGCCCGTCTTCGTTGATGACGTGGCCGCGCTCGTCGCCGACGCACTCGCCTCCCCTGCGGCCGAGAACGCGACCCTGGAGGTTGGCGGCCCCGAGACTCTCACGATGGACGAGATCATTCGGGCAGCCCTTCGGGTGCTGGGCCGGCGCCGGCCGATACTCCACACACCCGTCTTGCTGATGAAATCCCTGACTGCCCCGCTGACGCTGCTGCCGTCGCCACCGATGACGCCATCCGCGATCGACTTCATCGTCCAGTCCGCCCAAGTAGACACGGGCCCGCTCCACGAACGGCTGCCACGCCGGCTCCGGTCGTTGCCCGAGGCCCTCGCCACGTACCTGGCCCCGCGCGGCTGAGGCCCCCTCCGCCGACAGCGGACCGGGCGACGCCCGGACCGTAGAACGTCGGGCTACACGTCCCCAGTGGAAGCGGGCTCCCTGGGCAATTCGGACTTGAACCCGCCGATCAACATGCAGGATCGTGGTGTCGAGCGGGATCGCGGATGAGCTAACGAGGACGGCCTGAGGGTGAACCAACCTCGCCCAGCCCGGGAGTGGGCCAATCCCAACGTTCGGGTCGCGCCGGCTCACCCCGGGCGCTGGGTCACCAAGGTCGATAGTGGAACGCCTCGAACTCGCTCCATCAACGGCAAAGTTTCACGCCCGGACTCTTCCATCCAGACGAGCCAGCCCCCGCGTACGGACACGAAGTAGCTCTCATTGCCCTCGGTATCGACCTGTATGGGTGAGGACCAACCTGGCTGCCAGAGGGTCAAGACGCTGCGCGGGGCTGTGTTGTCGTTCTCCCGTTCCCACCAGACGACACTTCCTGAGCCGCATGCCATGCCATCTATCCCCATCGTTCGATTGGCGGTGACTTCAGGGCTTATCGCCGTACCAGCGGTGAACGGCGCAGCAGCAGCATAGATACGCTGGTCATAAAAGGCTCCGGTCGTCAGTTGGCTGGCCTCGGGATCGACCATCCACGCTGCCAGATTGCCCTCGCCGTTGACGTAGTAGACGTCGGCTGCAATCTCCCGGGAGCCGGCGGCGGGTGTCCAATGCCAGAAGTGCATGTGACTGACTGCGTCCCTCGCTGGATCGTTCGTGCCTGTGGTGTACAGGACGCCGTCGGATACCAGGGCGAAGTCGAACGGGTCTCCCTTGATGGGGATCGTACTCTGCACGTTGCCGGCAAGGTTTCTGATCTCGATTTGCCAGTTGCCGGTGGCGGGAGCCTCGAGGAGCCCTATCCGCTGCCCATCGAACCGGATCCTCTCCGCAAACATGTGGCCGCCGTAGCTGGGCATCTTGTCATGGGCGATCACCTTCACAACTCCGGTGGCCAGATCCATGTCCTTGAGCGCCCACGCCTCTATAGGATGGTCGGCGTCCTCACCGTCATGGACGTACTCGAGCCAGAGAAGGTGGCCGCCGGCCAGCTGCGGCCACCAGATATCAACCTTGGCGCCCGGCGTCTCGGGCGCCACATAGGCGATCTTGACAGCGCCCGTGCGCAGATCGCCATACCAGAGGTCCCGCTCGTGTTCCAGGTCCCGGGCGTTGAACGCGACCAGCGAGCCGTCGTTGGTAAGGCTCAGGATCTGGGGGTTGGCCAATGGGCCGATATCCCAGCATGCGTCGGAGCCCAGGGGGATGGCTATCTTGGGGAACGCATAGGGCGGCTCCTTGGACGTGCCGCGCGAGTCGCCGCAGCGGTTGCCCGGGGAAGCCGACGGCTCGGCGACGACCGCAGTGGCTGACGGCGACGAAGAGAACGGCGTGCCCGAGATCGCGGAGTGCTCAGGAGCCTGCGTCCGAGTCGGTAAGCCTGCCGGGGCGCAGGCCGACACGAGCAGCGCGATGGCGAGGGCTCCCGCCCTCGCCATCGCCAACGGCCTCAGTACCATACCGAAGCGGTGGCATCGTTGAGGCTCGCGCTCCTGTCCATTGCCCTGAAGTAATTGACCTGGGTGATTGTCCATACGCAGCCCCAGTCGGCTACGTTGCTGTACGAGGCCGAGGTACAAGAGCCACCGACACGGTTGGGGCCGTAAGCGAACGGATCGTAGCTGATGACCGTGCCGGCGTTGTCGTCGTAACCGGAGGCCGCAGTAGCGTGAAGTGGGTGGTTGCCGTGTTTGTCCACCGACTGACCCCACCTGTACGCATACGTCGACAGGTCAACTCTGACGTAGTTCACCTCGGCATAGAGGTCGACATCGTAACGTACATACCACATGAAGCTCGACACGTCGATCGGCTTGACAGCGACGTAGCGGAACGTGTAACCGCTGTGGCTGGAGAACTGGCCGTTGATCCATGCCAAGGCCTTGTAATCGTTGGCGCCAATATGGCCTAGCTCGGCATCATCCGGGAAGAATGCGCGGATCCCGTTGCTCAGGTTGGTGCCGTAGATCTTGTCCTGGGCTCCACGGATAGTTCCAGTTGCCATGGTCATATACGAATTGCTCAGGTCCCAGAAAGCGACCGACTGCACGAAGGCTACCAGGCAGTAGTATTGCGTCTTCTGATGAAACCCAGGAAACGGAAGGCTCAGTACACACGGGTAGGTACCGTTGCACGTCGCGACCATCGGACCCGCGCTGGTCGTCGATTGGGCCGCCCCTGCGCCGGTCTTTGTGGCCCGAACCACCGACTGCACCGGCAACTTGCCCGCCGCCATCGCAGTAAGTTGGGCCTGCTTCAGCTGCGCGTAGCCGGCAGGGACTCCGATATCCATAGACCCGCCGCCGGATCCGGTCGCGATGCCCGTGCCCGTGTAGCTCGGGGCGACCGCTGCCGTTTTGGGGTCAGCAGCGAAAGCCGGTGATGCCATGACGCCAGCGAGTGTCACCCCCAGAGTCAGCGCCCAAACGGACCGCCAACGGAATCGACCCGCGGTATCCTCCTTTGCTGCCCCTGCAGCTCTCCCGCATCACCTCCCTGAGACAGCTCTCAGGCCAGGTTCAATCAGGCTATCCCCGTCCCGGTTGTGATGTCAACATCCAGTCGGTGTCATTCGGAGCCGGCGTCAACAAAGATTGACCCAGAGGGACGGGAGGGGTCGCGGCGAGCGCCTGGCAGTCGCGCGATGGCCGAGACTGGACCCCGGCGGCGTTGGACTTCCCGGCCAACGCCGAGATGATCGGCCTTGCTTCCCGGACCGGCGCGCTGGTCGCCGCCGGCAACGGCGTGGCCTGGTTCTCTCAGGACGGGACGAGCTGGACCATGGAGGCACTTCCGGGCGCCACCGGGTACGTCCCGCGCGCGGTTCGGACGTGGGGCGGCAACAGCCAGCGACGATGAAGCAGAGCAGGCCCGCAGAGTCCAAGACGGTCATCAGCCGATGAGTAGCCATCTTGGATTTCCGAGGTTTCCGCCGGTTCTGCGAAAGAGGGGCGAGGATCGGACCAGGAGAGCCGAGTCGGGTGGGATCGGGCCTGCAACGTGGCCCGATCCCACCCTTCTGGGCTATTCAGTTACCACTTCGTTTCGGACGCCTTCAAGATCACGCCGTAGTTCGGTCCGAGCCTGCCCAAGAGGAGCAGGCTCGTCTGCGCCGGTAGCTGGTCGTGTGGGATCGTGACGGTCTTGTGGCTCGAGAACGTCGCTGACCAATCCTTGCCCGCCGCCTGGATGATCCCCAGCTTCGCGTGCGTCGGAATCTCGAGCTTCGGGTTCACCTGCTCGATCATGTCGATGGCCTTCGTGTCGTTAGGATCTGCGCCACCAGTGTTGAAGAGAACCATGAAGGCAACGTCCACATCGCTGCCGATAGCGGACAGCTGCTCGGGTGTGAGCTTCAGCTGGCCGGTCGAGCCGCCGTGAACGATCTTGAAGCCGTTGAACTCGATGATGAAGATGTGGTTGCTCGGGGCGTCGGGATTGATCGGGCTCGAGTCGTGTGAGGCGACGATGGACTTGATCTTGATGTCGCCGACGGTCAGTTCGGTCGTCTTGTTGGTGATCTTCTTGCCGGGGAAGGTCGTCTCGAACGACTCGAGGTAGTGATCGGAGTGCGTGTGGGTCGTGAGCAGGATGTCGGTTGACGTCGCCGGGCTCGTAAGGCGCGTCGGGTCGTAGACGTCGATCAGGATCCGCTGTCCGGAAGGCGCGATGAGTTCGGCCTGACAGTTCTCCTCATATGCGATCGTGAGGGTCGGGGGCGCGGTAGTCGCGGGTGCGGTAGGTGAAGGCGTTGGTGTGGGCGCAGTTGTCGGAGTGGAAGCGGAGCCGGAACAAGCGGCCAACGCCATTGCGACGGCGGCCAACGAAGTGATCCGAAGTGATGTGCGCATCGGTCGGGGTTCCTCTTCTGTAGCTGCGCCTGGTCGTGGCGCTACAGCCATCCAGACGAAGCTCCGGCCGGTTCTGTTCATGCCGGTTCTGTTCATGAGAGAACGGCAGGGCGCGGACGCCGCCGTCAGGATGCGCTGGCCGTGCGGATCGATCAGCTAAGGCGTCCCGCGGTCGGGTGATCAGCCGCGCTCGAGGTACCTCTGCCGGTCCCAGGCGTGGACCGCCGCGTCGTAGGCGTCGCGCTCGACCCGGGCCGCGTTGAGGTAGTGGTCGACGACGTCCTGCCCGAAGATCTCGACCGCGGCCTTGCTCTTCTCCAGCAGATCGATCGCCTCGTACAGCGCTCGAGGCATGCGGTCGCAGCCCGTGGCCACGTAGCCGTTGCCCTTGTATTCGGCCGGCGGCTCGATCTTGTGCTCGATGCCGTACAGCCCGGCGCCCACCTCGGCGGCGTAGGCCAGGTACGCGTTCATGTCTCCGCCGGGGAAGCGGTTCTCGATGTGCAGCGCGGGTCCTCGGCCGACGATCCGGAACCCCGTCGTGCGGTTGTCCCGGCCCCAGACCACGTTGACCGGGGCCCAGCTCGCGACCGCGTAACGCTTGTAGGAGTTGACGTTCGGGGCGATGAACAGCGCCAGCTCGCGCTGCAGAGCCATCATCCCGCCCATGAACCAGCGCATCGTCTGGCTCATGCCGTATGGCTCGGCGCCCTCGTCGAGGAATAGCGGCTTCTCGCCCGCCGGATCCCAGACGCTGATGTGGAGGTGGCCGCTCGAGCCGGTCCATTCGGCATACGGCTTGGCCATGAAGGTCAGGCCGTAGCCGTTGAGCCAGGCGATCTCCTTGGCGCCGTGCTTGAAGAGGACACTCCGATCGGCCGACTCCAGGACGTCGTCGTAGCGGATGTTGACCTCGTGCTGACTCGGTGCCGCCTCGCCCTTGCTGAACTCGATCGGGATCCGCGCCTCGGTCATCTGGTTGCGGATCTGGCGGTAGAGCGGCTCGAGCTTGGTCGCCTGGAGCAGGTGGTAGTCCTCGTTGTAGTAGCCGACCCGCTCGATGTTCTCGTAGCCCTTTTCGCTCAGGTCCTCGAAGGTGTCGCTCAGGACGTAGAACTCGAATTCGGTGCCGGCCTTGACCGTGTAACCCAGGCTCGTCGCGCGCGCCACCTGGCGCTTGAGCATGGTCCGCGGCGAGATCGGGATCTCCTGGCCGGTCTCCTCGTCGATCGCGTCGCACAGGACGATTGCGGTCGAATCGAGCCACGGCAGGACACGGGTGGTCTCCCAGACCTGGCGCCCGACCCAGTCGCCGTAACCGGTCTCCCAGTTCATCAGCTTGAAGCCGTCGGGCGTGTTCATCTCCATGTCCGTACCCAGCAGGTACGTGCAGAAATGAATGCCGTGATCCACGACGCCCTTCAGGAACGCCTCGGCCTGGACGCGTTTGCCCATGAGGCGGCCCTGCATGTCGGTCAGGGCGACGATCACGGTGTCGATCCTTCCGTCGCGGACCATCTGGCGCAGCTCCTCGAGCTGCTTGGGGTCCGGGTGGCCCGCACCGTGGCCACCGGCGCCGTGCTCGTCGCTCATGAGTTCCTCCCTGTGCCGCGCTGGAGCCCGACCCCATCGGGGCGGGCCGACGCTCCTCCCGATATTGTGGCCTGTGCGATCGGGGAGGGCGAGCCCCGTCGCGCGATGCGCCTGGCGGAGACCTGGCGGCCCCCGTCGCGACACCCGTCGGCTCTCCCTGTCACGCCTGAACACCACTCTCGGCGGCCGTCGTTCGACCCGCTATTCTCGCGAGCAGGGTAGAGTCACGCAGGGCTGCACGTTCTCCGCGCCCGGATGGGCGGGATTGTGCAGACTTCTACGACCGTCTCTTCGCCGGGCTCGCCCGCGAGCGGCGGCAACCCGACTCGGTCGGCGACGTCACCCGGAGGGAGGCGCCACCGGCGGGAATCGGGGTGGCGAAACGGAAGAGGTAGACACCAACTCATGAGCGACCCCCGAGTCAGGCCCGGCCTCGACAAGCAACTCCCGACCGACGCGGCAGCATCGAAGAACGTCTCGAGCCAGGCGCCGACGGAGCGTCGGGCGCACCCGGAGCGAGTGCTTCCGTCCTCGGCGCCCTCCACTGCCAGCCTACGCAACCGCCCGCACGGGGTCCGCGCACAGCCCGCTCCCGCACCGCTGCCCAGGCCCGGCGCCCATCCGCGGAACCGCCGTCGGTCGTCGACCTGGCAGCCGCCAAAGATCGCCTTGCCGGCGTTCCACAGACCCACATTCCACAGACCCACATGGCGGATGTCCCTTCGCCAGACGTTCTCGCTCGCAGTCGGTCTGGTCGCGGTGATCGCCATCGTGTGCGGGCTCGTCTTGCTGATCCCCAGCAAGCCGATCGCCAACCCGGTTTCGGGCAGCGTCAGGCAGATCGACTTCCGCGCGGCGACCCAGCCGCCCACTGGAGACTTCCACTTCGGACCCTACTTCGTCGCGCACGACAGTCAGCTGCTCATGATGGGCAGCGACGGCAACACGAGCACCGTCTGGTCGTCTTCGGACGGCTCCGCCTGGGAAGCCATCTCTGCGGTCGGTTCGTTCGCCGCGGCGACCCAACGCTTCGTCGTCCTCGGATTCTCCGACGACGGCAACGGGGGACTGGTCGCCGTGGGCGACGCATTCGTTTCGGGTAGCAAGGTCGCGGCGAGCGCCTGGCAGTCGCGCGATGGCCGAGACTGGACCCCGGCGGCGTTGGACTTCCCGGCCAACGCCGAGATGATCGGCCTTGCTTCCCGGACCGGCGCGCTGGTCGCCGCCGGCAACGGCGTGGCCTGGTTCTCTCAGGACGGGACGGGCTGGACCATGGAGGCACTTCCGGGCGCCACCGGGTACGTCCCGCGCGCGGTTCGGACCTGGGGCGGCGGCTTCGCTATCGTCGCCGTCGGGGCCGGCTTGGGAGATCGGAACTCCGCGGTCTGGATCTCAGCCGACGGCCGGGCCTGGACCCAGGCCGCCACACCTCTCGACGGCTTCCAGGTACGGGACCTCGTCGGCTACGGCAACGGTCTAGTCGCCGTGGGCAGCCAGACCCTCACCTCTGCCGAGCTGACGACTCCATCGCCTTCGCCTTCGCCGACGGCTTCGGCTTCGGCTTCGGGTTCCAAGAAGCCGACCGCCAAACCGATCAAGTCGCCTTCGGCCTCAGGCTCGGCCGGGGCCTCGGCCGACGCGTCTGGAGCGGCATCGCCCTCGCCGACTGCCACGCCCAGCCCGACCGTCGAAACAGCCGCCTCCTGGAGCTCGTCGGACGGCATCCACTGGTTCCGCGGCATCCTTCCAGCTACTCCCGCGTCGCTGGCGATGGAGTCGGTCACGCAGGTGCAGGACTCGCTGGTCGCGGCTGGTTCCGAGCCGGGCGCCATTCCTGGGGCATCGGCGGCGCCTACCTCGCCGCTCGCCCTGTGGGTCTCCGACGACGGGACGACCTGGAAGCCGGTGAAGACCTCCGCCTCGGCCCTGACGCGTAGTCGCCTGACCCTATTCGGCAGCCATCTGGTCCTGGCCGGGATTGGAGCGAGCGGTGCGCTCTCCATCCTGACCGGCGACGTGGCCCTCGGATCGCCGTTGCCGGCGGTCGCCGTAACGCCCACGCCGGCCTTCTCGCTCACTCTCCACTCAGGAACCACCCCGATGATCGCGGGCATCACCGCCCAGGACACCCTCGGCCCCGTGGTCGCAACGAGCGACCGATTCCTCGTCTTCGTCTCCCGCCCGACCGGCACGACCGTGTGGTCGTCCGCGGATGGGAGCGCCTGGGCGCCGGAGGCCGATCCGACCGAACTGACGGCAACAGGCCCCGTGGGGAAGCCCATGGTGGCCGACGCCGTGCGTGACGCTCAGGGAGGCATCGTCGCGGTCGGCAAGGTCACCGGCACGTCCGGAGACTCGTCCGCGATCTGGCGGCTTGCGGGCGACACCTGGACTGCCGCGACTATCAACGGAGCCGCTCCGACTGCGCTTTCATCCGTTGCCGCCCACCGCGGCAGCTACGTCGCGGCCGCCGGCGCGGACGGTGGACCACGGCTGCTCTTCTCCGACGACGGCATGACCTGGATCGAGGCCGCAATCCCCGGAGCAACCGGGTACATGTTGTCGGTCACGTCATGGTCGGGCGGCTTCGTCGCCTCGGGCCTGAACCCGGACGGCTCGGGCACGGTATCCGTCTGGTCCTCGTCCGACGGCCTGACCTGGACCGACAGCACGGACTGGAAGCTCCCGGCCAAGTCGGGCCCGGTGTACGGCGCCGGCAGTGGGCTCGTTACGACGAGTACGAGCGTGACGAGCGACACGAGCTGGTGGTGGTCGGCCGACGGAAAGAGCTGGCAGGACTCCAAGCTCACGACCACGGGCGGATGCTGGGGAGCCGTCGATGCCGGCTTCCTCGCCATCTCCGCGCCTCCGGCTGGATCCGACAACGAGTGGAGCGTCTTCGCGAGCAAGGACGCTCGTTCGTGGCAGAAGCCCACGTCCGACACTTTCTCGTTCGGCGTTCCGACGCCCTGCCGGGTGGCGTCTCTGGGCCAGCACGTGATCGTCGTCGGCTGGTTGCAGCCGGGCGTCCTCCACGACTTCTACGGAGACCTGACCGGCCTCTAGCCCGGGCGATTTGAGCCGAAGACTACGCCCCCTGGGCGATCTCCTCGGCGGCATGCTCGAACTCGCGCTCGATCTCCGTCAGCTCGCCCTCCTGGACCTCGACGATCGGGCCCTTGAAGCGACTGCGTGCCCAGGCGAAGTAGTAGACGAGCAGGAAGCCGAGGAAGACGACGTAGACGAGCCAGGTGAAGGCGTTGCCTGAGGTCGGCCACAGGAAGAGGACCGAGATCACTGCGATCCATGCGACCGCCACGAGGGCGATCGGCTTGGAGAAACGCCCGAGCTTCCACACGGCGTGATCTCGCCACTCCTGCTTGCCGAAGACACCTAGAAAGATCGGCACCCCATAGGCCCAGTACAGCGCAATCGTGCTGATCGCGGTGACGATGGCGATGGCCGTGGCCCCGCCGAAGACGAACGCGGCGTTGGTCAGCAGATACGAGAAGACCACGATCGCGACGATCGCGTTGGCCGGAGTGCGGTGGCGGTGCGAAACCCGGCGCAGCCAGCCGGAGGCGGGAACGCCGTGGTCGCGGCTGAAGGCGTAGAGCATCCGGCCCGCCGCGGCAACGGATGCCAGACCGCACAGGCTCATGGCGATGGCGATGGCGGCGCCGAGCCAGTCGCCCAGCGAACCCAGGTTGTAGGTGAGGGTCGTGAAGACGACCGCGTTGCCGCCGTAGTACTGGCTGCATAGCGGCGAGGTCGCGGTGGTGCAGTTGAAGACCTGGTCGAGAGGCGGCAGGTGCGTCACCAGGCCGAGGAGGACGATGTAGCCGACAACGGCCGAGACGGCGACCGAAATGAAGACGCCCCATGCGCTCGAAAGGCGGGCACCGATCGTCTCCTCGGCCACGTGGGCCGACGCGTCATAGCCGGTGTAGGTCCACTGCGCCTGCAGCAGCGAGAAGAGGAACGCGAACGGCAGTGCATAGCCGATCGCGGGGCCCAGGTTGAGCGCGCCGCCGAAGACAGAGGCGCTATTCGTGGTGTCCTGCGGCGCGATGGCGAACGGACTCAGCGTGGAGTGGGCCTTACCGGAGCTGATCAGGAAGAGCGCCCCGACGATGACCAGGACGGTGCCGATGTGCCACCACACCGAGGCGTCGTTCAGTAGCGCCACGATCCGGATGCCGGCGATGTTGAGGACCAGCTGGATGAGCAGCAGTGCCGCCATGGTCACGAGCTGGCCGCTCACCAGCGTCCCCAGGAACATCGACCCGTTCCCGTAGGCGATGCTGAAGTTGCTCAGGATAGGAGTGACGATCGCCGAGTTGACGAACGAAGCGGCGGCGAAGTCGATTCCGGCGACGATCGCGACCTGGCCGGCCAGGTTGAACCATGCGGTCCACCAGCCCCAGTCCTTGTTCTTCATGCGGCTCGACCAGTAGTAAAGGCCGCCCGCGGTGGGATACGCAGAGGCAATCTCGGCCATTGAAGCGGCGATCATCAGCGTGAAGATCGAGACGAGCGGCCAGCCGAGCGTGCTGGCGGCCGGGCCACCCCAGGCCAAGCCGTAGTCGAAGAGGATCACCGCGCCCGTCAGGATCGAGATGATCGTGAAACTGATGGCGAAGTTCGAGAACCCGCCCATGGTGCGGAAGAGCTCCTGGGCATAGCCCAGGCGATGCAGGTCGTGAACGTCCTGCTTGATCACTTCCTCGCGCGACAGGGGCGCCTTCTGTTGAGTCACTCGGACCTCCTCCGAAACGGCCGGGCCGATTCTTCGCTTGCGGTGCAGATACCGCCGCGATTCGCCCTCTCCTCCAGGCCGCGACAGCTGACATCTCGTCCGGGCGGCGGGACTGACCGACGCGGGGGACGACGCGTCCGGGCCGGCGGGTGCGGGCCGCCAGTCCAGCGCAGGGAATATACCCGTTTGGGCAGCCGGAAATATACCGGTGTCTCACCGTTGGCACGGATTCACGACCGAATTTGGCGCGTCTGGGCGGCGGAGCGGTGTGCGAATCCAGATACATGTGCGACCAGCGGCGACGATGAGACTCGCCCGCGTGTCGAATCTGCCCGACTCGGCCCACGACATCCACGTCACAGCGCCGCCACAACCGACCCGGGTGTCGGCGGCGATAGAATCCGGTCACTGACGCAGCGTCCCAGACCGCGCTCAGCGCGGCAGCCGCTTCGAGCGAGGAGCCCATACCGCCATGACCCCCGACGCCGCAAGCCAGCCGAAGCCGAAGCCGGCCACGAGCCCCACGAGCCCCGCCACTCCCCCGACTCCCCCGAGTCCCCGCCCCGGGTTCCGTGTCGAGAAGGACCCGCTGGGCTACCTGGAGGTCCCCGACTCCGCCTACTACGGCGTCCAGACCGCGCGCGGCATCCACAACTTCCCGATCTCCGGCACGCTGCCGCATGCGGCCCTCGTGCGTGCCATCGTCCAGGTCAAGAAGGCCGCCGCCCGGGCCAACATGGCCACCGGCCGCCTGCCCAAACGGCTGGGCAACGCCATCGTCGAGGCCGCCGACGAGATCCTGTGCCCGACCGAGGCGCCCGCCGAGGAATCCGACGATCTCGAACCGAAGCGCCCTTCCGACCCCATGAAGGCCGCCTTCGAGGCCGCCCGCGCCGCCAAGCAGCGCGAGCTGATCGACAACTTCCTCATCGACCCGTTCCAGGCCGGCGCCGGGACCAGCCACAACATGAACGCCAACGAGGTCCTGGCGAACCGCGCGATCGAACTGCTGCACGCTGGCGGCGTGGGCTCGGGGAAGCGCGGCGACTACGCCGTCTGCAGCCCCAACGACCACGTCAACATGGCCCAGTCGACCAACGACGTCTTCCCGACCTCGATGCGGATCGCCACTCTGGACCTGGTCCGCGACTTCATGCCGGCCGCCGAAGAGCTGATCCGGGCCTTCGAACGCAAGGCTCGCGAGTTCGACGATGTGATCAAGTCCGGCCGAACGCACATGCAGGATGCCGTCCCGATTCGACTCGGCCAGGAGTTCGCCGCCTACGCGCTGACGCTTCGCCGCGGAGTCGACCGCCTGCAGACAGCCGCCAATTCGATCACCGAGCAGAACATCGGGGCGACCGCTGTGGGCACGGGGCTCAACGCCGAGCCCGAGTACATCGAGCTGGTCGTCCGCAACCTCGCCGAACAGACCGGCCACAAGCTGCGTGGCGCCGAGCATCTCGTTGCGGCCACCCAATCCATGCGCCCGATGCTCGAGGTTTCAGCGGCCCTGCGCGGCATCGCCGTGGACCTGATCAAGATCAGCGAGGACCTGCGGTTGATGTCGTCGGGACCGATGACCGGCTTCGCCGAGATCACTCTGCCGGCCGTCCAGCCGGGCAGCTCGATCATGCCCGGCAAGGTGAACCCGGTCATGGCCGAATGCCTGTCGATGGTCTGCTTCCGCGTCATCGGCAACGACACGACGATCGCCTGGGCAGCCTCGGCCGGCCAGCTCGAGCTGAACGTCATGATGCCCGTGATCGCCCACACCGCCCTCGAATCGCTCACGATCCTGACCAACATGAGCCGGGCCTTCGCCGAGTTCTGCGTCATCGGCATCGAAGCCAACCGCGAGCGAGCCCGCGACCTCATGGAGCGCTCGTCGGCACTTTCGACGCCGCTGGCGCCCTACCTGGGCTATGCCCTGGCCGCAGAGATCTCGAAGCAGGCGGTCCGCGAGGGCCGGACGATCCGTGAGATCGTCATCGAGCGGGGCATCTTCACTGCCGAGGAGCTGGACCAGCTGCTCGCCCCGCACGAGCTGACCGAGCCCGGTGTGGCCGGCAACTTCCACTTCACGCCCAGGCTGCCCGAGGGCTACAAACCGCCGACGGGTCCCGTCGGCGCGGGCGGGTAGGCGACCGGCTAGTAACCTGGATACGTACGGACCGGATTCGTGGTCCGAGCTGGAGGCTTCGATGGAACGAGATCCGGCGTTGCGCCTCGCTCCGTCCCTCGCGCCCGAGCACGACTGGGCCGCCGCATCCCGCCTGATCCACCCCTCGCTGCGACCCGTCGGCACCGCCGGCGTCGACGGCCGCGACCTCCACGTGCCCCTCGGCCACCGCACGCCGGGCAAGCCGCTCATCAAGGACGGACCCGCGGGGCTGCCGATCGCATACGTGATCCCAGGTCAGGGCTTTGAGGTCGTGGTCGGGGAGGAGCATCTCCTGGCCTGGGGCGTCGGCCCCGACGAGGTTCACGCCGCGGCCATGGTAAATCTGGCGGCATGGTCGGGCGAGGCGTCGTGGGTGGACGAGGTGGATGGCCGGCGTCGAGTCGTCTGGTCCGACTTCGGCGACGGAATGGCGGCCGCGCGCATCCTTCTCGTCGAGGTCCGCCGTCGGCTCGCCTCGGATCTGGCGCAGACGGGTCGCATTCTCGTGGGCGTGCCCGAGAGAGACCTGCTCGTCGCCATAGGTCTGGCCGACGGCGACGACGAGTTCGCGGCGATGTTCGCCGACTACGTCGCCGATCGGGCCCGCGAGGCTGACGAGCCCATCGACCACCGGCTCTTCGAGCTCGTGGACGGCGAGCTGGTCGAGTTCGAGATCCCGGCCGGGCGCGTTTGACAGCCGGACTCGGCGGACGCCATGCTCGGCCGGACCACAAGCGACGCCTCCGCCCGTCAGGGCGGGCGCACGAGCCGATCGGGGTAGTCGATGATCCGCCGCCCAGATAGCCACGCCTCGGCCCTGATCGGCATCGGGCTGGCCGCGGTTCTCGCGACAGGTTGCGGCAGCGCCGCGGTGACGGCGTCGCCCACGGTGACGGCGTCGCCCACGGTGACGGCGTCGCCCACGGTGACGCAGACGGTACTGCCGCAGGCGACGGCAACGCCGACCACGACTCCGGCGAGCTCACCTTCCGCGTCGGGGTCGACCTCGCCATCGGTATGTCCCAGCCCGACCCAGGACCTGGGCCTGGGGCACGTGAACGCGGCCCTGGAGGACAAGCTACCCGGAGTGATCGGAGGCATCTGCCTCGAGAAGTTCAGCATGCCGCTCTCGACCTACATGGCCTCCCCGATAGGTGGCGACAAGGTCCTATACACGCCCTGGCTCGTGAAGTTCGGCAAGACCCCCGACCAGATCGATCTGGCGGAAGCGAACGACCTGAGCCGGACGGAGCACTTCTTCGTGCAGGCGATCCAGGTGCCGGGCGTCGAGGCCGCAGCCCTGACCGGCGAGTTCGCGAACGTGGCTCGCAAGGAGAAGTGGCCGGTGACCCCAAAGTCGATCGCGGCCACGTCCGTCCTCGAGATCGTGGATCCGGCAACGGACGCCGCGGGTGGCCGGGGCACGGCCTACGTCTACGCCAAAGGCGACATCATGTACATCATCGTGACTGACAACGAATCGCTGCTGATCGAAGCCCTGATCGACCTGATCAACCTGACTTGAGATCCTGAGATGACCCGCCGGCACGATCGACCGATCCGCGAGGCGTGGATCGTCTGCGCCCTGCGCACTCCTTTTGGGCGCTACGGCGGGGCACTGGCGTCGGTTCGCCCCGACGACCTTGCGGCGGTGGTCATCCGGGCCCTCGTCGATCGATCGGGCATCGACCCCGCGGCGATCGAGGACGTCATCCTGGGCTGCGCCAACCAGGCGGGCGAGGACAACCGCAACGTCGCCCGAATGGCCGCGTTGGTGGCCGGCCTGCCCGTGGAGGTCGCCGGGCTGACGGTCAATCGGCTGTGCGGCAGCGGGCTCCAGGCCGTCAATTCGGCCGCCCACGCGATTGCAGTCGGCGATGGCGACGTCTTCATCGCCGGAGGCGTCGAGTCGATGACACGCGCGCCCCTAGTGATGCTCAAGCCGGAGGCGGCGTACGAGCGTGGATCTCGCGAGATGGTCGACACGACCCTGGGCTGGCGCTTCGTCAATCCGGCCCTGGCAGCGATGCATCATCCGTTCTCGATGGGCGAGACCGGCGAGAACGTGGCCGAGCAGCTGGGCGTCAGCCGCGAGGAACAGGACGCCTTCGCGCTGACCAGCCAGCGCAACGCGGCCGCCGCGATCGCCGAGGGGCGGTACGCCGACCAGATCGTGCCGGTCTCAATTCCACAGAAGAAGGGCCAACCGATCGTCGTGGATCGCGACGAGCATCCCCGCCCCGACACGACTCTCGAAGCGCTGGCCCGCCTGCGGCCGGCCTTCCGCGACGGCGGCACCGTCACGGCGGGCAATTCCAGCGGCATCAACGACGGGGCGTCGGCGGCGCTGGTCGTGGAGGCGGGCCGTGCAAGAGCTATGGGGCTCCGGCCGATGGCGCGGATCGTGGCCACTGCCGTCGCCGGGGTGGATCCCGCGGTCATGGGCCTCGGCCCGATCCCGGCCATCCGCAAGGCCCTCGACCGGGCCGGCCTGAGGGTCGCGGATCTGGATCTCGTGGAACTCAACGAGGCCTTCGCCAGCCAGTCGGTGGCGTGCATAAGGGAGCTCGGCTTCGATCCGGCGAAGGTCAACGTGGACGGCGGCGCGATCGCCCTCGGACACCCGCTCGGCGCGAGCGGCGGCCGGCTCGTCACGACGCTGGTCCACGCCCTGCGCCGGACCGGCGGCCGCTACGGGCTGGCATCGATGTGCGTCGGCGTGGGCCAGGGGATCGCGACGATAGTCGAGCGGATCGACGAGTAGCCGCGTGCCGGAAATGGCTGACGCAAGCTCGGCGGACGCGGGCTCGGACCTGAGCGCGGCGCCGGCGGTCGACGCCCCGGCGATCGAGACGCACGAGCTTCGCAAACAGTTCGGCCGGATCGTGGCCCTGGCCGGCCTGACGATGACGGTTCGTCCGGGCGAGGTGTTCGGCTTCCTCGGACCAAACGGCGCCGGCAAGACCACGGCGGTCAAGCTGCTACTTGGGCTGTCGCGGCCTTCGGCTGGCACGGGTCGAGTCCTGGGAGCGCCTATCGGGGCAGTCTCGGCGCGGCGCCGAATCGGCTATCTGCCGGAGCTCTTCCGCTACCAGGGCTGGATGACGGCGCGCGAGGTGCTGGCCTTCCACTGCGAGCTGGCGCATCTTCCGCGCTCGAGTTGGGAGACCGAGATTCGGGAGGCGGTCGAGCTGGTCGGCCTGGCCGAGCGTTCGAGCGGACGGGTGGAGACCTTCTCGAAGGGAATGCAGCAGCGGCTCGGGCTGGCAGTCGCGCTGCTGGGTCGGCCGGATTTGGTCGTCCTGGACGAGCCCACCTCGGCGCTCGATCCGATCGGTCGTCAGGACGTCCGACGCATCATCGGCTCAATGCGCGATCGTGGCGCGACGGTCTTCCTCAACTCGCACCTGCTCACCGAGGTGGAACGGGTCTGCGACCGCGTCGCCATCGTCGACCGAGGCCGAGTCGTTGCCGAGCTGAGCATGGCGGAGCTGCTCGCGGAGAAGGGCGTTCGCCTCCGCGTGGCGGGTCTCTCTGGTGCCCGGGCGATCGCCGGGCGCTACGGCCCGACCCGCCTCGACGGGGAGTGGCTGGTCGTGGACGCGATCGCCGATGGTCAGGTGCCCACGCTCGTGGCCGAGCTGGTGGCCGCCGGTGGCGCCGTCCACGCCGTGGTCCCGGCGCGCCACAGCCTCGAGGAGCGGTTCCTCTCGCTGCTGGGGGCCGCGCCGGAGGCTGCGCCGGAAGGGGTCGAGCCGGAGGCCGCGCAAGCGGGCCCGACAGTCGAGCCGGAGGCCGCGCCGGAAGGGGTCGAGCCGGAGGCCCGCCGATGATCGGCCGAGGCGCGATCTTTGTCATCGCCCGCCTCACGCTGCGCGAGGCCTTCCGCCGTCGCCTGCTGTGGGCGCTCGTCGTCCTGACTCTCGTGCTGGTGGTCGCGACCGGCTGGCTCTTCGGCAAGGCGGCCGAGCTCTCCCCGATCGACGGCGCCGCCCAGCAGCTCGTGCTCTCACAGCTGCTGGTGATGATCGCGTTCATGTTCAGTTTCGTGCTGACGATGACGGCCGCCTTCGCGGCCTCGCCGGCGATCGGCCCGGAGATCGAGAACGGGCTCCTGCTGGCGGTCCTGGCGCGGCCGGTCCGGCGGTCGGACGTGCTCCTGGGCCGCTGGTTGGGTCTGGCCGCCGTGGTCGTCGGCTACGCTCTTGCGGCCGGCTACCTGGAGCTCGGGGCGGTCAAGCTCCTGACCGGCTACCTGCCCGTGGATCCGATGGCGGCGCCGATCTACCTGGCCGGCGAGTCGCTCGTCCTGCTGACGCTGGCCCTGGTCTTCAGCACGCGCATCGCGCCGGTTGCTTCGGGCTCGATCGCGGTCGTCGGGTTCGGGCTGGCCTGGATGGGCGGCATCGCGGGCGGCATCGGGGATTACCTGAACAACGACCCGCTGCGGAACGCCGGCACGATTGCCCACCTCATCCTGCCCAGCGACACTCTCTGGCGGGGAGCGATGTTCGCGCTCGAGCCGCCGCCGGACGTGCTCGCCGCCGCGGGATCGCAGGCTCGAATCTTCACCGTCAGCCCCTTCTTCGCCGGCACTCCGCCGCCGCTCCCGTGGCTGGCCTGGTGCGCCGCCTGGGCCGTCGCCACGCTGGCGATCGGGGTCCTGATGCTCCGTCGCCGCGAGCTGTAGCCTGCGGGCGGGGAGGGCGGGCGCGGCGGCACCGGGCACGCGCGAGCGATGCGAGGCGAGGCGGGCGCGAGGCGGGCGCGGTGCGAGGCAGGCTCGGGGCGAACCTATCAGGGCCATTTCTCTCGGGCACTCGCCGTGGGAGTGCTATCGACCGGTGGCGAAGGCCCCGGCCCGAGAGCAGCGGGTGCGGCGACGGAGTGGCGTTCGGACGAGTGTGGAGAGAGTCGCGGCACGACCGCTCTCGATCGTCGCACTCGTCGCGAACCGCCGTGTCGTCCCATACCACCCCCAGGGCGGGTGTCCGACAAGAACCAGAGGCCGCGAAGAGGACGGTCAGGATTCGCCAGCCATCGGCGCACCTCCACCGTTCGGGCCGGGAATGACGTCGCGAAGATGCTCGAGCGCCTGGAGACGGCGCCTCGAAGGGCCGAATCATCGGCCAGCACGAGCACGGAGGCCTCGGCAGCCGGCCTCCACCCGAGGCGGCTCGAGGCGGTCGCGCGAGCGACTCGCACTTTGCGGTCGAAGGTCGAGAGCGTCTCCTGCAGATCGAGGAGGCTGGTCTTGACTTCGATCACCAGCAGGGCACGCAAAGGGTCATGCCAAGCGAGCACGTCGACGGAGCCTCTTTCGCCGCTCAGATTGAACGTGTATTCCACGACGGTCCGCCAACCGCATTCCGCCAACCGCCGGACGACCAGTTCCACGATGCCCGAATGCCTCTCATCAACGAGGGCGGCCAACTCCGGTCCGCGCCAGCGCGCATCCAGTCGGAGGGAGACTTGGAGGGCGGCGGCCACCTCACGGAGTGTTCGGAGGCCCATCTCCGTCCAGGTGGCCGGTTTCGATTCTCGACACCGTCTGTTGACTCACCCCTGCCGCCATCGCAAGGTCGCTCTGTCGCCAGCTGCGCCGTCGTCGCACCGCTCGAATGACGAGACCGATCCGAACATCTTCCATGACCCCAGCATGCCCTGCCTCGATTTACGTCCGCTCACTTGCGGCTTACTCAGGGCCCGGTCGAAAAGGGCCGGTAGGGTGCGGCCCGGTCGGTGCAGGTTCGCTCGCGCTGGACCAGCTCGCGATGCGCCCGTCATCGGCGGGGTCACAACGTCATCGCCAGATCACGGCCCGCGACCCGGCGGCCCAATGTGCCCATGCGTTACGGTAGGCTTAAGGCGTGACAAAGAAGGGGCCGCAGCCGGCCGCAGAACAGAGCGACGTGGCCCGGGGCGCCGCCACGCAGCCACCCGATGACCCGCGCCAAAAGCGGGTCGTTGTCGTCATGCCCGCTTATAACGCCGCCCGGACACTCGAGCGGACCTATTGCGACATACCGCAATCGGCCGTCGACAAGATCATCCTGGTCGACGACGTCTCCAAGGACGACACCGTCGCCGTGGCCGCCAGACTCGGGCTGGACGTGATCATCCACCGCCAGAACCTGGGTTACGGAGGCAACCAGAAGACCTGCTACGACGCCGCCCTTGCCGACGGGGCCGACGCCGTGATCATGCTCCACCCCGACTACCAGTACGACGCCACGCGCATCCCCGCCCTGATCGGGCCGATCCTCGACGGCGAAAAGGACTTAATGCTCGGCAGCCGCTTCCTGGGCGATCCGCTGGCAGGCGGCATGCCCCGCTGGAAGTACGTCAGCAATCGCTTCCTGACGAGCCTGGAGAACCTGGCCTTCGGCCTCCATCTGTCCGAGTATCACACCGGCTTCCGCGCCTACAGCCGCAATCTGCTCGAGACGATCCCGTATCGGCTCAACAGCGACGACTTCGTCTTCGATCAGGAGCTCGTGGCCCAGGCTGTCGCCTGCCACATGAGGATCGGCGAGATCGGCGTGCCGACTCGATACTTCAAGGAAGCGAGCTCGGTCAATTTCCGGCGAAGCGTCGTGTACGGCCTCTCCACCCTGAAGGTCGTCCTGCGCTTCCTGCTGCATCGATTGCGACTGCGTCGCAGCCGCAAGCTGGCGAATCGAAGCCGACCGACCCGGTGAAGGCGTCTCGCACGGTTCGATCGAGCGAACGCGCGCATTCCTCCCGAACGGACGACCGCGCGTGACGGGGCGCCTGACGACCGGCCTGGCTCGAGGCGGCATCGGCGTCCTCATCTCGCTGGCCAGCGTCTACCTCGTCCTGCGGGGAGTCGACCTGCGCCAGACCGCCGATCTGCTCGGCGGCGCCCGGCCCGCGTGGCTGCTCGTTGCGGTCGCGGGCATCGTGGCGGACCTGGTCTTTCGGGCGTTGCGCTGGCAGGTCCTGATCCGGCCGATCTGCCGCGTGCCGCTCCGCCGCCTGAGCGCCTACATGCTCGTCGGCTACCTCGCCAACAACGTCCTGCCGGCCCGCCTGGGCGAGCTGGTTCGGAGCCATTACCTGGGCGACCGCGAGGGCATCAGCCGCAGCGCGACGCTGGGGACCGTGGTGGTGGAGCGGATAGTCGACACGGTGGTCCTGGTCGGGATCGGTGCCGCGGCCATCCTGATCCTCCACGTCCGGGGCGTCGTCATGAGCGCGATCCTCGTGGGCGTGGCGATCGCGGGGCTGTTATGCGTGGCTCTGGTCGTGGCGCTGGCCGCGCATCGACTTCCCGGAGCGGGCAGGGCGGCCGCTTTCCTGAATCGCTGGCCGCGGGTCGTGGGCGTGGCCACTCGCCTGCGCGACGGTTTACGCGTGGCGGCGCTACCTCGAACGGTCGCCGCAGCCGCCCTCCTTAGCGTCGCGGCATGGAGCTGCACCGTGGTCGCCGTCCTGGCGGTCGGGCAGTCGCTCGGGATCGAGCTGACCTTGGGCGAGGGTGCGCTGCTCGCCGCCGGCACCAACCTGGCGACGGCGATTCCGTCCGGGCCCGGCTACCTGGGCACGTTCGAGTATGCCGGTCAAAGCATCGCCCTCGCCTTCGGCCTGGGCGCCTCTGAGGGCCTGGCCCTGGCGCTGCTGATCCACGTCCTGACCCTCGCCGTCAGTTCGCTCGGCGGCGCGGTCGCGCTCGTCCGACTCGGCTGGTCGGGACGTCCCCGCAAGACCGCCGAAGGACCGGCCCCGAGCTAACAGCAGCCCGCACGATCTCGCCACGGCGGCCGATCCCTCTGGTGGCGCGAGGCTTTGGGCGAGGGCTCCGTGCGCAAGGGCCGTGACGCGGGCGCCGAGGAAGGCTATGGTGCTCGTCGCAATGACAAAGGAACAGGGCTCCGCTCTGGGCGACGACGGCCGCTGGCTCGAACAGGCGGGCCGCCTGCTGGCCAACCTCGGCTTCGAACTCGTCAAGCCCGATCGGACCGGCGACAGCGATACGAGCCATCTGCTGGTGGCCATTCGCCCGACGCCGACGCTGCGGCATTTCGACCCGGATGAGATCGCCTGCTGGACCTCCGAGGGAGGTCGAGGCAAGGCCGCCAAGCTCGATCGCGAGACGCGCTACCCCATCGACGCCGACTACGCCTGGGGCCTCATCAACGTCACCGACCGGCTGGGGGTGAGCAACCAGTTCCTCAGTTTCGGCGGTGCGCTGCGGGCCCAGATGACGCCCGATGCGACGGTCCTCGTGGATTTCAGTTCGCACGCTCCGATCCTGCGCGGAAGCGGGCACAGCCAGGGCGTCGACCCGCTGGCGAGCGAAGCCGGTGCCTTCTTCGCCCGAATGAAGGTACCGATCGACTTCGAGCCCGGGGCCGAGGCGCTGATGGCGAAGGCGGCGCCGCGAACGCTCTACTGCGCCTTCGTTCAGCACATCCGTGAGAAGCTGGCTCGGGCACGCGAGCTGCGCGAGACCAATCACTGGCTGGCCGACTGGAGCTCCCGCGAGGGCCAGCGCATGGAGTCGTCGGCCGCGGAGGACTGGACCGCCGCCACCGAGCTACGCCGCCAGCTTGGAGTCGTCGAGGCGGTCGCGCACAAGTAAGTCCAGGTGCCGCGCAGCCGTGGCGCGCTGTGCGGCCGTGGCGCGCTGTGCGGCCGTGGCGAGCTGAGCGCGCCGACCACCGCCGGATATTGCGACGGCGCCCTTGCGGGCGCCGTCGATCGATTCTGGGTTCGGGGCTCCGCTGGTAGAGCCGGGCTGTCAGGAGGGTTTGGCCGTGGGCGACACCGAAGCCGAGGCCGAGACTGAAGCGGTGGCAGCGGCCGAAGCCGACGGCGAAGCCGAAGCGGCCACCGAAGCCGACGGCGAAGCCGAAGCGGCCACCGAAGCCGACGGCGAAGCCGAAGCCGAAGCGGCCACCGAAGCCGAGGCGCTGGGGCTGGGCGATGCGCCGGTCAGGGCAGCGTCGATCGCGGCAGCGACGTTCGCATAGACGGTGGGGTTGGTCACCAGCACCCCGCCGACGAGGACCGTTGGCGTCTCCAGCTTCGCGTTGGGCGCGGCGGCGTGGAACTGGTCGAGCTCGGCCTTGACCTGATCAAGGTGCGACCCCTGCTCAACGCATGGCTTGAACTTGGTCATGTCCATGCCGGCCAGCTGGCCGATCTGAGTCAGTCGGTCCAGGGTGAAGTACCCGGGACTCTCGCTGGCCGATTGGTTGGCGAAGAGCCAATCGTGCATCAGCCAGAACTTTCCCTGATCGCTGGCGCACAGTGCCGCGTTTGCGGCATCCCTCGACTCGGTCGTGCCGTCGTTGCTGTCGGTGACGAGAAGATCGTGGTAAACCAGCTTGGCCTTACCCGTGCGAACGTACGTGTCGACGAGCTTCGATTCAACGTCGGAGCCGACGGCGACATAGAAGCAGGCCGTGCACCGGAAGTCCGACCAGAGGTCGATCGTGACCTTGGCATCGGGGAGGCCGAGCGCGGTGCCGTTCTGCGTGATATCCGCGGGCGTCAGCACTCCAGGCGTAATCGGACTGGGGACCGAACCGCTGCCTGGCTTCTGCGTTAGCAGGAAGGCCCCGCCGATCACGACCGCGCCCACGACGATGGCGGCAGCGGTCCAGAGCATGATCTGCCCCATGCCTCCGCCCGCGGACCCGCTCGTCCCAGCACGGGCGAGAGAGCGGTTCGCTTCCCGGTTGGCCAGGCGCTGCTGGCGCGCCGACCGCCGGCTCATGGGCGGAGCGTTCTTGGCGGTGGAATTGGGGCGGCTCGGACGGCTAGAAGTCATCGCGTTGTTCCCTCTCGCGGGGCTGAGTCGACGTACCCGTCAGGCCAATTCGTCGGCCGCGCCCGCGTTGGGGTTGGGCGTCCGAAGGTAGACCCACAGGGCGATAACGAAACGCAGGACAAGCGAGATCCCGTAGGACTCGCACCAGATGCAGACGGCGCCGATGAGGAAGATCTGGGCGAACTGGAACCAGCCCTCGAAGATGACGCCGACCATAGACAACGCGTAGTGGGCGAGCAGGATTCGATAGTTGTTGGTGCGCCACCAGTAGATCGCCAGGCAGAAGAGAGTGATCGAGAGGATCACGCCATAGACGGCGACCGGGATGCCGAAGAACGGACGCGTGTACTGGCTGTCCTGAACCGTCCGGCATCCGCTCAGGAACCCCTTCATGGGGCAGGCGACCGCTCCGCCCGGAGTGAGCTCTTCGTAGGAGAGGTACGAGGCGATGCTCAACCCGACCAGGTCGAGCGCCGCCAGCACCAGGCCGGGGTGAATGTGCCGAATACGACTCCAGAGACCGCCGAGCCTGGATGGCGCCGCGGCCGTGGAAGTGTCTGCCATGCTCCTGCCTTCGATGGTGCGCGGGTAGCGGGCCCGCCTGGCCCGGACGTCCGCATATGGTACCCGACTGGCGCGGGCGGTCTTCCGGATCCGGGCTCGTCGCGGCTACCGCGCCGCCAGGAACTCCTCGAGTTCCAGGGCCGTGGGCATCCCCTCGCGGGCCCCGACGTGAGTGGTGGCCAGGGCGCCCGCGGCGACGGCCCGCTGGACCGCTTCGGCGAGGGACCGCCCCTCGGCTATCGCCGCCGCCAGCGCCCCGTTGAAGGCGTCGCCGGCGCCGGTGCTGTCGATGGTCGCGACGCGCTCGGCGGGCACTTCCCAGATCCGCACGCCGTGCGCATCGGGGCCCGAGGCTGAGATTGCTTTGCCCGTAGCGATCGTCTTTGCCTCTGGGCCTGCGGTCTCGGCCTCGGCGGAGGTCTTGCCCTTGGAGGCGGCTGTGCCCTCCAGCCCGGAACCGATCCGCTCCAGCACGAGCACCCCCGAGGCGCCGAGAGTCACGATGACGGCCTTCCTGACGCCCGGACCGTCCGGCCCGGGTTCGATCAGTTGCCGAGCCCGGACGGGGATCTCCCCGCCGGCATCCGTTCGGTGGCCGGTTTGTCGAGCCTCGGTCTGGAGCAGCATCGAAAGCTCGCTGCGATTGGGCGTGATGATGTCGGCCAGGGCAAAGACGGAGCGGCCGATCCCCGTCGCCGGGGCGGGGTTCAGGATGGTGGTGGCGCCGGCGGCGTGGGCACACGCGAGCGTTTCGCGGACAACGAGGAGCGGCACCTCGTTGCAGACGAGGACGACGTCGCCGGTCAGCCCGCCCAGCCGCCCGAGGCATTCGCGAGCGTAGCCCGCCTCGATGGCCCCGTTCGCGCCTGGGATGACGACGATCTGGTTCTCGCCGGCGGCATCGAACAGGATCAGGGCGACGCCGCTGGGCTGGCCCGGGAGCGAAGCGACCATCGAGACGTCGACGCGCTCGGCCTGCAGGGCGCGACGGGCCTCGACCTCGAACGTGTCGTCGCCAAGGGCGCCGATGAAGAGCGTGGGGCGGCGCAGCCGCGCGGCGGCGACGGCCTGGTTGCCGCCCTTGCCGCCGTGGTGNNATGTTGACCGAGCCGACCACGATGACGCGGCCGCTCATCCGATGGTGCCTCCGCTCCTTGCGGCGCCGGCCAGGCCCGCGCCTTGCAGCGTCTGATTGTGCGTCAGCGCGAGTGGTTTCGCGCAACTTTCTCGGCCGTTCTGCCCGGGCTGCCGACTTCGCATTCGTAGCGATCTCGCTGTCACCGTCCTGAGCGAGCTCGATCGAGGCCGCGCTCCGATCCGGAAGCCTTCGGGGGCTCGCCCCGCACGGATCTCGATCGCATCGCCGAGGCTGAAGCGCCCAGGCCGAAGCCAGCGGACAAGGAAAAGCCCCGTCCGGGCGGGGACGGGGCTAGAAGAATCGAGGGCGATGGCGGGCTCGACCGGATTCGAACCGGCGATCTCCAGCGTGACAGGCTGGCATGTTAGGCCGCTACACCACGAGCCCAGCGCCGACGGTGGAGGATAGCATGCGGTGGCCGACTCGGCTGAGCGACACGACTCGGCTGAGCGACCACTGCCTGAGCGACCACTGCCTGAGCGGCGCCGACGCCGCACCCTGTCGGCTGCACCCTGCCGGCAGCCTCCCGCCGGCAGCCGCTTTTGCTCAATACGCCTGCAGGTAGTGCAGAGCCAAAGCGTCAGCCGTACGTCGAGCCAGATCGGTCGCATGAGCCCGCGGCGAGGCCGCCAACGGCCCAGTTCGGGCCGAATGCGAGCGCTAGGCGGGACGTCGAGCCGGTCTGAGTGGTAGCTGGGCGTGTTCCGGGCCGCCCGAGGTCGCGGTCAGCTGCTCTGTACTACACCCGGGCGTGTTGGGCAAAACCGGGTGCCAACCGCAAGACCTGGTGCGGGCCGCCTCTCCGGGTGCGAACCGCAAGACCTGGTGCGAACCGCAAGACCGGGTGCGAACCGCAAGACCGGGTGCGGACCGCAAGACCGGGTGCGGACCGCAAGACCGGGTGCGGACCGCCTTCCCTGGTGCGGTCCGCCCACCCGCGCCCAGCCGCCGGACGAGTTTCGGGCGTTGCGCACCTCAGGCTGGCCCGAGGCGTGGCGTGGCATGGCCGCGTGAGGCGGATCGGCGCCGCAGGTCCGCCGCGGGGGCACCGGCGCGGCCGTAAACCGCCAGCAAAGCAGGCAGACCTATACTCGACGCCATGACCACCGATCGGCGCGGCGAGATCGTCGACCTGCGCAGCGACACCGTCACGCACCCCACTCCGGCGATGCGCAAAGCCATGTACGAGGCCGAGCTGGGCGACGACGTCTTCGGCGACGATCCCACCGTCAACGCCCTGGAGGAACGGGCCGCGGAGCTGCTCGGCAAGGAAGCGGCGCTGTTCGTGGCCAGCGGCACGATGGGCAACCTCGTCTCCCAGCTGGGGCACCTGGGCCGCGGCCAGGAGACCATGGCCGGCGCCACGACCCACATCGTCTCGGACGAGCAGGCCGGCCATGCGGTCGTCGTGGGCACGTCGATCAAGCAGATGGCGGAGCGCCCGGACGCGACCTGGGACCTGGCCGAGCTCAACGACGCCTTCCGCGACCCGCGCGACCTGCACGAGCCGATCAGCGGCCTCGTGGCGATCGAGAACACCCACGCCCATTCAATGGGACGGCCGCTCCCTCTGGAGTACGTCCGCAAAGTCGCCGAGATCGCGCACGCGCACGGCGTCCCGCTCCACGTCGACGGGGCGCGCTTCTTCAACGCCGCCGTCGCCCTCGGACTCAAGCCGCGCGAGCTCGCCCAACCGGCAGACTCGGTCATGTTCTGCCTATCGAAGGGCCTGGCCTGCCCGATCGGCTCGCTGGTCGTCGGGCCCAGGGACTTCGTCGCCCGCGCCCGCCGCGGTCGTAAGCTCGTCGGTGGCGGGATGCGCCAGGTCGGCATCCTGGCGGCACCGGGGCTGCTGGCGCTCCGCGACGGCCCGGCCGGCATGATCGAGCGCCTGGCCGAAGACCACACCAACGCCCGTCGGCTGGCCGAAGGGCTGGCGGCACTCGACGGCGTCGAATCGCCGGGTGGACTCGCCCAGCCGACGCCCGGCCCGCTCGACCCCGGCAGAGCCGTTACCAACTTCGTCATCTTTCGCGTCCGTCGCAATCGGGCCGAGTTCCTCGACGCCCTGCGCGGCCGTGGCATCCTGATGATCGAGTATTCCCACGACACGATCCGCGCCGTGACCCACTACGGCGTGGATGCCACCGACATCGAGCGAGTGCTGGCGGCCTGCGCGGCCGCACTGCGCGAAACCTCCCCCGCCGCAACCGGCGCGGTTCCCCAGGCAGCTACAACCTAGCCAAGCCACGATCCAGCATCTGGAGCTTCACATGGCAGAGCTCGTTCTCCCGCGTCCAGCCTCCAAGCCGACCGCCGGCCCCGCGGACGATCGGTTCTGGAGCATCGTCGAAGCCGACTTCCGCCAGATGGTGGATCAGCACCCGATCGTCGCCACGTACGTCGGCCTTCACCAGGGGGACGGCCGTCTCGACGACGCGACGCGCGACGCGGTGGAGCAGGAGATCACCGACTCGCACCGCCTCGAGCGTGAGCTGGAGTCGCTCGACCCGAACGAGCTGTCGGACAGCGTCCGCCTCGAGCGTGAGCTGGCCCTCCACAACGTCCGCCGCGAGCTCTTCGACCTGGAGGTCCACCGCGTCTGGGAGCGCCGCTCCACGGCGATGGACGCCGTCGGTGACGCCCTCTTCTCCATTTTCGCCCGCGATTTCGCCCCGCTCGAGGATCGGCTGGCGTCGCTGACCTCGCGGCTGGAGGCTGTGCCCACGTTCCTCGAGCAGCACAAGACTCGCGCCACCGCACCACAGGTTCGACTCTGGCAGGAGCTCGAGGTCGAGTCCGGCGGGGAGATGCCGACATTCTTCGACGAAGTCAAGGCCGCCGGCCACGGTGTGCTGGACGACCGGGCCCAGGCCCGCCTGGACAAGGCCGTCGAGAAGGCTTCGGCTGCGGTCGTCGCGTACGTGGAGACCCTCAAGGCCGCCACGGTCTCCACCGTCGAGGGCTGGGCCCTCGGCTCCGAGACCTACGACCGGCTCGTGAGCCTGCGCGCCTTCGACGGCCTGGATGCCTCGCAGATCCTCGAGATCGGCGAGCAGCAGCTGGTGCTCAACAAGGCCGCCCGCGTCGACGACGCCCGCTGCATCGATCCGAGCGTCGACGAGCCGACCGTCGTGGATCGCGTCAAGTCGAACCACCCCAAGACCTTCGAAGAGGCGCTGGCGGCCTACAAGGACGCCATGGTTCGGGCCCGCACCCACATCATCGAGCGTGGCATCGCCACCATGCCCGCCGGTGAACAGATTTCCGTCATCCCCACGCCGGAGTACCTGCGCACGGTGCTCCCGTTCGCTGCCTACTTCGAGCCGCCCAAGTTCGACAAGCACCCGTCCGGCATCTATGTCGTCACGCCGGCCGTGCGCGACGATCCAAACGCCATGCGCGAGCACAACTACGCCTCGATCAGCAATACCAGCGTGCACGAGGCGTACCCGGGCCACCACATGCAGCTCTCCGCCGCGGCGGCGCACCCGTCGATCGTGCGGCTGCTCACCGACGCACCCGAGTTCGTCGAGGGCTGGGGGATGTACAGCGAGCAGATGATGCGCGAGCAGGGCTTCGACGACGGGCCCGAATTCCTGTTGGCGATGCACACCGATGCCATCTGGCGAGCCTGCCGCATCATCCTCGACATCCGAATGCACCGCGGGGAGCTGAGCGTCGAGCAGGCCACCGAGATGCTTGTCAAGCACACCGGCTTCGAGCACGCCAATGCCCAGGCCGAAGTCTTCCGTTACACATACACGCCGACGTACCAGCTCAGCTACCTGCTCGGCAAGGTCCTGCTGCTGCAGCTGCGCGCCGACGAGCAGCGGCGACTCGGCGAGCGCTTCAGCTTGAAGGGCTTCCACGACACGTTGATGAACAACGGCAGCCTGCCGATCAGCTTCCATCGCCGGCTCCTGGCGGCCGAAGCCTGCGCGACGCCGCGATCGCAGGCATCATCCTCGGTGAGCCGCTCCTGTCCGGAGCCATAAACTTCGCCAAAGCCCTGGAGGCCGCCTCATGATCCTCGCCCGTCTCTCGTCATCGCCCCGCCGGCTCGCGACCGTCGGCCTCGTCGCGTGGCTCGTGGCCGCCTGCGCCGTGCCCACAAACCCCCCGACGCCCTCGCCAACGCCCTTGCCGACGATCCCGCCCGCGGCGCCCTCCTACACCCTCGGCCCGGCCCCGACCGGCTGCCCGACCGCCGCACCGGCTGCCCTGCCCGCCGGAACCACGGCCACGGTCACGATGACGACCAACTTCGGGAACATCGTCATAAAGGTCGACGCCGCGCTCGGACCCAACGCGGCCGGGGCGTTTGTGGCTCTGGCCCGCTGCGGCTACTACAACAACGTCCTGTTCCACCGGGTCAAGCCGGGTTTCGTCATCCAGGCGGGCGACGGCCAGTACGCGCGGCTTCCCAGCCTCACGCCCGACAAGTTCGGCCAGGGCGGCCCGGGCTGGACGATCCCGGACGACAAGGTGACGACTATCTACAAGCGCGGCATGCTGGCCATAGCGAACCAGGCGACCGCCAACACCGGGAGCTCGCAGTTCTTCATCGTTCTGGACGACTCGGCCCAGACCGATCTCGGCGCCGCCACCACCAACAACTACGCTCAGTTCGGCAACGTCACGTCCGGCATGGACGTCGCCGACAAGATCGCACTTGTGCCGCTGGGCGGCGATACCGGGGACATGCCCGTTGAGCCGGTCGTCATCACCGGCACGACGGTCACGGTCCCCTGATAGCCAGGGCCGGCCCAGGGAGCGAGGAGAGACGGATGACGAAGGCTACGATCGAAACCGACAGGGGCACCATCGAGATAGAGATCCATGCCAAAGGCGCCCCCAAGGCGGCCGCCAACTTCATCGAGCTGGCACGCAAGGGCTACTACGACGGCGTGATCTTCCACCGGCTTGTCCCCGGCTTCGTCATCCAGGGCGGCGACGGACAGTACGGCAAGATCGGAAAGCTGGACAACGGCAGCGTCGGCACCGGCGGCCCCGGTTACAAGTTCGCCGACGAACCGTTCGAGGGCGACTATGTCCGTGGCGCGGTGGCCATGGCCAACGCCGGCCCGAACACGAACGGCAGCCAGTTCTTCATCTGCCTGCAGGACCTCTCGGGCGGCCGGCTGCCCAAGCTGTACACGCTCTTCGGCCAGGTGACGGCCGGCATGGAGGTTGTCGACGCCATCGCGGCATCGAAGCGAGACGGCCGCGACCGGCCGATCGAGCCGACGGCGATGCGCTCGGTCACGATCGCCGACTGACCCCGCCTCCGCCTCCGCCGAAGGCCGGTCGGCAGAGTCTTTGGGACGGCTTTCCCGGACCGTTCCGCAGGCGGCAACGAAGCCGTAACCTGACCCTCACAAAGTTGCGGGATATTAACCCATTCACTCGCCAAAACCCTTGGATTGAAGGCGGAAAGGGCTGTAGACTTTAGAAGCTGCCAGTCAGCCTGTTGCCCCAGTTACAAGGTCATGGGTAGGTCGGGTTAGGGTAGTCGGTGCAGCCGACGTGATAGATGCCTTTGTAGCGTGGCAGAAGACGGTCCGTCTCTGACGGGTCGCCGATCACCGGGACAGCAACGAAGCGGCTCCTTCGGGAGCCGCTTCGGATTCTCCGGCGGTTTCGGTGGGGCCTGCGGCTCCAAGGCCGCGGCGTTCCGGAGGCCGCATCGGTCTACCCAGGTGGCCAGTGACGACCCGCCCTGCCGAGCTTAGCGGGCGCGCCGAACCACCAGGACGGGCACCGGGGAGTGGTCCACGACGAACCGCGAGACTCGGCCCAAGCTCCGGGGCCCTGCCTCCGTCGGACCGGTTCGCGGACGAGCGCTCAGAACCAGCACGTCCACCGCGAGACGCCCGGCGGCGGCAACGATCTCCTGCTCCGGGCGTCCTTGCGCGACCAGGTGCGCGATTTCGGCATGGGGCAGAGCCGCCGCGAACCGCTCGTGCCACGCTTCCAGAAGCGCCGCGGCCCGCAGATCGTCCGCTTCGGCCAGGCGGTCCTCGACCGCATCGCGGGCGTGCGCAGGCCAGGGCCCGCCGCGGAGCGGTAGGTCGTGGGCTGCCAGCTCTCTAGGCCCGGTCTCCTCGACGTGAAGCAGAGTAAGTTCGATCGCCGACCCTCCGACACCGACCGCCCGTGCGACCTGCGCGACGAGCGCTGGATCTTCGGCACCGGCCAGAGCAACGAGAACGCGTCGAGGTGCGCTCACGACAGGCTCACCTTCGGCAGCGTGCTCGCCCAAGACTGCGACATCGGGCGTGCGGCGCGATCGGACCGGGTCGGACGCGGCCGTGCTCATCTCCGAATCACCAGGGCACTCCCAGCACAAGCGCGACGCCGAGGGCCGCGAGGATCGTGACCGGAGTCACGATCAATCCAACCCGGATGTAGCTCCACGTCGACACCTCGAGGCCGCGCTGGCGGAGGATCACGAACCAGAGCAGCGTGGCGACAGACCCGACCGGCGTCAAGTTGGGCCCGAGATCCGAACCGATGATCGTGCCGATGGCGGCGGCGTGAGCGCTGGCCTGGCTGAGGCCGGCGCCGTGGACGGCATCCGCCAGGACAAACGCCGACGGCAAGTTGTTGAACAGGTTGGAACCGAGGGCCGCCGCCGCGGTGGCTACGACCATCGCCGCCGCCGGCGAATCGCGCACGGGCCCGAGGACAAGGGACGCGAGCCAGGCGGTGGTGCCGGCCGACGAAAGCCCGTCGACGAGGATGCCCATGGAGGCGACGAAGACGAGCAGGGACCAGCCGATGCCCTCGAGCGGCCGACCCGGCCTTCGGCCCGTCCATTCGACCGCGAGCAGGAGCAGCCACACGGCCGTCATGGTCGGCCCGAGCGGCAGATCCACCGCCGAAGCGACTCCGAAGGCGACGACCGCGACTCCGAAGGCGACGAGGAGACGGCGGGGGACGCTCGTCCAGGAGACCCAAGAGTCAGGGGCTGGCGTGAGGGGCGATCGAGCCGGCAGCTCGCGACGGTAGATGATCAGCAGACAGCCGAGGAGAGCGGCAACCGACGCGACGGCCGCGGGCAGCAGAACCGGCACCAGGCCGACCGCACTGATGCCCAGCCGATCGGTGACGATCACATTCACCGGGTTGCTCACCGGCAGGGCGAGCGACGCCGCATCGGCCACGAACGTGCAGGCGAGGACGTAGGGCAGCGGCGCCAGGCCGAACCGAGCGACGAGCACGTAGACGACGGGCGTGAGGACGAGAGCCGCGGCATCGTTCGACAGCAGCGCCGCGACTATGGCACCGACGGCCACGACAGCCACCAGAAGCCGCCGCGGCTTGCCGCGAGACAGACGGGCAGAGGCGCCTGCCAGCCCTTCGAAGAGCCCACTGCGCTCGGCCACGGCCGCCGACCCGGTCAGGCCCAGGAAGAACGACAGGACGTTCCAGTGGCCAGCGAGATCGCCGGCGGCCGCCCCGAGCGGGACGAGTCCCGCCACAACCATGGCACAGGCGCCGAGTAGCGCCGCCGTGGCTTCCGTGAGACGTCTCGGGGCGCGCGATGATCAGACCGATCGTCATCAGGAAGATGACCGCGGCCAGGGGCGCAGCTGGGGTCAAAGGCGAGACCGCGATGGTCCCTTACTCCGAATTCGGAGGCGTTACCGACCCTGAGCGTCTCGCCGGGGGTCGAAGCCAGGTCCCGCATAAGATACCTGGCCCATTGTCCCGCTCGCGGCTCGCGACCGGATGCCTGCCGTCGCCCCGTCGTCACTCGCGCTCCCGGCTCCGCCGGCCGATGATCCTGCCGGGACCCGCTTCCCCACAGGACCCGCTTCCCCGCGCTTGTCGCTGTTATCCTTGGCTACCGCGCGACCCGTCGCCAGGCGATCGAGGCCGCGCGAGCATCGCGCGCCTGTAGCTCAGCGGATAGAGCGTCGGCCTCCGGAGCCGAAGGTCGCAGGTTCGAATCCTGTCGGGCGCGCCATAGCCACCTGTTGTTTGGCGCTCGATCCCAGAACGTCGACGGCCACGGGTCGCACTGTTTAGCCAAGAGCGGCTGCGACCCTGGCGATGACCCAGTCGTCAAGATCGGTACCGCCCACTTGCGCCCATACGGGCGTCTCCCAGGACTCTTGCGGGAGTCTGGCCTTCGGACCCCGGGCCTCACAGGCTTTGGGGTGAGCCTGCGATGTCGTCCGTCGGCGTCGGCGCCGTTACTCCTGATCCGCCTTCCGAAGACGCAGTGGAGCAGCCCGCCGAGTCTGGCTATCGCCGAAGCCCGAGCGGTGCGTGGCCATCCGGCTCGTTTGCTGTCTGGGATGTGACCCCGGCAGTTGCTATGCTCCGTGACAAGGCGGAGACTGTAGCGGCACGGTACGGGACGCGAGCCAGGAGAGCCGTGGTAGGAATAAACTCCGTCGATCCGACAGCGCGTCGATTATCAGTCCTGGATCAGCGTGCAGACTGTGGAGGGATTGGGGATGGTCGGGATTTCAGGGATCACGCGACGGATCGCGGCAGCAGTTGCTCTGTGCGCTCTGGCAGCTCCGTTCTTCGGGACGGCGCCCTCGGTTGCCAGCTCACCGGGAACGCAGGGTGCCACCGTGGCGGCTCTCTGCCCTGCGGCAACACCGGGCACCGCTCAATGTTTCGCGCTCCGTCGCACGGACATCGCGGCGCGTCCCGCATCGGCAGTCTCACCCCTGTCGCTACCGGCGGGATACGGTCCTGCCGATCTTCGGAGCGCTTACGCACTTCCGTCTGGGAGCGCGGGCTCCGGGCTGACAGTCGCCATAGTCGACGCGTACGACCTGCCGACGGCGGAGGCCGATCTCCAGATCTACCGCGACCTCTATGGCCTGCCGCCATGCACGACCCTCAACGGTTGCTTCAAGAAGGTGAACCAGAACGGTGCCACCAGCCCGCTCCCGGTCCGTAACGCGAGCTGGGCAGGCGAGATCGCACTGGATATGGACATGGTCTCTGCCACGTGCCCCAACTGCAAGATCCTCCTCGTCGAGGCCACTACCAGCAGCCTCGACGACCTGGGACCGGCGGTCAACACCGCCGTATCGCTGGGCGCGATCGCCGTGTCGAATAGCTATGGCGTTTACGAATGGAGCGCCTACGAGACCAGCTACGACTCGTACTACAACCACCCGGGCGTGGCGATCACCGTCTCGACCGGTGACTGTGGGTACCACTGCTCGGGCGTGCCGGGCAACTACCACGACAGCGTCGAGTACCCATCCGCTTCGCCATATGTGGTCGCGGTCGGCGGCACGAGCCTGACGCACAGCGCGAGCGCCCGCGGCTGGTCCGAGTCGGCCTGGGGCAACGCCCCAAATACTCAGGGAGCGGGCAGCGGCTGCTCTGCGTACGAGCCCAAGCCCTCCTGGCAGCACGACACCGGCTGCGCGAATCGAACCCAAGCCGATGTCTCGGCCGTCGCCGATCCTGCGACTGGTGTGGCCATCTATTCCGTCGACTCCACCGTCGGCGGCTGGAACGTCTATGGCGGCACAAGCGCCGCGTCGCCGATCATTGCCGCCGTCTACGCCCTGGCCGGTGCTCCGGCGGCCGGAACCTATCCGGCGAGCTACCCATACGGAGACACCGCCGACCTGAACGACGTGACAAGCGGCAGCAACGATGTCTGGGGCAGCCAGCTCTCGGTCTCATGCGCCGCCACCTCCCATCCCTACTTCTGCAACGGCGTCGTCGGCTACGACGGTCCGACAGGGCTGGGCACGCCGAATGGCACCGGCGCCTTCACTGCTCCCATCGCACCCGGCGGGGCGACCAAGCTCGTGGTCTCAGGGCTGACGACGCCTCGGACCGCGGGTTCGACCGGCAGCATTCGGGTCACCGCCCTCGACGCATCCGGCAACCGAGTCCACAGCTATCTGGGCACGGTCAAGTTCAGCAGCTCGGACCCGCAGGCCAAACTGCCTGCCAACTACGCCTTCACCGCCGCTGACGCCGGTACCCACGTGTTCTCCGGGGCCGTGATCCTCAAGACCGCGGGGACGCAGTCCGTGACCGCCACCGACACGAAGACCGCGACGATCAAGGGCAGCCAGGCCGGCATCGTCGTGAATGCCGCGGCCCTCTCCAAGCTCGTGGTCTCGGGCATGACGACACCACGGACCGCTGGGACGACCGGTAACATCCGGGTCACCGCAACCGACGCGTATGGCAACCGCATCCATAGCTATCTGGGCACGGTCAAGTTCAGCAGCTCCGACCCTCAGGCCAAGCTGCCTGCCAACTACAAGTTCACCGCCGCCGACAACGGCACCCACGTCTTTAGCGGGACCGTGATCCTCAAGACCGCCGGCACGCAGTGGGTTCGTGCCCGCGACACGGTGACGAGCTACCATCACCGGGGCCCAGTACGGGATCGTGGTGAAGTAGGGCGATTGGGCCACCTGGCGCCCTCGAGCCGAGTAACATCGGCACGCACGTCCTCGATTGTCGCGGGTTCTTCTGATGGGTGCTTGTTCGGGGACGGGGTACGCCGGGTTCTACCAGACGAGCGGGCTGCGGCTCCATGGGCTACAAGCGGCGGACCCGCGGGTGCGTGTGCAGTTCAGCGGATACCGAAGGAGCGCGGTTCGGTGAGGTCACTCCTGGCAACGGCGTTTCACTCCCACAAGGACTCGCCCGCTTCGCGCCGGCAGCTGGTCCAGCTCCTTGGCATCGCCCCGGTGGCGCTACTGCTGACCGGGCTCCTGACCGTCTTGCCCGCGCCGCTCGCCGCGCCTGTCGCAGCGGCGGCACCTGTGACGGCAGCCATCACGCCGGGTACGGTCGTCGCCTGGGGCGACAACGAGTACGGCGAGACTGACGTCCCGGCCGGCCTGTCGGGCGTCATCGCCGTCTCCGCGGGCGAGTGGCATAGTCTGGCCCTCAAGAGCGACGGAACGGTCGTCTCCTGGGGCGGCCAGACCGCCGTCCCGGTCGGACTGTCGGGCGTCACGGCCATCTCCGCCGGGTACAACCACAGCCTCGCCCTGAAGTCGGACGGCACAGTGGTCGCCTGGGGCAACAACGTTTACGGCCAAGCCACCGTCCCGGCCGATTTGTCGGGCGTGACTGCTATCTCTGCCGGGCAGGGGTTTAACCTCGCTCTGAAGTCGGACGGTACGGTCGTCGCCTGGGGCTGGGACTATCGCGGCGAAACCAACGTCCCCGCTGGCCTGTCGGGCGTGACCGCCATCTCCGCCGGCCAGGACTTCAGTCTCGCCCTCAAGTCGGACGGCACGGTCGTCGGCTGGGGCGAGAACTGGTGGGGCCAGACCACCCCCCCGTCAAACCTGTCAGGCGTGATCGCCATCTCCGCCGGCCTCGACCAGAGTCTCGCCCTCAAGTCGGACGGTACGGTCGTCGCCTGGGGCGACGACGACTACGGCCAGACGGACGTGTGGCCCGGCCTGTCAGGCGTCTCCGCTATCTCCGCCGGTGGGAAGTTCAGCCTCGCGCTGGTAGGCGGCTTAGTCGGCGGCTGGGGCTGCGAAGCCCTCAACATGCTCAATCCTCCGGCCGGCCTGTCGGGCGTCACGGCGATAGACGCCGGCGGCTGGCACAGCCTCGCTCTCGTGGCCCCACCTGCCACGCACCTGACCGTCTCGAGCCTCTCCTCCCCGCGAACCGCGGGAACTCCAGGCTCGATCACCGTTTCCGCGAAGGAGGCCTCGGGTAACACGGCGGCCGGCTATCGCGGCAAGGTCCACTTCACGAGCACCGACCCGAAGGCGGCTCTCCCGGCTGACTACAAGTTCACCGCCGCCGACGCCGGCACCCACGTCTTCAGCGTCACGCTCAAGACGGCCGGCACGCAGTCCGTGACCGCTACTGACACGCTGACCAAGACGATCAAGGGCTCCCAGGCCGGCATCGTCGTCAAGGCGGCCGCGGTCAAGACTCTGGTCGTCTCAGGGCTCACGACGCCACGGACCGCCGGTTCGACCGGCAACATCCGGGTCAGCGCGGTGGACGCATACGGCAACCGCGTCTCTAGCTATCGAGGCACGGTCCACTTCACGAGCTCAGATGCCAAGGCCAAGCTGCCTGCCAACTACAAGTTCACCGCGACCGACAACGGCACCCACGCCTTCGTCGCTAGCGTGATCCTCAAGACCGCCGGCACTCAGTCCGTGACCGCCACTGACACGCTGACCAAGACGATCAAGGG
>PLLE01000006.1 GCA_003141245.1 Chloroflexota bacterium
GGCGCGGGAGCGCAGCGAGGCGTCGACGTCGGTGACCTCGATAGCCGGCAGGACTTCGTCGATCAGTCGGGCAGCAGCGTCGGCGCCGAGGCGGCGACGGACGAGCGAGACGAGCTCCACGACAACGTAGCTGTGTGTCACCAGCTCCTCGCCGAGCAGGCGTGCGGTGGCGCGGAGCGCGCGCTCGTGGTTCGAGTCGCCGGCGTCGAGGAGCGCATAGACCGCGCTGGTGTCGACGAAAACGATCACCAGCGGGTCTCTTCGCCCAGGATCTCGTCGTGGCGCTCCGACGTGTCGGACCGCCCGGATGAGAATGCGCCCGCCAGGCCGAAAGCACGTCGCTGTCGGGTCAATCGATCGGAGTCTTCCGTCACCGTTGCGTCGACGGCGTCGCGGATGATGGCTGCAATGGAGGTGTGCCGTCGCCGGGCCTCGCGTCGAAGGCGGTCCATCTGCGCTTCGGTCAGCGATATCTGGGTTCGTATCACGGTTGACATGATATCAGTCCAGACCTGGGTGATGTAAGACGATCCTATTCTGGGCGAATGCATGATGCCCGCGTCGCCTTCGCTGAGGGTTTCCGACGAAGTAGAACCGGGCGGGCGGCGCTAGCCGCGATGGGCAGACGACTTTCGAACGACTAAGTCTTCTCCGGCGTAGGCCTCGAGGAGGCTGCGCATCACGGCACTCACGCTCTTGCCCTCTGACGACGCGCGAGACGCGACCCTGGCCCGGAGTTCCTCAGGCACCCGAGTCGTGACGCGAGGGGAGTGGGCACCCGTGTTCGTCGCGCTCAGAGAGGGGCGACCGGCCCGACGCTTCCAGGTCGAGAGGTCATAGCCGGCCTCGGCCTCAACCGCCATCCGATCCAGATCGGCGTCGGTGACGACACGACCGTTCTTGGTTCTCACAGCCATCTCATCACCTCCTCATACATCGACTCCTAGCCTGGACGAAGTCGCATCGCGTGGATGATCGTCACGTGGCCGTTGTCGTCCTGGAAGCCGGCTACCTCCAGCGGGACCCCGCGTTGGTCCGGCCCGAGGTAGATCACCTTGCCGCTTCCGTCTGGATGATCGAGCGGCATCGGACAGGTCGTGACCACATGGCGAATTCGTTCTTCACTGATCCCGTGCCTTAGTGCGGACGGGCGTATGTCTGGCTGATCCACGGCGTCCCTCGCGACAGATTATGTCCGACACAACCAGCCTGTCAAGCGTCCGGTCTGATGAGTTCATGGCCGAAGCGACCACTGGTCAACGCACCATGCCGGAGTCGGCTTACCTGGCGCTTATCTTCTTCGTCTTGCCGAGCGGAGCCGCAGGCAGGCAGGGAGGGAGGGCCCCAAGTCGAAGCGGGGTCAGATGGCCGCCGGCGATAAGCCGCGGGTAAGGCACCCTCGCTAGCCTTCTCGCATGAATTGCCAACCCGGCTCAGCCGCCGGCGACATGCGCGAGTCTGTGGGTCGGTCCCTCTTGAGATCGCTCGGGGAGTCCTATATAATCTATACCTACGGTATAGAAAGTATAGGAGCCATGTTAGCCAGATCAGTTGCCGCCGTGAACGCCCTGCTGATGCTTCATGCCGACGTGCCGCTGCCGCTGGCGAAGGTCGCACAGCTGGTCGGGCAGCCATATGCGGTTACGGCGTCGGCGCTGAAGACACTCGAGAAGCGGGGTCTCGCTGTCCGTTCCACGCGTGCCGGCCAGGATGAGTTCGCGCCAAACCGGGAGAGCCCCTACTACCCGATGTCGTACTCGCTGGCGCTCGTTGACCTGCCGATCTCCAAACCGCTGCTTGGTCACACGATCTACACCGCATACGCCTACGGTTCGCTCTCGCGCCCGGGGGGAGGCAATCCGAGCAGCGATCTGGACCTGATGCTTGTGGTGCGGTTTCCCGATGAGGAGGCGCGCGCGGCGATGGCCTCCGACCTGGCGCTGTTCTTGAGCGCTCGCCTCCATCGACCGATCGATCCATGGATTCTGGCTCCCAAGGAGGCAGAAGACCTCCTTCGGGAGCAGGACCCCCATCTCGTTGAGGCCCTGAAGGGAGTCCGGATCATGGGGGGCCTGGAGTGAGCCCTGCCCGGCTTACCCAGGCACAACGAGCGACAGTCGACAACCTCCTGGCCAGGGCAGATGCTCGATTCGATGCCGCCGAAACTGCCGCGAAGCGGCCCGATGTGAGGCCGGGGGAATACGACAACAACTTCGACGGCGTGGTGAGTGGCATCTACCACGTAGACATCGGGCGAGCCTTCGCTCGTTCGGTCCGTGAATACCTGTCCCGAGAGGGCCAAGCCTGAGCGCAGAGCCCGGCGGCGGTGGCGTCGTCCTCACGACCAAGGGACAGTGCGAGATGCGGCAAAGAGGTACCGATGCCTGCGGCAAAGTGGTATCAGAAGCTGCGGCAGAGTGGTAGTCTGAATTCGTGACCGAGTATCGCCGCCGTCTCGTTGACGACCTGATCGAGCGATTGCTGCCGGAACTTCCGGCTCTGTTCATCGTGGGTCCGCGGGCTACGGGCAAGACGACGACCGCCGCTCGATACGCGAGAACGGTCGTACGGCTCGATCGAGAAGCTGAGGCGATCGCATTCCGGGCGGATCCAGATTCGGCATTGCGCGGCCTCCCCGAGCCCGTGCTGTTCGACGAGTGGCAGCTCGTGCCGGGCGTCCTCGGGGCGATCAAGCGCGCAGTCGATGCGCAGCCGACTCCAGGTCGCTTCCTGGTCACCGGTTCCGTGCGTGGGGATCTCGAGGGCGAGCTCTGGCCGGGCACCGGCAGATTGACGCGAGTTCCGCTGTTCGGGATGTCGATTCGGGAGCAGATCGGAAACCTCGGCGCCTCGACGTTTCTCGATAGGGTTGCCAGGGGAGAGGAACTGCCGCCAGCTGCCAACACGCCGGACCTCCGTGGCTACGTTGACCTGCTTCTCCGCAGCGGGTTCCCAGAGCCCGCTCTGACGTTGTCGGCCGCCGCCCGTGAGAGATGGTTGGAAAGCTACGTCGAGCACCTGATCACGCGCGATGCCGAACAGATCGATGGAGGTCGGGATCCTGCCCGGCTGCGCCGGTTCTTCGAAGCTCTGGCGATCAATACCGCCGGGATCGCCGAAGACAGGACGATCTTCGAAGCCGCGGGCATCAACCGGAAGACCGCGCTTGCCTACGAGCGTCTTCTGGTCAACCTCCTGGTGGTCGAGTCCACGCCGGCGTGGACCACCAACAGACTCAAGCGATTGATGCTCTCCCCGAAGCGCTACCTGATCGACCCGGCCCTCGCGGGGGCGGTCCTACGGCTCGACGCAAACGCCGTTCTTCGAAACGGTGACCTGCTCGGCCGGCTGCTCGACACTTTCGTAGCCTCCCAGATCCGGTCCGAACTAGCGGTCACCGCGGCGAGGCCGCGCCTCTACCACGTTCGTCAGCAACAGGGGCGCATCGAGGTGGATCTGCTGGCGGAGCTCGGAGGTGGCGGCATCGTCGCGATCGAGGTCAAGGCCAGCTCAGCCCCCACGCCGGATGACGCAAAGCACCTGGCAACCTTGCGAGATCGGTTGGGCGAGTCATTCGTCGCCGGCGTCGTGTTCCACACCGGGCCGCGTGCCTATCGCCTCGGCGAGGGGATCGTTGCCGCCCCAATCAGCGCCCTCTGGAGCTGACCGCTGGCAGCCGGCGCTGGATGCGGTCAGCGATCGACAAACTGGCGCGTATTCTGATCAAGGGGTTTCCGGCGAAGTAGCGGTGGTTGCCCGCCAGGTAGTCCCATTGCGGTCCCCGAGTTGCCGCCTGCTCTACCACTGGTTCAAGCCAGTACTTGGCCTCGCCTCGGCCGCCGCCCTTGACGTGTATGTGCCTACGCTCCGAGCAGTCGTGCAGCAACGGCTGAAGCTTGTCGCCGCCGACCTGGTCGACATTGCCCCGGTCGCCCGTCAGCCCTCGCTGAGGTATGACCGCAGCATCTCGTGGAGAACCGCGACCATTGGCGCGTGGTTGCCTCGCATCGAGATAGCCGCGGCGCCGGCGTAGAGACTGGCGGCGGGGCGCGGGCGCAGTCGAACGAAGAGAGGCAGACGATAGCGGGCGGCAACCCAGTTGGCCCAGAGCCGAGCGATTCGGCCGTTGCCGTTGGCAAAGGGATGGATCCTGGTCCATTCGCCGTGGGCTATGGCTGCGATCTGGAGGGCGGCGTCCAGCTCCGCAACCGTAGCCGGCGTGGTACCGGCGGCGATGACCGGGTCCAGCGCCGCGAGGGCGGAGCGCATCCCCGACTCGAAGGCGAGCAGCGCCGCTGGCACATCCGCGGACGGAACACCGCGCACCCCGCCCACCTCAACCTCGTAGCCGATCAGCTCCGGGAAGGCCGTGTCCGTGTCGCGGAACTCGCCCGCGTAGTAGGGGACGGGCAGCGCAATCCCGGCAAACGCGCGGCGATGCCAGTCCTGAGCCATTGTCGTGGCGGCGGGCAGGCGCGCGGGAGCGTCGTGCTTGATCTCCAGCGCGATGCCGCGCAGGTTGGCCGCGAGCCGCCTGCCGGAACCCGGCGGGTCGGCGTTCCAGGGTGTGGGCAAGGTCTAGCCGCGAGCGCCGGACTCGAAGGCGGACGCAACGCCGAACGGATCGTCGTCGCCGCCAACCATTCTGGCGTGGATCGGATCCGCGAACGCTACCTCGGCGCGGGCGAAGGCCTCGGCCTCGGCCTCCGCGTCGCTCCGGTACGAACCCAGCATCCCAAGGGTGTGCATCAGGTCGGCCTGGAGACCCGCACTCACCACTTCCAGCTCGGCCGTGATCATCTGCTCGGCGAGCTGGTTCATAGAGACACCGAGTCGATCTGAGACGAGAGAGAGCAGGGCGTGCGTTTCCGGGTGCTCGAAGCGAAGAGTGAAGGAACGTCGCGCTTGCATCGCCATGATGGTACCTGCATGACGGCATATGTCAATAATGACGGCATCGTGACTGCCGTTCAGGATCGTCGCAGGTGAGTATCGCTAGGCCCGCTTACGTGGCGCTTACCGGGACGACGCCGACGATCTCTACGACCTCTACTTGGCCGAACTCGGCGAGGAAGGCTTGCTTCCAAGGGAGTGATCGATTTGGCTGTTCATAAGGCCTGGCGCGAGGTCAGGCGCGGAGACGACTCGAGCCCTGAGGCACAGGCGTATCGAAGCGCCATCGTTGACGCGTTGGCTCTGGCGGAGATTCGGGCCCGTCGAGGGCTGACGCAGGTGGACGTGGCGCGGGTTCTTCAGACGAGTCAGGCCAGCGTGTCGAAGATCAAGCGGCGGGAGGATCTGTACCTGTCCACTTTGCGCGGTTTCGTCGAAGCGCTCGGCGGCCGGCTGGAGTTGGCGGCGGTCTTTC
>PLLE01000037.1 GCA_003141245.1 Chloroflexota bacterium
ACCGGGTGCTGCCCGATCCTCCCACTCTGTACTACGGGCAGGCGTAATGGGCAAATCGGGGCGTCGCGCCGCCGGAGAGAGGCCGCCGCCTGAGCCGCCCACTCCGCCCACTCCGCCCGCGCCCGTGCCAGCGCCACTCGCCCCACCCGCGCCACTCGCGCCACTGGCCCCGCCAGCGCTCACTCCGCCAGTGCGGCGCTCGATGCGCACCGCCGGCATCATTCGGATCGCCACGGCAGCCACTACGACGGCGTCGAGCGCCAGGATCACGAAGACCCACTCCAGGCCGCCCGAGAGCGCCGAGCGCATGGCGGCCAGATGCTCCGGCGAGATGAAGTTGCGTCCGATCGGGTCGAGGATGACCGCCGAAGACCCGCCCACCGACGCGGTCACGATCCCGCCAAGCAGGCCGACGCCCACAGCCCCGCCGATCGTCCGGCTGAACTGGACCAGGCCCGTGGCAACCGCGCGGCGCTGCCACGGTACCGCGGCCTGGACCATGACCAGGATCGTCGTCGCGGAGAGACCCATTCCCAGTCCCGTGATTGCCTCGCCCAGCGCCGCCACGGCCAGCCCGCCGGTGAGATCCCCGGGCCGCGTCGCCTGCGTCACCACCGACGCCCCCACGACCAGCATCGCCGTCCCGACCAGCACCGTCGGCCGCGCCCCGAAGCGGAGCAGCGCCCGCCCGCCGACTATCGAGCCGATCGGCCAGCCGATCGACATCGCCGCCACGGCCACGCCCGCCTGGAGTGCGGTCCCGCCCATGACCCCCTGGACCAGCGGCGGCACGTAGGTCGAGAGGCTGAACATCACCACGCCCGAGAGCCCGCCGATAGCCAGGCCGGCCGCGATGACCGGCACGCCCAGCAGGCTGAGGTCGATCAGCGGCTCGGCGATGCGGCGCTCGAAGACCGCGAATGCCACGAGCAGGGCGATGGCCACGGCCACCAGCCCGATGGTCACGGGCGATGTCCAACCCCATAACTGCCCACCCTCGGTCGCCGCGAACAGCAACGAGACCAGGCCCGCCGTGAGAATCCCAGCCCCGGCCAGGTCCAGCCGGTGACGGAGATGCTCGACCCGCTCGTGCAAGAACCGGCCGATCAGGAACGCCGCCATCAGCCCGACCGGCGCGTTGACGAAGAAGACCCAGCGCCAGCCGACCGTGGTCGTGATGATGCTGCCGATCGCCGGCCCCACCACAGCGCACGCCCCCCAGACACCGGAGAAGAGGCCCTGAACCTTGGCCCGCTGTTCGCTCTCGAAGACGTCGCCCAGGATCGTGAACGCGATCGGCTGGACCGCTCCGGCGCCGAGGCCCTGGATCGTCCGGAAGAGGATGAGCTGCGTCATCGAACCGGCGAAGCCACACAGCATCGAACCGCCGACGAATAGTGCCAGGCCGGTCATGAAGATCGGTTTGCGGCCGTACATGTCGGCGAGTCGGGCATACAGAGGGACGGTGACGGTCGAGGCCAGGAGGTAAGCGGAGAAGACCCAGCTGTACTCTGAGAGCCCGCCCAGGTTGCCGATTATGGTCGGCATTGCGGTCGAGACGACGGTCGAATCCAGGGCCGCCACGGCCAATGCCGCCATGATCCCGGCGGCGATGACGAACTGCTCGGGCGTCATCCCGATCCGGCGGGCGACGGCGTGGTGGCGCCGGGCCGCGGGCTCGGCTTCGGCCGGAGTGGCCGGAGCAACGGGCGCGGTGGGCACAGGGATCGGGGCCGTCGGGGTCGTCTTGGGCACGGCGGCCAGTCTACGGCTTGCGCGGTTTCGTGCCCGGGCCGACTCTGCGAGCGTCAGAATCGCGGCATGGAGCGGAGCTGGGAGCAGGCACGCAGGTTCGTGGAACTGCCGGAGGCGGCGCTCGAGGCGGCGGTGATTCGGGCAATGGGCGCGATCGGCGCGCGAAACGGCCGCGTTCCGGTGCCGCGCGTTCTCCACGCCGACCCCGCCGCGGATCCACCTTTCGCGCTGCTGGAGTGGCTCGAGGGGGCGCCACTCGACGAGGTCATGCGGGGCCAGGATGCCGCCACGACCCTGGGGATTGTCGCCGTCTGCGGAAAGGCGCTGGCAGCCATCCACGAAGCCCGCTTCCCAGGCGGGGAGTTTCGAGCCACCGCCCGCAGGGCCGCCGAGTTAGCGGAGGCGCGGCATCAGCGGAGGCGCGGCATCAGCGGAGGCGCGGCATCAGCGGAGGCGCGGCGCGTCGGCCGCGAGGTCGAGCAGGGCCGCCGCGTTCGAATCCACCCGGGCGGCCGGCGTTCGGGGCGAGGCCAGCCGATCGTCGATCGCGGTGAGCAGCTCGGCCAGGTCGATCCCGACGCGCTGCGCCAGGCGCGGATCGAGCTGCCCCGACGTCGCCAGGTGCTTGCGCGCGCCTTCCAGGTTCCGAGCCAGGCCTATCGGATTTCCGCGAACGGCGTGGACGTAGCCCGCGGCAAGCTTGATCAAGCCCTGGTAGAGCGCCCGCTCGGCCAGGTCGGAGGTGCCCATCCAGGCCGGCTCGAGGAGCTCGTGAGCTTCGAAGTAGTCGCCCCGCGCGTAGGCTTGCAGTCCGGCCTCGAAGGTCTCGCGACGGCGATCGGGCGGGATGGGCCGGTAGGCCTTGCGGCGGTCGCCCTGCATGACCGTGCCCGGCTCGCGCCGCGGCTCCGTGGCTTTCATCACTCGCACCGATCGGGAGGGTCTCGGTTCGCCTGTCAAATCAGGTCCTCGATTCGCCTGCGGGCGTCGAAGCCCTCGGTGGCCTCGTGCCACCAGCCGACTCGATCCTCACCGAGACGCCAGCACAGCCAGACGGGTCGCCCGGAGACGAGCGCCGGAAAGTCCACCAGGCCGGTCCCGATCTCGCGGAGCTGGATTCCCCAGCCGTCGATCTGGGCCACAGCCGCTTCCATCTGATCGATCAGTCCCTGGATGCGCATCCGCAGCAGGCGCCTCTCCTCGTCCGCCGCGGCGCGGTTCGTTCCGGCGGGGGTCGAGGCCGCGCCGCCGGCCACGGGCGCAGGAGAGTCGAGCGCGACGACCCGATCGCGCAGCACGATCACCTCGGATCGCAGTCCTCGCAGCATGAGCAGGGTCTCACG
>PLLE01000025.1 GCA_003141245.1 Chloroflexota bacterium
ACGCCTCGCTGCGCTCCCGCGCCGTCGTAGCCTTCCGCGCCACAACCGGCTCGGCCGTGTCACTGGTTGACCGGACCAGCTTCGAGTTCATGCGTCAGCGCGAGATCAGCCGAGCCTGGGCGATGGACTCCGACTTCGCCACGGAGGGCTTCGAACTCGAGGCGTAGGCGGCCAGCTGCGCCGACTTGCTCTTGAGACCTTCCTTGCGTTCGACCTCTTCGCCTTCGGTGACCTCTTCGAAGTCGGGGTCGATCCTGGGGCGTTCGACCTCAGATAGCTCGAGCTTCGCGGGCCGGCCTTCGTAGTAGATCGGCACCGTGGCGCCGTATTCGACCGCGCGAGGCATGAATGGCACGCCCCGGCGCAGCAAGTAAGCGAGGGTGAAGAGCCGATCTCTAGGCTGGGCCCATGCCCGAACTCAGCCGCTTCTTCGGCATCGTGATCCGACTCCACTATGCCGACCACAACCCGCCGCATTTCCATGCGACATACCAGGGTCGTACGGTGGAGGTCGATATCCGCAGCCTGGCCATCATCGAAGGCGGCATCGCGACGCGCGCCCTCGGCCTAGTCATGGAATGGGCGGCCGAGCATCAGACCGAATTGGCCGAGGATTGGCGCCGGGCCGCGTCCGGCGAACCGATCGCCAGGATCGCGCCTCTTGCGTAGAATGGCCCAACGATGCTCACCATCAGATCGGTCGAAACGCTGGACGACTACTGGCTTCGACTGACGTTGTCAGACAGGACGACGATCGAGCGCGAGGTCAGCGACCTTCTGCGAGGCCCGGTCTTCGAGGGCCTGCGGACGGACTACTCCGAGTTCCGGCGTGCGCGCGTCCGACACGGAACGGTCGAATGGCCCGGCGACCTCGACCTAGCCCCCGACGTCCTTGTCTGGAATGGCCCCGCGCCGCACGACGCCTCCGAGCCGCCCCGCGCGCGGCTCGTTCTTCAACACCCAACGGCACAGCCTGTCCGCTGAGGCGGGACCGCCGTTCGGCCTCGGAGAGCTCGAGCTTCGCCAGCCGGCCTTCGTAGTAGATCGGTACCGTGGCGCCATCTTCGATTGGAAGGGGTCTCGCGCCCGAGGACGTCCCAGACGAACCGGATGAGATCCTGTTCGAAACGATCCGCCGCTTACCTCTTTGCCGCATCTCGCCCTGTCCCCCTCGATCAATCTGTCCCTGTCAGGTGAGCCGCGGTTGATCGGCAGGTAAGCGGCCACGGCCAAGATCGCCGCATGCCGACGCTTTTCCGAAGAGGGCCGTACACCTTCTTCATTGTGCTGCACGACTGCTCCGAGCGTAGGCACATCCACGTCAAGGGCGGCGGTCGAGGCGAGGCCAAGTACTGGCTTGAACCAGTGGTAGAGCAGGCGGCAACTCGGGGCTACACTGGCCGGGATCTCTCGAGGATCGAGCGCCGCTTACGCGACAATCGCGAGGCGCTGATCCGGCGTTGGGACGAAGCGTGCGAAGGCGAACCGACATGAAGGCCGCACTAATCCGAGATGTCCGCGTGGACGACCAGCAGATTACCTTCATGCTCACGGACGGCCGCGAAGTGTCCGCGCCCACCTCGTGGTCGGCACGCCTGACGAAGGCAGACCCGAAGCAGCGCGCGACCTGGCGACTGGGCGGCTTCGGCACCCTCGTGGAATGGCCGGCAATCGATGAGCACATAGGTCTCTGGACCTTGCTCGGCGTGTCCGAAGAGCAAGTCCTGGAAGCCGCCGGGTTCGACCTCGACCGGAAATCGGTCCGCAGCTAACAGCGCTATGAGCGCGAGCTACCCGACCGCGACCTCTGCCTGGTGGTGGGCAACCTGGCCAAGCGCCACCAGACTTTCGTGATCATCGGACTCGTCCGGCCACCCCGGTCGAAGATGGACGGCGGAGACGTCCAGCAGACCCTGGATCTCATGGGCCAGGAGCGACCGGTGGCAGGCGGCGGGGTCGGCCTCGAAACAGAAGAGGCAGACGCGCTCGGAGGCGACGAGCGGGACGAGCCGCTCGATCTCTTCCCGAGCGGCGGCTAGCCGCTCCCGGTAGTCGGCCACGAAGCCGGCCCAATCGTCCGCGGCGATTGCGCGCAATGGTTTGGGGGCGCCGAGCGCGCGGACCGACAAACACCGGATGCTGGCCTCGCCAAGCGCCGAGGCCAGCGCCCGCTGCCGGAACTTCACGCGCCTCGACATCGGCGTCTCGCGCGTATCCACGAGCACGGACACCTGAGCGACCGCGAGCGAAGCGACCACCTGTTCGAGCTTTGCGCTCTGATATCCGATCGTGAAAAGCGTGCCGGCCATTGGTCAGACGCTGCCCTTCTGGCGTTCGCTGAGGAGGCGGAGGGGCTCATCCTTGATCGTGTCGTGCACGCCCTTCACCACGTTGTAGTACGTGCTCGTCTGGGCCATGGGCGCATCCGCGCCCTCGTATTTGACGCGATGCCGGTAAGTGCGAAGCAGCTCGAGCTGGCGTGCCCTGTTGGCGAGGACCGGCACGCTCGACTGCAGATACAGGACCAGGAGACGGATCGCTTTCCAGTGGTGCCCCTCACCGGCGGGGATTTTGTAGCCGAGAGCGAACCCGACAGCCTCGCCCATCAGCATCGCAGCGTCCTCCACATCGCTGGCGGCCGTGCGGCTCCGATATGAGCCCACGTCGTCGGCAGCCGATGCCAGATCCTCCCGGACGCCGTCCATGCAACTTCGGATGCGCTCGAACGGATCCTCAACGCCTTCGATGCAGTGCTCGCGCAGGTGGGCAAACAGGTCCGCCTGAGTGACCACGTTGGCCATCGTCAGGTTTCCCTCAAGACGATGAGCGGGCCGGCCAGGACATCCTGTAGGAACCCCGACTCACGCTTGGCATGGAACTCCTGCTCGTCGTAGATCGTCGGGTTGATCTCGCGCCCAAGGCTGTGGGCGGCGGCGGCGAGATCGCCGACGATCTCCGCCACCGCGGGATCAGAACCGCTGCTGACGACCAGGAGCAGGTCGATGTCGCTCGTGGAGCCCGCGGTCTTTCGGGCGAACGATCCGTAGATCGCGGCGTACTTGATCGACGGCGTGTCCACGACACGCTGTGCCAGGGTCTCGAACCCGCCCAACGTCTTGACGGCGATGGAGCGCATCTCGTCGAAGAGGTAGTGCCGCGCGTTGGCTCGATAGGTCGGGGGATTGCCGGCGGTCTTGAGGATGTAGCCCGCTTCCCCAAGATCCTTCAACGCCCGGATCACAGTGAGGCGGTTGATGTCCGGCAGAGCCCCGGTCAACTGGCCGAGGGAGCGCGCGGACGACGGATCCAGGTAGAGGATGCCGGCTACGCGGAGCATCGTCGCGTCGCCGAGAAGCGAGCGTGGCGGACGAGGCATTCGGTCCTGAGTCTCCATATCAGTATGTGATACCTGAAGTATCGCAAACTGTAACTCCTTCGTCTACCCAAGGCGCGGTCGATCGTTCGAGTACGGATCGACGAAGCCCGGCCTCATGAAAGCAGATGCCGCTTACCTGCGGCTTATCGAGGTCGGCCGCCACGACCCGCAACCGCTTCTCCGAGCCGACGACGGCGGCCAGCTGCGCCCACTTCGACTTCAGGCCTTCCTTGCGTTCTACCTCCTCGCCTTCGGTCATCTCTTCGAAGTCGGGGTCGATCCTGGGGCGCTCGGCCTCGGATAGCTCGAGCTTCGCCGGCCAGCCCTCGTAGTAGATCGGCACCGTGGCGCCAAGCTCGACCGCGCGAGCGATGTCGTAGATGCTGATGTAGCCGCCCAAGGCCGCTCGGGTTTGTCCGCGCGAAGCTGGGCCTGCGGCAGGGCGTCGCGCATGTGGCGGGCGAAGCCGTCGATGAAGTCGTACTGGCTGCGGTGGGCCTCGTCGGCGATGACGACGTCGTCGGGTTCTCCATCGCCGGATCGAGGATCAGGCGTCGCCGGCGATCACTCGGATTGCATCCCAGCAGTCAGGGTCCTTTGGCTGGCCACGACCCTGACCGACCCCTGCGCGAAGGCTTTTTCAATGGCCGGCAGTGCTTCACGAATTCGTTCCCGGTCCTGTGGCTCTCGAGTGCGAAGCCATAGGTGCGGTGTCCCTGCGAGCAGGCACCGTCTTGCCAGGCCTCGGTCGTGCGTGACAACGACAAGACCCTCGGCTGCAGCGTAGGCGGCGACCGCCGAGTCGGGAGCGTTGTCGGCCAGCGCTTGACGGACTTCCGCTACTTCGTGTCCCAGGTCGAGCAGCAACGTGGTGACCCCGCGCGGGACGTTGTTGTCGACCAGCCAGTTCATCTCCCGAGCCCTGACTCAGCCGGCCTTCGTGCCCAATCGACGCACGGCCTCGATATCGGCTGGAGTCAGTTCCGGGTACTCGGCCAGGATCCGCCCCTCATCCCATCCGGCTTTCAGCATCCGACCGATCGCGGCCGTCGTGATACGCGTTCCAGCGACCGCCAGTTGGCCTGAGACGATGCCTCGGGTCTTCTCCAGGTGGCCAATCCCGCGGCGACGGCGGAGTTCGGCGATGCGCAGCTCCAGGTCGGAGCGGATCTCGTCCAGGGGTACGTCGAAGGTCATGACGATCTGGCCCGGCCGGCGGACGGCCTCGGGTACGCCGGGCTGCACCAGATAGACCGTCTCGCCCTCCGACGTCGACGCGTACCTGACCTCGGCGAACGGAGCCTCCAGGTCCAGGGCGTCCTTGAGGCGTCGCAACGCCTGCAGCGAGATGTGATCCCGCAGGAGTGCGGCAATGCGAAGCTGAATCAAGTCACGGAATGAGTAGAGGCGCGGAGAACCCCGACCAAGGCGTGCCGCGACCGACGGCCGAACGAACGCCGTCTCATCCCAATACTGAAGCCGCCGCGCGCTCAACCCGCTGAGTTGCTGCGCCTCTCGAGTCGTGAACGCCAGGGTGACGGTGCCGATCTCGGTCACGCTTCTGCCTCCATGGGGTCCACTATAGAACACGAGTGTTCTATGTGCGAGAGGCTCCCGTCCCTGGGCCGTGCCGCCGGCGACTGAGCGGGGTTGGTCGTTCATGCGGGGGAGGCTAGCAAGCACGCCTTACCTGCGGCTTATCGTGCCCGCATGCCCGCCATGGAAACGGCGGCGACCAGCCGCAAACGCTTCTCCGAACCGACGACGGCAGCCAGCTGAGCCCACTTGCTCTTCAGGCCTTCCTTGCGTTCGACCTCCTCGCCTTCGGTGACCTCCGCGAAGTCGGGGTCGATCCTGGGGCGTTCGGCCTCGGATAGCTCGAGCTTCGCCGGCCAGCCCTCGTAGTAGATCGGCACCGTGGCGCCAAGCTCGACCGCGCGAGCGATGTCGTAGATGCTGATGTAGCCGCCCAAGGCCGCTCGGGTTTGTCCGCGCGAAGCTGGGCCTGCGGCAGGGCGTCGCGCATGTGGCGGGCGAAGCCGTCGATGAAGTCGTACTGGCTGCGGTGGGCCTCNNTCGGCGATGACGACGATGTTGCGCCGGTCCGAAAGCACGGCGTTGCGGTCGCCCTGCTCGGCCGGCATGAACTTCTGGATGGTCGTGAAGACGACCCGGGCCAGGACGTCGACCGATAGGCCGCACACGGTGATCAGCACCGAACCCGGGGGACGCCACCCTGGAGGCGCTACGCAAGTGTCAATGGCCGTGTGAAAGTCGGAGTTTGTCATGGCCACGGACGCTGCCGGCCGGACTCGTATCGACCTTCCGGCACGCCCGCACCCTTCGCGATCCTCCGTCAGGTCATGGAACCCTGGCCATCCGATCGGGAGGCGGACTAGAGATCCAGGTCGATCCCTCGCCCCGACTGGATGAGCAGGGCCCGCCGCCCAGGGCAATGAGCCGGTAGCGGGCGAAGAGGCCTCACTCGGGCTTGTCTTTCGCAGCCGTGGTCTCGCTGCTCGCGAACTCTGCGGCCCACCGCTCTGGCCCTTCGTGAAGGCGTCGGAGAATCAGGCTTGGCGTAAGCCCGAAGCTTGCCGCGACGAGCAGCGCGAATGGATCCTTTGACAGGTCGTACATCTGGAGCAGCATTGGTCCGGCGTCGCCGCCGCAATTGAGCTGCGAGATGCTAGCGTTCGGTCCGAGAGTGGCCAGCATCGCCACAAGGAATACGCCCGCGATTCCCGCCAGACCGGACGCAAGCGCCGCCTGGAGAAGCCGGGCAGTTGCCAGGCCATAGTCCTCAATGATCGTCGGTGTCCGTGCTTCGTCGTATAGGCGCTTGAAAAGGCCGACGACTGCGGAAACCAGAAACAAGGCCGCTGCCGAGGCGATTGTGAATCTGGAAATCCCCATCATCAACGCCAGAGCCAGGGCCGGATATGCCAGCAAGCCCGTTACCAATGTGGTCTTCAGCATGTTGTTTCGAGCGCGGACTAGACCGTCGGCACGTGCGTCGCGATACTCGTTGATGGCTCGACGCACCCTCCGCAGGAGGTCTCTTCCCTCGAGATCATTGGCCTCCGTTCCGATCATCGCGCAGGCGGTGGTCAGAAGCTTGTCCAATTTCGCTCCATTCCGCATGGCTGAGTCCTTGATCATAAGTCGGTCAGTTGCCGCCGAATTCCTGAGCCTCCAATCAGGTTCAAGCATCATCAGCGACTCCTCCGCCCTGTGGACCCGATTCCACAGGTCCACGTAGCCGGTGGAGTGAACCCACCTCGCTTCCAACCTGGCTCTCGTAGGCCTGAGCGCCGCATCCAGGGCCGCAAGTTGAACATCGATGGCCTGACGTGCAGCTGCCTGGGCTGGCGGCCAGGCGGAGACTGTTAGCAGCGCGGACACGCGAGCTTCGAGTTCCTCCAGATGTAGAACCAGCTCAGCGTATGCTCGCGGGTTCGCCCGCTGAGGCTGCGCATACACACGGCTGAAGTAGATGACGAACGACCACACCAGAATGGCGGCGAGGATTCCGATGCCGACCAGCCAAACGTGCCAGTGATCTGGGTCCGGATTCCAGACGTAGACGGCTACGGAAAAGGCGGCAGCCAGCCCAGGAACCGCGGTCGCCGTCATCACTGTGAGGGCCGTCACGAAATCCCACGCCCGGCGGGCGTCGAGCACTGCAAAGAGACTGGCCCCAAACAGGACGACGAGCTCGAACACCGCAATCGATGGCGCCAGCACAGGTCCCGGAGCTACGACGATAGCAGCGCCTACGAGGGTGACTGCGACCACCGCGACGGCCAACAGGCAGATCGCCACAAAGAGCGAAGAGGGGCGCCAGGGCTGACCGTCCTTGGGATCCGGCAGGCTTGGGTTCTGCATTCACATCTCCTATGGTCGAGTGTGTCGCGACTCGAGGCGATACGCCGACCGCGCGAGGTCGGCTAAGGGGACGCGAAGGCGGGATTGCACGTGAGTTGATCTTGCCCGGCTCGACCGCTCGATTGCTCGGCCTCTCGGGCTGGCTCCAATTACCCGTGCCCAACCAAGGGGCCTAGGACCTCTTCGCCGGGGCAACTCCCACTATACAGGGACGGGCCCCTCAGGGATCCCTCAGACTCGCCGCCAGACGGCGCTGCGCACGGCACGAGGAGCGATGGAGCACCAAGTGGGAAGAGCTGACGTGCGGGGACCTGTTCAGGACGAACCCGTCGTTATGGGCGGCCAGCTGAGCTATTTACCCCGCATCGTCGTCGATGAACCGCTCCATAGAGGCTGCTGTCGTTGGTGCGCTTCTGACCGCGCGACCTCGGAAGACGCTCAGACCTCAGCCGCCGTGACCGCGACTGCGAAGGGCACACCCAGCTCCGCGAAGTGAGCCTGACCGCAGCGGACCTTGTCCGCCTCGCTAGTGCGCAGCTTGAGGAAGTCGCGAGTTCCCTTGGTCTCCCGGACAAGGTAGAACGCCTGCCCATCGTCTTTGAGGATGGCCCAGTCGGGGTTGTACGTGCCCAGCGGCGTGTCGATCTGGAACCAGCCGGGCAGCTTCACGAAGAGCTTGATGTCCTCTCGTTCGTCGAGCTGTCTTGCGAACTCGCGCTCGATCTCCGAGTCGTAGACCACGTAGTCGTAGACCGAGTGGTTCACCTTGAGGGCCGAGAGGTAGTTGATTAGCTCCTCGTTCTTGAAGAGCAGCATCTCCCACTCGGCTGCCGGCCCGGAGCCCTCGACTCGCTCGTACTTGATCCCGTCCACGAGAAGTCGATGCAGTTCGCCCTTCAGAGTCGTGGCGACCATGTCCATGAAGCGTTGGGGATTGTTGAAGAGCTCGCCGAGTCGGCCGGACTCGCGGAGGACCCGCACGAGGGTGGAACGAGTAAGTTCAGTCTCGTTCTGTAGGTAAGCGAGCACGTCCGGGACCGCACGAGTCCCGTAGTCCACCTGCTCTTCGGCGACGCTCACCGCCGTGGCCCTGACCCCGGCCAACACCGGCTCCACGCGGCCGGCGGCGACCCGGATCGTGGGTGCCTCGATGGAATCCATCCGCTTCAGGGCTGCGACAGCTCGCATGACGAGTTCGTCCGTCGAGAACTCGACCCGATAGGTCGTCCTGGGCTTGATGCGCTCCCACAGAGCCCGAAACTCGGGGCTTAGCGTTACGTCCTTCTTGAGGCGGTTGGGGCCGTCGTCGCGCTCGCGACGGACATGGCGTTCGATCTGATACCTGGCCAGGAGGTCTATCACAGCCGGCGCCAGCTCCTGGTGTGCCTCCGGCAGCTCCAGCCTGAAGCCGGCCTTCTTGGGATCAAAGGCACGCTGGATGCGGCCGCCATCGTCCAGCATCTTCTGCGCGATCAGCGCAGCGCGGATCTGAGCCGCTGCCTCCGGTCCAATCGGCTGCTCAACGTCGTCCACGACCCGCGTGAGTTTGGCCAGTACTGTCAAGGGCACCTTGCCGAAGGTCACCCCGCAGTCCTCTTCGTATTCGGTCTGGAGGGCGCGAGCGAACTCGTCGTAGCTCTCGTTCGCCATGACGTAGAGCTTGTTCACTGAGTCATCGAAGACGCGAAGGCCGTTCTGGTCCACCGGGAGACGCAGTCCGCGACCGATCTCCTGCCGCTTCTTGACCGCGCTCCTCGTCTCGTTGAGCGTGCAGATCTGGAAGACGTTCGGGTTGTCCCAGCCTTCCCGAAGCGCCGAGTGGCTGAAGATGAACCGGAGCGGCTCGTCCAGAGAGAGCAGCCGCTCCTTCTCTTTCATGATCAGGTTGTAGACGTCGTCGTCTGCTTGCGTGTCGCCGCGGGTGTCCCTGAGTACGCCCTTCTTGTCCGCGGCGAAGTAGCCGTTGTGTAGCCGATCGACGGGCTCCCTGAGCCACGTCAACTCCTGGAACCGCTCCTCGAGCGCCAGCGCCGCCAGCTCAGCCTCGAATGCTTCGGCAAACTTGCCCTTCGCGGGCTGGCCGTCACTGTCGTAGTCGCGGTAGTTGGCAACGCGGTCGACGAAGAAGAGGCTGAGCACCTTGACGCCGCGGCCACGAACCTGAAGCTCCTTCTCGAGGTGGCGCTTGATCGTGTGCCGGATCTGCGCGCGCCAGACATCGTCGCGCATTCCTCCGATTTCCTCGCCAAGGCGCAGCGTGCGACCGCCATTGAAGCGGATCGTCTCGAGGCCAGGTTCGGCGTTAATCTCGGCGACGGAGAACCCTTGCGCGTAGGCAGCTCGCTCCCCAGAAAGCATGAACAGGTCCGCACCCTGCTTGACCGTGACGACCTTCTCGTGGGGACCTTCGGGCGTCTGAACGTGGATCCGGAGCTTCGCCTTGATGCCGCTCCGGTAGTCGATTTCTTCCACGCGCACGAAAGCGTCGTTGGCGGACCCTTCCGGCGTCGCGCTGGCCACGACGATCTGCTTGACCAGCTTCAACTCGAACGCGCGGATTGGATCGAGCCGGTAGACCAGGTTGTAGGGGTTCCGGTGTGTGGCCGAGTAGCGCAGCGTGCAGAGCGGGTTGAGCGCCTTGATGGCCTCCTGCGCCCGATCGGTCGAGTCGACGCTCTGGGGCTCGTCGATGATGACGACAGGGCGCGCGGCCCGGACGAACTCGATGGGCTGCCGGCCGGAGAGCTTGTCGCTCTCCTTGTAGATGACGTTGCTTCTCTGTTCCGCCTCGGTGCCGGTGAAGTCCTTCCGGAAGGCGTCGATGTTCATGACCAGGATCTGCAGGGTGTTGCTGGTGGCGAACTGGCGGAGCCGATTGACCTTGCGGGCGTCGTAGACGAAGTGCTCGAACGGCAGGTTGTTGTAGATGGCGCGGAAGTGCTCTGCCGTGATCTCGATGTTCTTGAGCACGCCCTCACGGATGGCCACGCTCGGGACGACGATGATGAACTTTTGGAAGCCGTAGCGATGCGACAACTCAAAGATGGTGCGGAGGTAGACGTAGGTCTTGCCCGTGCCAGTCTCCATCTCCACGGAGAAATGAGGACACTCGCGGGGCTGGTTGGCCGGCCCGTCGAAGATGGCCCACGCTTCCAGCGACGCGGCTGGGTCCGGCACTTCGATGTCGTTGCGAAACTGGATCGAACGCGCATTGGACGCGATCGCGTCCCTTGCCAGCAGAAGGCGGTTTCCCACGCCGAGTTCGGTCTGCTCCTGGTCGGCGAACAGGCCGGCCGTCGCGCCAAGGCTGATGACGCTGAACTCTGGAGTGCCCTGCGGTTGGCCCTCGAAGATGTCCGTAATGGCCGCCACGGCATCGAGCTGAAACTGCTGATTAGCGTCGAACTGGATCTTCATTGCAGGTCGGTCAGACGGTCCGGAAGGTAGTAACGCCCTGCGTCTTGAAGATCTGAACGGCATTCGCCTTGAGTTGGTCGTTGCCGGCAAAGCCCTCATCCAGGCAAACCACGCGCTCGGGCTTCCTCTGGGCGATGAGGCGGATCAGATCCAGGGTCAGCTCGCGTCCAAGGCAGACCAGGAGTGCGCCACCTGCCACGCTGTAGACGGGCGTCCCGGCCAGCTCAAGAGTCTCGATAGGCGTGTCGAGTTGGAAGCCGCTCTTCAAGAGGATCTCGAAGAGCAGATCCTCGGGCGCGCGGCCCAGTCGGATGTGGTCGATATGGAGTTCAAGCTGAGCCTCGAGCGCGCCGGCCTCGTGTGCCACGTCGACGTTCCAGGGTCTGAAGTTGGACTCCGCGAGGCTGAAAACGCGAAACCCCCGGTCGGGCTCCTGACCACCTTTCAGACCCAAGCCTCCGGCGTCCTTGTCGGACAGCTTCTTCCCAACGCTACGAACGCGCTCCTTCGTAATGTCGGCGATGGTCTTGAGCTGTTTCTCCGGCTGGGGCAGCGGTTCCGGGAGCTGAACCAAGATGAACCTTCGATTGCCCCCGTCTGCCTGGTTCTGCTCGAATACCGCTTGCCCGGTCGGGCCGCTGCCTGCAAAGAAGTCGAGCACGAGTGCGCCCTCATCTGACTTCGTGGCAATCTGGAGCATCCGTCGGATCAGACCGCTTGGCTTGACGGTGTCGAGCACGTTCTCCGTCGACTCAAACGCTACGTGTTCTAGCAACTGCTTCTTGGCGTCCTGCGTGTGGCCGACTTCCGAATACGTCCATAGCGTCTGGGGCACTAGCCCCTGCTTCACCTCGGACAGGAAACGCTTCAGCCGTGCCATACCGTTGCCGTCGCGGCCCCACCATATCCGACCGTCGCCGTCAAGTTCTTGGAACTTCGCTTTCGACACTCTCCAATAGCTGCCGGTCGGCGGACCCTGGATCACGCGGCCAGACGGGCACGTGACTGCGTAGATCCCTGCGCCGTAGTAGTTACGAGCCGTCAGGTTATCCGACATCCAAGGCCCGCGCGGGTCGTGGTCAGGGTTTTCGTAGCGTGCTTCCATGTCCCCAGTACGGGGCAGAAGCTCGGGGCGCCAAGTATCTGCATGCCCGGCGTACACCACGACATAGTCATGGTCCGCCGAGAAGTGTCGGGCCGAGTTCTTGGGCGAGAAGACCTTCTGCCAGATCACTGTGGCGACGAAGTTCTCTTCGCCTAGGATCTCGTTCATCAAGGCGCGAAGGTTGTGCACTTCGTTGTCATCGCACGAGACGAAGATCACGCCGTCTTCCCGGAGCAGGTTTCGTGCCAGATACAGGCGCGGGTACATCATGGTCATCCACTTCGAGTGGAACCGGCCGTCGGCGTCTGTATTGGTGCTGAACTTCTTACCTTCGGCGTCAACCTGACCCGTGTATTCCAGGTAGGTCTGCAGGCTCTCGGCATAGTTGTCCGGGTAGATGAAGTCGTTGCCGGTGTTGTACGGCGGGTCTATGTAGATCATCTTGACCTTGCCGAGGTACGACTTCTGCAGAAGCTTCAATACCTCGAGGTTGTCTCCCTCGATGATCAGGTTCTGAGTGGTATCGAAGTTGACGCTTTCCTCGGGGCAGGGAAGCAGCGTGCCGAGGCTCGGCAGCTGGATCGTCCTGAAGCACTCGGCCTTGCCCGGCCAGTTCATGCCGTAGCGTTCCTTGCCGACGTCCACCGCCTCGCCGAGCGCGAGCTTCAGCCGGTCGAAGTCAACCGTTCTACCTTCGTTGCCAACCTCGGGGAACACCTGCAACAACTCCTGCACCTTGTCGCCGGCGATGTCCTCCGACTTGAGGTCTAGGTGCTCGGGTTGATCGGTCACGTCTCGTCCCCCGCAATGCTGGATTGGCTTCTCAACTTAGCTCCCACCGAAGCGCGAACAGCGGCTCGTGCTCGACGCTTTGCTCAAGACGCTGGCCGATCTCATCGAGCAGGTTGTCCTTCTGGCGGTCGATTTCGCGGCTGGCTTGATCGTAGGCGTGCCATGCCTCGTCGCGCTTGCCTTCGAGGACACGAACGGCACGCTGTCGCTCCAGCTTGTCCGGAAGCGTCGGCGCGAAGCGAGCGAGCTTCTTCGCTTCTCTGAGCGCCTCATCCAACTCCGCAAGGTCGGCCTTGAGCGAGACGCGGCGGTCTTCTGCCCAATGGTCGAGCTTGTCCATTTCGGTGTCGAACCACCGGCCGTTTCGGTTGGCCATTTCCTCGAGGAGCCCCTGCCGGCGGCGATCCTGTGCCTCTTCAAGGTCAACTGCCACGGACGCCGGCATCTCCCCGGACGCACTCTGCGTGGCCTGCAGATCGAACAGCCTGCGACACTGCGCCTCGTCGACTACCGCACCACCGTCGGCCACGCCGGCCAGGACGAGCAGATCCTCTACCTCCAGCGCATTCATCGTGAGCCGCGAGCAAGCCAGCCAGCCACTCTGGCCACGGAGAGCGTCCAGGATCGCGATGTTCTTGCCGCTGCCGGTGTATTGGAACGCCACCGTGGCGGGCGGCGGAGTCAACCCCTTACCTAGTCCGAGGACGCGCTGCGCCAGCGGGTGCCCAACCCGGTAGGTGTTGGCATCCTCAACGCCCTTGCCCATCCCGTACGGTCCGGGGTGGATGTTCTCGCCGGGGAACGGGTTCTTGTGGAGCATGAAGCCGTGGGCTTGATCGTCGAAGTTGGCATACTCCGCGAGGAGATACCGGGTGAGCCGCCAGAGCTGCTCATTGAACCGATCAAGGAAGTCGCGGCTCTCAACCCGAACCTTCTCAACGACCTCCTGGTCGAAGTTGTCCAGGAGCTTCTCTCGGGCGTCGCGCTGGCCGGCTGAAATCTCGGTTTCGAGGTCAAGCTGGAGCTGATCGAACTCGAACTGGATCTGCTCGAGCGTTCGGCATTGCTGGTAGATCGCAGCGATGCGCTTCTCGAAGTCCACGCCGGACTCGACTGCTCCCAGCACCTCGTCGCTTGCTCCGAAGACGCCGTCGAAGAGTCGGAACTTCTCATCGAGCAGCTGGTAGACACGTTGGTCCGCCGCGTTGTTCTTGTTGAGGAAGTTGACCACGACGACGTCGAACTTCTGACCGTAACGATGGCAGCGGCCGATCCGCTGTTCGATGCGCTGCGGGTTCCACGGCAGGTCGTAGTTGACCACGAGGTTGCAGAACTGAAGGTTGATGCCTTCGGCCGCGGCCTCCGTGGCGATCAGGATGGAAGCGTCATCTCGAAAGTGCTCGATGAGCGCGGCGCGCATGTCTGCGCTTGGTGATCCAGAGACGCGGTCTGTGCCGGCATTGTGGGTCAGCCACCGCTGGTAGATCGCCTTGGAGACGGGGTCGCTGTTCGTGCCGTTGAAGAGCATGACCTTGCCGGCGAACTCGGTCTGCTCCAAGATCCGGAACAGGTACTCCTGAGTGCGACGCGACTCGGTGAAGATGACGGCCTTCTGCTGAAGGGTCGCCGGCCCCTGGCTCTTCTGGGCATCAGCGGCGGCCGCGAATCCGCGCCGCAAAGCCGATAGCAGGACCTCTCCCTTGGAGTTCTTGACGATCGAGAGGGCAAGGTTCTGGAACTCCCGCAGTTGAGCTGCCTCTTGACGCAACTCGTCCATCTGCTCGGGGGAGAGGCGGACTCGCTCCTTCGGGGCTAGGTTGTCATCCTCGCCGTCCCACTCGTCCGCCAGCTCGTCCAGTGCCTCCCAGTCCGCGCGCAGCTCGTCCGGCGGGGAGTCGGCGGCCATCGCGGCAGCGTCTGCGTCTTCGAGTCGCTGAGCCAGGCTGTCGAGCGTGGCTGAGATCGCGTAGGTGGAGGAAGCGAGCAGCTTGCGCAGGATCAGGGTGACAAGTTGCCTCTGGCTGGCGGGTAGGGCGTACAGCGTCGGCCGCTGCAAGTAGTCCGACACCAGGTCGTAGAGGCGCTGCTCGTCATCGGACGGTACGAACTCCTGGACCAGGGCATGGCGGTTCGTGTACTTCACGTACTCGAGGACCTGCCGTCGCAGGGTTCGCTTGCAGATGGGCTTGAGACGTTCCTTGAGTTCAGTGAAGTCCTCGCCGTCGCTCAGGCGCGTGAACCGAGCGCGGTAGCTCTTGAGGTCGCCGAAGGCAAACTCGTCGATGATGCTGACCAGCCCGTACAACTCGAGCAGGCTGTTCTGCAACGGCGTCGCCGTCAGCAGAACCTTGGGGAACGGCGCAACTGCCTGCTTGATCGCCGCGGCGATCTTGCTAGTGTTCTTGTAGACGTTCCGCAGCCGATGAGCTTCGTCGATCACGACCAGATCCCACGGAGTCTGGCGGAGATACGGCTCCTTGCTCCGCGCGAACTGGTAGGAGCAGATGATGATCGCGTCCTGCTGGAACGGGTTCAGGAGGCCCGCACGAACCGCGTCGTTGAAGCTGCGCGCCTCGAGGATGACCGAGGGCAGGTAGAACTTATCCGCGAGTTCCTGGCTCCACTGGCTTCGGAGGTTGGCTGGCACGATCACCAACAGTCGGCGCTTGCGCTCCGCCCACTTCTGCGACAGCAGGAGCCCCGCCTCGATTGTCTTCCCGAGGCCAACCTCATCCGCGAGGATCGCGCCCTTGGAGAACGGGCTGCGGAAGGCGAACAGTGCCGCTTCTACCTGGTGGGGGTTGAGGTCAACTTGGGCGTCGGCCAGCACAGAAGCGAGCTTCTCGACGTTGTCGGAGGCGTACCGCTTGGTGAGTTCGTAGGCGAAGTACTTCGCGTGGAAGTCGGTCAGGCTCATCGGATCCGGCCTGCATCCGTGAATGCCTCGCAGCAGATGCTCATGCCGTAGGGGCAACCGCGTCCGCGACAGTGCGGAGACGCGGCAGGACGATCTCGCTTCCTCCGCGCAGTGGCGTCTGCGGGTGGCATGTGAAGTACATGACCTGCTGGCGCGTGGCCAGCTCTTCGATCGAGCGTGCCGCCCGCGCTGCGCGCTCGTCGTCGAAGTTGACGAGGATGTCGTCCATCACGATCGGAAGCGGTTCCGCACCCGCCGCGAAATGCTCAACGAGGCCGAACCTCAGCGCCAGGTAGAGCTGCTCGGCAGTCCCCCGCGAGAGCCCGGCAAGCGGAACCTGAGACCCGTCGCGATGCTCCATGCCCTCGATCTGTCCGCCGAGCGGCGCGATTATCCGGCGGTACTGGCCGTCAGTCCATTCCCGGACGTACCGCTCGGCGGCCTCGACCACGGCCGGCCGATGCGCCCGCTCATACGCGGCCCGGGCGCGCATCACTATCTCTGTCGCGAGGGCAAGGACACTCCACCGCTCCGCCTCCGCTTCAAGCCGCCCCTGGAGGTCGCTCCGTCGCTGACGCTCCTCGGTAGCGACCACGTCGCGCTCCATCTCGGCACGCCGGTCGCGCAATGCCCCAGCCTCCTCGTGAAGACCGCTCCGCTCAGTCTCGAGCAACTCGGCGGAGGTCGTGAGTTCGTCGATCCGTGCCTGGAGAGCCTCGATGTCGTCGACGGCGGCCAGAGCCTCCTCGAAAGCCGCAAGCGCCCGACCCGGGCCAGAGAGTGAGGCGAGAGCCTGGGCACCGGTCGAGATGCGCCCGTCCAAGGCGACCGCGCGACTGGAGCGGTCTACGTCAGCTCGGAGGGTCGTGGCATCGGGCGCGCCCAACTCAGCGAGCAACGAGGCATACGCATCGCGTGCACGCTCGTCCGTGCGACGAGCCTCGTCTTCCGCAACCCGCAACGCGTCCAGCTCCTCGGCTCGACTCTGTCGCTCCTTCTCCTGCTTCTCGGCCAGCTTGAACCGGCGGGCTAGCTCGCTCACTGCCTCTGAGAGACGATCCTCGTCGAAATGACCACCTGGCAGCAGATCCGCGAGTCCCGCGAAGGCACCCAGGAATGTGGCGTGATCGCCCCTCAAGACGACGAGGCGGTCATTGAGGGACCGGAGCGTTGCGATCGGACGCTTCGCTGCAGTCACGGTGTCGACGATCCGGGCCGCTGTTTCCCGGTCAACCGTGGGATCTAGACCGCGGCGCGTCAGCCACGCCGCCCACTCATCGCGGGCCGTTGTCGCGTTCTGCTCGGCGGACACCAGATCCCTGTCGAATTCACGGTGTCGGCGCTCCAGCGCCTCGATCCGGCCTTCCAACGTCGACTTCTGCTGCAGCAGACCAACGCGACGAGCCTCGAGTTGACGGTCCTCGGCGATCGATCGTCGCATTTCATTGATCTCGGGGCCGGTGAAAGTCGGCGGGAGGCCGGCCGTCGCGCATGCCGCCGTGAGCCTCGAAGTCAGATCGGCAATCTCCGGAGCGGCCTTCTCGGCCTGCTCGACCAGCAGGGTCTGGCGCACCGCATCGGCGTTCTCCCGGTCGAGCGCCGTGAGAACCTCATCGACCTGCTCTTGGGTCACCGGGAGCTCGAGGTCCAGCGACACGAGGTGATCGGCCAGTTCTGCTCGCTCTTGACCGAGCTGCTCCTCCAACCTGACTCTCGACCCAGCCGGCGTCGCCGTCGAGGCTGGCGCGGCCCGGAGCAGCACGTAGACGGCGATGGCAAGGCCGGACGCGGCCACGAGGCCCGCGATGATTGGCGAGATTCCCAAGGAGACCAGGAAACCCGCGCCCAGCAGTCCAAGAATGGCGATCAGCATCGGCTCCAGGATCGATCGCGCCCTCGCCGCAGAGACCGTAGTGGACGGCGTCGCTTCAAGAAGGGCCGCCACGCTCCGTTCCCGCTCGAGCGCCACCGATAGAGACCGCGCGTGGCCCAGGCGCGTGGCAAGCGGCACGGTGGGGCCCTTGGCCGCCTCGTCCTGAGACTCATCCACAACCGAGCTACGGAGGATCTCCACACGAGCAGCTAGCGACTCGACTTCGCGGAGGGAAGCCTCTCGATCGTCCGCCCTGACGCGGTCACCCAGCGACTCGGCGATCTCCACGAGGAGAGCCTTCACGCGGTCGAGCTCGTCGTTCGCATCGGCCCGGCCGCGTTCCGTCGTACCAAGATCGCGGCGGACGGCGGCCGGTGCCTCGGCGGCGCGGTCAAGGGACGTCCTGAAGCGCCCCGAGATCTCCGTCTGGACAGCGACCGAGTCGTCAAACGCCGCCACTCGCTCGGGCGTCCAATCGGCGCCCAGGCGGCGAAGCGACTCGTCCAATTCCCCCTGCGCGAGACCCTGATCGTGGATTAGTCGCTGGGTCTCGGTTTGGCGTGTTCGATCGGCCACCGCCTCCGCGAGGACGGCCTCGATGTCCGACCGACGGCCGAGAGCGAGGTCGTCCACAACAAGATCTGCGAGCTGGGCCTCTCGGCGCACTCGACGTTCGGTGGCCTTCGCAAGGTCCTCTGCTGTGGTGCGGCAAGTGGTTTCGAGGCCGCCATGACGCTCCAGCGTGTCCACCGGGTATGTCCGGGTTTCGCCGAGTTCGGCTCGATCCCTGCGGGCGCTCTCGAGATCGAGCCAGGTCCGCCAGCCATCGATCAGGCGCTGCAACGCACGCCTTTCAGTCCCAATCTCACCCAGCTCCTTGGTGAGCTCCGCGAGCCGAGCATCCACCTCGGTCAGACGCACCCCAGCCTCTCCGTACTCGCGTGGTAGATCGAGGTTGCGCAGTCGCCCGTCGAGATCGTCGAGCTCGCGCAGATTCGCGTTGATTGTCGGATTGTGACCGCCGGGCTTGAACGAGGCCTCCCTGGACTCTCGGAGTTCGTTCTCCACGTCGAGGCCGGAAACCGCGCCAAGGCCGAGTCCAGCGCCGTAGATGCGGGCGACAACCTCGTCGTCCGTTAGCCGCGCGATCTCGGTGAGCTCTTCAAGGCCGAAGGCGAAGATGTTCCGGAAGACCTTGGCCTCGACTCCCTGCAGGAGCTGCGGCAGCAGCGACGGTCCCTGATCGACCCCAGATGCATCCAGGACGTGAAGTTGGCCGACGCCGCCACGATCCCCGTACCGCTCGATTCGGAAGACGCGCTGGTCGGCCATCTCGATAGCGAGCCATCCTCCGCGCCGACCGCCCGCGAGGGCCCTGTAGCGGTTCGTTTCGAAGCCGAACAGGATCGCCCGCACAAAGGCAAGCAGGGTGGTCTTGCCGGCCTCGTTCTGCCCGCGCACGACCGTGAGCCCTGGGCTTGGATCTACGCGTCTGTCGTGGAGGAGGCCGAAGCCATCGACGGCGATTGTCGTGATCTTCATCGCTCAGGCGTCCCCGCCGAGGCGGTCCGCGACCATGGACTCCGCCTCGTCCAGCAGTTCTGCGAGCCGAGCCTCGGATGGCCTGACATCGCGCAGGTAGCGGCGGGCCCGCTCGTGGCAGTAGAGAAGATCGATGGATTCCTCGATTTGAGCGACGATCGGGTCTGGTGGCGCAGCCGTATCACGGGTTGCTCCTGGATCTGCCGAGTTCCGCAACGAGACTCGTGCCTGCTCAAATCGCCGAAGGAGGTCGCCCAGGAAATCATCCGCGAGGCGGCGATTGACGAGGTCGAGCTCGCCGCGAGTCTCGTCACGAACGGACTCGACCCAGGCGAAGGGCAGCGTCTCGCCGAGGCGCTCTTGGGCCATGGTGCGAACATCCGCCAGTACCCCCGGCCGCTGGAGCGACGTATGGAGGGCGCCGCGGCCTCTCAGCGTGATCCTGGCCACAATCGCCCGCTCTGCCACGGACCGCGCAGCGTCGGCGGCACCGGCGACCCGCTCGATGAGCGACTCTTCGTCCGGCATACCAGCGATCGGGATGTCGAGGAGCTGCCAGCGGACCACGTCGACGGGGCGGAACTCCGGGTGGATCGCGCCCGCGTCGTCAACGGTGACGAGATAGCAGCCGCACGCGTCGGACTCTCCTGGGTCACGGCCCTGCGGGTTGCCGCAGTACACCACCGTCGGACGCCCGGCGGCCAGGATGGCATGGCGGTGGATATGCCCAAGGGCCCAGTAGTCCATGTCGGCAGCGCGCAGATCCTGGAGTGTGCAGGGCGCGCAGTTGTCCTCACCTGCGATCGCGCCCACATTCGTGTGCAGCAGACCGACTGCGAACCGAACCCCTGCCTCGCGCCTGAAATGGGATGCGAGGTTCGTGGTCACGTCGCGCACGTGGAAGCTCACGCCATAGACGCGCGCAATCTCTTCCCCCTCTCGGATGACCGGGACACCGGTCACGATCCGCGCCGGGAAGCGATACACAAGTTCGGGCCACGTTACGGAAGGCTCCCAACCCGACAGCGGGTCGTGGTTGCCGGTGACCACGAAGGACGGGATCCCGGCCCGTGCGAGATCGGCGAGACCATCGCGGAAACGGACCTGGCCACGGAGTGTTCGGTTGGCGTGCTCGAAGACATCTCCTGCCACGAGCATGAAGTCGACTTTCTCGTCTAGCGCGAGCTGAACGATTCCTTGCCAACTCTGCAGCGTCGCTTCCCGGAGCGTCTCCGCGACGCCGGCGGGCGCTTCGGCCGTGAGCCCGACGAACGGGCTGTCGAGATGCAGATCCCCTGTATGGAGGAACCGGAAACTCATGAGACCCCCGATGCCGCGGGCCACATCGGTCCAGCCAGTACCCAAATCCAGGACGCTGACGGCAGGCCTAACCTCGGACGGACCGCCGCGGCCGAAGGCGGCACGTTCCTCAGGTTCCAGCCTACTGCGTGTTGACCGTGTAGTGGTTGCGGATTTGTACGCAAGTTGGCTCTGGCCCTTCGGAAGCGGATCGCCTGGTCAGTTCAGAAGGCCAACAGGAGCTGAGGCCATCACTCGCCGTTGAAACACCTCCAAGCCCATCACGAGGTGCTCAAAGCACTCGCGGTGGAACCAAAGCGGGATCTCGCGCACGGGCACGGCGAGACGAACGAGCCCCGCCTCCCCACCTCCAAACAGGTAGCCACAACCCGAGCACGCGTCGGCCTCCAAGGCATCGATCTTGGTCAGCCGCCGGATTCCGATCTCGTAGCTGTCCATCAGGCAGCACGCCCCAACGGAGTGAGGCCAAAGATCTGCCCAATGGCAGCTGCCTCCTCTGTTGTCCAGGGATGAGGCTCAGCCGTAGGTCGGTGGCGGAGATTGACTCCCTCTGGAAAGCGGAGGCCCTCGAGGAAGGTTATCGATCGGTAGTGCGCATCAAGCTCGACGAGACAGCCTGAGCTCTCGGCGAGAAGTCGCAGCCTGGGGTTGAGGCTGGAACAAAACGCCAGAACCTCGATTCCGAAGCCACGCCGACGGGCCGCTATCAGCGCTTGCGTGAAGCCACGTCCATGAGCCCACCCTGCCCCATCGCCAGTGGCGACGACAACGACTCCGGGTTCGAAACAGAACAGGTTCAAGAGCAGCTGGTTCTGAAGGACCTCGTCAGCCGCCTGCTCCCTGCCGAAAGTGGCTCCGAAGTCAACGGTTCTCACCTCGAAACAGCGCTCGAAGTGTCGTCGAACGGCCTCTGGAACACCCACGTTGGCCACGAGGGTGGTGCTGGCGACCACGCGAACCGCTGCCATCACGCGTTTCAGGTTCTCGGCGCAAAGCCGAACGTCCCCAGTGGACTCGCCGAGTTCAGATGCCGTGTCCCTGACGCCGGCCCAAATGTTGGCGAGGTCCACATACAGGTGGACCTGGTCATTTCCGTTCTCGATCATCCCAGTCTCCTTGTCTTGTGCTCTCCTTCGTTCGCCAGACCCGGCGTCTGCCTCTCAGTAGGGCGGAGACTACGCTCGCATGGGGCGGTCTGTCAAGGGCTGAGCCACATGACCGCTTTGGCTGTGGCGACAGAAGGTACATATAAGCGTTTGATAACTTGGGGAAGATGAAACATAGACGCGAATGAGAAGACGTAGTAGAAGGGAGAATCAGAAAAGTAGTACAGAATGAATCAGAAAAGTAGTACAGAATGAATCAGAAAAGTAGTACAGAATGAGAATTGGACCCGGTCCGCAGGCTCGTGCACTGCGTTCCAGCCGTCACGCTTGGCCCAAGCCGTGCCTGGATCCTCTAGCTTCTGTACCAAACGTGACACAATCGCGCGCCGTGGCGGACCGTCGGCATTTGGCTAACCAAGAGGCGGCCATAGCTTCGGCCGGCCGTCAGGGAGCGGCCTCGTCGGCGCGACTCCATCACGGGGCAGGTCGATGCAGGAGCGCTTGGACCGGGCGCCCGGATTTCCACCGGCAGCCGAGCGCGTCGGCCTCAGGCCGGGCTCAGCCCCTTACGGTTTCCATGAGCGCCTCGACGTCGCCGCCGTAGGGCGTGATCTCGTAGAGGCGGGGCCGCAGGGCGATGGCGTAGCGGAGGGCGACGGAGACGGCGGCGGCGCCTCGCGGGACGTCCTCGACCAGCAACTCCACGGGGAGGATATGGCCGTAGTCCTCGATGCTGTCCGGCAGCGCGAACGTGTACGTGCCTGTGATCCGGAAAACGGAGAGATGGCCATACCGGGGAAGGTTCTGGGTGACGACCAGATCATCGATCCGGACTCCGTTCTCCTCGGTATCGAGCATCCGCAGCGCCCGCTTCGCGTCGTGCTGGGCCCTGTCGAGCGGGAGGCCGTTTGCCAGTCGGTCGGCAATGAGCCGCAGGTCCTGCTCTTCGGTCGAACCCCATCCCTGACGCAGCCGGCCGCGGCGCGCCTCCGACCAGATGAACGCGGGCTCGGTGGGGCTCGTCCGCATGGCCCAGTACCGACGGCCAGGCCGACCGGGCCTCCCCGCAGGCGGTCCCTCGCGTCGAACCCGAGGGCCACCCTCGCTCCTGCCACTTCCGCGTCCATCCGATCCGGCGCCGAGAACCGCTAGGGCGTCCCAGATGTCGCGGCCTATGCCATCGGTGGCGGCCTGGCCCCGCGCGGCGAGGAGCGCCTGGACCACACTCGCACGAGCCTGCGAATCCTGAGCTAGCCGCGCCAGCACGCGCACAGCGAAAGCACCGAGAGCCGGGTCCTGGAGCCATTCGGCCAGCGCCGGGATGGCGCCCACCCCCACCGCCGCGATGGCGTCGCGGTGCTCGATCCGGTCGAGCGGCCCAGCCGCTCGCGCCACTTCTAGCAGCTGGTCAAGTTGGCCGCTCATGACCGTACCCTGCCAGCGATCATAGCTTGCCTTTGTACCCAACTGCGTCGAGCCGCTTTCGGGCTCGCTCGAGCTCCTCGGGAGTGAATAGGCCGGCGAAATCGGGACGGAGGGCCTGGGCCTCAACGCTGAGGTCGAGCCGGCCCTTCGACCAGAGAGCGACGAACCCCTCGGACGGCTCCGTGGCTTTCAGCAACCGGTGGGCCGTCTCGAGGCCGCCGACCTCCGAAACCATCCCGAGGAACCTCGAGGCGTTGTACCCGGCCTCGCGGCGCGCGCGCTCGTACACGTCGACCATCGCCCGGTGGAACTGCTCCTCCACAGCGGTGATGGGCGTCGGCACCGTTTCTTCTTGATAGGTTCCCTCCGGGCCGGTCTCAAGGAACCGCCTCAACGAGTCGCTCGTGGTGAAGCAGCGGTATCTGAGTGCGTTGAGTTGGGCGACGACCGCTTCGTCGGCTCCAAGCTCGAAGACGATCGGGTCGCCCAGGCCCTCCTGAACCCCATTGGGCCAGACGAGATCGCCGACCACAATAAGGGCCTGCGTCTCCGGATCCGCTATCTCGAGGTCGATCTTGGGCGACGCGAGTCCGCGCTCCTTGATCCAGCTCAGGAGCTCCACGATCTCCGGGTCCAGCGCTTGCTCAACTTGTGGCTGCGTTGACGTCGCCTTGAGTTCGACCGGGACCTGCACCGGGAGATCCGCCGGCGAGGTGTGGAGGAGGCCATCCAGAACCCGGTTGGCCGCGGCCGCAAGGAGTACCCGCCGGGCGGCGAGGAACTCCCGGTAGTTCTCGACCTTCCAGAGTTCTGGCTCCATCGGGATCCACTGGCTTTCAAGACAGCCAGGATCGGCCGCGGCAACTCTGGCGAAGTAGTCGGCGGGGGCCGCATCACTGATCTCGATGTTCGTCTGTTTGGTCAGGAAGCAGAAGTTGGCCAGCGCGTTGACCTCTGCACGGCCGTAGTCGTGCTTGTACAGGAGGGCCTTCGGGAAGATGTGGTGAACCTCAAGGCCGGAGTTCTTACCCAGGAGGGACGCATTCAGCACCGAGAATGGCTGCCCCCAATCTCGCGCCGACAGTGACCGCGTCAGCAGGTAAAGCATCGGGTAAAAGCGGGCTCCGAGGCTCCAACCGCCGAAGTCGTCAGGACGGACGAGCAGGTCGCCTCGCGACATGCGGAGCTGGTCGATCAGCCGATCCAGTGAGGCGGTGGAACCGTCGATCATGGCCAGGTCCTGGTTCAACACCGTCTCGACAGATCCGGCGAAGCGACCCCACAGGAAGCTGTTGACGTACCAGTAGAGCAGCTTGTCCTGCTCAAGAGCCGACTCGAATTTCCCGCCTCGCTCGCTCAGATACCGGGTGATGACAGGGAATGCATATCGACCGCCAAGGACCCGGTCGTGGTCCAGCCCCAGGCGGGAGCCGACGAGGTTAAGCGCCGTGTTGGCGTACTTCTCGGCCCTCTCCAGACCATCGGCGAACGTGGCCGTGTCGATCGCGGCGAGCGAGGAGAACTTCGCCTCACCGGTCGTTAGGGTCGTCACGTTTCGCAGGAGCCAGTCGAGCTGGAAGTAGTAGCCGTGGTCCCACCAGCGCTTGAGAGCGTCCTTCATCCGATCACGAGCCTGAGGCCACTGGGCGCACATCCTCGCCAGCGCCAGATCGCCCTTGGACAGCTTCGTCCCGCCGCTATTGACGCGGTTGAAGATGTCGACGACGACATCGACGGTCTTGTCCTCGCCGACGACCTGCTCAATCTGGAAGTTGATCGCCTTAATCCCGTCGAGACGGGCGATGCGATCGATGTATTGGGTCGTCGAGGCGGAGAAATCCGGATTCTCCATCACGGCCTTGAGTGCCGGCCCAACTCCGTTCTTCATGAGGCCGCTCACATCTATCCAAGCCGGGTTGTTCTTCATCTTCGCCGGCGCGTAGAACTCGAACACCTCGTTCTCGATGTCGAAGTACAGGCCGGTGAAAGCCTTTGCGTCGCCGTCGAAGAACCTCGGCGCCTCGCCTCGGATGAGGCCGTAGAGCGACGTGATGCGCTGCTGGCCGTCCAGCAGCAGTTCGACCGTTCCCTCATGCCCCGTCGCACCGCCTTTGACTGCCGCGCTGTCCTTCGGTGTCGCCCAGACCATGAGGCTCCCAACCGGGTAGCGTCGATACAGGGACGTCATGAGACTACGCACCTGATCTCGGTTCCAGACGTAGCCTCGCTGGAACTCTGGCAGCGCAAGCGATCCCAGGTCGATCTGGCTCAGGATGGTCTGGACGTCCACCGGATTCCCTCCCTAGCATCGCTATCGTCGCGAGGCCGTCATGATCCACCAGCGCTGCCATCGTACTTCGCGTCACCAAGCTCGCTCGAACGTTACGGGCGTGCCCGTCCGACCACGGAGAGGTAGACATCGGCCAGGTCGAGCAACGCGGGCAGCATTTCGCGTACGGCGAACGGCTGCCGGCCATTCATGGCCTCTTCGGCTGGCCACTCGCGCCACAAATGGAGCTCGTGCCATTCGCCGTTGGGGAGGGCGCTCAGAACTGCGGCGACCTCATCCAGGCCGCGCCCGCAGACCTCGCCCGATGGCGACCGCATCACGAGCTCGCCGTTCTCAATTCGGGCGACGAACCCGACCGCGCAGCCGCCGTTGAAGCTGCTGCCGATGTAGTCGCCGATGGCGAGCGGGTGGCGGTCGAAGGCTCGCTCCAGCGACACGCGCCGCGACGGATCGGCCAGTACGTCAAGGAACCGGGGCCAGTCCCACAGCGCCCTGTCTACGGGCCCGAACTTGTCGGCGCCGGTTCCCTTTTCCACGTACAAGCCTACTGCTACGTGGGGGCCCACCCCATATCCCTCTCCAGATGCGTAGATGAAGAGCTTGGATGCACGCCACCCCTGCTCGTGCTCGGCCCCCTGCTCGTAGCGCTCTCGCAGCGCCAGGTGCACCTCCGGGAGATGGTAGATCGGATACGACGTGAAGTCCGCGTCGACCTCCTGAAGCGGCCGCAGCAGGAGAGGGACTAGCGCCGCCTGATCCAGTCGCCGTCTCCAGGTGGTCCCCGTGACCTCGCCGAAATCCCGCGGCGCGAAGCCGGGCCAATCGCGACCGGCGTCGGAGGGGACCTGTACCGCCTTCCGGGCAACGTCCGTGCGGGCATGGTCTGGGCGCAGCCTAGAAATCGCCTCCGCCGCATCCCCACGCACAGCTGCGGTCGCCCCGATCGATCGGATGGCGACAAGAAGCCTCAGCTGCTTCGTCCGAGTGACCGCGTCGACCGACGGCCTCGATGACGCGAACAGCGAACGCCCCGAGCTCATCATCGCCGGCCCACTCAAACACGGCGTCGATGGCAGCCATCCCGTGGACAGCGATCGGATCACGCCAGTCGATGCGGGTCAGCCGGTCCGCGGCGCGGGCCCCAGCCAGGGCTTTCTCTAGGTTCATACCGTCGGCGCTCACTATCACCTCTGCAGGTTCGCGAACGGAAGCCGTTCATAGGCCCGCTCGAAGGCCGCGAGCAACGCCTGTTCGCGGAGCCTTGGTTCTGGGTTCTCCTGCCAGCCAACCAGAAGCTGACCTGATCCTTCGAGCTGCCACAGGCACCGGCCGCCCCAGTGGCCGACCGCGCTGCCAGCCCCGAAGTCCAGGAGTTGCGCGACCCTTCGGCGAAGCCTGTCGGCCTTGCCGATGTAGACGACAGGCGTCCGCTGCAGCCAGCGAGCGCTCAGTTCGACCACGGGAACACTGGGGTCCTTTCCCTTGAAGTGCCCACCAGTGCTCACGGGGAGGAATCTGACCTCCGCTGGCGACTCTCGCAGCACGACGTAGACGCCTGGCCCGTCTGGTATCTCCCAGCACCTGGTTGCGGTCAGGCTGGCGCCTGAGAGGAAGCCGCCAAAGCCCTCCTTCTCCAAGCCCGCGAGCGAGAAGTCGACAGTCATCGATGGCCTCCCGGCCGCCGGTCAGTTGCCATCACTGTGGCCCCACTCCATGTTCATCTCGTCGATCAGTTTGATCGCCCTGTCGGTCTCCGTTGAGTCGCTTACTGCGAGACTGTCGCGGAGGATCGCGGTCGCCTGCTCGACCGGCTTGCGCCCTGAAGAATCACCGATATGCATGACCAGTCGATCGATGCCGGCCATTTCGGCCGCGAAGAGTTGGAGCAGAGTCATCAGGACGCGGTTGCCACCGAAGGCGCCGCAGCCCCAGAAGCCGGAGTGGACGATGACTCGGGCGTCGGCGCCGGCGACGCGACGCGACTCGAGGACAGCCGCGCGGAAGCCTGTGAAGGCCGTGGCCAGGATCAGCTCGATCTGATCGCGGCGGTAGCGGCCGTAGCCGCCCGCGGGGGCAGCCATCGCGATCAAGTTCGTGAGGGTCGGCGGATCGATCGGGGTCGCGGCTCGGCGGACGGCGTCGGGATCGGCCTGGGCGAAGGCGTTGCCGTACAGGCCGTAGGGCCTGCCTTCGGCCGCGTTTCGATCGGTGGCGATCCGCACCCGGCGTTCGGCGCCCATGACCAGCACAGGCGTCGGCCGGCCGGCCTCAAGCGTGAGCGTGGAGCGGCCTTCCGCGACCAGGGCCTCGCGAAGCGACCCGAGCACTGGATGCTCGGCGACCTGCATCTCGTCCTGGGCGAAGAGCCCGGATCCGTAGGCGTAGAAGAGGTTCTGGTCGGCGAAGTTGACGTGCCATTCGACCGCGGAATCGGCGCCTGAAGCGGGCTCGTAGTCGAAGAAGCCGGCGCGAATCTCGAGAAGGGCCGCGGCGGCGGCCAAGTCCACCGTGGCCGGCAGCGGCATCTCGGCCCAGCGGCTGTAGTAGACGTGACCGCCGGCGGTGCCGTCCGGACAAGCGATCCGGAAGACGACCTGCTTGTTTGGGCTGTGCAGGACCGGCGGGTGCTGCCGCATCAGCGGGGACGCGTCGAATTCGCCGCGATCGAGGGGTTCAGGCGCGGGCGCGACCTTGCCCGGCATCGCTACCGCCCGATCAGCGCGCGCCGGCGCGCCGGGCTTGTCCGCCAGGTCACGGCGTGGCTCTCTGGGCCAGCGTCTCCATCTCGGTCACCGTCCGATCGAGCTCGTCGATCAGCGCAGCCGAGTGCGCAGGGTTGGACCGGAATGCCGTCACGAGGCTGCGGTAGTACCACAGGTCTCCTCCTTCGACGGGTTGAAGCGTTCCCACACGCGGTCGCCGATCTCGCGCAGGTCGCGCACGATCGAGCGCGCGTTGTGCAGCTTGTCGGCCGCGGAGACGAGCAGGACGGGGCCGTCCTGGCCGGCCAGGTGAGCGAGGTAGGCCTCCTTGCGGGCGCGCCATGGCGGCTTCGGGTGAGTGTCGGCATCGGTGCAGGCCTCGACGATCCTGAGGACTTCGGGCTCGAAACTCGCGACGGTCCTCCGGGCGGCGTCCGTCGGCAGACCGTCCTCGATAGCGTCATGCAGCAGTGCGGCGATCGCCTGGTCCTCGTCCGCGCCGTATTCGAGCGCGATGGAGCACGTACCCAGCAGGTGGCTCACGTACGGGATGTCCGTGCCATTGCGGCTCTGGGCTGCGTGGATCTGCGCCGCGGCGGCCAGCGCCCTGAACATCTTCTCGCCGTACAGCCAGGGCTGCGCCGGAAGCGGCCACCCGCGCTCGTCGACTCCATTGGCATCTGCGTTACCCCATCGGCTCAGGCATCGATGACGCACCAGTGGCCGCATGGGAGCTTGGCCATCGTCCTCTCGGGGTCGCCCTCGTAGTGAACCTCCGCGTGATCCCAGCAGAAGACCAGCCGGCACTCTCGGCAGTGGAGCCTTACCAAATCCCCTGCGCCGGACCCTGCCAGGCGCTCGCCTTGGGCCTCGTACTGGGCCGGAGTGAGCTCGCTGTCGCCGTATCGATCGCCGTTGGACTGGTATGACCAGTGGCTGTCCAGCCTCCGACGCAGGTGTTCTTCTCCCCGCTCTCGGGATCGGGGCACGCCGGGCGGGTACAACTCCACATAAGCGACTTGTTTGCCGCAGATAGAGCAGTTGAAGTCCCGAATGATCGGCTCGCTGGACGGCATCGGAGTCATCTCAACGCCATGCTATCGCTCACTCATCGGGCACAAGCCCATGAAATCGCACCAGCCGCAGGAGCGAGGGCTCGGAGTGGGGGCGAAGTCGCTGGCGCGGATCGCGCGGACGCGGGCCGCCAAGTCGGTGCGCAGGGCGTCCAGCGCGGCATCGGTGCGCTCGGCGCTGAAGCGGCGGCTCTGCTCGACGCAGTAGAGGGTAACCCGTTCGGGCCGGCCCACGTCCAGCACGTCGCGGCACGCGAGCGCGTAGATCGAGAGCTGCAGGCTCGAGGTGGCCTCCTCGGGCAGACCCGCAGTGCCGGTCTTGTAGTCGATAAGCTCGACCGCGCCCGAGGGCAGGCGATCGATGCGGTCGATGAAGCCGGCGATGACGACCTGCGTGTCCGTGTCCAGGGGCAGGTGGAGGCGGAAGCGGATCTCCTCGCCGACCGTCTCGGCATCGGCGGGTTCGGCTGCCCAGAAGCGATCGAGCATCGGCTCCGCGCGCCGCCGCCAGGTCTCGGCATCGGCCTCGGCAGGCAGCGAGGCCCGGGCCCACGCGGACTCGAAGCAGTGCTCCAGGTCGGCTCGGGTGGGTGGCGGTTCGCCGCGGGCCAGTCGCTCGCGCCGCTCGCGAGTGAAGGCCTCGAACGCGCCGTGCGCCGCCGACCCGAAGTCCATGGCCGGCCGAGGCTCCGCTGCCGGAAGCCGGCACAGATACCGGAAGGCGTACTGGCGCGGGCACCGCTCGAAGGTGTCGAAGCAGCTGTAGCTGAACCAGTCGGGCGGCTCGACGAAATCGAACGGCGATCCACCCGCGGCAACGTGCGCCGCGATCGCCTGCGGATCCGGCGCTGCGCCCCACACAACGTTCGTCATGAAGTGAATCTGCAGCGGGCTCGTGACACCTTGGGTGGCACGCGGTGGGCTCGCAGTTCGCTGGGCTACGGTCGAACCAGGTCCAGCGGAAACTCCGCGGCGATCCGGTCGAAGTGATCGTCGTCTGTCGCAAGGGGCAGGGGCTCCGGCTGAGCCAGGGCACAAGCGGCGATCCACAGGTCGTCATCGCCGATCTGCTTGTAGAACCGACGCCGCAGCTCGGCGAACTTCCTGGCTAAGCCGAACGTGCCGGGGATCACCGGGTACGCGCGCAGCCGCGATTCCATGGCGGCGAGATTCCGATTGGACCACCCGCCCGACAAGGCCCCATGGAGAACCTCACCCACGGTCACGAACGACAGGACGAGGATGCGCCCCTCGGCGACCGGGCCCCATTCAGGACGCCGCTTCCGACTATCAGTAAGGAACGTGTAGACGTTCGTGTCCAGAAGCAGCGGCTCTGCCATATCCGCTACTGGGCGATGCCGAGGGCTTCGTAGAGGGCCTCCCACTCGGCCTCACTGACGCCTTGGAGCTGCAGATCACCGGGGTTCTCGACCGGCCCAGCTCCGGCTTCGGCGATCAGGTCCGAGACCGGGCGGTCGGTCCAGAAATCGGCTCCCTCGAAGTCCAGCGCCAGCTGGCTTCCCGACACGATCTCTCGCACGCGCACTGCTTTGGCCCTCCTCGTTTGCTGGTCGTAGACGATCTCGCCCTTGACCTCAGCCCGGGCGCCGAGCGCCCGCTTGATGTCCTGGTCGTGATCGGGATCGAACTGGATGTCGACTCTCTGGCCCGACGGCGTTCTGACCTGGGCGGAGCGAGCCTCCAGGTTGGCCTCGAACAGGCGGCCGGTCACGTCCCCATCCGACCGCGTGGTGGCGCTGAGCCCCGCTCGGATGGTTTCGCCAAAGCGGGCGTCGACGACGACCTCACGGTGGTGGCTGGGTCGCCGATCCTCAAGTCGAAGTGAGGCGTCAGGCCGCCGCCCGACGACGTGGTCGACGAACGCAGAGAACGCGCGGGCAAGTTCGGGATCCTCATCCACCTGCCCCGCCGCAACGTCGATCACCCGGCCGATGGCCTGTTCCGACAGCGTCTCCGCGTCGAGGTTGATCGCGCCCGGGAGCGGAGCAGCGGGGGCGGGCAGGATCTCCGCCACGACACTGCCGGAGGTCAGGCTCGCCAGGCGGATGTGGGACGCATCTTCGATCGGCCCTTCATAGCGGCCGCCGCCAGCAGGCTGCGGTCGACCGAGGACGCCGGCCGAGGCGCGGGCGACGAGGGTGACGAGACCGTCGAGGAATTCGGCGATCTCGCGAAGGGGGCGGTCCTCGAGCCGGTCCGCTCCCTCCAGCGTCACCCGAAAGGGTGCCTCGTTCTTCCTCTCATCCATGTGCCGCTCCCGTGGATGCCCATGAGACCTCGCTAATCACAGGATGGACCATCTGTCGCACGGCGTCACCCCAAGTACACGTAGCCGCCCGGACTGGTACCGATTGTGCGAGCGGGCGCTTACCGGCGGCTTATCGCCGGCTTTGCCGGCACGGGTCGGTGAAGGCGGCCAGGGGAGGAGAGCTGGCGATCCCTGTCATCCCGGCGCTTGGGCTCCGTGCGGACTCCGGAGGTTGAGGATGGTTCGCAGGCAGGCCGTCCACCGGCAACCTGCCGTCCCTTTCGGCCGAAGGCCAATCGTTTCGGCTGCCTGCCTGAAGCCTATGCGTCGGCGTGGAAGCTGTCGCCCCCGGCGATGTTGGCGCCGATGCCGCGGATGGCGAGGTTCATGTTGGCCAGGCGCCAGGTGGTGGCGCCCGAACCGGAGCAGGGGTCGTAGACGCGGCCCTTGTACGGCGCCAGCATCTCGACGAGCACGCGGACGACGCGCGATGGCGTGTAGAACTGGCCGCCCTTCTTGCCCTCCGCGCTGGCGAACTGGGCGAGGAAGTACTCGTACACGCGGCCGAGGATGTCCCTGGCGCGGTCCGCCGGGCTGCCGAGGCCGATGTCGGACACGAGGTTGATGAGCTGGGCGAGGCGGGCCTTGTCGAGACCGGGGCGGGCGAAGTCCTTCGGGAGGACGCCCTTGAGGGCCGGGTTCTCGCGCTCGATGGCGTCCATGGCGTCATCGACGGTGCGGCCGATCGTGGGCTGGGGGGCCTGCGCCTTCAGATGGGACCAGCGGGCCTCGCGCGGGACCCAGAAGATGCTTTGGGCCTTGTACTCGTCGGGGTCCTCGGGGTCGGCGCCTTCGCCTGCGGCGGCCGCGGCGGCCAGCTCGGCGTGCTTGGCCTCGAACGCGTCGCTGATGTACTTGAGGAAGATCAGCCCCAGGACGATGTGCTTGTATTCGGCGGCGTCCATGTTGTTGCGGAGCATGTCGGCCGAGGCCCAGAGCTTGGGTTCGAGGTTGGTAGTGGCGCTGGCTGTGCCGGGGTCCGCGGCGGCGGCCGCGGCGCGGCCTGAGGCGGCCGTTCGCTGGCCTGAGGCGCCTGAAGCGCGGCCTGTTCGAGCTCCGCGAGGGCTCAAGATCGACCCCCAATTCCGGACGCTGACGGAGCGCCGACTCCGGGCGCCGTCACCACGGAGGGCGGTACAACCGGACTTGTCCAGCCTACTCCGTGGGCAGCCTTCGATGCTTGCAGATTCGTGCACAACCACGGCGGTGGCACGCTGGCCTGCGGCGCAGCACTGCTATTCGAGGCGCGCGCTGAGCGGCCCTTCCGCGATCAGCCGGGGGCCCTCTTGGGCCGGTAGTCGCGGGGATCGATGGCCAGATCGTATGTCGCCTGATCCAGCCTGATCCAATCGGTCTTGTCGATGCCGCGCCGATTCGCATACGTCGGGCTCGCGGGAAAGGCACAGGCCATCTTGATCCACCGGCCCTGGTCCCGGGCTATCGCGCGTATCTCGTTGGCGACCTCGGACAAATCCTGATCCTGGCTGAAGACCAGAGCCACGTCGCAGGCCCCAACCGCACCAACCGCACGATGTCCAGGGCCATTCGAACGTCGATACCCTTCTCGCGTCCGATCCGGGCCGTGCCCTTGCCCCCGCCGGGCAGATCGACTGTCTCGTTCCGGTAGCGCAGTGGCCGAGTGAAGGCGACGACGCCTTCACTCGCCATGGCGTCGCATCTGGCCGCCCAAAAGCCGTTCCAGAATGGGTTGTCACTCCGATCCGGGACGCCCGTGTAGAACCTGATCCCGGCGACGGTCCAGCCTTGTGCTTCCGCGACAACCTCGGTCAGGCGTCTTGGGTCGTAGTTGGGATACGTGTACCCGAACGCCTGCTTGGCCGCGTAGAAGAGATTCTGTCCATCGACGAAGCCGACGACCCGCCTGGTCATGCGGTCCGGACCCAGCTCGCGGGCAAGAAATAACCCCGCCCAAATTCCGTTGCCGGCTGATTGGGCGGGGACGAAGTGCGCACACCATAGCGCGAGATTCCGGGTCGGTCAATGGCAGCTTCCGCGCCAAAATGGCCGCATCGGAGTCGCAAGATCTGGTGCACAGTCCCATGAAACCAGGGTGCGCTTCACTGCCGCTTACTCGCGCCTGCACGGGCGCCGCCGCCAGGGTCGGTGAGGCTGGCCAGGGGCGGAGAGCTGCCGCTTCCTGAGGTCCCGGCGCTTCGAATCCGTGCGGGCCCCGGAGGTTGACGATGGCGCCCAGGCAGGCCGTCCACCGGCAGACTGCCGTCCCTTTCGGCCGAAGGCCCGCCGAGGCTCCCGTCGCGCAACCCGCCAGACGGTGCCTGACCAGGCATGCGGTTCGAGCTTGGAGAGCCGCTTGAGCAGAACGGGATCCGGCTCGAACTTCTCCACGGCGCTAGACGTACGCGCCGGTCTTCGGCTGCTCGATGACAGCGAGCACTTCGTCGGTCTTGTCTTCCTGTATGAGCTGGGCCGGCGTGGCGCCATGAAGCAGCCGATTGCGCGAGAAGAGCCACACTTTGGCGTCGCCCGGCTCGTAGAACTCCGAGAGCTCAGAGGCGAGCCATTCGAGCGTCAGAAGACGGTTCAAGTGGGACGGCTGGGGGTCGACTCGGCCCTGCTGCCATCTCGACACTGTCTGGGGCGTTGTGCCGACGAGATCGGCCACCTGGCGGCCCCTGATGCCCGTCTTTTCCTTGATCGAGTCCAGCTTGGCCGCGACCGCACCCGGGCGGGCCCGCAGTCGCGCCAAAGGGCCGCTGAGCGAACACCGCGGAGCCTCCCGCCGCGCGTCAGTCTCGGGGTTTCGCCGCCACCGCACCCGGCTGAACAACAGGCACGTCGCCGCCCGCGGCTCGGATGATCTTCCGAAGGCGCGAGTAGGACGGCTCAACCTGGCCGTTCTCGATCTTGCTGAGTTCCGGCTGCGGCACCCCCGATGCGGCTGCGAGAGCAGCCTGGGTCATCCTGGCGGCCAACCGAGCCGCGCGAAGCTGCTCACCAAGCTCAACCCGTTCCGACAGCCGCTCAAAGGCGACGCGTTCCTGGGGGGTGAAATCCTCCAGAGCCTGATCCCTCAGCCGCTGGTAGTTCGACATCTCGCTGTCTCCCTTCGCAGGGGAATATGCGCCATCGCTTATATTCCGTCAATCGGTAGCGACTCTATCGGCGCTCGTGGTGCATAGCAAGTCGGCGCCTGGCGATCTCGATCTCCTGGGCCTGACGCCGCCTGCCGTCATCGGCGCCCTTGTCATAGCCGGCCAGAAGAAGAAGCAGCCGGCCGTTGTCCACTGCGAAGAACACGCGGAGACACGTGCGCTCCTTGGCAGACCCTTCGGGCTCGGTCCCGCCGTCTCGTCCCGGGAAGAGATCGGCTGTTTGCGCCGCGCACAGGCCGATCTTGAACTCGTAGAGACCTCTGCCGAGCCGCCGGCCGCGGCTACTGTTGTTGGCAACCTCGGGGCCGTCATACGCGAGGATTCGCTCGAGCGCGACGAACAACGAGGCCCTGCGTGACTTCGGGAGCTTCTTGGCCCACTCGACGACCGGGTGCCTGCCGGCCTCTTCGTAGAACTCGAGCTCCCATTGCGGCCCGGCTCGCTGTATGCCACTGAAGAGCGCTTGGTGGTCACCAACAACGGCGTTGAACTTGGCGAGAGCTTCGTCCTCGGTTCCTGTCGTGATTTCGAGGAGGTGCCAAACGTCGCGCCACGGGAGCACGTCCTCCGTGTCCTCGTCCAGCTCGGACAGGAGGTCGCGAAGATCGTCCTGGATCTGTTCGTAGTCCTTCGCCAGCTTCGCCGCTGCGTTGGGGTCACGACAGATCTCGACAACGATGCTGCGGCAGTCGTCGAGCAGCTCGACACCACGTGCGAGCTTGGCCCTCTCACCGGTAGTCATCGATCCCCGTCGTACCCTTGTCAGCGGAGAGCGGCAGTCTGACCGAGCCCGCTTATCCCGCGCTTACCGCATCGGCGATCGACGTCCATCCGCCATCGAGGAAGTACTCGTACACGCGGCCGAGGATGTCCTTGGCGCGGCTTCGTTACGATCGGACGTGATCTCAAGGGCCGCTTCCTGGCCGTGGTAGCCTCCGAGAAGTGGCCCAAGCCACGCATCATCTCCGCACGGCGCGCCACGAAGCGCGAACGAAATGAATGCGAACGACGACGACGCTGATCTCGAACGAGTCGAGTTCGACTTCAGCCGGGCCAAGCTCGTGAACCGACCTAGCTCGCCCGATGGCTTCGGCATCGTCATCGATGGAGCGGTTGGGTACTCGCTCCGGCTGATTCCCTCCAACAAGATCCTTGGGCGTTTCGCGTCTACGCGCGAGGCCTGGCCGGCCGTCCTTGCCGAGATCGAGCGCGGGATCCCGGCGAAGTGCCTCGTCCTTGACTGGCACTGGGCGAATGGCAGGACCGGTCGAGTCAGTTCCGGCCGGAATCTGGTCTTCACAGCCCGGTCCGGGCTGGGGCTCGATGGCGCGCGTCGGGACATGCGCGCCGCCAGCTGAGTCCATCGCCGCCACACTCCATCCGCATCATCTCCGCACGGCGCGCCACGAAGCGCGAACGACATGCATACGAAACCGGCTCGTTCTGACGCGGAGCGCATCCGTGCCTTCCGCGAGAAGCTCAGCCAGGCGTCGATCGTCGAGATTGACGACGCCACCGTGTACTGGCTTGAAGACCAAGACGGCCGCCGGATCGGCGAGGCGTCCCCAACAAGCGAGGCGCCCCTGCTGGCGACATTGGCGGAAGTCCAGCGAGGCGTGGACCCGATCGGCCTGAGCCTGCTCTGCGACGTTCCTGACGACGGTGCTCCTGATGATGGCCGATACGTCATCAGCACCGGCCTGGGTCTCCTCGACATGGCCGAGTGGGCTGCGGGCCTACCGCCGCGTCCGCGCGTCCCTGCCGCAGGTGAACTGCCCGGCTACAACGGCAATCGGCCGTTCAGTCGCCATATCGCCAGCGGATCGACGCCGGCGCAAAGCGGCCCGTCTACCTCTAAGTCAGGGCGCACCGAAACGCACTAACCGCCGACGACCCAGCACCGATCAACGCCCACCGCTACTCCGATCCGGGACGCCCGTGTAGAACCTGATCCCGGCGACGGTCCAGCCTTGTGCTTCCGCGACAACCTCGGTCAGGTCCCCGGGACAGACTCGGCCAGTCAGGGGCTCAACTGAGCGTGAGAGGGGGAGTTGGCTGGCGAGGAAGGATTCGAACCTTCAATCCCCTGTTCCAGAGACAGGTGCCTTACCGTTAGGCCACTCGCCAGCGAGCCGGGTGATATTACCCGATCCCCGCCTGCTGCGGGCCGCTACGGTCCGCGCGAGTTCGATCGGTCAGGTGTGCTGCCGGCCCCGGGCCTGGAGCTTCGCCCAGGTGTCCTTGAGGGTCAGGGTGCGGTTGAAGACCGGGTGGTCGGGCGTCGAATCGAGGTCCGGAGAGAAGTAGCCGAGGCGCTCGAACTGCACGGTTTCGCCTATCGGCACCCCGGCGAGGGTCGGCTCCACGAGGCAGCCGAGGAGCACCTTCTCGGAGTCGGGGTTCAGGTCCGCGAAGAGGTCGCGGCCGTCCGCTCCGGGGTCCGGGCGGGTGAAGAGGTGGTCATACAAACGCACCTCCGCGGGCATCGCGTGATCGGCCGAGATCCAGTGGAGGGTGGCTTTGGGCCGGCGGCCGTCGGGCGAGTCTCCGCCCCGAGTGGCCGGGTCGTAGGTGCACCGCAGTTCGACGATCTCGCCGGCCGCGTCCTTCACGACCTCGCGACAGGTCACGAAGTACGCCGACCGCAGTCGCACCTCGCGTCCCGGAGCCAGCCGGAAGAACTTCGCCGGGGGCTCCTCCATGAAGTCCTCGCGCTCGATCCACAGTTCGCGCGTGAAGGGGACCTTGCGACTCCCGGCCGACGGGTCCTCGGGGTTGTTGACGACCTCCATCTCCTCGATCTGGCCCTCGGGGTAGTTCTCGATGACCACCTTGAGGGGCGCCAGGACCGCGAAGCGACGGGCGGCCTTGCGGTTCAGCACGTCGCGGACGGCATGCTCGAGCTGGCCGAACTCGATGACGTTGTCGGCCTTCGCCACACCAACCCCGGTCACGAAGTCGACGATTCCCTCGGCCGGGAAGCCGCGCCGGCGCATGCCTGCGATCGTGGGCATCCGCGGATCGTTCCAGCCGCGCACGAAGCCGTCGTTGACGAGGCGCAGCAGAACGCGCTTGGAGAGGACCGTGTACGTGATGTTGAGCCGCGCAAACTCGATCTGGCGGGGGCGCGAAGGAACGGGAAGGTTGTCGATGAACCAGTCGTAGAGGGGCCGGTGGATCTCGAATTCCAGGCTGCAGAGCGAGTGGGTGATGCCCTCGATCGCGTCTGACTGGCCATGCGCGAAGTCGTACATCGGGTAGATGGACCAGGCGTCGCCGGTGCGCGGATGCTCGGCGTGCAGGATTCGGTAGAGCACGGGGTCGCGCAGGTTGATGTTCGGCGAGGCCATGTCGATCCTGGCTCGAAGCACGCGCGTCCCATCGGGGAACTCGCCCTTCCGCATTCGATCGAAGAGGTCGAGGCTCTGCTCGATCGGGCGGTCCCGCCAGGGGCTGTTCCGGCCTGGCTCGGTGAGCGTGCCGCGGTGCTCGCGGATCTCGTCGGCCGAGAGGTCGTCGACGTAGGCCTTGCCGGTCTGGATCAGGTAGACGGCCCACTGGTAGAGCTGCTCGAAGTAGTCGGACGCGAAGTAGAGGTGCTCGCCCCAATCGAACCCCAGCCAGTTAATGTCCTCCTGGATGTGATCGATGTACTCCTGCTCTTCCTTGGTCGGGTTCGTGTCGTCGAAGCGCAGGTGGCAGCGGCCGCCGAAGTCGCGAGCGATGCCGAAGTTGATGGAGATCGCCTTGACGTGGCCGATGTGCAGGTAGCCGTTCGGCTCGGGCGGGAAGCGCGTGACGATCGTCTGGTGCCTGCCGTCCCGCAGGTCGGCGGCCACGATCTCACGTATGAAGTCGCCTCGTTCCGGCGAGGTTGATGTCTCGATGCTCACGTCGCGGCGGCTCCCGACTCGTGGCTCAAAGAGCCGCGTCTTTGCGCAGCAGGCGAAGTCTGCGTCGTTCTTGTTCGAGCGCGCCCGAGTTTACGACATCGGACGCCCGCCGGGTCAGGGCCGACCGTCACGCCACCGGGGCCACGATCACCCATTTGCCGTCCCACTCGGCGTTGCCCTGCTGGTGGTCCAGCGAGTCCACGTTGGGTGAGTTGGTCATCAGATAGGGCGTGAACTTGATCGTCTTCGCCCCGGCGTTCCAGGTCATCAGCGGGACGTAGACGTTGAGGTAGCCGTGCGATCGAAGCGGATCGCTCAGGTAGACGCCCAGGATGTCGAAGCTGGTCGAGCCGGTCCTCGGGTCGTCGCCCTTCACTCGATAGCCGGTCACGATCTGAGCGTGGTTTCCTGCCGAGGCCAGGATGCCGACGGGTTTTCGATACATGGCCACGGCGGTCACGGTGGCGCGCGCTGCGTCGATGAACGATTCGTACGTCAGGTCCCGGTAGACGTTCGCCTCGATGCTGCCCCAGCCGTAGTAGTTGAGGGCGTTACGCCAGCCGTGCGCGTCGGCTCCGCCCCAGGACAGGAGCATCGTCCCGTTCTTGCGCTCGTAGGCGAGCAGGGTTTCCATGCGCGTGTACGACACGTCCACTTTCCAGCCGCGCGGTTTGGTCGGGGCCGTCTGGCCTGGGGCCAGCGCCTTGTAATCGGTCCAGGTCGTTGCCATGTTGAGCATGATCTGGGCCGAAGCGGCGGTGCAGGCCGTCAGATCGGGGTTCTGGTAGCGAAAGCCCTGGGCGTCGTAGACGTTGAGGGTCCAGACCCCGGACACCGGGGTCTGGGTCGGCGTGGCGGTCGGGGCCGCGGTCGGAGCCGGTGTGGCGGTGGGTGCGAGGGTAGGGCTCGGTGCGATTGACGGCGAGGCGGTTGGCGAGGCCGGGGCGCTGGCCGGGCCCAGCGTCGGAGGGGGCGTCGTGCCGGTCGAGGCGCAACCAGCCAGCACGACCGGAATGAGCGCAAGCAGAAGAAGGACGGGATTCCCGGGCCGCGAGCGGCGGAACTTCCCTTGCATGCCCGTCACGCTATGCGACCACTCCCCTACCCGACCGCCTTGCCGACCAGGCTGCCCAGCCCGAACGTAACCGCGGCCGCGACCATGCCCAGCAGAACCTGCCGGCCGCCGGTCCGCAGCACGCTCGAGCCGGTGACGATGGTGATCGCCGCGCCGACGAGCATCAGAGCCACGGCGCTGACGACGATCGAGGCCACGACCGCCGGCATCCCCGAGGCGAAGATGAACGGCGAGACGGGCACGATCGCGCCGAGCGCAAATAGGAAGAACGACGTGGCAGCGGCGACCCAGGCGGAGCCGCCGAGTTCGTCCGGGTCGATGCCCAGCTCCTCGCGCGCCAGCGTGTCCACGGCGTGGCCCAGCTCGCCGCCGACGATCGACTGCGACATCAGCCGTGCCTGTTCGGCCGTGAGGCCCTTGGCCTGGTAGATGAGCGTCAGCTCCTCTTCTTCCTCGTCTGGGACGTTGAGCAGCTCCTCTCGCTCGACCTTGACCTGGTGGGCGTACAGCTCGCGGGCGCTCTGGACCGAAAGCCACTCCCCGATCGCCATCGACAGGGCGCCGGCCAGCAGCCCGGCGAAGCCGGCCACGAGAACGGTATGGCCGCCGCCCGACGCCCCGGCCACGCCCATCGAGAGGCTCAGGTTGGAGATGAGCCCGTCGTTGGCGCCCAGGACTGCCGCGCGCAGCTGATTGCCGCCGCTGCCGCGATGCCGCCCCTCGATCCGAGCGATCGCGCCGCCCTCGACGCCGCGGCCGCCGGCGAGCTCCCGGAAGAGCCGCGCGTGGGACCGCTCGTCGCCAGGCATCCGGGCGAGCGCCTCGGGCTGCTCGTCGTACATCGCCTGGTCCGACGCCTCGCGCTCGGCGATCGTCGGAACCACCAGGCCCGGCCCGAAATGGCGCGCCACGAACATGAGGGCTCGCGCCCGCCATGCCGGATGCATCCGGCTCGTGTCGACGCCGGCCGCCTCGAGCTGCTTACGCCAGACGTCGGCGTGGACGCCCTCGATCTCGACCATTCGGCCGTAGAAGTCCTTGAGCGCCTGGCTCGTCTCTTCCTCGGCCAGCAGGGTGTAGAGGGCGACCGCGTCGATCTCGCCCTGCAGGTTCTCGCGGTAGCGCGAGACGTCGGCCCTGGTGACCGGTTCGGGCGGCTCGGGCGGCTTCTGCGGCTCGGGCGGCAGGCTGCGGGCGGCAGGGGCGATCGGCGCAGCGGGCACGATCGGCGCAACGGGCGCGATCGGCGCAACGGGCACGATCGGCGCAACGGGCACGATCGGCGCAACGGGCACGATCGGCGCAGCGAGCGCTGCCTTGGCTCTTGCCTTGGCCTTGCCGGGTTTCTTCTTCTTGTGAGGGCTCATGAGCGTAGTGTCGCCGGTCGCGGCCCGTCCGACAACGTCCCCGCCGCGAGAAACTCGCTAGTCGCGCTCCGCGGCCGGAATGGTCGTCAAGCCGGGGTCTCGGGCAAGCTCGACATCCGCGTGCTCTCGAATCCTGACAGTCGTCAACACCGGACCGTCAGCGAATCGCTTCGCCGGACGGGTCGTGTGAGGGATGGGTCAGCGAGGCGGCCGAGTCAGCGTGATAGCAGTCCCAGGAGCAACCCCACCGCGAGTACCGCGTACCCAACGATCGCAACGGGCGTATTCCTGCCGAAGCGTCCCACCACGACGAGGACGGCGCCGACCAGGATGATGATCAGAGCCAGCGCCTTCATGTCTTGGGCGTGCTCCCGTCGACTTGTACGGGGCGAAGACCGCCTTCACCCACGAAGGGCGTCCCAGAAACGCACGCGCGCCCCGAAGCGCACAGGGCTCTCCTCGCCAGCCTGGCCGGTGTCCCGGACTCCCCCGACCCGAAACGAGCTCGTTTCGATCACCTCTTTGTCAGGAGGAGGAAGAGGGCGCCTGCAACCACGAGCACCGCGAATCCGGCGACCAGGACCCAATTGCCCCACCACATGTCCTTGTTGACCCGGCCGACCACGATGAGGATCGCGGAGACCACCGCCAGCAGGGTCAAGAATGGATGGGCCTTCACACGAGACGGCATCTTATTCCTCCTGTTTCTGTGGCCCAAGGGGGCCTGAACGTGCTGGACTTAGCCGCGAGCCTTCCCGCGGAACGCATCCATGAACCGAACCCGGGCGCCGATGCGCATGGCTGCATTGGCATAGATGCGGCCGGCGAGCCAGGTCAGGCCGACGATGGATGCCACGATCAGCACTACCGCCAGGCCGACCTGCCAGAACGGCACGTCGCTGGCCGCCATCCGCACCGGCATCAGGATGGGGGCGAACGGCGGCAGCACCGAGCAGACCGTGGCCAGGGGGCCGCTCGGATTCGGCAGCGCGGCGTACATGAGCAGGTACCCCGCAATCTGGAAGATCGAGATCGGCGCGACGGCGCTCTGGACCTCCTCCTGGCGCGAGACGAGGGAGGCGACCGCGGCGTAGGCGGTGGCGTAGAAGAGGAAGCCGAGCAGGAACCAGGAGATGTCGCCCAGGATCGAGGCCAACCCGAGGGCAGGGATCGCGGCGAGGTTGGTCACGTGGACGGCGACGAGCGCAGCCGCGCCCACGATCGTGAGCTGCAGGAGACCGACGAGGCCGATCCCGATGACCTTGCCCGCGAGCAGGCGGCTCGGCTGGATCGTGGCGAGCAGGACCTCCATGATTCGCGTCGCCTTCTCCTCGACCACGCTCTGAGCCACCATGTTCCCGTACTGGCCGAGCGCGATCCAGAGCAGGATGCCCAAGGCCAGGCTGGCGAACAGGTTCTCGTTGTCCTTGGGATTGGGGGGCTGCAGAAGCTGGACCGGGACCAGGGCCATGACCGAGGTGACGGCCGCCGGTGAGAGGCCGGCGTCGGAGAGACGGGCAGCCTCCGCGGCCAGGGAAAGGGCGGACTCGACGTTCGANNCGACCCGATCACGAGCACGTCGAGCGTGCCCGCCGTTACCTGCGCCTTCCCGGCGGTGACGTCGGCAATGTCGCTGACGGTCACGTTCGTCCCCAGGGCCACGGCCGACGCAGTGAACGAACGCTCGAGCGCCTGAGATCCGCCGCTGAAGCCCACCCGCACCGGGTTGGTCTTGCCGGCGAGCAGTGACGCGGCAACGATCCCGAGCACGACGAGAACCGCCATCACAATGGTGCCGCCAACGAAGACCCGCGAGCGCAGACGCATGCGGACCTCGCGGCGAGCGACGAGGAAGGTGGTCGGCAGGCGGCGCGTCCCGCCCAGACTCAAGAACCGCGCGTTCATGCCGCTGCCTCCCCTATTACGTTCCGGAAGATCTCGCCAAGCGTGGGCTCGACGCGCTCGAACTCGCGCACCGGTCCGGTGTTCAACCCCGCCTGGAGCAGCGCCTGATCGTCGACGCCCGGATCCAGCTCGAACAGCCGCCGCGTGCCGTCGGCCTGCACGAGCCGCACGCCCGGCACGCCGGCTTCCCAATCGGCCGGCGCTCCAGGGACGTCGATCCAGCGGCGCTCCTGCCCCCCGGCACGCAGTTCGGCCACGGTGCCGCAGGCGACCATCTTGCCTCGGTCGATGATGCCCACCCGGTCGCAGATCCGCTCGACAAGCTCGAGTTCGTGGCTCGAGAAGATGACCGGGACTCCTGCGTCCGCCCGTTCGCGGAGGACAGCGCTCATGACGTCGACCGCGACGGGGTCGAGTCCGGCGAACGGCTCGTCGAGCACGAGGACGTCCGGACCGAAGACCAGCGCGGCGGCCAGCTGGACGCGCTGCTGATTGCCGAGGCTGAGCGCCTGGAGATCGTCGTTGGCCCTGTCCTTCAGGCCGAAGCGATCCAGCCAGCGCAGGGCGGAGACTCGGGCTTCCGAGCCGCTCATGCCGTGAAGCTCGCCGAGGTATGCCAGTTGCTCGCCAAGCCGCATCTTCGGGTAGAGTCCGCGCTCTTCGGGCATATACCCGATCCGCCGGCGCGCCGTGAAGTCGAGCGGCTCGCCAGCCCACCGAACCTCCCCCGCATCGGCGCTGAGCACACCGAGCACGATGCGCATCGCGGTGGTCTTGCCCGCGCCGTTGCGCCCCACAAAACCGAATAGCTCGCCGGCGCGGACATCGAAGCCCAGGTCTTGTAGCGCGACCGTCTCTCCATAACGTTTCGAGATCCCATCGATCTCGAGACTGCGATCACTGCTCATGTCTTCTCCGGCGCGACTGCTGCGAGTTCGTACCGCCAGATTCGCTCTCCGTATTTCCGACCGCTCCAGCGGAGGCAAGCCTTCTCACGGCACCCCAAGCCGACCCACAAGTCCTGGAATTCAACGCAAGGCAGACTCGACGGGCATCCACGCCAACCTTACGCTCAAACGGCACCATTGAAGGACGGTCGCGCGCCGCCTGACGCGGTCCGGCTTTCTGAATACCTGTCAATCAGCCTGGCCCAGCCACTCCCGGCGGCCCTCCTGCCGCTCACTCCGGCCCAGTACAACGGCGGCACCGCCGGCCCCGTGCTCAAGAAAGCGCGGGCACAACGCTGGTCGAGGCCCGCGGCCTGCTCCAGGCGGTCCGCAAGGACGCCCAGGCCTGTCGCGACGCGCTCAGGTAGCGCACTGCCCCCCCGCGGCCCAGAATCGCGCGGCGCCCGACTACCAGTCTGGAGCCGCGCTTCTTTCTCCTGTGGGCGAATTCAGGCCCTAGCCCAATCGCGGTATGGGTGGCTCACCAGGCTGGCGTTGTAGTAGCGATCGTCGCCGGTGACCTCCTCTCCGACCCAGTCGGGAAGGACGACCGCGGTGACTTCGGATGGCAGCTCCACCTCGGCCACGACCAGCCCCTCGTTCTCGCCGGTGAAGACGTCGATCTCCCAGACCAGCCTGCCCACGGAGACCCGGTAGCGGGTCTTCTCGATCAGCGGCCGGAACGCAAGCCGATCCAGCAGCTCCTCCGCGTCGCCCGAAGGGACTTCGTATTCGTACTCGGCGCGGCTGGCACCGCTCTCCGAAGGGGCCCCCTTTATCGTCACGTAGGCGCGGGGCCCGGCGATGCGCACGCGCACGGTGCGCTCGGGATCGACCGACAGATAGCCCTGCCGCATCCGGATGCCGGTCAGGCCCGAGGCCGCGGACAGGTCGCGAACAAGGAACTTGCGCTCGATCTCGATGCCCATCGTCAGACGTCCTCGTGCAGCGGCCGTAGCTGGAATCCGAACTCCGCGCCCTCGCCGTCCTCACGCGGCCGGGCTCAGATCGTACCGCCCATCGATTCGATGAGCCGGCGCGCCACGAACAGCAATTGCGAACGCTCGCGATCATACTGAGCGCCGGTCGTCTATCGCCAGGCTGGAAGCGGCGGAGGCCGTCGCAACCCAGCGGTCAAGACTTGCCTGGAGTCCTGGAGCGGAGCACCGCCATGATCTGCCCGAACTGCGGAAACCAGATCGAGAATCAAGGCAAATTCTGCGCCGTATGCGGCGCGCAGGTGCCGGCCGCCACGCCGCCACCGGCGCCAGCTCCGGCGGCCCCGCCGGCTTGGGCACCGATTCTGCCTCCTCCGCCACCGGCGCCAGCTCCGGCCGCCACGCCGGCCTGGGCACCGACTCTGCCTCCTCCGCCACCGGCGCCAGCTCCGGCCGCCACGCCGGCCTGGGCACAGACGCCGCTTCCTCCACCGCCGGCGCCAGCTCCGGCCGCCCCGCCGGCCTGGGCACAGACGCCGCTTCCTCCACCGCCGCAGGTCGCCGCTCCCGTTGGGACGCCCTGGGGCCAGGCTCCCCCTCCGCCCGGTGCCTACTACGCGGCGCCCCCCGGTGCCTATTACGCGCCGCCCCCTCCGGCCGCAGCTGGCGGTTCGGCGCTTGGCACGGGCGGTCTCCTCGCCCTGGTGGGCGGTGCCGTCGCCGTGGGCTCGGCGTGGCTGCCGTGGTTCGCGCTCGGCAGTGACCCCCTGAAGACGGAGTGGTGGGGCAAGCCGATCGATCTGACCAGTGGGAGCGCCGGCCTCGCCAACGGCAACTACCTGATCGTCGCGGGAGCAGTGGCTGCGATCTGCGGCCTGTTGCTCGTTCTGGGCGTCGCCAGGACGCCGGCGCTTTGCCTGGGCCTGGCAGTCGGCGCGATCGCGGGCGCGGTGGCAATCGGAGCGGTCGAGTTCTCCGCATACAACAAGGTCAACGACCTGTCTTCCTCCGGTGGCATCGCGATGGGCTGGGGCCTCTACGTTGGAGCCGGCGGCGCCGTGCTCGCCGGCCTCGGCGGTCTGGCCGCCCTCGTCTCCAAGCCCGGGTTAGCAGGCTCGTCCGTAGACTCGCGAGCGATCGTTCGCCTTCTCGGCGCGGCGCTCGTCGTGGCGCTCGTAGGTGGTGTCATCTACGGGTGGCCGCAGATTTCCAAGCAACTCGGAGGGGCGACGAGCTCACCCTCGGTCGCCCTCACCTCGCCCACGCCCACGCCCACGCCCACGCCCACGCCCACCGCCGAGGTTACGGCCGAGGTCACCGCGCCACCGACCGCGCCACCGACCGCGCCGCCGACCGCGCCACCGACCGCGCCACCGACCGCGCCACCGACACCCGCCGGGTCGTTCATGACCAGCGGCTACTCGACGCCGGAACTCGCAATCAACCAGTTCATCACCGACAACGGTTTCACGTACGGAGGCGATTGCGCCTCCGCGATAGCGGGCAAGGATTTCTGCTCGTCGCTCGCGAGCACCGTCAGCAGTGGCCGTGTCTACTCCCTCGCCTACCAATCGGCGCCCATCGGCTGGGTCCTGATGCGCCAGGTCGGCTCGGATTGGTACATGGTCGACACTGCCTCAGCAGCGGCCGGCAGCCCGGCGCCCTGGAATTAGCCAGCGAGAGCTCCCGGCAGATCGGCCAGTCGTGCCAGAACAAGGTGAGCCGACTCTCGCGTGCCCGGCGCGGGTGGAATGCTCACGTTCGGGACGAGCACTACGCGCATGCCGGCCGCCCTGGCTGCCAGAACGCCGTTGAGAGAGTCCTCGACGACCAGACAGGCCTCGGGGCGCACGCCCAACCGATGAGCCGCGAGCAGGTACACGTCCGGGGCGGGCTTACCGGCACGCACCTCGTCGGACGACACTATCGTCCGAAATAGCCGCCGCACGCCCAGACCGTCCAGGGCCGCCTCGATGATCCGCGGTGGAGACGAGGACGCCACCGCCAGCGGAAAGCGGCCCGCCAGCTCGTGCACGGCTTCCACCGCGCCCTCGATCGCCGGCGGCCCAAGGCGCGCATACCGCTCCAGCATGCCGTCGATCACGGCGCGCTCGATCTCGTCTTCCGAGACCTCGAGCTGCAGCCGGCGGCGCATGCGAGACCGCCACTGGCGGGTGTTCGAACCCATGATCGCGGCGCGATCGGACTCGCTCCAAACCCGCCCGGCGCGTGCCGCGAACTCGATGCGGACTTCGTCCCACCAGATCTCGGTGTCGACCAGAACGCCGTCCAGGTCGAAGACGACCGCTTGCACAGAGTCGGCCCAGCCGCGCTCACCCGAGCCGGAAGGATCCGGTGGCCCGCCCGAACCGGCGGACCCGGCCGTCAAGGAGTCCAGGTCCGGGGGCGCTTCGTCTCTCGAGCGAATGATTCGGCAGGCGACGGAACTTCCCAGACCGAGCCGGGATCCACGGGCTCCTCTTCCTGCGCCGTGTCCGGGGCTGAGGCGGGCGTTGGTGCCGGCTGTGCGGCGGGCGTCGGTGCCGGCGCCCAACTGGGAGCGGGAAGGGCCCGAGCGGCAGGGAGTGGGATCGGATGCGATGCCACCCAGGCGGCCTGGGGCTGCGCCGCCGGGACCTTTGCCGCGGACGCGCGCGCGGCCGCCTTGCCTGCGGGAGCAGCTTTGGGCCGCGTCGCGACCCGCGGCGTCGCAGACGGCACGATCGGCCCGACGGCGTGCCCGGCGCGGCCGTCGATGCCGGCCAGCAGCCCGCGAACGAACTCGCAGATCTTGCCGGCCTCTTCGTCCATCCCCTTGAGGACCTGGCCTTCGACCTGGACCGCCACGATGCGAATGTCGCCGGAGGCCTCGACGCTGAGTTCGCTGACCTGCAGCTTGGCCCAGCGCACCAGTTTGCCGATGACTCGCGGGCCCTCTGCGCCGCTCAGTCGTACGGCGATCGTGACCAATCCGGCCGGCGTCGGCACCATGATCGAATAGCGGTACTCGGGATCCTCGCCCCAGATCACCCAACAGCCGGGATCGCCGTCGGCCCCGAGGTCCGCGAGAACCGGCTTGAGCACCTCAAGGACCTTGGTACTCATGCACTCGCGGTTAGGGGCGGTCTTGCGCCATTCGCTCAGAAGCATCGACACGCCTTCCAATCCCAGCCGGCGAGATCGCGCCGGAGACGCTACACCGTCGTCGTTGAGGCTATCACGGAGGACGCATCGGCGACGCGTCTGTCTCGATCCTACGAAGGATGCGAACGCTCCCCAGGGAGGAGTCGATCGGCATCTCAGGAAGGATGCGTCGGAGGACCGGTGGCGCGTATTCTGACCGCGACGGCCGACCTGGCGCGGCAAGCTGGTGGTGTCGGCTGGCCGTTCCGCAGGGCATGCATGGAGAGGTGATCGGCACATGATGCTAGACCGGGGTCGGCTCAACTGGGGGGTCTTCTTCATCGTTCTGGGAGCAGTTCCTCTGGCCTACCACCAGGGCGCGGTTTCGCTCTCGACGCTCAGCGACGCCTGGCGGCTCTGGCCGCTCGTTCTGGTCGGAATCGGCCTGGGGCTCGTCCTGTCACGGACACCGGCCTACTTCGTTGGCGGCCTCGTCGTCGCCGCCTGCCTGGGCCTCGTCCTGGGCAGCCTCTTCGCCGTCGGCCCTCGACTCGGCTGCGGCAACCGCGGCACGGCTACCAGCACGATCTCGCGCGACGGCAATTTCGATGGCGCCGCGCAGGTCGAGCTGGACATCCAGTGCGGCCTGACCAACATAACGACTTCCGCCGACGATCAATGGCACGTTCGGGCTTCCAGCTCCGGCGGGAGCGGGGCGATCGTCGATTCGACCTCGACCTCCCTGTCGGTTCGCTCGGATGATCGAAACGGCTGGCGGCTCGACCGGGCCGACGACAGCTGGGATCTGGAGTTGCCCTCAGGGCACTCGATCGGCCTGACCGTCTCGATAGACGCCGGCGATGCGCACTTCAGCCTGGGCGGCGCGAACCTTTCGTCGGTGCGCTTCTCGGTCAACGCCGGCGCGCTCCACGTCGACCTGTCGAACGCGCGGCTCGGGAACCTTTCTATCTCGACCAACGTCGGGTCCGCCTCTCTCACCCTCGACGGCAATTCGAGCGTATCGGGCAGCGTCTCGACGAACGTCGGCTCGCTCGACGTGTGCGCACCCAGCGGGCTGGGCCTTCGCATCCGCTCGAGCGAGAGCCTGGCCGCCAGCAACCTCTCGGGGGCCGGCCTGGTTCGTGTCGGCGATGCGTGGCAGACGCCCGGCTACGACACCGCGGCCAACAAAGCCGACTTCAGCGCCAGCACCAGCGTCGGAAGCCTGACGCTCAACCCTGCAGGAGGCTGCAAGTGAACCCTCGTCGTGTCTATCGCTCCGCGGACGATCGCTGGATCGCGGGAGTCGCGGCCGGAGTCGCCGAGTACTTCGACGTCGACCCGATCCTGGTCCGCGTCATCTGGATCGTCTCTTGCGTGCCCCTGATCTTCCTGCCGGTCATCGCCTACGTGATCATGGTCGTGGTCGTGCCTCTGGCGCCCCAGGAGTGGCCCGAGCCGTCGCCCTGGCAGCCCGGCGGCGGGCCGCTTGGATACAGCGCCACCTTCACCCAGCCCGCCGCCCCCGCGGCCGACGCCGGAGCCACGTCTGCCGGTCCGGAGGCAGCCGCCGATGCGGCCCCCGGGACTCCAGGCGTCCCCCAGGGCGCGGTGCCGCCACCTGGATCCGTGCCCGGTGGCGATTGGCGCTGGCAGGGTCGTCAGGACCGCTGGCAGAGTCGCGCCGAACGCTGGCAGCGCAAGGCCGAGCGCCGAGCACAGCGCCGCGAGCGCCACGGCTCCGGCGGCATCGTCCTTGGGGCGCTGCTGATCGTGATCGGCGGCCTGATCGCCTGGCACGAGTACGACCCGCGGCTCGATATGAGCCTGGCCTGGCCGGTGGCAGTCATCGCCTTCGGCATCTTCCTGGTCGCCTCGTCCGTGGGCTGGCACAGGGGCAAGTAGCTCTCGAGACGGGGCGTCATTGGTGCTCCCGCGCGGCCCGAGCGCGGCACGTCAGGCGGGCCGTCTCGGCAGGTGAATGATCCAGCCTCTTTTCAGAAACTCTTCAGTGAGCGAACCTACGTTCGTGCCGGGCCCGCTTCCCGCGGACCGCAGGCGCAAGCCCAAGCGCCCCGGAGGCTCGCACCATGACCGCTCCCAGTTCCCCCACCCCATCCACGCCTTCCACCAAGCGCGCACACGGCACGCGGAATCTTCTCATTGCCGTGGCCGCGGTCGTAGTGCTTGCCGGCGTCGCAGTCGGCGGCTACGGCCTGTGGTACCTGTTCCTGAGCCCGGCAGGTCCCGCGGCGGTCGCTTCGGGCCCACCCGCGATCCCGTCTGGTGCCGGCGTGCAGGCTCCTGCCGCGATGGACGGCAGCTGGACCGTCAATGTCAGCCTCGGGTCCATGTCGGACTACTCAGCCTCGTGGGCCGGCTATCGGGTCCAGGAACAGCTCGTCGGCGTGGGCGCGAACACGGCGGTCGGCCGCACGCCTAACGTCACCGGCTCGATGACCCTTAGTGGAGCCGTCATCGACAACGTCCTGATCACCGCCGACCTCACGACCCTCAAGAGCAGCGACTCAAACCGCGACGGCCAGCTGCGCCGCCAGGCCATCAACACGGACCAGTTCCCGACCGCCATCTTCAAGACGATTCAGCCGGTCGACCTCGGAACCCTGCCCGCCGATGGCACGACGGTGACCGTGACGGCGAAGGGCGCCTTCACGCTCCACGGCGTGACCAGGACCGTCGAGATCAGCCTGCAGGCCGTGCGCCAGGGCGGCATCATCGCAGTCACCGGCACCCTGCCGGTCACCTTCGCCGACTACGGGTTCCAGGGGCCGAACAGCTTCTCGGTTCTTTCGGTCGACGATCACGGCACGATGGAAATGCACCTGCTGTTCACTCACGCCTGAGACGGGCGGGAAGGAGGAGGCCATGTCGTTCATGCGGTTCTTCGGCGGTCGCACCGGAGCGGCGGCGCCCGAGGCCCCGCCGCTCGAGGCTGAGACTGAGGCGGTGCGCCGAATCGTCACCCGCCTGGAGACATTGCCGCCTGAGAAGGCCCGCCTGCTGGCCGGGATGGCCTACGTCCTGGCCCGCGCCGCCAACGCCGACATGCGCATCTCCGACGTCGAGACGCAGGCAATCGAGGACGAGCTCGTCAGTTCCGGGCTGGATCAGTCGCAGGCCGTCCTCGTCGCCGAGATGGCCAAGCTCCAGGAACGAACCGCCGGCGGCACGAGCGACTACCTGGTGACACGCGAGTTCCGCGAGGCATCGACTCCCGAGCAGCGCCTGGCGGTGCTGCGGGCCTGCTACCACGTCACGGCCGCCGACGCGGCGATCACCAGCATGGAGAGCGCCACCCTCGACGAGATCGCGAACGAGCTGGAGATCGAGCGCGAGCAGTCGGCCGCGGTGCGAGCCGAGTTCGCGGACCTGATCTCGGCGCGCTTTGGCTTCCGACCCGCCGAGTAGCCAGGCGCTGGCGAGCCCACACCGGCCCGGAGGCAGCCTCAGCTGCGGAGCGACGCGACCGCGTGGCCCGCGACCGTGCCGCAATCGGCCCGAAGCCCGCTAGTTCTGGCGAATCTGGAGCGTCCCGGCGGTGTCGATTGTGATCGTGGTCTTGCCGACGCCGCCCTCCGGATTGAAGACCACGACGATCTGGCCGCGATGGGCTTCGATCGAGGGGGCGACCCCCACCTCGCCGTCGGGGAGAGGCCTGCGAGAATCGTCGCCGGCTGCGTCGCCCCGGATCAGCATGATCTCGGCGCGGAGAAGCATCGCCTCCGCGCGCCAGCGCAGCGATGGGGCCGAATAGGGGCGGGTCACGAATTCACCATTGCCGCGGGCGCGTCCGGCCAGGCTCAGCCGCTCGATTGCATTGGGCGAAACGATCATCAGCGACGCTACGTTCCGCTCCCCCTCATGGAGGAGGGCGTACATCTCTATCGTGCCGTCGAAGTCGTTCTCGCCGTCGAGGATCGCCAGACCTACGTCGCGGCGGCGTTCGAGCAGCGCCTCGAGCTCGTCGGCGCCCGAGATCGGGATCGCCTCGTAGCCAGCCTCCGCCAACTCCGCGCCGACCGCCAGGAACTCATCCCGCGGCAGGCAGACGGCTACGGCTGATCGAGGCACCGCGACGATCCCCTCCCGTACGAAGTGAAGGTACCGCCCCAGTCTAGCCGAAGGTCATCGGCCGCCACCAGTAGTTGGGGCCCGCGCCGTGCTATGGCGCCTAACAGACTGTGCCGAGCTGTCGTCAGGACGGACGATCCAGGCGTTTGGATATGCTGTGCCCTCGGTCACCCTGATCCAGGACTTGCCCTCCCATGAAGACCTACCTCCGAGGCGTCTTCGACGTCTACCACTCCTACTTCCGCATCGCCACCCTGGTCCCTTCGGGCGGGGGCGGCCTGGTCACGGTGCTGATCGGACTCAACCTTGTCCTCGGCCTGCTGCCGATCGTGTTCATCCTGGCTACGAGCATCATGATCGGCCGCGTGCCGGCGGCCGTCACAGGCGGCGTGGGCTCGGCCGAGTGGCGTGACCTTGTCGCGGCGTTCGGCCTCGCCGCGGCGGCCTTCCTGATCCAGCAGATCCTCGCCCCGATGCAGGCTTCTCTGGGCGAGCTCCTCGCCCGACGGATCGACGGCCGGGTCTACGAGCGGCTGATCGACGCCTCGCTGAGCAGCACCGGCGTCGGCCCACTCGAGGATCAACAACTCCTCGACGAGCTGTCCCAGGTCGTCTTGACGCTGGAGACGTCGTTCCGGACGCCTGGCTTCGCCTGTGCCGGGCTCCTCGCCCTGGTGGCCAGGTATATGCAGCTTCTGGCCGCTGTGTTCATCGTCGGCTACGTCTTCTCGTGGCTCGCCGCGGTGGCGCTCTTCGCGGTCACGATGACCTTCCGCAAGGGCCAGCGTGGCGGGATGCGAACCTACAGCAAGCTCTACGACCGCAGCATCGCCACTCGTCGCGAAGCTCGCTACTACCGGTCGATCGCGATGCAGCCGCCGGCCGGCAAGGAGATCCGAGTCTTCGGCCTGGCCGGCTGGCTATCGGACCACTACCGCGCCGTTCAGATGGGCATGCTCTCGCTGGTCTGGGCGGAACGGCGGCGCATCTACCTGCGACCGTATCTTGTCTACACGGCGTTCGGCCTGGCCGTAGCCGGCATCACGCTCGCGGCCCTGGGGCGGGCGGCGGCGACCAACGCCGTGACTCTGACGCAGCTCACGCTTGGCCTTCAGGCCGCGATGGCCGCTCTGCGGCTCGGCGAGTTCTACCCCGAGTCCGACATGCAGACGCAGTACGGCATGGCCGCCCAGGACGGCGTCGAGAACTTCGAGCGTGGGGTGGCCGCGTTCGGCGAGCAGACCGCGCAGGTCGAGCCGCGGCTGGATCCAGAGGATCACCCCAGCCGCGAGATTCGCTTCGAGGCGGTCGACTTCCACTACCCCGGATCCGATCGGCCGGTCCTCGACAAGCTCGACCTGGTGCTGCCTGCGGGTCGCTGCACGGCCATCGTCGGCCTCAACGGGGCCGGCAAGACGACGATCGTGAAGCTGCTCTCGCGGCTCTACGAACCGACCTCCGGTCGACTGCTGGCCGACGGCCAGGACATCCGCTCCTACGCGGTCGACGACTGGCGCCGCCGGATCGGCGTCATATTCCAGGACTTCAACCGCTACGAGCTGACCGCTGCCGAGAACATCGGTTTCGGTGCGATCGAACTGGCCGGCGACCGCAGGAAGATACGGGCAGCCGCCGGCCGCGCCGGCATCCTGACCACCCTGGAGCGCCTGCCCCAGGGACTCGACACTCCCCTCGCCCGCCAGTACAAGGGCGGCGCTGAATTGTCCGGTGGCCAGTGGCAGCGAGTGGCTATCGCCCGGGCCATCTTCGCCGTCGAGAACGGCGCTTCGATCCTCGTCCTGGACGAGCCGACGGCTGCCCTGGACGTCCGGGCCGAGGCCGCCTTCTTTGGCAAGTTCGTCGACGTGACCCGCGGCGCCACCGCGCTCCTGATCTCGCACCGCTTCTCCAGCGTCCGCCACGCCGACAACATCGTCGTCCTGGCCAACGGCAGGGTCGTCGAGCAGGGCACCCATGACGAGCTGCTCGCGGCCGACGGCCGCTACGCCGAGCTCTTCCGCCTCCAGGCCCAGCGGTTTGCGGAGGACGAGGCCGAGTCCGAGCCGGTCGACGCCGCCGACCTTGCCGGCGACTCGGAGTCGCCCGACGACATCGCGGCGAACGACCGGATCGAGCCCGAGGAAGTCCGATGAAGGAGACCCTCCGCAGCGCGGCCTGGCTGCTGCGGATTTCCTGGCAGCAGAGCCGCCTCAAGACCGCCGCGGCCCTGATCCTGGTTCTGGGCGGCGCCATTGCCGCACCCCTTATGGGCCTGGCCCTCAAGTGGCTGACCAACGCGGCCGTTGCCGGCGACGCCGCTACGTCGGGAATCGCCGGCGTCGCCGTCGCGAGCTGCGCCATGGGTGTGCTGACGCTCGGGCACTTCGCCCACATCGCCTACTTCGAGCTATCCGAGATCAACACCTTGTCGGCGGAACAACGACTCATCGCCCTCGCCAATGGATCGGCTGGCATCGAGCACCTCGAGCGAGCGGAGTACGCCGACCGACTGGCCGTCCTCGAACAGGAAATCCAGGGAATTCAGGAAGGCTTCCGGGCCGTGCTCTTCCTCTCGGGCCTGGGCGTGGCTATCTGTCTGACAGGAGTCCTGCTGGCCCTGGTCAATCCCCTGCTGCTGCTGCTGCCGCTCGTCGCCGTGCCGCCGCTCGTTGCCGGCCAGCGGGCCCAGCTCATCGTCGACCGAGCGCGCGAGGAGACGGCCCAGGACACACGGCTGGCGATGCATCTCTTCCGTCTGGCGACGGGCGCCGCGCCCGCCAAGGAACTGCGCGTCTTCCGCCTCCAGGGCGAGATAAAGAGGCGCCACGCCGAGCTGTGGGAGCGAACCACTCGTCGGTTGTGGCGAGCCCAGGCCAAGGCTACGGTGCTGCGAGCCGCCGGTCAGCTCGTCTTCGCCGGCGGCTATGTGGCGGGAGTCCTGCTCGTGGTCAACGACGCGATCGGCGGCCACCGCAGCGTCGGCGACGTTGTGCTCGCGATCACCCTCGCCGCCCAGATCAATCAACAGATATCGGCCGCGGTCTTGCTGCTGCACATACTGCAGCGGATCGCTCGGGCCTACGCCCGCCTCGAGTGGCTGGAGAAGTACGTAGCCGAGCGCGAGCCCCGGGTCGCCGACACGGCCGTCCCGGAGCGGCTCGCCGACGGCATCCGCTTCGAGGACGTTGGGTTCACCTATCCGGGCACCGATCGAGTCGTGCTGGCAGGCGTCAACCTGCACCTACCGGCCGGGTCGACCGTGGCCATCGTGGGCGAAAACGGCGCCGGCAAGAGCACGCTGGTCAAGCTTCTGTGCCGCTTCTACGAGCCGACGTCGGGCACGATCACGGCCGACGGGTCCGACCTGGCCCGCATTCCCCTGGACAAGTGGCGCGAGCGCATCGCCACGGGCTTCCAGGACTTCGCCCGCTTCGAGTTCGTCGCCCGCCAGACCGTGGGCGTCGGCGATCTGCCGTTCGTCGACGACCAATCGGCCGTTGAGGCGGCCCTGGATCGCGCCCATGCCGGCGATGTTGTGGGCCGTCTGGAGAGCGGCCTATCGACGCAGCTCGGCAAGTCGTACACAGACGGCACCGAGCTCTCCGGCGGGCAGTGGCAGAAGTTGGCCCTGGGCCGGGCCATGATGCGCGACCTGCCGCTGGTCCTGATCCTCGACGAGCCCACGTCCGCCCTGGACGCTGAGGCGGAGCACAACCTGTTCGAGCGTTACGCCGAAGGGGCGCGGCGGGTCGGGCAGACCGCGGGCGGCATCACCGTCCTGGTCTCACACCGTTTCTCGACGGTCCGCATGGCGGACCTGATCGTGGTCGTGGCTGACGGCCATGTCGTGGAGGCCGGGCCGCACGCCCAGCTGATGCGCAACCGCGGACTCTATTCCGAGCTGTACGCACTGCAGGCCAGCGCCTACGAGTGACGGCGCGAGGCTGGCGAGGCGGTTGTTCAGACACCGGCAGCGTCCAACGCGGCCAGCCCACCCCAGCCCAGCGCCCCTGCTGCCCCTCGCGTGCCCTAGGCGGCGCGGCGCGGCAAGCCCACAGTGTCCGTACCGAACCACGTCCCGGAGGCGCCTTTGACGATCGCCACCGCGTTCTCCAGCGCGCCGATGGCGGCGAACCGGCCGCCGCCCTGGACGAACTGGGCGCACGCCCGAACCTTCGGCGCCATCGAGCCCGACGGCCACGCTCCGGCGGCCAGCCCCTGCAATGCCTCCTCCACCGTGAGGCGCAGGATCGGCTCCTGGCGCGGCGTACCCCAGCGCCGGTAGACGGCGTCGACGTCGCTCAGGAGGAGCAGCCCGTCCGCTTCCACGGACTGGGCGAGAACCACCGCCGCGAGGTCCTTGTCGATGACCGCCTCGCAGCCCACGTACCGCCCGTCGGCCTGCTCCACGACGGGCACTCCCCCACCCCCCGACGCGACGACCAGCACGCCCGCCTCGACGAGGGTGCGGATCGCGACCGCCTCCACGATCCGAATCGGAGGTGGCGAGGGAACGACTCGCCGCCAGCTCTTGCCGTCGGGAGCGATGCTCCAGCCGCGTGTTCGGGCGTGCTCTCGGGCCGTCTCCTCGTCGTAGATGGGGCCGACCGGCTTGGTGGGGTTGGCGAACGCCGGATCGTCGGCCGGGACGACGGTGCGAGTGACGATCACGGCGATCTCGCGTCGCCTGCCCCGCTCCAGGAACGCGTCGTTGAGCGCGTTGGCCAGTAGATACCCGATCTGGCCCTGCGTTTCGGCGCCCAGGACGTCGAGTGGCGGCGCCGGGACCACGGAGGCGGCCATCTCCGCTCCGATCGCCAGGAAGCCGACCTGCGGGCCGTTGCCGTGGGTGATGACGATCTCCGCCCGACTGCCTTCGGCCAGCGTGACGAGACCCCGTGCCGCCGCCACGAGGTTGTGGCGTTGCACCTCGGTGGAGCCCGCTTCGCCTCGCCTGATCAGGGCGTTCCCGCCCAGGGCGATGGCGAGACGAGTCATCCGAGGCGCTCCCCACGTTCGTCGCCGGTGATGAGCATGTACAGCAGCGCCTGCTCGGTGTACCACCGGTTTTCGGCCTCGTCCCAGACGCGCGACTGCGGCCCGTCCATCACCTCGTCGGTGACCTCGGAGCCGCGGTGCGCCGGCAGGCAGTGCAGGAAGATCGCCCGCGGGGCGGCCTGCGCCATGAGATCCGCGTCCACGCAGTACCCGGCGAAGATCCGTGCCCGCTCCTCGCGTTCCTTTTCCTGGCCCATGCTGGCCCAGATGTCCGTGTAGACGGCATCGGCGCCGCGCACCGCGGCCTTGGGGTCGTGGCCCAGCTCGATGCCGCCGCCGTTGACGCGGCAACTGGCCCCCGCCGCGGCCACGATCTCCGGATTGGGCTCGTAGCCCGGCGGCGTGGAGATGGCGAGGGTGAAGCCCAGATGGCCGGCCGCCTGGATCAACGAATGGCACACGTTGTTGCCGTCGCCCACGAATGCGACCCGAAGTCCGGCCAGCTCCTTGAACTCCTCTTCGAGGGTCATGACGTCGGCCAGCGCCTGGCAGGGATGATGATCGTCCGTCAGGGCGTTGATGACCGGGATCGTGGCGTAGCGCGCCAGCTCCTCGACCAGCGACTGCTTGAAGGTTCGAATCACCAGCGCCGAGAGATAGCGGGACAGGACGCGAGCGGTGTCGGCCACGCTCTCGCTGCTGCCCATCTGCAGCTCGTCGCCGCGCAGGGTCATGGGCAGCATGCCCAGGCCCCACGCCGCGGCCTCGAAGCTCACCCGCGTACGGGTGGACGGCTTGTCGAAGATCAGCCCGATCCGGCCGCCGGGGATGGCGTTGCGCGTCATTCCCCCGACCTTCTTGATGTGAAATGCCATGTCGAGGGTGCGGCGGATCCCGTCGCGCCCCAGCGAATCCAGAGTCAGGAGATTGTCGGTCATTGGGTTCTCCCTCAGCGACGAGTTGCCGGCGTCGAGCCGGCGCGAGCCTTATCCACGATACTGCCGAGGAGGTCGATCAGGCTAGGCTGCGCCGCCTGCCCGGGCTGAGCCAGCGAGCCTGTCATCTCTTCGAGCTCGTATCCAACCCGAACGACCGGCTTCCGGAGCCTCAGGACGCGGGTCAGGTCGATCGGCGTGGCCGAAAGAACGAGGTCGGCCGGCATGGCGTTCAGGGTCGTCTCGAGCTCATGCATCTGGCCCTGGCCGTAGCCCATCGCCGGGATCAAGTGCTCGAGAGCCGGGTAGCGGTGGAGCGTAGCGGCCAATTCGCCGACAGCATAAGGCACGGGATCGACGATCTCCGCGGCGCCGAATCGACGCGCGGCCACGACGCCGGCCCCAAATGTCATGCCGCCGTGGGTGAGCGTGGGGCCATCTTCCACGACCGCGACCCGCTTCCCGGTGACCGTCCCGCCCTGGAGCGTCAGGGCCGACCGGGCCAGGACCACCTGAGCGCGCGGATTCATCTCCGCGATGTCGGCCTTCACTTCCGCGACCTGCTCGGGCGAGGCCGAATCCACCTTGTTGATCACGACCACGTCGGCCATGCGAATGTTCGTCTCTCCGGGGTGGTAGTGAAGCTCGTGGCCGGCCCGGAGCGGATCCGCGACGACCACGAACAGGTCCGGCTTGTAGAACGGGAAGTCGTTGTTGCCGCCGTCCCACATGACGACGTCGGCCTCGGTCTCGGCCTGGCGCAGAATCGCCTCGTAGTCCACGCCTGCGTACAGGACGCGCCCGGCATCGAGATGCGGCTCGTACTCCTCGCGCTCCTCGATCGTGGTCTCGTGGCGGTCGAGGTCCGCGTACGTGGCGTAGCGCTGGACACGCTGGGCGACGAGATCGCCGTACGGCATCGGGTGACGAACGACGACCACGCGCAGCCCAAGCTGCTCGAGCAAGGCGGCTATGTAGCGCGTCGTCTGGCTCTTGCCTGCTCCGGTGCGGGTCGCCCCGGTCGCGACGACGGGCTTCGTGCTGGGCAACATCGTGCGCGCCGGCCCGAGAAGCTCGAAGTCGGCGCCGGACGCGAGAACCCGACTGGCCGTATGCATCACGTGCTCATGGGTGACGTCGCTGTAAGCGAAGACGACCAGATCGACCGACTTCTCGGCCAGCACCCGCTCGAGCTCGACCTCAGCGACGATCGGAATGCCGTTGGGGTACAGGGGCCCGGCCAGCTGGGGCGGATAGTTACGGCCGGCTATCCCCGGGATCTGGGTCGCGGCCGTGAATGCCACCACTTCGAAGCTCGGGTCGTTACGGTAGACGACATTGAAGTCATGGAAGTCGCGACCAGCGGCTCCCATGATGACAACTCGCTTGCGATCCACGGATCCGGCCCTTCCGCAGTTGCGCCGCAGCCACAGCCGCGGCAGCCAACCTGGAGCTGACGAGCCGGTTCCGCCTCTGGTCCAGCGGTCGTCGAGCGGCTCCTAGTGTCTCCGGAGGGGCGTTAGCGCGCAAGAGCGGAGTGGACCCGTGCGCACCGCGGCCCGCCGGGCGGGCAAGAAAGGCGATCGGTCCGGGCTCCTGGCACGGTCGGCGACGGCTGGGCGGGCTGGGCAACTACCTCGGACGGGGCTCCGCGCCTCTAGGTCAGGAACTGGACCATGCCGAAGACGCCGGCCACGAGGACGATCGCCGTGAGCGCCCACAGCACCACGGTGTGTCGGCGCGAGTTGACGAGCGGACCCAGCAGCGTCCGGTCGCTTGTCAACCGAACCAGGAAGGCGAGCGGCAGGGCCAGGACCACGACGTTGAAGACCATCGCCCCGACCGCGAGCCGGACCAGGTCCGCGGAGAGCAGCACGACCACCGCGGCCGGCAGCACCTCCGCCAGGTAGATGCCGTAGAAGCGCCGGGCCTCGCTCGGCGGCAGATTCAGGCTGTGGGGCCAGCCCATCAGCTCACCCACGCCCCACGCGGCCGACAGCGAGACGACCACGAGCGCCAGCAGCCCGGAGCCCATAAGGCCGATGGCGATCAGCCAGCCCGAGCCGCCGGTGGCCAGGCGAGCCAGACCCTCGGGCAGCTCTGCGACGCCGGCTGGGATGGCGCCTGTCGGAGCGCCCGACTCCATCGCCGCGGCGGCCGCGATCACGATCGCGGCCATGAGGGCCTGGCTGACGAACGCTCCTGCCAGCGTCTCGAACCGGGAGCCGCGCAGATCCTCAGGGGCCAGCTTCTTGTCGACGCTGGCGGACTGCTGGTAGAAGAGCATCCAGGGCATGACGGAGGCGCCCACTATCGCCACCACCAGGGCGAAATAGTCGTGGGGCAGGTCTCCGGGAATCGGGCTCAGGTCCGACGCGAGGTGGCCCAGATCAGGGTGACCGACAACCGCGAGAACCACGAAGCTGAACAGAGCGAGCGAGAGGACCAGCGCCAACCGCTCGAATACCGAGTAACCCCCGGTCAGCACCATTCCGGCATGAAGGCTCAGCGCGCCGACGATCGCGATCGGTGCCGGAATGCCGATGATCGCAGCCCCCAGCGCGATCCCGGAGAACTCGGCCACGTAGGCCACGAAGTTGATGACGGCCATACCGGCGACCGTGACCGCAGCCCATCTCGGGCCGTAGCGGGCCCGCACCAGCTCCGCGTGGCCCTTCCCCGTGACGAGGGCCAGGCGCGCGGTCATCTCCTGGACCAGGAAGAGCACCGGCACCAGAGCGAAGATGGGGAGCAGAAGGGCGTAGCCGGCCTCCGTGCCGCCCTTGCCGGCCGTGACCACGCTGGGCGCATCGACGTCCGCCAGCATCACGACCCACGCCGGGCCGACGACCCGCAGCCAGCGGGCGACGGACGGGGCTCGCAGCAGCCCGGGAATGGACCGGATGCCTTCGATGATGGTCACGCCTCGAACCATAACGGCGCTGGTGAGCTATCCGGAGGGCCGAAGTGAACCTCGCGGGCGTGCCCACTCGCCCATTCGGCGCTGCCGGTCAGCCCATTGCGGCAGTTCAGCGAGTCTGACAGTCGCTGTCTACCAGAGGACCGGATCGGCGCCACCCGGCCCGCGACGACGCGGGCGGGCAAGATGCCAGATGGCTCGGAAGCGTGCTGTCAGGAAGTCGGCCAGCTGTCCGCTGGTGAGACGCACCATCTCTGTGTATCGGATCGCTCTTGGTCGTCCGGAGGCCGCGGTGGCCATCGATCGGAGACGGGACGCCGCCTGCTCCGAGCCTGCCGACCGGCAGCCGACCGCCACTGCCCAGACCTCGGTCTCGGCTGCGGTGGCCGCGGCCGGCACGAGAGCGCGAACAGCCACCGAATCGATCGATCCCGTGGCGAGTGCGGCATTCCGCAGGCCGGCGCGAAGGCGACGCAGGTCGCCCGTCAGGCTCGCCCCCGCGAATGAGCGGGGATCGACGTGGAAGGCGGCGTACGCGGTGACCAAGCCACCAAACAGCAGTGGCGCGTTGATCGTGAAATCCCCTTCGATGAAGATGGCCACCAGCAGCTCACAGCCCGCCAGCCCGAGAAAGAGCCTGCGGATGACCGCGCTCTCTCGCAACAGGCCAAGGTTGCGGGCATCGTCGCTGGAGCATCCACGCAGGTCGGCCATCACGGTTCGCACCTCGTAGGTGGTCGGGTTGTTGGCGGCAAGAGTGCTGAGCGCCACCTTTTGGGGGTCGGCGACTTGGGACCCCTCAGGGGAGAGGCTGTCGCGGAGGTAGATCTCAGCGCTCGATTTGAGGGCCGGATCGCCGCCTGGCACCGCGCCTTGATGTGGGGTCTGGGCGATGATCCACATGAGTCCGCACGCGAGCAGGTTTGTCATGCCAAGGTCGCTGAGGAGGGCCGCGACGAACGGCGTCACTCCACGTGGCAGCGTGCCTGCGCCGTGCCTGTGCTCCGCTGCCAGGGTGATGACCTTGGGCCAGCAGGCGATGGCCAGCGGCACCAGGCCGATCGCAAGCCCTGTGAGCAAGGCCAAGCCCAAGTCGATGTGAATACCAGTGCCATCCATGTCGGAACCCGAGTCCCTTCGTCTGCCAGTTCGAGGATTGAACGAACCGTCGAGATGCCCCGCTTTCGAAGACACCACACTTTGACTGATCCCGCCATTTGGCGCAGTTCTCGGATGAATCCGGGCAGGGGTACTTCTGGCGACTGTTCGGGCTTCCGAGGGACGAACATCGTAGACAGGTTCTCACGGTCTCTGGTCCAAAACCAGTCCTCGAGGCTCCGGCTTCGCACATGATCCGGGCTCTCCCCCTCCACACCCGCCGGCTCGTCGGTCCGGCAGAACGGGCACAGCCGCCGGACGCTACCCACTCCCATCCGGACGGGCGACCTGACCGCGGAATCGCGCTCGATCGAATCCCAATTGCCCTCGCTGCCGGCGTCTGGGGCGTCACAGTAGCCTGGCTCGCCTCCGGCCTCGGGGACCCTAACGCACGGCGGGCCGTCGCCGATCTCGGCGAGACCGCCCTCGACCTGCTCGCTGCGGCGATCGTCCTTCGGGCCGCGCTGGGCGTCGATGTTCGGCGGGTTCGCCTTGGCTGGGCCGTCGTGGGCGTCGCAATGCTCGTCTACGCCTTGGGCGACGGGGTGTGGGCCTGGTTGGACCTTGGCCCCGGCAGTATGCCCTCCCCATCGTTGGCCGACGCTGCATACGTCGCCTACTACCCGATCGTCGTCGCCGCCCTGTTCATCTTTCAGCGCGCGTCGTCCGTCCGGCGCGAAACCCTCCGGCTCACGATTGACTCGCTGATAGTGCTCATCGGTGGCGGCATCGTCGTCTGGCACACGCTCTTTCGACCCGTTCTCGCATCCCTGGACCCGGACCCCCTGGCCGCCGCGCTCGCACTCGGCTACCCGATCGGCGACCTCGTGCTCTTGTTCGGCGTCGCCGCGACCGCGCTGCGCCGCCCGCCGGACATCGATGCCAGGGCACTCATGGCTCTCGTCGGAGGTCTCGCGCTCCTGTTCGTGGCCGATGTCGGCTACGGGCAGCTGAACCTCATTGGCGCATTCGACCTTCAACGCTGGCCCGACATCGTCTATCTCAGTTCGACGCTCCTGATCGCCCTGGCCGGGTATTTCCAGGCTCACCCCGGCGCGGCAACGGAGGGCCAGGCGACGGCCCTGAGCCGGTGGCTCATTGTCCTGCCGTACGCGGGGCTGGCGGCAGGCTACTCGGTCCTGTTCGCGCTCGCCATGGGCACGGTCACGGGTGAGCTCACCGAGGTGCTGTTCGGGGCTGTCGCGTTGACCGCGATGGTTCTGATCCGCCAGGAACTCGTGCTGCGCGAGAACAGCCGGCTCCTGGCCGAACAGGCACGGCGAGAGTCGGAGGAGCGATTCAGCGCGCTGGCCGCGAACAGTTCCGATGCCGTCGTGCTCGTCGATCGTGACGGCGTCGTCACCTACGCCACGCAGGCAGTCGGGCGCGTCCTCGGACTTGATACCTCCCAGTTGGTGGGCCGCACAATCTCGCGGCTGGTTCACGGCGACGACGCGGAGCGAATCCAGGCGTTCATCGCGGATGTGGCGGCCGGGCGGTCGGTCGCCCAGCCAGTCGAGTGGCGCCTATGGGATGTGACCGGTGTCTGGCGTCAGGTTGAGACGATCGCCGCCAACCTCCTGGACGACCCCTCCGTCGGGCAGATCGTCCTAACCACACGCGATGTCCGAGAACGCAAGATGCTCGAGCGACAGCTCACGCAGGTCGCCCTGCACGACCTTCTGACCGACCTCCCGAACCGCACCCTGTTTCACGACCGGGTGGGGCAGGCGCTTGCGGGCGCCGTCCGCGCCCAACAGCACACGACCGTCCTCTCGCTCGGCCTGGACGGCTTCAAACACGTGAACGAGAGTCTTGGGCACGCGGTGGGCGATCAGGTCCTCCAGGAGGTCTCTCGCCGCCTGCAGGCCTCGGTCCGCGCTGCCGACACCTGTGCCCGCCTGGGCGGGGACGAGTTCGGGGTCCTGCTCGACGGTCACTCGACGCCGGAGGATGCGCTGGCTGCGGCCAATCGCATCCTCGACGCCCTACGAGAGCCGATCGGCCTCACCGACAACCCGATCGATCTGACCGCGAGCATGGGCGTCTCGACGACCGCGCCCACCGGGGTCGATGCGGGTAGCTTGCTGCGAAGGGCAGAAGTGGCGAGGTCGGTCGCCCAGAACATGGGCCGCGATCGAGTCGTCGTCTTCGAGCCGGCAATGCAGGAAGCGGCCGAGAGCCGGTTCGAGCTCGAATCGGAGCTGCGTCGAGCCATCGACCAGGGTGAGTTCGTGCTGAACTACCAGCCGATCGTTGACCTACGGACCGGTGAACTCGTCGGCGCGGAAGCCCTCATTCGGTGGGACCATCCGACCCACGGAAGGATCGCTCCCACCGTCTTCATCCCCCTCGCCGAACAGACGGGACGGATCGTCGAGATCGGTACCTGGGTCCTTCGGACCGCGTGCATCGAAGTCGCCCGATGGGCTCAGCTATCCCCCGGCCGGGTGCCCCGCGTGTCGATCAACCTCTCGGCCCACCAGCTCGCCGACCCACAGCTCGCCTGGACCGTTCAGGCGGCCATGGCTCACGCTAGTGCGGCGCCGACCTGGATCACCCTCGAGCTCACCGAGAGCATGCTGATGCAGAACAGCTCCGCCTCCCTCGAACGACTGCACGCCATCCGTGCCCTGGGCATTCAGATCGCCATCGACGACTTTGGGACCGGATACTCGTCGCTGGCCTACCTGGAGCGTTTCCCCGTTACCCATATCAAGATCGACCGGTCGTTCGTGACTCCGCTGGACGATCCGAGACGGGGGGCCGGTGTCGTCCATGCGATCGTCGAGATCGGGCGTGCGCTCGGCCTGACGACCGTAGCCGAAGGGATCGAGACGCCGACCCAGCTCCGGCGGCTGCGGGAGCTGGGTTGCGGGCTCGGCCAGGGCTACCTCTTCGCGCGACCCCTCGAGCGGGACGCCATGGCTGACCTCGTCGCGCGCCAGATCGGGCCCGCCTTCGCCCGCGAGGTCGCGATGGCGGACCGAAAAGGAACGGTTCGTACGAAGGCGTCCACCCCCGCCCGGGCCGAGTCAGACGTCCGGCGGAACGCGGAGGTCCGTCGCTGAGGCTCGCTGCCTCCCTGCCAGGTCCTCTGCGCCAGCGGGGCGAGTGGCCGCCGACCTGGAACAACGACTTGACCCGAGAGTGGAAGGCGCCAGCGCCAGGGGCGATGCGCGAGTCGAGGACGCTGGAAACGGTTTTTGGGTCTATCGCCGGGTAGGTCAGCGGCCGCTCCGTGCGATCAAAGCGATCCGGAAGCCCGGTTCCTGGTGAGGGCGCGCCAGACGAACAGGACCAGGATCGCCCCGAGCGCGGCGATAACGATGCTCTCGATGTTGACCCCGGTCACGTCGCCCTTGTGGAAGACCGACTCGGCGATGTACCCGCCCACGACCGCCCCGAAGATGCCAAGGATGATCGTGCCGATCAGTCCTTCCCGTCCGCCCACGACCATGTTCGCGAGAAATCCCGCAATGGCCCCGAGCACGATCCAGCTGATGATTCCCATCTTGTCCGTCCTTTCCTGAACGAGCGCTCCGTGAACCGCGCGCCCGGGTCAGTGACCCGGGCGGCACCGGATACGTTCCGGGACCTTGGGCCTCTGACGGAGCCCGGGCGAGGGCTTCCGTGGTCGGATCGTCCCGGCCGCCAGTGGCCGCGACCCTCCTACGATAACGCCCTTTCGTCGCCGGACAACGCTTTCATCACGTGCCATACCAGCAGATACCGACGAGGACCGATCCGATGCTGGCCAGCACAAGAAGTTTCTCGGGCCAGCCTATCCAGCGGTGCGACCCAATCGCCATAAGGGCCACAAGGAAAGGCGTGAAGTCCAAGGAGTATCGGAAGCCGTATTGGACGAAGCCTCCACCGTAGTAGAGGAAGACGGGCGCGGCCACCAGCAAGGTGGCGATCCACAGCAGGCGAGCCGTGCGATCCCGGAAGCCGGCCCACAGGCAGGTGACCAGCGCTGGCGAGACGAGCGCCATCGACATTCCGAAGGTGCTGGCCGAGAAGAACGGGAATTGGCTTATCCGGTCCGGAAGCTGCAGGAAAGCCAGCTTGACGTTCTCCGGGATCTGCACGATGGAGAACAGGCCCTGTGCCCGCCGCTCTTGAAGGCTCTGCACCGTCAGGAGCGAGATCGAATAGCCGGTCTCGAACGGCGAGCCGAAGCGAACCCAGTTGAACCAGCCATAGAAGGCGATCGCAGCGGCAATCGGAAGCCCGAAGGACGCGGCGCTGCGCGCCATCGCTCGAAGCTCACCTCGCCGCGTCCAAATCAGGTAGAGACCGAATGGAATGGCAGCCAGGATAGTCGTGGGGCGGGCGAGGAAAGATACGCCGAGGCACACGCCCAGCAGAGCCGGTCGTCGCTTGCCGGCCCACTCGATCAGGAAGAGTGTCAGCGCCAGGAACGACTCGGCGTGGGCCAGAAGGTACACGTTGCCAAAGACCGAGACCCAGAACAGCAGCGATCCGAAGGCGGTGAACGCGGCGATCCAGTACGCCGCAGTGCCCCGGGCTCCGTAGGCGCGTACCAGCGGCAGGGCCAGCCAGGCTGCCGGAACCCCGAACAGGAGCCCGGTTACGTACCCGCCGACAACCCGCAGATCGGGGACGGCGGCGAACGGGATGTAGGCAAGGAGCTGTAGCGGGCCGAGGGCGAGGTAGTAGCGGCCGCCGATCTCCACGGTGTCGATCGTGCCCTTCAGGGCGTTCGAGTCGAGGTGTCCGCCGAGCGCCCGTTCGGCGACGATCATCATCCGATCGGGAAAGAAGCCGCGCCACTGGATCGCCAGCACTGTGGCGACGAGATATGCCCCGAGAACCGCGAGCGCGAACAGGAGATCGCCCCGCGAAAGCCGTTTCGAGGGTGCGAATCGACTATCTGGCGAGACGGTGGGCGTCATGAAGGCGAAGTATAGGGAGCCGGCTGGCACGCCTACTGCGGGGCTACCCGGTCAGTGAGCCACGTCGCCCGCAACCGTCCAGCGGATGATCATGGTGTGCCCGTTGTCGCCTGCGTCATACCAGTCGATCGAGACGACGAGCCCGCCGTCCGGCGTCGACGCCAGGGACGACCAGCCTGCTCTATCGCCTCCGACCGGCGACGTCTTCGGCCAGCCTGGCGCCACGCGTCCGTCCTCAGATAGCGCGACGATCCGGTCCCGCAGCGTGAGGTAGAGCAGGCCGCCAGATCCGGACGGCGCGAACAGCGGCGGGGTCTCAGGGCGGTAGCCGCCGATGGCATCGCCGAATGAGGTGAACGGGGCGGGCGAGCGGTACGGCCAGCCAGACTTGAGGCGACCAGTGCCGTCGAAGGCCGTAACGAGCGACTGACCGTCGGCAGATTCCGCGGCGACGTACAGCGTGCCGTTCAGCCCGGGCGTGGCGGGTTCTGCGATGTCAGGTTCATGCCATGCGCCGGTCTGCGAGAGCGCACTGTAGCCCGCCGGCAGCTTCGCCGGCCATCCCGGCTTCGTGTGACCGGTCGGATCGAGGGCGAGTACGGATGAGGTCGCTCCGGACGCGCCGAGTGTCAAGTAGACAGTGCCGTCCACTCCGAAGGCCGGCGCCGAGGCCGATCCCGGGATCGAGATCGGCCAGCCAGGCTTTGGATTGCCATCGGTGTCGATCGCGGCGATCCGCGTCGTGACGACCTTTGTGTCCGAGCCTGCGGCGAGATCCCAGGCCCAGGCGTAGACGGCGCCGTTCGGAGCAACTCCGACGGCCTGCCAATCAGAGGCTGTCCCCGTGACGCGGCTCCCATCCGCTCCCAGCACTTCGATGTGACCGGCGAGCCCATTCGTTTCGAGCAGAAGCCCGTACAACGAGCCGCCCTCTCCCACGACCTCGCCGGCTGCAGACGGCCAGCTGGCGCGAAGCGCGCCATCCGATCCGAGCAGGCGAGTCTCCGAGGCGCCGTCCGTCCAGGAGGAGACGTAGAGGCCACCACTGGGAACGGGAAAGAGCCGCACAAACCCATCCACTGCGACCGGCCAGCCAGAGCGAAGGGTTCCGTCCGGTCCAAACGCACCGATCAGGGTCGTCGACTGGGCAGCTGTCTGGCCGGTCACGAAGACCGTGCCGTCGGCACCGAACGCGGCGACCGACGTGGACTCGACCCCAGGCAGAGCCAGGCTCCGGTCCAAGATGAGATGCCCGGACGAATCGAGGGCGGCCAGGCCCTCGTACACCGTCCCGTCGGGACCGACGATCGGCTCGACGCTCCCGTCGAGCGTCACCGGCCAGCCGCCAGGGGCCACAGGGGAAGGCGTCGGGCCGGAGGAGGCGGGCCGGAGGACCAGCCGCGCAGCCGCGCCCGGACGGCCCGGAAGGAGGATCGTCACCTCGCCCGTCGGTGGCACCTCGAACCCGAGCATGCCAATGACGATCTGACCGGGCTCCAACGACTCGGGTACCACCAGATACGGTGTGGGCCAGGCCGACCCCGCTCCGAGCTCCTCTCCTCCGAATACCTTCCAGGCGCTGATGAACGTCGAGGCGCTCAGCGCCTTCACATCGACGGTAGCCTCGAGGAAGACGTCACCGGGCGCCGACGGTCGGATCCCCGGCGGATCGACAACCTGGCTGACGTCGCGGAATCGGATGAGCAGTTTGCTACCCGAGGCGCCCCCAACGACGGCCACGTCACCTGGGTAGATGGTGCCGGTGGTGGCGGTAGCATCCAGGGACACGTCTGGAAACGCCGGGATGCTGGGACTGGCCGCAGGCGTGACGCCTGGCGAAGGCGTGGCGCCTGGCGAAGGCGTGGCGCCTGGCGAAGGCGTGGCGCCTGGCGAAGCCGAAGGCGGCACCGGTTCCGGGGAAGCCGCCGTATGGCCCGGAAAGGCGAGAGGTGCCAGAAGCGCGATTCCGAGGAGCACCGCGGCGAACACGACGACCAACAGCATGGCCAAGGACTGCCACATCGTCCGCCCGAAGATCCCGCGCTGATCCATTGCTCCCTCACTCACGCTAATTGACATGCCGCCGCCGCGCCTAGGACGCGACGCGGCCGGGCCGTGTGACTTGCCTCGCGCACAGGACGTCGGCCCTCGAGGTCGAGACATTCGCCGCGCCGGAGTACAGTCACTCTGTAGGGGCTGGTCAGCTGCGGGAGGTTTCATGGATGTCGTCGAGTTCCGGCGTCTCACTGCTCGGGTTGTCGCGACTCGAAACTCGGAATCGCGCGCCTTTCTACAGGCATTTGACCTGGCTCCGGGGGCCCTTTCCGGATGGTCGGAGCGAACCTGCGACAAATGGCGGGTGTGGAGTCGCGCCAACGATGCGCTGCGAGACGCAGTCGCCCAGCTAGAAGCCTTTCTCGGCGCAGACGTCCCCCAGGCTCGCTAAGCCCGGACCCGCGAGCCGCCTGCCCTGCCGTTTCGGTGGGTCGTGGCGCTCCGGTCGCCCGTGCCGATGCGAGGCGCACAGCCTCGAGGACTGACCCTCACGCGGACAGCGGAAGCCCTCTATCCCCAGGCTGGCCGGTGCCTCCGATCGTCCACCGGCGATCCTCGGCCAGGAATGCCTCGATCGTCGCTGCATCCGCGGGTCGTGCGAAGTAGAAGCCTTGGACGTTCTGGCAGCGGAGTGCCCAGAGCGCCTCCGCCTCGGCGAGCGTCTCCACACCCTCGGCGATTGTCTCGAGGTTGAGCAGGCGTCCGAGCCGGATGAAGGTCTCGACCATCGCGGCCGACGACGTTCCCAGCTGCATCCCGGTGATGAACGAGCGGTCCAGCTTTAGGATGTCGACCGGGAAGCGGCTGACGTAGTTGAGTGATGAGTAGCCGGTCCCGAAGTCGTCGATCGCGAGCCGAACGCCGAGCGACTTGAGCTCCGTGAGCCGCTTGAGAGCACGGTCCGGATCCGTCATCACGGCCGTCTCGGTGATCTCCAGGACGACCAGGCCGGGCTCGATCCCAGACTCGTCGAGCGCTCGGGCCACGTGCTCGAGGAGATCGGGATGGGCGATCTGGACCGCCGACAGGTTGATGCTCATCGACAATCGGCCCGGCCAGCGCCGCCACCACTCTCCCGCCTGGCGGCAGGCCTCCCGGATGATCCAGGCGCCGAGCGGCACGATCAGGCCGGACTCCTCGGCGAGCGGGATGAACGAGCCCGGGGGGACGGCCCCGCGCTCCGGGTGTCGCCAGCGCACGAGGGCCTCGACACCCTTCATACGACCCGTCGCCAGGTCGACTATGGGCTGGTACTCGAGGAAGAACTCGTCACGCTCGAGGGCCGTCCGGAGCCGCGCCATGTCCTCCAGGCGGGTCATGGCGGTGCGATGCATCGACGGCTCGAAGACCGCGTAGCCGCCATCGGGCTGACCCTTCGCCTGGTACATCGCCGTGCCGGCGTTCCGGAGTACCGCGTCGACCGATGCCGTCGTCCGATCGACCATGGCGATCCCGACGCTCGCAGAGACGACGATCTCCCGGTCATCGATGGAGAACGGCTCGCGGGCGGCCCGGACCAGCCGCCGGGCGACCTCAATTGCCTCGGCCTCGTCGCGCACGTCCTCGAGCAAGAGGCCGAACTCGTCGCCGCCCAGGCGGGCGACAGTGTCGCCCGGGCGGAGGCAGGCCTGGAGCCGACGGGCGTCCTCGATGAGCAGTCGGTCGCCGGTCGCCTGGCCCATGCTCTCGTTGATCGCCTTGAACCCATCGAGGCCCAGGAACAGGATGGCCGAGGCACGACGCGATCGGCGGCGCTTCGCCAGCGCGTGGCCCACTCGATCGTGGAACAGCGCCCGGTTGGGGAGCCCGGTGAGTGGATCCCGGAAGGCGAGGTCGGTTAGCTGCCGTTCGAGGCGGCGCTGTTCGGTGATGTCGGTCAACGTGCCGGACAGGCCGATCGCCATCCCGTCATCCCCCAGCGCCCGTCGAGCGCGGAGCTCGACCGAGCATCGATCGCCCGTGGCGGTGAGGAGTTGCATCGACACTTCCAGGACATCGATCTGCCCCGACAGCAGCGCCTTCATCCGGTCCTCGAACGAGCCGTCGCCCGCCAGGCTGAGGGACGCGGCAGCCGGCTGGCCGAGGCTGTCCTCGACGGGCCGGCCGGTGATCCGCGTCCAGGCCGGGTTGAGCAGCGTCCAACGGCCCTCGACGTCGGTTCGGAAAACGACCTCCTCGAGCTCCTCGACCACCCGCCGGTGGCGGGCCTCGCTCTCGGCGAGGGATGCCCGCGCGGCCTCGGATTCGGCCAGGCTCGCGCGCAGCCGGCTGCCGAAGTGGTGCAGGAGGATCACCGTGATCCCGGTGACCGCAGCGAAGCTCAGGACGCGCATGAACGGGTAATACCAGTCCGGCAGCGTGCCGCCGACCGGAACGAACTCCACGATAACCGCGACCAGGACCGATGTGAGCCAGCTCAGCCAGAGCAGGCGCCGGAGCGTACGGCCCGACACATACTGGAGTGCGATGGAGCCACCCACGAGCGGGAGGGCGGCGAGGGCGGGCGTAGCCGGGGGGACGGCCGCCAGCAGGATTGCGACGCTCAGGGTCCCGACCGTCGCGACCGTGACTGCGGCGATAAGGCGTCCCCGGGATAGCAGCAGCCCCGCGAGCCCGGCCGCCACGAGGGCGCTGGCGTCGACGAGGGCCGACCCGCCGACGCCGACGTCGCCGGAGACCGCCCATGTCGCCGCCAGAATCGCGGCGAAGGTTCCCGTCAGCGCGACTATGACCCGGATCAGCCGGCGCAGGCCGGCTGTCTCGGGCGGGCGAACGGTGGGCGTCGGCTCGGCGGACAACGAGAACTCCTGCCGGTGACCACGACATGCGCGCATCGGCGTGTCGAACGTTACACCTGACAGACCGGGGCGCCACCAGCTGAAGGTCCCTCCTCGGACCTGTGGCGGACGGACGAAACCGCAGCCCGGCCGAGGCGTGCGCCGCAAGCCGCCGAGCAAACTGCTCCGAGCGGCGGGAAGTCGAGGGCCGTCAGTCGGCCGTGACCGCGACCTCGCCCACTGCCAGCAGATCCACGCCCAGACGCTCGAGCGCGCTCAGGACCGCCTTCATCGAAGCCGTGGTGATGTTCGGATCCATGCCGACGCCCCAGCGGACGTCGTTGTGGGAGCGGACCTCCACATAGGCCACCGCGGTCGCCTCCTCGCCGGCGCCCAGGGCATGCTCCGCATAGTCGAGCACATCCACCTCGATCCCGAGGTCCTGGCGAAGGGCGTGGACCAGCGCGGAGATCGGGCCGTTGCCCTGACCCGAGATCGTGGTCGTCGCGCCGGCGGTGGCCAATCTGGCCCGCACGATGACCGTGCCGTCATTGGACGTCGTCTCGTAGCCGGCCAGCCCGACCCGCGGCGTCACGGACAGGTACTCGGCCGCAAAGGCGTCCCACATCTCTTCGGCCGTGATCTCGGTACCGCTGCCTTCGGTGATCACCTTGATGCAGCGGCTGAACTCGATCTGGAGCCGGCGCGGCAGGTCCATGCCGTGCTCGTTCTTCATGATGTAGGCCACGCCGCCCTTGCCGGACTGGCTGTTGACCCGGATNNGCGTCCTGGTGCGAGCCCGAGAAGGACGTGTAGACCAGGTCGCCGACGTAGGGATGCCGCGGCTCGACCGGCAGGCGGTTGCAGTGCTCGGCCACGCGGCGCAGGGCATCGATGTCGCTGATGTCGAGCTTGGGGTCCACGCCCTGGCTGAACATGTTCATGGCCAGGTTGACCACGTCCACATTGCCGGTCCGCTCGCCGTTGCCGAAGAGCGTGCCTTCGATCCGGTCCGCGCCGGCCATCAGGCCGAACTCGGCCGCGGCCACGGCCGTGCCGCGGTCGTTGTGGGGGTGCAGCGACAGGATCACCGAGTCGCGGCGCGGGACGTTGCGGTGGAACCACTCGATGGCGTCGCCGTAGATGTTCGGCGTGTACATCTCCACCGTGGCCGGCAGGTTCAGGACGATCTTGCGCTGTGGCGTCGGCTGGATCACGTCCATCACCGCAGCGCAGATCTCGACCGCGTAGTCGAGCTCGGTGCCCGTGAAGCTCTCCGGTGAGTACTCGTAGCGGATCTCCGTGCCGGGTACGCGCGCTTCCTGCTCCAGGCAGACCTTCGCCGCGTCGACGGCGATCTTCGTCACGCCTTCCTTGTCCAGGCGGAAGACGACGCGCCGCTGGAGGACGGAGGTCGAGTTGTAGAAATGGACGATGGCACGCCGGGCGCCTCGCAGGCACTCGTACGTCCGCTCGATCAGCTCGCGGCGGCACTGCGTCAAGACCTGGATCGTGACGTCTTGCGGGATCAGATCCTCTTCGATCAGCTGGCGGATGAAGTCGTAGTCCGGTTGCGACGCCGAAGGGAAGCCGACCTCGATCTCCTTGAAGCCCATGCCGACGAGCGCTCCAAACATGTGCAGCTTGCGGGCCGGGTCCATCGGGTCGATGAGCGCCTGGTTGCCATCCCGCAGGTCCACCGAGCACCATACCGGCGCCGACTCGATCTGGCGGTTGGGCCATTCGCGATCGGGCAGACGAAGCGGCAGAGGGCGGAAGGGTACGTACTTCTCGGCCGGCATCTTCCTCGAGTGGGCTGGTACGGGAGGCATCTCTTTGATCCTTCTTGGTCTCTGTCGTGGCTCGCGAGCGTCGTCGCAGGCTGGGCGAGGGTTAGCGGGGGAAACAAAAACCTCCTGCGCTGGCGCAGGAGGCAGTCGGCGAGCACCCAACGGGGCTCGCCTCAGGTAAGGAGGAGGCTGCTGAAGAAGCGGTTCCTGGTCATGGTGGGCGTAGTGTACCCGCTCGCGCCACAATTAGGTGACCATTCAAACGGATGAAACCACAGCGAGGAACACTCATCGCGAACCATCCGGCAGGCGCCAGTAGTCTCGATCATATGGACGCCTGCCCCGAATCCCAGCTCGAATCGCCAGTCGACACGCATGCCTCCCCGAAACGGCGCGGTGCCTTCACTTCTCGCTGGAACCTGCTGGCGGCGTTTCCGGTCACCCTTCTGGCGTTCGCGGTAGCCGCCGCGATCAATCCGCCACAGTCCGGCCCCCTGGCGGTGGGCCTCGTCTTCGAACCGCACCTCTTCCTCGCCGTGCTGGTGGCGCTGGCGCCGGTGGCGCTTCTGGGGCGAGCGCGCATTCTGGCCCTGACGCTCGTGGTCACCTTCGCGACCGGCGGTCTCCTCTTCGGCTCGGAATGGATCTCACTGCCGGGAAGTGGCGCGGGCCGCCACGACATCTCGGTCATGACCTGGAACGTGCAGTACCACACACGCACGCCGGCCGAGCAGGCCGCGCAGCTGGAAGGAGTGACCGCCGACCTGATAGCCCTCCAAGAAGTGGAACCGGACGCGGCTTCGGCGATCGCGGGAGATGCTGTCCTCACGGCCCACTACCCATTCCGCGCCCTGGCGCCGCGTGTGGGCGCCTCGGGGCTTGTAGTCCTGAGTCGCTACCCCATCTCCAACGTCGACTCGCAGGATGGCCCTCCCTGCCTGGATCTGTGGGTCAATACACCGCAGGGCAAGGTCCACGTCATCGTTGCCCATCCGACCCATGCAACGATCGTCAAGCGCACGCGGCTGGGCGTGCCCGACAGCTACCGCACATTGGACCGCGACGAGGCCATCGTGATGTTGCGGCCGAGGATAAATGCTGCGTTAGCAGCCGGAGACCGCGTGCTGGTGTTGGGCGACTTCAACACCGCGTCCTCCGAGGCCGAGTACTCGGTCCTGAGCGCCGGCCTCCGCGACACACACGTCGAGGTCGGTGAGGGGCCCGGCTGGACCTGGCGGCCCAGCCGGCTTACGTTCCTGCCGTTCGACTTGCTGCGCATCGATCTGCAGCTGACGGCGGGCGCGATCCGGCCCGTCTCGACCTCGATCGATTGCTCGCTGCCCGGCGATCATTGCCGGCTCTTCGGCGACTACGAGATCGACAGCTGAGGGGTCACCAATCCATCGCCCTTGCTTGTCGAGGGGCGGTCGCCCGATCGAAGACGGCGTAATGGCGGACATGAATAACGGCGGACACGAGAGGAGAAGTTGGCTCCGGCGGTAGGATTCGAACCTACGACCAAGCGGTTAACAGCCGCCCGCTCTACCACTGAGCTACGCCGGAGCGAGTCGATCGCCTGAGGCGATCCATGGCGCCGTCGCGGCGCCGCGCGACAGAATAGCATGGCATCGGCTAACCGCGAGGAGCGCCGCGAGACGCGCCCGAGCGCGAGGAGACGAGTGGCAAGACAATCGCTCGACGGCGCGTGGCAGCTGCGCCAGGTTGGGTCGGACGAGTGGCTGCCGGGCATCGTCCCCGGCGGCGTCCATCTCGACCTCATGGCCGCCGGCCGCATCGCGGACCCTTTCGTGGGCGACGAAGAGCTGCGAGTCCAATGGGTCGCCGAGAGCGACTGGGAGTACCGGCGCGAGTTCACCCTCGAGGCGGCCGTGGCGGCGGAGGAGTGCCTGGCCCTCGTCTTCGACGGCCTGGACACTTTCGCCGATCTCCGTCTCAACGGGGAGTCGCTCGGTAGCGCCGACAACATGTTCCGGACGTGGAGTTGGGACGTGACCCGCCGGCTGCGCCCGGGTCCAAACGAACTGACCGTCGTCTTCCGCTCGGCGGTCCGGCGCGGGGCCGAGCTGGATGCGCGGCGCCACCTCATCTCGGCCAACGACCAGCTGCCCGGCGCCCCCTATCTGCGCAAGGCGCCGTGCCACTTCGGCTGGGACTGGGGGCCCAAGCTGCCGAACATAGGCTTCTGGCAGGGGGTCCATCTGGAAGGCTGGAGCACCGCCCGGCTGGAGAACGTTCGGATCGGGCAGGTGGTCGAATGGCCGCTTGAGCGCGCAACCGAGCGCTCGGTCGAGCAAGCCCGCGGCCGAATCTCCGCCCACGTCGAGGTCGAACGGACGAGCGACGCCAGATCCGCGGCGATCGAGGCCGTCTTGCGCGTCGTTCACCCGAACGGCCGAATCGAGGCCGTCCAGTCGGTCGTCGATCCCAGTCTGTCGGTCGCCGACCTTGTCGTCGAGATTGCCGAGCCGGAGCTGTGGTGGCCGAACGGGTTCGGCAGCCAACCGCTCTATCGGGTGGCAGTCGAGCTGGTGGCCGGTGGCGGCCGGATCCTGGACAGTCGCTCGTTCCAGGTCGGCCTGCGGACCCTGGAGCTTCGTCGCGAGCCGGACGAATGGGGCGAGTCGTTCGGCTTCGCCGTCAACGGCGTGCCGGTCTTCGCGAAGGGCTCGAACTGGATCCCAGCCGACTCGTTCCCCGCCCGCGTAACGCCCGAGCGGTTGGAGTCGCTGCTCGGCGCCGCCGCGGATGCCAACCACAACATGGTCCGAGTCTGGGGCGGCGGCTACTACGAGACCGAGGCCTTCTACGACGCGTGCGACCGCCTGGGGATTCTGGTCTGGCAGGACTTCATGTTCGCCTGCAGCATCTATCCGCTCGGCGATGAGGAGTTCCTTGCCGGCGTGGCCGCCGAGGTGGCGGAGCAGGTACGGCGGCTGCGGCACCGGGCCTGCCTGGCGCTGTGGTGCGGCAACAACGAGATGGAGCGGGGCTGGGCCTCGTGGGGCTGGGACCGGCCGGAGAACGGCGACCTGAAGGCGGCCTATTTGCGCTTCTTCGGCGAGACGCTGCCGGCGTGGGTCGCGGCCGAGGACGGAGCCACTCCCTACTGGCCGAGCTCGCCTTCGTCGGGTCGACCCCTTGTGGAGGCGATCGGCGGGCGCAGTGGCGACGAGCACGAATGGGGCGACGGGGACGGGCTTGCGCCGTTCGCCGCGTACGAGCGTAAGGAGTACCGGTTCGTGAGCGAGTTCGGCTTCGAGTCGCTGCCGGCTGTGGCGACCGTCGCAGCATTCGCGCCCGACCCGGCCGACTGGAATCTGGGCTCGCCGCTGCTGGACCATCACCAGCGCTGCGCGTCGGGGAACGCTCGAATCCTTTTCTACCTGGCCCAGCAATTCCGGCTGCCTCGGGACTTCGAAGGGCTCGTGTACCTGAGCCAGGTCCTGCAGGCGGAGGCGATCCGGGTCGGCGTGGAGCACTGGCGGCGGGAACGGGACCGCTGCCGCGGGACGCTCTATTGGCAACTGAACGACTGCTGGCCGGTCTCGTCGTGGTCGAGCATCGACTACTTCGGCCGTTGGAAGGCGCTCCACTACGCCACGCGGCGGTTCTACGCCCCGGTGCTGCTGTCCGCGCAGGTTGAGGGCGACGCAGCCACGCTGTCCCTGACGAACGACCTGCCGGCGACCTGGAGCGGCGAAGTGCGATGGTCCCTGGAGCGACTGGATGGCGCGGTCGTGTTGGCTGGCGGTGGCGCGGCAGAAGCTCTTGGGCTGGCAACCACCTCCGTTGCCCGAGTGCCCGTTCCCGACTCGCTGTTCGAGCGGCGATCCTTCGTCCTGGTGTCGGAGATGCTCGAAGCCGGATCGCGACGATCTCTGGTCGTCACGCCCTTCGTCCCCGACAAGCATCTGGCTCTCCGGCGCCCGAAGGTCGAGCTTTCGGTCGAGCGCGCGTCAGATGCCGGGGAGTCCGGACGGGCTGTCGTCCGCCTCCGGTCCGACACGCTGGCGCGCTGGGTCGAGCTTTCGCTCGACGGCGCCGAGCCCGTCTTCGACGCCAACTACTTCGATCTGCCGGCCGGGCGGGAGGTCGCCGCCTCGTTCGAGCTCCCGAGCGGTTGGGATCTCGACCGCGCTCGGGTGGCTTTGCGCGTTCGATCGGTGGTCGACACCTACCAGTAGGCGTTCGGGGCGACCGGCGCAACGACTGGTGCGCTGGCCTGCCCCAGGCCTTACTGCTCGATGGGCAGATCCAACCGGTTCCCCCACTCCTCCCACGACTCGGCGTAGCTGCGGACCTCGGTCAGGCCGGCAATCTCGTGCAGCACGAACCAGACGAACGCAGCTCGGACGCCGCCCTGGCAGTAGGTGGCGCGCAGCTCGGCCGGATCCACGCCCGTGCCTTCGAGCGCGATCAGAGCGTCCCTCGCCGGCCGAAGCCGCCCATCGGGCGCGACCCATTCGCTGAAGAGACGGTGTCGGGCGCCGGGGATACGTCCGCCTCTGGCCGCCATGACGTCGCGCCCGAGGAACTCGTCGATCCGGCGCACGTCCAGTAAACGCGTTGGACCGCCCGGAACGCTCGACTCCTTGCTCCACGCCAGGACCTGTTCGGCGGTGGCGATGATCGAGTCGTCGCGATCGAGGAGCGGCTCTGTGGCTTCGATCCGCCGCGGCTCGACCGGCTCGGCGGTCGTCGGTCGCCCTTCCGACTCCCAGAAGCAGAGGCCGCCGTCGAGTACGTGCAGTCGCTCGGCCGGGAAGCCGTAGAGGCGCAGCAGCCAGTAGCCCCGAATTGCGTGACGGCCCTGGCCGGCATCGTCATAGAAGACGAGGCGGTCGCCCGTCGCCACTCCCCAGCGGGCGAGTGAGGCGGTCACATCCTCGCGGCTGGGCACCATGTAAACCCGATTCACCGCGCCGGTATCCGCCCGAACGCCCGCCTTGGCCAGATCGACGTGCAGATCGACGTAGATCGCCCCCGGTAAGTGGGCCCTGTCGTACTCTTCGCGGTCAAGAGAGACGTGAATGACGCCCAGTCCCGGCTCCTGGAGGTGCGCGGCCACCCATGCAGCCGATACCAGCGGTCCGGCTTCTTCAAGGCTCATTCGACTCCTCCGGGCCCGGCTCCAACCCGTGAAGCGTACTCGGCGACGACGTGGCCCGGCCCCCGCTACTCCAGGTAGTCCTTGAGCTTGCGGGAGCGCGACGGGTGGCGCAGCTTGCGCAGGGCCTTGGCCTCGATCTGGCGGATGCGCTCGCGAGTCACATTGAACTCCTTGCCGACTTCCTCGAGAGTCCGGGCCCGGCCGTCCTCGAGCCCGAAGCGCAGCTGCAGGACGCGCCGCTCGCGGCCCGTGAGAGAGTCAAGGACAGCCTCGACCTGCTCCTTGAGCAGTTGATGGCTCGCCGCCTCGGCAGGCGCCAGGGCTCCGCGGTCCTCGATGAAGTCGCCCAGATGGGAGTCCTCTTCCTCGCCTATCGGGGTTTCGAGTGAAACCGGCTCCTGCGAAACCTTGATGATCTCGCGGACCTTCTCGGGTGTGACGACCACCTCCTGGCCCTTGCTCATCGCCTCGGCGATCTCGTCGACTGTCGGCTCGCGCCCGAGCTCCTGGAGGAGAGTGCGGCTGACTCGGATCAGGCGATTGATCGTCTCGACCATGTGGACCGGGATGCGGATCGTGCGGGCCTGGTCCGCGATCGCGCGCGTGATCGCCTGGCGGATCCACCACGTCGCGTATGTGGAGAACTTGTAGCCCTTCTCGTAGTCGAACTTCTCGACTGCGCGGATCAGGCCGATGTTGCCTTCCTGGATCAGATCGAGGAACGACATGCCGCGGCCGATGTACTTCTTCGCGATCGAGACGACGAGGCGCAGGTTTGCCGAAGTCAGCTGCTCGCGCGCGTCACGCCCAATCCGGACCAGTTCGCCACGGCGGTGGGCGAGCTTCGTGTTTGCCGGCACCTCGGGATCGAAGCCCAGGCGACGCAGCAGATCGACGTCGTGATCACTTTCAATCCAGCGCTGGAGCGCCGGATACGCGATCGCGTCCCGCGACCAGTCGTATACGGCTCGCAGGCCGCTGTTGTCGCGCGAGTCGAGATCGCCGTTGTGTACGGCGAAGTAGACGCGGTCCAGGAGCGGCAGGAATGCTTCCGCCGAGCACCCCTCGTTGTAGGCGGCGACCAGATGCCGGACCTCCTTGAGCAGTTCCTTCGTGCCCTCGGTCGTGGCTTCCTTGCCTGCCTTGATCAGGTGGAAATCCGGCGAGGGCACCAGCAGATCCGCGGCGTCCTCAGACTTGATCGCGTCGGAGACCATGAGGGCCGACTCGGCCGCGAAGGGCAGCTTGTACTGCGGCTTGATCGTGCGGGTCTTGCGCTCGGTCTCGTGGAAAGTCCATTCATGGAGCGAGACCATCCCCTTCCACGGCTCGTCGACCATCTGTTCGCCGAGCTCGATCGCCTTGGCCAGGACGACCTCTTCTTCGGCCGTCAGAAGGGCGACCTTGCCGATCTCCTTCAGGTACATCCGAACCGGGTCGTCGATCCCGATCATGTCGGCCGTCAGCGCTTCGAGTTCCTCGGGGGTGGGCTCCTCGAGGGCCTCGGCGTCCAGCTTGGCGGGGGCTTCACCCGGTACCCGCGCTTCGATCAGGCTGTCTTCCTCCGCAACGATGACCTCGACGCCCATCTCGACTGTCTCTTCTTCGAGCCCGTCGGCCGGCACGATCTCCTCGTCGTCGGCTAGGAGATCCTCGTCGTCGAGCGACTCGTCCTCGGCCGAGCGGCGCGTGCGCACGCCGGCCAGCTTGGCTTCCTCGAGATCGGCCTTGCGGCGGCCTCCGCCGGAGAGGGCAACTTCCACGAGCTGCTTGTCAAGGGGATCGGTCATCGGTGTCCTCCAGCGGATGTTAGGTTGCTCACGGCTTCGCGGCGTCGGTGGAGCAAGCCCCGAGCCTGGTGTAGGTCACGTTGAAGTCGGGCCAGCTGAGCGACTCTCTCAAAGTCGCCAGCAGCCTCCGCTTCTCTCTGTTCACTGGCATTGAATACGACCTCTTCTTCGAGCCTGTCCGCCTCGAGGGCGAGGAGGCACTGATCCACGCCTACGCGGACACGATTTCCGTCCAGCTCGTTCGGGTCCGGGCCGCGTTCCGCATACAGGGCGATCGCCAGGCCGTGAAGCTCCACCGGAAGCGCCTCCAGGAAGCGCATCCGTTCGAAGCTCCCCGAACCGCCGGCCTCGCGATCGCGTTCGCGGTCGGCGAGCATCGCAGCCAGAAGCTCCCGGGCCGGGGTGCTGGGGAGCTGCGCCCCCTGCGCCTTCAGCGTCTCGGCGACCCGTTCCTGCTGCTCGGGCACGACGAGAAGCAGTCGGAGAAGGCGGCCCTCCTCGAGCGTCAGCGACCGAAGCTCGGTCTTCGTGTCGATCGTGTCCGGGGCCGACATCACCGCGTCGGCGGTAAAGCGTCCGGATGCGCCCGATCCGGCACCGGAGCCCGAGCGTCCGTCTCCGCCGCGGCCCGTCCCGTGTCCTACCGGCTCGGGCGCACGCAGCGCTTCGAACACGACCTTGTCCTTAACCCCCGTGCGGCGCACCAGCGCCTGCAGGTAGTCGTCGCGAACGACTGGGTCGCGGACCTGGCGCAACAGCGGCAGGAGCGCGTCCACCGCATGCCGCCTGCCCTCGGCCGTTCGGACGTTGAACGCCGTAGCGTAGTAGTCGATCAGGAACAACATGATCGGCTGTGCCGTACGGATCGCTTCCCGCCAGAGATCGGGCGTGTCGCGGATCACCTCGTCCGGGTCCTTGCCTTCCGGGAGCCGCGCAACGCGAACCCGGGTGATCTCGACGCCTGTCTCTTCAGCCGCGAGCGACCCGATCAGGTGGAACAGCTCCGCGCCGCCGATGGAACCGGCGTGCTGACCCGCCGGGTCGACGTCGTAGGCCAGGACGATCTCGCGAGCGTAGCGGGCGATGAGCGCGACCTGGGCCGGTGTGAGCGCGGTGCCCAACGACGCGACAACGTTCTCGAAGCCGGCCTGGTGCGCCATCAGCGCGTCGGTGTAGCCCTCGACGAGGACCGCCTCGTCCGTCCGACGCATCTCGCCGCGCGCCCGTTCCACCAGGTACAACGTGCGGCTCTTGTCGAAGAGCGCCGTCGCCGGGGAGTTGAGGTACTTGGGCGCGCCAGGGTCGGGCGTGGCTGTGCCCGTGCTCGCCGCCCCGGGAAGGATTCGTCCGCCGATCCCCACCGCGTTCCCCGCTGCGTCTCGAATCGGGAAGATGATCCGCGCCCGGAACTTGTCGTAGGCCCCTCGCCCGCTCGATCGCTGGCTCGTCAGGCCGACCTCCGCGAGCTCCGGCAGCGTCACGTTGCGGCGGCTCTGGAGCATGCGAATCATCTGGTCCCAGCCTTCGGGTGCCCAGCCCAGCTGGAAGCGCTGAATCGTCTCGTCGGTGAAGCCGCGGCCGTGCAGGTATTCGAGCGCGGGCGCGCCGGTCTTCGATTGCATCAGGACGACGTGATAGAAGGCGATCGCCTGCTCGAGCACTTCGCGCAGCCGCGCCCGCCGGGCGTCCTCGCGGCTCGTACGTTCGTCGACTTCGATGCCGGCCTTGGCCGCCAGGCGCTTGAGCGCCTCCGGGAAGCTCAGCCCCTCGCGCCGCATCACGAAGCTGAAGATGTCGCCCCCCTCGCCGCAGCCGAAGCAGTGCCAGCTGTCGCGCGCCGGGGTCACGACGAAGCTGGGTGTCTTCTCGCCGTGGAACGGGCACAGCCCCTTGTATGTGGTGCCGGCCTTCTTGAGCTGTACCGCCTCGCCGACGATCTCCAGGACCGTCAGTTTGCTCTTCACTTCGGCGGCAACGCCTACGGCCAATCCACTTCTCCTGCCATGTCAGACGTTCCGCGCGGCCGAAGGATTCAATCTTCTTTGGCCGACCGACCGAAGACTGACCGAACTTCCGGCCGCCGATACCCGACCGACCGAAGGCCGACAGTTGGAAAGCCGACCGACCGATCGGCCCCCTTCAGCCGGAGCCTGCGCTCTGTCCGGCCTCTCGGCGGACCACCCTGACACAACTAAGGGCCTGTCAAGTCTTGACAGGCCTCTGCTGCCCGGATTCTACACCCTCGCCAGCCCTTGGTATACCCCTGGGGGGTATTGACAAGTCAAGAGGGTCCGCGGGATGGGACAAAGACGCACAGGTTGGGAAGAAGCAGAATGAAGTCCGTATGATCGGGCCCGAAACCCCACTGCAAACGCCCCGAACAGCACCGGGCAGGCGCTGGTGGACGGCCGTTTTTCTCGGAGCCGGACGTTGCTTTGGCGCACCGGGGTTCTTTTCCCCCCGTTGAATAGTACGTATGTCGCCCCTATGATGGCTCTCAAGTTCGTTATCTGACTCTTGAGTTCAGCCGCTTAGCTGACCTGTCAGCGTTGATCGCTTGGCTCGAGGCCAGACCGGGCAGCCATCTGTAGTCACTAGCATGCTCGTTCCATATTGCGGACGAGACGGGGCATAAGAGGAATTCATGCGCAGACCTTGGGTCCTAGTCACTGGCTTAGGAATCGCCCTGGCCCTCGCGGTGGGCGGCACTGTGCTCGCTTGGACGACACCTGTCGTCGCCTCCGTCGCCTGCACGGGTGACGGAGTCACCAACGTCAAGACCTGGACTGTCACCCTCAAAGGCACCGAGTCCAGCTACGCGATCGACTGGTCGGGCAACGCTAGCTTCAGCGACCCGGTCGGGCACGCGAGCCGGTCAGGCGCGGGGACCTTGACAATCCAGACCCCCGCTTCTTTCACGACCCTCTACGTTCGCTGGACCTCCGACCACAGCAGCGTCGGTTCCGCCACGTGGAGCGGCGGTGCCTGCCCGACGCCGACGCCCACGCCCACGCCGACCCCGACCCCGACGCCCACGCCGAC
>PLLE01000042.1:0-13901 GCA_003141245.1 Chloroflexota bacterium
ATGGATGCGGTCGACTCCTACATTCCGACTCCCGAGCGCCCGATCGACAAGCCCTTCATCATGCCGGTCGAAGATGTCTTCGGCATCAAGGGTCGTGGCACCGTCGCCACCGGTCGCATCGAGCGGGGCATCGTCAAGGTCAGCGACGAAGTCGAGATCATCGGCATCAGGCCCACCCGCAAGGTGGTCGTGACCGGTGTGGAGATGTTCAAGAAGCTGCTCGACGAGGGTCGCGCCGGCGACAACGTCGGCTGCCTATTGCGCGGCATCGAGCGTGACGACATCGAGCGGGGCCAGGTCCTCGCCAAGGCCGGATCGGTCAAGCCGCACACCAAGTTCGTCGCTCGCGTCTACGTCCTCTCGCGCGAAGAGGGCGGTCGACACACCCCCTTCTACAACGGCTATCGACCCCAGTTCTACCTGCGCACGACCGACGTCACCGGCGCCATCGGCCTGCCCGAGGGAGCCGAGATGATCATGCCCGGCGACAACGTCGACATGACGGTCGAACTCATCACCCCGATCGCCCTCGAAGTCGGCCAGCGCTTCGCCATCCGCGAGGGTGGCCGAACGGTCGGCGCCGGGGCCATCACCTCGATCACCGAGTAGGCCGCCATGGCAAGGCAGCGGATCAGGATCCGCCTCAAGGCTTACGACCACCGACTGCTCGATCAGTCGGCGGCGCAGATCGTGGAGACGGCCCAGCGGACCGGCGCGGACGTCGTCGGTCCTGTTCCGCTGCCGACCCGCATCGAGAAGTTCACCGTCCTCCGGTCGCCGTTCATCGACAAGGACAGCCGGGAGCAGTTCGAGATCCGCACTCACAAGCGGCTCGTCGACATCCTGGAGCCCTCGTCGAAGACGGTCGACGCCCTGATGCGACTCTCGCTGGCAGCGGGCGTCGACATCGAAATCAAGATGTGATCCGATGAGCATCGGACTGATCGGCCGCAAGGTCGGCATGACCCAGGTATTCCAGGCAGACGGAACGATGATCCCCGTGAGCGTCGTGGCCGTCGAGCCGAACACCGTTACTCGCCTCCGAACTCCGGAGCGCGACGGCTACACCGCCGTCCAGCTCGGGATCGAGGAGTCGGGCAAGCTCAACAAGCCGAAGATGGGGCAGCTCAAGAACCTGCCGAAGGTCTCCGTCGTGCGTGAGTTTCGCCTCGGCGAGGACGCCACCGAGGCCTACACCGTCGGCCAGAAGCTCGACGTCACCCTTTTCGCCGCCGGCGACATCGTCGACGTGACCGGGGTCTCCAAGGGCAAGGGCTTCGCCGGCCACATCAAGCGCCACCACTTCAAGCGCGGTCCCAAGACCCACGGTTCGGACCATCACCGCGCACCCGGCTCGATCGGCCCAGGCACCACGCCGGGCCGCGTCTACAAGGGCATGCGCATGGCCGGCCACCTGGGCGACGCCCGCGCCACGGTCAAGAAGCTGCGGGTCGTCCGGGCGGACGCCGAGCGCAATCTGCTGCTCGTGAAGGGATCCGTCCCCGGCTCCCTCAACGCGCTCATCCTCGTGAAGAAGGTCTAGCGATGCCGAAGACGACCCTCTATGCGAAGACGGGCGAGGCGATCGGGGAGGTCGAGCTCCCGGAGGAGCTCTTCTCCGCTCCGGTCAACGTGGCCGTCCTCCACCAGGTGGTGACCGCCCAACTTGCGGGCCGCCACCTCGGCACCCACAACACCAAGAGACGCGGCGAGGTCGCCGGCGGCGGCAAGAAGCCGTACCGCCAAAAGGGGACCGGCCGAGCCCGCCAGGGTTCGATCCGATCGCCGCAATTCACCGGCGGCGGCGTGGTCTTCGGACCGCACCCGCGCTCCTATGCGCAACGTCTGCCGCGCCAGATGAAGCGTCTCGCCCTGTGCGGAGCGCTCACGTCCAAACTCGACGACGACGCCATCCGCGTCGTGAACGGGTTCGGTCTGGAGACGCCCCGGACCCGCGATCTAGTCGATATCCTCGGCGCGCTCGGTCGCGTCGATGGCCGCGTCCTGATCGTGGCCCCCGGCACCGACGAGACCCTGATCCTCTCCGCGCGGAACCTGCCGGGCGTCGAGGTCATCCGCGCCGACTCGCTCAACGTCGTGGCCGTACTCAACGCGGACACCGTCCTGATCGAGGAGCCGGCGCTGAGCAAGATGGAGGAGGTGTACGCGTGAGCCTTACAGCACACGACATCGTCCTTCGCCCCGTCATCAGCGAGAAGTCGATGGACGAGGCGCAGCGCGCCAAGTACACGTTCGCGGTCCACGACGACGCCAACAAGATTCAGATCGCCGCGGCAATCGAGGAACTCTTCAAGGTCCAGGTGCTGAGCGTGAATGTCCTCACCACCAAGTCCAAGGAGAAGCGCGGCGGGACACGTCGCAGCCGCATCGCCGGCCACTCGACTCCCTGGCGCAAGGCAATCGTGACGCTGGCCCCCGGCCAGAAGATCGAATTCTTCGAGGCAATCTGAGATGCCGTTGCGCAGCTACAAGCCGACCTCCGCGGGCCTCCGGGGCATGACCCGATCGACGTTCGAGGAGGTCACGACCAAGGAACCCTACAAGCCGCTCCTGGAGCCGCAGAAGCGTGGCTCCGGCCGCAACAACCAGGGCAAGCTCACCGTTCGCCACCGCGGCGGCGGCGAGAAGCAGCACTATCGCATCATCGACTTCAAGCGCGACAAGGTCGGCGTGCCGGCGAAGCTGGCCACGATCGAGTACGACCCCAACCGGTCGGCCCGCATCGGCCTGCTCCACTACAAGGACGGCGAGAAGCGGTACATGCTCTTGCCACATGGCCTCAAGGTCGGTGATGTCGTCGTCGCCGGGCCCGAGGCCGAGGCGCGCGTCGGCAACGCGCTGCCCCTCGCCAACATCCCGCTCGGCACCACCATCCACAACATCGAGCTCGTCCCGGGCAAGGGTGGCCAGATTGTCCGCTCCGCGGGCGTCGCGGCCCAGCTGCTCGCCAAAGAGGGCGATTTCGCCGCGGTGCGGCTTCCCTCCGGTGAGGTTCGGCGAGTCAGTCTGCGGTGCACGGCCACCGTCGGCCAGGTCTCCAACCTGGACCACGAGAACCAGAACCTCGGCAAGGCCGGCCGGGCCCGGCACATGGGCCAGCGGCCCGAAGTACGCGGCGTAGTCATGAACCCGCGGGACCATCCGCACGGCGGTGGCGAGGGCAAATCGCCTACAGGCATGCCGCCCAAGACGCCGTGGGGCAAGCCCGCGATGGGTTATCGGACGCGCCTTGGCAAGAAGCCCTCGAGCAGGCTCATCGTCCGCTCGCGGCACGGCAAGGCATAGGGCAGAGGAGAGAGAGGCATGTCGCGTTCGGTCAAGAAGGGACCGTTCGTCGAGTCGCGGCTCCTCGGCCGCGTCCAGACGATGAACAAGCACAGCGAGAAGAAGGTCGTCAAGACCTGGTCTCGGGCATCGGTTATCTTCCCCGATTTCATCGGGCATACGGTTGCCGTCTACAACGGCAAGAAGCACATCCCGGTCTACGTGACCGAGAACATGGTCGGCCATCGCCTCGGCGAGTTCTCTCCGACCCGCACCTTCCGCGGGCACGGGAAGCACACCGAGCGGTCGACCGCCCTCAAATAGGAGCCTAGGACGTGCGCGTTTCCGCCACAGCCAAATACCTGAAGGGCTCCTCGCGAAAGGCCCGCCTCGTGACCGAGGCGATCAAGGGCAAGCGGGTCGAGGAAGCCACGGCTCTCCTGCGGTTCATGCCGCAGGCGGCCGCGCGCGATGTCGCCCGCGTCCTCAAGAGCGCGACCGCCAACGCTGAGAACAACCACAACCTGTCCGCCGAGGACCTGGTCGTGGCCGATGCGCAGGCGAACATGGGGCCCGGCGTCCTCAAGCGCTGGCAACCTCGGGCCCAAGGTCGGGCTTTCCCGATCCACAAGCCGATGACCCACATCACCATCGTCGTCGAAGACCGGGAGGCCTAGATGGGTCACAAGGTTCACCCGTACGGCTTCCGGCTGGGTGTCTCCCGCACCTGGACGGCGAAGTGGTACGCGGACAAGGACTACACCGACCTCCTCAAGGAGGACATCGGGATCCGGCTGCTCGTGATCAAGCGGCTGGCCAACGCGAGCGTCAGCGGAGTCGAGATCGAGCGTGGCATCAACCACGTCACGGTCACGATCCACACCGCCAAGCCGGGCATCGTGATCGGCAAGGGCGGCGCCAATGTCGAGCTGCTTCGTCAGCAGGTCGGCGCGCTGACCAAGCGCAAGGTCAAGCTCGAGGTCAAGGAGATCCGTCAGCCTGAGCTCGACGCTGCCCTGGTCGCCGCCAACATCAGCCAGCAGCTGGCCCGCCGGATCGCCTTCAAGAAGGCCATGAAGCAGGCCATCCAGCGGACGATGAAAGCGGGCGCCAAGGGCGTGAAGATCGCCGTCGCAGGCCGCCTCGGCGGTTCCGAAATGGCTCGCCGCGAGTGGGACAAGGAAGGCCGAATCCCGCTTGGGACGCTTCGCGCCGACATCAGCTACGCCCAGGTTCACGCCCTCACGACATACGGTCGGATCGGCGTGAAGGTCTGGATCTACCGCGGCGAGATCGCCGGCGAGAAGCCTCGCCGCGAACCCGCCATGGCCCCGGCCGTCGTCGGGCAGGGGGTGTAGTCATGTTGATGCCCCGTCGAGTGAAGCACCGCAAAGTCCAGCGCGGCCGGATGTCCGGAGTCGCCAAGGGCGGCACGACGATCGCCTTCGGCGAGTTCGGTCTGGCCACTCTCGAGCCGGCGTGGATCACCAGCCGCCAGATCGAAGCCGCGCGACGCGCCATGACCCGCTCGGTCAAGCGCGGCGGCAAGATCTGGATACGCATCTTCCCCGACAAGCCGGCGACGAAGAAGCCGGCTGAAACCCGAATGGGTTCCGGCAAGGGTGCCCCCGACCATTGGGTGGCAGTGGTCAAGCCCGGCCGGATCCTCTTCGAGATGGCCGGCGTCGATCAGGTCGAGGCAGTCGAGGCAATGCGCCTCGCCAGCCACAAACTCCCGGTCGCCACTCGAGTCATCCTCAAGGAAGGCCTGGCAGATGGACATTGACAAGGTTCGAGGCCTCTCTGACGGAGAGCTCGATGAGCAGCTGCGCCAGGCCAAGCAGGATCTCTGGCAGGCACGCTTCCAGCTCACGACCCGCCAGTTGAAGGACTACAGCTCGATCCCTCAGACCAGACACACGATCGCGCGGATCCTTACCGTGCAGCGTGAGCGCCGCGACGTGCGCTCCCGGACGGCGTAGGAGATCACGCGATGGCAGGAGCAGCAGTGCAGGGCAAACGGAAGACCAAGGTCGGCCGCGTCGTCAGCGACAAGATGGACAAGACGATCGTCGTCTCCGTCGAGCGCATGACGCGGCATCCCTTGTACAAGCGGGTCATCCGCTTGACAAGCAAATTCAAGGCGCACGACGAGGCCAACGAGGCCCACGTCGGCGACACGGTTCTGATCGAGGAGTCGCGGCCGCTCTCCGCGACCAAGCGATGGCGGCTCGTCAGCATCGTCGCGCGTGCCGGTGAGGGCGCTACGCCCGAGCGGGTGGTCGAGGACGAGGCGACCGACGAGGCCATCCACGGCGCGGCCCACCCGGGCAAGCATGCGCTTGAGCGGGAGGCTGCCAAATGATCCAGCAGTACACCCGCCTGCGGGTCGCCGACAACACCGGCGCCCGCACCATTCAGTGCATTCGGGTCATGGGCCGCTCGCAGAAAACGACCGCCGGCGTCGGTGACGTGATCATCGCCAGCGTCAAGCAGGCGATCCCCAACGCCGCCGTCAAGAAAGGCGACGTCGTTCGCGCGGTGGTCGTTCGGACCGTCAAGGAATTCGGCCGGCCGGACGGCAGCTACATCCGCTTCGACGAGAACGCGGCCGTCCTCATCAACAACCAGGGCAACCCGCGCGGGACGCGCATCTTCGGCCCCGTCGCCCGCGAGCTCCGAGACCGCAACTACATGAAGATCGTTTCGCTCGCGCCGGAGGTCCTCTGATGGCGCACGACAAGAACGCCCCCACGAACAAGGTGCCTGAGATCCGCACCGGCGACACCGTCGTCGTGCTGCACGGCAAGGACGCCGGCAAACGCGGCAAGGTGGAACGGGTTCTTCGCAACCCGAGCACCGAGCGGACGGTGAAGGCGATCTGGAAGAAGACCTCGAGCCATCCGGTCTCGGTGGTCATCTCCGGCATCAACATCGCCAAGCGGCATACCAAGCCGCGCCAGAAGATGCAGAACGATCGCGCCCCGCAGATGCAGCAGGGTGGCATCGTCGAGAAGCCGATGCCAGTCGCGTCCAGCAACGTAATGATCGTCTGCCCGCGCTGCGACAGGGTCACCCGCGTCAAGCACCAGACCCTGAGCACCGGCAAGAGTGCCCGCGTGTGCGGACACTGCAACGAACAGCTGGAGGTGGGCGCGTGAGTGGCAGCCTCCATCAGCGCTACATGGACGAAGCAGTCCCGGCTCTGCAGAAGCAGTTCAACTACCAGAACCCCCTGCAGGTACCGCGCCTGTCCAAGATCGTGGTCAACATCGGTCTGGGGGAGGCTCTGCAGAACCCCAAGGCGGTCGATGCCGCCGTCGCCGACCTCGCCGCGATCACCGGCCAGCATCCGGTCACGACGAAGGCCAAGCGATCCATTGCTCAGTTCCGGCTGCGGACCGGCAACACGATCGGCGCGCGTGTGACCATGCGCGGCGATCGGATGTGGGACTTCCTCGAGAGGCTGACCCGCATCGCGTTGCCCCGCATCCGCGACTTCCACGGCGTGCCGGCTCGCTCGTTCGACGGGCGCGGCAACTATTCACTGGGACTTCGGGAGCAACTCGCGTTCCCGGAGATCGACTACGACAAGGTGGACCGTCTCCGCGGGCTGGAGATCAGCATCGTGACGACGGCGAAGACCGACGAGGAATCGAAGCGTTTGCTCGAACTCCTCGGCATGCCCTTCGCCGGCTAGGCGCGGGGAGGGAGAAGCCATGGCCAAGAAGTCAATGATCGCCAAGGCCAAGCGACCGCATCGGTACAAGGTTCAGGCCTATCACCGTTGCTTCGTTTGCGGTCGCCCTCGCGCGTATATGCGGCGGTTCGCGCTTTGCCGCATCTGCTTCCGCGAACGGGCGCTGCTCGGCGAGCTGCCCGGCGTCACCAAGTCGAGTTGGTAGGGAATCAATGAACGTCTCCGATCCGATTGCGGACATGCTCACCCGCATCCGCAATGCTTCGCGGGCGCGGCACGGCGACGTCGTCGTTCCTGCCTCGCGGACCAAGCGGGAAATTGCCCGGATCCTTCTGGAGGAGGGTTTCATCGCCAGTGTCGGCGAGGAGCACGAAGGTGCTCGCCAGATGCTGCGCGTCACGCTCAAGTACGTCGACGGGAAGGCTCCCGTGGTTTCCGGGCTGAAGCGAATCAGCAAGCCCGGGCTGCGTGTGTATGCTCGCAAGACCGAGATCCCCAGAGTGCTGGGGGGCCTCGGCATAGTCATCGTCAGCACCAGTCAGGGCATCATGACCGGCTCTCAGGCCCACAAGGCCCAGCTCGGCGGTGAAGTCCTGGCGTACGTCTGGTAGGCCGGCGATGTCGCGTATCGGTCGCCTGCCCATTCCGGTCCCCGTCGGCGTCGACGTCTCGATCGTGGGACGGGAGATCACCGTAAAGGGCCCCAAGGGCACGCTCACGCGGGCGCTCCACCCGGACATGCGAGTGTCCAGGGTGGACTCCACGCTTGTCGTCGAGCGCCCCTCCGAGGCCAAGTACCACAAGCAGCTCCACGGCCTGACCAGGACTCTCGTCGCCAACATGGTGACGGGCGTCACGGCCGGCTACCGCAAGTCGCTCGAGATCACCGGCGTCGGTTACCGCGCCGCCAAGGTCGGCGAGAAGCTGCAGCTGAACCTCGGCTACAGCCACCCGATCGAGATTGAGCCGCCGGCCGGCATCGTCTTCGAAATCGAGAGTCCGGTCCGCCTCGCGGTCGCAGGCATCGACAAGGAGCTCGTCGGCCAGATCGCGGCCAAGGTTCGAGCCTCTCGCAAGCCGGAGCCCTACAAGGGCAAGGGCGTGCACTACCTCGGCGAGCAGATCCGCCGCAAGGCCGGTAAGGCCGGCAAGATCGGCGGCAAGAAGTGAGCCAGGCCATGACGAAGGGATCAGCAAGATGACGCAGGTCGCCAGCCGCGGGGCCGCGCGCCAGAAGCGGCACGAGCGGATCAGGCTTCGCCTCTCGGGCTCGCCCGAGCGCCCGCGCCTGGCCGTCTTCCGTAGCCTCAATCACATCTACGCCCAGGTGATCGACGACACGACCGGCAAGACTCTGGCCGCCGCCTCGAGCCTCGAAAAGGAGCTCAGAACGGCCGGCCAGAAGAAGACCGACGAAGCGAAGTCAGTCGGCCGCCTGATCGCCGAGCGCGCCCGGAGCGCCGGGATCGAACAGGTCGTGTTCGACCGAGCCGGGTTCAGGTATCACGGACGGATCAAGTCGCTGGCCGACGCCGCCCGCGAAGCCGGCCTCGAGTTCTGACGCGAAGGAGCTGATCAGTTGGCCAGGATCGATCCCAACAAGCTGACGCTCGAAGAGCGCGTCGTCCAAATCAACCGAGTGGCAAAGGTCGTCAAGGGCGGCCGGCGCTTCAGCTTCAGCGCGATCGTCGTCGTCGGTGACGGCGCGGGTCACGTCGGCGTCGGCCTGGGTAAGGCCGGCGAGGTGCCCGAGTCCATCCGCAAGGGCGTCGAGGACGCGAAGAAGCACCTGATCAGGATCCCCATGGTCGGGACGACGATCCCTCACGAGGTCCGCCAGGACTTCGGGGCCACGAGGATCATGCTGAAGCCGGCCTCGCAGGGCACCGGCGTCATCGCCGGCGGCGCCGTTCGCGCCGTGGTCGAGGCGGCCGGCATCCGCGACATCCTGGCCAAGGTCTTCGGCTCGACCAACCCCGTCAACGTCACGCGGGCCACTCTCGAGGGGCTCAAGAGCCTGCACTCGGCCGAAGAGCTGAGCGCACGCCGCGGCGTCCGGGTGCGTGCCTACGTCGCCGGCCAGCCCGCCGCGGAGGTGGCCAATGGCCGGTAAGCTGCGCGTCACCCAGACCAAGAGCACCATCAGTCACATCGCCCGCAACCGCGGGACGATCAGAGCGCTCGGCCTCAAGCGTATCGGCGACACCGTCGAGGTGCCCGACAACGAGGCGACGCGAGGCATGGTCCGGCAGGTCCGATTCCTCGTCGAGGTCGAGGAGCTGCCCGAGGCAGGGCCCGAGGAGAAGCGATGAAGCTACACGACCTGCGCCCTGCCGACGGCTCCCGCAAGGCGCGCACGCGCGTCGGCCGGGGCATCGCCGCGGGCAAGGGCAAGACCGCTGGCCGGGGCACAAAGGGCCAGAAGGCGCGCACGGGTGGGACGATCCAGCCGTGGTTCGAGGGCGGACAGACCCCGATCCACGTCCGCCTCCCCAAACTGCGCGGCTTCCGCAACCCGTTCCGGGTCGAGTACGAAGTCGTCAACGTCGGACGCATCTCCGAGCTCGCCGAGACGGGCATCCTGGATGCGCCCGAGCTGGCTGCCGCCGCAGACACCGCCAAGACGGGCACGGCCAAGGCCGGCAAGCCCGCCCCGGTGACGGTCACTCCGGACATCCTCGCGGCTGTCGGCCTGGTCCGATCGCTCGACAAACCGCTCAAGGTGCTCGGCCACGGTGACGTGACCCGGGCGCTCTTCGTCGTCGCCGACGCGTTCAGCAAGAGCGCCACGGCGAAGATCGAGGCTGCCGGCGGCACGGCTCACGTCATGGAATTCCCCGGCCGCGCCGAGTCCGCCGACGAGGTCGAGTCCGAGGCTCCGGTCGAGGTTGCGCCGGCCAAACCGGCCAGGGTCGCCAGGGCGGAGAAGTCCGCCGCCGCTGCCGAGGCCGCCACTCCGACTCCGGACGAGGCGTCCGGCTCCGATCCAGAGAAGGGCGCCTGAGCCATGCTCGAGTCGATGCTGAATGCCTTCCGCGCGCCGGACATTCGCCGGCGACTGCTGTTCGTCGCGTTCATCCTGATCGTGTATCGGGCCCTGGCGCACGTTCTCATCCCGGGCATCAACCCGGCGGAGTTGAACGCGAAAGGCACCGATAACAGCTTCTTCGGGCTGCTGTCGCTCTTCTCCGGCGGCGACGTCCGAAAGATGTCGATCGTGGGTCTGGGCCTCAACCCGTACATCAACGCGACGATCATCATGCAGATCCTGCAGACGACCATCCCGTCGCTTCAGGCTCTCTCCCGCGAAGGCGAGTACGGCCGCAACAAGATCACCAGCTACTCGCGCTGGCTGTCCGTGCCGCTGTCCGCCCTCCAGGCATACGGCATCCTGGCCTATCTCCAGGCCACGGGCGGCGGCTCCTCTGGTGTTTCGACGTTCACGACGACCTTCAGCTTCGAGAAGTACGAGTCCTGGACTCAGATCATCGCCCTGACGACCGGTTCGATCGTGCTGATGTGGCTGGGCGAACTGATCACCGAGAAGGGGATCGGCAACGGCATCAGCTTCATCATCTTCGCCGGCATCGTGTCGCGCGTTCCCAGCACCGTCATGACGTTCCTCACCAGCCCGGACTGGCTCGAGTTGATCGTCTTCGGGATGGTCGGCATCCTGATCATCTTCGTGATCATCTTCGTCCAGGAAGGTCAGCGCCGGATCCCGATCCAGTACGCCAACAGGGTCCGCGGGCATCGCATCTATCAAGGCGGTTCCACGTTCCTGCCACTCCGGGTGAACATGTCGGGCGTCATCCCGATCATCTTCGCCATCAGCATCCTGCTCTTCCCGCTACAGATCGCGACCTACTTCCAGGCCTCGAGCGTGGGCTGGGTCAAGGACATCTCGTCGGGGATCATCAGCTGGCTCGATACGAGAGGTCCGCTCTACCTGAGCATGTACTTCCTGCTGACCCTCGGGTTCGGCTTCTTCTATACCTTCATCATCTTCAAACCCGACGAGACGGCCAACAACCTGCGCAAGTCGGGCGGCTTCATTCCCGGCATCCGGCCGGGGCAGCCGACTGAGGATTACCTGCGCCGCGTCGCCTTCCGGATAACCCTGGCCGGGGCTGCCTTCATCGCCCTCGTCGCCGTCTTGCCAATGGTCATCGCCGCACTGCCGATGTTCGCCAACCTCAACGCCGTTGGCGTCGGCCTCGGCGGCACGAGCGTCCTGATCGTCGTCAGCGTGGTCGTCGAGACGATGAAGCAGCTCGAAGCGCAGCTGATGATGCGCAGCTACGAAGGCTTCATCCGTTGATCGGTCATGTCGTCGTCCTTCTCGGCGCCCCCGGCGCCGGGAAGGGGACACAGGCGCAGATCCTCGCCGGGCGGCTGGGCCTGGCCCACGTCGCCACAGGGGACCTGTTCCGGGCCGCCGTCCGCGACGGAACGCCGCTGGGCATCACCGCCAAGGGCTACATGGATCGTGGCGAGCTCGTGCCCGACTCGGTGACCATCGAGATGCTCTTCGAGCGTCTGGCCCAGCCTGACGCCGCGAAGGGCATCCTGCTCGACGGCTTCCCGCGCAACACCGCCCAGGCCGAGGTCCTCGACGAGGCCCTCGCCGAGCGGGGTGGCAAGGTGAACGTGGCCCCGTACATCGAGGTTCCGGAGGCAGATCTGGTGGCCCGCCTTGGCGGTCGCTGGATCTGCCGCGCTCAGGGTCACCCGTACCACGAACAGACTAAGCGATCGCTCGTCGCCGGGATCTGCGACGTGGACGGGTCGGAGCTGTATCAGCGCACCGATGACCAGCCGGTCACGGTGCAGGCTCGCCTTCGCCAGCAGCTCGGCGCCCTCGACCAGGTCGTCGGGCACTACCGCAAGCACGGCGTCCTGGCGACGGTCGACGGCAGCCAGCCGATCGATCGCGTCACGGAGGGTCTCCTCGAGGCCATCGCCGCGGCCACGGGCCGGCAGGGCTGACATCGAGATGGCGACGATTGTCCGCAGAACGCGTGAGGAGATAGAGCTGATGCGCCGAGCAGGCCGCATCGTCGCCGACGTCCTCGCCGCGGTCGAGGAAGAGCTCAAGCCTGGGGTGACCACGGCCACGCTCGACACGGTCGCCGAGAGCTACATCCGCAAGGCCGGGGCCCGGCCCTCGTTCAAGGGCTATCGCGGCTTTCCGGCCAGCATCTGCGTCTCGATCGACTCCGAGGTGGTCCACGGGATCCCTGGCAAGCGGGTAATCCAGGAAGGCCAGGTCGTTTCGATCGACGCCGGTGCCATCTGGAAGGGCTATCACGGCGACGGCGCCCGGACGTTCTTCGTCGGGACGCCGCCGGCCGATGTTGCCGGGTTAATCTCAACGACGCGACTTGCCTTGATGGCCGGTGTCGCGGCCGCCGTTCCAGGCGCTCACATCGAGGACGTCTCGGGGGCCGTCGAGGATGTGGCCGTCGAAGGCGGGTGTGGGATCGTCCGGCCGTATGTCGGTCATGGCATCGGAACTCGGATGCACGAGGAACTGCAGATCCCGAACTATCGGACCGGCAGCCGCGGCATCGAGATCCAGCCCGGCATCTGCATGGCCATCGAGCCGATGCTCACCCTCGGCAAGGCGGACGTGGAGACGCTGGCCGACGGATGGACCGTCGTGACCACGGACCATTCGCTGGCGGCCCATTTCGAGCACACGATCGCCGTGACCGAAAAGGGCCCGGAGATCCTGACGACGGTATGAGGAGCGTCGACGAAGCCGGCAGCGCGATGAGCGCAACCGGCATGCTCTGGAGCCATCGGGGCGGCGACGCTTCGAGGTTGCCGGGAGCGGCGATCTTTGATAACCTATTCTTTCGTGTGTCGGCCGTGGTCGGCCGGCATTCGTGCGAGAAAGAGAAGTAACTCAGAACGTGGCAAAGAAGGACGCGATCGAGGTCGAAGGCACTGTGTTGGAGCCATTGCCCAACACGATGTTCGCCGTCGAGCTCGAGAACGGCCACCGCGTTCTGGCTCACATCTCCGGCAAGCTACGAATGAACTTCATCCGCATCCTGCCCGGAGACCGCGTCAGAGTGGAGCTCTCGCCCTACGACCTGACGCGGGGTCGCATCACGTATCGTCTCAAGTAGCGCCGCCCAGGAATATTGAGGATCCCTTGAAAGTCAGAGCTTCCGTCAAGGCCCGCTGCGACAATTGCAAAGTGATCCGCCGGCACGGGACCGTGATGGTTATCTGCGCCAATCCCAAGCACAAGCAGCGGCAGGGTTAGGCCATGGCACGTATAGCAGGCATCGACATTCCCCGCGAGAAGAGGATCGAGATCGCCCTTACCTACATCTACGGTATCGGCCTTCCAACCAGCCAGAAGATCCTCGTCCAGGCCAACCTCAACCCGGACACGCGTGTCCGGGACCTGACGGAAGAGCAGGTCAACCGGCTGCGCGAAATCATCGATCGACGATACAAGGTTGAAGGCGACCTTCGCCGCGAGGTTGCGCTGAACGTCAAGCGACTCATCGAGATTGGCTCCTATCGCGGCCTGCGCCATCGGCGCAACCTGCCGGCCCGGGGCCAGCGGACCAAGACGAACGCCCGGCAGCGCCGAGGACCGAAGAAGACGGTCGGCGTCCGGCGCAAGGCGACGACGAAGTAAGAGGAGCCGGACGCAAGGTATGGCCGAACGGAAGCGCGCCACCAAGCAGCGCCGCCGGGAGAAGAAGAACGTGCCCCAGGGGCACGCTCACATCCAGGCGAGCTTCAACAATACGATCATCACCATCACCGACCCGAACGGCAACGTGATCAGCTGGGGCTCCGCCGGCGTGGCCGGCTTCAAGGGCTCCCGCAAGAGCACGCCGTACGCCGCCGCCCTCTCGGCCGATCAGGCCGCCAAGAAGGCGATGGAGCA
>PLLE01000042.1:13913-31045 GCA_003141245.1 Chloroflexota bacterium
TCGAAGAATGGCCCGCTACACCGACCCAGTCTGCCGGATCTGCCGCCGGGAAGGCACCAAGCTCTTCCTGAAGGGGACCCGCTGCTATTCCAAGAAATGCTCCTTTGAGCGCCGTCCGGCGCCCCCCGGACAGCACGGCATTCGCCGCCGAAAGGTCGGCGAGTACGGTCTGCAGCTTCGCGAGAAGCAGAAGATCCGCCGTGTCTACAGCGTCCTGGAGCGCCAGTTCAAGGGTTACTTCGAGAAGGCGAGTTCTACGCCCGGCGTGACCGGCGAGAACCTCCTCCGAATCCTCGAGCTGCGAATGGACAATGTCGTCTTCCGAATGGGCTTTGCCACCTCGCGAGCCGAGGCGCGCCAGCTCGTTGGTCACGCTCACTTCATCGTCAACGGCCGCGTCTCCAGCATCCCCTCGCTGCAGCTGCGCCCGGGCGACAAGGTCGAGGTGCGCGAGACGCATCGAAGCCGTGAGCCCTTCAAGGAGGCGGCGGAGCTCATCCGGTCGCGCCAGGTTCCGGAGTGGCTCAGCGTGGATGCGGCGACGCTCGCCGGCTCTGTGCTGAGTGCCCCGCGCCGCGACCAGATGCCGCTGGATCTCAACGAGCAGCTCGTGGTCGAGTACTACTCGAGGTAAGGCCCACCAATGATCGAACTCGAGAGCCCGCAGATCGCGCCAGTCGAGGAATTCGGCTCGCGCGCCAAATACGAGGCCAGTCCGCTGCCGGCCGGCTACGGCGTAACGCTGGGCAATGCCCTGCGGCGCGTCCTGCTGTCGTCGCTGGAGGGCGCCGCCGTAACGGCCATCCAGATCCGCGACGTCTATCACGAATTCACGAGCATCCCGGGCGTGAAGGAGGACGTTACTCAGATCGTCCTCAACGTCAAGAAGCTCCGCCTCAAGAGCTTCGCGACGCACCCGATCCAGCTCAAGCTGATCAAGGCCGGGGCAGGCGCCGTGACCGCCGCCGACATCCAGGAATCCGCCGACGTCGAGGTCATCAATCCCGAACTCCAGCTGATGACGCTCGACTCGGACGACATAACCGTCGAGATCGACCTGACCGTCGAGAAGGGGGTCGGCTACCTGGCCGCCGAGCGTGCCGAGTCGATGCCGATCGGCGTCATCCCGGTCGATGCCATCTTCACCCCGGTCAAGAAGGTCAACTACTCGGTCGAGAACACTCGCGTCGGGCAGATGACCAACTACGACAAGCTGACGATCGAACTGGAGACGGACGGCACCGTCTCGCCCGAGGAAGCCCTCGGTCGGGCCGCCGAAATCCTGGTCCGCCAGTTCTCGCTCTTCGCCAACATCGGCCTCGTCGCGGCCGGCACGGATCGCGTCTCGACGAACGTCCCGCAGCTCCCCCCGAACATGCTCGACATGCCGATCGAGGAACTAGACCTGCCGATGCGGGCGTACAACTCCCTGAAGCGCAACAACATCGTCAAGGTCGGACAGCTGCTCCAGCTTTCCGACGACGATCTCCTGCGGATGCGCAACTTCGGCAAGAAGTCGCTCGACGAGATGAAGGACCGGCTGCGCATGCGCGGCTTCATCCTTCCCGATGCCGAGGAAAGCCCGCTTGGCGACGACCTGGAAGAGGTCGATGACGAGGAGCAGTTCGACGACCTGCCCCCTGAGGAGGCCTGAGCTATGGCCCATCGAATTGGCGGCCGGAAGCTCAGTCGCAAGCAGGGGCCGCGATTGGCTCTCTACAAGAACCTGACCGTCTCGATCCTCCGCTACGAGCGGGTCCAGACCACCGAGGCGAAAGCCAAGGAAATCCGCGGTCGGGTCGAGAAGATGATCACGCTGGCCAAGCGTGGCGACTTGGCCGCCCGCCGGGCAGTGATCGCGGAGTTCCCGAACGAGCCGCTCGTCGTGACCAAGCTCTTCGATGAGATTGCACCCAAATATGCCGATCGGACCTCCGGGTTCACCCGGATCGTCCACCTCGGCCAGCGTTTCGGTGACGCTGCCCCGATCGTCCAGATCGAGCTCGTCTGATGGCCGCTGCGCCGACCCATGGCTTCGTTGCCGACTGCGCTCCCTCGCTCACGCACGTCGATGTGCGCTCGCTCGGGTGCTCGCCGGCGCCTCGCCCTGGGCACGGCGGATCGGCCATCTAGCGGTCATCCAATGAGTGCTCGAGAGAGCACGCCGATGCGCAATCGCGCAACGGTCGAATACGACGGCACGGACTTCGCCGGGTTTCAGGTTCAACCTGGGGCGCGGACGGTCCAAGGGGAACTCGAAGCCGCGCTGGCGCGGATCTCCGGTGGAAGCCGGGTCCGGGTCCAGGCGGCGGGTCGCACCGATGCCGGAGTGCACGCCCACGGGCAGGTGATCGCCTTCACCGATCCGATGGGACGGCCGGCAAAGGAGCTGGCCAGGGCGCTCGACGCCCTGTTGCCGGCGGACGTGGCGCTTCGCGAGATGCGGCGCGTCCCGGCCGGGTTCCATCCACGCCACGCGGCGCGATACCGGGAGTATCGCTACACCGTCTGGAACGGGCCGCGAAGCCCGCTCCGCGAGCGTTTCGCGCTCGGGGTGCGGGACCCGCTGGATACCGCCGCAATGGAGCGGGTTGGGTCGGTCCTGGTGGGCCGTCACGACTTCAGCGCCTTCGGGGCGGCGCACCGGCAGCCGGTCCGGACCGTCCATTGGGTCCGCGTCCGGCGGGAAGGATCGCTCGTGACGATCGACGTCGCGGCCGACGCCTTCCTTCGACAAATGGTGCGACGAATCGTGGCCGCCCTCTTGGAGGCCGGCCACGGCAGGACAGATGAAGAGGCAGTCGCCGCGGCGCTCGCGTCGGGGCGACCGGCGTTCAACGGGGCCACGGCCCCTGCGAAAGGCCTTTGCCTAAGGCGCGTCGTTCTGGGCCCCATGAGGGGCAGGGCGACGCCGGCAAGCACGACCGCCAGATCGAACGGAGAACGATGACCGCCAAGACATATACGGTCCGTGAGAGCGAGATCGAGCGACGCTGGTACGTCGTGGACGCGACGGACGAGACGCTCGGCCGTCTGGCGTCGCGCATCGCTCGCGTGCTCGAAGGCAAGAACAAGCCCACGTACAGCCCCACGCTGGACTCGGGCGACCACGTCGTGGTCGTGAACGCCGGCAAGATCGCCGTTACGTCGGACAAGCGCGAGACCAAGCTGTACATGCGCCACAGCGGCTACCCGCACGGCCTCAAGGCGGAAAGCCTGGGCCATCTCCTGGATCGCCGGCCGGATGAAGTGATCCGGCGCGCTGTCAAGGGGATGCTGCCCCACAACCGCCTGGGAGCCCAGCAGCTCACCAAGCTCAAGGTCTACGCCGGCCCCGAGCACCCGCACCAGGCTCAGCGACCTGAGCCGCTGGCCTGACGAGGAGCGCAATGACGACCGCAGCATTCTTCTACGGGACCGGCCGCCGCAAGACCGCGGTGGCGCGAGTCCGGCTCGTCCCCGGTTCGGGCGAGATCGTGGTCAACGATCGAACCCTCGAGCAGCACTTCGGCAATGCCATCGACGAGGCTGACGTGCGAATGCCGTTCCGTGTCACCGGGACGGAGGGCACGTACAACGCCCAGATCAAGGTCGAGGGCGGAGGCGTCACCGGCCAGGCCGGCGCCATTCGCCACGGCATCGCCCGTGCGCTTCTCCAGATGGATCCCGTGGGGAACCGTCTGCCGCTCCGTCAGGCAGGGCTGCTTACCCGCGACCCACGGATGAAGGAGCGCAAGAAGTACGGACTGAAGCGAGCCCGGAAGGCGCCGCAGTACACCAAGCGCTAGTCGCGTCTCGGGCGGTCCGGGCCGTTGTTGGCGCCTGTGCTCCTCGCTCACGCGAGGTCCTCGACGGGCCGCGCAGCCTTGCCCTCGAGCAGGCGGAAAACCGGCTTCACGTCCAGAAGGCCTTCCTGGTAAAGTCGCTGGCCCGCGGCTGACGGGTCGGCGCGCGGCGCGGATCTGCGCTCAAACGGGCTCGGGGAGCTCCGAAGACGCCTGGCGATCCCAGATGGCCGCCCTCGCCGTGATTGTGGCGTAGGACTAAGCGCCGCGCTGTCGTCAACACAGGTACCCGAGACGCCGGCGTCGCCAAAATGCATCATGTGTGCTATGAGCGACGATCTCTACAAGCGCTACAAAGAAGCCCTCCGAACCGGCCACGTCGCCGTGCTGAGGGGCGCTCTCGATGAAGCCGTGCGAGCCTATCGAGACGCGGCTGCCATCGCCCCGTCACGAGCCCTGCCTCACACCAGCCTGGGCGGTGTGTACATTCGTGTCGGGCATCTCGAGGATGCCCTTGCCGAGTTCGCCGCCGCCGTTGCCCGCTCTCCGCACGACGAGGGAGCCCTGCTCGGACGGGCCGAGGCGCTCTCCGCCGCCGGCAGGCGGCGCGACGCCGCCGTCGCCCTGGACCACGTCGCCCAGATCCAGGAAGCGGCCGGCCGCCTCAGCGAGGCTGCGGATACTCTCCGTCGCGCCGTCGAACTCGAAGTAGGCCCTGAGCGGATCCGCCGCCAGCGGGCCCTCCTGCGCGAGATCAGGATCTCGGCCGGGGACCACGCCGCCGAACAATTGCTCGCCCGGGCGCTGCGTCTGCGCGACGAGCCTGGCGGCGATGCCATTCAGCCGGCGGCCGGACAGGCGTTCATGGGGAGTCAGGCCGCGGCGCGATCGACCCCTCCGCCGGTTTCGGCGCGCGTCTGGCCGACGATGAAGCCTGCCCCCGTTGAAGCGCCCGAGCCGGAGCTAGCCGAGCTCGAGCCGGAGCCCCTGCCCGCGGCGGCGCCCGAGCCTGTGCTCGGAGCCGGTGCCGCCGAGCTGGTGGCCGCGGCTGGCGCGGAACGCCCGGGAGTGGGCATGATGGAGGGCGTCGACGGATCGTCGACTAGCATGCCGGGCGCGATCGGTGGGAGCGAGCATCAACCAACCGGCGACGAGCTCCTGGCTGCCGCCGAAGCCGCCGATCTGGCGGGCGATAGCATCGCCCTGCGCTCGCTGCTGCTGTGGACCGGTCGCGCTTACGCCCGCGAGGGCCGTTTTGAAGCCGGCCTGGACGCCACCCACCGGCTCCTGCAGCGCGCCCCCAGCGACGTCGACGCCCACCTCGTATTGGTTGAGCTTTACGTGGCTCGCGGCTGGGACGGCCTGGCCGCTGAGAAGCTTCGCCTCTTGGACCGTCTGGCCGATCTGAACGACGACGAGGAGACCCGCCGGCGACTCTGCGTCGCCGCGACGCGGGCATTCCCCGAGGACTCGCGCCTTCAGAGTATTTGCTCCTGAGCTTCCTCCAGTGAGGCTCGACAGACCGTCGCGGACTCCAAGAGGACGACCCGGGCGTGCCCCTGTGAGCCGCGGCTGCTCTCCGCGCGGGGGGATAAGGGCGTTGCGCGGTATACACTTACCGTCCGATGCCACTGTTGCAGTCGGCCCTTGACAAGGTCAGCCCCAACGTCGTGGCCGATATCGCGATCACGGCCCTCCTGATCTACTGGCTTCTCAGCCTGATTAGGGGGACCCGCGCGGTCCGGCTGGTCGTCGGCGTGTGCCTGCTTCTCGTCGTCTACGGCGCCGCACTGGCGTTCGACCTCCGGCTGTTGACCCTCATCCTGCAGACCAGTGCTTACGTTGGCCTCTTTGCCCTGGTCGTCGTCTTCCAGCCTGAGCTACGGCGGGCGCTCGACCGCATCGGCCGCCTCGGTTCGCTCGGCTGGCTCATATCTCCCGCCGAGCAGTCGCAGGCGACGCACATCGCTGCAGAGGTTGCTGGCGCGGCCGCTCGGCTGTCTCACGAGGGCCACGGCGCCCTGATCGTCATCGAACGGGAGACGGGCCTTCAGGAGATCGCCGAGACCGGAATCATGCTCCACGCCGATATCTCGGCTGACTTGTTGGTCACGGTCTTCTCGCCTCTGACCCCTCTCCACGACGGCGCGGTCGTGATCCGCGGCGACACGATCCTCGCAGCCGGCGCGTTGCTGCCGTCCGCCGAGACCACGATCCCGCTGGAGCGCTTCGGGACTCGCCACAGGGCGGCCTTGGGCATCACCGAGCAGACCGACGCCCTGGTCGTCGTCGTCTCCGAGGAGACCCGCCAGATAAGCCTGGTGGAGCGGGCCAGAATCGTTCGCAACCTCGATGAGCCCAAGCTTGCCCAAGCGCTGATCGACCACTTGCACCCGCAGGTGGTCGGGGGTCGACTCCGGCGCGACGAGACCAAGCCCCAGCGGGGCGCAGGGTCGGTCCCCGAACTCGCCCGACGAGCGCGTTTTGGGGGCTGGCGGCGCAAGTCGGAGGCGCCCCGCAAGGAACGGGCGGAGCGGAGGCCGCTGCACGTGGATCCGCCCCGTGCCGACGACGATCCCGCGAGCCAGGCGATTACCGGCCGATGACTCTGATCCGCTTCATCTTCCGCAACTGGGCCCTCAAGGGCGGCGCCATGCTGCTGGCGATCATCCTCTTCGTGGCCATGGTCGCCTTCCAGAGCACCCAGTCATGGCCCGGCGAGGTTTCGATCGAGCCGGTGAACCAACCGCTCAACGCGTTCCTCATCAAGCCCCACCCGATGCCGACGGTCGGTAGCATCCGCTACATCGCCTCGGGGGACGTCCGAGTCTCGTCGGCCAGCTTCCGTGCCACGATCGATCTCAAGGACGTCAACGTCAGCAGCAGCGACAACACGCTCGTCAAAGTCCATCTGGTTGCCGAGGACCAGCGGATCCAGATCATCGATTACCAGCCTCAGCAGATAAGCGTCACGCTCGATCCGGTGCAGACCAAGAGCGTCGCCGTTCGCGTCAACCCGGGGGTCATCCCGTCCGGGCTCAGCATGGGCCCCATGACCCTGAGCGTCAGCCAGGTAGAGGCGATCGGCGCCGCAACGGCCCTGGCGCGCGTCAGCACTGCCGAGGCGCGTGGCGTTCGCATAGACGCGTCCGGACTTGACGTGAGCGAAGACGCCCCCCTCGTTCCCGTGGACGCGAGTGGCGCCGTCGTCGACAACGTCACGTTGAATCCTCCCACGGTCCATGTCCAGATCCAGGTCGGCAGCCAGCTGCGCACAGAGACTGTGCCCGTCAACCCTGACGTGGTCGGCACGCCGGCCGCCGGCTACTACATCACCTCGATCGATGTAACGCCGCCGGTCGTTTCGGTCAGCGGCGAGGCAGATGCTCTGGCCCAGCTCAAGGGGATGGTAAACACGCAGCCGATCTCGATCGCCGGAGCCACGGGCGACGTCTCGGTCAGGATCGCGCTACGCCCGCCGTCGGGCGTCGAAGCTCCGGACGCGACCACGATCGCCGTCGTCGTCCACCTGCAGTCGCCGTCGTCGACCCGAACGGTGACGATCGGCCTCGTGCCGAACGGCGCGCGGTCCGACCGCGTCTACACTCTCTCCACGCCGAATGTGACGGTGACCCTCGGCGGCGCCACTTTCGCCCTGAACGCCTTCGACACGTCGACCCTGGTGGGAATCGTCTCCGTGGGCGGCCTGGACCCGGGCACTCATACCGTCAAGATCGTGCTCATCCTGCCGTCGGTGATCAAGCTAGTGGCGATCAGCCCGGCGCAGGTCTACGTCACGGTGACCATCCCTCCGTCACCGCCACCCTCCGCCTCGCCCGCCCCCACCGTCTAGGAGCGCGAACTTGCCCCGACTCTTCGGCACGGACGGAATCCGTGGCGTGGCCAACGTCGACCTGAAGCCGACTCTCGCGTATTCGCTCGGCCGCGCTACGGCACATCGCCTGGCCAGTCAGGGCGGCTGCATCGTCGTGGGGCAGGACACGCGCCGCTCCGGCGACATGTTCGTGGCCGCCATCGTAGCCGGCGCCACGAGCCTCGGCGTCGACGTGCATCTGGTCGGAGTGGTCCCGACTCCGGCCCTGGCCCACATCACCGCGGCGGGGGATTTCGCGGCCGGGATCATGGTTTCCGCCTCTCACAACCCGGCTCGCGACAACGGGCTCAAGGTGCTGGACAGCCGCGGCCTCAAGCTCGACGAGGACGTCGAGGACGAGCTGGAGCAGCTGATCTGGCAGGCCGAGGAGATCCCGGCCGCGCCGGCCGACGCCCTCGGGCGGGCGGTCTACGCGCACGATCTGCTCGACCTGTACTTCGATCATCGACTGGGTCTGGCACGCCAGATCAAGACGAACCTGCACCTGGTGGTCGACTGCGCCAACGGCTCGGGCGGCGTGGCGGCGGAACGAATCCTGGCCGCAACCGGTGCCCGGGTCGATGTCATCTTCGACGACCCGGACGGCTCGAACATCAACGCCGGCTGCGGAGCCACGGCCCCGGCCGCGTTGGCCGCCGAGGTCGTCAAACGCGGCGCCGACGTCGGATTCGCCCTGGACGGCGACGCCGACCGCCTGATCGCCGTGGATGCGAGCGGCTGCGTAGTGGACGGCGATGCCGTGCTGGGCATCCTGGCCCTCGATCGGATCGCCCGAGGCAAGCTGCCGCTCGGGGCGGTGGTCGTGTCGGTGCTTTCAAACGGCGGCCTGCAGCAGGCGGTCGAGGCCGCCGGCGGGCAGATCATTCGGACGCCGGTGGGTGACAAGTACATCCTCGATGGAATGATGGTCAATGGCGCCGGGCTGGGCGGCGAGAAGAGCGGCCACGTCATCGTCCTGGAGAACTCCACGAGCGGCGACGGCATCGTGACCGCTCTCGAGGTTCTGGTCGTGATGACTCACACCGGGCGAAGTCTTGCCGATCTCGCCGGGCAGGTCCCGATGCTGCCTCAGCAACAGCGCGCGGTTCCGGCTCGTCACAAGGACCAGTGGGAGGGGGACCCGGTCATTCGTGGTGCGATCGCGAAGGCGGAATCCCGCCTCGGTTCGTCCGGTCGGGTGCTCGTTCGGCCCTCGGGCACCGAGCCCGCGATTCGAGTGATGGTGGAGGGCTCGGAGGAGGCTCTCGTCGCCGAACTGGCCGACGAACTCGCGGCTCTTGCCGCGGAGCGACTAAACTAAGCCCCCTTCGAGAACGTCCCGTGCCGACATCGGCGAATGCCGGGGGCCGAGGTCCACGAGGACCGGGAGTCAACTCAGTCATGTGCGGCATCGTTGGATACACCGGACCCCGAGCGGCCGGGCAGGTTCTGCTGGATGGGCTCCGTCGCCTCGAGTACCGCGGCTACGACTCCGCGGGCATCGCTCTCGTCACGGACGACGGCGATCTGTTCGTGGAGAAGCGTGCGGGGAAGGTCGCGGTGCTCCGGGATGCCATGGGCGGCGATCCGCCGCGCGCCGGGATCGGCCTGGGTCACACCCGCTGGGCCACTCACGGACGGCCGAGCGATCTCAACGCTCATCCTCACAGCGACTGCACGGGTCGCATCACCGTGGTGCACAACGGCATAGTCGAGAACTTCAGCGAGCTGCGCGACGAGTTGACGGCCGGCGGCCACGTCCTGGCCTCCGAGACGGACACCGAGGTCGTTGCCCATCTGGTCGAGGACGCCTACCGGGGCGATCTTGCGGATGCGGTCCGCGCAGCCCTCGGCCGGCTTGAGGGCGCCTACGCACTGGTCGTGATGCATCGCGACGAGCCCGAACGGCTGGTCGGGGCGCGCCTGAACGCGCCCCTCATCGTCGGCCTGGGCGAAGGCGAGAGTTTCGTAGCCTCCGATGCCGCGGCTCTCGTCGCCTACACCAAGCAGGTCATCTTCCTGGCCGACGGCGACGTCGCCGACCTGCGGCCGGGCTCGGCCGTCATCACCGACCGAGCGGGCACCGTGGTGGAGCGGCCGGTGGACGTGATCCCGTGGTCGGCCGAGGCGGCCGAGAAGGGCGGCTACCCGCACTTCATGCTCAAGGAGATTCACGAGCAGCCGGCGGCGCTACGATCGGCCATGGCCGGCCGAGTCCGCGGCGAGACGATCTGCCTCGAGGAGATCGACTCGATCCGCGATCGACTCACCGGCATAGGGCGCGTCGAGCTGATCGCCTGCGGCACGGCCTACTACGCCTCGCTCGTCGGCGCGTCGCTCTTGCAGGAGTGGCTAGGAGTTCCGGCTCGAGCCAACGTCGCGTCCGAATTCCGCTACAGCCCGCCGCCGCTGGACGCTCGAACCCTGGTCGTGGCCGTGACGCAGTCGGGCGAGACGGCCGACACGATCGCCGCGGCCCGCCTGGCCCGAGAGCGAGGGGCCACGGTCATCGCCGTCACCAACACCGTCGGATCCGCGATCACGCGCGAATCTGACGCCCAGGTCTTCCTGCAGGCCGGACCCGAGGTCGCGGTCGCCGCCACCAAGACCTTCGTCACCCAGGTCGTGACGCTGGTGATGCTCGCCGCCGAGATTGCCCAGCATCTCGGTCGCCGAACCCAGGCCGAGGAGGCCGAACTGGTCGGCGCCCTGCGAGCCCTGCCCGAGCAGGCCGAGCGGGCGATCGAGCTCGCCGCCGCGACGGAGGAGATGGCTTCCCGGTACGCCGACGCGGCCGGTTTCATGTACATCGGCCGAGCCTTCGGCTACCCCGCGGCGCTGGAGGGCGCGCTCAAGATCAAGGAGATCAGCTACCTCCATGCCGAGGGCTACGCCGCGGGCGAACTCAAGCATGGCCCCATCTCCCTGCTCGACGCGGACGTTCCGCTGGTGGCCGTCGCCACTCGCTCGTCGGTCTACGACAAGCTCATCAGCAACCTCATGGAAGGGCGGGCGCGCGACGCACGCGTGATCGCCGTCGCCACCGAGGGCGACGCCCGGATTGAGAGCATGGCCACCGACGTGTGCTTCGTCCCCGACACGCTCGAGCCGCTTAGCACGATCCTGGCGGTCATCCCGCTGCAGCTCTTCGCCTATCACGTTGCCGTGGCTCGCGGCCGGGACGTCGACCAGCCGCGGAATCTGGCCAAGTCGGTGACGGTGGAGTAGATGGCGGGCACGCGGTCGCGAACCATCTCGGGCGACGGGCGCGATGCCCGGCCCGCCCACGAGATCGCGGCCGCGCCTGGAGCTGAGCCTGCAGTCGCGCCCGACGCCGCTCCGCAGGGGACTATCGAGCTCGGGATCGACATTGTCCGTGTACAGCGCATCTCCGACGCCCTGAAGCGCTTCGGCGATCGCTTCTCGAGGCGAATCCTCACTCCCGCCGAGGCCGTGTATGTGCGGAATCGTCCCGAGACGCTGGCCGGCCGTTGGGCCGCCAAGGAGGCGGTCTCGAAGGTGCTGGGGCTGGGCGTACGCGGCATCGGTTGGCGGGAGATCGAGATCGAGCGCTTGCCGACCGGACAACCTGCCGTTCGATTGCACGATCGGGCAGCCCGACGGGCGACTCAGCTCGGCATGGGCCGGATCGCGGTCTCGATCAGCCACGAGTCCGAGTTCGCCGTAGCCACTGCCTACGGGGTCAGGACGGTCGGCGGCCGGTTCCTATTCCCGCCCGGGATCGACGAACGCATGGACGAGCGCGAGCGACATCTGCTGGGTCGCCTGGAGCGCCTGCGGGCGATGCACCACGAGGCGGCGAAGCTGGAGGAGGGTCGCGATGCCGAGTAAGGCCGTGCCCGAGCCGATCCTGCTCGACGACGCCGTTGCGGCCGCGCTCATCCCGCCGCGTCCGACCCGCGGCCACAAAGGGACCTTCGGCAAGTTGCTCGTCATCGCCGGCTCGGTGGACTATGCCGGGGCGGCACTCCTGGTCTGCACCGCGGCCGGGCGAGCCGGCGCGGGGCTCGTGACGCTGGCCTCCGTTGAGTCGCTGCAGCCGCTCTTCGCGGCCAAGGTCGTCGAGGCGACCACGCTCTCGCTGCCCGAGGACGATGTCGAGGAGGTCGATCCGGAAGAGGCGCTGGCGCGCATCCTCGACCATGACCACGACGCCCTGGTGGTCGGCCCTGGCCTGAAGCCGAGCCTCTCGATGACCGAACTGATCCGCGGCCTGCTGGCCGGGGACGAGGACGGGGAGCCTTCGCCGGCGGTCCTTGACGCGGAGGCGTTGCGGTCGCTCGCCACCGTCGAGGGTTGGGCATCGGAGGTCTCTGCGCGCTGCGTCCTGACGCCGCACGTCGGCGAATTCCTGCGACTGCGTGCCGCCGATGGCCACGATCCGGAGGAGATGGGCGACCTCGTTTTCGACGACGGGCGCCGGGCGGCCGCCGCGCGCGAAGCCGCCAGGGAGTGGGGCCAGGTGGTGGTCCTCAAAGGCGCTCGCACCGTGATCGCCGAGCCCGGCGGTCGCACCGCGGTTTCGCCCTTCGAGAATCCGGCACTCGCCAGCGGCGGCACGGGCGACGTCCTGGCCGGCACGATCGGCGCGTTGCTGGCACAGGGCCTCGGGACCTTCGAGGCGGCGCAGCTCGGCGTGTACCTGCACGGCATGGCCGGCGAAGCGGTACGTGCCCGCCTCGGCGACGCGGGGCTGCTGGCATCGGATCTGCCGCCTGAGCTGCCACTCGCTAGGAAGCGGCTTGCGGCGCTTGCGTCGGCTGCGGGGGCGGTTCGCTGAACGCGCGCGAGGCGCCCGTGGCCGCCGACCCGGGCGCGCCCGGGTCGGTCGTCGTCGCCACCCGCCACCCTCTCGTGGAGGTCGCGCCCGGGCAGCCCCTGCCGCCTCTGCCCCGCAGCGCCTGGATCGAGGTCGATCTGGATGCGGTTGTGTCGAACGTTCGCCTGTTGCAGGGCTCGCTGCCGTCGGGGATCCGTTTCGAGGCGGTCGTCAAAGGCGACGCGTACGGCCACGGAGCTGTGCCGGTGGCCCGCGCCCTGGTCGGCGCCGGTGTGCAGAGTCTCAGCGTGGCGACCTTCGACGAGGGTCTGGAGTTGCGTCAGGCCGGCATCTCGGTGCCGATCCTCGTCCTCTTCCCGATCCCGCCCGAACTCGTGCCCGACGCGCTGCGCCTCTGCCTCTCGGTCACGGCCGGCGATCAGACCCTGCTCGAGCGGACGCTGGCCGTCCTCGACGGCCTGACCGACGCCGACGTCCCCGCGGACCGGGAGCTGCCGGTCCATCTCGAGGTCGAAACCGGCCTTGGACGAGGCGGCCTCCACTCGACGGACGTCCCGGCCGCGGCCGCCGCCATCGAAGCTTCGCCGCGGGCTCGCCTTGCCGGCCTGTGGTCGCACCTCCAGGCGGCCGGAGACGCGGATCGGACCGCCGATCAGGCGGCTCGCCTTGGCGTCGCCTCTGGGCTGCTGGAGGAGGTCGGGACGACGATGCCTGATCGCCATCTGGCTGCCAGCGGCGGGATGCTTGCCGCCACCGCCCCCAGCTACGACGTCGTGCGAATCGGCCTGGCGATGTACGGCATCGTGCCCGACGGGCTGACCGTCGATGAGCGCCACGCCGCCGCCGTCGCGGGCCTGCGGCCGGTCCTGTCGCTCCGCGCGCGTCCGGTCAGGGTCACCGAGCTGGCGGCGGGCACTGGGGTCAGCTACGGCCCCACCTTCGTCACTTCGCGCCCCAGTCGCATCGCCACGCTTCCGCTCGGCTACGCGGACGGTTGGCCGCGCAGTCTCTCCAACAGGGCCCAGGTCCTCGTGCGCGGCCGCCGCGTGCCCGCCGTCGGGACCGTGGCCATGGACGCGGTCATGATCGACGTGACGGACGTCCCCGGCCCACCGGTCACCGTCGATGACGAGTTCACCCTCATCGGCAGCCAGGGCGAAGAAACGATCGACGCGACAGAGGTGGCGCGGTGGGGCAACACGATCTCCTACGAGATCGTGACGGCGATGTCCGGGCGCCTGCCTCGGGTGTACTATGCGGCAGCCAGGGCCGTCCAGATGCGTGTCGTCGCCTGCGATCTGGGTCGCGGTGGGGGAGAGGCAAGCCCGCGAGGCGCCCCGGCGAAGGAGGAAGAACCGGGCCCGCTGGGTTGCGAGTAGCCGGTTCGCGTGTTGAATTCGGTCGCGCTGACCGGACGTCGATCTCGGCTGTGAGCCGGACAAGAGAGTGAGCAGGTTCTTCGGCGTTGATGGAGCTAACGGGCCGTTCTGAAGAGCAGCGCGACGATCTTGTCGAGCAGGCAGCGCGCGAGATCCAGTTGCGCGGCTTAGCCGTGCCCGCCGTCCTCTTCCTGCAGGCCAGCCGCCCGTACCGACAGCTCGGCAGCGGTGCGATGGTCTTCTTCGACCCGACGCTGCGTCGCGTCTTCGGGGGCGAGTTGCCGGTCGCCAGCGAGATCCTCGCCGACGACCTCGGCATCGAGCAACTGATCGAGCGGCTCCAGGACCCGGACGAAGAGACGGCCTGGGACGCCTGAGGCGCTTCCGCCGGTGGGCCGGCCACGGACCCGCCGCAAGACCCCACGGGCCACCTTGCCGAGACTACGACAGCGTCATCCGGGCCGGTTAGCATAGCCCCGTGAGCCGTCAGCCTCGAGCATTCTTTGCCCTCGATTTTGGTTCGGCCACGACATCTGCCGCCTTCGTAGGCCATGCCGGCGGGCGCTGGCGTCTGCTGGCCCACGCCGCCGCTCCCGCGACCACGAAACTCGACGCACTGCTGCTCGGAATCCTGGACCGCGTCCAGCAGGCGGACCCCGAGCTGCTCGAAGACGTGAGCGCCCAGCAGCGACCCAAGCCGGCCGCGCTGGTCGTCGACCTGACGCGCCTGGAGGCCCACAGCACTCCGCCCCGCCGACTCGCAGTCCTTGCCGGCTCTCGCCGTCAGCGGCGACGCCTCGAGGAAGTGGCCACTCGCGCGGGCTGGCTGGTGGTTGGCGCCAGCGCAGACGCGGACGATCCGGTGGCGATGAGTCGCCTGGTCCTCTCTGCCGCCACCCACGCCGTTCTACTTGGCGCGGACTCGAGGCCGGCTGGCGACGAGCGGCGTCATCTGCCGATGCTCGGGGCGCTGGTCGCCGCCGCCGCACGCAGTCGTCCGGAGCTGGCGGTGGTCCTGGCGGGCGGGGCCGCGGTCCGGGAATCGGACTTCCTCGAGGCTGGCGAACACGATCGCATTCCCGACCCGGCACAGGCCGCCGCCGCGATCCGGGCCGCGCCACCCCGGCCGGCAGGCCGCGGCGTTCTGCTCGCGCCCGACGCCGAGTCCGGCCTGCCGGCCGGGGCGGCGCTGCAGCAGGTGCTCGAAGGCCTCCGGGCCCGTGCCGACGAGAGCCGTCTCGGCGTTGCTCGGTCGGTCGGGTCGCTCGCATTCGTGCTCGACCGTTGCATCGAAGCGCTGGAAGTCGGCATCGACGGTGGGCTTCGATGTCGATCCGAACCGATCGGTCCCGGAGACCGAACCATCGTCTCTTCGCACGTTGCGCTCGCGGCCGGTTCGTTCGCGCCGCTCGATCCATCCGACGAGATCGTCGATGCCGTCCTGTCGTGGTCGACCGTCGCCTTCGACCGGTATCGCCTGAGCGACCGCTTGCGCGACCTCCGAATCTCGCCCTGGGGCGAGGCCGACGGCGAGGGAGCGCTGCTTCGACTGGCCGCGGCGAAGGCAGCGGCGGAGCGGCTCGTGGCGGCTACGCCGGAGATCTCGGCACGCGAGATGCCCGATATCTTGATCGCCGCCGGAGGAGTCTGGGCCTCGACCCCGCCTTCGGTCGTGGCGCTCGCCATGGCCGACTTGGTTCGGCGCCCAGGCATCGGCCGGCTGGCCTGCGATCAAGCTCGACTGCTCGGACCGCTCGGCACGATCGGCGACGAGGAGGAGCGCCGGCGAATCATCAAGGACCTGGCCGACGACGTGCTCCTGCCGCTGGGCAGCCTGATCCTGCCGTCCGGGATCCGTCAGGGCCGAAGCGCCGGCCGGATGCGAGTCCAGGGCGAGTCGGCCAACTCCGACATCGACCTCCAGCCCGGCGGAATCTGGGCCGTCGAGCTGCCCCCCGGCCAGACGGCCATGGTCGAGCTGGACTTCAGGGACACGGTCCGTTTGGGGGCGCGTGGACGCCACTTCTCCGTCGAGGTCCTGGGCGGGCTCGGAGGCCTCTTCGTGGACCTGCGCGACATTCCGCTTCGCATGCCGGATCGGGCGGATCAGAGGCGCGCGACATGGGAAGCCTGGCAGCGGGCGATGTGGTCGGAGATCGACGAATGACAAAGGTTCGTGCGGAGGCGAAGGCCCTGCCGACCCAGTACACCCGGATCCCGGCGCGACGCATCCTGGTCGTCTCCCCGACGATCAGGTTCGCGCTGGGGCCCGGCGATCGGGCGCTGGTCAGCGCAGGCCAGTCGGTCGAGGCGGGTACTCCGATCGCGGAGCTGACCCGCGACGCGGAGTACGTCGAGGTTGGCCGGCTGCAGCGCCCGGGCGACGGGAACGGAGCCTCCGTCGTCGCGGACGTGATCCCGACGCTGACCTGGAAAGAATCCGGCTCGGATCCGATCCTGCCACCTGCGAGAGATACAGGACGCGGCGATGGTTCGGCCCGGGCGAATGTTCCGGTCGCGAAGGGCTCGGACGAGAAGCCCGCCGCGCCGAAAGAGCCTGGGATCGAACGCCGCCAGCCGCCGGTGCCGGGGAAGTGGTGGGTCGGCGGTAGCGACCGTCGGGGCAGGGCGCCCGGTCGCCGCGAGCAGCCGCGCCGCATGGCCGGAACGCTGTTGTTCGAGATCGGCGGGCGTTGGAGAGCGGCCGCGGGCGAACGCCACGAGATCGTCGGCTCGCCCACGGCGGGCGTGGTCACGGAGGCGCGCAACGGCCTGTGCGTCGCGATCAAGGTCGCGGGCGCCGCGATCCCCGGGGCCGTCGCCGGCGGGGTGCCGTCGCGCGGCTACCTCGACGTTCCGCGGCTCGTCGACGGGGAGCTGCGCGACACCGCCCTGGACGTGGGGCGCTCCGGGGCGATCGTCGTTGCCGGGGGTCGGGTCTCGGCCGAGGCCCTGACTCGGGCGCGGGCGATGTCGATTCGGGGCATGGTCGCGGGGTCGCTCGGCCAGGGAGAGCTGCGCGACCTGGCCGCATCGGAGGCGCGCCAGCGGTCCGGGCTGCATCCCCTGCCTCCGTTCGGGGTCCTGGGGCTGGACGGCCATCAGCGCCGCCCGATCGCCTCGCCGATCCTGGCCCTCCTTGCGGCCATGGCCGGGCGCGAGGTGGCAATCGTCACCGACCCGCCGTTGCTGGTCCTCGATGTCACGGACGTGCCGCTCCCGGAGCTCCCGCCGGATTGGGTGCGCGTCCGCAGCGGCCCGCACGCCGGCCGCGAGGGTCGCTGGCTCGGTTC
>PLLE01000011.1 GCA_003141245.1 Chloroflexota bacterium
GGTAGCATCCTGGCCATGCTCCTTCTCGTAGACCTCGATGGTGTCGTCTACCGCGGTGCCGAGCCCGTGCCCGGTGTCGCGGCCGTGCTGGCCGCCCGCGCCGCCGCCGGCGACGACGTCGTGTACGTCACCAACAACTCGATGTGGTATCGCGCCGACTACGTTACGCGCTTGGCGGGCATGGGTGCGCCAGTCACGCCCGATCGGATCGTTTCTTCGGCCCGCGCGACCGCGCTCTACCTTGCCGAATCCAGCCCCAAACCCAGGTGCGCGCTGGTGGTCGGCGGACCCGGGCTCATGCACGAGTTGCGCGACGTGGGCATCGAAGTCATGCCTTCCGGTGAGGCCGCCGAGCGCTGGAGCGCCAATGGCCGCGACGCTGCCGCAGCGACCCTGGGAGTGGATACGGTCGTGGTCGGCCTCGACTTGGAGTTCACCTACGCCCGACTTGCCGTCGCCGCCGAGGCCGTTCGGGCGGGGGCGCGCTTCGTGGCCACCAACCGCGACCCGATCTATCCGCTGGAGCACGGCCTGATGCCCGGGGCCGGGTCCGTGGTCGCGGCCATCGTGGCCGCCACCGGCGTGGAGCCGGTCTCGATCGGCAAGCCCGGGCCCCTCCTGCTCGAGGTGGCCGCGCACGCCATGGGGCGCAACGTGGCCGAGGCCGTGATGATCGGCGACAGCCTGATCACCGACATCCCGGCGGCCATTGCGGTGGGCGCGCACTCCGTCCTGATGCTGACCGGCATCAGCACCACCGCCCAGCTCAACGACCTCCCCGCCGCCGAACGCCCGACCGAGGTGGCCGCGAACGCAGACGAACTGGCGGCCGCGCTCGACCGACTGGCCCGCGCCGCTTCCGCCTGACCGGCCCCGTCCGCCGCGGCCCGCGCCTCCGCGTAACCGGCTCTGTCCGCCGCGGCCCGCGCCGCTGCATAGCCCGCGCACCCGCGCCGCTGCCCGCCACCATCGCGGCCCGCCACCGTCGCGGCCCGCCACCATCGCGGCTCGCCACCGGGCGCCACCTACCTCGGCCCGCGCCGCTTCCGCGTACCGACGGGATTCGCCGCGGCCCGCCACCGGGCGCCACCCGCCACAGGCCCGGACACCAGGCAATCGCCACGTAAGCCGCCGACAATCGGTCGGATCGATCCTGACGCAATGGATCGGATCCGGATCGGCTCCACCTTCCGCGCCATCCGCCTGGAACTCCGGCTGAGACAGGCCGACGTCGCCGCCCGCGCCGGCGTCTGCCAGCAGACGGTATCGAAGGTCGAGCGTGGCAAGTTCGGCTCGCTTTCGGCCGACGACCTGTTTGCCATAGCGGAGGCAATCGAAGCCGACCTGTCGTTGGTGGTTCGGTGGCGAGGCCCCAAACTTGCGCGCCTGCTCGACCGACGGCACGCGCGACTTCAGGATCGGGTCGTGCGGCTGCTCTCGGGCGCCGGCTGGGCGACAAGCGTCGAGGAGTCCTTCAATCGTTACGGCGAGCGCGGGTCGGTCGACATCCTGGCGTGGCGGCCCGATTGCCGAGCCCTCTTGCTGGTCGAGATCAAGACCGAGCTGGTCGACCTGCAGGAGACGGTCCGAACGATCGACATGAAGGCCCGAGTCGTGCCCTCAGTCGTGCGCGGCAGCCGCGGATGGCAGCCGGCCGTGGTCGCTTCGGTCCTGGTCCTGCCCGAGGCGAACGTCCATCGCCGTGCCGTCGCTCAGCACGAGGCGCTCTTGGCCGCCTCCCTGCCGGCTCGAACCTGGGCGATCCGCCGCTGGCTGTCCAGCCCGAGCGGCAACCTGCGCGGCATCTGGTTTTTCCCCAACACGCCCCCGGGTAGTGCTGCGCGAACGGACGAGCCCACTCGCCGCGTCCCGAAGCGTCAAGAGCCTGGACGCGACGCGATCGCGCCCCACGAATAGCGTCAGGCGAGCGTCGCGCCGGCACGTGGAGCCGGTTTTTGGGCGGTGCCGGGCCGGGAGTGGCTTGGCGTGGCTGGGCGCGGCGGTGTCGGGCCGGGCGCGGATGGGCGCGGCTCCACCGAGTACTACACGCAGGCGTATTGGGCAAAACCTCGGTGCCCGGACGGGCCGGCACCGCCACTCCACGCCACGCGGCCACTCCACGCCACGCGGCCACTCCACGCCACGCGGCCACTTACCGCCTCCCGTTTCCCCTGGACAGGCGCGGTACAATAGAACGGACGTTCCGTTGGACGAACAGGGTTGGGGCCACCGGGTCAGCAAACGGACGCCCTCAACGCCGCGCGTCGGACCGTCCGCGTGACCGACGGAACGTGGCGGAGACCCTCGTCCACAGCCCGTCCACAGGCAACGCACCGGCTCGAGGCGGATCTCCACAGAATGGCCGGCCGGCGCAAGATGTAGGGGTTGCGTACCCCAAGATACCACAACATCTTGTGTTTTCAAGGGTTGACTGAGGCTTGGCTTCGGGCGTAGATTCCGTCGGTCGAACGGGCCGCCGGGAGGGCCCGCAGACCGCCGGAACGGACCGAGGAAGGACGGTCGAAATCGGCGATAGACAAGGCCGCAGGACGGATCGAAACCACGGCCCTCGCAGCTATCGTGATCGACGCGATGGGCCAACCGACCCGGACCCACGGCACGAGAAGGAACGGCGGTGGCCGGCCCCCACGCACGCCACATCGTCACGGCGGACAGCCGCACGCCACCAATCCCGCGCCCCAGTCCCGCGCCACCAATCCCGCGCCACCAATCCCGCGCCCCACACCACGCCCCACACCACGCCCCGCGCCCCAGCGCCGCGCCACGCAGCCCCCTCACCACCAATCCCGCGCCACGCCCCACACCACTCAGTCAATGGAAGAGCCCCACGCACCCCAATGAACAAGCGACCCACCACAGAAACACGTAGAGGTGCAGGAAATGAGTCGAACTGCCGACGGCGCGATCCCCGTCATGGATGAGGCAGTCGCCCCCATGCTTCCCGACGGCCGCTTCACCGGCATCGGTGTCAAAGGCCTGCGCTTCGAGCGCCGCTGGACCCGCCCCGGCGTCCACCCCTACGANNCGTCTTCGAGCAGAAGGACGTCGAGGTTCCGGCCTTCTGGAGCCAGCTCGCCACCAACGTCGTCGTCAGCAAGTACTTCCGCGGCCATCTCGGCACGCCCGAGCGCGAGACCTCCGTCCGCCAGCTGATCGACCGAGTCGTCGACACCATCGCGGCTTGGGCGGAGACCCAGCACTACTTCGCGTCGGACGAGGATCTGCGCGCCTTCCAGGCCGAGCTGACCCATCTGCTCGTCCACCAGAAGATGAGCTTCAACTCGCCGGTCTGGTTCAACGTCGGCGTCGAGGCGCACCCGCAGTGCTCGGCCTGCTTCATCAATTCGGTCCAGGACTCGATGAGCTCGATCATGGACCTGGCCAAGACCGAGGCGATGCTCTTCAAGTTCGGCTCGGGCGCCGGTTCGAACCTTTCGACCCTTCGATCGAGCAGGGAAAAGATGTCGGGCGGCGGCACCGCGTCGGGCCCAGTCTCATTCATGCGCGGCTACGACGCCTTCGCCGGCGTGGTCAAGTCGGGCGGCAAGACCCGCCGCGCCGCCAAGATGGTGATCCTCGACGTCGACCACCCCGACATCGCGGAGTTCATCAACTGCAAGCTGCGGGAAGAGAAGAAGGCCTGGGCCCTGATCGAGGCCGGCTACGACCCGAGCTTCACCGGCGAGGCCTATGGCTCGGTCGCCTTCCAGAACGCCAACCATTCGGTTCGAGTGACCGACGACTTCATGGGCGCCGTCCAGGCCGACGGCGAGTGGACGACCCACGCGGTCGTCGGCGGCGCCCCGATGGACACCTACCGCGCCCGCGACCTTCTCCACAAGATGGCCGATGCGGCCTGGGTCTGCGGCGACCCCGGCATCCAGTACGACACCACCATCAACGACTGGAACCCGGTCGCAAACTCGGACCGCCAGTACGCCACGAACCCGTGCTCTGAGTTTTCCTTCATTAACGATTCTAGTTGTAATTTGGCGTCGCTCAACCTGATGAAGTTCGTGCGCGAGGACGGCGAGTTCGACGTCGAGGGCTTCCGGTACGCCGCCCGCCTGACCATCACGGCGCAGGAGATCCTGGTCGACAACGCCGGCTACCCCACGCCCAAGATCACCGAGAACTCGCACCTGTTCCGGCCGCTCGGGCTCGGCTACGCCAACCTTGGCGCCCTGCTCATGGCCCGGGGCCTCGCCTACGACTCGCCCGAGGGCCAGGCCTACGCCGGCGCCATCACCTCGGTCATGACCGCCGAGGCATACCGCCAGAGCGCGATCGTCGCCCGCGACCACGGCGGCCCGTTCGCCGAATACCGCAAGAACGAGGAGCCGTTCCTGCGCGTCATCGAGAAGCATCGCGACGCCGCCCACGGCATCCCCGACAAGCAGAACGTCCCGGCGGACCTGCACCGCGCCGCGCGCGACATCTGGGACGAGACCCTCGCCCTGGGCCGAGACAACGGCTACCGCAACGCGCAGACCACCCTGCTCGCGCCCACGGGAACCATTTCTTTCATGCTCGATTGCGACACCACCGGCATCGAGCCCGACATCGCCCTGGTCAAGTACAAGAAGCTCGTCGGCGAGGGCTTCCTCAAGATGGTCAACCAGACCGTCCCGGGCGCCCTGCGCAAGCTCGGCTACACGTCCGAACAGGTCGATGCCATCGTCTCCTACGTCAACGAGCGCGAGACGATCGAGGGCGCGCCGGAGCTCAAGCCCGAGCACCTTTCGGTCTTCGACTGCGCCTTCAAGCCGATGAATGGCACGCGCTCCATCCACTACATGGGCCACCTGCGGATGATGTCGGCGGTCCAGCCCTTCCTCTCGGGCGCGATCAGCAAGACCGTGAACATGCCCGAGGCGGCCACGCTCGAGGAGATCGAGACGGTCTACCTCGAGGGCTGGCGCATGGGCCTCAAGGCGATCGCGATCTACCGCGACAACTCGAAGCGCTCACAGCCCCTCATGACGGGCAAGAAGAAGGACAAGGAGGTCGAGCTGGCGGCGCCGGTCGCAGCCCCGATTCCGGCTGAGCCGAAGCCGTACCGACGCCGCCTCCCCGCCGAGCGCCAGGCCATCACGCACAAGTTCGACATCTCCGGCCACGAGGGCTACATCACGGTGGGCCTCTACCCGGACGGTCAGCCGGGCGAGATCTTCCTCAAGATGGCCAAGGAAGGCTCCACGATCTCGGGCCTGATGGACACCTTCGCCACGACCGTCAGCGTCGCCCTGCAGTACGGCGTGCCGCTGCACGACCTGGTCCACAAATTCGCCCACGTCCGGTTCGAGCCGTCGGGCTTCACCGCCAATCCGGAGATCCCGATCGCCAAGTCGATCGTGGACTACATCTTCCGCTGGCTCGGCTCGCGGTTCCTGCCGCCCGAAGAGCGAGCGAACCTTGGTCTAGTAGACCGGTCCGGGACGGCCGAATCTTCCGTGCAGCCTCTCACCCTCGGATTCGGGGGTTCGGGAGCCGCAGGTTCTGGTGGCGCCGGGACTTCAGGGAGCACCGGGGCTCCGGCCCCGTCTGGCGCGCCAAGCCCAGCTTCGACGGGGAGTGGATGGGCGGGTTCGTCGGACACCCCTGGCGGGGCGGCCTCCTCACCCGCGACCGCCGTGGCAGCTCCAGGCACCGTGCCGTCCGCGCCTCCGGCAGAGCCTTCGGCGAACGCCCCCCAGGCCGCCGCGACGCCGCTGCAGAGCCTCGGGTCGAACAACGGCCAAACCAACGGCAACGGGAAGAGCAACGGGAGCGGCGCGGTCGCCGGCTCCGCCGGCGCCCGCGCGCTGCTCAACACCCTCGGCATCGGCAGGACCAAGGTCACCTTCAGCGCCCAGGCCGATGCCCCCTCCTGCGCCGACTGCGGCTCGATCATGGTCCGCAACGGCAGCTGCTACAAGTGCCTCAACTGCGGCTCCACGAGCGGCTGCTCGTGAGATCCCGGTGACACGCTAGGTGTCACGAGCGCCTGCATGCTTGAGGGCAACGGGAGGGAGAGAAATGGCCAGAAAGGCGACCGCAAGAACGTAGCCTCCAGATTTCGAGTCAAAGCCCCGAACGAGACCGACGCGGGAGGCAATTAGTGATTGCGGTGGGAGCGGTATCACGGTATCCTGGCGGTATCATGATGCCGAGACGACTAGACGCCGAGAAGCTCACGCGAGTCCCAATTGCCTTCCCAGAGGATCTCTACGAGTGGGTTCGAGAGACCGCCCACGCGCGTCGGGTCTCAATGGCAGAGATCGTGCGCGAGGCGGTCAGCGAGTATCGCGACCGGACAGATCCGCGGCTTGAACTATGGGGCAGGCGCGAAGATGGCGGCAACTAGCGTAGATTCCATGAAGCGCGACGGGGATTGTGTCCCGCACGCGATCATCGTTGCTACCAATGGACGCAAGGAACGCGGGGCGTTCTTCACCCCCCCGGTCATTGCTGACTATCTGGCACGGTGGGCCATCGGCCAGAACCATTCCGCCCGCATCCTTGATCCCAGCTGCGGTGACGGCCAGTTTCTGCGGGCGGCAGCTCGCCGGCTCGTAGAGCTGGGAGGTCAACCTGAGCGGCTCGACGAACTGGTGGTCGGCGTGGACATCCACGCGCCCAGCCTGGATACCGCATCAGATCTTCTCGCTGGCGAAGGGCTTGACGCTCGCTTAGTCACCGAGGACTTCTTCAAGCTGACCCCGCCCGACGAATTGTTCCCGTCGTTTGAGCCATTCGACGCGATCATCGGCAATCCGCCCTTCATCCGGTATCAGACGCACGTGGGAGAGGCGCGCCGACTCAGCGCTCAGGCCGCGCTGCGGCAAGGCGTGAGGCTCTCGGGGCTCGCCTCGTCTTGGGCAGCCCTTCTCGTCCATGCTGGAGCATTCCTGGCGGCGGAAGGCCGTCTGGCAATGGTGGTGCCGGCCGAGCTCCTCAGCGTTGGCTATGCCGAGCCCGTGCGGCAATGGCTCCGACGACGGTTCGCTTCCGTGAAGCTCGTTGTCTTCGAGCGCCTGCAATTCGCCGACGCCCTCGAGAACGTGGTCCTGCTACTCGCGCAGGGGTCAGGAGGTTGTGACGCCTTCTCGCTGTATTACGTGCACGACGGCGAGGACCTCCTCAGCATCCAGCCCTTCGATGAATCTGCCGTGGCTTTGTCAGATGCGGGAAAGTGGACGGAGCTGTTTCTCACGGTTCGACAACGCCAGCTGTTCAGGCGAGTGGTCCAAGATCACTTTGTGCCCCTCTCCTTCTATGGGAACCCTGAACTTGGCACAGTGACAGGGGCGAACGGCTACTTCACGCTCACCGAGGAGACTCGGCGGACATTCGGGCTTGAGCCGGGCACAGACGTTATAGCCATCTGTCCTCCCGGAAGTCGTCATCTGCAAGCGCTCTCTTTCACCACGCACGACTGGCAACGGCTTAGCGATCAGGGCGAGCGCGTGTGGATGCTTTATCCGCGCGCGGAGACACCAACCGAGGGGCTCCAACGCTACCTTCAGCTTGGGATCGATCAGGGAGTCCCAAGCGCCTACAAGTGCCAGGTGCGATCCAATTGGTGGCGGCCTCCGGCGGTGTCGCCGCCCGATCTCTTCTTCACCTACATGAGCCACCGCTATCCGCGCTTGGTGGCCAATCGCGCACGGACCACCTTCGTCAACTCAATGCATGGCGTTCGGCTACGGGCTGGCGCGCCACGCTCGGCTCGCGAGGCCCTACCTCTCCTCGCGTTCAGCTCGTTGACGATGCTCGGTGCCGAGATCCACGGCCGCTCCTACGGCGGGGGAATCCTCAAGATGGAGCCTCGGGAAGCCGGGATGCTGCCCGTTCCCAAGCCAACCCTGCTTGAGGCGGCATGGGCTCTTCTGCGACCGGAACGTGCCCGACTCGATCGACAACTTCGAGAAGGGCGCTGGACAAACGTGGTCGCTCGCATAGATGACGCGCTGCTTCTTACGGCAGCAGGGATTAGCCCGCACGATGCGCAGGAGCTCCATCTCGCGGCCCAGACTCTCCGATCGCGTCGCCTGGCACGTGGATCGAAGGAGGACGATGACTGAGGAGCGGGCAGGAATGACGGCCGCTGATCTCGAACGCGAGGTCGGACACCCGGGCGAGCTCTGGGACGAGTTGCAACGACGGGTCCAGGACGAGGCCATCACTCAGTTCTCGCGCGTGGAGACCGACTGGCTCGCGTTGATGTGGTCGATAGATGCATTCCGAATCGCTGGCATCCCGCCGCGAGGGATGGGCCGAGCCGAAATCGAGGCTGCGCCCAGGTTGGCGGCTATCTATCGCACGAAGGGCAATTGGTTCGCCACGCTGATCGCCCTGCTGCTTCAGAACCGAACGCACCAAAGGATTCAGCCGCGCACGAATGTTCGTGGGTTCAGCCAGATGCATCAGATAGACGTGGCCTGGCCAATCCGAGAAGAGGATCCGCTCATCTGTGCCGAAACGAAGGTCACGGGAGCGCCAGCCTATGGTCGGACGCCGGTTCGCAGCGCCATCGCTGATTTCTCGAATCGTCGTAAGGAGCTGAAATTCGCGGCGACTGATCTCAAGCTCTTCCGGCGCCAGCAGGAAACGTCCATCACTCATTGGGGAGTTTGGCGAGAGAACGCGCCACCGAAGACCTATTTCCTGTGGGCCGCGAGACTGAAGACGGAGGGCACCCGTTCTCCCGATAACATCAACCGCCTGGTCGCGGAAGCCACCGCCCTCTCGAACTCCTATCTCGACGGCACCGGGCTTGTCGCTTGGCGGGCGAATGCCTTGGGCGGAGGCTACGAGGCGGTCGAACTCCCGGCGGCGGCTCGTGTGACCGACCTCGATGACGTTCTCTACCGGATCCAAAGCGAGATCAGCCTCTTGCTCGGGCCTGCAGGCCAAACGCCGCCGCCGGTTGTTCCCCGAGAGCGGGCGGTGGCCGTTCGTGAGTTGGCTCCTGATTACGGAGACGATGCGCTGTGAGCCAGGCTGAATGGGACGTCATCCAAGCCGAGATCGCCACCCACCACGTGGGAACCCGAACGCAATCCGCTGCCTTACTGGCTTGGTTCCTTGAGACCGTTTGGCGCCTTGATCCCGAAGACGTCGACGACGCTATTTGCGATGGGACAGGCGATAAGGGCATCGACGGACTCGTTGTCGACGAGGATCTCCGAGAGATCACCCTTTTCCAGACAAAGCATCGTCTCGCGGCTGATCACGGCCAAGGGGACCGCGACCTGCGCGATCTGGTGGGGGCCGCAGCATACTTCGAGCGACCCGAGTCCATCGACGGGCTGGTGAATTCGCGACCGAATGCAGAACTGCTCCGGCTCCTCGAAAGGAATGGCGTTCGGGCGAAGGTGGCAGACGGATCGCATGCGTCGCGGACGATACTCATTACGAATGGCGTCTTGGATCGACAGGGTTCGGGATACCTCGCGGCGATGGCGGGGCGCACGCCCGCTCTGACCGTGTGGGACGAGCATGATCTCGCTGCCGTGGCTCAGCGGACCCAGCGGCCGGGCTTCAGGCCAGAGACGGTCGTCTTGCGACCCGTCGGAGGCTTGACTGAGACCGTTCTGAGGGCTCAAACGAGACTGGCGATCGCCCTGGTGCCAGCGACGGAGTTGGCCGCACTGCCTGGGATCGCCGACCTGTCCCTGTTCGGACGCAACGTAAGACTGGGAAAGGGGCAAACGCGGGTAAACCGCGATATCGCGAAGACGATTGGCGACCCTGAAGAGCACGCACTCTTCCCGGCTTACCACAACGGAATGACTCTGCTCACGCGTGGTTTGACCATCACGGGTGGCGATTTGGCGCTGAATGGCGTGAGCGTTGTAAACGGCTGCCAGTCGCTGCTAGCTCTGTATGAGCACAGAAACTCGCTGACACGTCGTCTCAACGTTTTGGTCAAGATAATTGTGGTGGAGCCCGAAACAGATCTGGCGGACAAGATCACCAGGCGAACGAACAACCAGAACCCGGTTGATATCCGCGACCAGCGCTCCACTGATGCGACCCAGCGCGACCTCCAAACCCAGGTGCGAGCGTCCTATGGCCCGGGCCTAGGGTTCGCCATCAGGGCTGGAGAGCAACTCGGCACAACTGAGGTGCTGGACAACCAATCGGCAGCGCAGTTATTGATGGCGGTCTACGTTGAGGAGCCTTGGAACGCGGTGCGCAAGGTGCGCCTCTTCGATCAGGATTACCACCGGATCTTCAACCGTCAGGTTGATGCCCATCGTCTATTCTTCCTGCACGAACTCGCAAAGCTCGTGGATGCCTGCAAGCATCGTCTGCGACCCGAGCTACAAGCGTCGTTCGCCTCTGCGAGACTCACGATTGCATACCTGATCATGAGGGTCCTAAGGGAGTCCACTCAGGGGAGTGAGCTGCTCGCGGAGCCCGAACGATGGCTACCCGACAGGTTGCCCGAAGTCGGGGATGCCGTCGAATCCATCGTTGAGGACGTCGTGGAGTCGGTGAACTTCTACGTCCTGGATCGCTCGGCTGCAGATGCGACGTTCGATCCGAAGGTCGTTCTCAAGAGCTTGACTGGGGTGCAGGCACTCGAGCGCGATGTGCTTAGCCACGCCCGCCGTCAAGCGCGACGCGATGCAGGTTTTCTGTTCGGCGTTCCGCCGGCCAGGTAGCGCCTCAGGCGTCGCCGTGCTTCGGACGTCGCTCTGCCGCGCGAAGGCATGACTCAGACGGCGCAGCCATGCCTTCCCCAACGCCTACGATCACGCCCGACTGTCGCGAGGTAACGGCAAGGGCTCTCGACTGCGAGTCACTGTGGTCAGTAGGTTGGATTTTGCCGCCGCGAACTCCTCGTCTGTCAGCGCCCCGGCCGCATAGAGCTCCACCAGCCGTTCGAGCTCGCCGGCCAGCGAGGATTCGGCCTCGTGCTCTTCGAGCTGCTGGATGTCGCGCGTGATCAGGTAGCTCGTGATCGTGGCCGTGATCGCGCCGAAGAGGCTGATGCCCAGGAGCATCAGCACCATGGCGGCGATGCGGCCGTCGGTGGTGATCGGGGTGACGTCGCCGTAGCCGACGGTGGTGAGGGTGACGGCGCCCCACCAGAGCGCGTCGAACGACGAGTCGATCGCCTTGTTGAGGCTGCGCTCGTCGAGCAGGGGCGGCTGGCGAAGCCTCGATGGACGCCCGGACCGCCTGTATGCTGCGAGGCGCCGCGACTCGTTGGAGGCAGTCAGTGAAGCGAAGGCTCCTTCTCTTCGTCCTGACCCTGCTGGCCGTAGCTGCCTGCAGTGCTCCAACTGCCACGCCGACGGCGACCGTGGCGTCCCCGACGCCTCCCGCATCGAGCTTCCAGTCGCCGGTTGTCACGCCGCAGACGACGACCGCGAAGCCCACGCCGTCTCCTGTTCCAACCGTCCAATCGCCGAGTGCCACGCCGGTCGTCAACTTCGGCCAGATCGCGCGTGGCCACATCGAGGCGCTCACGAATATCGGTCCAAGAGTGGCCGGCACGGCTGCGGAGAAACGGGCTGCCGCGTACATCGTCGCCGCCTTCCAGGGATCCGGATACGCGCCCGAGGTTCGCCCGTTCACAGCGACCGACGACTACGGCGTTCGGGTCAGCTCCGCCAACGTGGTGGCGGTCAAGACCGGCAGGTCCGCCAGGGAGATCGTCGTCGGAGCGCACTACGACTCCGTCAAGAACGGCCGCGGCGCGGACGACAACGCCTCCGGTGTGGCGGTCATGCTGGAAGTGGCCGAGCTCCTCAAAGGCGAGACGACGCCGTACACGATGCGCTTCGTCGCCTTCGGCTCCGAGGAAGTCGGGATGCTCGGCTCGAACGCCTACGTGGCTCAGATGAGCAAGGCCGACCGAGCGAACACGGTCGCCATGGTCAATCTGGATTCCGTGATGGCCGGGGACTTTGCCTATGTCTACAGCGACGAGGGGGCACGGGCCGCGCTCCGTGACTGGACGCTGGTCTGGGCTTCGCGCAATGGCTTTGACCTGCGAACCATCCGCAATGTCAACCTGGATGATCCGGAAGGTGGCGGCAGCTCGGACTACTACGCCTTTCAGCAGGCCAAGATCCCCTTCATCTACTTCGAAACCACCAACTGGAACCTGGGCGACAAGGACGGCTACACGCAGGTCAATCTGAAATACGGCGTCAGAGGCGTGATCCGGCACACGCGATACGACACGCTTGCCTACCTGGATGCCACCTTCCCCGGCAGGCTGGATGCAGACCTGAAGATGTTCGTGGCCATGCTTCACGGCCTGTTGACGCAGTACGAGTAGCCACGGCCCGCGCTTCGGCGGTGGCCGGGCAGACATCTCGAGGTCGAGTAGCCGCCGCTACCTCGCTACCAGCTCCACCGTGATCGAGCTGCCGTCATCGGCGGTCAGGGCGACGGCCAGGCGACCCGCCCCGGATCCGGCAGGGATGGCCGACACGATCCGCCGGCCGACCATCGCCTCCACCTGCACATCGCGAGCGACCTCTCGCCAGACGAAGAACCGGATCAGCTGTCGCTGGAGCACCCCTAGATAATCCGGCGATAGCCCCAGCAGCCGGTCGGCGCGAACCATCCGCCGCGAGACTGTCGAGAGGCCACGCAGGTCGGCGAAGGCGCGCGGCCAGGGCATCGCCGGCAGCCCGGGATCGAGGGCCGAAAGATCGGCCACGCCGGGCAGATAGAGCGAGGCAACGGGCACGTTCGCCGCGATCGCATCCCAGGCGGCGGCTTCCGTAGCGGCAGCGCCAAACCGAACCCGAGGCTCCGGCACGATGGGAGCGACGGTGAGGCGGCAGTCCCAGTGTCCTTCTTCGGCGCCGCGGTTCTTCTGGCGGTCGATCTCGCACGAGTGCGTGACTACGAGGCCGAACATCGTGTCTATCGCGACCTCGCGCCCATGCGCGAGGGGGAGCGTCGCGGGCATGGGATGGGCCGGCACACGGCCGATCGGATCGTAGACGTCGCCGGGCGGAGCCTCCCCGGCCTCCCGGGTTCGGGCCAGCGTGAGGTAGGCGATGTCCCCGCACGAAAGCTCGGCGTCGGGCTCGAGCGGCCGATAGGCTTCAACCCCGATCGGCATCGATGGCCCCGGTCCCGGAGAAGAAGTCGGCCGGCTCGGCATGGGCGAGCGGATCGTCCGGCGATTCGACCGGCGAAGGATAGGCTTCGGGCGCCGCAGTGCCCCACATCACCTCACGGATCGCATGCGCGAGACGATCGGACCGCGAGACTGCGGGGTCGCCCGGCTGGGGCAGCGCTGGCTCGATGAGTTCTGCGGCAGTCACGCCGAGGGCGTCCGCTATCTGGCGGACGGTCCCGACCGTTACCCGGTCAATCGGCGTCTCGCCGGTGGCGATCATGCGGACGGTTCGCGCCTGGAGACCCGTCCGGTGGGCAATCGACGCGTACGTCTGCCCGCGCTCCTTGATCAGGCTGGTCAGAGTCGTCTGCATGCATCCGTTCCCATACGTGCGCTCAAGCGCAGTATTAGATGCGCTGTGCCGCACGTCAAGCGCGCCCGCTGAGGAGAGCCTACCCTCGCCCGCTTACCAGCCGATCACCTGTTCGGGCAGGACTCGCCCATCCGATCCGTGCGGCCGACTCTCGCTGGCGTCGCGAATCCCGGGATCAGTGCTCGGCTACTTGTCGGCGATCAGCTTCTCGATGGCCTTGGGCGTCATCTTCGTGCGGTGGGCGACCTGGGCGGCGATGCGGGCGACGTTGCCGTGGCATCGGTGCAGGGCTCGATGATTCAGCCTTGGCCAGATGGCCAGCGCCCGCCGTTCGACACGGCCCGCCGACTCCGGCGCCTCGTGGGGCAGCACGGGATGAGGACGGGTAAATGGAATGTGCACTGGGACCTTCCGCTGCCGGCCGGACGCAGTCTCGGGAACCGAGGCATCGGCACGGGAGGTCGGTCAGGCAACCATCATGCGCGCTTGCCGTCCGTAACACAAATGCCCCTCCCTCCCCTACCGGCTAATCCGGAGCTGGGGAACCGCCTCCCCATGTGCAGTTCCACATCGACAAGCCGTTCCTCTACTTCGTCCGGGAAGGGTCGACGGGCGCCGTCCTCTTCATGGGCCGCATCGACGACCCGTCCGCCGCCAGCTGAACCGCGTCACAACCCGCTGGACCGGGCCCGGGGCCATCCCCGCGGCCCGGTCTTCGTTTCTTGCGCCTCAGTCGGGCCTGGCGGGCGAGTTCGGAGAGCGGAGGCGAACGAGCAGGGCAGCGAGCTCGGCGGCGCAGAGCAGCACGAACGCGGTCAGGTAGAACCACAGCATCAAGACGATCACGCCGGCCAGGGCGCCGTACGTGGCGTCGTACCTGGCGAAGTGCGCCACGTACAGCCCGAACGAATACGTGACCACGAGCCAGACCGTCGCGAAGGCCGTCGCCGCGGTCGCGGCCCAGCGCCACTGCGTGCGGAAGCTCGGGGCATAGCGAAGCAGCGCAGCCACGGCGGCCACGAGCAACAGGAAGGCAGCCGGCCAGCGGAGCAGAGAGAAGGCCGGCCACACCCCCGTCAAGCCGATATCATCGATCAGCTGGTGAGTGGCCAGAGTGCCGCCCACGACCACGATGAACGAGACCACCACCGCCACACCGCCAAGGACCGTCAGCAGCGTGGCCAGAGCCATTCGCAGGGGTAGCGGTCGAGTCTCGGGCACCTCGTAGGCGCGGTTCATCGCCTTCATCAGAGTGTCGATCCCGCCCACTGCGGCATACAGCGTCACCAGCGCACCGACCGACAGCAGCTGCGGCTCCGTGTGAGCGAGCATGTCGTTGAGCTGAGCCTTCACCGGACCTATGAGATCGGGCGGCAGCGAGTCCCCGATGACCCGGATGATCCGATCGCCCGGATCGGCGATGCCGAGCCAGCTGGCCATGAAGCCGCTCAGGGCGACGACGAAGATGGCGAAGGGGAAGGTCGCGAACATGAACCGATAGGCGAGCTCCGCAGCCAGCCCGGGTACGTCGTGGTTCATGATCTGCTTGAGGTATCGCCCGACTATCTCCCTCACGCCTTCTCCTTCATGCCTTCCCTCCGGGCTATGCCTTCACGACTCGTGGTGCGTCCATTCTGATCGCGGCTGCTTGGGATCGTCGCTCTCGCCCGGCAGCCGCGCGCCTCCGGCTCCAGGGCGAGACTGTAGACTCTGAGGCTCTTGCCGCCACACAGCCACCCCACCATGCCAGGGCAGACACGGAGATACTCGATGGCGAAGGTCCAAGACAGATATCTGGCCGTCGACCCCTGGAAGATCATCGAAGATGGGTTTCATCCGAACCGCAGCCGAGTCTCTGAGTCCCTGTTCTCGTTGAGCAACGAACACATGGGCGTCCGGGGATACTTCGACGAAGACTATTCCGGCAGTGCTCTGGTTGGATGCTACTTGAACGGCATCTACGAAGAGCACTTCCTGGAAGAGCCGATGACCTATAAGGGGATCTCCGATCGGACATGCTTCATGGTGAATACCGTGAACTGGCTGTCCACCAGGATAGAATTGGGTGGCGAAGTCCTGGACTTGCATCGGAGTCGGTTCTCCGACTTTCGTCGTGAACTCGATTTCAAGACCGGCGAGGTGAATCGGGAATTCACCTGGAAGACGGCGGCCGGACAAGAACTCAAGCTCAAGTTCTCGCGCTTCCTGAGCATGAGAACCAATGAGCTGGGGTATCAGCGCATCACGTTTACCCCTCTCAACTTCTCTGCGCCGGCGACTGTTACGCTGGGTCTGGACTTTTCGCTCCCGCACGAGATGTACAAGCGGAACTACTGGACCTGTCCGAGGAAGTCCGGACAGGGCGTCCAGTGGGCCATCCTGGGAATCACCAAGAACACGAAACAGCATGTGTTCGCCGGCTCCAGGGTCATCTCAGAATCATCGGGCGAGAGACAAGCGGTCGAGGGGGATCAATTCGTCGGGAGTCGTCTCACACTGGATCTCGTCCAGGGCGAGGAGTTCAACCTCGAGCGGGTGAGCGTCCTGTATACGACCAGCGAGCCCAAGGCCAGCGCGGAACAGACCTGGACCCAGGGGATGCAGATTCTCGACAAAGTCGGGCCCATCGGCTATCGAGAAGCCTTCCAGGACAACCTCGAGTACTGGAAGACATTCTGGGAGACGTCAGACATCTCCGTGGAGGGCGATCCGGAAGCTCAGCAGGGGATCCGGTTCTGCATCTTCCAAATGCAACAGACATATCGCGGCGCCGTCGCCGGGTCCAACATCGGCGCCAAGGGCCTGACGGGTGAAGCGTACAACGGCAACGCCTTCTGGGACACCGAGACGTACTGTCTGCCCTACTACCTGTTCAGCAATCCCGTGGCGGCGAAGGCCCTGATCGACTTCCGCTACAAGACCCTCCCGCAAGCCATGGAGCGGGCCAAGAGCCTCGATTGCGAGGGGGCGTGCTATCCCATCGCGACGACCGACGGCACGGAGAGCTGCACCCTTTGGCAACACGCCAGCCTGCAGTTCCAGCCGACCACCGGCGTTGCATACGCCATATGGCACTACGTGAAGATCACCCAGGATGTGGAGTTCCTCTACACCAAGGGGATCGAGCTTCTCGTTCCCATCTGTCGTTTCCTGGCCAGCCGTGGTCAATGGTCGCCCAGGAAGCACGGTTTCGGGTACTACGCCGTCATGGGCCCGGACGAGTTCCAGATGATGGTGAACAACAACTGTTACACCAACTACATGGCCAAGAGAACCTTCCTATACACGCACGCGGTTCTGGCGGAGATGGATGGCCGCTCCCCCGAAGCGAGGAGCGACATGCTCCAGAGGCTCGCGTGCACGGCAGAGGAACTGGCGTCCTGGAAGAACATGGCGGACAACATGATCATCCCCTACGATCCGGCGACGGGGATCTACGAGCAGCACGAGGGTTTCTTCGATCTGCCGCACATTGACGTAGACGCGATACCAGTCGAAGACTTCCCGCTCTATCACAACTGGTCCTATGACCGGATCTACCGGAACGACATGATCAAGCAGCCCGATGTGCTGATGTTCATGTTTCTCTACAACCAATCGTTCTCCAGGTCCGAGAAGCAGGCCAACTACGACTACTACGAGCCGCGCTGCATTCACGAATCCTCTCTCTCGCCATCCCTGCATTCCATCTTCGCCGCCGAACTAGGACGCCAGCAAGAGGCTTTCGAGTTCTTCAGGTTCGCCACGCGGATCGACCTGGACAACTACAATCGCAACACGGGCGAGGGCATCCACATCACTTCCATCGCGGCTGCCTGGATGAACGTCGTCTACGGATACGGCGGCATGCGTTCCGACGGCGACATGCTGGTCTTCAACCCGACCATCCCGGGACACTGGAAGGCCTATAGCTTCCAGATCGTCTATCGGGGTTCCATCATCCGCGTGAACGTGTCACAGGAGACAGCCCGAATCCAGTTGATGGAAGGCGCTCCCGTCCCCGCCCTCATTCGCGGACAGGTCCGCGAGGTCGACAAGGATGGCCTGGTCCTCGAGCCAAGGGGCGTGGATCCGGCCCTCTAGCTAGCCGCTCCTCAACGCCAATTCCGGTGCTGTGTTCGCTACGCCGGAATGAGACTGAGGGTTAGCAGGGGCGCGAAGCCCGTGATGACAATGTCCGCGGCTGTCAGGTTGCCGGGCTTCCCGACCCCGACGCTGCGCATCCCGGCGCGTATGGCCGCTTCGATGCCGGCCTCTGCGTCTTCAAAGACGACGCAGTCTTCGTTCGGTATTCCCAGGTCCGCGGCGGCTCGGATGAAGACTTCCGGATCCGGTTTCGCTTTGGACGCTTTTGTGCCGTCGATGACGACGTCGAATAGGTAGCCTATCTTCAGGCGGTCCAGGATCAATGGCGCGTTCTTGCTGGCCGAAGCGAGGGCGATCTTCACTCCCTTGGTCTTGAGGAAGGCGATGTAGTCGACCGCTCCAGGAAGAAGCTCCGCCGGCGTCATGTTGCTGATGTACTGAACGTACCACTCGTTCTTCCGGGAGGCCATGACCTCCCGATCGGCTGCATCCACCTTGAGCCCACCGATTTCCAGCAGGATCTCCAGCGATCGCACGCGGCTCACACCCTTGAGCCTCTCATTGTCGGCTTCAGAGAAGTCGAAGCCCAGCTGGTTGGCCAGCCTCTTCCAGGCCAGGTAGTGGTACTTGGCGGTATCCACAATGACACCGTCCAGGTCGAAGATGGCTGCGCGCATCGTCCTCGTCACGTGCCTTGCTCCTGCCGGGAGATCGTTGCCGTGAGCTGCTCGAACGGTCGGTGGCCTCACGGTGATGCCAACGATGATACTTTCCGAGGGAGGCGCGGATCTCAGCGGCCAGCGGATCGCGCCGGGCTCCTCGCTGACGCCGCCTCTCGCCGGACCTCCGGATGATTCGCCGCAACCCGCACCGCAACGTCGGAGGCTAGGATCTCGTCTGAGTGGCAAGGCCTCGGGCTATGGGTCACCGACGGGAGGGAGAGGCATGTTCGCAAGAGGGCTCCGGCAGAGGGACCGCGTGTCGGCACCGAGACGACACAGAGATGGAAGGGCGAAGCTCCACAAGGCCCGCGCGATCGCGGCGGTCCTGGCCGCGGCCATCGTCGCCAGCGCATGCGGCTCATCAGTGGCGACCCCGACGCCAACCGGCGGTGCAACATCTACACCGGGGTCGACGAACTCGCCGTCGCTATCGCCATCGTCCTCGCCGTCGCGCGACGCCACGGCATCGCCATCCTCGACGCGCGCGCCGGCCGAGTTTGAGATCGCCATGGGCAACGCCCGGCTACTGGCGCCGGCCGCAGACTACGGCGTCGTGGCGGGCACCGAGATCAACGACTTCGGGTTCGACTTGCTTCGCCGGCTCGACCCCGACGGCAACCTGTGCGCCTCCCCGACCAGCATCGCACTCGCCCTGGCAATGGTCCGGCAAGGGGCGGGCGGTGCAACGGCGACGGAGATGGACAAGGTCCTGCACAACTTCGGGTCTACGGGGCAGGCCGATGAGATCGTGGCCCTGCTCGAAACGCTCCGAAACCAGACCCTCTACGACGATTCGAACTTCTACTCGGCCGATCCGTCGGCCACTCCCGACCGCACCGGCAAACAGCCGCTGGTCGAGCTGGACGTCTCCAACGCCGTCTTCTCGCAGAAGGGCATGAGCCTGGAGCAGGCCTACCTCGACTCGCTGAGTTCCGAGTTCGGGGCCGGCGTCGGGCTTCTCGACTACAAGAGCGACCCTGAGGCGGCCCGACTCATCATCAACAAGTGGGCGAGCGATGCGACCAAGGGCCGCATCCCGCAGGTCCTGCATCCAGGCGACATATCCAGCGGGACACGCATCGTGCTGGCAAACGCGATCTACCTCAAGGCTGGCTGGTCGTATCCGTTCGATCCGGACAAGACCAAGTCGTTGCCGTTCACTCGCCCGGACGGGTCCAAGGTTTCGGTTCCCACGATGGCCATGGATCAAGAGCTCAGCTACGCCGCCGGGAAGGGCTACCGGGCAGTCCAGCTCCCGCTCGGTGGCTCCTACGGGTCTCTGTTCATGACGATCGTCGTTCCCGACAACATGAGCTCGTTCGTGAACGGCCTCACCGCGGCCAAGCTCGCCAGCATCGACACCCAGGGCAAGAGCTATACCGTGGACCTGACCCTGCCGCGGTTCTCGGCGGAGTCGAGGGTCGAGCTCGCGGGCATCCTGGCCGCCATGGGCATGCCGACCGCTTTCGACGTCGCTAAGGCCGATCTGTCGGGCATCACAACGGACGAAAAGCTGTTGATCGAACATGTGATCCACCAGGCCAACATCGACGTTGTCGAACAGGGCACGACGGCGTCGGCCGTCACCGTCGTCCTGGTCGGCACCACTGGCGGCGGCGGGCCCGAGCCGACCCCTCCGCCCCACGTGAAGTTCCACGTCGACAAGCCGTTCCTCTACTTCATCCGGGAGGCGTCGACTGGCGCAGTCCTGTTCATGGGCCGCATCGACGACCCATCCGCAGCCAGCTGAACCGCGTCAGAACCCGCTCGACCGGGCCCGGGGCCATCCCCGCGGCCCGGTCTTCGTTTCTAGGCCAGGTGCCCCGTACAATCCGGCGAGGGGCCGATAATGGGCGCATGTGGCCCGATATCGATGCGCCCACCGAGCCGTTGCCTGCCGATCCGGTCGCGGAGCCGGACGAACCCCTCGACCAGTTCGACGCGCTCGTGGTCGCGGCGCTCGGATCGCTGCCCGAGGCCTTCCGCGACCGGCTGGGCAGCGTGGCGGTCGTGGTCGAGGACGAGCCGACGCCCGACCAACTCGCGTCCGTGGGGGAGCCGGGCCTCCTCGGGCTCTACACCGGCGTGCCGCGCACGACGTATGGTGCGGAAGACGCCGCGGTGGCGAGCAAGATCACGATCTTCCGCGGTCCGCACCTGCGGCAGTTCCGCTATCCGGAGGCCCTGGCGCGCGGCGTGACCGAGACTGTCCGCCACGAAGTGGCGCATCACTTCGGTATCTCCGACGCTCGCCTGGTCGAGCTGCAACGCGAACGCCGCCGCCGCTGAGCTCCTGACCCGCTGAGCCGCTGAGCCGCTGGGCCGCTGGGCCGCTGGGCCGCACGGAGATCCGAGTCGTGCCCGATCAGATGCGGCCGCGCCAGATACCGACCGGTTGGAACTCCATCGGGACGTCGACCAGGATCAGCTCGCTCTGCTCCCGCGCTCGAATCCGCAGTTTGGGCTGGCCGGTGACCTTCGCGGCATCGCCCGTGGAGACGTCCTGGTCGTCGAACGTCGCCGCCCCGCCGATCAGGTAGACGTACGCGCCGCGGCCTTCGCCTATGGAATGCGCGACCTCCGTCCCGGGCGCCAGCGACGCCAGGTAGACCGCGGCGTCCTGGTGGACCCTGACGACCGCGCCGCCCTCCGGCCCGACGACCTTCAGGAGCCGGTTGGCTCGGTCCTCGCGAGTGAAGCTCCGCTGTTCGACCTCGGGAGTGAGGCTGGCCGTCTCGGGCAGGATCCAGATCTGGATGAATCGCAGCGGCTCGGTCTTCGACGCGTTCTGCTCCGAGTGGAGCGCTCCCGATCCCAGGGTCATCCGCTGGACCGAGCCCGCCGGCATCGGCCCGTAGGCGCCGCCGACGTTGTCCTCGTGGCCGAAGGTCCCCTCGACCACGTAGGTGATCCCTTCGACGTCTCGGTGGGGGTGGAGCGGCCAGATGGCTCCTGCGATCAGGCGATCGTCGTTGAAGACCCTCATCGCGCCGAAGCTGTCGTTCTCGGGATCCCGGTAGCGATCGAACGAGAAGTGCCAGCGGGCGTGGAACCAGCCGCCTTCGGACTCGTAGATCTCGCTGTCGCGTCGGATGACGATCATCGTGCTGCGCCTCTCCGGGCGCCGGACCCTACCCCGCGCGCGTCTTGGCCGGGCAGTAGGTGGTGCTTGCCGCCTTGCGCTGAGCCCATGTCTGTCCGGCGCGGGTACGTCGCTTGAGCCAGGCCTTGCGGTCGCGGAGATGGCTGCGCTGGACTCCGGAGCCGCCGTTCGAGCGGCTGTCGACCGTGACGGCGCTGGCCGAGCGGAAGCCGGACCTGCCGCTCTTGTCGGACTCGGGTCGCGCGGGTGTGGGGGTCGTTTCTTCGGTCATCTGACGATCCTAATTCTTGCTGTCGTTGCGGCCGAAGCCGAGCTCGCCCCGGACCGCGGCCGCGCCGCGACGCAGGGACCACCCGGAGACAGCCTCGATGAGGAGCGGCGAATCCATCCGGACGGAGAGCCTATCGTCCCCAGACCGAACGGTCGGCCCCAGCTCGGCGATGACTCCGCGGTATGCGGGCTTGTCGTTCGGCGAGCGATCGATGGGTGGAAACACGTCGAAGTAGCCGTCGCTGCTCACCACGATGAGCGCGTCAGCGGTTGGGAAGGGTTTGCGGGCCACGCAGCGATCCGATCTGCCGTGCGCTGCGAGTGACGGAATCGTGACCCGGCGCGGTCGACTGTGTATCAACAGTGGGGCCGCGGCGCTCCCAGGTCAAGCCGCGAAGTGGGGGAACGCGGGTCGGCACGAGCCTGACGGCCGTTGTGCTATCGGCCCATAGCGAGTACCCTAAGCGTGTTGCTGTACCTTGCGGCAACGCTTCGCGTGGTCGACCCCCCCTTTCCGAACAGACCGTGCGTCTGCCATCTCGTTCGGGAAGAGAAGAAAGGGTCACTTACATGACCACCGGCACCATCAAGAAGGTCGTGGCCGAGCGCGGCTTCGGCTTCATCGCCGCCGAAGACGGGAAGGAATACTTCTTCCATCGCGGCGGCCTCCAGGCCCCCCTCGATTTCGACCGCCTCGTCGGCGGCGAGCGTGTCTCGTTCGAAGTCGAGACGAGCCCCAAGGGCCCGCGCGCCATTCAGGTCAGCGCAGCCTAACCCGCTTTCGGCACTCGTGGCCCGACCCTCAACGCGTCGGGCCGCGGGTCGCCGCATTCTTCAGACGGCGCATCGCGGTTCGCACGTGGCGCGCTTGACAGGAGCTACTCCCATCTCGCGGACTGCCTTCGTCTCCACCTACGTCCCGCGACGATGCGGCATCGCAACCTTCACATACGACCTGGCGACGACGGTCGGCGAACGCGAGATCGTGGCGCTTCACCCGGCCAGCGAGCCGGGCCCGTACCCGGCTGAGGTCCGCTGCCGAATCCGGCGCGACGTCCAGGCCGACTACACGTACGTGGCCAAGAACCTCAACGACTCCGGCGTCCGCGTCGTCTGCCTCCAGCACGAGTTCGGCATCTGGGGTGGCGACGACGGTCGGTACGTCCTCGACTTCATCCGGGCCCTACGCATCCCGATCGTCGCGACACTCCACTCCGTGCCGCCGCAGCCCACGCAGGCGCAGGCAGGGATCCTGACCGAGCTGATCGGTCGCGCCGGCGCATCGATCGTCATGTCCAACGCCGCCGCCTCGGTGCTCTCTCGCACCTACGGTGTGGACTCCGCCCGCCTCGACGTCGTCCCGCACGGCGTCCCGCATCTGCCTCTAGTCGCCGCGGAGTCGATCAAACCTCGCGTCGGCCTGCAGGGTCGCTCGGTCATCTTGAGCTTCGGCCTCCTCGGACCCGGCAAGGGCTGCGAAACGGTGATCGAGGCCATGCCCGCGGTGGCGAAGGCCGTGCCGTCCGCGTGCTATGTGATCCTCGGCGCGACCCACCCGGACCTGCTCGCCCGTGACGGCGAGAGTTATCGCGCCGGCCTCGAGGCGCGAGTGGCGGCCCTCGGCATGGCCGATCACGTCAAGTTCGTCGATCGCTTCGTCGGTCGAGTCGAGCTCGGGACCTGGCTCGAGGCCGCGGACATAATCGCGACCCCGTATCCGGACCTCGATCGGAGCGTCTCGGGAACGCTGGCCTACGCCATGGGCGCGGGCAGGGCGATCGTCTCGACCCCGTTCGCCTACGCCGCCGAATTGCTCGCCGACGGCTGTGGCAGGCTGGTCGCCGCGGGCTCCCCGGCGGCATTCGCGGAAGCGTTCACGGAACTCCTGCGCAACACCGAACTTCGAACCTCGCTCGGGCGGCGAGCGTACGAGCACAGCCGGGGCATGGTCTGGTGGGAAGTCGGCAGCCAGTACCGGCGAATCTTCGATCGGGTGTCTCGTGCCGCCTCCGCCCGGTCCACTCGCAGGTACGAGGCCGTCGTCGCCTGAGCCACCGCCCGCCGTGACGCCGGCGCCTATAGATTCACACCGTCAGAAGAGAGGTGTGGCGGTGGAACGATTCGTAAATGTCCCGGGCGGTCGACTCTTCGCAACCGGCGACGGCAACGGCCCGCCGGTCGTGCTCGCCCATGCAGCTATCACCGACCTGCACTCCTGGGACGCGATGATTCCGGGCCTGCTTTCGGCCGGCTTCCGCGTCGTTCGATACGACCAACGAGGGTTCGGCGCTTCCACGACCGAAGACGTCGATTACCAAAGCCAGACCGACCTGCTCGCCGTGCTGGACGCCTTCGGCATCGGGCGCGCGGCAATTGTGGGCAACAGTCGGGGCGGGTATCTCGCCATCGATACCGCGATCGAATACCCGGCGCGAGTGGTTGCGGTCGTGGCGCTCGGCGCCGGACCGGGCGGTTTTGAAGGCGGTGCCACGCCGGAGGAACAGGCTCTCTTCGAGCAGGGGGAGCGCCTCGAATCCGCGGCCCAGCGCGACCCCGACGCCATCTCCGACCTGCTCGTTCGGATCTGGGTGGACGGGCCGGGCGGGCCACCGGGCCGGGTGGACTCCGCAATTCGCGAGAAGATCCGGGCGGACGTGCGGGCCCTCTACCAGCCCGGCCACGTTGCCGGTCGACGGAGCGCCCTCGACCCGCCAGCCAACGATCGGCTCGGCGAGCTCCGCTGCCCCGTTGCGGCGGTGGCCGGTGGGCTCGATTTCACGTACGCCGTGGGGTCGGCTCATCGCCTGGCGGAGGCCGCACCCAACGCGCGAGCCGTCGTGTGGCCGGACGTGGCCCACATGATCGGCATGGAGGCACCCGATCGCCTCAACGCCTTGATCGCGGACTTCCTGGCGCCGCTTCGCCCCTGGGAATAGCCGGGCGAGTCGGCGTGTCGGCGATTCGGCGATTCGGCGGCCCCCGCCCGGATGGCGCCGGATACAATCAGCGGGCACGGAAGATGCCGTAGACGAGGGCCGAGACAGGGATGTCGGCTGAAGGCGATCGCATGGAAGCGGAGGAAGTCCGCTGCTCAGTCTGCAAGCGCCCGGTCGCCCTTCGGGCAGGTCAGGGTCGGCGCCTGGTCGCTCTCGTCGAAGACGGGCTGACGCTCTGCGACGTGTGCGCGCCCGCCGGAAACCACCAGCCGGTCCGCTCCGAACGCTGACCTCGGGCGCTGTGCCTCAGAACTCCTGAGGGCACCACGGCTGGTCGGCCGTCGGGAAGAGCGCGTTGGCCGCGGCCAGCCCTCCCGCTCGCAACTCCACGATTCGCCCCGCGCGAGCCAGCGCAGTGGCAGTGAACCCGCCCAGGAACAGAGACCCCAGGTCGTTCGCGTCCAGCGCTAGATCCGCGTCGCCCTTCGCCGGCGCTACGCGCCCGCGTCCGTCCGCCACTTCCAGCGTCCATCGCCCGGCGTTCCACGGGCAGTAGTCGTCGCGAAGGTCGAGCGTGACCCGCCCGTTACCGTTGCCGGCGGTGCCGTAGGTGCGGCCCTCCAGCGCCATCTTCACGTCCACGATCCGCAGCCACAGGCCGTCGCCCATGGTCAGGCCCAGCCGGCGCGGCTCCGCGATGAGCAGCAGGAGGGGGTGGTCCGTCGGGAGGCGCCATATCTTCAGGGTGCGCATCAGGTCCACGCCGAGCAGGTACCGCCAGATCTCCCGCGTACCGCGCGGCGTCGACCCGAAGGCCTCGTCCACGGTGATCGTGCAGTTGGCGCCCCGTACGCCCCAGTCTGCCTTGGTCTTGTAGACGGCGTAGGCCTCGACGCCCTGGTCGGTCTCGTAGATCACCAGGCGCCTTGCTTCGCCGCCCTTGTCGTCCTTTTCCGGACGTGGCAGCTGCCCGACCCACCAGTCGGGCGTGCGCGAGAGGAAGCCGGCCCGTTGCGTACGCACCGCCTCGTATACCGGGGTGATCAGGTCCAGCCCCTCGCCAGTGCGCAGCAACCGGCACGAGCCCTCGACCGGCCAGTCGCGGGCGTATCGCGCCGAGGCGGTCTCCGCCTCCAGGTTCACGCACACGGTCGCCATCCCGTAGCCGAAGCGCTGGTAGATGGAGCCTTCGGAGGCCCACAGCATGGCGAGCGGCTCGCTGCGGGCATGACAGTCGTCGACCATCAGCCGCATCATCCCGCGCAGAATCCCACGGCGGCGATGCGAGGGCACGACCGTCACCCACGTCACGCCGCCGGCCGGCAGATCGCCACCGGGGACGCTGAGCCGGACCCCGAATACGCCGCCCGTGGCCACGAAACGATCGCGGTCCATGGCGCACACGAATCGCGCCGGATCGGAGACGCGCTGGACGCGCTCGATCATATCGTCGGGGACATCCTCGCTGAAGGCGACCTCCGCGGTGCGCAGCAGCTCGGGGAATCGATCGGGTGGACAGACGCGAATCTCGACGCTCATGGCGCCAATCTTGCCAGAGCCCCGGGCGCTTGTGCGCGCAGCCACTCGACGATGGCGGCCACCACCTGCGGCCCCTCGGGCTCGTTCAGCGTCTCGTGGCGCAGGTCGGGCAGGACGCGCCGCTCCACGCCTGGGATTGCCGCCAATGGCTCGCTGACTTGCGTCGGCACCAGGGTGTCGGCGCCGCCGTGAATGACGAGCGTCGGGACGTGGAGCCGGCCCAGCCCGGCACGACCCCGCTTCATCGCCTGGAAGAGCTCGGCGCCAAGACGGGCCGTCGAGCGGGGCTGCACCAGCGGGTCGGCGAAGTAGGCGATGCCGACGGCCGGATCGTGGGCGAGCTGGTCGCCCGAGATCGGGTTGGCCAGCACGAGGGTCGGGGCCAGGCGGGAGAGGATCGGAGCCAGCGAGCGCTGCCAGAGGGGGACGGCGGCCCCAAGCGGCGGAGCGCTGAGCACCAGCAGGTCCGGCGCCGGCCGATCGGAGCAGGCATATGTCAGCGCAATCAGCGCCCCCAGCGAATGACCGAACAGCACCAGCGGCCGTCCGGGCTCGCGCACCGCCCGCAGCCGCACCTCCAGGTCGTCGAGAAAGTCCTCCCACCGTCGGACGTAGACCCGCCGCCCGCCGGAGAGACCGTGACCTCGAAGATCGAAGGCATGGACGTCCAGGCCGGCCTCGGCCAGCAGGCGACCCGTCCGCTCGTACCGCCCGCTGTGCTCGCCGATGCCGTGGACTATCAGGACGGTGGCCCACGGCTCGCCCGTCGGCGGCCAGTTCCTGACGTGCAGCGGCGTCCCATCGGAGCCCGCAACCCGACCAGTCAGAGCCGCCATGTCACGCCTCCTTGGCCCATGCCCCTCTATCGCGGGTCATCGTATCCCCGGCCCTTCAGGACGGCGAGTCTCTTGTGTGCCGCAACGACGGCGGGAACCGCCAGGACCGCGATTCCGTCGCTGGCCTGGCGACCATCGGAAGCCGGCGCTGCTCCTCCCCTACTCCCCCACTCGCTTCTCGAAGTCGAGCGAGGCGGAGTTGATGCAGTAGCGCAGCCCCGTGGGCTTCGGGCCGTCGTCGAAGAGATGGCCCAGGTGCGCCCCGCAGTTCGCGCACAGGACTTCGGTCCGAGTCGTACCGAAGCTGGTGTCGCGGCGAGTCGTGACCCGGGCCTGGTCGAGGACGTCGAAGAAGCTCGGCCAGCCGCATTGGGAGTCGTACTTCTGGGCCGACTCGAACAGAGCCTCGCCGCAGACGATGCATCGGTATCGCCCGGCGTCGTGGTTGTCCCAGTAGGTGCCGGTGAAGGGCCGCTCGGTGTCGGCCTCCTGCGTCACCGAGTACTGGAGCGGCGTGAGGCGTCGCCGCAGCTCCACCTTGTCGGTCTCGGCCGTCACGCAGACACTTCTTCCGAGCGCATCATCGCGATCAACTCGCCGAGGAGACTCACGGCCTCCGGCGTGCGAATCAGCGCATTACGGAAGACGAAGCCGCCGAAGCCCGCGTCGATGTAGCGCCGCAGAATCTCGGCCGCCTCGTCGAGCAGCACGGGATTGACCATCGCTCGGCGATCTTCAGGGACGCTTTCCAGGATGCGGGCCTTGTCGCTCTCGCTGGCGACCGGCACGATCGGCACCATGACTGTCCGCAGGATCGTCGACGGGTCGCGCCCGACCGCCTCGCAATGCCGATCCAGGACGCCGAGCTTGTGGCTGGCCTCCTCGAGGCTGCCGAACCAGTTGGTGATGTCCGCGAACTGGGCGGCCAGCTTGAGCGTTCGCTTCTCGCCGCTGCCCCCGACGAGGATCCTGGGGCCGCCCGGCTGGATCGGGCGGGGGCTGTTGAGAGCCCGGTCGATCTTGTAGTAACGGCCCTCGAAGCTGGGCCGCTCCTGGGTGAACATCGCCTTGCAGATCGTCAGGGCCTCCTCCAAACGGTCCTCGCGCCGGCCGATCGGCGGGAACTCGAAGCCGTAGCCCTGGTGCTCGGATTCATTCCACGCCGCCCCGATCCCCAGGACCGCCCGGCCCTTCGAGACGACGTCCAGGGTCGTGACCGTCTTCGCGAGCAGGGCCGGGTTCCGGTAGGTGACGCCCGAAACCATCGTCCCGAGCATCACGCGCTCCGTTCGAGCGGCCAGCGCCCCGAGCGTCGTGTAGGCCTCCAGCATCGGCTCCTCTTCCGCGCCGACGACTCCGATCTGATAGAAGTGGTCCATCACGGTCACGAGATCGAACCCGGCCGCCTCGGCAGCGACCGTCAGTTCGACCACCCGATCGAACAGCCCGGCGTCCGACACTCCGGCGAAGGTGAAGTTGGGCATGTGATAGCCGAAGAACGGTCGCATCGTTCGAGCTCCTGGCTCCGATTGGGTCGCCGCCGGTAGCGCCGGTCGCGCCGGTCGCGCCGATCGCAGGCGACCCGTGGACCTCGACCCTAGCACCGCCGCCCAACGGCCGCTTGCACAACGGGCTTCGTACCGCGATTCGTTCCCGGCTCGAAATCCCGCAACGGACGGATCGCGAGCGCGGTCGCCGCGTATGCTCCCATCACGCATTCCTGCCCGGCCAATCGCTCAGCGCTCGGGCACAAGGGAGGATCGGATGGACCCCTCGGGAAGCCCCGACCAGATGCCCCAGACCCCGCCCCAGACCCCGGCCCCTTCGCCCGACTGGGGACAGCCCGGCCAGCCGGTTGGATGGGGCCAGCCGGGCCAGCCGGGCCAGCCGGGCCAGCCGGGCCAGCCGGCCGGAGTCTGGGCCGCCCCTGCCCCGGCCCCGCGCAGATCCCGGTTCGCGATCGCAATCGGCGGCGTCCTGGTGGTCCTCCTGATCGGCGGAGGCCTCTTCACCTTCAGCTACTTCCAGGCCCACAAGGACGCCGGCAAGGTCGTCTTCTCGACCGATAAGCCGGTCGTGGGCGAAACGGTGGGCTGCAGCCCTGGCAATCAACTGACGTCCATCAAGGTCGGCACCCCCGTCTACGCGACGTACGTCTTCTCCGGGCGACAGGGCTCCGAAACGGTCTCGCTGACGGTTACCAAGAACGGCGCCGAGTATCTGCCGGCCACGGACTTGGCGACCAGCGACACCAGCGGATCGGACTGCTTCTCCGAGACGACAGATCTGAGTCAGCTTTTCGAAGCGGGGACGTACAAGTTCACCCTGACCTCCGGCGGCAAGACGATCTCCGAGGGGACTCTGACAGTCACGCCCTGACCTGCCGGCAGGACGGCGGGTTCCCGCCAGGACTCGGTCGTCACGACATCGATTCAGGCGCGTGAAGCCCGCCAGCCCTGGAATGTCGGCCAGCCCCATGCCGCCGACGTTGCCGCGATCGCGAGGCCCACTCCGAAGAACACCGGATGCAGGAACGACAACTCCTTGATGATCGCCAGCTCGACGACGATCCAGATCATCATGCCGCAGCCGATGGCGAAGGCCGCGAACGGCGCGATCCGCCAGGAGCGAAGACCCAGGATGGCGACCACGGCTGATCCGACTCCGAACAGGCCGCCCAGGATCAGACCGGGGAAGAAGAAGTCGCTGAACAGGCTCCCGGCCAGGAGGGTGGTGGAAAACTTCATGACGCTGCCGTCGGGCTTCGACACCAGGGCAACTCCCCCGGCGATCGCCCCGAGACTCAAGATGAACAGCAGGCCGACGGCGCTGCGACCTGCGCGTCCCATCGCGGGCGCGGGGATGGCTGTCTGAACGGAGGCGTCGGTCGAGGTCGTCATGCATCTGCTCGCTGTATCCGATTGGGTCCGCTCTGCATCGCGGCCGCTATGCCGGAGTCGCCGATCGTCCGAGCACCTGCCCGCTCGGGGCAAGGGCCATCCAGCACATCCGAACGCGACGAGGCGGGGCGGGAGGCGGTCCACTCTTCTGCTGCCTGGGTCCCGCGGCAAACCGGTACCGTAGGACCAGTGGGATCGAGCCACGGCTGGCCCGGCCTGACAACGCGGACACGACAACGCGGACACGACAACGCGGAGGAGAGATGCGCCTGCACGACTTTGCGCTGGAACGTTTCTTCGCGCGCTGGGAATTCGACGCGGAGATGCTCCTGTGCGCCTCTGACGTCGAGGGCTGGCCGTTGGCCGAGTTGCTCGAGCTGGCCGACGAGGACGGACGGCGGCGCTGGGCGGAGCTGCGGCTCGGCTACACGGAGTCGACCGGAGATCCGGCGCTGCGGGCCGAGATCGCGTCGCTGTACCGGCACGTCACGGCGGACGACGTGCTCGTCTTCGCCGGCGCCGAAGAGGCGATCTTCGTCCTCCACAACGTTCTTCTCGGGCCCGGCGACCACGCAATCGTCGTGCGGCCGGCCTATCAATCGCTGGCGGAGGTGGCCGCCGCGGCCGGCGCGGAGGTCTCGCGCGTGGAGCTGCGCGAAGCCGACGGCTGGCGCCTGGACGTCTCGGAGGTGCGGGCCGCGCTGCGACCGAACTCCCGGCTGATCCTGGTCAACGAGCCGCACAACCCCACCGGTGGGTTGAGCGATCGGGCGACCTTCGATCGGTTGGTCGAGCTGGCGGCCGAATCGGGCGCCCGGCTGATCGTCGACGAGGTCTATCGCTTCCTCGAGTTCGATCCGGCCGATCGACTGCCTGCCGGCGCGGACGCGCTGGAGACCGGCGTGAGCATCGGCGTCATGTCGAAGTCGTTCGGGCTGGCCGGGCTGCGGATCGGCTGGGTCGCGACACGAGACCGCGAGCTGCTGAAGAAACTCGCGGCGTTCAAGGACTACACCACGATCTGCAATTCGGCCCCGAGCGAGGCCCTGGCGCTGATCGCTCTGCGGGCCCGCGACCGGGTGCTGGCCCGCAACCGCGGCATCGTGGAGGCCAACCTGCCGCTGCTCGACGGGTTCTTCGCGCGGTGGTCCAGGACGTTCGAGTGGGTTCGCCCGCGCGGCGGGACCATCGGCTTCCCGAGGCTGGCGGCGGATCGGCCGATCGAGGCTTTCGCCGATGGCCTGGTCCGCGCGACGGGCGTGCTCATCCTGCCCGGCCCGCTCTTCGGCGACACGGGCAATCGGTTCCGGGTCGGCTACGGGCGAGCGAACCTGCCTGCGGCATTGGAGCGACTGGAACGCCACGCCGAGCAAACGCTGCGCTGAGGCTGCACGCGGGCCGGATCCCCGAATCATCGCGCCGTCGTGCCCTTACCATGCCTTCAACGGGTCAGCGCTCGGGACCCCGATCCTCGCCCCTCAGGCAGTCGTCACGAGTCGGCTCGACCCCATCATGCCGTGGAGGGTCACTGATGTCGCCGTCCTTCGATCTCAGCTCGTTCACCTCTCACACCGGATCGGCCCCGTCGCCATTCGACGCCATCAACGGACCGCGGCTGGCCGGAGGGGATGGGAGCCATCCTCTCCATTCTGTGAGCCCCGAGGAGCTCCTCCGGCCCACCGATGGCGCGATCGAGGGCGAGATCGTCCTCGACCAACCGGCTCGAGTCGGCGATGGGATCACCGGCCACATCCGGCTGACTGCCGTCAAGGCGATCGACGCCCGGAAGGCATATCTCCGACTCGTCGGCCTGCGCCTCGACGAGGTTCGCCGCTCGGAAGACCATCGCAACTCCAAGGGCGAGGTCAGCTATACGGAGCGCTGGGTCGAAACGTCAGGAAAGCTCTTCGTAGCGGACGCCTTCCTGGAGCCGTTCATCCCGACGAGCTTCCAGCCCGGTCAGACGTTCGAGGCGCAGTTCGCCGTTCCGGCGCCGCGGCTCGGCCCGCCGACGGCCCACCTGGGCGAGTCGATCATCGCCTGGGCACTGGAGGTCCGCTGGGACATCGCCATGGGCTCCGACCATTGGCTCGCAACGTATCTGCCCCTGGCCCAAAACCCGGATCTCATGCGAGCCGGGGTGGGCAAGCAGGGTGGCATCAGCCTCATGGCCAGCGTGCCGGTCGGCGATGGGTCGATCAGCGTCGTCTCGCCGCTGCCGGCACCCGCCGGTCAGGAGGTGGTCGTGAAGGTTGCTTGGCCCTCGGCGCCACAAGGACAGGGAGCCCGCATCGAGATCCATCGTCGGACGAACGCGCCTAACGGGACCGAGGGGATCATCGCCTCGGTGAACGTCGATCCGGCGTCGCTCACGAGCGGGGCAGCCGAGGCACGGCTGATGGTGCCGCCCGGATCGGCGCCATCGTTCGACGGCGCCGGGCTCGAGATCGACTACGTCATCCGCGTCCTGGTCGACCGACGCTTCCGCAGCGACGCGGCGATAGAGCGCCCTGTCGGGATCGTCTGACCGAGAGCGCCGCCCCCGGACCTCGCCGGACCCGCCATTTCGGGCGGCCGACAACCGCCGGGCAGCTGATGCCGGGCAGTCGATCGCCGTCGGGCAGCTGATGCCTGGTAGTCGACGCCATTCGCTGCTCAAGAGCGCCATCTCTCATTCGTTCGACTGGTCGAACACGCTTGGCGGCTTTCGCTTCTCGGCCTGCCCAGCTGGCCCAGAGCGTCCCCCCGATCCGGCCATTCGGCCCCCTCGATCCGTGCGATTCAGGCTATCACCACGATATCTAAGTGATATCATGCCGGGCGTGAACCTGAAAGGAGGCTCCACTTCAATGATCAAGGAAAGGCCGGCATTCGCTCTGCCGGGTTGGCCGACTCTGTTTGCGCTCATCGCTGCGTCCGTCGCGATGACGGTCGGTTTCGTCGCTCTGGGGGTGCTGAACCCTCAGTTCATCGTGGATCAGTGGGTTCTCTTCACCGTGATGGTGATCGTGTACCTGCTCCACTGGATCCTGTACGGAGGCTTCACGGCCGTCGCGCCCAACCAGGCCCGCGCCATCGTCCTGCTTGGTCGCTACAAGGGTACGATCAAGGAGCAGGGCTTCTGGTGGGTCAACCCGTTCGCCTACCCACGCAAGAAGATCTCGGTCAAGATCCGCAACTTCGAGAGCGCTCGCCTGAAGGTCAACGACCGCGACGGCAACCCGATCGAGATCGCGGCAGTCGTGGTCTGGAAGGTAGTGGAGACGGCGGAGGCGTTGTTCCAGGTCGACGACTACGAGCAGTTCCTCAAGGTCCAGACCGAAGCCGCCATCCGGACGGTGGCCACGTCCTATCCGTACGACTCCCACATCGAGGGCGAGATCTCGCTACGCGGCAATCCTCATGAGATCGGCGAGAAGGTGAGCGTCGAGATCCAGAGCCGCCTCAAGCAGGCCGGCATCGAGATCACCGATGCACGACTGAGCCACCTCGCCTACGCGCAGGAGATCGCCAACGCGATGCTCCGTCGCCAGCAGGCCAACGCGGTCATCGCCGCGCGCACCCGCATCGTGGAGGGCGCCGTGAGCATGGTCGAGATGGCCCTCGCCCAGCTCAGTGAGAAGAAGATCGTCAACCTCGACGAGGAGCGCAAGGCGGCCATGGTGAGCAACCTGCTCGTCGTCCTGTGCAGCGAGCACGACACTCAGCCCGTGGTCAACGCCGGCACGCTCTATCAGGGATGAGCGGCCGACTCGTGAGCCGCCTGCGGCTGCCGGCGCAAGCCGGCCGCCCCTCCTCAGCAGGTTGCTGAGATGGCGGAACGCGTCCCCTTCCTCTTGAGGCTCGACCCGGAGGTCCTGGCGGCCCTGCGCAAATGGGCCGGCGACGACCTCCGGAGCCTCAACGCCGAAATCGAGTACCTGCTGCGCAGCTCGTTGCAGCGCGTCGGCCGCATGCCAGACGGTCGTGCGGATGGCCGGGTAGACGAAGACGAGTCGCGCCCCTCGGCATCGGCCGAAGGAGACCGGGGATGATCCGCCGCCTGTTCAGTCCCATCTGGCTCGCGGTCCTGGTGGTCGCCGCGTGTTCATCCGGCAGCACCTCCCCCAGCCCCTCGTCCGCCGGCGTGACGGCCGCCGGCGTGACGGCCGAAACCTTCGAGTCGCAGAAGGCGTTCACCCAGACGATGGTCGCGGCGATGGCCGGCGGCGACTTCGCTACGGTTGAGACGCACTTCACCCCCGAGATGCAGGCGGGCTTCCCCGAGTCGGACCTGCGCGCGTCGTTGACCCGTCTGGCCGACCAGCTCGGCCCATACCAGAGCATCGTGACCGTGACGGCCGCTCGGCAGCAGCCCTACGTGCTCGTCCTGACACTGCTCCAGTACGCGTCTGGTAGGGCCGGGCTCCAGTTCACCCTCGACAGCCAGGGCCGCATCGCCGGGATGTGGGTTCGGGCGCCCGACTTCGTTCTGCCGGGCGCCTCCGCGGCCGCCTCCCCCACCAGCCCCGCGGCGAGCTACGTCCGGCCGGGGACGTTTCACGAGACAGAGGTGGTCGTCGGCGAAGCGCCGTGGCAGCTGCCGGGCACTTTGACGATGCCCAATGGGAGCGGACCTTTCCCGGCGGCTGTGCTGGTGGCCGGGTCCGGCCCCAACGACCGAGACGAGACGGCGGGGCCCAACAAGCCGTTCCAGGATCTGGCCTGGGGACTCGCCTCGCAGGGGATCGCGACGCTCCGATATGACAAGAGGACTCTCGTCCACGCCACGTCCATGGACCCGAACTCGATCACGACGAAGGAGGAGGTCACGGACGACGCGCTGGCTGCGATCGGACTCCTGCGCTCCACGCCAGGCGTCGACCCGAACGCCGTCTTCCTGCTTGGCCACAGCCTCGGCGGCTACCTGGCACCCCGGATCGGCGTGGAGAGCAAGGGCTTGCGTGGCATCGTCGTCCTCGAGGGTCCGACCCGCCCCCTGGAGAAGCTGATCCTCGAACAGTCTGACTACCTGGCCTCGTTGAACGGCAGCCTGAGCCCAGCCGCCAGTGCGCAGCTGGAGGCGCTCCGGTCTCAGGTGGCTCGGGTGGAATCGCCGGACCTCTCACCGTCGACCCCTGCCAGCGAGCTGCCGCTCGGCATCCCGGCATCCTACTGGCTGGACTTGCGCGGCTACGACGCGGCGGCCACCGCAGCCACCCTGCCCCTGCCCATCTTCTTCAGTCAGGGGGGCCGCGACTACCAGGTCACGATGGCCGACTACGCCGGCTGGAAGGCGGCCCTCGGAAGTCGCACCGATGTCGCCTGGCATTTGTACCCGTCGCTGAACCATCTCCTGATGACCGGCAGCGGGCCCTCCTCGCCGCTCGAATACCAGGTGCCGGGCCACGTCGCGCCGGAGCTCGTCGCCGACCTCGCGGCCTGGCTCCTGGCGAACAGTCGCTGACCCGGCCGAATTGGCCCGACTGTCTCGCGCGAAGGCAGAAGCCGTTCGAGCCGCCGACACCAGCCGTCAACGGGCTCAGAGGAGGCAGCCACGCGGAGATGGCGGCCGTGGCGGCCGACTACCGATGCGGGGTCGCGACTTGAAGCACGATCGCCGGCAGGACGAACTCAGTCGCACTCTGCGCTCTGCGCGCGGACTGGCAAGATAGGCGCCAGACGACTCCGGCAGGCACTACTGCTCGAAGGGAGTGCCATGACACCCCGCAAGACCGCCCCGACCATCGCGGATCTGGCAGAGGCCGAGCGCTTCTACAACCGGGTCCGCACCTACCACCGGCAGCCCGGAGACGCGGACATCGACGCTGCCGGCCTCGCCCGCCGGGGTCTGCTGGCCGACTGAGCGGCTACCGGGGCGTCCTGCGCGGCCCTGCCCGCGGTCAGGAGGCCGTAGAACGGCCCTGCGGGAAACGCTACCGTGGAGGCGGACGCTCCCCCTGATTCCCGTAGCACGCCCCGCGAGTTCCGTCCGTGCCATGACCTTCGGCCGTTGACAGGCAGCGATCCCGAGTTGACCGTTCAGCCATGTTCGACGACTGCCCAATGACCGAGGAGTGCCCCGGCTACGACCGCGATAGCCAGGCGTGCCTCATCCATCCGGGCGACTGTGAGTTCTCGCGGGAAGACGCCAGCAGGAGCGGGTCGTGGTGCGACTGTGAGGACGCGCCGATCTACGCTCGGGGACCGGCGACATTCCTTGACCACCCAACGGACTGCGAGTTCCCGACCGGGATCTGCACGGTCCGCTCCCATCGGGTCATCGTCCACGAGAAGTGCGGGCGCGAGCTAGCGGTTCGCTTCTGCGGCTGCGTACCGTCGGGCTACACCCTCGACACGGATCGAGGCTGGTGGGTCCACTACTCCTGTGGGTGGCCGACGCGAGCGTGGTACGAGGCGGCGGGTAAACCAGCACCGGACGACCTGCTCGGGATACGTCCGGTCACGCTGCACGAGTTCGTCAGCGTGTCACGCGGGTCGAAGAAGAAGGCAGACCCGTTGACGCCGGAGCGGCGTGTCCAGAACGACGCCCAAGTCGGCAACTGGGTTCGCGACTGACCGCCACCAGTCAGAGGGTGAGACCAGCATGTCGTTGAGCTACTGCGCTATCGACTTCGAGACCGCCAACTGGTTCCGGGGGAGCCCCTGTGCGGTCGGGTTGGTGAAGGTCGTCGATGGCGCGGTCGTAGACACCCGCCGGTACCTGATGCGGCCGCCCAAGGGCTGCGACGAATTCGACGAGTTCAACATCTCGCTCCATGGCATCACGCCGGAGATGGTGCAACACGAGCCCCGCTTCGCTCAGCGGTTGCCCGAGATCCTCGCGTTCGCCGACGGCCTCCCCTTCGTCGCTCACAACGCAGCCTTCGACATCGGCGTGATCCGTGATGCCTGCGACGTGAGCGGCCTACCCTGGCCGACGCTCTCTTATGCGTGCACCCTCGTCCTATCGCGGGTCACGTGGAGCCTCCTGTCCTACTCGCTTCCGTGGGTCGCCGAGGCAGCCGGGATACCGTTCGACCACCACCACGACCCGGACGCCGACGCTCGGGCCGCCGCCGCCATCCTGCTCGCTGTCGCCGTCCACCATCACGCCGCGACCTTCGACGATCTGGCGAAGACCACGGCCGTCCGGCTCGGCTCTATCGGCGACGGAGTATGGGGTGGGTGTCATCGGATCTGGTCGGGGAGGCGCTGCGACCTTCCCGGCGCGAACCCGAACGCCGACCCGAACCACCCCTTCTACGGACAGGAGATGGTGTTCACCGGCGCTCTCTCCTCGATGACGCGTGCGGTGGCTTGGGATCGCGTCGCCGAAGTTGGAGGCTGCCCCGCCCCCGGCGTGACGAAGAAGACGAACATCCTCGTGATCGGCTACCAAGACGCCCGCGTGTTGCGGCCCGGCGAGGAACTCTCGGCCAAGGCGCGGAAGGCCGGCGACCTGCGCGACCACGGCCAGCCAATCGAGGTCATGCCCGAGCTTGACTTCGTCCGGCTCCTAGTGCTCTAGTGCTTCTCGGGTTGGCTCAGCAGACAACGGGCGTCCAGCCGGGGCGCGGCGGCGGTTGCCTGGCCAGGTCAGCGTCGGCGGGCCTGTTCGATGGCCTTCGCCGCGTCAGATACCCGCTGCGCAGCTCCCTCTGACTTGAAGAAGTCGGCGGGCAAGGTCACCCCGGTGGCGTGGTTCGGGCAGTAGCCGTTCGGAGTCCTCTTCAAATACTGCTGGTGGTATTCCTCGGCGAAGTAGAAGCCCGGGGCGGGGCGAATCTCAGTGGTGATCGTGCCCAGGCCGGCGGCCGAGAGGCGGGCCTGGAAGGCATCGCGGGACGCCTCGGCCTCGCGCTGCTGCGCGTCGCCGTGGGCCAGGATTGCCGAGCGGTACTGCGTCCCGTGGTCGCCGCCCTGGCGCATCCCCTGCGTCGGGTTGTGCTCCTCCCAGAAGCGCTTTAGCAGCTCTCCGTATGAGATTCGCCTGGGGTCGAAGACGACACGGACGATCTCGATATGGCCGGTTCGGCCGGTGCAAACCTCCTCGTACGTCGGATTCGGGGTCGAACCGCCTGCATAGCCGACGGAGGTCGAGATGACGCCGGGGGTCTGCCAGAAGAGCCGTTCGGCGCCCCAGAAGCAGCCCATGCCGAACTCGGCGATTTCGCTGCCGTCCGGGTGGGGCGGTCGAAGGGCCGCACCGCTGACGGCGTGACGCTCGGGGACGGGCATTGCCCGCGCCCGACCGGGCAGGACTTCGTTGGGGGCGGGCAAACGCATCTTGTGGGGATCGACGAGCCAGTGCATGTAGGCCAGTCTACGCCGCCGTTCGGGGCCGGTCCGCTCTCCGCCCGGGCGGGCCGCAGGGCGAGCCCATAGCCGCCCAACACCGGGCCCAATCGCTCGTGTGTGCGCGCCAGCGAACGTGCGCTCGCGTATGTCCGCCCATCCCGACCGGCAGAGGCAGCGGCGTTCGGTACGATTACAGCATCATGCGACGATCGATCCTCTTCTTCGCACTGGCCGTGGCGCTCACGGCCGCGGCATGCGGCTCTTCGACGCCGACCGCGACCGCCACGCCGACGCCGACGCCGACCGCCACGCCGACCGCATCGCCGACCGCCGCGTCGACCGCGACCGCCGCCGAATCGAGGGCGCCCGCCTCTCCCCGGCCGACTTCGACTCCGCCCGCCAACGCCGATGCCGCCGGCATCGTCTGGCTCTGCAGGCCGGGCCTCGCCGACAGCCCTTGCACTGGCGATCTCAGCGCCACGATCATCGATTCCAAAGGGAAGGAGACGGTCATGCCGGCCCAGCCGGCAAAGGATCCGCCGATCGACTGCTTCTACGTCTACCCGACGGTCAGCCAGCAGATGAGGGTGAACGCCGATCTGTCGATCGATCCCGAGGAAGTGAGCGTCGCGAGATACCAGGTCGCCCTCTTCTCGCAGGTGTGCCACGTCTACGCCCCGATCTATCCGCAGCTGACGGTAAACGCGAGCAGCTACGGCGGCATGTCCACGAACGGCATCCAGATCGCGTACGAAGGAGTCCGCGCGGCCTTCGCCGACTACATGGCCAACTACAACCACGGCCGCGGCATCGTATTCATCGGCCACTCTCAGGGTGCGGAGCTGCTGACGGGGCTCATCCACAATGAGGTCGATGCCAAGCCCGTGGTCCGCAAGCAGCTCGTGTCGGCCTTCCTCATCGGCGGCAACGTGACCGTGCCGGTTGGCAAGACCGTCGGCGGCGACTTCGCGAACATCCCGGCCTGCGGGTCCGCTACGCAGACGGGTTGCGTGGTTGCCTATTCGAGCTTCGATGCGACTCCGCCTCCAGGCGCGGTGTTTGGACGCCCCTCGAGACTGTCGATGTTCTCGTTCGGCACAGGGGCCCAGCAGGTTCTCTGCGTGAACCCGGCACTGCCCGGGGGAGGCACCGCTCCCCTGAAGACCTATTTCGAGACGGCGTACGTCGTCCGGCTCAGGATGGCTCCCAGCCCGACGCCCACGACCCACTACGTCATGTACCCGGGCGAGCTGACCGGCGAATGCAAGACCGAGAACGGGGCGACCTGGCTGCAGATCACGCGCTCGGGTTCCTCGGCGACGATGTATGTCCTGGTGCAGTCTGGCGGCTCGACCTGGGGTCTGCACTTACATGACATGAGCCTGACGATGGGCAACCTGATCGATCTGGTCCGGACCGAGACGGCCGCCTACCACGGCTGAGTGCACCGGCAGGTAGGCCCGAGCGCCTCAGGTTGGACAGAATGGGGGCGCGGCGTGACCATGCCCGAATGCAGAGAACCGCTCTCCGACTCCCTCTCGCGCTCGCCGTCATCCTGACAGTCGCCGCATGTGGCGGCACTGCCAACCCCTCCAACATGCCGCCCACCCCGACTGCAATCCCGACTGCGACCCTCGCCGGGACCGGCGCCGCGGTGGCGTCCGCCACTACCGCGACACCATCCATCCCCGCCGACACCGTGTGGCTGTGCCGGCCGGGCCTGACGAACAACCCCTGTACTGGCGATCTGAGCGCCACCGCCATCGAGGCCGACGGCTCGACCAGCCTCGAGACGGCCGTGCCGGCGACCGATCCGCCGATCGACTGCTTCTACGTCTATCCGACCGTCAGTCGCCAGACCGGTACGAACGCGACCCTGAAGATCGACCCGGAGGAGCGCGCGGTCGCCGTCGCCCAGGCGGCGCGGTTCTCGCAGGTCTGCAACGTCTACGCCCCGATGTACCCGCAGCTGACCGCGGCCGCGATCGCCACGCCGGAGAGCATCAGCTTCGCGGCTGCCGTGATTGCCTACCAGGGCGTCCGGTCGGCCTTCCTCGACTACATGGCCAACTACAACCACGGCCGGGGCATCGCTTTCATCGGCCATTCGCAGGGCGCGTTCATGCTCACGGCGCTGCTGAAGGCCGAGGTCGACCCCAGGCCCGAAACCCGCCGGCTGCTGGTCTCCGCGTTGCTTCTGGGCGGCAACGTGACGGTGCCGATCGGCCAGACCGTCGGCGGCGACTTCGCCAACATTCCAGCCTGCGGATCCACGACGCAGATCGGGTGCGTCGTCGCCTACTCGAGCTTCGCGACGAATCCGCCGCCGGACGCGGTGTTCGGCCGCGTGAATTCGGTTCTGAATCCCTTCGGCCGCGATACGTCCGGGTCGCTGCAGGTTCTGTGTGTGAACCCGGCGGCGCCGGCTGGCGGCAGCGCCGTCCTGACCCCTTACCTGCCGACGCAGGGGCTCTCGGCCCTGCTCGGCGCGAACACGCCGACCCCGCCGCCCTCCGTGAAGACGCCGTACGTGACCTACCCGGGCGAGTTCTCCGCCCACTGCCAGACGTCCGGCGGGGCCACCTGGCTTCAGGTCGACAGGACGACAAGCCCGACCGACCATCGACCCGGCGTCTCGAGCGTCGGCGGCGCGCGCTGGGGCCTCCACGTGGTCGACGTCAACATCGCCCTCGGCAACCTGGTCGACCTGCTCCGATCTGAGGTGACCGCCTACCACGGCTGACCACATCCGAAGGGTGCGGCGTCGCGCACGGAGCCTGCGCCGCAACCCAGCTCACGCAGTCGCGTCCACGGAGCCGCACGGTGTGGCGGTGGACCTGGAGGCGCATCATCTGTGTACCGAGATGCGCGGCGTCCGCGACTGACTGGATCACGAGAGGAGTGGCGAAGCGGACATGACGAGTCGAAGCGAGGGACTGCCGCTGGAACCGCTATGGCAGGCGCCGGAGACCGTGGCCACGGACGGCGTCGAGGCCCGCGGCGGGCTCATGCCGCCGGCCCTCGCCGAGCGCTTTCCCGGCGACCTGGCCGTCGGCCTCGTCCCGGAGCGTCCAACCGTGATCGCCAACTTCGTCTCGAGCGTGGACGGAGTGGTGGCGCTGGGCCCGAGCGAGCCGGCTGCCGGAGGCGGGGAGATCAGCGGCTTCTCCGAGTCGGACAGATTCATGATGGCTCTGCTGCGCGGGATCGCGGACGTGGTGATCGTCGGCGCCGGAACGGTGCGGGTCGGCAGCCGCCATGAGTGGACCCCGCGCCGCGTCCAGCCGGCCCTGGCCGAGGCCTTCGCCGCGTGGCGCGAGGAACTAGGGCTCTCGGCCCAGCCCACCACGATCGTCGTGACCGCCAGCGGCAACCTGGATCCCGCGCACCCGGGCCTCTCCGCCTCGGACGTGCCGGTCATCGTGGCCACGACCCCGGCCGGAGCGGCGCGACTGAACTCGCGGCCGCTGCCGGCGAACATGAAGGTGGAGGCGATCAGCTGCGGCGATCGGGTCCCGGCCGGTGCGATCCTGGAGCTGGCCCAGCGCACCGGCGCGCGGCTGGCCCTGTGCGAGGGCGGCCCGCATCTCTTCGGCGAGTTGCTGGCGGCCCGCCTCGTCGACGAGCTGTTCCTGACCCTCGCCCCGCAGGTTATCGGCCGCGATGCGAATCTCCACCGCCTGGCCCTGGTCGAGGGAACGAGCTTCGGCGAGGGGCGGGGCCGCTGGTCGAAGCTCACGGCCGTCCGCCGTGCCGGCGACGACCTCTTCCTTCGGTACCGCTTCGAGCCGTAGCCGGACTGCAGCCGCGCGGCGGGCGCCCGGCATCGGCCACCCGCCCGCCCTCGAGTGACAACAGCGCAGTCGCTTTGGGTCCTTCGGACCGCGGCCGGCATTCGCAGGTCGCCTAGAATGGGCCGGCAAATCGGACGGGTCCATCGCGGCCAATGCCGGCCGCTCCAGAACGTTCGCGGCCGGCACCGGCCGCGCCTGAACATCCATGGAAGGCACGAATGAGTCGAACCCCGCGCATCGGCATCCTCACCGGAGGCGGCGACGTCCCCGGCCTGAACGTCGTGATCAAGAGCGTCGTCTATCGCGCTACCGAGCTTGGCTACGAGGTCTTCGGCATCCGGCGCGGCTGGGAAGGTCTGACCCACATGAAGCCGGGTCCCGGGCTGGACGAGAACTACATCGTCCCGCTCGACCGCAACAACACCCGCGCGATCGACCGCACCGGCGGCACGTGGCTCCACACGTCACGCACGAACGCCCGCAAGATGCAGGCCGGCAAGCTGCCGGCGCACATCGCGCCAGATCGCCTGAAGCAGCTCGAGGTCAAGGAGGGCGTCTACAACTTCACGCCCATCGTCCTCGAGAACATCGAACGCCTCGGTCTGGACTACCTGGTCCCGATCGGCGGCGACGACACCCTGAGCTTCAGCCAGGTTCTGGCCGACAACGGCGTCAAGCTGATCGCCGTCCCCAAGACGATGGACAACGACGTCCAGGGGACCGAGTACTGCATCGGCTTCTCGACCGCGATCACCCGGGCCAAGGACGCGATCAACCGCCAGCGGACCACCCTCGGCTCGCACGAGCGGATCGGGGTCTTCCGCATCTTCGGCCGCGACGCGGGCTTCACCGCCCTGTACACGGCCTACGTCACCTCTGCCCGCTGCCTTATCCCCGAGTACAGGTTCGACCTCGATCACCTGGTCGAGCTGCTCGTCGAGGACAAGCGCGACAACCCGAGCAAGTACTCCTTCGCCATCGCCGCAGAAGGTGCGGTCTGGCAGGGCGGCGAGATCGCCGAGTACGGCCCGGCCGATTCCTTCGGGCACAAGCACAAGGCCAACATCGCCGAGGTCCTCGCCTCGGAGATCCAGAGCCGCTCCGGCCAGGAGACGCTCGCCAGCGAGCTCACCTACGACCTCCGTTCGGGCGACCCGGACGCGGTCGACTCGATGGTCGGCATCACCTTCGCCAACGTGGCCATGAATCTGATCGCCGAGGGCGCGAGCGGCCGCATGGTCGCGATCCGCGGCGGCAAGTACAGCCACTCCCCGCTTCCGGACCCGAACCAGGGCCCGCGCTCGATCGACATCCCCACGATGTACAACACCGATCGCTATCGCCCGATCTACACCAACCGCGAGGGGCTGCCGCTCTTCCTCGGGATACCGGTTCCCGAGGAGGACTAGCCGTATTCCGGTGAGCCGTCGACGGGCCCACGTTTGACAACATGGGCCGCGGCAATGCACGGTTCGCACGTGACGACTATCCCCTCTCCAACTGCGCCTCTCAACGGCCATGATCTTCTCCGCGCTCTCGAGCTACCCATAGAAGGTCCAATCCTGTGGGGGCGGCCCGTGGCCTCGAACGGGCCCGGCGTCTTCATCGTGGAACTGCCCGCCCCGCAGCCCAGGGTCTCCATCGATCCGATCGCGGTCCGCGAATGGCTCGAGCGCGCGCCGGACCTGCGCCTCGACGGCAAGCGCCCGACCGTGGCCGAGCTGCAGACGCGCCTGGCCTCGTTCTGGCTGCCCAACCAGGTGATCCTGTACATCGGCTCGAGTCAGAAGTCCGTCGGTGCGCGCCTCTCCGGCATATACAAGACGCCGCTCGGCGAGCGGCGTCCGCAGTCGGCCGGGTACTGGCTCAAGACGCTCCACCACCTCAATCGTACCCGGATCTGGTGGTCGCCCACGGCGGAAGGCGAACTCTGGGAAGACGCTCTGATCGACCGCTTCGTCAAGTCCGCCGGAACGCTGCCTTACGCCCTCCTGGCCACTCCCTCCGGCGAGCACCGAAGCCACGGCCTCACCGCACCGCTGCATGACGAATATGAAGGCAGGGCGCCGGCGAAGCCGACGCACGTGACGGTTCTCCCTGATGGGCCGGAGGAGGTCCCGCCGGCCCGCGGCGCCTCCCGCCCGACCGCCGCGCGCAGGGCGGCGGCAGCGAAGCCCGGCTCGGTTCGGACGACGACCGCTCGCAAGCCGACCGTCCTCAAGCCCGAACCGGCGCCGCGCGTCCGAAGACCGTCCATGCCGCCAATAGGCATTGCCATCGCTCCGACCCACCTCACGGCCGACGGCCTGACCAACCTCCGCGCGGAGCTGGAGGAGCTGACGACGCGCCGCCGCCCGGAGGTCGTCGCTCGCATCAAGGCCGCTCGCGAGCTCGGCGACCTGAGCGAGAACGCCGACTACGACGCCGCCCGCAAGGAGCAGTCGTTCCTCGAAGGCCGCGTCCAGCAGCTCGAACAGATGATCAGGTACGCCGTGATCATCGAGACGGCCAGCGAAGGCGGCAGCGTGGTAGTCCTCGGATCGACGGTCGTCGTCGAGACCGATCGCCACGGCGAGGAGACCTTCACGATCGTGGGCTCGGCCGAGGCCGACGCCATGGCCGGCAAGATCAGCTTCACGTCACCGATCGGGCGCGCTCTCATCGGCCGAAGGGCCGGCGAGAAGATCCGGGTCGAGATTCCGGCAGGCTCGATGGACTTCCGGGTGATCGAGGTCCGCTAGAGGCTCGGACCCACCGGGCCCTGCGGCGCCGGAGGAACGGACCTGCCGTCATGCCACGCGTCGGAGGGCGCGGGTCGGTCGTTGCCCGAGCGTGGCCGCGGCATGACGTTGAGCAGGATGATGATCGCGCCCAGCGCGACCGCCAGGAACGGCATTGCTTGGCGCATCGTCGGCGTCGAGCCGGTGTCGTCGATCCTGATGACGTTCTCAAAGAAGAGCCCGAAGCCGACGAACAGGCCGAGGCCCACGGCGCCCGTCCGCAGACCCGCATCCACCAGATCGAGCTGCCGGTGCAGGAGTCCGAACAGGAACAGCGATACGCCAACCGACCCCGGCGCGACCAGCGCCCAGGCGTAGGCCCAGCTGGCATACGTATCGGTCGAGTTCTGGAAGGCGAGGATCAGCCCAACTGCAGTCACGATCCCGCCAGGGATGGCCAGACCCAGCCCGGCTTCGCCCGGGATCGCCAGGCCCAGCACCAGGAGAACCAGGCCCGGCACGATCACGAAGACCGGCCAGCCGTATCGATCCCAGTCGACGTTGAATTGCTCGCTGGCCAGGAAGAGACCCCCCAGGACGATCAGCAACACGCCCAGGACGAGCATGCCGTGCTCCCCGCCGCGATCCCGATCGTCCCACCAGTCACTCATCGCAATACCTCGCTTGACCCTGCCACCGGCCCAGTCTAGCGATCCAGCCCTCCGCTACAAGGAGGCGACGAAGACCGGCACGTCCCCAACTTTGAGAACGCGGTCCGGCCCCAGATCGGCGCGACTGCCATTTACCACCAGTGAGACGCTGACCTCGTCGGACGCGGTCAGCATGGGCTGACCCACGGCCACGCGACGGTCGACGAGAACGTTCTTGCGTACGCCCGGCGTCCCGCTCCCATACACCAACAACTCGTTCATGGGGTGATCCGGGTCGAGCTTGGTCAGGGGGAGGCCGAGGCGGGCCGGGTCGATCGCCTGCCAGGCCGTGACCCCGAGCTGCTCCACCAGCACGTGGTATCCGGCGTTGTTCGGAATGACGTTGACCACCGGCAGCTGGCCGGAGAAGCGGACGACGACCCGCGGCGTGTCCGACCAACCGTGAAGGCCGTACTGATCGAAGCCGACATCGACCGTCTTGGTGGCGGCTCTGATGTCCACCGGCAAAGCCACGATCCAGCGTTGGGCCGGAGCGGAAATGGAGGCCAGGTTGTCGGCGATCAGGCGCTTCGCGGCCGCCCCGACGAGCACGATCCCGCCGGTCTGGGCGCTCGAGCCGTCGGCCTGCTGCATCGTCACGTTGGGGTCGAACTCGCCGGCGTACGATCCGGTCTTCAGACCGTATCGGTTCGCTGCCAGCGCGTAGTAGAGCGCTCGGCCCTCGACCAGCGCGGCGCGCAGACCCGCGACCGGCTGGACCGGCACGACTGTTCCGTCGGCGGCGTAGTAGACGAGCGATGCTCCGCGCATTGCGAAACCGGACGGGCGCGCCGTCTGCGACGCCACCGGCGAGGAAGACGGCGTGGCCACCGGGGGGGTCTGATCGGGTCGCCCCGATGGAGTGGGCACCGTGGCACTGGGCGTCGGCGTCGCGGTCGAGTACGTGCTGGGTTGCGATCCGGTGTGGCTCCGGCTGGCGCTCGACGATCCGCCGGCGTAGAAGCCGGAGTCGATCGCGACCGCGGCGATGCCTGCGACGATGAGCGTCACCGCCGCGACCGTGAGCACCGCGACAACCCGTCGTCTTGGTTCCATCGCCACTCCACTGCGGTGCGGAGACTCGCTGCAGTCTAGCGGCGTCAGCGCAAACCCTGGGGACGGCCGGGTCAACGGGCGGGGCCGAATGGCCCGCAGCCCCCGACCTGATGGCACTCCCCCGCCCTCGACCCTGCGAGCATCCTCCAACAATGGACGATCACGCCTCAGTCATCGCCATGCTGAATCACACTTGGTTCGGATCCGAGCTTGCGCCCGAGACTCAGGAACGCCTGGCCAAGCTCGGCACCATTGCGGACTTCGAAACGGACGAGATCATCCTCCGGGAGGGCGAAGAAGCCCTCGAGATGGGGATCCTGATCTCCGGCCGTCTCGCCCTGAGGACTCTGGTTCCCGAGCGTGGACCGGTCACGATCCTGAGCGTCGAGCCCGGCGACATCTTCGGCTGGTCCGCCATCCTGGCCAACACCAAAGCCCAGTCCACGGTCGTTGCGACGGAGCCCGGCAAGGCCCTCGTCATCGAAGGCGCCACGCTGCGCGCGGCGCTCAAGGAAGACCACGCCCTGGCGGCCAGCCTCTACCCACGCGTACTGTCGGCTGTCGGTCGGCGCCTTCGGGCGACCCGACTCCAGCTTCTCGATCTCTTCGCCCGCTGAGGCCGCTCAGCGCATCTTCTGAGTCCGCGCCAGGGAGGTCTCTGGATCGGTGATCGCCAACCCCGTCTCCAGCCCAACGGCCGTGGCCAGGCAGTGGTTCCTGGCTCGTTCCGACCTCGAAGCCCTGATCCAGGCCCTGCGCAAGTCGGGCCGGCGCGTCATCGGGCCGACGGTCCGCGAGGGCGCCATCGTCTACGACGAGATCGAGTCGGCGGCGGCGCTGCCGGTGGGCATGCGCGACGAGCAGTCGGCCGGGCGCTATCGGCTGACCGAGCGGTCGGACGACCGCGCCTTTGGCTACACGGTCGGACCCACTCCCTGGAAGCGATACACCTTCCCGCCGGATCTGCCGATCGCCACGGCCCACCGCGTCGGTAGCGTCGGCTTCGACCAGGCCAAGCTGGACGCCCCTGCGCTGGCGTTCCTAGGCGTTCGAGCGTGCGAGATCGCCGCGCTCGCTATGCAGGATCGCGTCTTACTGGGGGGCCAGTTCACGGACGAGGACTTCCGGGCTCGGCGCAAGGCCGCGTTCATCGTCGCGGTCCAGTGCACGACCTCCTCGAGCACCTGCTTCTGCTCCTCTATGGGCACCGGGCCTGAGGTCCGCAACGGCTACGACATCCTCCTGACGGAGATCGACGAGGGCTTCGTCGTCCAGGCCGGTTCGCCGGCCGGGGCCGCGATCGTTGCCCTCCTGCCCACACGCCGCCCGACCCACGCCGAGACCGGCGCGGCGGTGGACAGCGTCGAGGCGGTTCGGACCCAGATGGGCGAGCCGCTACCGATCGCCGGCATCGACGAGCGGCTCAAGCATCAACTCGACAACCCGCACTGGGGCGTCGTCGCCGAACGCTGCGTCGAGTGCGGCAACTGCACGATGTCGTGCCCCACCTGCTTCTGCACCTCGGTGACCGAGCGTTCGGACATGGAGGGCCGGACGAGCGTCACCGAGCGGCAGTGGGACTCCTGCTTCGACGTCAACTTCGCCAAGGTCGCCGGCGGCGACTTCCGGTCCCGCCCGCGCGACCGCTACCGGCAGTGGCTGACCCACAAGTTCTCATCCTGGATGGACCAGTTCGGCAGCTTCGGCTGCGTGGGCTGCGGCCGCTGCATCACGTGGTGTCCCGTGCACATCGACGTCCGAGAAGAGTTGCAGGCGATCGCCCCGGTCATTCAGCCGATCGAGCGGCCGGTCGCAGTCGAGCCCGTCGCCGCGAGCCCGGGCAGCTACTCGATCGCTCGTCTGGCCTCGGTCCGAGAGGAGACCGAGGACACCACGACTCTCTGCCTGACGGACCTGGACCCTGCCTTCCTGGCGGGTCGCCCGGGTCAGTTCGTGATGGTCGCCCTGCCGGCATTCCCGGCCGTCCCGATCTCGATCTCGCGGTTCCGCGCCAATGGGATCGACCTGACGATCCGCGCCGTGGGACCGACTTCGACTGCGCTCGTGAACCTCCACCCCGGCGCGAAGATCGGCGTTCGAGGTCCGCTCGGCACCTTCTGGCCGATCGAGGACGCGTACGGCAGGCATGCGGTCGTCGTCGCCGGAGGCGTCGGCCTCTCGCCTCTGCACGGCCTCGTCGAGGCGCTCGTGGCCAATCGCGACCGTTTCGAGTCGGTATCGCTCTTCTACGGCTCGCGCACTCCCGAGGATCAGCTGTTCCGCGAAGATCTGGCCAGGTGGACGGCCGGCAAGGTCATCGACGTGGCTGTGACCGTCGACCGGGCAGGCCCCGAGTGGAAGGGCCGGGTCGGCGTCGTCACCACTCTCTTCGACATGATGTCCTGCGACTGCTCCAAAGTCACGGCCTTCGTGGTCGGGCCGGAGCGCATGATGCAGGCCTCCGTCCAGTTGCTGATCTCCAAGGGCGTCGTCCCCGACCGGATCAACGTCTCGATGGAGCGCCACATGGAGTGCGGCATCGGCCTGTGCGGCCACTGCCAGACGGGGCCGTTCTTCGTCTGCAAAGACGGCCCGGTCTTCTGTCTCAGCGAGCTCGGCGACATGTACGTGCGGGAGGGCATCTGATGGCATCGACCGGAAAGGCCGTCCGACCCCGAGTCGCCGTCGCCAAGTTCGCCTCCTGCGACGGTTGTCAGCTGACGATCCTGGATCTCGAAGAGCAGCTCCTCGAGATCGTCACCAGGTTCGACATCGTCGAATTCCCAGAGGCCACGTCTCGCCACTCGCCGGGCCCATACGACGTGGTCTTCGTCGAGGGCTCCGTCAGCGCACCAGAGCATCTCGATCAGATCAAGGCTCTGCGCAAGCAGGCCCGCTTCCTGGTCACGATCGGCGCCTGCGCCACCGCAGGCGGGATCCAGGCCCTCCGCAACTGGGCCGATCACGACGCCTACCGTGCCGCCGTCTACGAGCACCCGGAGTGGATCGAGTCGCTGGCCAAGGCCACGCCCGTCACCGACCACGTCAAGGTGGACGCTGAGTTGCGAGGCTGCCCGATCGACGGCGGGCAGCTCCTGGAGCTACTGACCGCCGTCCTGGTCGGGCGCCGGCCGCAGATCCGGGAGGAGGCGGTCTGCTACGAGTGCAAGCGCAAGGGCATTGTCTGCATGGTCGTCGCCACCGGCGAGGCCTGCATGGGCCCTGTCACAACTTCGGGCTGCAACGCCCTCTGCCCCACATACGCTCGCGGCTGCTTCGGCTGCTTCGGTCCGCGGACGGGCGCCAACGCCAAGAGCTGGAGCACGGGATTGCTTCGCTCGGGCCGCCCACCGGAGGAGGTCTGGCGGCTGTTTGCCGGTTTCACCGGCTACGCGGAGCCGTTCCGGACCGTCCTGACGGAACTCGGCAAGGCCAAGGACTAGAGGCCGCTCGAGCACAATCTCGGCCGTCGCTAGAGGAGCGCACCTGCCGGCCGGCTCCCCGTGCGCATCGCCGGCGGGTCCATTCTCGTCCGGATGGCCCTAGTGCCCAGATTCACCGAACCCTACGCTGCGCCCATCGCCGTGCTTCATGCGGGCCACGTCACTTCATCGGTCTGCCGGGGCACGGCCTCCGTTTGGAGAACTCGATGGCCAACAGCCTGGTGACGGCGCTGCCGCATCCGGAGGACCAGGACCTCATCGACCGGATCATCGGCGATCAGGCCGGCCGCCCCGGCGCGCTGCTCGGCATCCTCGAGAAACTGCAGGATCACAACCCCCACAAGTACCTCCCGATGGAGACCCTCGAGTACGTAGCTGCCCGCACGGGCGTCCCGCAGTCGCAGGTCTACGGCGTCGCGACGTTCTATGCGCTATTCAACCTCGAACCGCAGGGCACGCACACCGTGGCTATCTGCCGCGGCACCGCCTGCCACACCCGCGGCTCGCGTGCGCTGCTCGAGCGCGTGAAGCTCCAGCTCGGCCTGCAGGAGGCCAGCGACGGCGCCGACAAGCTCACGCTGACGACGCCGGACCGGCATTTCACGATCCGTACCGTCGCCTGCTTCGGCCAATGCGCGCTCGCCCCGGTGGTCGAGGTTGACCACGCGATCCGAGGGCACGTCAAGGAGCAGGCGCTGATGCGCGAGGTCGACGCGCTGCGCAAAGAGCGCGCACGATGATGATCCAGGACATCGCCGCATTCTCCGCCGTGCGCGAAGCCGGCCTTGCGAAGCTGCTCCCCAGCAGGCCGCGCATCGCCGTCGGGATGGGCACCTGCGGCTCCGGCAACGGCGCCGAGGGCGTCTACAATGCCTTCTCGTCCGAGATCGACGCCCGCGGCCTCGCCGTGGAGCTGGTGCCGGTCGGTTGCTTCGGCTTCTGCGCCGAGGAGCCCCTCGTTAACGTCTGGGTGCCCGGCCACCCGCTGCTGATGCTGCACCGCGTGCAGCCGAATCACGTCGACGACATCCTGAACGGCCTCGGCCACGGCCATTTGCCGCCGGCCGAGATCGTGCTGTGCAAGATCGAGGAGTGGGATCACCTCACCGGCCACGTGAAGTACGGCTCCGGCTACGCGGACGTGCCCAACTGGAACGAGATCCCTTTCTTCAACGGGCAGGTCAAGATCGTCCTGCGCAACTGCGGGCTGATCAACCCTGACGACATCGAGGAGTACATCGCGATCGGCGGGTACCAGGCCCTGTACAAGGTCCTGATCGACCAGGATCCCGCCGGCGTCATCGAACAGATCAAGGCCGCGAAGCTGCGCGGCCGCGGCGGCGCCGGGTACCTGACGGGGAACAAATGGGAGTTCCTGCAGAAGGCGGCCGGGCCCGACAAGTACCTCGTATGCAACGCAGACGAGGGCGACCCGGGCGCGTATATGAACCGCAACGAGATCGAGTCCGACCCCCACGCCCTCCTCGAGGGCATGATGATCGCAGGCTTCGTCACCGGCGCGAACAAAGGAATCGTCTATGTGCGCGCCGAGTACCCCCTCGCGGTGCTGCGCCTGGAGCGCGCCATCGAGCAGGCGCGGGCCTATGGAGTCCTCGGCGACAACGTGCTCGGGCGCGGCTTCGATTTCGACATCGAGACGGTCGAGGGCGCCGGCGCCTTCGTATGCGGCGAGGAAACAGCGTTGATCGCGTCGCTCGAGGGCCAGTCCGGCCGGCCGCGGTCGCGCCCGCCGTTCCCGGCGCAGAAGGGCCTGTACGGCAAGCCGACCAACATCAACAACGTCGAGACCTGGTACAACGTCGCGCCGATCGTCTCCAAGGGGCCGGCCTGGTTCACTGAGACCGGCAGCGCCAAGAGCGCGGGCACAAAGGTGTTCTCGTTGGTCGGCAAGGTCCACAGCACCGGCCTGGTCGAGATGCCGCTGGGCACGCCGCTCGCCAAGTTCATCTACGACATCGGCGAGGGCGGAACCAACGGCCGCGACATCAAGGCCGTGCAGACGGGGGGCCCCTCGGGTGGCTGCATACCGGTGGAGATGTTCGACACGCCGGTCGACTACGAGACGCTCGCGCAGCTCGGTTCGATCATGGGCTCGGGCGGCATGGTCGTGATGGACGAAGACAACTGCATGGTGGACGTCGCCCGTTACTTCATCGAGTTCACACACTCGGAGAGCTGCGGCAAGTGCGTCCCGTGCCGCGCGGGTCTTGACCAGGCGCTGCGCATACTCAACGGCTTCACGCTCGGCACGGCCACTCTTGAGGATCTCGAGGCCCTCGACGAGCTGTGCCGCATGGTCCGCGACACCTCGCTCTGCGGGCTCGGCCAGAGCGCCCCCAACCCCGTCCTCACCAGCCTGCGCCACTTCCGGCACGAATTCGAAGACCACATCCTGGCGAAGCGCTGCCGCGCTGGGGTATGCGAAGACCTGGCGCTCTCGCCGTGCGAGAACTCCTGCCCGCTGCACATGAACATCCCGCGCTTCCTGCAGCTGTACAAAGAAGGGCGGTCGGAGGAAGCCTTCCTTTCGGTGATCCTCGACAACCCCTTGCCGGCCTCCACCGGGCGCGTCTGCCAGCACCCCTGCGACAACCGCTGCCGCCGCGCCGCCCTGGACGAGCCCGTGAACACGCGCGACGTGCACCGCCTGATCGCCGACGAGGTGCTGCTCTCCGACAAGTTCGAGGCCATGGTCAGCCGCGTTCTCGAGCGCAGGCTCGACCCAACGGGGCGCGAGGTCGCGATCGTCGGCGCCGGCCCAACGGGCCTCACCTGCGCGTACTACCTCGCGCTTCTGGGCCACAGCGTGACCGTCTACGACTCGCGCCCCGCCGCCGGCGGCATGCTTCGCTATGCGCTGCCGGAGTATCGGCTGCCGAAGGTCGTCCTGGACCGAGAGATCGAGCTGATCGAGCGTCTGGGCGTCAAGTTCCAATTCAACGTCAACGTCGGAGAGGCGCTGACGCTCAACGACGTAGGGCACCAGCGCGACGCCGTCTTCCTTGCGATCGGCACTTGGAAGGAGGCTTGGGTCTATCTGCCCGGAACCGAACTCACGGGCGTCATCCCGGCGCTGACGTTCCTGGAGGCCGTGTCGCGCGACGAGCAGGTCCCGGTCGGGAAGAACGTGGTGGTGATAGGCGGAGGCAACGCCGCCATTGACTCCGCGCGCACGGCGCGTCGGCTGGGCGCGGAAGTGACGATCGTCTACCGCCGCGAGCGGAGGGACATGCCGGCGATCCCAGAGGAGATCGAGGCGGCCGAGCACGAGGGCGCGAAGCTCGTCTATCTCGCCGCCCCGCATCGCATCGTGGGCGACAAGAACGGCCAGGTGCGCGCCATCGAGGCAGTCAAGACGAAGCTCGGCGAGTTCGACACTTCGGGCCGCCGCCGACCGGTGCTGACGGACGAGGTGATTCGCATCGAGTGCGACAGCGTGATCCTCGCCGTGGGCGAGAAGGTCGACCCCGACTTCTGCAAGGCCTCGGGTCTGAAGGTGAAGGAGGCCGGCACGCTCGAGGTCGACCGCTACTCGCTCGAGACCAGCCGCGAACGGTTCTACGCGGGCGGCGACCTCATCACCGGAGCATCGAACGTGTCGAACGCGATGGGCATCGGCAAGAAGGCCGCCCGTAACATCGACAAGCGGTTGATGGGGCAGGAGCGCTTCCCGAGCCTGATACCCGACTTCGAGTACCGGATGGAGCCGCCCGAGCCGCCGAGCGAGCACGGCCGCCACGTGCCCGGTGAGATGCCGGCCGCCCAGCGGGTTCAGTCGTACGCGGAGGTATCGCTCGGCCTCACGGCCGTGGCAGCATTGGACGAGACGTACCGATGCTTGCGCTGCGACATCCGCAGTGGCGAGAGATAGGGAGATCGCCTTGACCGAGAAGGTGAAGGTCCGCATCGACGGCGAGGTGATCGCGGCAACCCCCGGCCAGACGATCCTCGAGGTCGCGCGGGCCAACAACAAATACATCCCGGCCCTCTGCTATATGGAGGGCCTCAGCGCGGTCGGCGCGTGCCGGCTGTGCATGGTCGAGGTTTCCGGCGTCGCGCGCCTGCTTCCCGCCTGCACCACGCCCGTGCAAGAGGGCCTGGCGGTCGTCACCAGCTCGCCGCAGCTCCAGTCCCATCGGAAGATCGCGCTCGAGCTGCTGTTCGCCGAGCGGAACCACGTCTGCGCCGTGTGCGTCTCCTCTGGCCACTGCGAGCTGCAGGCTCTGGCGCAGGATCACGGCGTCACGCACGTTCGCTACCCGTACAACTACCCGCGACTGACGGTCGACACCACGCACCCGCGCTACGTGCTCGACCACAACCGCTGCGTGCTGTGCTCGCGCTGCGTGCGCACCTGCGCCGAGATCGAGGGCGCGCACGTGTGGGACATAGCCGGCCGTGGCATCCATTCGCGGCTCGTCTCCGAGTTGCAGCGGCCCTGGGGCGAGGCCACGACCTGCACCAGCTGCGGCAAGTGCGTGCAGGCCTGCCCGACGGGGGCGATGGCCGAGAAGGGCTGGGGGGTCGAGGAGATGACGAAGCAGCCGGCCGTTTTGAGCCGCCTGACCTCGATGCGCGAGGGCCAGTGATGGACAAGCGCAAGATCGGCACCTGCTGGCTCGACGGCTGCTCGGGCTGCCATATGTCGCTGCTCGACATGGACGAAGGGATCGTCGCCTTGCTCGAGAAGGCCGACATCGTGTTCGGCCCCCTGGTCGACGCGCAGGAGTGGCCCGAGGGCGTCGACGTGGCCGTGATCGAGGGCGCGGTCAGCAGCCAGGACGACCTCAAGCTCGCGCAGACCGCGCGGGCGCGCAGCCACGTCGTGGTGGCACTCGGCGACTGTGCGGTGACAGGCAACGTGCCGTCGATGCGCAACGGCATCCCCAGCCGCAAGCTGCTCGAGCGCATCTACGTCGAGGGCGCGACAGAGCGACCGGGCGTGCCGACGGACGGCGTGCCCGCGCTCCTCAAGCGGGTGGAGCCGCTGCAGGCGGCGATCAAGGTCGATGTCCACGTCCCCGGCTGCCCGCCTAAGCCCAACTCGATCCTGTTCGTGCTGAGTGAGCTGCTCGAAGGCCGCGAGCCGGACCTCGGCTCCAAGCTGCGGTTCGGGTAGGGCGGGGCGTGGCGACCGGGAAGGAGACGCCGAAGACGGCGCGGCGCGTGGCGCCCGCCCCAATGGGTCATGAGCCCGTGGCTGATGCGCCCGCAGCGCAGCCGGCGGAGGTCAGGAGACCAGCCATGAAGAAGATCACGATCCAGCACGTGTCGCGCATCGAGGGTCACGCCAAGATCACGATCAAGCTCGACGACGCGGGGCAAGTGACCGACACGCAGTTCCACGTGACTCAGATCCGCGGGTTCGAGAAGTTCGTCGAGGGACGGCCCTACTACGAGATGCCGTCGATTACGTCGCGCATCTGCGGCATCTGCCCGGTGAGTCACTCGCTTGCCTCGTCAAAGGCGTGCGACGCGATCATGGCCGTGCGCATCCCGAACACCGCGGCGAAGCTGCGCGAGCTGCTGCACTGCGCGCAGTTCGTGCAGTCGCACGCGCTGTCCTTCTTCCATCTCTCAGCGCCCGACCTGCTGCTCGGCATGGACTCCGATCCCGCCAAGCGCAACCTCGTGGGGCTGCTCGAGGAATACCCCGACGCGCTGCGCGACGGGATCGCGCTGCGCAAGTTCGGCCAGCAGGTGATCGAGCGGCTCGGCAAGGAGCGCATCCACTCCTCGTGGTCCGTGCCCGGAGGCGTCAACGCCCAGCTCGACCCGCACGCGCGAGAGACGACGATCGCCGAGTTGCCCGCGGCCATGGCGATCGTGAAGCGCACGCTCGCGCTATGGAAGAAGACGCTCGACAACTTCCCGAACGAGATCGAGTCCTTCGCGAACTTCCCCACGATGTACTGC
>PLLE01000016.1 GCA_003141245.1 Chloroflexota bacterium
TCGCTCGTGACCGGTTACCAGGCCCTGCTCTTGCTCGTGGCCGTGATCTACCTTCTTGCGTTCCTGACGGCGCGGCGGTACCGGTTTCTGGCCGACGTGGACCTGGTGGCGGCGGGACGGTCGCAGGCTGCCTAGGCCCACCAAGTTCCGCGTGGTTCGGCGCTCAGCCCGACCGTCGTCTGGCCGGTGCGGGACCGCTTGCGTCCGCAGCGTTTCTCGGCGATCTGACTACTGCGCCGGGTGTGGCGCTGCTCAGGGGCCAGGGAGCGGTCATGGCTTCTGGGTCGACGACTCGGGGCTGACTTGAGGTGCGGGAATGTCACTTGAGCCNNCCGGTACATCATCACGCGGCTCGTACCGATCATGGCTGCGAGGTCGGGGTCGCGTCCCGGCAGTGCTGGAAAAGCGCTGACGGTGGAGGCTCTTCGGCGACGACAGGATAGGGTGTTGAGATGCCCCGCGGTCACCTCCCTCCGGCCTGGCGGAGGACGGCGGCCAGGAGCCGGCTGACCTCAGCCGGGTCGGCCGGCAATCCACCGGCGCGACGGGAGCGCGCGTCGACCCGGAGGCGATAAGCGCGCTCGCGACAGGCCGGACCGCAGTACAGGCGCCGGCGCCCGGTGGCTGCGCGGGCGAGCTCGGGCCGCAGACGACGCAGCCCGGAGTCCGGTGACGAAACACGCTCATTTCGTCACGCTCCTTGGCGCTCATGCGATCGCCTCGGCCGTGGCCGGGACGGCGCGGGTGGCCACGAGGGCCGCGATCGCGTGGCGGTCGGGCAGCGTGAGCCCGAGTCCATGCGCGCCTGCGATGACGAGGTCCATGACGGCCCAGGCCATCGTCAGGCAGCTCGTCTCTCCCGGGAACCGCCCGATCACCTTGGTCCGCCTCCGGACTTCCTCCAGGGAGCGCTCCAGCAAGTTCGTGGAACGCAGGCGCTTCCTCAGCCGGAGGGGATAGCGCAGGTGGACGGTGAGCGCCGGCAGGTCGTCGGCGAGGCACGCCGCGGCGGACGGGAAGTCACCTGCGAGCTCGCCGACGAGCCGGCGCAGGCCATCCTCGGCCTCCTCGGGGCAGGTCGCAGTATCGAGCGCTGCCCAGTACGCCGCCCGGACCTTGGCATGGAGCCCCGGACGATCGGGCAGCTTGGCCAACACATTGCGGAGCCTGTGCACGGTGCAGCGACCGCGGTCGGCGTCGGGCCACAGCTCGTCCACCGCCCTGATCAGGCCGGGTGCCCCGTCGGTGACGACGAGCAGCGGGCTGCGGAGACCGCGCCGGACGAGGCCTCGGCCGAGATCGAGCCAGTCCTCGACCCGCTCCCGCTGCCCCAGGCTGACGTCGAGCAGGACGCGGGTCCCGTCGGTCGTGAAGCCCCAGGCGACGAGGACTCCCTCCTTCGGCCCCTCTGGGCGGACCGGCAGGTAGATCGCGTCGAGCATGAGGACCAGCAGGCGGACCTCGCCGAGGCTGCGGGCCCGGAAGGCCCGGTAGCGGTCGCGCAGCTCGCGGCAGACGGTGCTCACCGCCGTCCGGCTGATCGAGCCCAGTCCAGCCTCCCGGGCGAGGCTCTCGATGTCGCGGTCCGACAGGCCCCGGACGTATGCCCCGATGACGAGCGCCTCGAGCGGCCGGGTCCGGATGATCGAGCGCGTGTCGGGGATCACCGAGCTCACGAACCTGGTCAGGCTGTCGCGAACCTGGGGCATGGCGACGGTGATCTCGCCCTCGGCAGTCTGGACACGCCTCGGACGATGGCCATTGCGCGAGCCCGCGGCGTCGGGCGCCCGCTCGTAGCGGGCTCGCCGCAGGAAGGCGGCCACCTCGTCCTCGACGGCCCGCTGCAGGACGAGCTGGGCACCGAGGCGTCCGAGGGTCGAGAGGGCGTCGGGATCCCCGAGGCCGCCGGCGAGGACCGCCTCGATGGCAGCCTCGATCTGGACGCTGGGGGCTATTCTCTGGTCCACGGCGTGGGTCTCCTGATGCGGTTTGCAACTCCGCTTCGGAACCTACGCCGTCTTCACTTTTCCAGCGATCTCAGGACGCGACCCTCCCGGGCGCGGCGGGAATGTCAGTGGCGGGCTAGGGCGCAAGGGCACAGCCCGGTTGTTGCGCGAAGAGGCAGCGGACCTGGCGACGGGTCGTCAAGGTGGCATGGCGTGCGCCAATAACACTAGTACTTACTGGCGCTAGAGAGCGGCATGGTGTACGCTCCATGAATGAGGAAGCCCGCCACCCCCATCGTGTTGTCGGAGGCTGAGCAGGAGACGCTCCGGTCCTGGCTGCGGGCCGGGACGAGCGAGCAGCGGATGGTCGAGCGGGCGAGGATCGTCCTCGCCGCAGCAGACGGCATCGGCACGAACGAGATCGCCCGGCAGCTTCTGACCCGTCCGGCCCGGGTGAGCAAGTGGCGGACGCGTTTCGCACGTGACCGACTGACCGGGCTCGTCGACGCGCCCCGTCCTGGCGCCCAGGCCCGCTATGACGAGTCGACCGAGCGCCGGATCCTCGCCACCCTCGACCGGACGCCCCCGGGCGGGCATGCGACCTGGACCGGATCCCTCCTCGCCACGACGCTCGGCGACGTCTCCTCGGACCAGGTATGGCGGACCCTGCGACGCCACGGGATCAGCCTGCGACGACGCCGGAGCTGGTGCCTTTCCACCGATCCCGCGTTCGCCCAGAAGGCCGCCGACATCGTCGGACTCTATCTCGACCCGCCCGAGAACGCGCTCGTCCTGTGCGTCGACGAGAAGCCCGGGATCCAGGCCCTCGAGCGATCGCAGGGCTGGCTCCGCCTGCCTGATGGTCGGGCGCTCACCGGGTTTGCCCACGAGTACAAGCGCCACGGGACGACGACGCTCTTCGCCGCCCTCGAAGTCGCGAGCGGGCTCATCCAGACCGGCCACCACGCCCGCCGCCGGCGGCGCGAGTTCCTCGACTTCATGAACGACGTCCTCGCCGCCCATCCCGACCCGGAGCTCCAGATCCACGTCGTGCTCGACAACCTCAGCACGCACAAGCCCAAGCACGACCGCTGGCTGGCCCGTCATCGGAACGTCCACTTCCACTTCACCCCGACCCACGCGTCGTGGCTCAACCAGGTCGAGGTCTGGTTCTCCATCCTCGAACGGGCGGCCCTTCGCGGAGCGAGCCATACCTCGCCGCGCCAGGTGCGCGACGCGATCGAGCGGTTCGCCGCCGCCTACAACGAGACAGCCACCCCGTTCGAGTGGCAGCAACGGGAGGTCCACCAGGTCGGCCTCACTCGCCATTACGCGGACTTGCGCAACTAGGTACTAGTCGACCGGCACCGGAGACCTTGCCGTTCGTGACTTCCGGTTGGCAATGCCCGCGGCCACCCGCCCAGGGCCTGGTTCGACCGGCTCGTCCTCGGCGTCGGCTACTGGTTCGACGACCCCATCCACGCCGCGACCTGGGCACGTGAGTTGACACCGAGCTTGTTCAGGATGCTGCGCACGTGGCTGTCGACGGTGTGCTCGGAGATGAACAGGCGTGCCCCGATCTCCTTGTTGCTCAGGCCGTCGGCGACCAGCCGCGCGACCTCCGCCTCTCGCTTCGCGAGCAACCCGGCGCCCGCACGGTCCGAAGCCGCAACGGCAACATGGCCGGATTCACCGAGTCCGAGCCGCACGGCGGCGTCCCGGCTCAATCGGCTTCCGGCCTTGAATTCGGCCTCGAACCGGGGGGCTCCAAGCGCCTCGATCGCAGACGCCTTGGCTTGCTCCATCAGTGGAGCGAGGAATGGCATGACACGTGCGCCGGCCCCGGTGCGGACGGTATCCGCGGCTCCGAGCAGCTGCGCGGCGAGCCGTGCCTGCCCGGATCCGACGGCATGACAGCCCAACGCGTCCAGCAGGTAGGCCTGCTGCACCCGGTCATCGATCTGGCGGGCGATCCGCAGCGCCTCTTCGAACAGAGGCTTCGACGCAGGGAGCTCTCCGGCGACCAACGCGGCCGTGCCCAGGTTCAGCAGCCAGACCTTGAGCGTGTAGAGGTCCCCAAGCTCCCGGCTGAGACGCATGCCCTCCGATGAGGCGGAAGAGGCCGCCTCGAGGTCGCCCGCGAAGAAGCCATCGAGCGATCGAGCCTGCAGCAGCGCGAGCGCAGCCGGGACGTCATCAAGACCCGCTGTCACGGCCTGGGCCTCGTCGAGCAAGCGCCTGGCGGACGCGCGATCACCGGCCATGTTCGCAGCGATCGAGGCCATGGACAGCGACGGCGCCAGCGGGCGGAGGCGACCGGCCTCTCGATCCGCCGCCGCCGCTCGTTCGAGTGCCGGCGTGGCAGCGGTCGGGTCAACTAGCAACACCGCCAGGAATCCGCGCAGGTACTGGGCCCGAGCCTGCGGCTCCGGATCACCGAGACCAGTCGCGAGCAGCGCATCCAGCCACCGCACGCCTTCCGTGGTCGCACGCGTGGCCCAATACCAACGGATGGAGGCAGCAAGATCCATTCCGCGTGAGATGTCCGCATGAGTCAGGCATCGCCGAAGGACCGACCGGACGTTGTCGACCTCCAGGTCCATCCAGCCGAGCCACTCGACCAGCCGGTACCGGGTCCCCTCTTCAGATTGCCGGCACTTCAAGACGTAGTACTCGACGCATCGCAGCTCGACGACATCCTCCTCGCCCGACGCTCGCAACTCGAGGGCGGCGAATTCGCGCATCGTCTCGTGCAGCCGATAGCAGGCGGGACCCCGTGTGTCCTCCTTCATCACCAGTGATTTGTCGACCAGCGATGACAGCANNCGACGTCCTCCAGCGTGAACCTGCCTGCGAACACACACAGGCGCCGCAGGAGCGTCCGCTCGTCCTGGCCCAACAGGTCGTGACTCCATTCGATGGTGGTTCGCAGCGTTTGATGACGCGGTAGAGCCGCGCGACTTCCCCCCGTGAGCAGACCGAACCGGTCGGCCAGGCGATCGAGGATCTGCTCCACCGACAGGACCCGCGTCCTGACCGCCGCGAGCTCGATGGCGAGAGGAAGACCGTCGAGCCGGCGGCATAGATCCACGACCGCCCCCTGGTTGGAGGCGGTCAGCTCGAACCTGCCCGATGCTGCCGAAGCCCGCTCGGTGAAGAGCTCGACCGACTCGTTCTGGCGGAGCTGATCGAGGGGCTCGTCGGCCTGAGCTCGAGGCAGCTCGAGCGGGGGGATCGGCAGAACGTGCTCACCCGGAACCGACAGCGGCTCGCGGCTGGTGGCGATCACCCGCACGCCGGGCGCGGCCTTGAGGACGTCGGTGACGAGCAGCGCGGCTGCTCCGATCAGGTGCTCGAAGTTGTCCACCACGAGCAACAGCTCCTTGTCCTGCAGGTACGAGAGCAGGAGGGCCTGTGGCTCGGTCGCGGCCTGGTCGCGCAGGTCCAGGGCCGCCAGCGTGGCGTTGCCGATCAGCGCGGGATCCCGAACCTCAGCGAGCTCCACCAGCCATGCGCCGTCCCGGAAGCCGCGTCTGAGGTCGGTCCCGATCCGGATCGCAAGGCGGGTCTTGCCGACACCGCCCGGG
>PLLE01000007.1 GCA_003141245.1 Chloroflexota bacterium
CGGCCGAGCAGCGCCTCGCCCAGCGGGCCCGGATCGTGGTCCGCGCCGCCGCCGGCGTGGCCAACAAGCGGGTCGCCGCCGAGCTCGGCGTCACCCTCATGACCGTCCTGCTCTGGCGGCGCCGGTTCGAGGCTGATCGGCTGGCCGGCTTGCGCGAGGCGCCCCGACCGGGCCGTCCGCCGACCTACACCCGGGCCGATCGTGACCGGGTCATCGCGTTGACCCTCGAGCCGCCCTCCGACGGGACGACCCACTGGAGCGCGCGACGGATCGCCACCCGGGTCGGCATGTCGATCACGACGGTCCAGCGCATCTGGGCCGAGGCCGGGTTGAAGCCACACCGGGTCGAGACCTTCAAATTCAGTACCGACCCCGAGCTCGAGGCCAAGGTCCGCGACGTGGTCGGGCTGTATCTGTCGCCGCCCGAGCGGGCGATCGTGCTGAGCGTCGACGAGAAGACCCAGATCCAGGCGCTCGACCGGACCCAGCCGATGCTGCCGCTCAGACCCGGCCAGGTCGAGCGCCACACCCACGACTACAAGCGCAACGGCACGACCAGCCTGTTCGCCGCGCTCAACGTAGCGACCGGCGAGGTCACCGTGGAGTCCCGTCCGCGCCACACCGCGGTCGACTTCCTCGCGTTCCTTCGCCGGATCGAGCGGGTCTACCCCGAGCAGGAGCTGCACGTCATCCTCGACAACGTCAGCTCGCACAAGACGCCCGACATTCGATCCTGGCTGGAGCGTCATCCGCGGATCACCTTCCACTTCACCCCGACCTCGGCATCGTGGATGAACCAGGTCGAGACGTGGTTCAGCGTGCTCACCCGCCAGGCCATCCGGCGGGGCAGCTTCGGCTCGGTCAAGGAGCTCATCGCGATGATCGACACCTTCACCACCAGTTGGAATGACGGCGGAACCCCGTTCACTTGGGTCAGGACCGCCGACGAGATCCTCGCCAAGGCCGTCCGGAAGACGCAAGCTGATTCCGGCGCGGGACACTAGTACTACAACGCCGGTTATGTGGATACCGGATGCTCTCGGAGCCAGCGACGCCGGTGGCTGGCCCGGGCCTCGGCCTTGCGTCGCTGCTGGTGTTCGTACCAGGCGATCGCGGCAGCGGCGCTCCAGCGCTCGATCGGCAGCACGACCTCAAGCAGCCGGCGGACTTCCGGCACCGATGCGAGGGCCCCATTTTTCCCCCCACTCGCGCTGGACCGCCTTGAGGAAGGCGAGCGCCAGGAGTGACAGCGTGATGTGGTGGTACCAGCCGCGGTACTTGGTCACCTCGTACTGGTCGAGCCCCACCTCGCCCTTGGCGAGCTCGAAGTCCTCCTCGATCGTCCAGCGCAGGCAGCCCACCGCGGCCATCTCGGCGAGCGCGACCGTGGCAGGCGCGTTGGACAGGTAGCATTTGATCTCGGCCCCCTGGTCGGACCCGACCGGGCGGCGGGCCATCAGCCAGCCCTCCGGCCCCGGCGCTCGATGGATCTTCTCGACGACGCGCAGGCGGGCGAACTCGTACTCGCGGGGACCCTTCTCGCCCTCGGTGACGCGGTGGCGGATCCAGGCGGCCGCCGGCAGCGATCGGACGATCTCCTCAGCCGTCCGGGCCGCCGCGGCATCAGGCCGGGCCCTCGCCTTCGTGCGCGGCCGGCCCAGCCCGCTCGGGCGCGGCGGGACGGCCCACTCCGGATCGGTGGTCCAGGCCTCGGCCGTCCCCCTCACCTCGAAGCAGTACCAGTGACCCTGGCTCGCCACCAGCGCTCGCAGATCGTGGCTCTCGCCGTAGGCGGCGTCCGCGGTCACCCACTGGTACGGCAGGTGGCCGTGGGACGCGGCGGTCGCGAGCATCTCGGCCGCGAGCTCGAGCTTGGTCGCGAAGCGCACATCCGGGGGCACCCCAGCCCGGGGCGAGGTCCGTTTCGCCGGATCGGCGAGCCAGCCCTCGGCCAGATACAGCCGCCGATCGACGAGGGTGTGGCCATGGGGGCTCGCGTATCCGAGGAACACCCCGACCTGGCAGTTGTCGACCCGCCCAAGCGTGCCTGAGTACTGGCGGCCGACGCCCGCCGAGTGGATCCCCTTCTTCGGGAAGCCCGTGTCGTCGAGGACGAGGACCCCGCCCGGCGCGCCGAGTTGCTCGCCGACGAAGCGCTGCAACTCCCCGATGCAGCCCTCGTCGTCCCAGGGCGAGTCGGACAGGAACTCCTGGAGCTTGCGCGGCGGTGCACCGACCTGCTCGGCGATGTTCTCGACGTTCTTGCGCTCGATCGGCAGCGCGAGGCCGATCAGGTACTTGCGGCTCGCGGCTCGCCCCTCCGACCGACGGAAGAAGCGACCGAAGCGGGCGTGGAAGGCCTCCAGTGCCGGCAGGAGGGCGGCGAGATCGGCGTCGAGCATGCGGGCGACCCCTTCCTCGTGGGGACCGCCAACAACACCAGCAACCGACGGCCCTCTCGGGGTGCCACCCTACCCCTGACGCCCCACTGCGTCAATAACCGGCGTTGTAGTACTAGTTGGGGGTGGGCGTGGAGAGAGGGAACGCGTACAAGGGCGCAATGATCGAGACTGCGATCACGGCGATCACGGCGAT
>PLLE01000003.1 GCA_003141245.1 Chloroflexota bacterium
CCACCCCGACACGATGGCTGCATGGTCCGATCAACGGTACAAAACCAACCAAGACCCGAACTCGCGACGGGGACTCCGAGCCCGCGACGCGCCCGAGCCGGTCGTGTCCCCTAACGTGGTGTAACAGCTGAACCGGGCCGACCAAGAAAGCGGCCATCGCGTCATTCTCGCGTCGTTGCATTAGGACCCGACGACGAAGAAGAACCACAATGGCCGAAGACAGGATGGCCGTGCTCGAAATGCTGCGCAAGGCGAGCGCGGATGGTGACGCCGACTTCCTGCGCGAAGGTGTGAGAGTTCTCGCGGCCGCACTCATGGAGGCGGGGGTGACCGCGATCACCGGTGTGCCCAAGGGCGAACGAGCCCCCGAGCGCCGCCTCACCAACCGCAACGGCTATCGGGAGCGTCGTTGGGACACCCGCGTCGGCACGATCGCCTCGGGCCGTCGGCTGTGACCCTGGGCTGCTTCAACTGATCCATCCGTCCAGCTGTGGTGGGTTGACGTTGGTTCTATGCTCGACCCTGTTGCCGCCGTACACCGCTCGGTCTTGCGCGTGACCGCCAAGCCGTGAAGAGCGGAACCGAAGACCGCGATGACACAAGCCAAGACCAAACCTGCGAACCACCAGAGCCAGCGAAGCCCCGGGGCGTCGCGTGCGACCTCGGCCACGTCGAGGGCGCCACACGGCGGGGTTCCGTCCGCTGACCGGCCGATCGACGAGGTGGAGTCGGTCGCGCGGATCGGTTCGTACTCGATGGACGTCCCGTCGGGACGCTGGGTGAGCTCGAAGGGCCTCGACGCGATCTTCGGAATCGACGCCGCGTTCGACCGGTCGGTCGAGGGCTGGGCCTCGCTGATTTATCCGGCTGACCGCGAGGCGATGGTCGCCTACCTCATCGACGAGGTGCTCAGTCGCGCCCGGCCGTTCGACCGACAGTACCGGATCGTCCGCGCGGACACCGGCGCGGAACGCTGGGTCCACGGGCGCGGCGTTCTCGAACTCGACGGGTCCGGGCGATCGGTGCGGATGTTCGGCACGATCGCGGACGTCACCGATCAGCGGGAGGCGCAGGAGGCGCTAATCGCGTCCGATCTGCGCTACGCGGCGATCTTTGAGGGCACATCCGAATCCATCCTCATCGCCGATCTGGCGACGAGGCGCTTCCGCTGGGTGAATTCGGCCGCCTGCGCGCTGCTCGGCTATACCCGAGATGAACTCCTCCAGCTGGAGGTCCACGATATCCATCCCACGCAGGACCTGCCAGCGGTCCTCGACCAGTTCCAGGCGCTCGCCGACGGTCGCATCACCGTGGCGAGATCCCTTCCGTGCCAGCGAAAGGACGGCACGGTCCTGCTGGCCGACATCAAGGGATCGACGGCCGTCGTGGACGGGGTGGCATGCAATGTCGGCTTCTTCACCGACGTCACCGACCTTCGCCGACTCGACGTCCGGGAGCGCAAGCTCGCCCAGGCGGTCGACCAGACAAGCGAGGCGATCCTGATCACTGGCCCGACGGCCGAGATCGAGTATGCCAACCCGGCCTTCGAGCGGCTGAGCGGCCTCCGACGCGGCGACTTGGTCGGCGGCAGGACCGGGCGCATCGGGACTCCGCAGTCGGCGGCGACCTTCGCGGCGATGTGGGAGACGTTGTCGGCCGGTGGGTCGTGGGTCGGCGACCTCATCCACGTCCGCGGTGACGGGACGGAGCGCGTCGCGGAGGCCGCCATGTCGCCGGTCCGCGACGCCGACGGCACCGTCACGGGGTTCGTGGCCATCGAGCGCGACGTGACCGACGAGCGGATGCTCGCGCAGCACTCGATCCAGCTCGCCCGCGAGCGCGCGCTCATCGCGGAGACGATCCGCGGCCTGCGCGCAGGTGACACGCCGGAGGCCACCGCGCAGGCGATCTGCCGCCGGGTTGTGACCCTCACCGGCGTCACGGCCGCCTCGCTCCTACTCTTAGGATTCGATGGCCATGCGTGGCCAATCGGCTTGGTCGTCGAGGATCAGCCCGACCCACGGCTGCGACGGATCCCACTCCAGCGCAGTCGCCACCTCCGCGAGCGGGCCACTGAAGGCCCTTGGATCGAGCCATGGGTGAATCAACCCGGGCACCCGTATGACCAGCTCTTCAAAGACCTCGGCATTCACTCGATTGCCTGCGCGCCCGTACGACACAACGGGCGGCTCATCGGGCTGCTCGTCGCCGACGCCAAAGGATCCGTCGAGGAGGTCGCCGTCGCAGAGGCGCTCCCGGCGCTCGTCGAGTTCGCGGACCTGGGCGGGGCACTCATCGGCCGCGACGTGGCCGAGCGGACCGAGGTGGGACGTGGTCGCGATCACGTCTCGGACATCATCGCCCGCCAAGCCTTCGGGCCGGTCTTCCAACCGATCGTCGAACTCGGGCGCGATGAGATCGTCGGCTACGAGGCACTCACGCGCTTCACCGACGGTTCCGATCCCGAGATCCTATTTGCCGAGGCGGCCGCGGTCGGCCTCGGGGTCGAGCTGGAGACCGCCACACTCGAGGCTGCCCTCGCGGCCTCGGAGGCCTTGCCAGAGTCGGCCTGGCTCAACCTGAACGCGTCGCCCGATCTCATCATGGCGGGAGAACCGCTGGGCACCCTCCTTCGCGGGAGCCGCCGACGTCTCGTCCTGGAGGTGACCGAGCACACCGCCATCGCCGACTACCCGGCGTTCCGCGCGGCGATAGCCGCGTTGGGACTCAAGGTGGATCTCGCCGTGGATGACGCGGGTGCCGGGTTCTCCAGCCTTCGCCACATCCTCGAACTGTGCCCGGCGTTCGTGAAGCTCGATCGGTGGCTCGTGGCCGGCATCGAGTCCGACGACGCACGGCAGGCGATGATCGTCGGCCTGCGTCACTTCGCTCGCGCGACCGGCTGCCGGCTGATCGCCGAGGGGATCGAGACCGACCGTGAGCTCGCCATTTTGCGCGCACTCGAGATCCAACTGGGCCAGGGCTACCTGCTCGGTCGACCCCTGCCGGTCGCCGCCGCCTGAACGCCTCTCGCACGACAGACTCGTCCGGCAGCATTACGGACCGCACCGCCCCCGACGCGGTTTCCGGCCTCAGCGGCGCCGTCGCCGTGCTGGGGTTTCTTGCGGGCGGAAGAAGTCCCGGCGGTGGCGCGGCATGTCCGCACGCGAGGTGCGAGGCACTACGACCTGGTCGTGTCGCCCTTGGGCCATCATCGGCGCGAAGTCGACTGCCGCAGGTCGGTCCGATCAGCGAACCACGGTCCCGGTCTGGCTTCCCTTGATCGTGGCCGTGACGGTATCGGTGACCGCCACCGACAAGGCCACCCCGTCCATCACCGGCTTTCGGACGGTCAGCGTGACCTAAGCGGAGGGGGTCGGCGCGGCCAGAGGCGGCGGGGGGCCGGCAATCTCAAGCAACCCGTCCACCTCGGCATACTGGGAGGACCAGACGTCGCTGTGGATGGCTGTGCCGTTCTTGTCGACAACAGTTCGTCGCACGATCGTGCTGAAACCATCCACGGGATCCTGCTCACGGTATGTCTTCCGGCCGCCAGGAAGGGACGGCACGTACTGGATGTCGTCCGTGGCTTTGACGATGTCTGTCCTGAGCCCGCCGGAGAAGGCTGTCGTGCGACCAGTTGGCGAGCTCCAAAGCTCAACGTGGATCACCCGCGTGCTGCCGCCATCCCACCAGCTGCGTATGACAATCGGGGAGTTCGTGTCGTTGGTCCAGCGCATGTCCAGAGTCGTGGAGTCGTTGGAGTAGACGGTGGCATCGAGGCCGACCGGGTAGCCGTCGATGTAGAAGGAATGGGCATGTCGCTCGTCGATTCGGAGCCCGGCTCGAGCCGCGGCGTTGAAGAAGGCCGTCGACGCCGCGCATATGCCGCCGCCAATGGCACCGGTAGGGTCCAGCTTGCCGTTCAGGATGACGCCGCCCATCTTGAAGCCGTGGGCTTCGTCGATGGGACCGACCGCAGTGAGGAAACTGAACTGCCCCCCGGGGCGGATGACCTTGCCATTGAGGACTTGGGCCGGGACCTCGATGTTCGCTCCATCGCCATCGGACGCGTCCGGAGTGTATGTCGTGGCCCACTGACCGATAGGAACGAGACCGGTTAGCCCCGGGCTCGCGCTCAGCACGAGAAAGGCGCCTGTCCCGGATATGACCAGGGCGGCCACGAGCAGCCCCGTGCATATGAGTGCGAGACGCCTCGGGATCGGCGGACTGCGCCTGGCGGTCGGCCGTTCGCCCATTGCCATTCCTCGGTAGCGCCCTCGAGAAGATCGCAGCGGGCGCGCTGTTTGATCTCAATGAGTCGCTGGCGGCGATCGTCCATCGCAGTCAGCATGGCGCCCGGCGTCAGAATCTACGGGCACGGATAACTCGGACACGATCGCGGGATGGTGTCGTCGGGACTTCCAGTGGCGCGTGCCGCGCTCGTCGCCGATGGTCCGGACCCGTGTCGGTTCGGGCAGGTGCCCAGGGGCGACTGGCCCCGTGAGAACTCGTGGAATAATGACCCGAGCACGGAGCGCTTTGACACGTGGCCCACACCCTTGGCCGCCGGGACCACGCCGAGCCACTGGCGAAACCGAGCCGCGCCGATGCGTTCCGAGGGAGGAATGGGGATGTCCAGACGCAGTGTCGATGGCCGCGTTCTAGCGAGCCTCGCCATCGCTGTCTTGCTGGCCGGGTGCGGCGGGAGCTCCCAACGGCCGAGCGCCGCATCGAACGCCACCGGGCAACCCGCCACGCCCACGGCTGCCGCGCAGTCGGCCGCGCCGGCGGCCAACACGCAACCCGGCGAAACCGCCGTCACGGCTACGGCGATTCCGGCCCAGGGATCTACAGGCTTCAGCGCGACCGGATCGATGGCGGGCGCTCGCATCTACCACACCGCTACGCGACTGGCCGACGGCCGCGTCCTCATCGCCGGAGGAAATGGCGTCCCGGGGGCGCTCGCCTCAGCCGAGCTATGTGACCCAGCCACCGGCAAGTTCAGCCCGACAGGCGCGATGGCCACCGCTCGCCAAAGCCACACCGCCACGCTACTCGCCGACGGGCGCGTCCTCATCGCCGGAGGCTTGAGCAGCTTTGGGGTACTCGCCTCAGCCGAGCTCTACGACCCCAAGACGGGGACCTTCACCGCGACGGGCTCGATGACCACCGCCCGGCAGGTCCACACCGCGAACCTGCTCGCCGACGGTCGCGTCCTCATCGCCGGAGGGTTAGGTGAAAACATGAACCCCCTTGACTCAGCCGAGCTGTACGATCCCAAGAGCGGCGCCTTCAGCGCGACGGGCTCGATGACGACCGCTCGGTTCAAGGACACCGCGACCCTGCTGACCGATGGCCGCGTCCTGATCGCCGGAGGCGGGAACGGCTCTCGGTATGGGGCCTCGGCTGAGCTGTACGATCCCCAGAGCGGCACTTTCAGCGCGACGGGCTCGATGACGACCGGCCGCGACCTCCATACCGCCGCCCTGCTCGCCGACGGCCGGGTCTTGATCGCCGGAGGGGACAATCTGAGCTCCTCCGGCGCCCTGGCCTCGGCCGAGCTGTACGACCCGGCCACCGGCAAGTTCGGCCCGACCGGCTCGATGAGCACCGCGCATCTGGACCACACCGCCACGCTGCTCGCCGACGGCAGCGTTCTCGTCGCCGGAGGCACCAACGGCTCAACGTGGCTGGCCTCGGCCGAGCTTTATGACCCGGCCACCGGCAAGTTCAGCCCGACCGGCTCGATGGCCACGGCTCGCAATGGCCATACCGCCGCCCTGCTGGCCGACGGTCGCGTCCTCATCGCCGGCGGTGGGAACGACACGTCGGCCTATCTCACGTCGGCAGAGCTGTACCAGCCGTAGCTGTTCGCAGCACCACGAACTGGGACCTTCCGGAGGATCGCAGCGCTCCACCCGATCGTCCGGAGCGCGGAGATCCGCTTCCGCCCGTGACGGGCGACCGAGGTCAGCGATTCCGGCTTGCCAGACGAGTGACTGCGTCGGGCCACTAATCAGACGACCCGTTTGGCTCGCTGGTGCGACGGCGATCGCGGTCTGTCAACGGCCATGTAGAAGTCCCCGTATTCGGCCATGTAGAAGTCCCCACCCGGAATGGCCGTTTAGGGCGTCGGTGGAGGGCCGCAGGGACGGCAGCGCCGCCGTTTCGGCCATTGGGAGGGGAGCAGGAGGTCTCCTATACCGGCTGCCAGCTCCGAACGCTGCCAGTCGCGGACTCGCCGCGGAACGATAGCTGCGTCGTGCTCATCCCGGATCTGGGCGGCGCTCCCGCCGCCCGCCCACCTATTCGATCTATTTCACGACGATCCCGGTCTGGCTGCCCTTGATCGTCTTGGTCACCGTGTCAGTGGCGGTCACAGACTGAGTGCCCGAGGTCTCAAGAGTCACGCTGAAGACGTGGGTGCCAGCGTCAGTCGCCTTGAACGTGTAGTCGGCTGGCACCCTGGCCTTGGGATCCGAGCTTGTGAAATGGATCGTGCCCAGATAGCTAGGGACGCCGTTGCCGGGGTAGATGCGGTTGCCGCAGGCGTCGACCGCAGTGACCCGGACTGGGGCCGTCCAACCAACGGGCCGTGGCGTCGTTATGCCCGAGACGCGGAATCCGACCATCGGCCCGGCCTTCACGACGATCCCGGTCTGAGACCCGGTGAGCGATCCATCTGCGGTATCGGTCGCGCTGACGGACTGCGTGCCAGGTGTCTTGAGGATCACGCCGGTGAAGACGTGAGTGCCCGCGTCGGCGACAGTGAACGTGTAGTCGGCAGGCAGGTCCGCCTGCGAGTCTGAGCTTGTGAAGTGGATCGTGCCCAGGTAGCTCGGGTTGCGGTTGGCGGATGCGTCGACTGCGGTGACCCGGATGCTGCCGGTCGTCCCGACTGTCCGTGGCGTGGTCATGCCCGAGACAAGAAGCGGGGTGGCGTTCACGACGACCCCGGTCTGGGTGCCGGTCAGCGATGCGGTCGCAGTATCGGTCGCGGTCACCGACCAGGTGCCGGGAGTCTCGAGGATCACGTTCGCGACGAAGACGTGGGTACCGTTGTCGGCTGCGGTGAAGGTGTAGTTGGGCGGCAGGCTCGCCGCCGGGTCTGAGCTCGTGAAGTGGACGGTGCCGCGATAGCTGTAGACACGCTTGCCGGCAGCGTCGAGTGCGGTGACCCGGATGGAGCCCGTCGAATCCACCATCCGTGGCGTCGTCATGCCCGAGACGACGAGGGCCTTCACGAGGTGAGGAGTCACGACGACGCTGCTCTGCACACCGGTCAAGCCGCCGACCACCGCGTCGGTCGCACGGACCCACTGGCTGCCGGTGGTCCTGAGGATCACGTTCGCGACGAAGACGTGGGTACCGTTGTCGGCTGCGGTGAAGGTGTAGTCGGGGGGCAGGCTGGCGGCAGCATCCGAGCTCGTGAAGTGGACGGTGCCGCGATAGCTGTAGGCGCGCTTGCCGGCCCCGTCCAGCGCAGTTACCCGGATGGAGCCCGTGGAATCCGCCATTCGAGGCGTCGTCATACCCGAGGTCACCAGGACATCGGCCGCAGTGTAGAGGGCGAGGCTGTGGCCCCAGCCGCCGGAGATCGCGGTTACACCCGAGAGTCCGGCCGGGACGTCGGTCTCGCCGCCGCCCGGGCAACCCCAGGCGACGACCGTGCCGTTGCTCCTGAGTGCGAGGCTGAAGTCAAAGCCAGCAGCTATCGCGGTCACACCGGCTAGCCCGACCGGTACGACCTCCTCATCATCGGCGGGGTTGCCCCAGGCGACGACCGTGCCGTCCAACTTCAGGGCAAGGTAGTGCCCATTCCCGGCGGCGATGGCCGTAACGCCCGAGAGCCCGGCTGGGACCGTCCATCCTCCGGGATCAGTGCCCCAGGCAACGACCGTGCCGTCCGACTTCACAGCGAGGCTCTGGCTGCTACCGGCCGCGATCGCGGTGACGCCCGAGAGCCCGGCCGGGAGGTCGCTCTGGCCATCGGTGTTGTCGCCCCAGGCAACGACCGTGCCGTCCGACTTCAGCGCGAGGCTGTGGTTCTCGCCGGCAGAGATCGCTGTCACGCCCGAGAGGCCGGCCGGGACGTCCGTCTGCCCGTGGTTGTCAGTGCCCCAGGCAACGACCGTGCCGTCCGACTCCAGGGCGAGGCTGTGGTGGGTACCGGCGGCGATTGCGGTGACGCCCGAGAGCCCGGCTGGGATCGTGGTTTGGCCCAAGGAGTTGTTGCCCCAGGCGACGACCGTACCGTCCGACCTCAGGGCGAGGTCAAACGTCCCTCCTGCGGCAATCGCGGTGACGTCGGACAAGTCGGCTGGGACGTCGACAGGGGGTCCGCCGTAGACGTAGTCGCCCCAGGCAACGACGACGCCCGCCGGCGCGGCCGCCGCCACAGGCGCGGCGAGCGGTCCGGCGAAGACCGTGAGTAGCCCGGAGAGCAGCAGCATCGCCGGTGCGAGCCCCAGGAGCCGCACCAACGGCCGGCGGGAAGCGCGCGAGTGGCCGTGAGAGTGGACCGCCGCTGCTACGAGTGACTTCACCGAACCCCGCTCCTCTCGTATCCGGACAGCCCTTGTGCTTCCCGTTCAGCGAACTGCTGCGAGCCGCACCCCGTGAGCCCAGGGGATCTGGCAGCCCGCCCAGGCCGCCTGCCCCTAGTCCGAAGAACCCTGTCACCCATTACGGACGAGTGCATCGATCCTACACTCGTCCGAACCGTGTGATTTCGACGCTATGACCTGGATCGTCTCCGACCTGGGGTTGGCCGCTCCAGTGCAGACCGCCCAGCCCGCGCTACTTGACGACGATGCCGGTTTGGGAGCCCTTGATAGATGCGGTCTTCGTGTCGGTAGCGGTCACAGACTGCGTCCCCGCAGTCTTGAGGATCACCGTCCCGACGAACACGTGGGTGCCGTTGTCGGCGGCAGTGAACTTGTAGTTGGCAGGCAGCTTGGCCTTGGCGTCTGAGCTGGTGAAGTGCACCGTGCCTCGATAGCTAGAGACGCGGTTGCCGTAGGCATCGACAGCAGTCACTCGGATTGAGCCTGCGACACCCTTTGTCCGAGGTGTCGTGAGCCCCGAGACGACCAGGGTCTTGACCGCGGCCGCCTTGACGACGATCCCGGTCTGGCTGCCCTTGATCGTCGCGGTCTTCGTGTCGGTCGCGGTCACAGACTTAGTGCCGGCCGTCTTGAGGATCACGGCCCCGACGAAGACGTGCGTGCCGGCGTCAGTCGCCGTGAACTTGTAGTTGGCAGGCAGCTTGGCCTTGGCGTCTGAGCTGCTGAAGTGGACCGTGCCCAGATAGCTATGGACGCGGTTGCCGTAGGCGTCGACCGCGGTGACCCGGATGCTGCCGGTCGTCCCAGCAGTCCGCGGCGTCGTCAGCCCCGAGACGACCAGGGTCTTGACCGCGGCCGCCTTGACGACGATGCCGGTCTGGCTGCCCTTGATCGTCTTGGTCACCGTGTCGGTCGCGGTCACGGACTGCGTGCCGGCAGTCTTGAGGATCACGGTCCCGCTAAAGACGTGGGTTCCGGCGTCGGCCGCCGTGAACTTGTAGTTGGCAGGCAGCTTGGCCTTGGCATCTGAGCTGGTGAAGTGGACCGTGCCCAGATAGCTATGGACGCGGTTGCCGTAGGCGTCGAGGGCGGTGACCCGGATGCTGCCGGTCGTTCCGGCGGTCCGCGGCGTCGTCAGCCCCGAGACCACCAGGGTCTTGGCTGCGGCGGGATTGACGACGATGCCGCTCTGGGTGCCGGTGATCGAGGAGTTGCCTGTGTCGGTCGCGGTCACGGACTGCGTGCCCGCGGTCCGAAGGGTGACACTGAAGGTGCCGACCCCGGCGCTGAGCGTCGCGTTGGCCGGCAGGACGGCCTTGGCGTCTGAGCTGGTGAAGTGGACGGTCCCGCTGTAGCCGGTGGCGGTGTTGCCGTAGGCGTCGAGAGCGGTGACGGTGGCGCTGCCGGCCGCTCCTGCGACCCGCGGCGTGTCGAGCCCAGAGACCGCCAGGTGCGTCGCCGCGGCCGGGGTCACATGGAGAAAGGCCATGGCGCCGTAGGCAGGGCCATCGATGCCGCTCACCCAGACCGTGCCGGGAGTGTTGGACCAGCAGGAGGCGCCGGCGCAGGTGCCAAAGCCGCTGGTGGTGAAGGTAGTAGCGGAGGTGATGTCGCCCAGGCCGTTGCCGTGGGCGTCGAAGCCCTCGGCCGTGTAGGCCTGACGTACACCGGCGGCGACCGTCGCGTTGGCGGGGCTCAGAACCAGGTGGTCGAGCGGGCCAGGGGTGACATGCAGCGTGGCCGTGCCAGTGGCGGTGCCATCGGTGCCGGTGACGGTGTGGTCACCAGCCGCAGTGGACGTGCACGAGGTGCCCGTGCAGGAGCCTGTGCCGCCGATGTTGAAGGTCGTGGCGGAGGCGGCATCCCCGAGGCTGTTGCCGAATGCGTCGAAGCCTTCGGCGGTGTAGGCCTGGCTCCCGCCGGCCGCGATGGTCGCACCGGAAGGATTGAGTACCAGGTGGTGCAGCGCACTGGGCGTCACATGGAGCATTGCCGTACCCGTAAGAGTGCCGTCCGTACCCGTGACGGTGTGATCTCCCGCCGCCGTGGAGCTGCATATCGCACCCGAGCACGAGCCGCCGACGACGGTGTAGGTCGTGGCGGAGGTCACATCTGCGATGACATTGCCGTGGACGTCGTAGTCGTGGGCATCGAAAACCCGGCCAAACCCGGCCTCGACCGTCGCGTCCGCCGGGCTCAGGACCAGGTGGTCGGGGGCAGCTGGGTTGACGTAGAGCGTCGTCGAGCCGTGAGCGCTGCCGTCGCTGCCGGTCACGGTGTGAGCCGCGGCAACTGTCGACGTGCATGAGGTGCCCGTGCAACTCCCGCCGCCGCTGATGGTGAAGGCGGTGGACGCGGTGACATCGCCGAGATCGTGGTTTGTGGCGTCGTATCCACGGGCCGTATATGGGGTGGTCGCGCCGGCGGCCATCGTCGCGTTCGCGGGGCTCAGAACGAGGTGGTCCGGCACCCATGTCACGGTGAGGGGGGATGTCGCCACCACGGCGCCTGTGCCATCGCTGTTGCCCACGACCGCGTGGTACGACTTGGATGCCGGAGTGGCGCTCGTCACCGTGGTGGTGCACGTCATGCCTGATAAGCTAGAAGCAAGGACGGTGTTGCTACTGTCCAGGATCACGCAGTAGTAGGGCGTCGGTCCGAGCTCCTGGTTTGTGGTAGCCGTGAGCGTGACCGTGGTCCCCACGACCACAGACGCGACGCCGACACTGATCTGTAGCGACCAGGGCTTCGTCATCGTCACATTGATATTGCTTACGTCCGAGCCCACGTTGCCCACCGGAACCGGTGTGGCCGAGGTGCCAACGTAGGCGAGGTGACTCCACGAGACGGCGCTGTCGTAGTAGCCCGTGGAATAGACGCTGCTGCTGTAGTCGGTGAAAGACAGCGTGTAGGAGGCGTTGGGTGGGATGAGGACCGAGTACGTCCCGTCGGCCAGGGTCGTCGTGTATTCCTGGTACCCGAACGCGGCCGCGACGTAGGCCTCGACCGTGATGCCGGAGAGCGCCACGCCGCTTGTGTTAATGACCAAGCCGCTGATATGGACGCCCGCACCGAGCCGCACGTCCAGGCCCGTCACGTTCGCGTTGACCAGATACCCCGTGGCCAATTGGTTGTTGCTGGAGAAGTGGCTGACTGGGACGTTGTTGTCGTAGCAGCCGTTGAGATACCGGGCCAGGGGGTCAAAGAAGAACACCAGGTAGCTACGACCCCCGGGGACGCCAGTGACCGTGTAGGTGCCACCCGGCCCGGTTGTCGCGTTGTACGTGTCCGGGGCGAACTGCACCTGGACGTTCACGCCCGCGAGCACGGGCGATCCGCCGGCGCCGTAGACCGTGCCCGAGACCGTATAGCCCGTGGTGGCGGGCTGGGCGTCCGCATTGCTGGCGGACGAGCTCCTACCCGGAGACGGATCGGTTGTAGAGACCCCCAAGGCCGTGGAAGTGATCCCGACGCTCAATGCGAGGCTCAGCAGAACAGACGCGCCAAGACGCGTCACGCGCGACGATCCCATTTCCTCTCCTCGCGCTCGGCCACGGCCGATGGGCTCCTGCACCACGTCGCCAGCACTCAGACCACGTGCTCGGCCGTGGTTCTACAAATGACATCGAGCCATGTCGCCGAGACGCCCCTGGGGACGGCACAAGCCCGCGCCGGAATTCTACTCCGCGGCGCAAAGATGCCGGGACCATGCGTGTCGCACCCGGTTCGACCCGGCTGCGACGACAGCGAGCCCATCCTACTCGCACAAGGTGAGCATAAGCGGCCGAACATGGGCCGCTGCCAGAGGCCAGCGTCGGGCTCCCACTTCGCCGGCACCGAGCCGGGATCGTCGGCGATCGGCGGCGCGGGGGCCGAGGCGAGCCTGGCGACACGACGACCTGATCGTGACCATGTTGGCTAGGGGGAGAAGCGCGCGGTGTTGGGCGGTCTCACGCGGCCGCCGCCAGCGATCTCCGAAACAAGGTGGCGGTTGTCCGTGAAACGATCGGGGGTAAGCTGCAGCCATGTGGCTCCTGCGTCCCCAGACGAATCGGTTCCGGGTCGCTCACGATCTCTCCGGGGTGTGGGCGATCCGGTTCGACCCGGACGACGTGGGCCGCGCGGCGGGCTGGAGCGCCGGCGTACCCGACGCCGCGCCGATCGCTGTCCCAGGGAGTTGGAACGACCAGCTCGTGGGAGTGCGCGACGAGCTGGGGCCCGCCTGGTACGAGCTGCGCTTCGACGCGCCGCCGGTTGACGGCTTCGATCTCGCGCTGCGCTTCGGGTCGGTGAACTACATCGCCGAGGTGTGGCTCAACGGCGAGCCGCTCGGCAGCCACGAGGGCGGGCACTTGCCCTTCGCCTTCCCGGTTCCGTCGCTGCGCGACGTGGGCAACGCGCTCGTCGTGCGGGTGGACGGGCGCCTCGCCGCCGACCGCGTCCCGCCCGGGCTGGTGCCGCTCGAGCATCGGCATCCGCGGGAGTTCTTCCCGCCGGCGGCGTTCGACTTCTTCCCGTTCGCGGGCATCCACCGCAAGGTCGAGCTGGTGGCGACGCCACCGGGCGGGATCGCGGACGTGCGCGTGCGGACGGAGCTGGACGGCGGGGCGGCGATCCTCCACGTCGAGGTAGCGCACGGTGGAGGCGAGGTCGAGCTCGCGCTCGACGGCGCGCACTTCGAGGCTCCGCTGCGCCTCGAGCGGCCACGGCTCTGGCGCCCGGACGACCCGCATCTCGCCGCGCTCGCCATCCAGCTACGACGCGAAGGCACCACTGTGGATCGCTACGAGCTTTCCGTCGGGCTACGCACGATCGCCGTCGATGGCGAGCGCCTGCTGTTGAACGGTGAGCCGATCGAACTCCGCGGCTTCGGCCGGCACGAGGACTTTCCCGTCCTCGGCCGCGGCGCGAGCGCAGCAGTCGCAGCGCGCGACCTCCATCTCATGCGCGACCTCGGCGCGAACTCGTTCCGCACGGCCCACTACCCGCACGACGAGGAGACCCTCGATCTGGCCGATCGCCTCGGCCTGCTTGTCATCGCCGAGACGCCCGCGGTCGCGCTCTTCTTCGCACCCGAAGGGCTCGAGCGCCGCCAGGAGCTGAGCCGGAGCTACGTCGAGGAACTCGTCGCGCGCGACCGGAACCGTGCCTGCGTCATGGCCTGGAGCGTCGCGAACGAGCCGCACGCGCACGACGCCGCCGCTGGCGCGGCGCTCGCGGAGCTCTGCGACCTCGCCCGCGCGCTCGACCCGACCCGACCCGTGACCTACGCAAGCCACGAAACGGACGATCCAGGCCTCAGCGCGGTCGACTTCCTCTGCCTCAATCGCTACCCCGCCTGGTACGTCCTCCCCGGCGAGCTCGAGCTCGGGATGGCCGCGCTGGCGGCGGATCTCGACGCGGTGCACGCGCGGCACCGCAAGCCGATCGTCCTTACCGAGTTCGGCGCGGACGCCCTTCCCGGCGCTCACGCCGACCCGCCGGCGATGTGGAGCGAGGAGTACCAGGCAGAGCTCATCGGCCGCGTCCTCGACACGGCGGCGGAGCGCCCGTTCGTCGTCGGCGCCCACGTCTGGACGTTTGCCGACTTCGCGACGGCCCAGGCCGAACACCGCCCACACGCGACGAACTTCAAGGGCGTCTTCACCCGCGACCGCCGCCCGAAGCTCGCCGCGCACGCGCTGCGGCGGCGCTGGCGCGCCTAATCCCGGATCCGCCGGTTGAGTCTCCTCAGGCGACCTTGCGTCCGGCGGATTCCATAAGGATGCAGAACGCCTGACCTTCAGTGGCGATGCCGGGCCGATCGAAGTTCGGCGCGCCGCACACGCCCTGTACGTAGCCGAAGACGTCCATCCTGGCTCTGGCGGCCGCACGCATCCGATCCGCCGCGGCTCGATGGCCTTCCGGGAGCCAGTCGCCGGCGATCCCTTCATAGATGGCAAAGGCCAGCATCTGGGCGAGGTTCGTCTCCACGAAGGTCTCGGGCTGGTCGACCACGTCGTGGAACAGCCCATCTGCCCGCTGCCAGGCCAGGCAGCCATCCACGATCTCCTCGACGAACGCGGCCAGGTGGGCGCGGTCTTCGTCGCGACCCGGCGGCAGGGAGCGAATGACGCGCGTCAGGCCCGCCGCCGCCCAGCCGTTCCCGACGCCCCAGAAGTCGGCGCGCTTGAGCTGCCGGGCGCCGTCGTCCCAGATGTGCGAGAGCAGTCGCTTCTCGGGATTCCAGAGGCGCTTCCGGTAGCCGTCGATCTGGGCGAGCGCTTCGTCGTAGTGGCCCATCGCTGCGAGGAAGGGCGGGGCGCAGTTGAAGCCGTCCGACCACATCTCGGGCCCCTCGAAGGTGTGGTAGAGAATGCCATCCGAGCTTCGCGGCGCCCGATGCCGGAGGTACTCCAGGAGGCCGAGAACGGCCTCCTTCATGCCCGGGTCGCCCGCCCACTCCGCCGCGCGCCAGTAGGCTTCGCCGCCCATTGCGGGGTCTGTCGGTCCGCCGGCCACGACGACGGCGAGGCGACCGTCCGGAGCGCTCTGGACGATGGCGCCCTTGGCCAACAGGATCACCCGCTCCCGGTCGCCGGCCTCGAGCAGAGCCTGAGCGATGATCCCTTGCTCCCAGTCACGGCGCTGCATCGCCATCGCCGCCGCAGTCGCCCTCTCGATCCGCCGCGTCGCCTCGTCAGGGGCGTCCGCGCCGGCGGCTTCGGCAAGCGACCCACCACCGCCGACCGAGGCCGATCCAGACACGAAGTGGCGGCGGTGCATCTCGAACCTCTCGACGACAGGACGCGATCATACCGTTCGACCTGCCACCCCCGCGGGTGGACCGGCTGTCTTCCCCTCGTATCGGGCAAGCTGCCGGCGAGGCCCAACGAGACCTGCGCCAACGACAGCCTCAAACAGCGATCCACGCCAATACGACCTCATGCTCGACACGGGCGATCGGGATGCCAGCGCGCGGCCGACACGATCCTCGCCGCGCTGCCCTGCTAGGAGGTGGGTGCGGCTGGCCAGCATGGGCCTCAAGACCGCCTGAACCCCTCAGATCGTGACCATCTCGTGCGGCACCCGCGAGAAGGTGACGATAGCTGTGTCGTGTTCATCCCGGATCTGGGCGGCGCTCCCGCCGCCCACCCGTCTATTCGCCCTACTTGACGACGATCCCGGTCTGGC
>PLLE01000004.1 GCA_003141245.1 Chloroflexota bacterium
GGGGAGAGTCGAACTCCCCGTCCGAAACCCGTGACCCGGACCCACTACGAGCGTGTCCGATGCTTGATCTCGACCGACCCACCCCCATCGGCAGGGGCGATGATCGGTCCAGCTGCGTGTCCCTAGATCGGGCTTCGCTCCCGGCTACGCGGCGCTTGCCGGGGCTGCATCCCCGCTGAGTGACGCTTCCACGGCCCACGGGGAGGAGGCCGCTTCCACGCTCACCTTACCGCCTAAGCGGCGAGGGCGAGAGCAGGCTGCTTGTTGGCAGTTACTTCGTTTTGCCGCCTTTTAACGAGGCCAGAGCGGCATCCTCGGCTCGCGTTTCCGGACTGCGGGGCCCCGTCGAGACCACGCATCCCCACCGATCGGAGCGGCGCACCGGCCGTCCCGCGCCGACCCTGGGGCCCTCGACGACATTCTACTCCCGGGCCCGATCCGGGCCGGAGCGCGGCGTTACGCCGCCAGCGAGCGCGCCCGCCCGCCCGTCCCGTCCGAGGCCGCCGCCTCGATCAACCGGTACCATCCCGTGATCGAGCAAGGGAGCCAATCGATGCACGAGACCGCGCGCGAGCGCACCGACGCCCGAGCCGCGGGGCGCTCCGCGCGGGCCGCGACCCAAGGTGACGCCGCCGCGATCGCCCGCATCTACAGCGAGGGGATCGAGGATCGGATCGCGACCTTCGAGACGCGCCCGCGTACGGCCTCCGACGTTGCCGGCTGGTTCGACGGTCGCCACCCGATCGTCGTCCTGGACGACCCCGATGGGAACGTCGTCGGGTTCGCCGCCACGTTCGAGTACCGGCCGCGCGCCTGCTATGCGGGGGTCGCGGAGTTCTCGGTCTATGTCGCCCGCGCGTCCCGCGGGAAGGGGATCGGCCGGCTCGCGATGGAGGCGCTCATCGAGGCGGCCGCGCCGGCAGGCCTGTGGAAGCTCGTGTCGCGCGTCTTCGTGGAGAACGAGGCGAGCCGACGGCTCCTCGTCGATCTCGGGTTCCGCGAGGTCGGGGTGTACCGCCGGCACGGCCTGCTCGACGGACGATGGCGGGACGTGGTGATCGTGGAGCTGCTCCTGCCCTCGGCCCTCGACGAGGCGCCGTCGCCGGGCGCCTGATGCGCGGCGCTACCGCCCCCGCGCAGAGTCCGCCATGGTCCGGTCCAGGTCGCGACGCGCGTCCCGCTCCGCGATCTCGCGGCGACGGTCGTAGAGCTGCTTCCCGCGCCCCAGCCCGATCTCCAGCTTGGCGTGCCCGCGGCCGTCGATGAAGAGGCGGAGCGGGACGATCGTCAGGCCCTTCGACTTGGTCTTGCCGAGCAGCTCGTCGATCTCGTCGCGATGGAGGAGCAGCTTGCGGGACCGCTTCGTCTCGTGGTTGAGGCGATTGCCCCCGGCGAAGGGGGCGATGTGGGCGCCGACCAGCCAGGCCTCCCCGCGCTCGATTCGCGCGTAGGCCTCCTGCAGGCTCACGTGGCCGGCCCGGATCGACTTGATCTCCGTCCCGGTCAGGACGAGGCCGGCCTCGAACGTGTCCTCGATGGAGTGCTCGTGGCGGGCCTTGCGGTTGAGGGCGATGGTCGTTTCGCCCATCGGTGGCGGCTCCTCGTGGTCGACGGTGGTGCTGGCATACGGGTGCGCCTCGCGGACGCACGAAGGCCGGCTCCGCTGCCGGAACCGGCCCTCGAACGCGTTTCGAGTTGCCCACCCGCTGGGGCGTCCGTCAGGCGGATGCTCCCTGCGAGGTGGTGCAACGACGCGGACTACTGTCTGTCACTGCACATCACCTCCTTTCGGTTGGCGAAACCGTACATGACGACCCGGGTTCTGGCAAGCACCTGTACTCGTCCGGTACCTCCGTTACACACCGATCCCGTCGAGCGCCGAGGTCGCGACCTCAGGCAGCCAGCGGCCACGCCTCGCTCGCGGCCGGCGCACCGAGGGCATTGAGCGCGGCGTCGATGTACGGGTCGCCAGTCGGGGTCGTCGTCCCGTCGGTCGCGGTGACCGCGACGTCCGGCGTCAGGCCCTTCAGGTGGATCCAGCGCTTGGCCGGCGTGAGCCATTTCGCGATCGTCAGCCGGAACCCGCCCGAGTCGTCGCTGAGGTCCACCCATTGCTGGACGGTGCCCTTGCCGAACGTCGTCTCGCCGACCAGCGTCGCGCGCTTCGTGTCCTGCAGGGCGCCGGAGACGATCTCGCTGGCGGACGCGCTGCCCTTGTTGACGAGGACCATGATCCGGATCGCGGCGTCCGTCGCGACGCCCCCGGGCGAGGCATCCGTCTCGATCTGGGTGCCGTCGGCACTCTCCTCCCAGAAGAGCGGCCCGCTGGCGATGAACTGGCTGGCGACGGTCCGCGACGCCGTCACGTAACCGCCGGGGTTGTCGCGCAGGTCCACGATCACCGACCGCTCGCCCTTCGCCAGGCCCGCCTGAAGCGCGTCCGTGAAGTCCTTCGCCGAGTTGTCGGAGAAGGCCGCGACCCGGATGTAGCGGACACTGGCATTCGCCAGGTCCCGCGTCTCCACCTGGGTCTGGACTATGGTGTCGCGGACGATCTTCAGGTCGAACAGCGGCTGCGCCGCCCGCACGATCGTCAGAACCACCGGCGTCCCCTTCTTGCCGCGCACCTTCGCGATCGCCTGGTCGAGCGTCAGGCCGTCCACGCTGGAACCGTCGATGCCGGTGACCACGTCGGCCTCCCGGATGCCGGCCGCCTCCGCCGGCGACGCGGCGATCGTCGAGACCACGGTCATCCGGCAGTCGGTCGCGAGCGTCGTGCACGTGCCGCCGCCCGCGGCCGACGATCGAGCCGTGATGACGGCGCCGATCCCCTCGAACTGGCCGCCGAGGTCCTCGCGAGCCCGCTGGAGGTCGGCGGGGCTCATGTACGAGGAATACGGGTCGCCGAGTGCCTTGATCAACCCGTCGATGGCGCCCTCGACCAGCTTCTTCTGGTCCACCTGGCCGACGTAGCTCCGGGTGATCGAATCCCAAGTATCCCAGAACGGGGCGAAGAGGGCCTGGTCGGCGGCCGGCGTGCCGGGGGTCGTTGCCGTCCGCGCCCCCAGCGTGAAGCCCGACAGGAAGAGCGCCGCGCCCGCGAGCAGTCCCACCACGGCGATGGCGAGCTGGAGCGACCCGACGCCGCGCCGCGGCTGCGCGCCGGACGGGACCGTCGGGACGACGGGCTCGACCAAGGCGCCCTCGGCAGGGCGCTCATCGCTCGGGAGGGCGTCGTTCGGGGGCTCGGGCGGCGTGAAGCTCGTGCCGGGCGTCGTCATCTGGATCTACCTCGTGAGATAGCTGCGGACCGAGAGCCACGATCCCAGGATGCCGACCCCCAGGCCGGTCCCGAGCACCAGGAGGATCACATCGCGCTGGAGGGAGCCGAGCTCGAGGGGAAGGACGCGGAAGAAGCCGTACATGAAGTCGGTGACCGGCCCCGAGGCGACGGCGAGCAGCGCAAGCGCGGCCACGGCCCCCAGGAGCCCGACGAACGCGCCCTCGAAGATGAACGGCCAGCGGATGAAGGCATCGGAGGCGCCGACAAGGCGCATGATCTCGATCTCCTCGGCCCGGGCCATAACGGCCAGCCGGATCGTGTTCATGATGATGAACAGCACCGTC
>PLLE01000013.1 GCA_003141245.1 Chloroflexota bacterium
GCGAGCTTGATCGCGCCCTCGACCGCCTCCGTGCCGGAGTTGCTCAAGAAGACCCTGCACTTCTCCGTCATCGGAGCGATGCGAGCCATCTCGGCGCAAGTCTCGGCGTAGATCGGCAGGTAGAAGTCGGCGCTGTAGTGGATCAGCTTGCCGGCCTGCTCCTGAATGGCGCGGACCACGTCCGGATGGCAGTGACCGGTCGAGGTGACGGCAATGCCGGCGTTGAAATCGAGGAAGAGGTTGCCGTCGATGTCCTCGATCGTGCAGCCCTCGCCTCGCACCGGCACGACCGGGTAGGCCCGCGGCACGCTCGGCGAGGTCCACTGACGGTCGAACTCGAGGTGGGCGCGAGCCTTCGGGCCGGGCAGCTCGGTAACGATGTGCGGAACGGCGGGAGCCTGGACGAGCTTGTCCGGAGCCTGGGTCACGGTGCACCTCGACGGGTTTTGGCGGGCCGCGGAGGGGTCGCAGCTGCCGCAGTGACGGATAGCCTTTATGCAGACTGGATACTCGCGCCAGTATAGCGGAGCGGCCCCGGCCTCAGTCGACGAGAGTCTGCGACTGCTCGCGCATGAACTGCTGGACGTAGTGGAGACCACCCGAGGCGCGACCCGTGGTGCCCGAACCCTTCCAGCCGCCGAAGGGCTGGATGCCCGGCCATGCGCCGGTCGTGGCGCCGGCTCGACGGTTGATGTAGATGACCCCGGCCTCGATCGACTCCTCGAAGCGATCGATCTCTTCGCGGTCGTCGCTGAAGAAGCCCGCGGTCAGGCCGTAGATCGTGTCGTTGGCGCGCTCAATCGCTTCGTCGAGCGTGGCGACCTTCGCCACCGCGATGAGCGGCACAAACAACTCTTCGCGCCAGATGCGGTGATCGGCCGGCAGGTCCGCCACGATCGTGGGGGCGACGAACAGATCCGTGCCGTGGCCGGCAAGCACCTCGCCGCCGACGAGAATTCGGCCATCGCGCTTGGCCTCGGCGATCGCAGCCTCATACTTGGCTTTGGCCTTGGCATTCACCAGCGGCCCGAGCCAGACCTTGCGTTCGGTCGGGTCGCCGATCGAAATGGCCTTCGTCTTGGCCACCAGCGCCTCCAGGAACGCGTCGTAGACGGGCGCCTGGACGTAGACGCGGCTGCAGGCCGAGCACTTTTGGCCGGCGAAGCCGAAGGCCGACCGGACGATACCCTCGGCCGCCTCTTCGAGGTCCGCCCGGGCGCTGACGATGGCCGGGTTCTTGCCGCCCATCTCGACCACGACCGGCTTGGGGAACCGCTTGCTGAACGTCTTGAAGATCTGCTCGAAGCCGATCTCGAACGAACCGGTGAAGAGCAGACCGTCGATCCCCTCGTTCTCCTGCAGCTCGGCGCCGACCGTGCCGCCCGGACCGCTGACCATGTTGAAGACACCGTGCGGCAAACCGGCCAGGTCCGCAATCTCGGCCAGCTTGACGCCGCACAGCGGGGCATCGCTCGAGGGCTTGTAGACGACCGCGTTGCCGGCCACCAGCGCGCCACCCGCAGGCCCGCCGGAGAGCGCCATCGGGAAGTTGAAGGGACTGATCACGGCCCAGACGCCGTGCGGCTTGAGGACCGAGCGGGTGTGGACGGTCGGATCGCCCAGGTTCCCCATCGGGTGGTCGAAGCCGTCGTTGGCCTCGATCTGGTCGCAGTAGTAGCGGATCAGATCGGCCGACTCCTCGACGTCGCCGAGCGCCTCCAGGCGATTCTTGCCGACCTCGATCGCCATCAGGGCCGCGAGTTCCATCTGGCGCTCGCTGATCAGATCCGCCATGCGACGCATGACGGCGATTCGTTCCAGCCACGGAGTCCGGGCCCAGCCCGGGGCGGCGGCACGGGCGGCGGCGATGGCGTCGCGCACGTCCGCGCGAGTGCCCCTGGCGAAGTGGCCGACGAGCGAGCCGTCGATCGGCGAGCGCTTGTCGAACGTCTCATTGCGCGGTCGCCACTCCCCGTCGATGAAGACGCCGTGGGTGCCGCCGAGCTCGCCTCGCGCGGTCAGAAGGCCGGCGTCGTATGAGGCATGCAGCTGCTCGTTGTCGTTTCGCAGCGTGGCATAGGTGATCTTGAGCCGGGGCTCAGACGTCGCGGTCATCCGAACACGCTCCTGGGATAGTCCACCTGAAGCCCGCGCCGCCTCGAGCCGCGCGCTCGCAGCAGGGCGCAGACTGCATTGGTTCTAGTCTACTGCGACCTCCGCCACAGGCCCCCTCGTCGGGAGTGCGGGACCTGTCACGAGCCGATCGTTCCAGATCAGTTGATGGCAAGGGGCTCGTGCCTTAGCTTGTGCATCTCGCGTATACATCGGAGGCTCAACGAATGGTCAACGGCAAAGGAACCAAGGCGGAGCTCGTCGTCACGGCCAAGGGCACGGCGGACCGCCTCACCAGCAAGGCTCCTCTCGCGTTCGAGCCGCTTTCCCAGCCAGATGAGATCACGCCCTTCGTCATGGTCGACTCGGGCAAGACGTTCCAGACCATCGAAGGCATCGGCGGCGCGCTCACCGACTCCTCGGCCGAGACCTGGGCCAAGCTTCCGCGAAAGGCACAGCAGGAAGTCCTGACTGCCTACTTCGACGGCGAGAAGGGCATCGGCTACTCGTTCTGCCGGACGAACATCCACAGCTGCGACTTCTCCAGCGGCAGCTACGAGTACGACAGCGACCCGGCCGATACCGAGCTGGCCAAGTTCTCGATCGACCATGACCGCAAGTACCGACTGCCGTTCATCAAGGCGGCCCTTGCCACGGCGAAAACCCCGTTCAAGCTCTTCGCGTCGCCGTGGAGCCCGCCCGCGTACATGAAGACCAACGGCAACATGCTCCAGGGCGGGAAGCTCAAGCCAGAGTTCGCGCCGGTATGGGCCCGCTACTACGGCAAGTTCGTCCATGCCTACGAGGCAGAGGGCATCGCCATCTGGGGCCTCTCGGTCCAGAACGAGGCGCTGGCCACGCAGACCTGGGAGTCATGCATCTACACCGGCGAGGAAGAGCGTGACTTCGTCCGCGACCACCTGGGCCCGGCTCTCGAGCGGGACGGACTGTCGCGGCTCAAGCTCATGGTCTGGGACCACAACCGCGGTCTGCTCTACGCCCGGGCAAAGATCGTGTACGAGGACCCCGAGGCCTCCAAGTACGTCTGGGGCACCTGTTTCCACTGGTATGTGGGCGATCATTTCGACCAGGTCCGCCAGGTCGCCGAAGCCTGGCCGGACAAGGGTCTCGTGTTCAGCGAAGGCTGCCCCGAGCTCTACAACGCCAAGCGCGTCAACGACTGGAACTGGGGCGAGAAGTACGGCCTCTCGATGCTCATGGACCTGAGCAACGGAACGGCAGCGTGGACCGACTGGAACGTGCTACTCGACGAGCGAGGTGGCCCCAACCATGCCGGCAACTTCTGCTACGCCCCGATCCACGCCGACACGAAGACCGGCGAGCTCACCTACATGAACTCGTTCTACTACATCGGCCACTTCTCCAAGTTCGTCCGCCCCGGCGCCAAGCGCGTCGCTACCGTGACCGACGACGATCGGCTCCTCGCCACTGCCTTCAAGAACACGGACGGCAAGGTTGCGGTGGTCGTGCTCAATCTCAGCGACGAGACGGTGTCCTTCAGCTTCTGGATCGACGGCGAGACGGCCAAGTCCGCGAGCCCGGCCCACTCGATCATCACCCTGGTCTACTGAGCGGCGGCTAGCCTGGTTGCCAGGGCACTTTGCCGGCCAGGTGGTCGTCGATCCAATAGCTTCGGACAAACCGCAGACACCCCGGCCATGCTCGACCGGGGTGTCTGGATTCAAGGTGTGAACCCGGGCGGACTCAGCTTCGTACCTTCGGTAGGAGTTCAGACCGGACAGAGCGTGAGGGAGCTATGGAGGGCAGGGCTCACCGGAGGATCGGCTTGCTGCCAGGGGTTGTCGTCGTTGGGAGTCTATTCGGGCTGGCCGCGACGGCAGTCCTCGTGGTCGGGCCGGCCCTGCAACGCAGCCCGTCCGCACCCAAAGTACCGCCGACCATCGAAGGCCTGAGTGTGCAGTCGGTCAGCCAGGCCCTCGCCGAGGAAGCGGCGGGCAATCCGACAGGTGACGAGCTGGTGGCCATCGGCGGCTGGATCGATCCGATGCCGCTGCACTCGTGTCCCGCTTCCCCTTCCTTCACTCCGGCGCTCGTGGACTCCTGCACGTCGGATCTGATCCTCATGACGGAGACCCGGCAAGACCTCGTGATGATCGGCGGCGTCGATGGTGGCACCTCGATCGGGGCCATGCCTCCGTCAGCCCCGTACGTCTACGCCCATGAGCTGGCCGGAGTCGACATCGGATCCCTCGTCCCGTCGGGAGACAAGACCTCGCCCGACACCTACCGCCCGCTCCAGGCGGTCATGGTCGGCCACTTCGACGATGCCGGCGTCGCGCAGTGCGACTCCGATCAGCGGGCCGCGTGCGAGTCGGCATTCGTGGTCGATCAACTGGCCTGGCTCGACGGGAAGAGCCTGGGCCCGAACGTCTGGATCGACAACGACTACAGCGGCGCGGTGCTCCAACCACGCGTCACGGGTGACGGCTTGATCGCGGCGCTGCGGCCGTCGCTGGATCCGGCGGATACGGTCGTATCTGCGGCTGCTGTGACGCCCTGCGGGATCGCGACGTTCACCACAGGAGGGTCGACGCCGGGCGGCAACTGCCCGGGCACTCTCTGGTACGTCAGGGTCGCCGGACCGGCCCCGAAGTTCCCGCCGATGCCCTGGGGCGCGGGCGACAGCGGCTGGATGGTCCTCGACGACGCCACGGGCCGGATCCTCGGCGCCGGAGGCTGGGGCTTCGTGTCGGCCACTGGCGGTACGTTCGAGCCGTCGCCACAGCCGGGGCCTAACGGGCTCTACTGGCTTGCGACGGACAACTGGCTGACCGGGTAGGGTGTTTGTGCCGGCACCGGCTTGGACGCGGTGCTACATGGCAGCCCGACCGATCCGCGCGTCGCCTGGCTCGTGAACAGCTTCAGCAGTCCGCCACGTGTGGAGATCGTCTGGCCGGCCGACTATCGGGCCCGCTTCGATCCCAATCTCGGGATCCTCGACGAGAACGGCACCGTGATCATGCGCGAGGGAGACACGGTGACCGGCGACTGCGGCGGAGGCGAGGGCTTCGTCCACTGGCCCTCCAGGTGAGGAGCCTCCCGGCGGCCGGCGGCTGATCTCGTCCAGGAGGGCCACGACCGGTACCCGCGACGGGTTATAGTTCGCGCCGAGCCGCGCCCACGTCCCCGCGGCCACCCGCCATCCCGGAGGCGAACAAACCCGGGAAAGCCTTGACATCATCCGCCTCGCGTTGCCGGGCGGTCTCCGGAGACTTGGATGACCGACACGAGACCCATTCACAGCGTGGTCCTGGTGAAGCAGGTGCCCGACACGCACAACATCACCGGCGAGGTGATGACCAAAGACGGGACCATGAACCGCGGCGCCCTGCCGGCCATCTTCAACCCCGAGGACCTCAACGCCCTCGAGATGGCGCTCGAGATCAAGGGTCGCCACGGCGGCACCGTCACCGTCATCACCATGGGTCCGCCAAAGGCGGCCAACATCCTGCGCGAGTCGCTCTTCCGCGGAGCAGACAAGGTCGTCCTGCTGACCGACCGGAAGTTCGCCGGCGCGGACACGCTGGCCACATCTGTCGTTCTTCAACTCGCGGTCCAGAAGCTCGGCCAGTTCGACCTCGTCCTGTGTGGCCGCCAGGCCATCGACGGCGACACGGCCCAGGTGGGACCGCAGACGGCCGAGAAGCTCGGCATTCCGCAGATCACCTACGCCGAGTCCGTCATCGACATCGCCGACGGCAAGATCACCGCCCAGCGCGCCCTCGACTCCGGTTCGGAGATCGTCCGCTGCACGCTGCCATGCCTCCTTACCGTCGTCGGCTCGGCCAACACACCCCGCCCCGCCTCGGTTCGCCGCCAGATGGAACGCAAGCTGTCGGCCGCCCCGGGCGAGTACGCGGCCCTGCGCGCGAAGTGGCCGGAGTTCGAGACGGACGAGGCCGTCGACGCATTCCTCGCCAAGCACGATCTGAAGATCCCCGTCTGGACGGCCGAGGAGATCGGCGCCACGGAGGGAACCATCGGACTGGCGGGCTCTCCTACCCAGGTCCACAAGATCAACTTCGTGGTCCTCGAGAGCACCGAGTCCAAGACCATCTCCCCCACGCCCGAGGCAATCGCGGCGATGGTGGCGGAGCTGGTCCATGAATACATCGTCGGGTAGGGCGAGATGACCGAGCAGAAGCAAATCTGGGTATTCATCGAGCACACCGACGGCAAGATCGCCGACGTCAGCCTCGAGCTGACCGGCAAGGCCCGCGAGCTGGGCGACCAGCTGGGCCACGAGGTCGTGGGCCTGCTGTGCGGCTACAACGTGGACGCCCTGGCCGAGGAAGTGATCGAGCACGGCGCCGACCGCGTGCTCCTCGCCGACGATCCCGAGCTGGCCCTCTACCGGACACTGCCCTACGCCCGCGTTGCGATCGCGGAAGCTCGGGTTCGCAAGCCCGAGATCTTCCTGATCGGCGGGACGCCCAACGGCCGCGACTTCGCGCCGCGCGTCGCCAGTGCCCTGCGCTGCGGCCTGACGGCCGACTGCACGGACCTCCAGATCGGCGACTACTACGTCAAGAAGGAAGGCAAGACCTACAAGGATCTGCTCTACCAGATCCGGCCCGCCTTCGGCGGCAACCTGATCGCCACGATCGTCAACCCGAACACGCGGCCCCAGATGGCCACGGTCCGGGAAGGCGTCATGCGCAAGCCGGCCGCCGACGCCGCCCGCAAGGGCGTGGTCGAGAAGGTCGAACCTGCGTTCGAGCCCGGCGATTTCGCCCTCGAGGTCCTCTCCCGCCAGGTCCGCAAGTCGACGGTCAAGCTCAAGGACGCTCCGGTGATCGTCTCCGGCGGCGCCGGCGTCGGCAGTGCCGAGGAGTTCGCGCTGCTGCGCGACCTGGCCAACCTGCTCGGCGGCGAAGTTGGTGCGAGCCGTGCCGCAGTCGACGCTGGCATGATCGACCGCGCTCACCAGGTGGGCCAGACCGGAACTACCGTCCGGCCGCGCCTCTACATCGCGGCGGGCATCTCGGGCGCGATCCAGCACCGGGCTGGCATGGATCAGAGCTCGAAGATCATCGCCATCAACACCGACCCCAACGCGCCCATGTTCCAGATCGCGCACTACCGCATCGTCGGCGACGTCGGCGAGGTGCTGCCCATGATCATCAAGAGCCTGCGCGAGCGGTCCATGGACCAGCGAGATGCCGAATGAGCGAGAACTTCTTCTTCGACAACCCGGACCTGCAGTTCCGACTCGAGCAGCTCGACCTCCGCGAGGCGTTGGAGTTCAAAGAGAAGGGCTATTCCGAGTCGGACCTCTACCCCGGCGCGCCGCGCAACTACCCCGACGCGAAGGACAACTACCGCATCGTCCTCGAGGTTCTGGGTGAGATCTGCGGCGAGCGGGTCGCGCCCCGCGCCGCCGAGGCCGACGAAGAGGGCGCCCACTTCGAGAACGGCGAGGTCACCTACGCCGCGGCCACGCTTGACGCCATCGAGGCGCTCCGCTCGGCCGAACTGTTCGGCGCCATGCTGCCGCGTGAGTTCGGCGGCCTGAACCTGCCCGAATCGATCTACCAGATGATGGTCGAGGTCGTGGCCCGCGCGGAGAGCGGTCTGATGACCGTCTACGGCCTGCAGGAAATCGCCTCCTTGATCGACGAGTACGGCGATCCCGAGACAAAGGCCCGGGTCCTGCCCAAGTTCGCCCGCGGCGAGGTCTCGGGCGCGATGGTCCTGACCGAGGCCGATGCCGGCTCGGACCTGGGCGCTGTGGCGACCAAAGCCACGCTCGACGAAGCGTCCGGTCAGTGGCACCTCAACGGCGTCAAGCGCTTCATCACGAACGGCCTGGCCGACGTCTCAGTGGTGCTGGCCCGCAGCGAGGAAGGCTCGACGGACGCCCGTGGCCTGTCGATGTTCCTGGTGGAGAAGGACGCGACCGTCAAGATCCGCCGCATCGAAAACAAGATGGGCATCCACGCCTCACCGACGTGCGAGATCCAGTACACCAACACTCCGGCGATCCTGATCGGCAAGCGCCGCTTCGGGCTGATGCGCTACTCCATGAACCTGATGAACGGGGCTCGCCTGGCGGTCGCCGCGCAGGCTCTCGGTATCGCCGAGGCGGCGTACCGCGAGGCCGACGACTACTCCAAGGAACGTATCCAGTTCGGCAAGCCGATCCGTTCGCTCCCGGCAGTGGGCCGGCTGCTGCTCGGCATGAAGGTCGACCTGGAAGCGACGCGAGCGCTCCTGGCCGAGACGGCCCGCTGGGTGGATCTCTGGAAGGTCTACGAGAGGGCCGTGACCGACGGCACCGCGCCCGACATGGACAGGGCTCGAGCCCGCCACAAGCAGTGCCAGACCCTGGCCGAGACGATGACCCCGATGGTGAAGTACTGCTCCACCGAGATGGGCAACCGCGTCTGCTACCAGTCGATGCAGGTCCACGGCGGCGTCGGCTATATGCGCGAGTTCAACATCGAGCGCCTCTTCCGAGACGTCCGGATCACGAACATCTACGAGGGCACGAGCCAGCTGCAGGTGGTCGCGGCGATCGGCAAGCTGCTCAACCGCTCGCTCGATCCGCTCTTCGCGGATTGGGGGGCCGCCGAGTATCCGGCCGACATGGCGGCCGAAAAGGCGATCCTGGTCGAGCTGACCGCTACCTACCAGAAGGCCGTCGACGCGCTGAAGGCCCAATCGGACCGCGACCGCGTCGACTACTACGCCTGCGACCTGGTCGACTGCGCGGTCTGGTTGACTTGCGCCTGGCTGCTGCTGCGCGACACCAACGTGCTGGAGGCCAAGAAGCCGGTCGCCAGGGCCTACGTCGCGTCGATAGCGCCGCGACTCCGGGCCTCAGGCGACGTCGTAATCGGGGCCAACGCCGTTCCGCTCGAGGCGATCTCCGCGCTGCTGGGATAGTCGGTTCCACCCGTCCGTCCTGGGGCCGCCTGGGCACTACCCGACCGCCTCGCACGAGTCGGCCGGGTAGGCGCAACATCCTCCGCGCCGGGTTCGAGGCCGCATTCGACTACTCGGTCTTCACGTCTCCGTGGTGGGGTCACCCAGCCGAACGCTGATCCGCGGTGGCCGCTCGCTGTCGACGAACTTCCGATCCGTCGCCCACTGGTCGGCCCGGAAGCCGGGTGGTCGCCTGGTCGGCGGTCTTGCGCGGAGGGGCACGGTACAATCCGCCGATGGTTGAAGACGGTGCGAGGCGCAATGGTCTGACCACGCACGCTGCCCGTAATCAGGCTGCGTGGGACGCATCCAGCGACGAATACCAGGAGCGCCACGGCGGCTTCCTGGCGGCGCATTGGTCGATCGCGCTCGCGTGGGCGCGGCGTTGGCCCGCGGAGGCGATCTGGCGCGTCCGGAAGTGACGGGGGTGGCGACCGACCCTGCCGACTGGATCGCCGCGCAGGTCGCGGCGGCCGGCGCGCGGATGACCGGGCCGATCGAGGAGGTCCACCGGAGGCCGTGGTCGACGGTCCTGCGGGTGCAGACGGATCGCGGCCCGGTGTTCTTCAAGGCCAGCTCGCCCGCACTCGGCCGTGAGGCCGCCATCACCGCGTTCCTCGCACGCCGCCGGCCGGACGTCGTGCCGACACCGCTGGCTGTCGACGCCGAACGCGGCTGGATGCTCATGGCCGACGCTGGCGCTCGCCTGCGCGAGCTGGCCGAACACGAGGGCAACGTCACGCGCTGGCTCGACGTGCTGCCGAGATACGCCGGCATGCAGCTGGGCATGGCCGACGACGTGGGAAGGCTCCTGGCGCTCGGCGTTCCCGACATGCGGCTCGCGGTCCTGCCGAAGCGGTACGAGGCCCTGCTGGATGAGCTTGCGGCGGTTGACGGCGACACCGGCGGCGACCGCGAGGGTCGCGTGGAGCAGATGCGCCGACTTCGCGACGCCGTCCCGCGGGTGGCGGCGAAATGCGCAGAGTTGGCCGGCTACGGGATCGCCGAGACGATCCAGCACGACGACCTCCACGACGGCGCCGTGTACGTGCGCGACGGCCGCTACGCGATCCTCGACTGGGGCGACGCCTGCGTGTCGCACCCGTTCTTCTCGATGTCGGTAACCCTCGAGGGCGTCATCTCCTGGGGTCGCGAGGACGTCCAGAACTCCGTGGACACCGGCCCGTACCGCGACGCGTACCTGGCGCCGTTCGCCGCCGGCCCCGACATGTCCGGGTTGCGCGAGGCCTTCGGACTCGCGCTGCGGCTCGGCTGGGTGTGTCGGGCCGTCAACGCCCACACGCCGGGCGTCGATCCCGGGCCCACCATGACGCGGCTCCGCATGTTCCTCGACGGGCACCCGTAGGGCCGGCGCCGGTCAGTCGCCTGCCGCGTTGACCTCGCCGGTCGGCCGGTCCAGGTGGAAGACGAGCTCCTCACCGTCGATCTCGTCCATCTGGACGCCGACCTGGTGGAACCCGAAGGAGCGAATGATCGCCAACGAGGCTACGTTGCCCGGGGCGACCGACGCGCGGAAGCGGTGGACGCCCTGCGTCTCGGCCCAGGCGAGGAGCGCCCGGACACACTCGGTGGCGATCCCCCGGCGCCGGTACGCGGGCTCGATGCGGTAGCCGATCTCGACGCGGCCGGTCTCGTCCGGTGCGTTGTGGAACCCGATCGTCCCGATGAGCTCGCGGCGCCCGTTGGGGTGGCTCCAGATGATGCCCCGGCCGAGCCACGGCTGGCTCGAGGGGTCCGCCTCGAGGTCGGGGATGCGGTAGTTCAAGAAGTTGCGGAGGCCCTCGCGGAGGTCTGCCGGCAGGTCGGCGCCCATCTCGCGCGTAGCCGTGTCGAGGTCGCCCGCGACGAGGGCCTGCATGAAGGCGAGCGACATCGAAACGAGCTCGACGCGTTCGGTGCGGATCGACGCGACGACAGGTTGGCGGTTCTCCATGGGGGCGAGGGTACCGGCTGCGGCCTTGCGGTATCTGACCTCGGCGAGCGGTCGGCCGCCGATCTCGATGACCTTCCGCGCGCCGTCGAGCGCCCAGCCCGCCCGCTCGTAGAAGCGGCATGCCCGGGTGTTGTCCTCGAGCACCCAGAGGTGCGCCTCGTTGAACCCCGCGGCGCCGAGCAGTGCCTCGGCCTGCGCGAGCAGCGCCGACCCGGCACCCGATCGCCAGCGCTCCGGCGCGACGTAGACGGCGCGTACCTCGCCGAACCCGGGGAGATCCTCGTCGCGGCTCGGGGAAACGGTCACGAAGCCGACGACGTCGTCGCCGTCCACGGCGATCCACGTCTCGGGGGCGCCGGGCGCGGCGGCGTCGAAGTCGTAGCGGGCCGCCCGCGTCGCGACATCGAGGCCGTCGAGGTGGGCGTCCGGGACGATGTCCCGGTAAGCCACCTGCCAGGCGTGGATATGGACCGCGGCCACGGCAGGCGCGTCGCAGCCCCTCGCCCGACGTAGCTTCCAGCGCGGCGGTCTCATCATCTGAACATTAGTGGCAAACGCCGGCCCAGTTCCGGCGCCTGCGCCGTCGCCGGCGCGATCTCAGGTGAGGCGGACCCACCGAGCGGAAGTCGCCCCCGGGTCGCGGTGCCGCGGCTCCGGACCATTGACTTCGTCGCGTGCCTGCGCTGCAAATACGACGCCGGCCGGCTCATCTGCGCCGACCCCAGCTACACTCTCCCCCGGGCGCCGGACGAGCCAGTCGCGGAGGCTGGGCCCGCGAACCACGGCCGTCCCGTTCGCGGTGCGTGCGTTCGTGTCGATCATCTGTACTGGCCCCGCTTCAAGTGAAGTGATCCGACCCCAAGAGTCTTGATCTCGAAGTTCATAGGGGACCGTAGCAGGAGACAGTCTTCATGTCAAGATGTATTAGAGTGAGAGTCTTGACATGGTGTCGGTAGGGGCGATACTGGCGGCATGGACCAAGAGCACGACAAGCTGGACGACTCCCTTCACGTTTGGGCCCGCGAGGTCCCGGACCTCAATCCGCTCACGGAGGGGATCGTCGAGCGAATTCAGATCCTGGCCAAAGCGCTCGACCGGTCGCTGGACGAGACCCTCGCCCAGTACGGCCTCGACCGCCACTCATATCACGTGATCATGTTTCTGCGGAAGCACGGAGCGCCGTACCGGCGGACGCCGGGCCAGCTCGCGACGGACATGCGCCTGTCGAGCGGCGCCATGACCAACCGCCTCGACCGCACTGAGGCCGCAGGCCTGATCCGCCGTCTGCCAGATCCCAACGATCGGCGCGGCACCCTGATCGAGCCGACCGAGCAAGGCAACGCGACGTGGGACAGGACAGCCGGGACCCAGGCGAGGCGTGAGGCGACGATCGCCGCGGTCCTCGACCCAGCCGAGCGCGAGGAGCTCCACCGCCTCCTGCGTCACCTGATGCGGGCGTTCCCCGACAAGGGCCACACGGCGTAGCTCACCGCGTCTAGCCCGCGGCTGACGCCTCGGCCTACCGGTCCCGCCGGGCCGCGTCTCGGAGGTACGCCAGCACCTTCGGATCGATCCACCCCGCGGCAGCGGTGCGCTCCTCGAGGTTCTCGACGGCCATCCATGCCAGGAGGCGGTCCTGCCAGGCGGGGTCCCAGCCGTCCGGCAGGGCCTGCGGATCGCCAACGGAGGGCCTCTCCTGCTCGGACTCGGCCTCGTCGGGCCACATCGGGGCGAAGACCGGGCTGCCGCCGGTCGCGGGATCCCATCCAAGGCGTCCGAGGTGGGCGCGGAGCTCGCCGGCAAGCGCAGTGTCCAGGGCGATGAGCTCGGCCGGCGTGGGCCGGTCCATGTAGAGGTGCATGAGATCGAGGAGCCGGGCGAGCTCGGCAACCGGGTCGGCGTGGTCGTCCACCCGGAGGTCGATCCACCGATCGTTGCCACCGCCGTACCCACCGCCCTCGCGGACGACGAGGAGCGCCGCCGACTGACGGCCGCGTCGATCGCCGCCCGCGGCATCGGCTGCCCCGAGGCAGGCGACCAGCAGCTCCGGGAACGGGAGACCCCCGGCCTCGAACGTATCTGCCAGCCCGTCCACGACCGCCGGTCCGGCGAGGATGTTGCCCTGGGCGGCATAGTCGCTGCCTGTTCGCCCACCGGCCCAGGCGAAGCATGAGCGTCCGGTGTGGGTGGCCGACGCTCCGTGGGCGTCCACGATGCCGACCTGGCGTTGATCCCGGAGGCGATCCGCCTCGACGAGCGTCTCAAGTGCGCCCGTCGCAGTCGCCCCGCCGGCAAGGAGCGCCAGGCCGTCGGGGCCGAACCCGACGTTGGCATACGACTGGGTTGCGATCGCCCCGACGCCGGCGCGCGCCCATGGGACGACGGATCCGACGGCCAGGAACCTGGACTGAACCGCGACGCCGAGGTCACCGGTCGTCCTGTCACGCGCGACGATGGAGTACGTCACGACCCGAACCTCCTCTCCGCCATTCCGGCGGATCGCCGGGCCGACGCGCACGCCGTGGAGACGAGCCGCGGGCCGCGGTACACGAGCCAATCATCAGCCCGGACAGTCGGATGCGCACGACGCCGCTGCGAGCTCCGAGTCGTTGTCGGGCAGCGGAGCCTCCACCCTGCGCGGCACGGCCGGCGGTAACCTCAGGGGTTGCCTCGACGAGGCCGCCGCCCGCGCGAGCGATCAGGTCGAGCGCACCTGCGAGTGCCGTCCGCGCGATGCCCTGGCCGCGATGTCTCTTGTCGACGAAGGTGCAAGTGAGCAAACGGTCGGCAGAGGGGACCGGGTCGGTCGTGCCCAGCGCCGGCGCGACACCCCGGCGGTGACCTATCTCACCGGGTGATCAACCCGTCGAGCCAGGGATAAGTGCACCGTGGTGTCGATGTCGACATGGTCTGGCAGCACTGCGCGAACCTTACGCAGCGCATCGACGCGCTGCTCCGAGGTGAGCTTGAGGTAGGCCGAGACGGTAGCCAGTCTTCCTACGAAGTCCGCGGCCGTTGTCGTCGCGACGTAAGACAGCTCACGTTGCTCGACGTCGACAAAGCCGTCGGCGGCAGCCATCTCCTCAATCGACCACGGATGTACGTCGACCTCGTCGTCTTCCGGAAGCACGCGCTTCTCGATCTCGTCGACCGCCGCGAACAGGTCGGGGTCCTTGAGCTCGGCGGGTGCGCCGAAGAGCGCGAGCACGCCGCCGGGGACAAGCATCTGGACGACCCGGTCCCACCTCGTAACCGGGTTGGTCCAGTGCCATGCCGCCGCGGCGTACACGAGGTCGTATTGGGACTCGGTGCGGAAGAGTTCGTAGGTCGCTACTACCGGCCTCACGGGAAGTCCGTGTGTCACCCTCACCAACACTCTCGCCATGTCGGCGTCGGGTTCGAGCGCGGTGACCTCGATGCCACGCACCGCGAATGCCCGCGTTGCCTTTCCGGTTCCAGCGCCGACATCGAGCGCGGTGCACACGGGCCGTCCGGCGTAGCTCAGCACGGTGTCGACCAACTCGTTCGGGTAGTCCAGCCGATAGCGTTCATAGCGCTCCGCGACCGACCCGAACAAGAGCCCGCGGGCGGAGTTCCTCAAACGCCGGCTCGACTCGGTGACCATGCGGTCATGTATATCACGCCATCCTCGAATCGCCGACGAACCTCCCGTCCGCCTCGCGGCGGTCCTCGGCTCGGGATCCGCGTACGAATTCGGGGGCAGCTAGAGCAAGCGACTCCGGGGCGAGAGGACCTTCTGGCGGCCAGCCGACCGGTCGGCCAAGGAGCCCCAGAACTGGGTTATCGGTGCGTCGGTCCCGGGTCCGAGCGGCCAGCCGGCCCAGACGCAAAATCGACGCTCTGGGCGGTTTCTGGAGCGATCGCCCCGACGCCGGCGGGCGCCCATGGGACGACCGATCCGACGGCCAGGAACCTGGACTGAACGGCGACGCCGAGGTCACCGGTCGTCCTGTCACGCGCGACGATGGAGTACGTCACGACCCGAACCTCCTCTCCGCCATTCCGGCGGATCGCCCGGCCGACGCGCACGCCGTGGAGACGAGCCGCGGGCCGCGGTACACGAGCCAATCATCAGTCCGGACAGTCGGATGCGCACGACTCCGCCCACGGATGCGTCGTCAGGGCTCGAGTGCTCGACTTCGTCCAGCGCTCGCCATGTGGTCCCCGGCGCTCACGGCCGCAACGCCCACCCATACGGTCTGTGTATCGAGTGGCTCACCATTATCCTGGCGTAACGAGTCAGGCCAGCCGGAGTTAGGACAGGTGAAGACGGCCGAGGCCGAGCGGGACACGACGGAGGACCGACGGAACCCATGAGATTGACCAAGAAGCCGGCGGCCCGAGCCGCCGAGCAGGATTCGACCGCCCCGCCGGCGCCGCGAGCTCAGGCAGCCGCCGTTGACATCGCCACGACTGCGGCCCGTCCGCGCGTCAGCCGACGCCTCACCCGCCCTTCCGACGACTGCGACCACACGGGCCTGCTCGCAGGCAAGAAGGCGCTCGTATTCGGCGTCGCGAACGACCACTCGATCGCCTGGGGGATCGCCAGGGCGCTTCACGAACAGGGCGCGAAGGTCGGCTTCAGCTCGATGGCCTCGCTGATCAAGCGCCGCGTCCGCCCGCTGGCCGCCTCGATCGGCTCTACCTTCGTCGAAGCCTGCGACGTTCGCGACGACGATGAGATCAAGCACGTGTTCGATCGCTGGAAGGCCAGGGAAGGCAACCTCGACATCCTGGTTCACGCCGTTGCCTTCGCCGAGAAGGAAGACCTGGTCGGTCACTTTGCCGACACCAGCCGCAATGGCTTCCACACCGCCTTCGACATCAGCGTCTATTCGCTGATCGCGATGGCACGCGAGGCGCGGCCATACATGAAGCCGGGCTCCTCGATCATGACGCTCACCTACTACGGCGCGGAGAAGGTCGTGCCTCACTACAACGTGATGGGCGTGGCCAAGGCGGCGCTAGAAGCCTCGACGCGCTACCTGGCGGCGGATCTGGGCCCCAGCGGCATCCGCGTCAACGCCATCAGCGCCGGCCCGGTACGAACGCTCTCCGCCCACGGCATCGCCGGCTTCAAGACGATGTACGGCAGTTTCGCGGAGGTCACGCCGCTGCGGTCGCACATCACGATCGAGGACGTCGCCGGCACGGCCGTCTACCTGGCCAGCCCTCTATCCGGCAAGACCACGGGCGAAGTCATCTACGTCGACGGCGGCTTCAACATCCTCGGCCTGCCAGTGGCGGAATAGGCCGCGCGCTGCAGATCAGTCCTGGTCCTGACGCGGAGCCCGAGCGCGTGCCTGCCGGCCTCGCAGCCACAGCATCAGGGCCAATAGGAAGAGCAGCGCTCCGACCGAGTCGATGCCGACGTCGAGCGGCGAGGGGTGACGGCCCGACGTGAACGATTGGTGGAACTCATCTGTGGCCGCGTAAGCGACCGTCAATACCCCACTCCACACGATGGCGCGGCGAACCCCGGTGAAAGCCAGCGCACGCCAGAGCAGCACGGCCAGGATCCCGAAAGCAGCCATATGACCAGCCTTGCGGAGGACGAAGTCCAGGTCGGCGGCCTGGGCGACCCGCAGGTTCGGTGTCGCCGACAGGGCGAAGATGATGCCGGCCCAGACGAGGACGGGCAGCCAGAGCAGGGCTATGCGGCCCGCAGACAGGATGGCGGTCAAGACGGGGCGTCCGTTGTGTGGCAGCTCTCTCGATCAGTCCGTTCCGCCGGGTAGCTCGAAGCGCATCAGGCGCCACGTGGCGAGAACCAGCGCGACCACCACTACCACGACCGACAACAAGAACGAGGTTTCGGGCGGGAGCCGCGCCGGCTCGCGACCCAGCTGGACGAACCAGTCACCCGCTCCGAGCGCGTACTGCCGGATCGAGAGGTTGGCGATGCCGGGCAGCAGGGATGAGAGCAGACCCTCCCAGATCAGCGTGTAGCCGATCCCGATGACCAGAGCTCGTCGCGTGAACATGCTGACCGCCACGAAGACCGCGACGTAGCACAGCGCACCCACGACCGTCGCGCCCACATACGCCTCGGTTGCGCGCACGCCCATCTCGCCAGCCGGAATCACTTCCACCAGCGCCCCCGCCAGTATCGATCCGACCGTGAGCAGGAGCGTCAGCGCCGCGGCGGCCATCGCCTTGGACAGAACCACGGCCCAGCGCGGCAGCGGCTTGGCCAGCAGGTACAGCGCAGTCCCTTCATCCAGCTCGGCGCCGAACGCACCCGTGCCGAAGAGGACCGCGGTGAGCGGCAGAACGATGGCTATGAGAACGCCGTCGAAGACGGAGTTGCTGTACCTCTGGACGTCGATCCGGTCGAACAGGCGGAAGACGAGGGCGAGAAGCAGCGGCAGCGCGGCTAGCAGCAGCAGGAGGAGGGTGCGCCTGCGGCCAAGCAGCTGCCTGACGGTGACGCGGAAGATCTCGGGCAGCGCCAGGATCGGGCTTCGCGGCGAACCGTGGATCATCGATGCACCAGATAGTCGAACACGCTTTCGAGCGATTCGTCGGCCGGCGAGACTTCGGTCAAGCGGACCCCAGCCGTTCTGCTCGCGGTCGCGATGATCCTGCGGAAGGCCGAGAGGTGCGCCGTCTGCACCGCCAGCTCGCTATCGTGCAGCGTCACGGCGAAGACCGCCGGATCTGACATCAGGGTGACGGCCAGCCTTCGGTCGTCGCTGGAACGGATCGTGATCATGTGAGGGCGATCGGTCATGAGCGCCCTGATGGCTCGGAAGTCGCCCGACGCGGCAAGCCGGCCCGCCACTATCACCAGGATCTCAGTGCCGATACGCTCCACCTCCTCGAGGATGTGCGAGGAGAAGAGGATCGTTCGGCCGGCGGCCGCCATCTCACCCAACAGATCCATCATGGCCAGCCGCTGGCGAGGATCCATGCCGTTGAACGGCTCGTCGAGGAGCAGCACTTGCGGGTCGTGGACCAATGCGCCCGCCACCTTGGCTCGCTGGCGCATCCCCTTCGAGTACGTGCCGATGGCGCGATGCGCGGCGTCCTGGAGCCCCACACGCTCGATCGCGACCCGGGAAGCGGCGTCGGCGTCGCGCATGCCCTGGAGCCGGGCGTTGAAGCGGACGTATTCGAAGCCGGTCAGGAAACCGTAGACCGATTCGCGCTCGGGAACCAGCCCGATCCGGCGGTAGACGGAAGGATCCCGGCTTGGGTTGAGACCAAGTACGCGGACGGTGCCGGCCGAAGGCGCCAGGAAGCCGGCCAGCATGTGGAGCAAGGTCGTCTTGCCCGCTCCGTTCGGCCCGAGGAGCCCAGTGATTCCCGGCCCTAGGCTGAACGTGATGTCGTTGACGGCAACCACGTTGCCATACCACCGAGCCGCGTTGACGAGCTCGATCGCCGGAGCCTGCGCGGGCGCGGTAGTCATGCCGCGATCCTCCTGTAGCGCCAGACGAGGATCCCGGTGAAGAGCAGCGTGCTGACGAACCCGGCGAGAACGTAGGCACCGGCGCCGACGCTCGACGAGAAGTCCGAGGGTATTGGAGCGCCGAAGAACCAATCGTTGGCCCGGCTCAATCCGGTATTCGGTGTGATCAGGGGGAGATAGTCAACCCACTTGGCTCCCGCTTCGTGACCAATGCCGTAGATGACGAGCGGGACGAACTCCACAAGCAGGAAGTACGCGAGCAGGCCGACGGCCGCGTAGGCTCGCCGCGGCGAGTACGAGGACAGCGCCAGCGCGATCGACGCCATGCTGGCCGCGATGAGGAGGTTGGAAGGGATGGTGGGCAGCGCCTTGGGCAATTCGTTCCCAATCGCCTTGAACGCGTCCGCGGACATGAGGATGTCGCCGATGAAGAGCGCGATCATCGGAACCATCAGAACAAGGAAGAGCGCCGTGACCAGAGATAGGAGCCTGGCCATCGCATAGTCGAACCTGCCCATGGCTCTGGTGAAGTACAGAGGCAGGACCTGGTAGCGCTGATCCCGGCATACGACTTCGGGTGCCTGGGCGACCAGGAACAGCACTATGAACGTGCCTATGCCTCCGAAGTAGTTGGCGTAGTTGGGCAGGTCCAGGGGATTCGTTTCGCCCGTGGCGATGGACTTCGATATGGTCGACGAGAAAGCCAGCACGACAACCGCCGGCAGGGCATACAGCCCGGCGAGGATGAACGGAGCGGCTTTCGCGCTCATCGGCCGCCCGAAGCCCCAGATGCCTCGCAGGCTATCTACGTAGAGGGACCACGCCGCGAACCAGTGGCCACGACGCTTGCCCTCGTAGTGGCGATAGCCCAGGTCGTAGATGCTGCCGGCCGGAGAGTTGGCGGCGACGCGATTGTCGGCGCTCACTGGACACCTCCGGCGGCCGGGGCGTCGTCGCGGAAGATCTCCTCCAGGCGCCGCCTCTCCTGCTGGATCCGCACGAGCGGAAGACCGAGCTCCGCGACGGTGTCGCGGACCGCGTCGTAGAGGCTCTCGTCGTCCAGAGCGAGGAGGACGCACGCCTCATCTTGCCGGGCCTTGAAGCCGAGCCCGGCCAGGGCGGCGGCCAGCCGATCGGCGCCCTCTTCCACCTCGACGGCCAGCACGGCCGTCCGCTGGGTGAAGGTCGAAATCGGGGCCGACTGGAGCAAGTGGCCCGCATCGATGGCCAGCAGGTAGGTGCACACCTGCTCGATCTCGCCGAGAAGATGAGAGGCGACGACGACCGAAATACCGAACTCCGTGCCGGTGCGCTTGATCAGGTCGAGCATCTCGTCGCGGCCTGTGGGGTCCAGGCCATTGGTCGGCTCGTCCAGTAGCAGCAGCTTGGGGTCGTGGGCGAGCGCCTGGGCCAGCTTGACCCGCTGCTTCATGCCCGTGGAGTAGCCGCCGATCTGGCGGTAGCGCTCCTCGTACAGGCCCACGTGGCGGAGTACCTCCGCGGTCCGCTCGCGAGCGGCGGTACGGGGCAGGCCGGAGATCCGGGCCATGTGGGTAACGAACTCAGTCGCGCCGACGTCGGGCGGCAGGCAATCGTGCTCGGGCATGTAGCCCACCACCTTGCGGATCTCGTCGGCCTCGCCGACGACGTCCAACCCGAGGACGGAGGCGCTGCCGGCGGTCGGCGGGATGAGGCCGAGAAGGATCTTGAGCAGCGTGCTCTTGCCGGCCCCGTTGGCCCCCACCAGGCCGATGATGCCCGGCTCCACCCCGAGGTCGAGGCGGTCCAGTGCCTTGACCTGCCCGTAATCCTTGGTGAGACTCCGGGTCTCGATCAGTGTCATCGATCCGACTCTCGCTCCCAGTGGAGTTGAGCGCCCATGATAACTGGCCTGAACGCCGAGCGAAGCCACAGCCGAGCGAAGCCACAGCCGAGCGAGGCCGCGCGCCCGAACCCGCTGAGAGAGGTGCGTTACATGTACCCTTTTTCGAACGTGAGCTGCCCCGGCTGTTCGACCGCTGGGAAGAGGAACGCGCGAAGGGACGAAAGGAGGCTGCCTGATGACGGCCGCCATCGAGACCATGGGTCTCACGAAGAGTTACGGCCGGTCGCGCGGAATCGTCGACGTCGACCTGGTCGTCGAGACCGGGCAGATCTTCGGCTTCCTGGGCCCCAACGGGGCCGGCAAGTCGACGACGATCCGGCTCCTGTTCGACTTGATCAGGCCTACCAGCGGCCACGCTCGTGTGCTCGGCCTGGATGTGCATCGGGACCGGCTCGAGATCGATCGGCGCACCAGCTACGTGCCGGGCGAGCTGTCCCTCTACGGTGAGCTGACCGGACGCCAGATGCTCACATACCTGGGCAACCTGCAGCGCCATGTTGACGTGGCTTATCGCGACCGCCTCATCGAGCGGCTCGAGCTCGATCCGACGAAGCGGATCAAGAGCCTTTCGCGCGGCAACAAGCAGAAGGTCGGTCTNNGAATTCGAGCACCTCTGCGAGGAGGCCCGCGCCGAAGGCCGAACCGCCTTCATCTCGTCGCATCAGCTGCCCGAGGTGGAGCACCTGTGCGATCGCGTCGGCATCATTCGCGAGGGCCGGCTTCTGGCCGTCGAGACGATCGCGTCCCTGAAGGAGCGGGCTCTGCGCCGCCTCGAGATCGACTTTGGCGAACCGATCGGGGCCGATGCCTTCTCCGGCGTGCCCGGGGTGCGGGACCTCACGGTCGACGACGGCACGTTGAGATGTACCGTCATGGGCAGCCTCGACGCGTTGATCAAGACCGCGGCCCGATACGAGGTCCGCAATCTTCGGAGCGTCGAGACCAGCCTGGAAGAGATATTCCTCGCCTACTACGGCTCCGGCGAGGTCGCCGAAACGACCGCAGGGAAGGAGGCGGGCCATGCTGCTGCATAACGTCTTCACCAAGACGGTTCGCGACTTGCGCTGGCCGACCTTCTGGGTGAGCCTCGGTTGCGGCACCATGACGGCCTACTTCGCGATTCTGTTCCCCACCTATTCGAAGCTGTTCGACATGAACGCGTTGCTCGAGAAGATGGGGCCGGCCGTGAAGCTGCTCGGCGCCAGCATGGGCGATGCGAGCAGTCTCATCGGCTTTCTGCACATCGAGCTGTTCTCGATGATCCTGCCCGCCGCGATCGTCGCCTTTGCCGCCGGAGTGGCCAGCGGATTCACTGCGGGCGAGGAATCCCGCGGCACGATCGACGTTCTTCTGTCGTATCCGGTGTCGCGTCGCCGCATCGTCCTGGAGAAGTGGCTCGCGGTCGCGCTGGGATGCGTCGTCATAGTCGTCGTCCTGTGGGTCTTCGCGCTCGTCGGCGCCGCCATCAGCGCCAGCCCGCTCCCGCCAGATCGCCTGGCCGCGGCCCTGGTGATGCTGGTGCTGCTGGGTCTGGCGTTCGGGGACATCGCCCTGGCCATCTCCGCCTATACGGGCAACCGCGGCGCCGCCATCGGCGTGACGGTCGCGCTGCTGGTGGCGATGTACCTGGTCGACGCGCTCTCCTCGATAGTGGACGGCCTCGGCGCGATCCGGCCGCTCTCGCTGTTCCGCTACTACATGGGCGGCGACCCGCTTCGCTACGGCCTGAATCTGGGCGACGCGGCAGTGCTGGCGGCGGTCGCGGCGGCCTTCCTGGCCCTCGCCGTCGTCGCCTTCGAGCGGCGCGACCTGGCGGCCTAGGGTCCACAGAAAGGTCCGTTCGCCGTGCGTGCGGGCCTCTCTCGTATACGTCTCGCAACCCTGCCACAACCCGCGATTGCGCTCAAGGCAACCGGGCCGCAGCAGAACCGCTCCCTGGCCAGTACTGATTCCCGCTCCCCCATCCGGGATGCTCCCCTTACGCACGGCAGCCGACGGTGGATCGTTGACCGGAGGCGAGATCCGACCGTGCGCGGACAGGAGGAGCACGATGGCCGCCGCGCCAGGGACCGAAATGAAGCGCACCCTGACGATGACCGGGCTGACGATCAACGCCATGGCGCTGATTGCGCCCGGCGCGTTTCTCTGGACGACGTTCCAGGCGCAGGTCGTTCAGCAGAATGGCGGTCTCACCACCGCGTTCGACATGGTTCCGGGACTCTTGTTCGTTCTGGGTCTCGCATTCCTCACGGCCTTCTCATACGCCGAGCTGTCGAACATATATCCGGAGGCCGGTGCCGGATCCTCCTATTACTTCGCCGAGGCCGCCTTCCTCGAGAGAGAGGAGGCCGTCCACTACAAGTTCGCCAGACTGGCGAAGTTCGTCGTAGGTTGGGTCTCTCACCTGTACTACTGGATCTACCCGGGAATCATGGTCGGCTTCACCGCGATCCTGCTCGTGTACATCATGAGCCTGTTCGGCGTCACGCTGAATCAGCCGGCCGAAGTCGGAGCGGCGTTCCTGTTCTCCGGGATCGTCGGGCTGATCGCCTATCGCGGCATCTCCGGATCCACGATGACGGCCATCGTTATCAACGCCATCCAGCTCACCGCGCTCGTCGGGTTCGCGGTCCTGGCAATTGCCTTCCGACTCACGCATCCGGACGTTGGCTACGCTCACTCGAGCGTCGCTTCGGTGGTCCTGCCGCACAACTTCACGAACGTTCTCTTCCAGGGCACGATCGCGATCCTCCTCTTGGTCGGGTTTGAGTCGGTCACGGCGCTCGGTGCCGAGGCGATCAACCCCAAGCGCGACGTCCGGCGTGCCGTCCTGCTCTCGCTCGCGATCCAGGGCGCCGTCGCCTACGTCATCGAGTACGTCGCGGCCAACTTCCTCGTCAACAGCAGCGTCACCGCGACCGACGCGAGCGGCAAGGCCGTCTCCGGCTACGGGGCCGCGGCCGCCTCGTCGGCCCCGATCGGCGACATGGTGCGTTTCATCGGCGACACGATGTTGGGCGGGACCGGCGTCGCTCTGGTCCTGATCCTGGCCGTCAGCGTCCTGATCGCCCTCATCGGCACGACTCTGGCGTGCCTCAACACCGGCGTCCGCATCACTTACGTGATGGGCCGTGACAAGGAGGTCCCGGGCCTGCTGGGCATGCTCCATTTCCGCCATGCGACTCCGCACTACGGCGTGATCGCCCTCGCGATCATCTCGGCAGTCCTGGGCGGATACGCCGTCCTCTCGGCCGACAACCTGCTCCAGATCACGCTTGCCTCCAACACTGGAACCTTCCTGGTCTACGGCATGACCAATGCGCTGGTCCTGGTGGCCTTCGGCAGGCGGCACCGCAGAAACGTCCTCAAGCACGTGATCATCCCCGTGGCCGGACTGGTGGCGAACATCGCGATGCTCGGGGCGGTCGTCGTCATGAGCGTCTCGGCCGGCGGATCGACCCAGACCGACACGCTGATCGCCCTGGGGGCGGTGGTCGTCTGGATCATCGTCGGAGCCATCTGGCTCGTCTTCAACTCGGCCTCAACCCAGACCAGCCTGCTGGTCAAACCGCAGACCGCGAGCCCGGAGCGGTAGCCGCCGGAGGAAGCCGAATCTGATGTCAGCTTCGTCGCCAGACAGATGCAAGCCGTGACCACGGCGCTGGCCGTGGAGTACGCGGGTCTGTCCGTCTCGGGCCACGTCCGGGACCATAACGAGGACCGGCTCGGCTGGGCAGCCCTCGACGGCGACTCGGCCTTCGTAATGCCGCCGGTGGACTACACCCTTGCTCAGGCGGTCGCCACCTCGGGGCAGGGCCTGATATTCGCCGTGGCTGACGGCCTCGGCGGATACGGCGGCGGAGAGGTGGCCTCCGGGATGGCCGTCGAGGCCTGCCTCGACCACACCCAGCGGAACGTGGACGGCAGCGGGCGTCTGTCCGGAATCCTGCGCGGAGCCTTCTATCGGGCCAACCAGGCGATCTTCGACGCCGCGCTCGGCGGCCGCGGGGGCCGGAAGATGCAGTCCACTCTCAGCGCTCTGGCGATCACGCCCGGCGAGGCGCACCTTGCCCACGTCGGCGACAGCCGCGTCTACCGCCGTCATCACGGCGAACTGGAGATTCTGACCGCCGACCACAGCCAGGTCATGGAGCTGCTCCGCCTGCACATCATCACGCCCGAGCAGGCCGTCGACCATCCTGCCCGCTACGCGCTCACAAGATCGGTCGGCGGCGACATCACCGTTCGGGTCGACGTCCGGACGGAGCGCCTCGACTCCGACGACTCGTTCCTGCTCTGCTCGGACGGGCTGTGGAGCAACGTCACGGCGAGCGAGATCGTGGAGGCGCTGGCTCACTCGCCCGCGGAAGCCAGCGAGCGGCTGGTGAAGCTCGCCCTCGACCGCGGCGGCGACGATAATGCGACAGCCATGGTCATCCGCGTGCGCGAGGCCGGGCTGCGGCCCGAAGCGCCGCAGGGGTGGCGGAGGTTGTTCTCGTGACCACGAATGAGCTGCAGCCGGGCGCGAAACTCGACCAGTTCACGATCGTCAAGCCGATCGGCCACGGGGCCTACAGCGACGTCTTCCTGGCCGAGGATCCGAGCGGCCATCAGGTCGTCCTGAAGTGCCCCCATGAGTCGATCATGGGCGACGTCTCGACCTTCGACCGCTTCCGGCGCGAGCTGGAGATCTCCCGCCACCTCCATCACCCGGGGATCCAGCGCTCGCTCGAGTTCACGACCGACCGCAGTCGGCCGTATCTGGTGATGGAGTACGTCGAGGGCGAGACGCTGCGCGCCTACATGACCCGCGAGAAGCGCCTCTCGGTCGACCAGGCGGTCGACTTCGGCCGGCAGCTGGCGGCGGCGATGGCCTACGCCCACTCGCAGGGGGTCTTCCATCGCGACCTCAAGCCCGAGAACATCCTGGTGACTCCGGACGGGCGGCTGGTCGTCACCGACTTCGGCGTGGCCCTGATGGCCGGCGCCCGAAGGCTCACCTGGCGCTGGTTCTCGACCGCCCTGGGCACGCCCGACTACATGTCACCCGAACAGATCCAGGGCAAACGCGGCGACGCCAGGACCGACGTCTACGCCATCGGCGTCATGCTCTTCGAGATGCTTGCGGGGCGCGTGCCCTGGGAGGGCGACAATGCCCTCTCGGTCATGAGCCAGCATCTGAACGCGCCGGTTCCGGCGCTCCACGAGCTCAACGCAGCGGTGCCGCCGCCGATCGAGGGGATCGTGCGCAAGTGCCTGCGCAAGATCCAAGACGAACGCTACGAAGACGCCGCCTCGCTCGAGAGCGACCTCGAGCGCTGGCGGGACTTGCCGCTGTCCCAGTTCATCTTCGGCAACGAGGCGCCGGTGGCCCGTGCCTCCGACCAGAAGCTGATCCTGCTCGTCGTCGGGATCAGCGCCGGCTTCCTCGCCGCAAGCATTCTCTTCGTCCTGATCGCCTACCTTCTCGTCCACGCCCACGCATAGCCGCGCGAACGCCCACGACCGCGCGGGAGGAACGAAATGCCCGACAGAACCGGACCCAAGCCATACGAGGGGAAACCCTCGGCGCGACGCTCGAATGGAGGCGGCACTGGAGCGGCCGCCGACGATGCCGGCACGAACGACGACGGCAACGGCAGCCTGACCGATCTGGACCGTCGAACGGTCGATCGGCTGGTCGGCGCCGCCCGAGAAGCCCGAGTCGAACAGATCGAGCTCCAGTTCGCGGACGTGACGGGCGCGGTCAAGACCGTGGCGGTCCCGGCCCGACGCCTGGCCCATGTCCTATCTGCGGGTGAGTGGTTCGACGGATCGGCGGTGGAGGGGCTGGCTCGCGAGGTCGAGTCGGACATGTACCTGCGCCCCGACCCGTCCACTTTCTCGATTCTGGGGCCGGCGGCGGGAGTGCCCTGCGCCAGGCTGATCTGCGAGGTCGTCACGCCTACCGGCGAGCCGTACCCTGGCGACGGCCGGGCCGTGCTCCGCTCGCTCCTGGAGCAGGCCGAGTCGGCCGGGCTCAACTACCTCGTGGCGCCCGAGATCGAGTTCTTCCTATTCCCCCTCGGCGACGACGTGGAGCCGCTTCCCGACGACCCGAGCAGCTACTTCGAGCGAGCGCGCGGGCGATCGCGCCAGGTCGAGCTGGAGATCGTCGCCAGCCTGGAGGCGATGGGGATCCGCATCGAGTCGAGCCATCACGAAGTCGCGAGCGGACAGTTCGAGCTGGACCTGCCGATGCTGCCGGCCCTGGTCGCCGCCGATACCGTCACAACGCTCAAGCTCGCGGTCAAGGAGCTGGCTCGCGAACGCGGGATGCAGGCAACCTTCATGCCCAAGCCGCTTGCCGGCGCCGCCGGGTCCGGGATGCACACCCACCAGGTCCTGGTAGACCGCGCCGGCCGCAGCGTCTTCGACGACCCGGAGGCGGACTACGGCCTCTCGGCCGTCGCCCGGGCCTTTGCCGCGGGTCAGCTGGAGCACGCTCCGGGGCTGTGCGCCCTGGTCGCTCCGCTGGTCAACTCGTACAAGCGGCTCGTGCCCGGATACGAGGCCCCGGTCGCCGGCAGCTGGGGGCGCCACAGCCGATCCGCCTTGATTCGCGTCCCCGCCCAGGTCCGCCAGGAGAATCCGCCGGCCGATATCTTCGAGACGCGCCTGGAGCTGCGTCTCCCCGATCCCAGCTGCAACCCGTACCTGGCATTCACGGCGATGCTCGCCGCGGGCCTGGACGGAATCGATCGGGGCTGCGAGCTCGGGCCGCCGCTGGAGGAAGTCGAGCATGGCTTTGGCGGCGGCCACAGCCTGACGCGGCCGCTCCCCGCTTCCCTCGGCGAGGCGCTGGCCGCCCTGGAGGACGACGACGTCATGATCTCCGCCCTCGGAAGCGAACTCCTCGCCCTATTCCGCTCGGCCAAGGCGCTCGAATGGGAGGCCTATCGCCGCCAGGTCACACCCTGGGAGCTGGGCGCCTACTTCCAACGCGCCTAAGCCCGGGTCTGGCGGTTGCGCGCGCGCCCCGGATGGAGCGTCGGGGGTAACCTTGCAGCCGACAAGTCGGCGGCCGTGGGGCCAGTTCGGAGGTATGGGTGCGCGTCTCTATCGGGATCGACCTTGGATCATCGCGGGTGAAGCTTCTCGCCCTGGACGAGGAGGGCAACGCCCTGGGCGTGACGATGGCCTCGTACGCGACAGAGGCGCGCCAGCCCGGCTATGCCGAACAGAACCCCGATCGGTGGTGGGACGCCCTGCGGCTGGCTATGTCGGAGCTGCTGTCGCGCCCGGCCCTGCGCGGCGCAGATGTGGTTGGACTCGGACTGACCGGCCAGATGCACAGCGCGGTCTTCCTCGATGCCGCCGGCGCGCCGGTTCGGCCGGCCCTGATGTGGTCGGACGGTCGGGCGGAAGCCGAGACCGCCGAGATCGAGAAGCGGATTCCGCGCGAGGAGCTGGTCGCCCGGACCGGCAACCGATCGAACGTCAGCTTCACGGCGCCGAAGATAATGTGGGTCGCCGCCCACGAGCCCGAGGTCTTCGCCCGGACGCGCTGGATCGTTCAGCCGAAGGACGCGCTGCGAGCGCGGCTCACCGGCAAGGTGGCGAGCGACGTCTCGGACGCCTCGGCGACGCTCCTCTTCGACCTCAAGGCCCGAACCTGGGCGCGCGACATCTGCGAACGGCTCGGGATCGACGCCAAGCTGCTGCCGCCGCTCATGGAATCGGAATCCAAAGCCGGAGCCCTGCGCGAAGACGCCGCCCGGGTGCTCGGCTTGCCGGCCGGGATCGCTGTGGCCATGGGCGGGGCCGACGCCCCGGCCGCCGCGCTGGGCCTGGGTCTGGCGCGCGAAGCCGACACGAACGGCACGGTGCTGATCTCGCTCGGCACGGGCGGCCAGGTGCTGGCGCCGGTGGCGGAGCCGCGAGTGGACGCGGAGGGTCGCCTGCACGGCCTGTGCCACGTGGTGCCAGGCGAGTGGTGTGTCATGGCAGCGATCCTCTCGGCCGCGGCGGCGCTCGACTGGGTCGTGCGCCTGCTCCGACCCGACGACCCCAACGGCCGCCGCGAACTGCTCGCGGCCGCGGCAAGGGTCCCGGCCGGCAGCGACGGCGTGCTGTTCCTGCCATACCTGCGGGGCGAGCGGACGCCGCACTTCGACCCGTCGGCGCGCGGGGCGCTCGTGGGACTGCGCGTCAGCCACGGCCCCGCGGAGATGACCCGGGCGGTTCTCGAGGGAGTGGCTTTCGCCCTCGCCGAGGGGCTCGATCTGATGCGCGGCGTCGGCATCAATCCGACCTCGGGTGTGGTCGCGGGCGGGGGCGTCAATCGCCTGTGGCAGCAGATCATCGCCGATGTGTTGGACCTGCCGGTCGCGCTCGGGGCCACGGAACACGGATCGGCCCGGGGCGCGGCGCTGCTCGGCGCCGTTGCCGGCGGCGTCATTCCTTCCACCACGCGGGGAGTTCCGCCGCTACCTGCCGACACGCGCCTGATGGAGCCCGACCAAGCGAACGTCCAGCTCTACGCCGGCATCTCCGCCACCTACCGCGAGCTCTACGGCCGCCTGCCGCGCCGCTGAACGACCAGAGGTTCCATGACCGGCCCGGACCCCCGCTTCGCCAATTTGAACGCAACAGTCGTCGAGGATTTCCGGGCCCACGGAGGCCGGATAAGCGCCGGACCCTTCGCCGGTCGCCCCGTGCTGCTTCTCACCACCACCGGCGCGAAGACAGACGAGCCGCACCTGGCGCCGCTCGTCTACTCCCGTGACGGGGACCGCCTCGTGATCGTCGGCTCGAAGGCCGGCGCGCCGGTTCACCCGGCCTGGTATCTGAACCTGATGGCGAACCCCATCGTGAGAGTCGAAGTCGGCGGGGAGACATTCCAGGCTCGAGCCACGGTGGCGGAGGGCAACGAGCGCGATCGCCTCTACGCCCAGCACGCGGTCCAGCATCCCACCTTCGTCGAGTACCAGAAGCGGACTGCGCGCCGCATTCCGGTGATCGTGCTGGAACGCCTCCGCTAAGTCGAGCTCGCGCCGCCTGCCCGCCGAACCTACCAGCGCTGGTGGACCAGAGGCTTGACGCGCTCTTCGTACATGACCCGGATCCGCTCCAGTGTGGCGGGCGGAATCGCCGCCAGGTCGGCTGCCTCCGCATTCGCCTTCGCTTGCTCGGGCGACTTGGCGCCGGGGATGGCCGCCGTGACGCCGTCGAACGCGAGGATCCAGCGCAGCGCCGTTTGCGCCATCGTGGCGCCGGCCGGCACGAGACTTCGCAGCTCATCGACGAACGCCAGACCCGCGTCGTAGTCCACGCCCGCGAAGGTCTCGCCCACGTCGAAGGCCTCACCGTGACGATTGAAGGACCGGTGGTCCGATGCGTCGAAAGCGGTCTTCTTGCTCATCTTGCCGGTAAGCAGGCCGGACGCGAGGGGTACTCGGGCCAGGACACCCACGTCGCGACGCTTCGCTTCGGCCAGGAAGCGATCCGCGGGCCGCTGGCGGAGCATGTTGAAGATGATCTGGACCGATGCGACGCCCGGGTACTCGATCGCCTTGAGCCCTTCCTCGACGCGCTCGACACTCACGCCGTAGTTGGCGATCGCCCCGGCGGCAACCAGGTCATCCAGAGCGGCGAAGTGCTCCGGGCTGTAGTAGATGCTCGGGTGCAGGCAATGGAGCTGGACGAGATCCAGGCGATCCATGCCCAGGTTCTCGCGGCTCCGGTCCGTCCAGTCCTTGAACGCCTCGGGCGTGTAGTTCTTCATCTCGACCGGGACGCGCCGGCCCATCTTGGTGGCGACGAAGAACTTCTCGCCGCTCCGCTCTCGCAGGAAACGGCCGATCACCCTCTCGCTTCGCCCGTCGCCGTAGACGTCGGCCGTATCGATTAGAGTGATCCCCGCGTCGGCGGCCGCGTGGAGCGCCCGGAGGCTCTCCGCGTCGTCCACCTTCCCCCAGTCGGCGCCGATCGCCCACGCGCCGAAGCCGATCGCGCTCACCTCTCGACCGGTCTTGCCGAGCCTGCGGTACTGCACTGTTGGGCTCCTCTCCGCCGGCGGGTCGACTCCAGGGAATGCCGGTTCTGGAGATAGAGTAAGCCCGCGCGCCTCGGAATGGCCGCGACCTGAGCCGGCTTCCGGCGCCGGAGCCCCAGGATGCCTCGCCCGGGGTCGATCGTCAGCGATTCTCTCTTGTTGACGCCCCCAGCTCCAGGAAGCGGCACAGCGCGTTGGCCAGCCGCATCTGGCGAGGCGTGCCGGCGCGGACGCGGACCAGGGCCGGGCTGGCAATTACGGCCGCCAGGCAGCGGGCCCGCGACGTGGCTACGTTGAGGCGGTTCAGGCTGTAGAGGAACTCCATGCCTCGGGGCGCCTCTTCCGGGGCGGAAGTGGTCATCGAGTAGATCGAGACCGGCGCTTCCTGGCCCTGGAACTTGTCGACCGTGCCGACGCGCGCGGCCGGCAGCCGCCGCTCGATCTCCGCGACCTGGGCGTTGTAGGGGGCGACGACCAGCACGTCGTCCCAGTTCAGCCGACGCCGGACGCCCTCCTTGTCCGTCCAGGTCGCCCCGCCTTCGACCAGGTCCCGAACCAGTCCGGCAACCAGCTCCGCTTCCTCCGGTGACTCGCTGCTGTTGCCCACGTGGGTCGCGGGCACGAATCGAACCCCTGTCCCCGAGAGCCCACCGGGCGCCTCCAAGTCCTGGATCTCCAGGCCCGCGGCCGACTCCAGTCGCCCTTCGTAGAAGGCCTCCGAGGTGAACCGGCACAGGTCCGGATGGAGCCGGCGGGTTCGCTCGAGGAAGAGGCCGCGGTCGGCCGGCATCGTCGAATCCTTGCCCAGCACGTGGCCGAGTGCGGAGGCTTCGGCGCCGGGCGGGTGCGTGCCCTGGAGCGGCTGGTCGAGCTGCTGCGGGTCGCCGAGCAGGATCAGGTTTCGCGCCGCCGGCGAAACCGCCACCGCGTTGGCGAGCGACAGCTGGCCGGCCTCGTCCACGACGAGCGCGTCCAGCCGCCCGGCGAACTCGGGCCGCGACCAGACCCACGCCGTGCCGCCGACGACGTCGAGCTCGCCGGCCTCTATCGCCCCGAGCAGCGCGCCGTTGCTCCCGAAGGGGACCGCGGAGTTCGAGGTGCAGTCGCCGGTGCTGTCGGTCTTCTGGCCGATGCGCACCTCCACGCCACGCTCGGCCGCTCGCTCCGCCACCTCGTCCAGCAGGTGGCCGATCACCTTGTGGCTGTTGGCTGTCACGCCGACCACGCGCCCGAACCGAACCAGCTCCACGATCGCGGCCGCGCCCAGGTAGGTCTTGCCCGAACCTGGCGGACCCTGCACGGCCAGGCAGTTTCCCGCCAGCGATGGCGCGATCCGGAGGGCCGTATCGAGCGCCTCTTCGTCCGGCCGAGTCATGGGTCCGATCCCACCACCTGGTGCCCGCCGAAGCAGCAGCTCACGAGCGGCCCGGAATTCGCCCGGCCCGTCGATCCCGTGCTCCGCGACCCACTCCCCCACCCGCAACAGGCTATCGCGGAGTGGCGTCGTTCCCACGTGCCCGCTCGGAACGAGCGACGTGGGATGCGCGCCGTCCGTCGCGGGCCCCCGGCGCAGGTCCAGAGTGCCCGCCACTTCGTCCAGCGCCACCACGCTCCCCGGCGATCGTCCCGTGGCCGGGTCGCACACCTCGGTCCCCACCTCGATCGCGTGCTCCTGCTCGGGGAAGCGATAGCGGTACACCGTGGAGCGAGCCACGTGCCCCAGGCATTCGACCAGCTCGAGCCCGCCGATCGGTTCGCGTTCGGCCATCCGCTCCTCGTCCGTGAGATCGTTCATCAGGTAGAAGAAGCGCCACCAGAAGGCCTTTTCCTCGCGGCGATGCCAGCTCAGAAGCTGGGCCAGGAGCCAGGCCGCCTGATGCGCCGGCGTCCGATCGGCCGTCTCGTCGGGGACGCCCTCGCACAGGCGCTCGCTCACTTGCGCGACGTGGGCGAGGTGCTCGGACAGCGCCTCGGCCGCCTCCGGCTCGGCCGGCCCGGGTCGCGGCAGCGGCTCTCCGATCCGGCTCGCCAGCTCCAGGCGCCGCTCCTCCAGCCAGTCGCGCAGGCGCCAGTTCGAGACGCAGTCGTCGCGGTTGTAGGCCTCGATGCTGCGCAGCGTCATGTTCGTGCCCGGCGATCGCGCCTGGGCTGTCCCGGTCTCCGCCTCGGCCAGCCATGCCTCGAAGGCGACGATGCTCGACCCCGCGTCGCGCAGGCTCTCCTCGCGGGCCAGCCCGTACAGCGGCTCGAGCTTCTTGATCGAGTAGCTCTCCACCGAGGCGCGCAAACCCTGCCGAACCGCCCGAAACAGGTCGACGAAGACCTTGCCGCGCAGCAGTCGGTCCACCTCCAGCTCGCCTGTGGCGTGGCGGCCCATCAATCGACCGGCCGCCGTCGGCTCGTACGCGGCGTAGTGGTAGACGTGGATCTCGGGGTCCCTTGCGAGCCGGTCCATCAATAGGTCGATCGTCTGCTCGAAGGCCCGCTTCTCGGACTCGTGGGTCACCTGCCCGTCCTCGTCGACCGCCCAGAAGGCGTGGAAGATCGGCTCGCCGTCAGGCCCGACGATGCCGGGCTCCAGGATCCCGAACAGGTAGTCCACCCCGTCGTCCAGAGCGAACGGGTCGCCTTCGATGTCGAAGAAGAGGTCTCCGGGCCGTGGCGGAGGAAGGCTCGTCAGGCCGCGGTTGGGCTCCAGGTTGCCGTCGCGCAGCCGGCTCGGCGGCAGCAGCTCGTACAGAATTGCGCCCTCGTCCTGGCCGCGAACCTGGATTCGGGCCTGGTCGCGGCAGGTCTGCAGAGCCCCGGGGCCGACGTCGTCCAACGGCTCCGCGAGCGGCATCTCCAGGCCGGCCAGACCTCGACGCGTCGGCACTCCCCTACCCTTAAGGGCCTTACGCATCCGAGTCGGCGCGCCGGCCACGAGCGAGAGGTCGTCGTCGGCCCGGCGGCGCGCGGCGCAGAGCTGGCTCCAGCGGCAGACATCGCAGTGCTCGACCGGTTCGGGGTAGGTCCCGATCGGCGGATACGCGACTCCGAGAGACCCGCCCTCGGCCGGCACACCGCCACTGTTCGGCCCGACCCTGTTCGACCCACCGCCAGCCAAACCGGCGGCCGCGACCCTGGCTTCGAAGGCCGCCTCGACCATTCGGTAGTAGGCCATGTAGTCGGCCACGCGATGCGCCTCGACCGTTCGCGCGCTCCCGCCCAGGGCGACGTGCATCTGCTCAGGCTCGACCCCCTGAACGCGCGTCAGCTGCTCCACGTACGAGCAGATCTGCAGCAGCGCCGAAGCCTTGACGTGGCGGGCCAGCTTCGTGTCCACCACTTCGTAGCTCCAGGCCCCGAGGTCGCTCGGGCGCTCCACCCGGATCAGGAAGTCCGCCAGCCCGAGCCACCGGCCATCGAAGAAAGTGGCCTGGTACACGACCTCGTCGCCACGCTCGATCGCCTGCCGCGTGGCATCGGCCGCGGCCACCAACCGCCCCCGACGATCCGGCAAGGTGGCGTCCTCCGCGATCCGCGTCACCCGCCGGCCGCCCTCCTCCAGCCCCTCGAGATAGCGCCGCTCGTGCTCGTCGCCGCGCTTCGCGATCAGGTCTATCTCCGGATCCATTCGTTCCGGACGCTCCACCAGGCCGGCCAGGGCGGCCAACTCCAGCCCGACGAGATGCTCGCAGGCGAGGAACCCGACAAGGTCCGTGGCGGCAAAGACGGGCCGCCCGTCGATGAGCTGCATCGGGGCCACCATACTGCCCGCGTGTGACAGCTGTGTGTCGCGGGCTATTGACTCAGGCGCCCGGGTCCGGTTGACTTCTCGCTTGCCCGGCGTCTCAAGAGTCGCAGCGTCCATCACCGCAGCGGGCCACGCACAACTGTCGGTCGCGTTCGAGCGTGAAGGTTCGATCGTGCGCAGACGGCTCCCGGGACTGCTTACCGTGGGATCGTTCGCGTGGTGGCGCACGACGGCGCAAGGCCCTGATCGTGATCGCGACGGCCGAACTGCCGGTGCCCTCGCGGGCGTCCCTACCACGCAGCGTGACCGTGGCTACGAATTCGCCTCCGTCGGGACGACCGGCTTGATCGGGCGCAGGGCGATGGCAACGCCCATAACCAGCGCCGGCGCGACGCCTGCCGCGATGACGAGCCGCCGCTTGCCGGCGAGGTAGAGTCCGGCGCCCAGGCCGACGGAGGTGGCCGAGAGCCAGCGAAGCGTCGAGTCGGGCAGTGTCTGCAGGGCGCTCGTCGTAGCAGGCGCACCGGCCCGCGTAGCGTTCATGGTCCTGGGAACACGCCCGATGAGGCTCGTGGCGCCGTTACGGGCGACCTTGATAGATCCCGACACGCGCCGGACGACGCTCGCCACGTGGTTACCGGGTAAGGGCTCTTCAAACTCCTCGATCGTCATGTCTCGCTCTCTTTCCGCGCTGGGCTGTTACGAACAGGCAGACAGGACCGGCCCGCACGCGGAGTCGGTCCTGTCCGTGGTTATTCGACCTTGAGGCTCTGCCGGGCTCCGGGATCATCTCCAGGAATGGCGACGACGAGACGAACCAACCACGAAGATGACCAGGATCGCGCCAACCGTGGCGATCGCGATGCTCTCGACGTTGACGCCGTTGACCACGCCGACCTTGAACACGTACGTTGCGAGGTACCCGCCGATGAGGCCGCCGACGATGCCGAGGACGATCATCAGCAGCAGACCTTCGCGAGAATTCATGATCTCGCTGGCCAGGAAGCCGGCGATGGCGCCGACGATGATCCACGCAATCCAGCCCATTGAACTCTTTCCTTCCGTGTCGCGCGACCACGTTCGGGCCGACGCTGTCTGCGGACCAGGCCCTGCCCGCCTGGGGACCGCTGGGCGGTCGCACTTTTGGGGTCAGGCCGGCTCGCGCCGGAAGATCGCCAGGACCCAGATCACGATCAATTCGACGACCGTCCAGCCGACGAGGGCCAGGACGGCGGCGACATCGAGAACCGAACCCGCGGTATGGAGGGAGTTCGTCCGCAGGATCCCGTCGAAAGGCGCGACGAACAGCTGGCTGAGGTCGAGGATTCCCGACACGAGGCCGTTTGTTGTCCTGGCGTCGAGCAGGAGAAGGACGAGGCGCGCTCCGATGAAGATCTGGATCAGCCCAAACACGAAGACGACGATTCGCCGTGTCATCTCGGGCCCCTCGGGGCCGGTCCTGGTCGTGTGATGACTCTCGGTCCGCACCGTTTCCTGACCCGCGTCCACCGTGGGTCCTTGGGTGACGACCGTCCGGTCGACTTGATCGATTCCCATGACTTCCTCCGTGCGTTTTCGGCATCCGGGGAAGCGGGGCACCGAGTCCACCGCCGGGATACGCTCCGGCCACTGCTGTGGTTGAATTGAACCACGAGACGGTCGTATTGTCAACTGTAGTTCTGCATATCAACTGTAGGACAGGAGCAGGATGGGAGCATCATCCTGAGCGGCGCTCAAGCTCGAGAACGACGTCGTCAAGAGCCCCTCGCCGCATGTCCTCCACGAGTTGAGCGAGGCCCTTACGGTGCCGTACGCGGGCCCGGACTCACAAGAAAAGGACCGACGGGCCTTGGAGAAGGCCCGTCGGTCATGTCAACTCGTTAGGGGTCGCTCGATGCGACCTCGGGTTGTCCTAGCTGCGGACGCGCCGGCGCTGCGCCTCGACTGCCACCATACCCAGCCCGCCGAAGGCGAGACAGATCAGCAGTGCGAACAGCGGAGTCGAGTTGTTGCTCGAGGGGACATCCGCAATGCTGGTCGGAGGCGGCGTCGTGGTCGAGATCGGCGTGGGCGACGAGCTAGTCGTCGTGGAGGGGCTGGCGCTCGGGGAGGCGCCGGCCGATGGGCTGGCGCTTGTGGAGGCGCTGGCGCTTGTGGAGGCGCTGGCGCTCGGGGAGGCGCCGGCCGATGGGCTGGCGCTTGTGGAGGCGCTGGCGCTCGGGGAGGCGCTGGCGCTCGGGGAGGCGCTGGCGCTCGTGGAGGCGCTAGCCGACGGGCTGGCCGTATCGATCGGCGAAGTCAAGCACGTAGTTGTGACTGTGTTACTGATCAAGGACACTAGGCCGTTTCGGGCCAGCGCTTGACCGTGGACCGTCGCCCCGTGGGCCATCGTGATGGATGTCAGGGCCATGATCGTCCCCATGAAGGTGGAGCCCGATCCGATAGTCGCCGAGCTGAGGACCTGCCAGAAGACGTTGCACGAGCTCGCGCCGCGAATGAGCTTCACCGAACTGCCCGATGCCGTGATGAGAGACGAAGTGGTTTGGAAGATCCACACGGAACTCGGGTCATTCTGGCCATCGAGCGTCAGGGTGCCTGTGAGATTGAGAATGGCGCCGTCCGGCTTGTAGACGCCGGGGACCAGGATCAACCCGTCGAGGGCAGCGGGCAGGACGGTAGCCGGTGTTCGTCCTGCGGCGTCGTCGTACGCGGTGCCCAGGTCGCTCTTGGCACCTTGCGTGACCGCGTCGCCAGCGTGGTTCGTCCCAGTCAGCACGACCGTCTCGAATCCGGTCTCCGCAGGGTTTGAAAACGACCCGACATCGCCAGTGATTGTCGTCGCACCGGTATTGGTGATGCCGGTGCCGGCAAGGACGGCGAAGCTGTCGGCCGTTCCGAGGGGGACCGGCGTTGGACTTGCGGCATATACCGTCGATCCGGTGGCGAGCATGCCAATCGCGAGAGTGACCGCGGTGCCAGCCGAAAGTAGCAGCTTGGCACCGTGAACCCGTGTCTTCATCTTGCCATCTCCTCGAAGGCTCTTGTCAATCCTCGATCGACATGTCCAACGCCCGCTGGGCGAACACTCGCCCGGAGAACCGACTCCGTGCGCTCTACGCATCCGGGGAAGCGGGACACCGAGTCCACCGCCGGGAGACGCTCCGGCCACTGCTGCACTTGCATTGAACCACGAGACGGTGGTATCGTCAACTGTAGTTCTTCGTATCAACTAAAGGATAGGTGCATGATGGCACCATCATTCGGAGCAGTGCTCAAGCAGGCGCGCGCAGTGCGCGGGCTGTCGGCCGTCGAGGCGTCCCGAGCGGCCGGCATCTCACCGGCCTACCTGGGCAAGCTCGAGAACGACGCCGTCAAGCGCCCCTCGCCCCATGTCCTCCACCAGCTGAGCGAGGCCCTGGCGGTGCCGTACGCCGAGCTCATGCGCCTGTGCGGCTATCGCGTGCCCGGCGACCCCGATCGGAAACCCGCCGATTCGGACGTTATCGGTGCGGCGCTCTTCGCCGGTCTCACGGACGACGAGCGAGACGAGCTTCTCGAGTACCTCGCCTGGTATCGCGCCCGCCGGCGATCGAGCCGAGGCGCCCACGTCGGCAGCTGAGATGAACTCTTGTGGCGATCCACGATCTCGCGGACATCGGTTCGGGGAGGACGAGCTGAGGGTGCCCCGGCTTGGGCCGGCTGCACAACTCCGCGCCAAGCGTGTCTGCGTAGTGCTCGGAAAAGCCACGGACCTCGCATGATACGGAATGTGATGGGTTGATCAACTCTCAGTTGACCTAATATGGTGGGGGGCCACGTCGACCGGCCGGTGAGTTCGGAACTCCCGGAACGACGCGCACGCGGGATCTGATTGATGAGAGCTTCGGAACCCAAGGCGGTTCGGCGTCACGCGCCGCATGCGCCGCGCGACCGGATATCCAGGCTCGGGCCGCCAAGCCTGGCGCAGGACCCGGCGTTGCCCCATGAGGGTGCGGCTGCGACCGTCTCCGGGCCGAGCGCGGCGCGCTTCCGCGACCTGATGGAAGCGGCCCCTGTGGCCGCTTTCGTGAAGGATCCCGACGGCCGCTATATCTACGCCAACCCATACCTGCTCGCCGCCGTGGGCAAGCGGATGGGGTCCGATTGGTATGGCAAGGTCGATGCCGACATCTGGCCTCCCGAGGTCGCCGTGCTGGTCCGCGCGAACGACGAGTCGACCCTCCGTGGGGGTGGGCTGCAGGTCTTCTCGCAGCTGATGCCGCTCGAGGATGGGCCGCACACGTTCCTCGTCATGAAGTTCCCCCTGCCGACCGGCGGCCCGCGCTTGGGACTGGGTGGCGTCGGCTTCGACGTCACTCAACACTCGAATGCCGAGGTAGAGCGCGATGGGCTCACGGCTGCCATCGAGCAGGTGGCCGAGTCGGTCGTGATCACCGACCGCGACGCCCGGATCACCTACGTCAATCCCGCGTTCGGACGAGCGACCGGCTATGGCCGCGACGAGGTCATCGGCCAGAATCCAAGCCTCCTGAAGAGCGGCGTCCAGCCGCACTCGTTCTACAAGGCGATGTGGGACGCGCTCATGCGCGGCATGCCGTGGGTGGGCAACCTCGTCAACCGGCGCAAGGACGGTTCACTTTTCACCGAGGAGGCCGTCATCTCGCCAATTCGCGACGCCTCGGGCGAAGTCACGAGCTACGTGGCCGTGAAGCGTGATCTGACGCACCAGCTAGCGCTTGTGCAGCGCTCGGCACAACTCGCGCAGCAGCGCGTGCTCATCTCGGAGACGATCCGAGACCTTCGACCAGGCGACACGCCGGAGGCCACCGCGCAGGCGATCTGCCGCCGGGTCGGCAGCCTTACCGATGTCGTGGCCGCAGCTCTCCTCCTCTTCGGGCTCGACGGACGCGCGTGGCCGATCGGCTTCGTCGTCACGGGCCAGTCCGACCCGCCGCTGCGACGGCTCCCGTTCCAGCGCAGTCGGCACCTCCGCGAGCGGGCCGCCGAAGGCCCCTGGATCGAGCCGTGGGTGAACCGGCCCTGGCACCCGTACAACCAGCTCCTGAACGGCCTCGGCGTCCACGTGGCTGCGTATGCGCCCGTGCGACACGAGCAGCGGCTCATCGGGCTGCTACTCATCTGCGCCAGGGGATCCGTCGAGGAGGTCGCCGTCACCGAGGCGCTGTCGGCCCTCGTCGAAGCCGCGGACCTGGTCGGGGCACTCATCGGCCGCGACGTGGCCGAGCGGACCGAGGTGGGACGTGGTCGCGACCACATCGCGGGCATCATCGGTCACCGAGCCTTCGGGCCGGTCTTCCAGCCGATCGTCGAGCTCGGGCGCGAGGGGATCGTCGGCTACGAGGCGCTCACGCGCTTCACGGACGGTTCCAACCCCGAGATCGTGTTCGCCGAGGCGGCCGCGGTCGGCCTCGGGGCCGAGCTGGAGATTGCCACGCTCGAGGCTGCCCTCGCGGCCGCGGAGGCCTTGCCACGCTCTGCATGGCTCAACCTGAACGCCTCGCCCGAGTTCATCCTCGCGGGAGAGCCGCTGCGGACCCTCCTCGCTAGAAGTCGCCGGCGCCTCGTGCTCGAGGTGACCGAACACACGGCCATCGCCGACTACCCGGCGTTCCGCGCGGCGATGGACGCGCTGGGACCCAAGGTGGATCTGGCCGTGGATGACGCGGGTGCCGGGTTCTCCAGCCTTCGCCACATCCTCGAGCTGCAACCGGCGTTCGTGAAGCTCGATCGGTGGCTCGTGGCCGGCATCGAGTCCGATGAGGCACGCCAGGCGATGATCGTCGGCCTGCGTCACTTCGCTCGCGCGACCGGCTGCCGGCTGATCGCCGAGGGGATCGAGACCGACCACGAGCTCGCCGTCTTGCGTGCCCTCGACATCCAACTGGGCCAGGGCTACCTGTTGGGTCGACCCCTGCCGGTCGCCGCTGCCTGAACGCCTGTCGCAACGATCGATCCAATCGCTAGCCGGTTGCTTCCCTTGCGGCCCACTTCGAGCCTCCGACGGCGAGGCATTCGAGGAGGCGCGCCACCAGGTCCACCGCCGGGAGACGCTCCGGCCACCGCTGTACTTGCAATGAACCACGAGAAGGTGGTAATGTCCACTGTAGTTGCATTGAGCTACTGTGAATTGGTATGGCGAGATCGTTCGGGACCATGCTCAGACAGGCGCGCCAGGTGCGTGAGCTGTCGGCCGTCGACGCGTCTCGAGCGGCCGGTATCTCACCGGCCTACCTGAGCAAGCTCGAGAACGACGTCGTCAAGAGCCCCTCGCCGCATGTCCTCCACCAGTTGAGCGAGGCCCTTACGGTGCCTTACGCGGAGCTCATGCGCCTCAGCGGCTATCGCGTGCCCGGCGAGTCCAATGCGAACACCACCGGCACGGTCAGTGCGGCGCTCTTCGCCGGTCTCACGGACGACGAGCGAGACGAGCTTCTCGAGTACCTCGCCTGGCATCGCGCCCGCCGGCCATCGAGCCGTGGCGTCAAGCGCGCGACCCGACGTATCCTGCCCGCCTGATAAGCTGAGCCCCGCCACCGAACCGGTCGGCCACGCCGGAGATCGCGGCGATTGAGGCAAGATCCATGTGGCAAGTCGCGCTGTCGCTCACCCTGGCCGTCCTGATCTGCTTTCCTGCGGCCATCGCCAGCACATCGACCTCGAGCCTGCCGAACCCGCTCGCCGTGCCCACGCTGGCTGCGCCGGTTCCTACGGCGGCAAGGGCGCTGCCGGCCTGCAGCTACGCCGACGAGACGACGCCTCTCGCCGGGTACGACGACTGGGCCCTGACGCTCCTCGACACGAGATACGCCCTGCCGAGCAGCTACGTGCCTGCGGACCTCGTGAGCACCAAGGCGGCCGGGCTCAACGGCGGCTATCTGGTCCGCGCCGTGGCGGTTCCGGACCTGGCCGCGATGGCCGGGTCCGCCGCCGCCGCGGGTGCCCCGCTGGCGGTCATCTCGGCCTATCGCACCTACAGGACCCAGTCCGCAACCTTCTGGAAATGGGTCCGAACGCTTGGCTTCAACTATGCCCTCCTGAGTTCGGCGCGACCGGGCCACTCGGAGCACCAGCTCGGGCTGGCGATCGACTTCAAATCCAGGGGCGGCCCCCTGCCGTGGGCGTACTACAGCTGGGCGAGGGACACCAAAGCCGGCAAGTGGATGGCCGCTCACGCCTGGGAGTACGGGTTCGTGATGAGCTATCCGGCCGGCAAGACCAAGAAGACCTGCTACGGCTTCGAACCCTGGCACTACCGCTACGTCGGCCGTGACGAAGCGGCGGCCATTCACGCCTCCCGCCTCGTCCTGCGCGAGTGGCTCTGGCTCAAGCAGCCGCAGATGATCAGCTAGCCGCCGCGCCTCTCGCCCCTGCGCCGCGCCGCTCGACAGAGCGCCTCTCGCCAATCTGTGGCACGCTCCGCGTCTTAGCGCCGCAGCCTCGGCGGAGCCGCTTGGCAGAACCCGTCACTCCAGCACCGTCCTATCGGGCACTCCTGGCCGTACCGTCACTCGGCCGGGTCTTGCTCGGCATGCAGATTTCCAGGATCGCCCAGTCGATGGTCAGCATCGTGGTGATCCTGTTCGCGCTGCAGCGCTACAACTCGCCGCAACTGGCCGGCGCCGTCGCCTTCGCCAGCATCGCGCCGGGGATGCTCGTCAGCCCGATTGCCGGAGCCCTGCTCGACCGCCACGGCCGCGTCCGCCTGATCATCCTCGACTACATCGTGGCTACGACCGCCTTGCTCTTGGTGGCCGGACTCTCGCTCGCCGGGGAGCTGCCGGCCTGGCTGCTCATCGTCATCACTGCCGTCGCTTCGATCACCGGTCCGCTGAGCAGCAGCGGTCTGCGCAGCCTCTTCCCGCTCCTCGTCCCCAAGCACCTCTGGGAACGGGTCAACGCCGTCGACTCCAACGGCTGGGTCCTGGCCACCGTCGTGGGCGCCCCGTTCGGTGCGGTCTTCGCCCAGCTGCTCGGCTTCGAGGCGGCCCTGGCGCTGATCGCCGCCGCATACTTCGTGGCCGCGATCGTCATGCTCGACGCGCCCGACCCGCGCACGGACGTCGCCTCGACCGGCAACCTCTTCCGCGACGCCTGGCAGGGCCTGGTGTACACCTGGAACAACCGAACCCTGCGGGCTCTGGCCATTTCGCTCTCGACGATGAACCTCAGCGGCGGAGTGATCGAGATCGTCGTGCCGCTGCTGATCCTGCGCCGGCTGGGCATGGGCCAGGAGATGGTCGGCTACATGTTCGGCCTCAGCGGGGCTTTCGGCGTCGTCTCGGCCTTCGCCTGCGGCCGCCTGCGAACCGAGGGCCGCGAGAGGGCGCTGATCCTCTTCCCATCGACCTGTTTCATCGGGACTACGGCGCTGCTGCTTTGGCCGGCCGGCCTCCTCCCGATCGCGCTCTGCATGGCCATCTCCGGCCTGGTCAACGGACCTCTCGACATCGCCATGTTCACGCTCCGCCAGCGTCGAACCGACCCGGCATGGATGGGCCGCGCCTTCACCGTCTCGATGAACCTCAACTTCTCGGGCTACCCGATCGGAGCCGCGCTGGCGGGCGTCCTCGTGACCGTCTCGATCGAAGCCGCGATCATCTTCGGCGTCGCGGCCAACGTCGCCGCCGCAATCCTGGCCTACCTGCTGATCCCACGTTCCGACGGGGCTGTGGAGGCGGACGGGGACCGGGCGCAGCCCAACCCGACGCCGGCTGCCGGAAGATAGGCGGAAGCCGGGCTTTCGCCCGGCTTCCGATATCCCTGAGTTCGCGGCTCGCGCCTCGGGCCGCTACGCCTCCGCGTGCTCCTGTTCCGCGCCCACCAAGTGTCGGGCTCGCACCTTCGCGTCCTCGACCAGCGAGTACACGACCGGCACGACGATGAGCGTCAGGAAGGTCGAGGTGAAGAGGCCGCCGATCACTACCGTAGCCAGCTCCGAGGCGATGATCTCGCCTTCGGAAAGCCCCAGCGCGAGCGGCGTCAGGGCCAGCATCGTGGCTATGGCCGTCATCAGGATCGGCCGGACTCGCGTCCGCCCGCCCTGCATCAGCGCGTCGTACATCGGCATGCCGCGGCGCCGGTGTTGCTCGACCAGGTCAAGCAAGACGATGGCGTTGGTGACCACGATCCCGATCAGCATCAGGAAGCCGATCAGGGCGCTGATGCCGATGGCGCGCTGGGTGATGAAGAGCGCCGGGAAGGCGCCAATCGTGGCCAGCGGCAGGCTGAACATGATGACCAGCGGGTCGATCAGCGAGTTGAAGACCAGGACCATGACGATGTAGACGAGCAAGATCGCCACGGCCATGGAAAAGAACAGGCCGCCGAAGGCATCGTTCATCTCCTGCGTCACACCGGAGAGAGTGACGGTCACGTCGCTGAGCTTGCCGTCGGCCTGCAGCTTGTCGATCGCCTTCTGGATCTCCGTGGAGACGCCACCGGTGTCCTTGCTGGTGGTGTCAGCGGAGATCGTCGAGGCGGGAGACTGATCCACGCGGCTGATGCGAGCCTGGGTGTCGACCGACTTGACCGTGGCGATCTGACCGAGTGGCATCTTGGCCACACCCACCGGCAGCTGAGCCAGGGTCTCGAGCGAGCTGAGCTTGGCGTCAACCTGGAGGTAGACGTCGGTCGGGGATCCGCCGAGACTGACGGTGCCGGCCTTGGTTCCAACCAGGGCGTTGTGAACCTCAGCCTGGACGCCTACGGTGGTCGTCCCGTCCATGATGGCCTTGTTCGGATCTACGTCGATTTCGTATTGAGCTGTCGTGGTCGCGAGGTCGCTCTTGACGTTGAGGAGGTCGGGGTGAGCCTTGCGATCGGCGAGCTCGGCCAGCACCGCCGTCGTGGCAGCTGCGACGTCACTGGGTTTCGCTCCGCTGACGACGACGCTGATCGAGCTGCTGCCGGTCATGCTCTGCTGAGCGACCTGGATCTGCCAGCCGTCGAGCTGGAGTTGGGCCAGGTCGTCGGACAGCTTCTTCTGCTCGCTGTCCAGGTTGGTGCTGTTGTCCAGACCGACGACGATAGTTGCGGCGTTGGACGCTCCGCCGGTGAAGGCCGCCGCGAGAGCCGACAGGCCCGTATCGGCTTCGCTCGGAACCGTGGTCTCGATGAGCTTGACCTCGGAGTAGGCCTTGAGCTTGGTCTGGACGACCCGCGCCTGATCGAGCACGACCGACGATGGGGTGCCCGACGGCGGCGCCACGGTCACGGAAAGCTGCTTCTGCGACCCGGCGTTGAGGAACTGGGTGGGAATGTGAGGGACGAGCAGGCCGGCGCCGAAGACCAGGAGGGTGGCGATCCCGATGACACTCCAGCGGCTGCGGCGGTTGTGGAGGGCTGCCTTCAGGAGCGGGGTGTAGATCTTCTGGACGATCGTGTCGTGGTGCTCGACTCCCTCGTCGGGATTGAGCTTGATGCGGTCGATGAAGAGGCTGGCCATGACCGGCACGACCGTCAGGGCGCAAACGAGCGATGCCAGCAGGGCGAAGGTCACGGTCAGGGCGAAGGGGAGGAAGAACTGGCTGACGATTCCGCCGACCAGGCCGAGCGGCAGGAATACCGCGACTGTGGTCAGCGTGGAGCTGGTGATCGCGCTGGCGACTTCACGCGTGCCGGAGATGCACGCCTCGCGCATCGGATCCCCCCGGCCGCGGTGCCGGTAGATGTTCTCCAGGACGACGATGGCGTCGTCCACGACCCGGCCGACGGCTATCGCCAACCCGCCCAGGGTCATGATGTTGATCGTGACGCCCGCGAAGAGCATGAGGACGAGGGCGGTCATGATCGAGACGGGGATGCTGATAGCGGCCACGAGTGTGGACCGCAGGCTGAGCAGGAAGACGAAGATCGTGATGATCGCGAACAGGGCGCCGAGGCCGCCCTCCCGGACGAGGCTGTCGCGCGACTCGATGATGAAGCTCGAGGAGTCCGAGACGGTGTCGATCTCGAAGCTGCCGTTGTTCTGCGCGTTGAGCTCGTCCAGCTTCTTCTGGACCGCCTGGACAACGTTGACCGTATTCGCGTCCGAGGACTTCGTGACGCTCAGGACGAGCGAGGGTCCGGCGTCGCCATGCTGCGGATCCTTGTTCAGCTCCGCGTATCCCGTGGCGTTGACAGGGTCCAGCGAAACGGCCCCGAGATCACCCAGGGTTACGGGCGTGGGGGTGGTGGAGGTCGAACCGGCGGCAGGCATCTTCACGCTCACGGCCAGCGCCAGCAGCTCGTCCTTGTTCTCGAGCAGGAGCTGATGCTGGGCCGAGACCGGGATCGAGATGGTCGATCCGGACGAGGTCGTGATGGGCAGCGATCCGGCGGGCAGGATCAGGTTGTTGGCCGCCAGCACACCCTGGATCTGGCTGATCGAGACGCTGTTGGCGGCCAGCTTGGCCGGATCGAGCTTGATGGTCAGGCGATACTGCGTCGCGCCCGTCAGGTCGACCTTGCTGACACCGTCGATGCTCTGGAGCGACGGCACTATGCTCGAGGCCGCCAGAGCGTTGAGCTGATCTGGGGTGGTCGATCCAGTAGCCCGGATCGCGACTATCAGCGACGGAAAGGCGTTGATGTCGAACGATTGGATCGTCGACGCTGAAGTGAGCCCCAGGGCCTTCACGTTCGAGTCGATGGCCGAGATCGTCCCCTTGATGTCGGTGCCATAGGAGAACGAGGCGACGACGATCGACAGGCTGTTGACCGAACTCGAGTCGACGTGCTTGAGCCGCGGGACACTGCCGATCGACCGTTCGATCGGTTGGGTGACCTGCGTCGAGACGTCCTGGGCGCTTGCGCCAGGCATCGGCGTGATAACGACCGCGAACGGGAACTGGATGTCGGGCAGCAGCTCCTGGTTCAGCTGGGACCAGGAAAAGAGGCCGCCGAGCAGAAGGCCCAGCGTGATCAACACTGTCACGCTGCGCTTGGCGACGGCTAGCTGGGTCAGACGGATCACCTGGCGACTCCTTGACTTTGCGGCTCCATTGCGCCGACGGTCTCAAACGTTGTGACTTGCGGCCCGAGCGGGACGTTCACTCGACTCTCAGCCTGGTGCGCTCGAGGACGATCCGCAGCAGACGGGCGAGCGTCGCGAGCTCGTCTTCCGAAAGAACGGCGAGCGTCTCGCGGAAGACGCTCCGCTGCATGCCGGCGATCTCCTCGATCAGCTCGCGGCCGGCGGCGGTGAGCTGGCACTCGACGACACGCCGGTCGTCGAGGCGATGCTGGCGCTCGACCAGGCCGTGGCGTTCGACGCGGTCGACGACTCCGCTGGCCGCCGGCAGACCCACGGCGAGCCACTCGGCGACGCGACTCATCGGCGAAGGGCCGTGCTTACTCAGCAGGAAGAGCAGGCGCATCTGCCCGAAGGTGAGCTCCTGCGCCACCCAGTCGGGAACCTCGGGACCATGCTGATCCCACCTTCCGCTCAGGGCGTCAAGGATGGCCTCGATCTCGACCTGTCGAGACGATACTTCACTCACGCGCGAACAGTACCACACCACGCGAATAGCTCGTCATCATGCGAATTGAGCAGGCGGGAGCGGCCGAGCAAAGAGCCGTCGCGGGCACTACGATCCTGGCAGTTCGTCGGGCTAGGTCGTCACAGGGAGGGAGCGGGACGTGGCGGGCAGGGATAGGAGAACCGAGGGTCCCATGCGGTGGACCACGCTGGGCAGCGCCCCGTACCCGAAAGCCGACGAGCCGTGCTCCGGCTACCTCTTGCAGGGCGGCGGCGCCAACGTCCTGGTCGACATCGGAGGCGGCACCCTCGGTGCGCTGCAGCGCCACGTCAACCTCGAGGATCTGCACGCCGTGTGGATCAGCCACATGCATGCCGATCACTTCGCCGACATGCCGCTGCTGTACTACGCCTTCGCGTATGCAGAGAAGCCGATGCGCAAGATCCCCGTTCTGGCTCCGGCCGGCTGGGCCAAGCGCGTAGAGGATTTCGTCAAGAGCGCCGCGGACCACCACATGGGCGACTTCTTCCAGGTGGTTGAACTCAAAGACCGCGGCATCGCCCAGATCGGCGACCTCCGCATCCAGGCTCGCGCTGTGGAGCATGCGGTCCCGACCTTCGGACTCACCGCGACACTCGGCGACCGCCGGCTGGCGTACAGCGGCGACACCGGCCCGTGCGACAACCTCGTCGCTCTCGCCAACGGAGCCAGAGTGCTGGTGGCCGAGGTCGGTACGGACCTCATCGAAGCCCACTCGGTCCATCTCTCTCCGGAGGACGCGGGCCGGACCGCCCAACATGCCCGCGTGGCCCGGCTCGTGCTGACACATCTGGCCCCGGGCCTCTCGGCCGAGGATGCCGTGGGGCGGGCCAGCAAGGTCTTCCGCGGGGCGATCGAGGTCGCCACGCCGGGGAGCCTGGTCGAGGTCTGATCGGGTCCGAAGGCCGCCGCCGATCGACGCTCGGCCGGTTCCTCGCTACGCCCCTCGCCGGTAAGGCGTGTCCAGCACCACGAAGTCCTTGCGACCGACCAGCGCCGCCCGGATGCGGTGGACATTCTGGTTGTACAGCAGGCGGTCCCACCAATGGCGGGGCAGGTGCTCGGGCAGCAGCACGATCGTGAGGCGGTCCGGGTCCTCGGTCTGCGAGACCTCCAGGTAGCGTACGAATGGCCGGACGAGCGCCCGATAGGGCGACTCCACCAGCACGACCCGAACGCCCGGGAGCTGCCGTTCGACGCGCTCGCGGAAGCGCTCGCCCTCGGACGGATCCAGCGCTACGTGGACCAGCTGCACCTCCTCGCCCATCGTCTCGCCGACCTTGACCGCTTGGACCACGGCCCGACTCATTGCCTGGGCGGAAACCACCACGCGCTGGCGGCGATGGGGCGGCCCGAAGACGACGTCCGGCGCGACATCCAGACCGCGGCCCTCCAGGTCGTACTCGTGCTTGATGAACAGCATCAGGGCGATGAGGATCGGGACCACGATGATGATCACCCACACGCCCTGGTCGAACTTCGAGATGGCGATGACCACGACCACCACGGCCGTCACGACCGCGCCGATCCCATTGATGACGGCGCTTCGCCTCCAGCCCGGCCCGCGCCCGGAGAACCAGTGGCGGACCATGCCCGACTGCGAGAGCGTGAACGAGGTGAAGACACCGATCGCGTACAGGCCGATGAGGCGGTCGGGCGAGCCGTTGAAGGCGACGACCAGGAAGATCGAGACGAGCGCTAGGGCTACGATCCCGGAGTTGAAGGCGAGCCGCTCGCCTCGCAGAGCGAACTGGCGCGGGAAGTAACCGTCACGGGCCAGAATGGAGGAGAGGCGCGGGAAGTCGGCGAAGCTCGTCTGGGCCGCGAGGATCAGGATGCCCATCGTGGAGATCTGGAGGATGTAGTACATCGGCCCACGGCCGTAGAAAACCGTTCGCCCCACCTGCGAAAGAACGCTTTCGCCCGTGGCCTGGAACCCCGCGGGATGGGCCCCGATGTTGACGGCGAGGTAGCTCGTGCCAAGGAACATGATCCCGAGCAGGGTGGCCATGATGATCATCGTCTGCTGAGCGTTCTTCCATTCGACCGGCTTGAACGCAGGAACGCCGTTGGCCACGGCCTCGGTGCCGGTCATAGCCGAGCAGCCGTCCGCGAAGGCCTTGCAGAGCAGGAACAGGCCCATGCTCTCGGTAGCGACGCCGGTCAAGGGTGCGACGTCGGCGACCTGGGAAAGCTGGCCGGTCAGCGACCTGAAGACGCCGACGGCGATGAGCAGCAGCATCGAGCCGATGAAGATGTAGGTGGGGCTGGCGAACAGAGTGCCGCTCTCCCGCAACCCGCGCAGGTTCACGACCATAACCAGCAGGATCGAGAGGGCGATGAGCGGAACCTTCACCGGCTCAAGCGCCGGAAAGGCCGAGTAGAGAGCCTGAACGCCCGCCGACACGCTCACCGCGACGGTCAGGACGTAGTCGGTCAAGAGCGATGCGGCGGCGGTGAGGCCGGCCAGAACGCCGAGATTGGCGTGGGCCACGATGTAGCTGCCGCCGCCGTTGGGATATGCGCGGATCGTCTGGCGGTAGCTGAAGGTCACGATGACCAGCAGAGCGACGACGATGACGGACAACCCCAGGACGTACTTGAACGTGTCCGGCCCCGCGCCCACGAGGATGAGCATCATGGCCCCGGTCGCGTAGGCCACTGAGGACATCACGTCCGACGAGAAGACCGGCAGAGCCTTCCATTTGGGCAGGCGTTCGGTCAGCTCTGCGGCCGACGACAGTGGACGGCCGAAGAGGAGTCCTCGGATGGTGGCCATTCGGCGCTGCTGGGCCGTCCGCGGAGCCTGCGCCTCGAGCTTCGCTTCCAGGACGCCAGGGCCCAAGTACCGGAAATAGCGGGCATGCGGCCGATCGACGACCACGCGACGATCGCCCAACTTCCGGCCGTGCAGTTGTGGCTGCTCAGCCATCGGTGGCGGTTTCCCTCTCGATGACGATGTCGACCCTGCCGCCCGGATGGACGACGGTGGGCAGGATCAGGATATCGGTTGATTCGACGGTCTGGTAGGCCTTCCAGAGCAGGCCCGGCCAGGAGCGAAAGCCGGACAGGACGACGCGAGTCGCCAGGCCTGCCTCGACGAGGGCGACGGCGGCCTCGATATCGGCGAAGCCCGGCTCCAGGAACGATTCACTGCCCGCCTCCAAACCTGACGCCTCGTCAGCCAGCGCGGCCAGTTGCTCGCGGAGTGGCGCGACCGCCGTCGGTCGATTGGGGAGTGGCTCCACGTCGAGACGGTGCTCGATCACGGAGGCCCTCGGATCGCGCCCCGAGTCGATCCGGGCCCCAGCCCGAACCAGATGCAGCAGGCTGTCGGCGAATGTCACGCCCATACGCTACGCAGCAGGCCACGAGGAAACGGGCTGGGCGGCGCCGGGTGGCGCTCAACAACTGCTCAACAGGGTGGGCTCAAAAGGGGCGCGCGGCCCTTCGGCGGGACTACGATCGAATCGTGGCAATCACGCGAGCTCGGACTCGGCTGCCCGGAGTGGCACGTACGGCGCAGATGGCGGCGACGATTCTGGGCGCCTTGATCGCGGCCTCCGTGGCAATCGCGCTGCTGGCACCACTCGGCGTCACCCACGCCGCCCCGGTCTACCTGCTGGCGGTCGTCGCCGTCGGAATGCGTTGCGGCACCATCCCGGCCGTGGTCACGTCCGTGGCCGCGTTCCTCGCCTACGACTTCCTATTCGTCCAGCCGCTCTACACCTTCACCATCAGCAGCCCCGAGGAATGGCTGAACCTGCTGCTCCTCCTGGCCGTGGCCGTCGCCATCGGCCGGCTCGTGGCCCTCCAGGCCGAGCACGCCGAGGAAGTGGCCCAGCGGGCGCGCGAGGCCCAGGCCCTCTTCGGCATCAGTCGGGCTCTGGCCGAAACCCGGACCGTCGAGGAAGCGGCGCCGATGGTGCTCGAACGCCTCGCGGCCGCCACGGCCATGGACCGCATCTGGTTCGGGCTGGGGGCGACGCCGGCCGAGGAAAGGGCGATCACCGACACGGCTCCCGGCCAGCCACTCCCCGTCCCGGCCTGGCAGGTCGTGCTGCAGCATTCGCCGGGCGACGAGCCAGCCCGCTGGGTCCGTGTGCACGTGGCCGCAGCAATGGTCCGTCGAAAGGCGGACCGCGCCACCGTCCACCGCGTCCGCGTCGAGGCGTCGGGCGAGACGATCGGATCCGTTTGGGCGCTGAGGGCACGCGAGGAGCGTGAACCTGACCGTGCGGAGACGCGCATCCTTTCGGCAGCGGCAGATCAGCTCGGCCAGGCGATCGTCCGCGACCGCGCGGACCTGGAGCGGACCAACGCCGAGATCGCCCGCCGCAGCGAGGCCCTCAAGACGGCCCTGCTCGACTCCGTCTCGCATGACCTGCGCACCCCGCTGGCCACGATCCGAGCGGCGGCGGGCAGCATGCTCGACGAGTCGGTGGCCTGGACGGCACAGGACCAACGCGAAGCCTTCCAGGCGATCGATTCCGAGGCCGAGCGAATGGGCCGGCTCATCCGCAACCTGCTCGACCTCAGTCGGATCGAAGGCGGAGCCCTCAAGCCGGAGCTCGAGCCAACCGATCTCGACGATCTGGTGCCCCAGGTGGCCAGACGCGCCTGCGCCGCCACGACCAAGCACGTGCTGGTGGAGCTGCCCGACTCGCTGCCGCCGGTCCTGGCGGATCAGTTGTACCTGAGCCAGGTTCTGGCCAACCTGCTCGAGAACGCCATTCGCCACGGCGGCGAGACGATCCGAGTGCGCGCCTCAGATCGGCCGGACGGGCTGGTCGAGATCAGCGTCGAGGACGACGGACCGGGCGTGCCCAAGGCCGCCCTGCCGCACCTGTTCGAGAAGTTCTACCAGGCCGGGCCCCCAGGCGAGGGCAAGCGGCGCGGCATGGGCATCGGAATGACCGTCGTCGAGGGCCTCACGCGGGCGATGGGTGGCGAGGTCTCGGCGAGCCGCAGCGAGCTCGGCGGCCTGCGTGTCGATGTGCGACTACGATCGGCGCCCATCCCGGAGGACTCGGCCACGGGCGAAGACGCGAAGCCGACGGCGATGGGCATCTCCGCCATGCCGGGTGGAACCGGAGCCGAGCCGTGAGCGGTCCGACGCTCCTGATCGTCGAAGATGAAGAGCCCGCCCGGCACGCCCTGGCCGAGTACCTGCAGCGCCGCGGCTACGAGGTCTACCAGGCGGCGAGCGCCCATGAGGCCATGCGCCAGTGGGACGCTCACCGCGCCGATCTGGTCCTGCTCGACCTGGGCCTGCCCGACCTCGATGGCGTCGACGTCATCCGGCGAATCCGCCGCGAGGCCACCACGCCGATCGTCATCCTGTCCGCCCGTGGCGACGAGCGCGACAAGATCGCCGGCCTGGAGGCCGGCGCGGACGACTACCTGACGAAGCCGTTCGCCACGGACGAGCTCAACGCCCGAATCCGGGCCGTCCTCCGGCGGGCCGGCGGTCCCGACGCCGACGCCAAGGGTTGCCTGCGGCTCGGCCCGATCGAGCTCGATGCCGTCAGACGTGAGGTCCACGTCTCAGGCGAGCTGGTTAGCCTCACGCCCCGCGAGTACGAACTGCTCAAGGTCATGCTGTCGAGCCAGGGCCGCGTCCTGACCAAGGCTCGGCTGCTGCGCGCGGTCTGGGGCCTGGCCTACGCCGACGAAAGCGCGTACCTCCACGTCTACGTGAATCGGCTCCGCCGCAAGCTCTCGGCCGCGGCACCCGCCACCTCGCTGGAGGGCCTGATCGAGACGGAGCCCGGCATCGGCTATCGCGTCGCCGACCACGAGTCGGTGCGCCAATTGCCCTCACGCACCGTGGCGCCGCGCTGAGATCAGGGGCTCGATTCCCTCGGGAGCGCCAGGATTAGCGGCTGATCGCCAGCGCCGCGGCAGTCGTCACAACCGTTACCGTCAGCATCACCCCGAGGATCAAGATGAACGTTTGCACAGGTGTGGTAGATGAGCCGGCGGCGGACGCGGCAAGAACGAACGACATGACGAGTCCCGCCGTTGCGCCCTGTCTGACGTTGAGCCGATGCCTGTAATCATTCGCGCTTCCATCGCCGACCTTCTGAACGACAACCGTGCCGCCGATCACGTCGTGCCAGCCGCGCTTGCGCGCGTCGAACGCGACCCGGATCACGCCGATGTCGATACAGGCGAAAGCCACGAATAGGCCGATGAAGCGCAGGACCGCGTTGCCCCATGTGAGTTTGCCGCCGTCGGCGTTACGAACAACACGCAGACCTAGCAGCATCATCCCGACCGTCTGACCCCTGGTTCCCCAGAGGCCGATGAAGTAGGCGATCGAGATGATCCCGCCGATCGCCTGCCCGATCACTCCGAGGGATGAGAGCAGGATCACCTCGACGATCACAAGCGAGATCCAGTCGATGGTGAAGGCCACCACGCGGATCCAGAAGCCACCGAACGCCAGGTCCGGCGCGGGCCCAACCTGAGCTTGCGGATCCCGCGAAGGTTTCCCCATTCGCCAGGGCAGGAAGTCGATTGCCAGGCCCAGCCAGAACGCTCCGATGAATGCCGGCTCCGTCGCTACCCAGTAGGGCCACCCCGGCCCCTGTGCGATCGTCACGAATGCCCCGACGGCGCCGCCGCAGTAGACCAGCACGCCTAACGTGTCGAGCCATCGATGCCGGCGCGCCCAGTCGCCGCGCCAGTCCTTGATGCGGACGCCGGCATGTCCCATGGCGCCCGTCAATGATGTGGTCTGCCAGGGCCACACCCCGATCGCGGGTCCATTCGGCTGGATGCGCCAGACAGTCCTGATTTCGTGGACGATCTCAACCTGTGGGCCCAGTGCCATGACCGTGGAAGGCTCGCAGCCGGGCCAGGAGAGCCAGCCCCGACGGCGCAGCTCGTGGCCCGCGATGGTCCACTCTGTGGTCAGCCCCAGCATGAAGAGCCAAATCCCAAGGAAGGCGATCGGCCAGATGGCCAGCGCCCAGTCGGACAAGTCGAGGCCGTGGGCGATTGCGAGATCGAACAGGCTAGCGATGGCAGCGGCCAGACCTGCTCGTCTCAGGAGGCCTGGCCACGTGCGCGCCCACAATCTGACCGGCTGGTCCGAGATGCCTCTTGCGTCGCTCACGTCTCCCTCCCGATCGCCCTCCGACCCACATGGCGTCGTTCGGACAGAGGTTAGCATCGGCTCACACGTAGGTTGAGCCCCGGTCGACTGCTGAGCACGTGGGTTCGATCCGCTCCGGCGTAGAACGCCAGCCAGCGGCAATCCGTTGGTGGGTGCGCCCTCAAGCCCCTTTGGGGGCACCACCGACCGGTGCCGTCGCGCTGCCAACCGCGGCGGCAAAGCCTTCAGCGGGACCAGGCGACATGCCAGACGCGCCAGAGCGCGGTGGGGTCGACCATTACCGGTCCCGCGCCCGACCTCCCGGCGGCGCTAGCGGCGCCCTCGGGTCAGTGGCGTGAGCTTCCTGAGCTCATTCAGCGGCGGAGCTGACTCGTCGGCGGAAACGAGGTTGAACACGACCTGATCCGCCCCCGCCTCGAAGCGCTGGCGTACCTTCTCGCCGATGCGATCGAGATCGCCCCAGGCGACGATGGCCTCGAACAGCGCGTCCGAGCCGGGCTTCTCCAGGTCGGCTTCGGGCCAGCCGATCCGCAGCAGGTTGTTGCGGTAGTTGGCCGACCCCAGGTAGTACGAGAGATGACGATCGCCGATGGCCCGGGCGGCCACTAGGTTGTCAGCCAGGACCACCGGCAGATCCGCAGCGAGGAACGGTTCGGGCCCGAGAATGCCCCTGACCTCACGGATGTGGGCCGTCGTCGTGAAATACGGGTATGCCCCTGCCGTGCGCTCGCGGGCGAGGCCGACCATCTTGGGCCCCAGCGCAGCCAGCACGATCGGCGGCAGCTCGGCCTCGGGCCCGCCCCAGGGCGCCGCGTCCATCGCGTCGAGGTACTCACGCATGGCCGAATACGGTCGCCCGTAGTCGTGGCCGCGCATTCGAACCAGTGGGGCATGGCTGACGCCGATGCCCAGGATGAACCGGCCCGGCCAGGCTTCGGCGAGGGTCCGGCCGCCGTTGGCCATCGCCGCCGCGTCGCGGGCCCAGATGTTGGCTATGCCGCTGGCGATCACCAGCCGCTCGGTCGCGGCCAGGTAGATGGCACCCCGGGCAAAGGCCTCCTGGGCAAGGGCCTCGCCGTACCAGAGCGTGCCGTAGCCGAGTCGCTCCATCTCGCGCACGAACTCGCGCTGGATCGCGGTCGGCTGGCCGTTGAGCGGCCCGGCGAACACGCCGATGCGGCCGGGATCGATGCCGTGGAGTCTCGTCAGGCTCATCGCTACCCGGGAGTCTACTGCCGGGCCGCCACCACCGGGTTCGCATGGCCCGGCCGGCTCGACCCGCGAACCAGGCTGGTGACGATGCCCACGCAGCAGACGAGCGCCGCCACCACGAAGGCGTCGTGGATCGCCCCGGCGAGCGCCGCGCTCCGCACGGCAGCCGTGGGAATGCCGCCTCCCAGCTCCGCCAGATGGACCGGCAGCCGCGTCGCAACGATCGCACCGCTCAAGGCGATCCCCACGGCCTGACCGTTGACACGCATCTGGGCCAGCGTGCCCGACGCCGTCCCGACTCGTGGCCGCGGCACGGAACCGAGCACGGCGCTGCTGTTGGGGCTCATGAACATGCCCTGACCGACACCCAGAAGGACGAGCCGCCAGACCAGGTCCGGCAGGGTGAAGTCCACCGACAGCTGGGTCAGACTCAGGAAGCCCAGGACCATGATCGCCATCCCCGCGCTGGCCAGAATGCGCGGGCCAAATCGGTCCGAGGCAGCACCGCTGAGGGGTGCGACCAGGGCCATCGTGATCGGCACGGGCGTGAGCAGCAAACCGGCCTCGATCGGCGAGAAGCCACGTCCCTGCTCCAGCAGGAAGGGCAGCAAGAAGGTCGCAGTGAACAGCCCGGCAAACGCCACCACCGCACTGGCCAGGCCGGCGGAGAACGGCCGGATTCGGAAGAGGGCGAGATCGACCATCGGCTGGATCGAGCTGCGCTCCGTCAGGAGGAAGGCCCCACCCAGGACGACGAAGGTGACAAACAGGCCGACGATCGCCGGACTGGTCCAGCCCCACTCCTGGCCGTCGCTGAGTGCCAGCAGGAGAGCGAACAGGGCGACGCCTGAAAGCGCGGCCCCCTTGATATCGAACGACTCGTCCTTGCCTCGGGTCTCGGCCGGGAGCACGCGCGCCGCCCAGAGAATAGCCAGCAATCCGATCGGCGCGTTGATGAGGAAGATCGCCCGCCAGGTTGCGACCTGGGTGAGTATTCCGCCGAGCGCCGGTCCGAGGCTGAGGCCTATCGCGACGCTCAGGCCGTTGAGACCCAGGGCCCGTCCACGCTCGCGGTCGTGGAACGTATGAGCCACGATCGCCGGGCCCATGGCCATGAGCATCGCGGCGCCGATGCCCTGGACGACACGGAAGGCTACCAACCCCGCGGCGTTTGGGGCAGCGCCACAGCAGACGCTGGCCAGGGTGAAGATCGCGAAGCCGGCCATGTAGACGCGCTTGAAGGTCAGGACCTCGCCGAGCCGGCCGAAGGGCAGCAGCAGGCTGCCGACGACCAGCAGGTAGGCGACGACGACCCATTCGACCGTTGTCAAATCGATCGTGAAGTCGGTCTGGATCGCCGGCAGGGCGATATTGACGATGCTGCCGTCGAGCGTCGACATGAGCGAACCGAGCGACACGGCCGTCAGGATGAGCCACTTGCGTTCCATGACCGGAAACCCTACTCGATGCCGCCGATTGGCGGCATCGGTGGGGCTGGGGGCCGGGAGGGCGCGTCCACGGCGGTCGGTATGTCGATCCCCCACGTGGCGCCGCAGCACCCGTGCCGCAGCACCCGTGCCGATCTGGCCATTTGCAAACGGGGGTAGCAGGGGGCCGAGATGCGCGGCCGCTTCGCGCGCTTCAAAGCCTCCGGCGATCGTATCTCGGCCACTCCGCGCCCCTCAGCGGCCGGTTTGGGCTCCAAACCGTCCGGTTCGAGCCAGTGGGACGCGGGGACTCGGCAACGTGCTATCGGGGTTAGCAAATGGCCAGAATGTAGCCTTCTGCGCGGTCCACCGCGCCCGCGACCGGCGAGGCGATGGACGGGAACCCCGGCTTCTCTGGCCCACTGTGCGGAAGTCGCGGTCCAGTTCCGGCCGGCCGCCTCGGACCCCACTCGTTTAGGCCGTGTTTAGCGATCCACCCTTCTCGGACCGCCGCCGCCTCTTGGAGGGCGTGGCAATCCTGGGGGCATGGAACGCGAAGCAGCACGCAGGACCGCGACTCCCGACCCGGAGGAGACCCGTCGTCGGCTGACCTCGGAGGTCGCCGAGGTCGAGACCGCCATCGCGCTCGTGGCGTCGGGCGCCGCCTCACGGATCACCCTCACCGGCCTGAGATTCGGGGAGCAGCTGGCGCGGCGCTTCCGCGGCGAGGCCCGCCTCAGGGGCCTCCGCCTCGACCCGCTCCCCTGGCCCGAAGACGCGGGTTGCGACCTGATAGTGCGGAGGATCGATGAGTAGCGGAGTGGTCCGAGCCCGAGTCCTCCTGATCGAGGACGACCTGCCGCTGGCGACGATCATCTCGAAGCATCTGAAGGCTCGAGGCCACGACGCGCGAGTCGCGGCCTCGGCCGAGGAGGCCACCCGGATCGTCCGCGCTGGCTACCGGCCGACGATCGTGCTCCTGGACATCAACCTGCCGGGCGAGTCTGGCTGGAGTTTCCTGCGTTCCGGCGCCCTGGACGCGGCCGGGGCGCCGCCGGTCTTCGTGGTCAGCGCCACCGCCGTCCCGCCCTCGAAGCTCCGTGAATTCGGCTGCGCTGGCTACCTGCCCAAGCCGTTCGCCGTGACAACGCTCATCGAAATCGTGGAACGCCACCACAGTGAGGCGGACGGCGCCGAAGCCTCCGCCACCCAGGGAGGGCTCGATGCTTTCTGACCTGGCACTCATCGCCCTGATGGCAGCCTGGCTGCTGGGCTTCATGGGCCTGATCTGGCTCTGCGACCGGTTGGCCCGATGAACGCGCAGGACCTGTTGGGCGGCGTGATCGTCCTCTTCCTCGGTGCCTACCTGCTGTTCACCCTTCTGCGAGCGGAGAAGTTCTAGATGATCCCCTCGCCTCTTGGCCTGCTCCAGGCCTTCAGCCTCTTCGCCGTCGCCATCCTTCTGGCGCGGCCCCTCGGCGGCTACATGCGCAAGGTCATGGAAGGCGAGCGAGTCTTCCTGTCGCCGATCCTCCGGCCCGTGGAGCGCGGCGTCTACAAGGTCCTCCGCGTCGACGAGAAGGTCGAGCAGCGCTGGACCGCCTACGCGGTCTCGGTGATCGTCTTCTCGTTCGTCTGCATCCTGGCCCTGTACCTGCAGCAACGCCTGCAGGCGTCGCTGCCTCTGAGCCAGAGCGGCGTCACGGTCGGGCCCGTCGCGCCGGATCTCGCCTACAACACTTCCGTCAGCTTCGATACGAACACGAACTGGCAGAACTACTCCGGCGAGTCGACGATGACTTACCTGACCCAGATGGCCGGGCTCGCCGTCCGCAACTTCGTCTCGGCCGCTACCGGCATCGCCGTGGCGCTCGCCCTGACCCGCGGCCTGGTTCGCAGGTCGGCGACGACGATCGGCAACTTCTGGGTCGACCTGACCCGGAGCACCCTCTACATCCTGCTGCCGATCGCATTCGTCGGCGCGCTGGTCCTCGTCTCCCAGGGCGTGATCCAGACCTTCGCCAGCTCGATCACCGTCCACACGCTGGCCGGCGGCACGCAGCTGATCCCGCTCGGTCCGGTCGCCTCCCAGGAGGCCATCAAGGAGCTGGGCACCAACGGCGGCGGNNATCCTGATCATCCCCTTCGCCCTGACGAACACCTTTGGGCGGATGGCCGGCAACGCCCGACAGGGCTGGGCGCTCCTTGCGGTCATGGTCTTCGTCCTGTCAGTGGGCTCCTTCGTGGCGATGGCGAGCGAGGAGCGCTCCAACCCCTCCATTCCAGCGGCCGTCGCGCAGAACATCGACCAGTCGGCCGGGAACATGGAGGGTAAGGAGGTTCGCTTCGGGCCCGACACCAGCGGCCTGTTCGCGACGGTGACCACCGGGACGAGCACCGGGGCCGTGGATTCGATGCACGACAGCTTCTTGCCGGTCGGCGGCCTGGTCCCGCTCTTCAACATGGAGCTCGGCGAGATCACCCCGGGCGGCGTGGGCGCCGGCCTGTACGGCATCCTCGTCTTCGCCATCATCGCCGTCTTCATCGCCGGATTGATGGTCGGCCGCACGCCGGAATTCCTTGGCAAGAAGATCGAGGCCTACGAGATGAAGATGGCGATGCTCGTCGTCCTCTCCCTGGCCTTCAGCATCCTCTTCTTCTCGGCCGTCGCCACGGCCACCGCGGCCGGCAAAGCCGGGCCGCTGAACGGCGGCCCCCACGGTTTCAGCGAGATCCTCTACGCCTACTCGAGCCAGACCGGCAACAACGGCTCGGCCTTCGCCGGGCTCACCGGCAACACCCTCTTCTACAACCTGACAGGCTCGTTCGCGATGCTGCTCGGGCGGTACGCCATGATCGTGCCGATCCTGGCCATCGCCGGCTCCATGGCCGCCAAACGCCGCGTCGCGGAGTCCCTGGGCACATTCCCCACGACTGGACCGATCTGGGTCGGGCTGCTGATCGGCGTGATCGTCATCGTCGGCGCGCTGACCTTCTTCCCCGCGCTGGCGCTCGGCCCGATCGTCGATCAGCTCATCAACAATGCCGGGAGGCTCTTCTGATGGCTCTCGCCGTGATCGATACCGCCCGCGGCAGTCGCCGAATCGCCCGCGAGGCCCGTCAGGCGCAGGCCGGCCACGCGCCGGGCCCGCGCAACCGCGGCATCTTCGACCCGAAGCTGCTCCGTGGGGCTCTCGGCCCCGCAGTCCGCAAGCTCGACCCGCGGCAGATGATGCGCAATCCGGTCATGTTCGTGGTCGAGGTCACGGCCGCCCTGGTGACCCTGATCTTCGTCTCAGATCTGGTGGGCCTGACCAGCGGCGCGGCCCGCGAAGTGGGCCGAGCTCCGGCCTTCGAGTTTCAGATCGCGCTCTGGCTGTGGTTTACCGTTTACTTCGCGACCTACGCGGAGGCGCTGGCCGAGGCACGCGGCAAGGCCCAGGCGGCGACCCTGCGCAAGACCCGTTCGGAGACGCCTGCGCACCGCCGTTGCGAAGACGGAACCTTCGAAGACGTCGGATCCTCGGCGCTCCGTGCAGGCGACGTCGTCGTCGTCCGCGATGGAGAGACGATCCCCGGCGACGGCGACGTGATCGAAGGCGTGGCCTACGTAAACGAGGCGGTCATCACCGGCGAGTCCGCGCCCGTCCTCAAGGAGCCCGGCACGGACATCCGAAGCAGCGTCACGGGCGGCACAACGCTTACCAGCGACACGCTCACGATCAGCATCACCGCCAACCCGGGCGAGACCTTCCTCGACCGAATGATCGCCCTGGTGGAAGGCGCGAAGCGACAGCGCACGCCCAACGAGATCGCCCTTTCGATCCTGCTCTCCGGCCTCACGATCGTCTTCCTGCTGGCAACGGCGACCCTGCGACCCTTCGGCCTGTACGCCGGCGCGCCGCTCGGAATCGTGGTCCTGGTGGCCCTCCTGGTCTGCCTGATCCCGACCACGATCGGCGGCCTGCTATCCGCGATCGGCATCGCCGGCATGGACCGCGTCGCCCGCTTCAACGTGCTGGCGATGAGCGGCCGGGCCGTGGAGGCGGCCGGCGATGTTGACGTGATCCTGCTCGACAAGACGGGCACGATCACCTTCGGCAACCGGCTCGCATCGCGGATCGTGGCATTGCCGGGTGTGACGGAGCGCGAGGCACTCGAGGCGGCGCTGCTGACCTCACTCGAAGACGAGACTCCGGAAGGCCGGTCCGTGGTGGAGCTGGCGCGGAAGCGCCTGGCGGAGATCGCCTCCGACGGCCCGGGCACCAAGGCGGCGACGCCGGCCGCAGTGACGACGCCGGCCGAGGCGAAGGTCGCAACGGTGGTCCCCTTCAGCGCGGAGTCGCGGACCAGCGGCGTGATCCTTGCCGACGGCACGGTCGTCCTCAAGGGCGCCGTGGACGCGATCGTGGCCGCGCTGGACGTCAAGGCGCCGCCAGAGCTGCAGACGCTCTCCGACGAGATCTCGTCGCTCGGCGCCACTCCCCTGGCGATCCGCCGGAACGGTCGGCCGCTGGGCGTCATCGAGCTCAAGGACACTGTCAAGCCCGGCCTGAAGGAGCGCTTCGACGAGCTGCGCCGCATGGGCATCCGGACGGTCATGGTCACGGGCGACAACCCGCTGACCGCGCGCACGATCGCGCAAGAGGCGGGCGTGGACGACTTCATGGCCCAGGCCAAGCCGGAGGACAAGATCGCCCGCATCCGGGCCGAGCAGGCCGACGGCCACCTGGTCGCCATGACCGGCGACGGAACGAACGACGCCCCGGCCGTCGCCCAGGCCGACGTGGGACTGGCCATGAACAGCGGCACTTCCGCCTGCAAGGAAGCGGCCAACATGGTCGACCTGGACTCGGACCCGACGAAGCTGATCGAGGTCATCGCCATCGGCAAGCAGCTGCTGATCACCCGCGGCGCGATCACGACCTTCTCGATCGCGAACGACGTGGCCAAGTACTTCGCCATCCTGCCGGCGATGTTCGTGGTGGCCTACCCCGAGCTGAACTCCCTCAACGTGATGGGTCTGGCCCGGCCGGAGTCCGCGATCCTCTCGGCTGTCATCTTCAACGCCCTGATCATCATCGCCCTGGTGCCGCTATCTCTCCGGGGAGTCGCTTACCGTGCCGCCCCGGCGGCCGAGCTTCTGCGGCGGAACCTGCTGATCTACGGAGTCGGCGGAATCATCGCCCCGTTCCTCGGGATCAAGGCGATCGACCTCCTCATCACCGCCGTTCACCTGGCGTAGGAGTACACGATGCGAACCTTCATCAAAGGCCAGCTCTGGCCGGCGGTCGCGATCCTGCTGGCATTCACCGTGATCACCGGTTTCGCCTATCCGGCCGTGGTGACGGCGGTCGCCCAGATTGCCTTCCCCGGCCAGGCCAACGGCTCGATGATCGTCGTCGACGGCCAGACCGTCGGATCGAGCCTGATCGGTCAGTCGTTCGACGACCCCAAGTATTTCTCCGGTCGGCCGTCCGCAGCCGGCGCCGGCTACGACCCGACTCTCTCCGGCGGATCGAACCTGGCCTCGACCTCGCAGGCGTTGATCGACCGGATCTCGGCCCAGGTGGACGCATTGCGCAAGGCCAACGGCGACGCGCCGATCCCCGTGGACCTGGTCACGGCGTCGGCCTCCGGGCTCGACCCGGACATCAGCCCGGCCGCGGCCGAATATCAGGTTGCCCGCGTTGCCAAGGCGCGCGGAATGACCGAGGATCAGGTCCGAGCGGTGGTCGCGCGCCACACCTCGCAGCCGTTCCTCGGCTTCATCGGCGCGGCCAGCGTCCACGTGCTCCAGCTCAACCTCGACCTCGACGGGCTGCTGAGATGACGATCGAATCGGCGGACCCCCTCCGCCCCACCGGCGACCAGATGCTTGCCCGACTGCAAGCCGAGCAGAAGCCGGCCCGCGGCCGGCTTCGCATCTACATGGGTATGGCCCCGGGCGTGGGCAAGACCTACAAGATGCTCGAGGAGGGTCACCGCCGCCACGACCGCGGGACGGACGTGGTGGTGGGCTTTGTCGAGACCTACGGCCGGCGCAACACGGCCGCCCTGCTCGACGGCCTGGAGATCGTGCCGCGGCGCCGCGTGGAGTATCGCGGCGTGGCCGTGGAGGAAATGGACGCGGACGCGATAATCGCCCGCCATCCCGCCGTGGCCCTCGTCGACGAGCTCGCCCACAACAACGTCCCGGGCTCGGCCCTGGAGAAGCGCTGGCAGGACGTGGACCGAATCCGCGACGCCGGCATCGAAGTCATCAGCACCTGCAACGTCCAGCACGTCGAGTCGATCGCCGACGCCGTCGAGACGATCCTGGGCGTGCCGGTCCGCGAGCGCATACCCGACGAGGTGGTCCAGGCCGCCGACGAGATCGAGCTGGTCGACATGAGCCCGCATGCGCTCCGCCAGCGCATGCGCCACGGCAACGTCTATCCGCCCGAGCGCGCGGCCCTGGCCCTGGAGCGCTTCTTCACCGAACCGAACCTCACGGCCCTGCGGGACCTGTCGCTGCGATTCGTGGCCGGCAAGGTGGACGAGCAGCTCGAAGGGATCGTCAGCGAACGGGGCCTGCACGTCGGACCGGTCACCGAGCGGGTAATGGTTCTCGTTGACGAGTCGGCGGAATGCCGGCGGGCGGTGCGCCGGTCCGCCTCGATCGCCAGCGCGTTGCACGCCCCACTTCTAGGCGTCGCCGTCGAGACACCCGGGGTGCAGCTGTCACGCGATCGGCAGCAGAACATCCAGGCCAACGTGGACTACGCCACCGACCTGGGCGCGGAGATCATCCGAGGAGAGGCCTCGGACCTGGCCCGCGGGTTGGAGGAGGTCGTGCGCGAGCGCCGCATCACCCACCTGGTCCTCGTCCATCGCCCGCATCGCGGTTTGCACGTCGGCCGAGCCTCGCTCGCCGACCGACTCCTCGATGCCGTCCCGGGCCTGGAGGTCCACCTCGTCGGCGAGCCCGCGCCGGCGGCGCGGCAGCACTAATCCTTCATGGATCCGCTGACGCTCTTCGGGGCGCTGGCTGTCACGGCGTCGTGGAGCTGATCTGGTCCAGCATCGCGCTGCGGCGCTGGCATCTGCGCCGGACGAGTAGTGGTCGGGGCGAGAGGATTAGAGCCGACACAACGTCGCCATCGTTGCTGATCCCTGTCGCGAACATACCGAGCTACGTTGGTCGGGCCTGGAAGACGGCTTAAGGGGCGTTCAATCCAATCCCCGGCGCCCGCCGCAACTTCAAGCGGCGAGACGATTACCGGAAACGATGCTGGCTGAGCTAGAGGGCGAACGGGCAGTAGCAGCATGCCTGACGCAAGGAGTTCGGCCGCCATGGGTCGACGGACGCGCTGGGCCAATTCGGGGTCCGACCGCTCGAGCCGACCCGCGTCCCGGAGAAGTGCGGTCTCATGACACGCAGACTCTCTGCCTAGAGACCTGAGTGTGCCGGACGGAGCTCATTCGGCAGCGGAGAAGGGGTTTCCATCCTCGCGGCCTCGGTTGAAGGCGAACAGGCTGAAACTGAAAGAAGGTCCCCCATGGAACTCCTAATCATCATCGTGATTCTCATCCTCCTTTTCGGCGGCGGGTTCAGCTTGTACCGTCGGTGAGGTTGACCATCCGTGGAAGAGACCGCAAAGGGCAGCTGACATGACTGTCAAGAAATTGTTCACGCGCGAAGAGACGCTCGCCGTCGCGACTGAACTCTCGATCGACTTCAAGACGCTGGGCTGCGACCTCGAACAATTCAGGATGGGGCTTGACGTGGAACTCGAGCACGGGCTCCGAAACCCGAAGACGAATGTCACCGCGGACGATTGAAATCTCACCGGGAAGATTGCGCTCGCCCACCTGACTGAATTCCCGGACTACTACACACGTCTGGCTGTACTGGAGCGCGAGGCAGCCACCCACTTGAGCTCGCGGAACTAGCATTGAGCGCTACCGGCGCGAGCAACGACTGGAGAAAACCAATGACCGACCATCGGACCTTCGATCGCGACATCGTGCCGGATGACGGGTCCCATCGACGCGAGACAATTGATACCGGCGACGTGGCGGCCGCCCACGGGACCACGGAGAGGGAGCAGCTGCCAAACGAGCCACCCATAGGCGATGAGCAGGTCAAGGGGTTCGTCGCAGGTGGGGTCGGCGGGGCTGTCGTCGACGCCATCGTCGCCGGGCCCGTCGGAGCTGTTGTCGGCGGTGCTATCGGCGCGACGTCTGGTGCGGCGGTAGGCGTCGGCGCCGAGGCGGTCGACGAGAAGAGCAAGCACGACAAGGTCGTTGCCGAGCACGAGGCGAGGCGCCCGTAACTCCTGTTACGGGCCTTTGACGTCGTCTCTCGCCGCGCTCCAGCGCCTGCTGGGACCAAGCCTGTGAGCCTGGAGCGTGATCCAGCTGCTAATGCGGAACCAGCGTCATGACGATGAGGGCGGTGGCTCCGATGGTCATGATCGCGGTCATGCCCCAGCCCATGACGTTCATCACCCGGCCATTCGTGCGCTCGCCCATGACCGCCCGGTTGTTGCCGATCAGCATCAGCAGCACCAGGATCGGTGGCGTCAGCAGACCCGAGACNNGCCGTAGAACAGGGGCGCCCGGGCCGGCGATGCGTTGAGACCGTATGGCCAATCGAAGGTCTCAGAGAGAGCGTAGGCCGACGAGGCGGTCAGGACGGGAACGGCCAGGACGCCGGTGCCGATGATCCCGATGCTGAACAGCAGCGTGGCCGCGGGGCCAACCAGCGGCGTCAGGGCCTGCGCCGCATCGGCTGCCGATCCGATGCTGGTCTTGCCGGTCGCGTGGAGCGTGGCACCCGTGACGACGATGATGAAGAACGCCACGAACTGCGAGAAGAACATGCCCATCCCGACGTCCCAGGCGCGGTAGCGCAGCTCCGTGTCGGTGGCTCCTTGGCGCTGCCACAACCGGTGGCGTCCCTTGGCCACCTGGTCCTCCACCTCAGCCCCGGCCTGCCAGAAGAAGAGGTACGGGTTGATCGTCGTGCCCAGGACGGCGACCACGATGCCGATGTACGCGGGGTCGAAGCTGATCGTCGGGAGCAAACTGCCGCGCAGGACAGCCGCGGCATCGGGATGAGCGAGCACGGCCGCCACCACGTAGGCGAGCAGCGTCAGGGCCAGCCACTTGAAGACCCGGGCGATCTGGTCATAGCGCGCGAAGACCTGGAGCATGAGCACCCCGACGGTGATCCCGAAGATGAGGACCATGGATGGGATCGGGGCAAACAGACTGACGGCCCCCGCCATCGCACCGATGTCGGCCCCGGCCGTGATCACGTTCACGACCAACAACCCGACGACGGCCCCATAGAGCAGCGGGCGGGGGTAATGACGCCGGATCGTGCCCGCCAGGCCACGACCCGAGACCAGCGCGATCCGCGCGCAGAGGAACTGCACGGCGATCATGAAGGGCAGCGTGAGGACCGTGAGCCAGAGCGTCGCAAAGCCGAACGCGGCGCCCGCCTGGGCATAGGTCCCGATGCCACTCGGATCGTCGTCGGCCGCGCCGCTGATCAGTCCCGGCCCGAGGATCCCCAGACCACGTCGGAGCGGGTTCTTCTTCGCGAGCGCCCGTGCCCCTGGGTCCTTCGGCCGGCCCCGATGCACATAGGGTTCCTCGGGCGAATCGCGCTCCGGCTCGATGGCCTCATCCTTTTCAGCGGTCATGCGCTACCTCCCTCGGCGCCATCGGCTGGGAATTCTCCCTTCGTCGGCTGGTATCCGGGCAGTAGGCAGCTGCACTCGCCGCCTGTCGTTGACCGCCCCGTGTTACGACGCGATACGCGACCTTGAACGACCCCCAGCCAAGCTCGGCACACTATCTGCATATCCGGGAAGGCGGCGACGAATTCGGTGTCGCTGAATGGTGGCGGAGCTGCTCTCATGTGCCCCAACTCTAGTCTGCCGGTCACCGTCGCGTGAGCGTGATGGGCACTCTCGCCTTGGTCCCGGTGGTGTAGAACCGCAGGCGAATGGTCGGCGGGAGCCGCATCGACCACCCTTCTTGCTGATGTAGCTGTGCACGGTCTGTGGTGTCGTCACCAGCCGCGCAGGCAGCCGCTGCCTCGAGCACGCCCGACAGTCCAACCGCGGCAGGCACAACGCCTTGTGCAGCACGCGCCCCTGGCGGCGCCTCATGGACTGGCAACAGCCCGACGGCCAAACGCCAAGGTGGGCACCAACCGGTGATTCGCCGTAATGGCGCGGCCTCATCCGTGTGCAGGTTGGGATCGGCCCGCGAACGGGGTCAGGCTTAGAACGCCTGTTCATGGTCTGGGCGAGAGGATTTGCGCCGACACAACCGTCACCAATCCTGCTGATCCCGGTCACGAACGCGCCGAGCCACGTTTACCGGGCCTCGGAGATCGCGTAGACAAGCCGCAGAGGGGCCTTCACGTTACCGGCTTTGGGGAAGGTGACAGCCGAGGCTTCGTGAGTCGGTCAGGCGAGAATAGGGTCCGCACATGCGTCGAGCACGGAGCGGAGACGAGTGGGTAAACCTCCCCCAGTCGAGCCCCCTGGTTCCGTGCCGAAGGAGCGGTCCGGCACTGGGGCAGACCACGAGCCCCGTGTAGGCTCGACCGGTGACAATCGACGGCACGTTGGCGCTTCCCGCACCACGCCCCCAGGTCACATAGGAAGGAGACGGCGGACAGCATGAAGGGCTTCGTTGACGACATCGGGCGGCTCACCGAGGGCAACGCGGACTTCCGCCGCGTGCTCTACACCGGTCAGCATCTCCAACTCGTGCTCATGACCCTACCGCCCGGTGGGGAGATCGGCTCGGAGGTGCACAAGGATCGTGACCAGTTCTTCCGGGTCGAGGCCGGCGACGGCGAGATCACAATCGACGGCACGACGCACCGCGTGACGGCCGACTTCGCGATGATCGTGCCCGCCGGCGCCCGTCACAACGTGCGCAGCGTTGGCTCCGCGCCGCTCAAGCTGTACACGCTCTACGGCCCGCCCAATCATCGTGATGGTGTCGTGCGCCGGACGAAGGCAGACGCCGACGCCGCGCCCGAACATTTCGACGGCAAGGCCACCGAGTAGCGGCCGCTCGTCAGCAAGAGGCGAGATGTTGGGCCAGGCGGCATTGCGCGATGGATCGTTGCAGATGCAGGCGTATGTGGGACTGGTCGGGGCGAGAGGACTTGAACCGGCAATTCCCATCACCCGGATCGTAGCGCCGGATTGGATGAAGGCCGCCCCGATTGGGGTTGGCAACTTGGCGCTGCAGGTGCTCGCCGACGAGACATCGTGCCTGCGTCGCGCACTCGAACACTCAAGTTTCCGAGGACGCCTTCGAGATCCTTACGATCATCGCCTCGACGGCGGCCGCGGCGTCGGCTACGTCGGTCACCGGGAAGCCCATGCCCTTCGTGAGGGCACTGTATTGGTCGGGCCAGAGGGGATAGACCTGAACCTTGGGCGGCCAGGCATGGGTGCCCCTGAGCGAGAACACCTCGACGCATGCGTCACGGACGCCTACTATGGCGCACCGCGGAAGCGATTCGTTCCCCGCCGCGCGGCCCGCCGGCCTCACTCCGCGACGATGCGGTAGCCCACTCCAGGTTCGGCAACGATGAGCTTCGACGCGACGCCGGACGGGTCGGCGGCGGCGAGCTTGCGGCGAAGGCGCGAGACGTAGACGTGGAGGTAGTGGGCCTCGTCGGAGTAGGCCGTGCCCCACACGGCGCGGAGCAGCCGGCC
>PLLE01000038.1 GCA_003141245.1 Chloroflexota bacterium
GCGACCATGGGTTCGAGGTCGAGCACCTCGAAGACGCGGTCGAAGCTGACCAGCGCAGTCATGATGTCAACCTGCACGTTCGAGAGGGCCGTCAAGGGGCCGTACAGCCGGTTCAGGTATGCGGTCAGCGCGACAACCGTGCCGACCTGCAGCGCGCCGTCGGCGGCAAGCACCCCGCCCCAGCCGTACACCAGAGCGGTGGCGAGCGACGCGGTGAGCAGGATCGCGGCCATGAACACCCGCGTGTACATGGCCTGCGTGACCCCGATGTCGCGTACCCGGCCCGCCTTCTCTTCGAAGCTCTGGATCTCGCGCAGGGGTTCGCCGAACAGCTTTACCAGGAGCGCCCCAGCCACGTTGAAGCGCTCGGTCATCATCGAGATCATCTTGGCGTTGAGGTTGTAGCTCTCTCGGGTGAGCGCCTGGATTCGCCGGCCCACCCAGCGAGCCGGCAGCAGAATGATCGGGAGGAGGACGAGCGCCACCAGCGTGATCTGCCAGGACAGTACAAGCATGGCGGCAAGGGTGATAGCCACGCCGATGACGTTGCCGACCACCGACGAGAAGGTGTCGGTAAACGCCTGCTGCGCGTCCAGCACGTCGTTGTTGAGCCGGCTCACCAGGGCGCCGGTCTGGGTCCTGGTGAAGAAGGCGATGGGCATGCGCTGGAAGTGCGCGAACACCTGCGTGCGCATGTCGAAGATGAGGCCCTCGCCGACCCGCGCGGAGATCCACCGCTGCCACAGGGACAGGGCCACGTCCGACAGCGCCAGTACCGCGAGCAAGAGGGCCAGCTGGACCACCACGCCCGAGTTGTGAGGCAGGATGCCGTCGTCGATGATGGCCCGGTAGATGAGTGGGTTGGCGGCGCTCAGCAGGGCATCGAGTACGATCAGCGCGAGGAACACCAGCAGCATCCGCCGGTATGGCCGCGCAAAGCGCGCGATGCGACGCAGGATGCCCGGCGACAGCTTCTGGGAGGTGACCGACTCGTCCCGGCGGAACGAGCGCATCAGTCCCCCGCCTCCGCCTCCGCCCATGCCGCGTCGCATGCTCATTGGCCGCTCTCAGCCCCCCGCTGCGCGGGTGCGCTCGCCGCACAGGGCCGCCCGAACCGCTCGCCCCGCGCGGCGAGCGCGAGACCGGTCGAGGTCTGGGGCGATGACACCATCATTCGGATTCCTTCTCGTCCAGTGTGGCGGTCCAGAGGCGCAGCGCCTCGGAACCCCGCGGCTGTGGCAAGGGTATCTGGTTCACCCCAGAAAGCTCCTGGTGTTGTGGCCGCTCAGTTTCCTGGGCCGAATCGTCAGCCCGTCGGTCGGCCAGGCGTCGCCAGGTCAGGCTCGTGGGCGAAAACGCAGGCGAGCTCGGTGCGGCACGGGAACCTCACGGCCAGCCTCAGCAACCCTCGACGCGAGCGTGAGTCATCGCTCAAAGCCGGTATGGGCGGATCGAGTCGGTCCGCTGCCACAGGGCCTTATCGACCCAATCCTCAAGCAACGGCTGCGCGACGGTCTCTAGGCCCGCCTCCTCAAGCATCGCCGCCACCTGGTTGGTCGCCAGCGACGTGATCCAGGGCTCGCCGTTGCTGGCCCCGACAGACTCGGCGAACGACGCGTACTCGGCACCTGCGACATCGCGCCGTGCAGGAGGTAGGACATAGTCGAAGACGGTTTCGGAACCAGCCGCCAAACCGCCGATGGCGCCGAGGGTGCGGGCAATGGCGGCTCGATCGAGGTACATCGTGACGCCCGTCCAGCTCACGAACGCACGTTGCCGCCTGTCAAAGCCGGCCTCTACCAGCCGATCGACAAGCGGAACAGCCGAGAGGTCGGCCGGAACGAGATGCACCCCGGCGGGTACGGAGATACTCGCAGCCTTGAGCAGTTCAAGCTTCCAGGCTGAAGTCTCTGGCCGCCAGTGAGGGGTGGGGGCTGCCGAGCCGGCCGCAGCAGCGTAGGTATGCAGTCCCACCTTCACGAAGGGTTCATCGTGACGGGCACAGCGGCCGTGGATCGCAGGCTTGCGGACACTGACTCCGTCAGCGGATGCCGGTGTCGTACTGCAGGTCGAGCTGGACGGGCGCCCCATCCGGGACGGTCACAGTAGTCTCCGCCGCGACTCCCATCAGTCCTTCGACGGCCTGGGGAACGAGTTCGTAGGTGCCTGGAGGCAGTCGCAGGAAGTAGGCGCCGCCCGCGTCGCTGACGGCTCGTCCAACCTCGTGACGGGTCGAGTCCAGGGCAAGGATCGTCGCCCCCGACACGGAGCGTGCGCAGGGGCTCTGCCCTGCTTGTTCGACGGGGCAGGTAGGCCCGGCCAGCACAACGCCGAGAACTCCGGTCGTGAGCAGGGGCGTGACCGTCGGGGTGGGCGACGGACCGGGCCCAGGGTTGCATGCTCCCGCGAGAGCGAGGACTAAGGCAGCGAGGGCGATGAGGACACCCGCGCCCCGCCTCGCCCGGGCGTTGTTCACTTACGTCGGAAGCGCAGCCACCAGATCCCTACCGCCACCACGACGATGACGATCGCGATGGCCAGGCTGACGTAGTTCGACAACCCGAAGACCATGTTGTGTGGCATGTGGCGATCGCTCCTGGCCTGATCGGCTCAACGTAACCCGAGGTGACAGCCTGTGAGCAGTCTTGCGTGATCCACTCTGCCGCCGTCCGGCTCGGGACCGATCAAGTATGGGCTGAACACCCGGAAGTCGGACAGCCTGCGGGATGGGAGTCAGGTTCGCAGCCGGCTCGCTCGAAGCCTCCGTTCGACGATCGCCGCCGCTAGCTCTGTCTAGCCCAGCAGCTCGAGCGAGGCTCGTCGAGCAGTAGCCCCGCAAAGAGAGGAGTAGATCGTCTCGATTGTCTCACTTGGGTTGACTGGGCCTGGTCGCGCGTATGGCATAGAGTTGTCGTTGCCATGCAACGCCGAAACAGGAACCGCCAGCGCGGCCGTCGCTACAGCGCCGTCGCTGGAGCGTTGGGCATCGCCGTTGTAGTGGTGGCCGCTGGCTGCGCCACCCTCCACTCCGACACCTCGACACCCTCGCCGATGCCGTCGACCCCCGGCGTGTCGCTGGCCACGATTCCCGGCCTCGTTCCGACAGGCAGCCCGTCCCCGAGTCTTGGGATCACCGCGCCACCCACCAGCGCGCCGCCGCTGGCCGCCAGCGCGCCGCCGCTGGCCGCCAGTCTTCCCCCGGTGAACAGCTGCAACCCGGCGTCCGTCCCCGGCGCCATCCCGGTGGCGGCGCCGGCGGGCGGCAAGGCCAGCTCCTTCGCCCTGCACGTACCCATCCTCGTGTATCACCGGATCGTGCCCTTGACCGAGGCTGGTAACTCACTCCGCCGCCTGGTCGTCCCGCCGGGGACGTTCGCCGCCCAGCTCGACGCCCTCGAGCGGGCAGGCTGGCACACGATCACGCTGGCGACGCTCGCGAACGACCTGCAGGCCCGTGTGAAGCCCGCGCCTCAGACCTTCGTGATCACCATCGACGACGGCTGGGACGATGGCTATACCTACGCGCTCCCCGTCCTTGCGCAGCGTGGCTTCGTGGCGACCTACTTCGTCATCGCCGGCCGGATCGACCGCCCGGGCTTCCCTACGTCCGCTCACCTCCAGGCGCTGGTGGCCGCAGGTGACGAGATCGGCGATCACACCATGGACCACGTCAGGCTGCCCAGACAGGGAGCCGCGAAACTGACGTACGAGATAGATGCGGCCGCCGCTCGGATCGCCCAGGTCACGGGCTACTGGCCCGAGTCTTTGGCCTATCCAGACGGCGTCATGGACAGCCGGGTTGCCGCCGCCGCCGCCGCGTGCCAGGAGCTGCGGATTGCGGTGATCGAAGAGCCCGTGGCTCTCGAGACGTGGACAAATCGCTTCGCAGTCCCGCGAATCCACGTCGGGCCGTCCACGACGCCCGCAAGGCTGGTGGCCGAGCTGGGTCTCCTGGGAGCGGGCTGACCCCACACCCACCGCCGCGGTGTGGCCGGTCGGGAAGATCGTGTGCCCCCGAGTCACCGGTCCACCACCGGACCCGAAGGAGCAGCGCAGCGAGCGCATGAAAGTGATCCCAACGAGCCGTCAAGGCGTCGGAGGCCAACACGGGCGCTCCGGTATGCCTCAGACCGTCCCCAAAGAGCTAGCTTCACGCCGAGAAGATGGGGTGGCCTACGGGGGTCGAACCCGTAACCTTCGAATCCACAGTCCGATCGAGTACGTCCGTGGGGGTCTACCAGGGTCCGCTGTGTGTTCTATTTCACGAGGGAACGGCGTTGTAGATGTGCCCTGCCGTCCGGTGACGTCCGGGGCTGTCCGCAGGCGATCTGCTGCCAGATCTGCTGCCAAACGGCTAACAGCTAGACCCCGATCGCCTCGGCTACGTCGCGCCAGGCGTGATCCTCCTGGCCCTCCAGCCGGCGCAGGTACACGGTCGTTACGGCGAGGCTGGAGTGGTCCAGGAAGGCGCTGACGTCCTCGATCGACTCCCCGGCGTCTCGCCGCAGCTTGGCCGCCGTGTGACGCAAGACGTGGATGCCGGTCGGCGCCATGCCAGCCGCCCTCAGGTAACGCCGGAAGCGGGCGTAGAACGTGCCGCTCGTGACCCCCTCCGGTCGTGCGGCCGCCTGCCAGAGCGACTCTGCTGGACCCATCGCGGCAAGCTCCTTGCGGCGTCACCGAGGCTCGTGCAGTTGCAGAGCCGTCGTTAGCCGCGGATAAGCGGCGCGCTACCGCGCGCGCCGAACGACCGCGAAGGCGCCCTGTGGAGCCGCGGCGCCGCCGAAGCAGGCACGCGCGCTACGCGGACAAATCCCCGATACAGGCGACGGCGTAGGATGGGTGCTGCTTCAGGATTTGGCCGGGGGGCGATTTGGGGTCGGCACGGGGCGACTGTCCCCGAGAGGAGGGCGCGAAAGTGAGCGATTACGCAGGGTTCGATCCGGCCGCGAGTCGGAACTCACGCCCCGGCGTGGCGGCGCGGAGGGCAGTCGGCCTCGGGCTTTGTCTGGTCCTGTTCGCGGGCCTGACCGCGGCGTGCGGCGGGAGCAAGTCGAGCGGAGCCAGTGCCTCGAGCGAGCAGAGCTCCCAGTCGACCGGGCAGAGCGCCCAGACCAGCGCCCAGACCAGCGCCGAAACCAGCGCCAGCGCCGAAACCAGCGCCAGCGCCGAAACCAGCGCCAGCGCCGAAACCAGCTCCAGCGGGGCAGCCTCCGCCGCGGCATCCGTGAGCCTTGACCCGACGCTATACCAGGCCGACGGCGGCGGCTTCGGAGTCAACGGCTCGATCGAGGACTACGGCTATACGGATCGCTACACCAAAGGCACCGACGGGCTCGACCACATGGGAGAGGCCTACGCCTTGATAGTCCAGGCTTTGCCCGCGGCCGTCGATCTGAACCAGACTCAGGCCGAGGAGCCGGGCTCGATCTCGGAAAACGTCTACATCCAGTGGAACCCGATGGGTCGCCACCAAACCGCCCTCCCGCCTGGCAACCACGGCGAGCGCCTGTACGAAGTCGACATCGACCTTGGGCCGTATCTGCAGGGCGGCGACGCGCTGGCGTACGTCTGGTTCATCACCAAGGCCGAGGCTGACGCGCTCGATCCGCATGACATGACGGCGACGCCCAGCCCCTATCCGACCAAGGCCTACGAATTCCAGATCGACAAGACGACGGCCGCCGCGCTGCTGGACATGTTCTGGGTCAAGGGCGCGGCGCCGACCGCCAGCTAGAAGAGCGCATCCTCGACGAGCCCGGCGCGACGCCGAGAGCCCCGAGCGCCGCACGCCTCGGCGCCGCGGCACCAGCTCGACTCAGTCGGTGTTTTCGGTTGGGCGGTCGTAGAACTCGACGTAGGCGTCCGGCGAGTCGCTGTCACGGACTGCGATGGCCATTCGCGGGTGGATGTTGAGCTGGCCGGTGAGCATGTAGGACCACCCAGAGTTGACGCATCGGCCAGGCTAAGGTTGCCCGCTCAGCTCCATACCAGGCCCGTCGTCCGGGCGTGCGACGAAGCCCAGGCGCTCATAGAAGTCACGCTTGCCGCGAGCACTGAAGAGCTGGACCTGGAGGACGTCCGCTTCCCGGCACCGGGCGACCAGTCGCCTCATGATCTCCGTTCCAATGCCGTGGCCGCGCATCTCCGGCATCACAATCACGTCCACGATCAGGGCGTGCAGGACCCCGTCGGAAAGCACGATGCCGGTGCCTACGAGCTGGCCGCTGCGACGTGCGCAGACCGCGTACCAGGCGTGGGGTAGCGTCGCCGCCAGCCGATCGGCAGCCACCTCCAAGGCCTCGGTCCAGCCGCTCGACCGAAATAGGCGCTCGAACTCCTCAGGCGTCGGCAGCTCGGACCTGTATTCGATCGCGAGGTCATCCAGGCTCATCGGGGTCGCCCTTCCAATTCAATCGAGCCGGCCGCCAGCCGATCGTCTATCCGCTGTTGCCTGGCCTGCGATTGGGCGATTCTAGCCGCCGCGCAGAGCGCCGAGGATGAGCAGCCCGTCCCTATTCAGCCATCGTGGGCGTCCGAGGCGTCTCGGGTCTGAAGATCAGACGCGTTCGAGACTGGGCTTTACCTCAGTCATGAGCCTCGTCATCGTTTCCTCGTCGTAAGGGGAAGGGAAGCCGGCGACAAGGTGCCGGTAGCCGATCTCGAGGTAGGGGGCCAGCTTCTCGGCCACGTCCTCGGGAGTCCCGACCGGCTGGTCCTGCCAGACCCGTGCCTGGCCGTTGTGCTCGAAGAGTGAGCGGAATACCCGTTCTGCCTCCTCGCGCGAGTCGCGGATAACTGGCACGCCAATGCCGGTGGTGCGCTCGATCTCGCGTTCGTCACGTCCGACGTCGGTGCAATGTTGCTTGAGCACCGCATCCTTGAGCCGGACGTTGGCGATGCCACCGCCGATGTTGCACGCGTCCGCATACTTCGCGACGAGCTTGAGGGTCACCTTCTCGCCGTCGCCACCGACCAGGATCGGCAGCGCGGGCTGGAGCGGTGGCGGGTCGTTCCGGACCTGCTTGGCGTGGTAGTGCTCGCCGAGCGCGGTCGGCGCCTCGCCGCGCAACATGCCGCGTATGACCGGCAAGGCCTCTCCGAGCCATCGCAGGCGCTCCGGGAAGCCGCTCCCGAACGGCAACCCAAACGCGGCGTGTTCAGTCTCGAACCAAGCCGCGCCGATCCCAAGGATGGCTCGGCCGTTGCTGATGTGGTCGAGCGTGGTTGCCATCTTCGCAACGAGGGCTGGCTCACGGAAGGTGTTGGCGCCGACCATGAGACCGATCCGGACGTGCTGCGTGGCCATCGCCCACGCGGTGATCGTGAGCCAAGCCTCGAAGATCGGGCCGTCGGCCGACCCGACGATGGGATAGACGTGGTCCCACGTCCACAGGGTGTCGTAGCCGAGCCGGTCAGCCCGAATGCCCGCTTCCTGGAGAGAAGGCCAGTCGGTGTACTGGTTCCAACAGAGCGCACCAAGTCTGATTTCGTTCATGTAACGGAGTCTACCGCGCCGCTGTGGGTGCCCCGGCCGCGGTCGTCGGTGGTCGCGCCAGTGACGATGGAGTCATCGTGTCGGCTCGGAAGGCGCCTGCGCTGCGCCCCGGCGCCGGCCACACTTGGCGCGCGTGCCCTCGTGGCGCCGCCGCGCCCAGGCCCGGAGCCGCGTCTAGGCATCTGGGTACGCCTGGTCTGATCGTGCCGATCGGCGACTTGCAGTCGGGCCGATAGCGAGCGTGTATGGGAGCCACCAGCACGAAGGACGCAGACATGGCCACCCGCACCGCCCTCGAGGCCTACATGGTGGATCGCGCTGCGGCCCTCGCGCTGATCGAGCGCATCCACGAGGCCATCGAGAACCACGACGACGCCCCGGCGCCCAACGAGCCCTTCCACTGGGGCCACGCGGGCTCCATGGCCCAGACGCGCTCCGACCTCCAGGGCATCAGCGATCGCCTCTTCGCCGAGGGCGAGTACGCCCCGGCCGAGACCCCCGAAGCCAACTAGGGGCCTTCACCATGACGACCAGGATCGCCACCGAGAGGGCCGAAGGGCTGCGAGATGAGCTTGAGGAGGTGCGCGAGACGTGGCGCGAGTGGACCGATCGTTGGGGGGAGTTCCAGACGCGCCTTCGCTACTCCGGCTACAACACCTTCAGGCTCGACGCATATCAAATGGGCAACGGGTCCGACGCGAGCGGTTGTCAGTCCCCCGAGGGGTGGCTCAGCGAGATCGAGTCCGACCTGATGGGCGAACCCGAGAGCGACGAGGAATAGGCCATCCTCACCCTCACCGAGGCTGCCAGCCAGCTCGGGATCTCCACCTCGACCCTTCGCCACCAGGTCCAGCTCGGCCGGACGAAGGCCCGTCTCTTCGGCAAGACCTACATCGTCAGCACGCGCAGGAGCTGGAGCGATACAGAGCCACGTCCCCGGGTCGGCCAGGTCGTCCTAGCCATCGAGCCCCTCCGCGACCTGCCCGCTCAACCTCCCGCCGGCGGCCAGCCTCCCGGCTGACCCCCGCAAGGTAGCGCCCGCAGACTTACCGCGGAGGGTCGGGGCGGCCGTGGCTCAGCAGAAGCGAGAGCCGGCGTTGGTACCGCGACCAGGCGCGGCGCGTGCCACTCGAGTACCGGTGCGTTCCTGGCTGCTCCGGTATGCCTCAGACCGTCCCCAAAGAGCCAGCTTCACGCTGAGAAGTTGGGGTGGCCTACGGGGGTCGAACCCGTAACCTTCGGATCCACAGTCCGATGCTCTGCCGGTTGAGCTAAGGCCACCGTCGCGGACCCCAGCGGGCTCGGCGGGCTGGCCGCACGTGCCACCGCGATGGGGCGACGGGGAGTATAGCCGTTGCGCGGCCGCGGGGCCGAAGGTGTGTCGAAAGTGCCGGTCACGGCAGCGTTGTAGCGCTTGAACCATCCTTTCGCGTAGGTGCCACCCGTACTCGTTCGCACGCGGTCCTGGTACCACCCGACCCCGGTCGGCCGGACCATCGGGAGTGGGCCGCGGCGGGCTTCCCCGCTCATCCTTAGGCCGACACAAGCTAGCTGGGAAATGATCGTCACACGATGCCAGGCACAGACGCTTTCCGACCCGTTGCCGCAATCACCTCGATGCGCAGGCTTTGCATCGCGGGTGTGGCACTGACGCTCGCGATCCTGACGCTCGTCTCGACAGTGGGCCCAGCGTTCGCCTGGACCTCCTCCTCCTTCAGCTCCGCCGACGAGAAGCTCCTCTTCACCCTGACCAACCAGGACCGCGCCTCCGCCGGCCTGAATGCTCTGGTCAACGACTCCTACCTCCACAAGGAGGCCGAGTGGCGCGCCAAGGACATGGGTGACCGAGACTACTTCTCGCACGAGATTCCACCGGCCAACAAGATGGTCTTCAGCTACATGCAGCAGGACGGGTACTGCTTCAAAGTCGCGGGTGAGAACATCGGTCTGAGCACGTATGGCGACGACGCCACGACTCGCATCGAGGCGGCGTTCATGGGTTCGGCGGGCCACCGGGCGAACATCCTGGGCGCCTGGCAGCGCTTGGGCGTCGGAGCGTACGAGGCGGCCGACGGTAGGAAGCTGTACGCGGTCCTCTTCTCGATGCCGTGTGGCGCCACGTCCACACCCAAGCCGACCGTGAAGCCGACGCCGAAGCCGACCGTGAAGCCGACGCCGAACCCGACACCCAAGCCGACTGCACAGCCGAGCGCCACGCCGACCGAGACGCCGAACCCGACTGCACAGCCGAGCGCCACGCCGACCGAGCCGAGCGCCACGCCGACCAACTTCTTCACGGGTCCCACACCGGTGCCGAGCCTGACAGCCGGACCGACCAGCTCCCCGAGTTACTCCGGTGAATCGACATCGCCTGGCGACGGCTCGATCAGCCTGCGCGTTCGAGACAAGGGGCCCTCGCAGGGCCTGCTCGACTCGCTCTTCCACCTGCTCTTCGGCGGCCTCTTCGGGTAGCTGCGGGTCGACTCCGCCGCCGCGGCTGGGCGCCGCGCCACATCGACAGCGCCGCGCCACATCGACAGCGCCGCGCCACGTCCGGGTCCGACCGACTACACTTCGGCCGTGCCGACCCAGCCGCCAGTCTCGTCGCCGTCCGAGGCCCGGTCCCCCGGGGCCGCGCCCGCGCGACCCGAGCGCGACGGCACGATCCTCGAGGCGCGCAACCTGACCAAACGCTACCGCCTGGGCAAGCGCGAGGTCGATGCCCTGCAGGACGTTTCGCTCAAGGTCCGCCGCGGTGAGTTCGTGGCCCTGATGGGGCCGTCGGGCTCCGGGAAGAGCACCCTGCTGCACCTCCTTGGTGGACTCGATCGACCGACGAGTGGCGAGGTGGTCCTCGACGGCGAGGTGGTCAGCCACCTGAGCGACCGGGACGCGACCCGCCTGCGGCGCGAGAAGACTGGCTTCGTCTTCCAGTTCTTCAACCTCATCCCGCTGCTCGATGTCTACGAGAACGTCGCCCTGCCGTTCACGATCGCGGGGATCGACCCGCGGCACGGCGAGGCCGCCGCCCGGATCAAAGACGTGCTCGAGCTCGTCGATCTGGTCGGCCGCGAGCGCAACCGGCCCGACCAGCTCTCCGCCGGTGAGCAGCAGCGGGTGGCCCTCGCCCGCGCTCTCGTGGCGCAGCCGGCGATCCTGCTCGCCGACGAGCCGACCGGCAACCTCGACTACGCCACCGGCGGCGAGATCCTCGACGGGCTGTGGCGCTCCTGCGACGAGCGCGGCCAGACGATCGTCCTGGTCACTCACGATGCCCGGGCGGCGGCGTACGCCGACCGTGTCCTGGTCGTGGGCGACGGCAAGATCCGCGATGAGATCGAGTTGGGCCGTCGCGCCGAGCACGACGCGCGGCCGCTGATCATGCGCCTGGCCCTGCTGGGCCTCTAGCCCGTGCGACGCCTCTCGTCGCTGGCCTGGCGCAGCCTCATGGCGCGGCGGCTACGCAGCGCTCTGACTATCGCCGGCGTGGCCCTGGGTGTGGCCGTGCTCTTCGCCTCGCTCTCCGCCGGATCGACGATGGACGCCGCCGTGGACCGGGCCGCCACCGACGAGATGGGTCACGCGGCGCTGCGGGTCCAGGCTCTCGAGGAGCGCGGCCTGAGCCAGGAGGCCCTGAGCGTCGTCAAGCGTGCCGCCGGCGTGGAGGTGGCAGCGCCGGCCCTGGAGCGCAAGACTTACCTGGCCGCCAGCCCGAACCAGACTCCTTCGTCGACGTTGCCAGCGCCGGTCACCGTGTTGGGGATCGATCCCGTGGCGGAGCCGCTGCTGCACGACATGCCGCTCTCCGGCGGGCGGCTGCTGATCGCCACCGACGCGCAGGATGCCCTGATCACGCAGACGATGGCGAGCCAGGAGCGCCTGCGACTCGGGGACACGGTCACCGTGAGCGGCGCCAGCTCGGGGCCGCAGGCGTTCACGATCGTCGGCATCGTCGCCGGCGACGGCTCGTTGCCCGACGCGGCCGGCCGACTGGTCATCGTTCCGCTGGCCTCGGCCCAGGCGCTCTTCGACTCGACCGGCGTGACGCGCGTAGACCTGGGCACTCCCCCGGGGGTCTCGGCGGACGAGCTGATCAGCCAGCTCGAGGTCATGATCACAACCGAGCCGTACCTGCTCCAGAAGACCTCCGACACGGCCGATTCGCTCCGGGCGGAGACGGCCGACTTCCGCGGCACACTGCTGCTGGTTGCGGCCGTGGTGCTCTTTGCCGGCGCCTTCCTGGTCTTCAACACTCTCTCGATGACGGTGGCCGAGCGGATGCGCGAGGTCGGCCTGCTTCGCGCCGCCGGGACCACCCGCCCCCAGGTCATGAGCTTCGTCCTGCTGCAGGCGCTCGTTCTCGGGGCGGTGGGCTCGGTCGTGGGGGTGGCCGCCGGCATCGGCCTGGCCGTGCTGACGCTCTTGTGGGTCGGCTCCACGGGTCCCGTCGCGTTGAACGGGCCGGAGATCTCCCTGGGCCCCGTGCTCCTGGCGATGATCATCGGAGTGGTGGTCACGCTGGCGGCGTCTCTGGAGCCGGCCTGGCGAGCCGGTCGCATCTCGCCGGTCGAAGCGCTACGTCGCGGCCCCGCGGGAGCCGTCGCCGGCGCTCGGCTGCGCTGGCTGGCGCTCGTCTTCGGTGTTCTAGCACTGGCGGCGCTCGCCGTCTGGCCGAAGAGTTCCGCCTCGGCCGCCGAGGCCAGAGGCTCCGGTGGCCTGACCGTCGACTCGGCGATGTGGGGCCCGCTCGTCTTGTACGGCCTGCTGCTGGCCGCGGTCTTGATCGTGCCTCGAGTCCTGCGGCCACTGCTCCGGCTTGTCGGAATCCCGTTCCGCGTCTTCCGCAACGAGGAGCGCCTGGCACGCAGCTCGTTGGCCCGCGACACCAGCCGCACGGCCCTCACCGCCGGCGCGCTCGTCATCGGATTAGCGATGGTCGTGGCCCTGGGCACGGCCGTCCAGAACGTTCGCCAGATCGGCGCTACCTGGCTGACCGAGACGATCCCCGGCAGCGAGCTTCTCACCTCGATCCGGCCCATCTCCGCTACGGATCCGATCCGCGACCAGATCGCCGTCCTCCCCGGCGTGAAGTCGGTCTCGCCGATAGGACTCTTCGGTGTGCCCCTCGCCGGCCTGCGCCAGCAGGCGGCCGCGATCGTGGGCAAGGACTTCGCCGACGACGGGCGGCTGACTTTCGTGGCCGACGGCGGGGACCGTGCCGCCGCTCTTGCGGCATTGGATGCCGGCGGGGCCGTCATAGTCCCGCAGTCGCTGGCAAACGAGTCTGCCATTCGCTTGGGCGACACGCTCACTTTCACCACCGGCGAGACACCGACCCGCCTGCGCGTGGTTGGGATCGTGGCGCACTCCATTCCGGGCGATGCCCAGGAGTCGATCCTTGTCGGCTGGTCCGACGCGCTGGGTCCGTTCGGGGCCTCGGGGGCCGACTTCTTCGCCGTCCGCTATGAAGCCGGCCAGGAGTCGAGCGCGCGCGCCGCAGTCGATGCGACGGCCTCGCAGTACGCCCTCGAGCCTGCGGACTTGGGTCGCGTCCGGGGAACGGTGGGCGATGCCCTCGATCGAGTCTTCAGGCTGCTCGACGCCCTCGCCCTGACGGCAGTCCTCGTCGCGGGTCTCGGCATGGTGAACACGCTCTCAATGAGCGTCTTCGAACGAGCCCGCGAGATCGGCGTGCTGCGGGCCGCGGGCATGTCGAGCCGTCAGGTCTGGGGCATGGTCGTGATCGAAGCCGGCGTCTTGGGGATTGCCGGCTCGCTGATGGGAGCCGTCGTCGGCCTCCTCGTGGGCGGTTCGCTGGTCGCTTGGTCGATCGGAAGCCTCGCTCTCGCCTTCGACCCGCCCTGGACTTCGATCGCTCTGGCGGTCCTGGCCGGCGTCCTCATCAGTGTCACGGCGTCGATCTATCCGGCCGGAATCGCAAGCCGCCAATCGATCGTACGGGCGCTGCAGCACGAGTAGCGGGCGCCGGTCGGCAACCCTGCGGCGTGTCGTCCGGTTGTTTCGTTTGCTACACTCGGCTTCGCGGACCAGGAGGATGGGTCCGGAATATGGCCGCGTTGCCACCACAGGACGACCTCACCCATGCTCGCGACCCATTCACTGAACCGTCTCCCCGCCACCGAGCGCGGCGTCACGATCGGCGATTTTCTGGTCCCGATCCGCATCGGCGAACGCATGGGCGCGCGTCTGCGCCACATGGCGCTCATCGTCATCGGCGCCGGCTTCATTGCGCTGACCGCGAACGTCACGGTCTGGCTGCCCAACAACCCCGTCCCGATCACGGGCCAGACGCTCTCCGTCCTGCTGGTCGGTGGCGCGCTCGGACTGAAGCGGGGCTTCCTCTCGGTCCTGATGTACCTGGCCCTCGGCTTCTGGCTGCCCGTGTATGCGGGTCACGGCCATGGCGTCGAGACGATCGTCGGCATCGGCGGGGGCGGGCTCGTGATGGGTGCCCTGGGCGGGTACCTCGTTGGCTTCCTGCTCGCGGCCGCGGCCGTCGGCTGGCTGGCCGAGCTTGGCTGGGACCGCCACGTCCCCGGCGCCGTCGGTGCGATGCTGATCGGCGAGGTCGTGATCTACACCATCGGCGTTCCGTGGCTGGCCATCGCGGCCCACTTCTCGCCGCAGGTCGCCATCGACAAGGGGATGCTGGCGTTCGTCCTCGGCGATGCCGTCAAGATCGCCATCGCGGCCGGTCTCTTCCCGTTCGCCTGGTGGCTCGTGGGGCGCCGCGCCGACGACCGCTAACCGCGCGGCGCCGGGCGGCGCATGCCGTCCTTGGCTCCTGCGCTCCTCGCTCGCGCACGTCTGAGTGCTCTCGCTCCGGTCCTCGGATCCGCCCAGGCCTGTGCTCGCCGGGCGCCGCGCGGGTCAGAAGGTCGCCCACTCCGTCGCGTCGAGTTCGCCGACGCCGAACAGCTTCAGGCACGGCGCCAGGCCTTCGATCGTGACCGGCACGACGTCCCGTCGCCAGGTGTCGCGGCCCACTCGGATCCGGTGCTCCACCACTCGCTCGGCGCCGACCGCCCAGATCTCCTCGCCGTTCGGGACGTATCCGAGCTTGGCCGAGACGCGGGCAGAGGCGGCGTTGCCCTCGAAGTAGCCCGACTCCGCGATCTCCGCGCCCAGCCCCTCGAACGCGAGCGACAGGACGGCCGCGCGCATCTCCGTCCCGTAGCCCCGGCCCTGGTGGCCACGGCCCAACCAGCTGCCCGTTACCACGGTCCGCCTGACTCCGAAGTCGCGGGCCATCAGATCCTGAATGCCGATCGGCTGCCCGGCCGCGACTACCGCCAGCCCAAGGTTCCACTTCGCGGGGTTCCAACTGCCGCGCGACGCCCACCAGTGCTGCAGGAACTGGCGCTCGAAGGCGGGGGAGGGGAGCGCGTGCCAGGGGACCGCGAAGTAGGTCTGCCCCTCCGCGACGACCCCCTCGCGGGCTACGCGCATCAGCTCGAGCAGGTCGTCGTCGGTCGGCAGGCGCAGCTCCAGGCGGGGGGTCCGCAGGCGCAGGTCGAAGAGCGGCCAGGGATGAGCAGTCATGGAAATAGCGTAGCCCGAATCCACCGATCGCCGCTTGCATCTCGCTCGGTCAGCCGGAACCGGGGAGTGTGAAGTGGCCGGCTGCGCCACCGGCGACCCGGACCTACCGCCCTGGTCGAACTAGGCAGACTTGCGGCGACGAGCCGGGAAGATCTCGCGCTCGGGCTCTCTCGCCTCGACCGGGACCGCAACAGGCACAGGCCTGGACGCCTTCTTCGAGGCAGCCGCTCCCGCCATCGTCTCCGGGATGCTCGACTGACGCGCCGCCTTGGCCGCGGCCACGCTTGCCTCCAGCGCGGCGACGAGATCCGTCAGCTTCGCGGCCGGTGCCGCGACCGGCTCGGCGATCTCCTCGCCGGCGGCCTTCGCTTCGATGATCGACATCAGCGCCTCGCGGTAGTCGTCGCGGTAGGCTGCCGGGTCGAACTCGCTGGTCATCATCGCCACGAGCTGCTCGGCGATCGCCAGTTCGGACGGCTTGACCTCGGCGTCGTCCTCGGGGATCGCCAGGTCCGCCACCGACCTGACTTCGTCCGGCCAATACAGCGTCGACAGCAGGATCGTGTTGCTGAACGGGTCGAGGGCGGCGAGCTGCTCGCGATCGCGGAGCACGATCTTGCAGATGGCCCGAAGACCGCGCCGGGCGAGGACCTGCTTGAGCAGGAAGAAGGCCTTGCGGGCGACCGGCTCGGGCTCTAGGTAGTAGGCCTGCTTGACGAAGCGCGTCGTCTCGCCGTCAGAGTCGAGCGGCACGAACTGCTCGATCTCTATGGAGCGTACGGTCTTGAGCGGGACCGACGCGAGGTCCTCGTCCGTGATGACGACGTACTGGTCGGGCGCGACCTCGTAGCCGCGCACCGTGTCGCTGCGCTCGATGATCTCGTCGTCAGTCGGGCAGTAGGTCTTCATCTGAATCCGGCCGCGGCAAGCGGCGTGCAGCATGTTGAAGCTGACGCCCTTCGACTCCGTGGCCAGGTACATCTTGATTGGGATCGTGACCAGCCCGAACTGGATGGCCCCTTTCCACATAGATCGCGCCATCGAACAGCACCTCGCACCGCGAGCCCTTCTCGGCGGGCCGCGAAGGCCGAGCATAGCGCACGTTCTGGGCGTGTCCAGAAAGCCGGGCAATCGTTGCGCGGTGCCGTCCGGGCTCAGATCCGGCGCAGCTCCGCCTCGGCCTCGGTGAGTCGGGCGAGGATGCCGTCGCGCAGCCTGTCCAGCCCGGCGTAGACCTCCTTGGCGCTCGTCCCGATCGACGTCAGCGTCAGCTTGAGCGAGCGCAGCGTCTCGAGCTGCTCCCGTACGCCGTTGAGGGCGACGGCGATGGCCGCCGCGTCCACTTCCACGTCGCGCTCGCGCAGGGTCTGGAGGGCCAGCAGCCGGGCCAGTCGGACCGCTGCCTCCAGCGTTGCCGCGTCGGGTGCGGCCGGATCCACCACGCAGTAGACGTCCCCGGCCCGAACGTCGAACGGAGCGATTCCCGTGGGGGCGTGGGCGGGCGTGAAGACCACGAGGGCGACCGCCGCATCGCGATTCGACTTGGCCTCGCGCAGCTCGTCGCGCATGGCCCGGCCCGAGACGTAGCGGTCCTTGCACTCGACCACGACCCGCAGCTCGCAGCCTGCCGTCGCGTCCGCGTTGAGAGTCAGGACGAAGTCACCCTTCTTGGAGCCGATCGCCGAGCCGGTCTCCGTCCCGGTCCGCTCGAGGATGTCGCCCGACCCGCGGCTGATATCGCCGAGCATGGCGTCGACGACGTCCTCGAAGTCCGAACCCTTGGCTGTCGATTTGGCCCGCTCCGAAGCCCTGGCTGCCCCCGCCGCCTCGAGCGCGGCCAGCCGCTCGTTCAGCTTCGCGAACCCCTCGGAGATCTCGACGCGGAACTGGTGCAGCGGCGAGCCCAGGCGGGTGGGATCGAGCAGCTGAGCCAGCCGCGAGGCGTCGCCGTCGAAGTACGAGCCGAGCAGCACCTTCATGCGGCCGATGGCGCTGTCGCGCTTGGCCTCGTCGAAGAGCTCGTCCACGAAGCTCCGCAGCTGACCCTTGTCGCCGAGGAACTTCTCCAGCGTCCGCGGCAACCGGCCTTCGCCGTCGGCGAAATTCTGGCGCAGCATCACGTCCAGTGCCGTGGCGGCCCTCTCGTTGGCGGCCTCCGTCTGGCGCAGCAGCCCCTGGAACTCGGACCGGACCGCGTCCACGTTCACCGTGACGCCGACGCTCTGGATCGCGGTCAGACCGACGCGCAGGGCCCGCTCCACGAGGAGCGCGCGCTCTTCGGCCGGACGGTCGGCGACGAAGGCGGCCAGCGCGTGGTCGGCCAGCACGAGATGCTCGACCACGAGCCGATCCGCCTCGACCCTCACGAAGGCCTGGCGAGCCGGTTGCGACGGGAGCGGGACCAGCCTGGCGGTTTCCATGCCGGCAACTCTGACGGGGCGCTGTGACAGCTAGCGTGTCACGGCCCCACCGCGACACAGCTCGCGCCAGGAGACGTAGTCGACGCGCCGGGCATGGCACCATTGCACACATGCGAGCAGGTGAGGACGGAGGGGACGTGCGTGCGGCGCGTGGGAGGCGGCAGCTTTCGTGCCTGAGCCGTGTCGCGACGGCGTGGTGGGGGCCGGTGGCTCTTGGGGCCTTTGCGCTCTGGCAGTTCTCCCAGACTGCGCCCGGCGGCCACGACGACGTCGTGTGGGCTGCCGTCTTCGTTCCCGCGGCAGTGCTCGTGCTGGTCGTTCGCCGTCGCCTGAGCCCCACCGAAGTCATGGCCCTTGAGGTCCTCGCCACGGCTCTGTTCGCGGATTTCCAGAATTCGACGGCGGGCGGCCTCCGCGATCTGCACCTGTATCTCAACGCGGGCGCCCAGTTCATGGACCACGGGGCCGTCTACACGACGGTCGCGATTCACAGCTATCCGAAGGCTGGGCTCGAGTACCTGCCGTTCCTTTACGCGCCGCCGACATTGCCCATCTTCGGATTGCTCTCGGAGCTGCCGCGCGGTCTCGCAGACGGGCTTTGGGTCGCGGGCTCGGTCGCGGCGGTGGTCGTCTCGATGCGAGCCTTCGGGCTGGCGTGGCGTTGGGCCTTGCTCGCGCTCATCTGGACGCCCATCGAGCAGGGGTTGTTCACCGGCAACGTGGCGATCCCTTCGCTGCTGGTTTTGGCCGCGGCGATGCGACTCGGCGGGATGCTGGTGCTTGGCCCTCTGCTCAAGCCGCAGAACGGAATCGTCTCGCTCTGGCTGATTCGTGAGCGCGCCTGGCGCCGACTCGGCGGAGGGCTGCTGGCCCTGCTCTTGCTGGTACTGGCGACATTGCCGCTGGTGGGCATCGACCTGTGGCGCGACTGGCTCAACGGACTGAGCGCCTACCAGGAGTCACAGCAGTATCTGAACGGGCTGTACGGCGTCGGGCTCGGGCGCTACCTCCCGATGTGGGCGTTCCTCACGGTTGCGGCCCTCACGCTGGTGGCGGCGCTGTGGGTGCGCGGCCGGGAGGGGCTGGCCCGTCTCGGGCTCGCATCCGTCGTGGCCTCGCCTTCGCTGTGGAGCCATGGGTTCGTGTTCGGTATTCCGTCGTTCCTCCGCCTGCGTGCCGAATGGCTGTGGCTGGTCGCCGGCATGATGTCCATCGGCCAGTGGCCCGGTCCCCAGGTCGCGTTAGGGATCGGAGTGGCCGCCTGGTTCGTCAAGGGGATGGCGCGCCCTGAGAACGACGAGAAGGCTGCCGCCGGGCTCGGCCATCGCCCTCTGCACCCGCTCGGCTCCGCCACCGAACCCTGGCCGCGTGCCGGGCGCTAGGGACGAACGACGCGGCGACGGCGAGCTTGATTGGGCTTTGTTCGCGTCAGGCCGCCAGACGATTGTCCACACCCTCGCAAAACGCATTCCCGTGACGTGGCTCAAGGGACGTCGGGTCGGACCGTTGCAGTTGCGGGGCCTGGGTGGAATGGAGACGTGAGCGGCACGTCGAACGTGAAGGTCCAGTGGCCCGGCGTCTCGGTCTCGCCTGCAGCCGTCGTCACGCTCGTCACCTCGAGAGTGAAGGGACCGCGGGGCGTGATCCCGGCCGGGACATTGCAGCCGCAGAGAACGGCCGAAGCGCCCCGGACGTCACCGGTACCCGCGCAGGTGCCGGGCCTGATGACGACTCCGTTGGCGTCGATGACTCGCATTCGCCCGATATCTGACGCGGCTCCCGACGCTGCCGTCACCGACGCGATGACCCAGACGTGCTCCCGATCGGCCGCGGCTCGTTCGAGGTGGATCGTGTAGCCGGCGTCGGTTCTCGACTGATTGATCTCCGTGGCCCGATCCCACACGTTCTCCATGAGCGGCGCGCCGCCGATCAGCTGGCTGAAGATCGTCCCGCCGGCGACGACGGTTCCGGTGAGCAATGCCGCGGCGGCAACGCCGCCCAGCAGCAGGCGGGCCGGCATCGGAAAGCGCCGACCGCGGATCCGGCTCGCGCGGCGTGCCGTCTCGGAGGCTATTGCGACTTCGACCCGGCGGTCGATGACGTCGCGACTGCCGAGAGGTACGGGAATGGAGAAGCTCCGCCCGAGAGCTGCCTCGAAGTTGGAGTCAGAGGTGTCAAGCGTCATTTCGAGATGCCTCCTTAAGGGTGGCAAGTGATCTGGTGAGGAGCTTCTTTGTGGCGGCCTCGCTCTTGCCGATCACCGTCGCGATTTCACGGCTCGAAAGGCCGCCTGCGAAGCGGAGTGCAAGCGCGTCGCGCTGGATGTCGGGAAGCCGCGCGACAAGGGAGAGGATCCAGCGACGCTCCTCGGTCGCGATCGCCGCGTCCTCGGGTGATTGGCCCGGAGCCGTCAGTCCGCTGACCTCGTCGAGACCGAGTGGCCGGTTGCGCTGCCGCCGGCCGGCGTCGATGAAGGCGTTGCGGGCGATCCGGAGGAGCCACGGACCGAAGCCCGACCCGCCCGGTCGATACCGATCGATATGGCTGAGCGCCCGCTCAAACGTCAGCGCGGCCAGCTCGGCCGCATCGTCCTCGTTGGCGCCCCGAGCCCGCAGGTACCGATACACCCGCAGCATGTGTCGTTCGTAGAGAGGCGCAAACGCCTTCGGATCCGCCTGGGCCTCGAGGGCCAGCCTGTCGTCGAGAGGCGTGTCGGCAAGATCGAGAGGGCTCGCGATCTGTTGACTGAGCTCCATCTGGCCTCCAAGCATGGCGGGTTGCCCGACCGTCATGTGGAGAACGTGCGAGAGGGTCGATCGGGGACATCGGCGTCCGTCGCCGCCATCGTCGACTGCTGATCGGGCCACATCGTCGCGGGTGCCACTTCGAATCGTCGCTCTCTGACCCAACTTTCACGTGAACGGCAAGGTTGGGCTACCATCACCTCATGACCGATGCAGGCGTGCGGCCGGCCGAATCGACCCGACTTCTGCGCATCCACGAGGCGGCGGCCGAGGTCGGGCTGACCGCACGCTCGGTGCGGTACTACGAGGAGCTCGGCCTGCTCAAGCCGGCGGCTCGATCCGAGGGCGACTACCGCCTCTACGACGAATCCGACCTGGAGCGGCTGCGCTTCATCAAAGGGCTGCGTGACGATGCCGGCTTCTCGCTGGCCGAGATCTCCCAGTTGCTTGAGGACGAGGCGGCCCGCGAGCGCGACCACGTCGCCTACCATGCCACCGCCGACCCGCGGGAACGGCTCCGGATTCTGCGCGACCGCGTCGCGAGCTTCGAGCAGCAGACGCAGACGCTGCGGACGAAGATCGGGCGGCTACAGGCGATGGTCGACGAGACGGAGGCCCGCCGCCAACGCAGCCTGGCCAGGATCGCCGAGATAGAGCGGCAGGCGCCCGAATGATCATCGGCGGGCGGGTGCGGTTGGGGGCGACCGGGCGCGCCCTGAAGCGCCGCAATTTCCGGCTCTTCTTCTTCGGTCAGCTGATCTCGGTCACCGGTACCTGGATGCAGTCCACGGCTCAGGCGTGGCTCGTGCTGACCCTCGTCGGCAAGCAGGACGTGGCCTTCTACCTGGGGCTCCTGGGAGCGGTGCAGTTCCTGCCCGTCCTCGTTCTCGGCATGTTCGGTGGGATGATCGCGGACCTCATGCCCAAACGACAGACCGTCGTCGCGACCCAGATCGCGGCCGGCCTGCTGGCCCTGGTTCTGGCCGGCCTGGTCTACTTCGGCGCGGTTCAGGTGTGGGAGATCTTTGCGTTGGGTCTGGTTCTGGGCATCGTGAACGCGGTCGATATGCCCACCCGCCAGTCGTTCGTGGTCGAGATGGTCGGCCGGGAAGATGTAGCGAACGCGGTGGGCCTGAACTCGGCGGTCTTCAACGCCGCTCGGATCGTAGGCCCGGCGGTCGCCGGGATCCTGATCGCCGTCATCGGTACGGCGCTCTGCTTCTTCCTCAACTCGATCAGCTATGTGGCCGTCGTCGCGGGGCTGCTGATGATGCGAGACGACGAGCTGATGCCGGCCCAGCGCCTGCCGATGCCACGCAGCGTCTCGGCGGTCCGCGAGAACATGGCCGAGGGACTGGCGTACGTCTGGCGAACCCCCATCGTGCTGCTGGTCGTCGGCGTCGTTGCCATCGTCTCGACCTTCGGCATGAACTTCAACGTCGTTCTGCCGGCCATGGCGGGCGGCGTCCTCGATGTCGGCTCGGTGGGCTTCGGGCTCCTCACCGCCGCGATGGGGGTCGGTGCGCTGATCGCGGCACTGATCGTGGCGGCGGGCGAGCGGCCGCGGATCAGGCTGCTCCTGGGAGGGGCGATCCTGATGGGCGCCGCCGAGGTCGCGCTCTCGATGACGAGGCTCTTCCCCGTGGCGCTGTTCGTGGTCTTCCTGGCGGGTCTTGGCGCCGTAGCGATGGCGGCCTCTGCCAATGCCCTGATCCAGGTGACGGTGCCGGGGCCGCTCCGCGGGCGAGTGATGGCGGTCTACACCACCATCTCCGTCGGCTCGACGCCCGTCGGCAACACCGTGACGGGAGTGGTCGGCGCGGGCTACGGCACTCCTGCCGCCGTCTTCGTCGACGGGTTCGTGGCGGTGCTGGGCGGCGTCGCGGGCGTCTTCGCGGTCTGGCGGGGAGGCGTGCGGGCCGGCGGCGGCGAGGGTCGATCGAGCGAGACGGCCGAGATGGCTCCGGAGCCGGGTCAGGCTGTGGGCGGCGTCGCGGCGGACAGGTCGAAGGCGTAGGCGATCAGGTCGATCCCAGGCGCCGGCACGAAGTCGATCGACGGATCGCGATGGAATCCTATGCCTTCGTACAGCCGGATCGCGGCGGGCATCCAGTCGCCGGTATGGAGCACGAGCCGGGAGCGTCCGTCGGCTCGGGCTCGGTCCAGGCAGGCCTCCGTCAGGGCGCGTCCGATACCCCGACCCTGGTGGGCCGGATCGACCGCCAGCATCCTGATCCCGGCCTCGCCCTCGCGCAGCTCCTCGGAGTACGGATCATCCGGGCCGGAGACGAAGGTGACGCCGCCAAGCAGCTCTCCGGTGGGGGTCACCGCCACGAGCACGCACGAGGTCGTGGCTCGTCTGGCAACGTCCCGAAGTTGGCGGTCGTACCCGTCCTGATGGTGCATCGCGTCTTCCAGGGCGTGGTACGCGGCCACGGTCAGCTCGCCCAGCGACTCGCATTCCTCTGGACGAACGGGCCGGATCGTGAAGGTGACCGGGCGCTTGCTCATGCCGGCAGCGTAACTCTGCGGTGCGCCGACCGCCGAAGAGTCGGACGCTCTCGAGACGCCACGGCCGTCGCCCACAAGTCCCCTTCCGCGGCCGTCGCCCGCAAGTCCCCTTCCGCGGCCGTCGCCCACCTGCGTCTTCGCTCATCTTCACCCGGAGCAATGCAAAGCGGGCGCCGAAACCCTTGGCGAGCCCTGTGGCCGGCAGGGCCGGAGCTTTCACGCTCGTGGCGACCGGTCTAGGGAGGCGGCGGTGGCCCTGTTGTCCGCACGCTTCGCTCAACATCGCCCCCGCTGAAGTTGAGCAACGATCCGGGTAGTTTCGCGGCACAACATCACCCCCGGCGAAGATGAGCAAAGACGGGGTCCTGCCGAGGCCGGCAGACGGGGCCTGCCGAGGCCGGCAGACGGGGCCTGCCGAGGCCGGCGGACGGGGCCTGCCGAGGCCGGCAGACGGGGCCTGCCGAGGCCGGCAGACGGGGTCCCGGCGAGGCCGGCAGACGGGGTCCCGGCGAGGCCGGCAGACGGGGCCTGCCACAGCCCGCCCAACACGGTCGCTGCGCGCCGCGCGATCATTGGGCCATGGCGCGCACTCTGGCTGACAAGCCGTTGCTGGTATTCGGGCCGCGCTCGCTCACGTACGACTTCGGGCCGCGCCATCCGCTGAGCCCGAGACGGTTCGGGCCGGGGATCGAGCTGCTCCGCGCGGTAGGGGGCGAGCCCAACTTGGCGCCCGAGCCCGCGGCCGACGACGAGCTCGAATGGCTGCACGCCGCCGACTACATCGCGGCCGTGCGGCGCTTCTCCGCCGACCCGAGCGAGCCACCGGAGGCGGGGATCGGGCCCGGCGACGACCCGGCGTTCGCCGGCATGCACGAGGCCGCGGCGAGTGTGGCGGGCGGCTCGATTCGGGCTATGGAGGCGATCCTGCGCGGCGACGTGGAGCACGCCTACCACCCCGGCGGTGGTCTGCACCACGCCATGCGAGCGCGGGCGAGCGGCTTCTGCGTCTATAACGACGTCGCCCTGGCGATAGCCCGGGCCCGAAGGGACGGCCTGCGCGTCCTGTACGTCGACCTCGACGTCCACCACGGCGACGGGGTTCAGGCTCTTCATGCCGCCGACCCCGGCGTGGTGACGGTTTCGTTCCACGAGTCGGGGCGATCGCTCTTCCCCGGAACGGGCTTCGTCGACGAGCTGGGGGAGGGGACCGCGGCCGGTACCTCGGTCAACGTTCCGCTCGAGGCGTTGACCGGGCCGGACGCGTGGCTGGCCGCGGTTCGGGCTCTGGTCCCTGCCCTGGCGGCGAGCTTCGGGCCGGACGTCATCGTCAGCCAGCACGGCGCCGACGGCCACGTCTGGGATCCGCTGGCGCACCTCTCGCTGACGACGACGGCGATGGGCGAGGCGGCCCGATTGGTCGATCGGATGGGGCACCGATATTCCGGCGGACGGTGGCTCGCCACTGGCGGCGGCGGCTACGCGATCTATCGAGTGGTGCCGCGGGTCTGGGCGCTGACGTGGCTGGCGGCCGCGCACCGGGAGGCGCCGCGGCTGCTCCCGCAAGAGTGGCGAGCGCGATGGGAGGGCGACGCGGCGCGTTGGGCCGACGATCCGCTCCCGGAGACGTTCGACGACGAGCCGAGCCTGCCGTCCGAACGGTCGGTCAGCCAGACGGCCGCTGAACGGAGCGCTCGAACGGTCGATCTGGTCCGAACTCTCGCGGTGCCTGCGCTGCTGCGGGCAGCCGAAGATGCGGGCTGGTGGCGCGGAGACGGGGCGGGCGCGGAGACGGCCTTTGCCCGAATCGGAGCCGCGGTCGGAGCCGCCCAAGGCACGCCCACGGTCGTCTCGCCGCTCACGGTCGAATCTCTCGATCGACTTGCGCTGGCCACCCGAACCGTCGCTCCTGCCGATCCGGGCCAGGGGCTGGCCATCCTGCGCGCCGCCCTGCGCGGCGGTGCCGTGGCCGCCGGCGCCGTCACCGGGGAGTGGCTGGTCGGGGTCGCGCTGGCGGCGCCCGGCTCACTCGACGGCGAGGATCGGATCGTGGCCCTGGGCGTGGCGCCGGAGTGGCGTCGCCACGGCCTCGCCACGGCCCTGATTCGGGCTCTCGTCGCGGAACAGGATCGCCGGGGTCGGGCGCTCGTCGCGCTGCACACCGCCGCGGAACGCGATCCGTTCGAGCCACTCCCCAGGGAGCTGCGTCGGGAGGTGGCCGATCGTCTCTTCCGCGCCGCCGGCTTTCGGCGATTGCCCGTCCCGCCGCCCGTCGCCGCGGCCGACGCAGGGAGTCTCGCGGCCGAGCACCTGCCGCCCGGCGGCCATTCGGCCGGTTCTCGATAGCGCTCTGCCTGCCGCCCGACTCCCCGCCGGCCGCCGCTCCGGGCGCAGCCGCCCTTCACGCCGGCCGCTCCGCGCCCCGCCGCCCTGTCATCGGCCGTCGGCCGTCGTTCCGCGCCGGCGCGATCCAATACTGACGCCCGCAGTATTACAAACGGTCCGAGCGGACCGGTCCCTTTGGGTCGTATGGCACCCTACCCGAACAGTAAGGGGCTCTACATTCGTTACATCAACGAAGAGGTCTGGGACCCCGGCAGATGGGATCTCAGGCCGTCAGCATCGGAAGGGTGTAGGGAATAGCGATGGATCGCACAAGTCGCGGGATCTTCGTTCTTCGAGCGGTCGTAGGCGGCGGGTTCCTATTCGCCGGCCTCGACAAGTTCTTCATGTGGGCGAGCGGCACGCCCTTCACTGCGGCGGGCTTCCTGAAGGGCGCAACCGGCGGGGTGTGGCTCGGCAGCGATCCCAAGGCCGTCATCAACCCGACCCACCCATTCTGGGTCTCGCTCGGCGGTAACGCGGGCCTCATGTCCGTCATCGACACGCTCGTCGTCTTCGGCGAGTGTGCCATCGGCATCGCGCTGATCCTCGGCCTGGCCAGCCGCTTCGCCGGTCTCGCTGGCGCCATCATGATGGGTCTCTTCTTCGTCGCCAACTGGAGCTTCGCGAACGGCCCGTTCAACGAGCAGCTGATGTACGGCGTCGTCGCCGGCACGATCGCCTATGTCGGTGCGGGCGCCTACGCTCTCGACTCCGTCGTAGAGAAGCTCGCCATCACGCAGCGAGTCCCGGTCGTCAAGTACGTCATTGGGTAGCCACAGATAAGCCAGCGCAGGGAGATCCCGTCCCACTCTCCTCCCTGCACCAGGAAACGGCGGGCCCCACGGCCCGCCGTTTCTCTGTCTGGCTCACCAGGCCTCCGGGTCGGAGGTTCTAGCCCTGCGCCCCGACGACCGCGAATGCGAGCCTCAAGGCTCAGCCGTGCCGCTTGAAGCCGGCCGGCGCAGCGCCTCGTTGGGCGCACCATTCAGGACAAGGACGTGCCACAGCCGCCTGAACTGCGTGAGGGTGTCCTCATACGAGGCCCAGCCTTTCCAACTTTCCGGTTCCAGCGCCAGGGAGTTCGCCATTGCGCCGATGTTGGCCGCGTCCAAGATGCCCTGTCCAGCAATGCGCTCCGCGAGTGGCCGCACCGGGTACCCTCGAAAGACGTCCGGAACCTTGCAGACCGCGAGCGTGAACCCCAGATGCCAGCAGAGTGGGATTTCGTACTTGCGGGAGATCGTCGCTAGAGATTCACCAACGGGATGATCTCGAAAGACTGGATCGGCAACGAGTCGCTCCACGTCTCGATTCAGGCGAATGCCACCGTGGATTTGTGCCTCTATGAAACTGTCGAGAGATCTACCCAAGGGGCGATGCTGAGGATCGAGATACTGCTCCGACAGCCCGTATGCCAACTGGCCTAGACAACCCGCCACCGTCAGGTTGTCTACACCGAAGGCTCCCTGCCCTTGTTCGAGCTGAGCCAGTAAGGGAGCCATCACCGGATCGAGCTCAGTCAGCGTACCCGTGCGTTCTGGCGCGAATGGTTCGTGGCTGCCACCGAAAGTGAATGTCGAGCGCGCAGAGACGCCCGGATGAAGCAGGAAGTAACAGGAACCAAAGCGCGGTGAAGGTCCGTCGGGATGATCCATAACCTGAAGAGCGCCGTACTTGGGACGACCGGCAGGTGAGGCGTCCGGCTCATGGTAGGCACCCCCAAAGAGGCGGCTCTCCCACAGGTCGCGCTCCCCGCCAGGAAAAGCCGTTGGGCTTCCGCTCGATAACCCGGTCTCGAACTGGCTCTTGTAGATGCCGGTCCGAAGGAGACCCTCAGCAACGGTCCTACCGGTTCGATCGACCCGCTCGGGGTGGAAGTGGAGCCCGACCCTGGCGTGGGACCGCACGCTCTCAACAGCGTCGTCGTACAAGCTCTCGGTCAGTCCCGCTCTGTCGAGAACGGACCTTATGTCATAGCGGGCGCGGGATCTCACACGATCCGCAATCTCCTGAACATGCTCCAAGGCTTTCCGCTGATATGGCAGCAGAGGCCCGGGCTGTGGTTTCTCGCTCATTGGCAGGCCTGGCCTTAGGCATGGGAGGGACCGGCGTGTCCGTCGCCGGTTCAGCTCCAACGGTGGCGCGCCGGGCGGCGATGGTCAATCCCAGAACTCGGGTCTTCAAGCCGAGGCCTGACACTCCTGGCCGCGGGCTTCGGTTCGCACCTTCACCCGTATAGTGTCGGGCTGACTCCTGGCTGTCCTCCGACGGCTATACGTTCACGAGGCGCTGCGGCGCGCGCGGCGCCCCGGCGCGCGCGGCGTCCCGGCGAATCCGATCGCTCACCTGTCGGGGTGTCCAGGTTGGCGTGACGGCGCGCTGGTCGACGGTTGGTGTCGGGAGCGGAAGAGTCTGTGGCGGCCAGGTCGTTCCTGGAACGCGACGGCCGCCAGGATCTCGGCATCGGTGAGGTGGCAGCCGTCGGGGACGACGACCAGTTTGTCGTCGTCGTCATCGAGCCGGTGGATGACGCCGATGCAGGTGCCCTCGCCGCGTTCGAGCGGCTGAGTGGGGCCTAGCAGGTAGGCGTCGAGTTCTTCTCCGTCGGGGGCGAGGGTACCGGGGACGTAGCCGTAGTTCGTCTCATACCGGAAGCCGTATACGGGATGGTTGGTGCCGTAGGGGCGGTCAATGGTCAGGGTGACGTGCCGGCCGATGTATTGCAGCGCCATCCGTAGGGATGCCGACTCCGCCGGGTTCGGTGTCTGGCTGGGCTGCATGTCATTCAGGATAGGGCACCGGAGGGCTCGGCTCGCCAGCTCGGGAAGGCAACACCATGACATAATCGCCGACGATGCGCGCCTTCATATTCGACCTCGACGGCACCCTGGTCGACACTGTGTATGCCCACGTGGTGGCCTGGCAGCAGGCGCTCGAAGAAGCCGGCATCGTCATCGACGGCTGGCGCATCCACCGCCGTATCGGCATGAGCGGTGGGCTCTTCACCCGGGCCCTATCGCGAGAGATCGGCCGACTGCTCTCCGAGGAAGAGCAGGAGAGGCTGCAGCGGCGGCACGGCGCGCTCTACCTTGAGTTGCTTCCATCGCGACGACCCTTGCCCGGCGCGCGGGACCTTCTTCGGGGGCTCCACGAGGGCGGCGTTCCGTTCGGCATCGCCACCTCCGGGCTGCACCCAGAAATCGACGCCTCCCTCGACGCACTCGGCGTGCCCGCCGACGTGGTCGTTGTCGACCGCGGCGACGTCCTTCGCGCCAAGCCCGAACCGGACCTCTTCCTCGCCTGTCAGGAGCGGATGGGTGTGCGGCGCGAGGACTGCTATGTGGTCGGAGATGCGGTCTGGGATCTGCTGGCGGCACGCCGAGCCGGGATGCTGAGTGTCGGTCTCCTAAGTGGCGGCTACGGCCAGGACGAGCTGACCCAGGCCGGGGCATTCCGCGTCTACCGGGACACGCGGGACCTGTTCGACTCGCTCGACGAGCTTGGGGTCACGCTGCCTGGGTGAGGACAACCAGAAGACGGTCCGCTGCCGCGCGCGACAACTTCTGACACGGGGCCGCCGGGCGACCCTGTGACGGGACACCCGCGCTCTGGACGGACCTCGCTCGTTCCACATGGGGCAATAGGCGAGACAGGGAGGGAATAGGGATATGCCACTCTCCGGGCAATACGAACCGAGCACATCCGCATGGGCGCGCGCGCAGGCCGAGCTCTACGAGGCGACGAACGGCGAGAAGGGCGGCGATCTTCGAGGCCAACCCGTGATCGTGTTGACATCGGTCGGGTCGAAGACCGGCAAGCTGCGCAAGACCACCCTTATGCGCGTCGAACACGAGGGCGTCTATGCGGTTGTCGCGTCACTCGGGGGCGCCCCGAAGAACCCGGTCTGGTACTACAACCTCAAGAACAACCCGCACGTAGAGCTGCAGGATCGCGCGACCAAAGGCGACTACACGGCCCGCGAGGTCACAGGCGACGAGAAGGTCGTCTGGTGGGAGCGCGCGGTTGAAGCCTGGCCCGACTACGCGATGTACCAGGCGAAGACCGACCGGCAGATTCCGGTGTTCGTCCTCGAATCCATGGAGTAGAAGGCGGTTCCGCCCTCGCCTGTCCCCCCTCGGCGGGTCAAGGTGAGACTCCCAGCCGAACCGATCACCGTTGCGATGGCCGGTTCAGCCTTCTAACGATCAACAACAGGTCGGGGCAGTTGGCCACGGGGGAGTACGCGCAGCGTCGGGAAGCGGTTCGAGGCGGCCAGTGAGGCGGCGGCCACCGCGATCGAGACCCACCAGGCATACGGGTTGTAGCGCGCGATCAGGATGGCGAGAGTAATCGCCAGGTCGCGACGCAGAACGAGAAGGGTAGGCAGCAGGAAGAGCATCCCGTAGCCATGGATGCTCGGCGCGGCGACGAGCAACGCGATCCCCACCCAAGCCCCGGCATCGCGGCCGCGCACGAAGAAGATCGCCCCGACCGCGGCCACGGCCGCCGCCGTCGCCAGGGGGCGTCCGACCAGAAGGGCGAGCGGGCCGCCGGCCGGGGCCCAGCTCGGGTCAGCGGCGCGGCCCAGTTGACTCAGCCAGTCGCGGTAGAGCTCGATCCCAGTGAAAGGCAGCATCGCCGCTGCCACCGCCGCCAGTGCAACTCCTCCGAGGATTGCCGCCCGAGGCCGCGGCCGCAGAAGCCAGGCGAGCGCAAGGAGCTGCGTGTACTTCAGCGCGCCTATACCGGCGGCGAGGAGACCGTCCAGAGCGTCGCGGGCCAGCGTGTACGGCTTCGCGCCGGGCCGCTCGTTGGGCGCGTCCAGGAGCCGCGGCCGCGGCTCCCAGCTCCGACCTGGGACGAAGAACAACGCCGCGAAGGCCGCCAGCTGGATCACCTGGACGTTGCCCGTGACCAGCCCCTCCAGGAACGGCGGCCAGAGCAGTACCAGCGGCACAGCTGGCCACGGCACTGAGAAGCGGCGGCAGGTCCAGACCGCGACCGCCGCCTCGAAGGCCAGCCAGGCCGCCAGGACGATCGTCCGCGGCAGCTCGGCGATCGGGGCCAGCAGCGGGAGGAGCCACGGCGGATAGAGGTACGGCAGGCCCGGGCCCGAGGTCTCGGCGAAGCTCGATGCCAGGTAGGGCTGACCGCCCGCGGACCATCGGCTCGCCGCGCGAAGCGGGATCTCGAGGTCGACGCCCGCCGTCCAGGTCAGGAATGCCGGCAGCGAGATGGCGATGATGAAGACAAGCAGCGCAGCCAGGCCCCTCGTGAGCTGCTGGTTGGCCGGGCTCGACTGGTCGAAGACGGACCGAACGACCGCAGCCGGGTCCTGAGACCGCGACCTCACCTTCCTCAAAGGCCTCCTCGGGATTCATGTAATGGATCGGGCTGCACGCCAGAGCACCGCCTGAAAGCAGCCTCCGGGCTGCACCCTGACGCCCGTTATGACTTGATGGACAGCCGCCCCGACTCCGCCGCGGAGGCAAGGCGCCTGGCGTTGGGCCGTCCGTCCAGCGCCACAGCAGGACCGGACGGCAGACGAGGCAAACAGGTCCGGTGTCGCCGTCTCAGCGAGCGGTCGGACCTCAGCAATGGGGCCCCGTTACGGCTGGATCGCCTGGCAGTGGAGGTCCCAGTCTATGCGGCCGGACAGGTCGCTCGGGCGTGTCCCTGGCGAGCAGTCGAAGGTGGCTGCCGGAGTGGCGACGGGCGTGGCTGTGGGAGTGGGCGTGGCTGTGAGAGTGGGACTGGGAGACGGCGCGGCCCCGGCGATCACGGTGAGTCGCACGAAGTCGACGTACTTCCAAAGCTTGCGGTCTGCGTTCCAGCCCTGTTCATAGATGCCCAGGGGATTCTCGCCCTCCTTCAGGTTGATCGTGACCTTCTGACCCCCAGGAGCGGCAAGCGTGGACGATGTGCCGGGGAAGACCGAGATGGCCACGAAGTCGGGGTGGCTCGAAGCGTTGGGGTCGCTGATCCGGATCGTCAGTTGCTTCTCCGCTGTCTGGTAGCCGCTGACCAGGGGCACCCAGATGTCATTGCCCTGGGCATCCTTGCCGGCCAGCGCCTCGAGAGAGTAGACCGGAAAGATGCCGTTACCGATCTTGCCGTCGTCGAACGCCGCCCAGTCGTCGGCCAGCATGGACCAGTCCACGATCGCCGTCTTGGCGTCGTACACGAAGTTCACGTAGGGCACATCGCCCGAACTAACGGCCTGCGCGTCTACTCCCGAAGAGTACGTGCCGAACCTGCCGCTGGCAGGGTCGAAGGGGATGAGCCGCAAGGCGGCGGGGGAAGCTGGGAAGTTGGGGTCGGCCACGAAGATGCCGCTCGGGTCCACGCGGTAGGCCAGGATCTCGTGGCCATTCTTGTCCTGGGCGTCGCTGATCGACACGAGCTGCGGCTCGCCGGTGACCGCGATGGCGTAGCGGAAGGCGTCGTACTGGAGGGTGTCGAGGCCCATGCCGCGCACGCTGAACGAGAACGACTTGATCGCGTTGTGCGTGTCTATGTACTGGCTCTGGGCGACGCTCGCCAGGCGGTAGCCGTTCGAATCGTCTTGCCAGAGGTCCGGGGTCTTGGTTGTCCCGTAGCCGTTGTTGTCGTACAGGCCGTGCAGCGGTAGGCCCCGGCCCTTCAGACGCCGCTCGATGTAGTACCAGGCCTCGGTCAGCGTCTGGCCGGCGCAGTTGCCGCCCGGCGTGATATAGGAGCCGTAGTTCGGGAACTGCCAGTCGTCTTTGCCCGGCCTGAAGCCGGAATCGATCGTCTCCGGCAGGAGGGCCCGCTCAACCAAGCTCACGAAGAAGCTGGAGAAGTGCTCGGTCGCCACCGTGACCGAGGTTCCATCCTCGGCCAGCAGGGGCATGCCCTCCAGGCCGCCCGAGGCATCGTAGAAGAAGCCCATCGCGAACGAGTCGGCTGGCACGGTGGCGGGGACTTTCAGGGTCACCGGCGCAGGGGCCATCCCCTCCGCGCCGGAGACGGTGTAGAGCGGCGAGATCGGGGTCACCAGGCCCCCGAAGCTCGAGGCCGTGATCGGCTGGGCGGTGACATTGAGCGTCGAGCCGGTCCAGGCTCCCGCGGGAACGTCGATCGTGAAGCCGTCCCACGGATGCCCGGGAGCCGAGACGGTTGGGGAGGCGCCGCTGGCGTCGAGGTCGATCGTCTCGACCGCCGAGGAGTCGCCCAGGGTCAGCGTTCCCTGCGCCGGGGTCGCCAGGTTGTCGATCGGGGGAGGGGACTGGACCGGGCCGCTCGGCGCCGTCGGCTCTTCGATCTTGCCGGAGCCTGTCGGGGTGCCGTTTCCCGCGCCGGGCAGCTTGACGATGCCGGTGCCCAAGGCTCCGGCCGCCAGGACGATCACGACCGCCAGCGCCAGGGCGACCGGCGGGATGGGCCGCCGAGGGCTACGTGCGCCTGCGACGGGCGCGGCGGCGACGTATCTGATGGGTTCCGGAGTCGGCAGAACAGGCGCAGGGCCTGGCGGCGCGGACACTGGAGCCGCCGGAGGAGCGGTCAGGGCAGCGGACGATCCCTTGCCGAAGCCGACGCCGCACCCCAGACAGAACCGAGCCTGCGATGTCCGCGGAGCGCCGCACTTCGGGCAGAACCTCGGCACCGCGGCGCCGCAGCTAAGGCAGAACCTGGCATCGGCGCTCAGCCCTCCACCACACGACCCGCACGTCCCGCCGAACGACTTGGCCACGACCCACCTCCAACGCAGTAAGCCTTCCGCGCCGGGTAGCGACGCCTTGGAACCCCACGCCAGCATCAGTGATCGGGCGATTCCGGCGACAGAGCCGTTTGTCTCAAATCCCTGGCTTGGAGCCGCGCGGAGCCTGCGCCGTAGCGAACGCATGGTCTAATCTGTGTCGGCCGCCTATACTGGGCGCCTCGTGGCTCACGCGTCCGACTCACCCGAACCGAAGACCCAGATTCCTGCCGGCGACGATCCGCTCGCTCCATTCAGCCCTGCGGTCGCCGAGTGGTTCCGTTCGGCCTTCGCGGCGCCGACGCCCGCCCAGGCTCAGGGTTGGGCGAGCATCGCGGCCGGTCGCCACACGCTGATCCACGCCCCAACCGGCAGCGGCAAGACCCTGGCCGCGTTCCTTTGGACCCTCGATCGGCTGGTCCGCAAGCCGCGGCCGCGAACGACCGCCGCCCCCGGATCCGTTCGAGTCCTCTACATCTCGCCGCTCAAGGCCCTGATCTACGACGTCGAGCGCAACCTTCGGACGCCGCTGGCTGGGATACGGCTGGCGTCCGAGCGGCTGGGCGAGCCCGCGCCCCAGATCGAGGTGGGCGTCCGGACCGGCGACACGCCCACGCAGGAACGGCGCCACCTCGTCAAGAACCCGCCGGACATCCTCATCACGACGCCCGAGTCGCTGTACCTGATCCTCACGAGCCAGGCGGCGGAGATCCTGCGCGGCGTCGAGCACGTCATCGTCGATGAGATCCACGCCCTGGCGGGAACCAAGCGCGGAGCCCACCTCGCCCTGAGCCTGGAGCGGCTGGAGAAGCTGACTCCGCACCCGCCCCAGCGGATCGGGCTCTCGGCGACCCAGCGCCCGGTCGAGACGATCGCCCGCTTCCTGGGTGGCGTCGGACCCGGCAGGGCAGGGGAGTCGCGCGACGTCCACATCGTCGATGCCGGTTCGCGCAAGGTGCTCGAGCTGTCGGTCCGAGTCCCGGTCGAAGACATGAGCAAGCTCGGCGAGCTGCTGCCGCCGGAGGAGCAGCTCGCCGGCCCGGCCGCCGGTCCGGAGGCGCGCACCAGCATCTGGCCCGCGATCCACCCGCGGATCCTCGAGCTCATCCGCGAGCACCATTGCACGATCATCTTCTGTAACTCCCGCCGGCTGGCCGAGCGATTGGCCAATAAGCTCAACGAGCTGGCCGGCGAAGAGCTGGTTCGGGCCCACCACGGATCGCTCGCCCGCGAGCAGAGGGTCCAGATCGAGGAGGCGCTCAAGGCGGGCCGGCTGCCGGCCATCGTCGCCACCAGTTCTCTCGAGCTTGGCATCGACATGGGCGCGGTCGACCTCGTGATCCAGGTCGAGTCACCGTCGAGCGTGGCCAGCGGCCTCCAGCGAATCGGACGAGCGGGACACCAGGTCGGAGAGCCCAGCCGTGGCATCTTCTTCCCGAAGTACCGGGGCGACCTCCTCGAAACCGCGGTCGTGACGGCGCGAATGCACGAGGGCGCGATCGAGGAGACCAAGCTGCCGCGCAACCCGCTCGATGTGCTGGCCCAGCAGATCGTGGCCATGACGGTGCGCGAAGCCTGGACGGCCGACGAGCTGTTCGAGACGGTCCGGCGGGCGGCCCCGTACGAGAGCCTCACTCGCGACGCATTCGAGGCGGTGCTGGGGATGCTGGCCGGGGCGTATCCCTCCGACGAGTTTGCGGAGCTGAAGGCGCGGGTCGTGTGGGACCGCGAGACGGGGCGCGTCGAGGGGCGGCGCGACGCGCGGACGGTGGCGATCACCAGCGGCGGCACGATCCCGGATCGCGGGCTCTATCCGGTCTTCCTGATCGGCGAGGCGGGCACTCCGGGACGGCGGGTCGGCGAGCTCGACGAGGAGATGGTGTACGAGACCCGGGTCGGCGAGGTGATCGCCCTCGGGGCCACGAGCTGGCGGGTTGAGGAGATCAGGCCCGATCGGGTGGTGGTCTCGCCGGCGCCGGGCGTGCCCGGCAAGATTCCCTTCTGGCACGGCGACGGGCTGGGCCGGCCGATCGAATTGGGACGGGCACTGGGCGAGTTCGTCCGCGAGCTGGAGGCCGACCTGGCGGGCGGCGAGCGCGGGCGGGAGCGAGCCCGGCGGCGACTCCTCGAGCACCACGACCTCGACGAGCTGGCGGCGGAGAACGTCCTCGGCTATCTCACCGAGGAGCGGGAGGTGACGGGCGTCGTGCCGACCGACCGCCGGATCGTGGTGGAGCGGTTCCGCGACGAGCTGGGCGACTGGCGAGTGGTCGTGCTGACGCCGTTCGGCGGGCGAATCCATGCGCCGTGGGCCCTGGCGATTGAATCTCGGCTGGCGGAGAGGCTGGGCCAGGAGGCCCAGACGATCTGGTCGGACGACGGCATCGCGATCCGGTTGCCCGAGGGTGAGGCGGCCGGAGTCGGTAGCGGTTGGGGGAGCGGCGGTGCCGGCGGCCCGCTGGGCGGACTCGCGGAGTTGCTGTTTCCCTCAGCCGAAGAGGTCGAGGACCTGGTCGTCGGAAGACTTGGGAGTTCGGCGATGTTCGCGGCGCGTTTCCGTGAGAACGCCGCGCGGGCGTTGCTGTTGCCGCGGCGCCGACCTGGCTCGAGAACGCCGCTGTGGCAGCAGCGGCAACGTTCCGCCGGGCTGCTCGCCGTGGCCAGCCGCTACGGCTCTTTCCCGATCATCGTCGAGACGTATCGCGAATGCCTGGCCGATCTGTTCGACCTGCCGGCCTTGCGCGAGGTTCTCGGGGGAGTGGCTTGCCGCGAGATCGAGGTGCGTGACGTGGAGACGGTCACGGCCTCGCCGTTCGCCGGCTCCCTGCTCTTCGACTACCTCGCCGCCTACATGTACGAGGGCGATGCGCCCCTGGCGGAGCGGCGGGCGGGCGCGCTTGCCCTCGACCGCGAGTTGCTGCGCGAGCTGCTCGGCCAGGAGGAGCTGCGCGACCTCATCGATCCTGCGGCCCTGGCCGACCTGGAGCTGGCGCTCCAGGCGCTCGTCCCGGAACGAGCGGCCCGAACTGTGGACGCGCTGCACGACCTGCTGCGGCGATTGGGCGACCTGACCGTGGAAGAGGTAGCGGCGCGGGTCGTGGCGCCGTCCTCCGTCGGAGAGTGGCTGCGCGCCCTGGAGGGATCGCGACGGGCGATCTCGCTGCGGATCGGCGGCGAGGATCGCTGGATCGCCATCGAGGACGCAGCCCGATACCGCGACGCGCTGGGAGTGGCGCTGCCGGTCGGCTTGCCGACGGCCTTCCTTGCGCCGGTCGACGACGCTCTCGGCGGCCTGGTCGCGCGCTGGGCTCGCGGCCACGGCCCGTTTCACGCCCCGGAGCCGGCGCGGCGATGGGCGGTGACGGCGTCTCGGGTCGAGGAGTCGCTCGAGAGGCTGCTGGAAGCGGGCACGATCCTGCGTGGCGAATTCCGTCCGGGCGGGACGGAGCGCGAGTGGTGCGACCCGGAGGTGCTGCGGCAGCTGCGGCGGCGGTCGCTGGCAAGGCTCCGCCGCGAGGTCGAGCCGGTGGAGCAGGTCGTCCTGGCGCGCTTCCTGCCGGCGTGGCAGGGGGTTCGACCGGTGGCGGCGACCGGCGATGAGGTCGGCGGCCCGTCACGAGAGGTCGCCACGCTCCGCGGCGAGGCCGCGCTGGAGCGCCTGGCGGAGGTCGTCGATCAGCTGGCGGGTCTCCCGATTCCGGCCTCCGTGCTGGAGCGCGATGTCCTGCCAGCCCGGATCCCCGGCTACCAGCCACGCCTGTTGGACGAGCTGGGCGCGCTGGGCGAGGTGGCCTGGGTCGGCCGGGGCAGCCTTGGCCGCGACGACGGCCGGATCGTTCTCTATCGCCCCGGCCGAGAGTCTCTGTGCGATCTGGCGGCCAGCGATGCCGCGGCGCCGAACGAGGAGTTGCACGAGCGGCTTCGGGCGAGGCTGGCACAGCGGGGCGCTTCGTTCTATCGCGAGCTGCAGTCGGCCGCCGGCACGGCACCGGAGCGAGAGGTGCTCGACGCCTTGTGGGACCTGGTATGGGCCGGCGAGCTGACCAACGACACCTTCGCGCCGCTGCGGGCGTTGCGCTGGCGGCGGCCGACGGGGGAGCGCCGGCCACGTCCGGGGCGACTCCGGCTTGGCCCTCCGGAGGCCGTCGGGCGGTGGTCGCTGGTGGAGCCGAGCGGCGGCGGCGCGGACGGGGCCACCGGCGGTGCGGGCGCGGGCACGGGCGTTGGGCGGGCCACCGGCGTCGGGCGGGCCACGGAACGGCTCCACTCGCTGTCGCTCGCGCTTCTCGAGCGCCATGGCGTCCTGACCCGAGAGGCGGTCGCTGCCGAAGAGGTCGCAGGCGGATTCAGCGCCGTCTATCCCGTACTGCGGGCGATGGAGGAATCGGGGCGGATCCGCCGCGGCTACTTCGTCGACGGGCTGGGAGCGGCCCAGTTCGCCCTCCCCGGCGCCGTGGACAGGCTGCGGTCCCTGCGCGAGGCGCCCGACGACCGATCGGGCGGCCCGACCGTCCACCTTCTCGCCGCTGCCGACCCAGCCAATCCATACGGCGCCGCGCTCTCGTGGCCGCGCCGCGGCGAGTCGGATCGGCGGCCGCTGCAGCGGGCGGCCGGCGCGTACGTGGTCCTCGTGGAGGGGCAGGCCGCGCTCTACCTGGAACGAGGCGGGCACTCCCTGCAGACGTTGCCCGCGGCAGACGACGGGGAGACTGCCCGGCCTGCAATCTGCGCCCTGCGCGAGCTCGTCGAAGGCGGACGTTTCCGTGAGCTGGTGGTCACGCGCGTCGACGGGGAGGTTGTTGCCTCGTCGCCGTGGCGGCCGTTTCTCGAGGCATGCGGGTTCGCGGCCGGATACCGGGGCCACGTTCTGCGGCCGGGGTCCCGGCGGGTCGTCGCGGCGGCTCGCGGCGTGGGGCCGGGTCTGCGGCCCGATCTGCCGCCCGAATCGACCTCCGGCCCGGTTTCTCGCCCGACACGCCGCACCGGACCGCGCTACTAGCCGACCGTGCCCGAGGACGACACGCTTGCCGCAGCACGAGCAGACTGTGGGTGTATGGTCGGGCCGACTAACAGGCGGACCTCCTGGTGCCCGCGCTGTCAGCGACCTGCGCAGGAGGCGCCACGATGAGCGAGATCGCGGTCGAGTGCTCGCCGGTCGACAGCGGCTGGCTCACCTGCATAACCGTCACGGACCACGGCTCCAGTCGTGAGTTCGAAGTCGGCGTGAGCGACGCAGAGCTGGCGCACTTCGACCCCGGGGCGGCCGATCCGACTCAGCTGGTCCGTCGCTCGTTCCAGTTCTTGCTGGCCCGCGAACCGAAGGAGTCGATCCTGCGCTCGTTCGGTCTCTCGATCATCGTCCGTTACTTCCCCGAGTACGAACGCGAGATCGGCCGGTCATAGGCCCTCGGTGATCTACCGGTCCGCCTGGGCGCGGCATTTGGCGCCTAAGTTATGCGCCGCGCAGCCCCAGGAAAGCTCGGACGCGCGAACGCATGACCCGAAGCAGCGTCTCGGACGTGCGCCCGGGGCTCCGCCGCCAGTGGCTGCGCCAGACCATGAAGACGGCAGCGACGGTGCGGGCGATGCCCGGCCATTGCGAGGGCATCAGCCAGCGGAAGGCGTCGGGGCGTTGCCAGGCCCACGGAACGATCGCCCAGACGAAGACGAGGTAGTCGATTCGTGCCGGCCTCGGGAAGCCGAACAGTACCTGGAGCTGGACGAGGGTCGCCGGCAGCGTCAGGGCGGTCAGCAGAATGGCGAGGATGAACCATACGATCCCCCACAGACGGCCGCGCGGCGTGAGGATCAGCCAGAAGACGGCCGGCAGCCACTTGACCGTGGTGGCGATCGTCCACAACAGGCCCTCGAGCATCGGCCCCGAGAACTGGGCGCCGAAGAGCAGCAGTGCCAGGGGCAGGTTGATGTTGCCGGTGTCCAGGTTGGCCGCGATCGGGAAGGAGAGCAGCACCAGCAGCACGGCCGTCGTCATCGGCCGGCGCCTGTATGCCCAATGGGCCGACCACAGCAGACCGGCGGCCGTCGCTCCTCGCCACACGAACCAGGCGACGTCCCAGGGCAGGAGCGACCACGGCACGAAGAGCGGCAGCATCCAGGGCGAGTAGACGTACGGCATGAACGGCCCGGTCGGATGGTACGGGTCGCCGCCGCCCAGCCACAGCCGGCCCGCGGCCCAGTAGGCGCGGGCGTCGGCGCCGGCCGCCTCGCCGCGTGCGATGAGACAGGCCAGGATCAAGCCGCCCAGGAACCCGAGCAGGATCGCCAGACCCAACCGTCGTGGATCGCGCAGGCGACCGACCTCGTGGCGCACGGCACGGCGGAAGACGCCGGCTCGACGGCGCGTGGGTCGATCTATCAGGCCGGTCGGGCCGGGGAGAGCCGCCACGCGCTCGGAGACGCGCACCACGTGCTCCGAGAGGCTCGGGAAGCGGCGCCGCGAGGTCTCGGCGATCTCCTGGTCGGAGACCGGCTCGTCGGTCGGTGCGGGGCGGCCTCTCACGGCAGCGATCCGGGCGGCATGACGCGCTTGCGCGGGCTGGGCTCTGGGCGCTCCGTCAAACGAACGGGCGCAACGAAGGAGAACGCGCCAGCGGGTACCTCCAAAGCGCCTCCTTCAAGATGCATTGGACCGATGATCCGGGCGCGTGCGCCGCGGCGCAAGAGGTCGGCGGCGAAGAGCCACGAGGTGCGTCGCGCCCGAGCGACGCGAATGCACGGCCCATCAAACCGAGCCGGTGGCCGGGCGATTGTGAGCGCGGCGAGCCACCGGTAGCCGGAGTATAGACCCGCCTGGGCCGAGCTCCGGAGGCGAAGCCGGCCCGATATGCCAGGCCGGCGCCGGTCCGAACCCCCGCCTGCATCACCCCGCGGCACCGGCCGCTTTCGGCGGGCGCAGGAGTCCGCCGCCGCCGTTAGGCTATCTGCCAATGAATCGCTCGATCGGCTCCATGCTCATGGCCACGTTCGTGCTGCGCGTCAGCACGGCCATCACGGGCGGCATGCTGGTCTTCCTGGTCGACGACCTGACCCGCGGCTCCGGCACAGGGCCGCGCGACATCGCCATCCTGCACGGCGGCTTCTACGCAACCGAGCTGACTGGGGCTATCGCCTTCGGCATCCTGGCGGACCGCTACGGCCGCAAGGTGATCATGCTGGTCGGGCCGCTCTTCGGCTCGGTCGCCGTCTTCATGACGGGCTTGACGACGATGATGCCGGTCCTCTTCTTCACCCGTTTGCTCGAAGGCAGCTCCACCGCCGCCTCGATCCCTTCGACGCTTGGCTTCATCGCCGCGGAGACGGCCCACGACGAGAAGTTGCGCGGCCGCGTCGTCTCGCTCTTCGAGCTCGTGTCGCTCGGAGGCATGCTCGCCGTCGGACCGGCACTCTCAGGCCTGCTTTGGGACCGGTTCGGCCGGCCGGCCTTCTTCCTCAACTGCCTGCTGTATCTCGTCGCGTTGGGTCTGTACGGCTACGGCGTCTCGGAAGTGCCACGAGAGAGGGCGGCCGATCTCGCCGGGCGGGGCAAGGAGCGGGCCAGCATGGAGCTGCGGCGCTACTGGCGTATGGCCACCAGCCACAGCGTGCTCCTCTTCGCCCCGACCTGGCTGGCGATCAACGCCATCCTGGGGCTGTGGGCTCTCCAGGCGCCGCTCTTGCTCAAGGGCAATGTTCACGACCCGAGCCAGTTCCTGATGCAGGGCGTCTCGGCCTCGGCTATCGGCATCGGCGAGGCCGTTCTGGCGGTGGTCTTCGGGGCAGGCCTGCTCTTCTGGGGCGCCGTCTACGCCCGGTTCCGGCGGACCACCATGCTCCTTTTCGGGGTCGGGGCCTTTGCCGTCCTGGCCGTCGATGTGGTTCTGATCAACCACCTCGGTGGCGTCTCAGTCGGGCTTCTTTGCGCCTTTGTGGGCGTGGGGCTGGTAGCTCTCTTCGTGCTGTCGGGCGCGACCCCCGCGGCCCTCGGCCTGCTCGCCGACGTCAGCGAGGGGTTCGAGGAGGACCGCAGCGCCATCATGGGCCTGTACTCCGTCTTCCTGGGCCTGGGCCAGGTGATCGGGGCTGTGTTGGGCGGACTCGCCGCCACCTGGCGCGGCATCGACGGCCTGGTGGTCGCCACTGCCGTCCTGCTCGTGATCGGCATCACGGCGCTTCTCCGGCTCCGGTCCCACGAAGCCCTGGTCGCCGCGTCCGCATCTCTCCGGCGCACGGATGCCCATCCGTTGCGTTCGGCAGGCGATACCCTTTCGAACGCCGCCGGAAGCGCGGCTGGACCGTCCGTCGCGGCAGTGAAGGAGGACCGATGACCGTAGCCATCGTCACCGATTCCGGATCGGACCTGACACCGACCCAGCTGCGCGAAGGCAATATCCGCCAGGTGCCGCTCACCATCTCATTTGGCGATCGAAGCTATCTGTCGCCGGACGAGCTCGCACCCGAGGACTTCTGGCTCCAGCTGTCCGCCCCCGGCAGTCCATTCCCGCACACGGCGGCTCCGAGCACAGGGCAGTTCAAGCGCGCCTTCGAGGAAGCCCTCGCCGAGGGGGCAGACGGCATCGTCTGTGTCTGCCTCGGCGAGAAGATCTCCTCGACGCTGAGCAGCGCCCAGATGGCCAAGGAGATGCTCCCCGGCAAGCAGATCGAGGTCATCGACTCGCGATCCGCCTGCATGGCTATCGGATTGCTGGCCATCCGCGGCGCCACGATGGCGGCCCACGGGGTTCCAGCTGGCCTGATCGCCGAGCGACTCGAGCGCATGCGCGACAGCACGGATCTCTTCGTGACTCTCGAAACGCTCGACTACCTTCGCAAGGGCGGCCGCATCAGTCACGCGAAGGCGGCGATCGGCGGGCTGCTCTCCGTGAAGCCGATCATCACGGTCGTGGACGGCCTGGTGGTCACGGCAGACCAGCCCCGGACGAGGGCAAAGGCCCGCGAGCGACTCGTCGAACTCATGACCGATCGACCGGCCAGCGAGCTTTGCGTGCTCTACTCGCCGCCGGCCGACGGGCCGGCCCTTCGCGACGAAGTCCTTGCGCGTCTGCCGGGGTCGCCACCCAGAGTCGTGATGACGCAGATCATCGGGCCGGTCATCGGCGCCCACATCGGCCCGGGCGCATACGGCGGCATTCTCGTCCACGAGGAATGACCTGCTGCGCAGGCACGTCAGGCCGCAGGACGCTGGTCCCCGCTCGCCGAGCGGTCCCGCCGGTTGCGACTTCGCGCGATTCGGGTCAGGTCGGGCGCTAGGCCAAAATGCCCTCCGACCGGCGATTCGTTTGGCGTGTCGCCCTAGAGGTGCCGAAACGTTAGGCTAGACGGTCCTTGCGCCAACCTGGCTTCACTGTGGCGAGTATCGTGAAGAGAGTTATACTCGGCGCCAAGTTGAACCTGCGGTGCCGCTTTCCGGGTCAAACGGAAGGCCGCCGCGACATTGTCGGGCCGCCGTGTCGAGCGGGCCAGGCCACTGACCCGGTCGCTTCCCACAAAGAGCGGTGTCGGCACTGGAGGGTTTCGGGCCGATGGCGACCGAGCAGATCGCGCCAGCGATCAACGCATGGGACGTCGCCCAGCGCCAGTTCGATCTGGCCGCCGAGCGTCTCAATCTCTCACCTGGACTCCGCAGGGTGCTGCGTGAACCCAAACGCGAGTTGACGGTCCACTTCCCGGTGAAGATGGACGACGGCTCGGTGCAGGTTTTCACCGGCTATCGGGTCCAGCACAACCTCGGACGCGGCCCCGCCAAGGGCGGCATCCGCTATCACCAGGACGTTACGCTCGACGAGGTCAAGGCCCTCGCGATGTGGATGACCTGGAAGTGCGCCGTCGTGGGCATCCCGTTCGGGGGAGGCAAGGGCGGCGTTATCGTCAACCCCAAGAAGCTCAGCCAGCGCGAGATCGAGGGCCTGACCCGACGCTTCACCACCGAGATCAGCATCCTCATCGGCCCTGAGCGCGATATCCCGGCCCCGGACGTCAACACCAACGCCCAGACGATGGCCTGGATGATGGACACGTACTCGATGCACGTCGGTTACACCGTTCCGGCCGTCGTGACCGGCAAGCCGATCCCTCTCGGCGGCTCGGAAGGCCGCAACGAGGCGACGGCTCAGGGCGCGGTCTACACCATCGTCGATGCGGCCCAGCACCTGGGCATGGACCTGCGCAAGTGCCGGGTGGCGGTTCAGGGCTTCGGCAACGCCGGCGCCATCGCCGCCCAGCTGATGGCCGCTGAAGGTTCCACGGTCATAGCCGTGAGCGATTCGACCGGCGCCATCTATCGGCGGCAGGGCCTGGCGGTCAACTCCGTCCTGGCCTGGAAGCAGGAGCACCACAGCGTGGTCGGCCTCCCGGGCAGTAAGGAGATCAGCAACGAGGAGCTGCTCGAGCTCGACTGCGACATCCTCATCCCGGCCGCTCTCGAGAACCAGATCACGGCGGCGAACGCGGGCAAGATCCAGGCTCGGCTGATCGCCGAGGCCGCCAACGGCCCGACGACCCCGGAGGCGGACGAGATCCTGTACAAGAACGCCAGATTCGTCATCCCGGACATCCTGTGCAACGCCGGCGGAGTCACGGTCAGCTACTTCGAATGGGTCCAGGATCTCGAACGCGACTTCTGGACCGTTGCCCAGGTGAACGAGAAGCTGCGAGCCGTGATGACGAAGGCGTTCGCCAGTACACTGGACATGAGCCTGAGCGAGCAGGTGAACATGCGGACCGCGGCCTACCTGCTCGCCGTGCAACGCGTCGCGGACGCCACATCGGTCCGCGGCCTTTACCCATAGACTGTCCTTTCGCTTATCCCTTTGCGGCCCCGACGCTCCCCCTCGCGTCGGGGCCGCTTTCTGTCCGACCCGGTGCTACGATCCCTCGGCTAACGACCGTGCGGTCCGGCGAAACAGCCAGGTATCGCCGATCCGGTACCGCTCGGGAAGGGAGCCTAGATGCTCGACCACGAAGAGAAGTTCCTGTTCAAGGAGGAAACCCTCCACCTGGCCAACGCGCTCGCCGAACCGGGCGTGCTGGACAACGTCGAGGACCTCCTGACCGACGTCATCACCAGCCCGCGGTTCGACTCCGAGGTTTTCACCCTCGAGCGGTCGCTCCAGGTGATGCTGGGGGCCCGTGCCGGGGCGACATTGGTGGGACTCCTGACGGTCACGCCCGAAGTCTTCGACGAGACGGCCGAGGTGCGGATCCCGCCCGAGGTCCAGGAGCGTCTGATCGCCTGGCGAGCTCGTTTCGGCCTGGCGATCGACAACGCGCTCAACTACCTGAACAACCCCGACGGGATCCAGGGCCACAACTTCTCGACGCAGGTCGCCCACGTCGACGAACGGCGAGTCCTGCAGGGTCGCCTCACGCTGGTCCGCTACAACAACGAGCCGCAGTTCTTCCTGGCCGACGCGAGCGTCTTCTTCGGCCTCGTGGTCGACCTCTTGGAGCGGCTCGGACCCTACCTGGAGCCTGACGCAATCGACCCCGAGACGCTCAGCCGCCTGCGGGAGGCCGTCCAGCTGGTCGACCGAAAGACGGCCAGCCGAGGCTAGCCGGGATGGCCGCCGGAGAGGCGGCCATCTCTCGTCACGGTGACGGTCACGCTCCCGGCTACTTCTGGCCCGTTGGGTCGGTGTCGGGTTGCTGGCCGGGTTGCTGCGGCAGCGGAGGCTGCGGCAGCGGATGCTGCTGACCGGCCGCCTGCCAGCCGGTGGGCCCGTAAGAGACCGGCCGGGCGACGGTGAAGGGGAGCAATCGCTTGCGGTAGGGGTCCACGACCCGTGCCACCAGGCGCCCTATCACGAGCAGGATCAGCAGCGCCAGCATGACCGGCAGGACCAGGACCACGACCCAGATTGCGACGGTGGCCGCACTCTGGGCAACGGAAGTCAGCGCTCCCGCCGCCCCGTCGAACTGCGTGCCCGCGTTCCAGGCGACCGGCGTGGCGGTTGGCTCAGGCGTCGGGCTCGGGGTCGGGCTCGGGCTGGGTGTGACCAGAGCGGGCGCCTCGAAGACGACCGTGAGGGTGCTGTAGGCGGACTGATCGGTCAGGCTCGCCAGCTGGGCCGACAGCTCTTCGATCTGGCCCCGAACCTCGGCCAGACGCTGCTCGACCGTGAGCACGTCGCCGATCGTGTTGGCCTTGGCCATGATCGCCTGGATGGCCTTCTCACTTGCCTTCAGGTTCTCGATGCGAGCCTGAAGATCGACGATCTGACCCCCCACCGCGGCCGAATCGGAGTGCTCGTCGAGGACCTTGGTGCCGAGTTTGCGCATCTGGGCGACCGCGTCTTCGAAGCGGTCCGCCGGGACCCTGTAGGTCACAGAGGCCAGGCTTCCCGCGGTTGAGTTGGATCGATTGGAGCCGGCCATCCAGCCGCCGAGGGCATGCATCTGGTCCGTGGCGCGTGTAATCGAATCGTCGACGTTGGCGACCTGGATGTGGATCTGGCCCGTCTTGATGATTCGATCTTCGGGCCCACCCGCTCCGGCGCTGGGGACCGCGCCGCCGCTGCTTGGATACGCCACCGGCGCGCCTGTCGCCGCCGGGGCGGCGCTTGTACCGCTGCCGTTGTAGGCCGCTTCGCCGTTGACGATCGTCGCGGCCGCGCTGGCCGCAGGGTACCCGTACTGCTTGTCGGAGCCGATCGCCGCGCCCGAACTGCTACACCCGGCCGCGGCCACCAGGCCCACAGCGAGCGCGCAGAGAATGATCGCGTTTCTTCGCATCGTCGATCCCTCTTGTTCCTTCTTCGCTTCGCTGGCTGACGCCGGCGAACTTCCCACCTTTAGTGCGTCGCCATGCGGCCTTTCGGTTCACCCGGCCAGGGGAGTAGCCGCTACGCCGCCGACGCGGTCGGCGAGCCCGGCGTGGAGGGCGTGGCGGGCGAGCCCGGCGTGGCGCCTCGCCGCCGCGATCGGCCGGACAGCCGCCTGACCAGCCACAGGAACGCCATCAGGATGAGCACCGCGACGACGATCGGCAGGCCGACGACGATTGCCCAGACGGCCATGGTCGCGAGGCCCTGGCCGATATGGACGAGAGCCGCCGCCGCCTGATCGATCTGCTTGCCAAGGTCCCATTCCTGCGTGGCCTGGGTGACCACGGTCTTGTCCGGCAACGAGAAGGTCGCGCTCAAGGTGCTCATTGCGGCCTGGTCCTTGAGGTGGTCGCGCTCGGCGGTCAACTGCTCGATCTCGCCCTGGGTCTGGCTGAGCTGCTGTTCGACCGCGAGGACGTCCGGAACGGCACTGGCCCTGGCCATGATCGACTGCAGAGCGGTCTCGGTCGTCTTGAGGTTGTCGAGGCGGGCGTCGAGATCGATGACCTGAGTGGTGACGTCGGTCGTGTCAGTCTGCTCGGAGAGGACCCGGCCGGCGAGATTACGCATCGCCGTCAGCGCGTCATCCCACTTCGCCGCGGGCAGGCGATACGTTACCGACGCGATGGCATCGTCCTTGCTGCCCGATCGGGACGACTGGCTGACGTAACCGCCCAGGCCGACGACTGTGGACTGCGCCTGCGCGACGGCCTTGTCGAGGTCTGAGACCTCGAGTGACATCGAGCCGGTCTTGACGATCTGGGTGGTTTCCAGCGACGTCGTCAGCTGCAGCTCCACCGGGGTCTTGGTTCCGCCACTGGAACTGCTGAAGCCCGAGTCGCCGTTGCCGATGCCGCCCATCTGGCCGGTGAGATCAATCGGGACCGCGGCAGCGGAAGTGGCCAACGGGGCATTGCGGTAGGCGGAATCGGCGGGCCCGGCCTGCGCCGCACCCGCGCTGGGCGGGTTGCCGATCGTGTATGCGGCGCCCAGGAGCGACACGAGCGCGACGGCAGCGACGATGCCGCTCACAGGGAGCCGGCCGACGCGACCCCGGGCGATCTTGCGGGCGACGAAGCCCAGGACGTCGCGAGGCAGCGAGGCAGCCGATCGGGCGCTCCGGTCCTTGACTGGTTGCGGCTCGTTGGCGTTGGTGGTCATCGGTCCGCCCTCTGCTGCTCGACTCGTGCGGGGCCGTCGTTCTGCGGCCATCGAATGGAGGACGCCGCGCTGGCGCCGGCGGTTCCCGGGGAGTGGCGCCGGCTAGTGGCGCCGTTCTATGGCGCCGTTCTGTCAACAAGGAGTTGCCCCCGGGCCCCAGTGGGGTCCTGATGGAGCCGGCCAAGCACGATCGGAGCGCCATCTCGGCCCGACGGCATCGCCAGACACGGATCGATCCGTTCGGGTAAGGGATGCGGAGTCGATCAGCTTCCGCAGAACTGGATCGGCACGAAGACCGGTTGCCGAACCAGTAGTCTCAGGACGTCACCCGTGGAGGTAGGGGACCTTGGCCACTCTAGATGTGAGGTCGCTCAACGACAGGTTCCCGTCCAGGGGAGTCTGGACGATATCGTTGGCGTCGATGGGCCAGGCCTCAAGGACGTCCAGATCGGGGATGGGTCCGCCTTTGCTGTCCGTGGTCCGTAGCAGCCAGAAGACATAGCGTGCGCCTTCAGTCGGAACTGAAACGCCTTCGAAGATCACGCGATCGCAACCGATCGTGCCACCCGGTAGGAAAGCCCGCGCCGCTCGCGATGGATCGCCCCGGACTGCCGTTTCGGTCTTGATCAGCACAGGCTGAATGATGACTGCTGGATTCAGGAGCGGATTCCGATCCTTCGGCCTCGATCCATCCGGCGAATCCCAGCGCGCTTTGCCGATACCTTTGAACTCGCCGACGACGACTACCTCGGACATCATCGCCATGTTGTCGATCGTCCGGGGTATCTCCTGTCCGATCGGAATCGTCTCGTCTATGCACTGTGCGGTGGGGAACACCACAGGCGGATCGGTGTGAGGGGGCTTGTCAAAACCTGTCGCCGACGGATCAGGGGACGAACCCGCCGTGACACACGCAGCGGCCAGAATGGCGAATGCGGCCAACGCAACTAGCAGCCGCACAGAGGAGATCCTGAATACGCACGAAACAGGGTTACTGGATGGCTGCCATCGCCGCACGGCGTCGTGCCGGGATTCTGGTGGGGGTAGCTAGCCTCAACTTGAGGCGGCGCCGCGAGCGAGCCAAGCGCAACGGTCGAGAAGACAGCCACTACCGGTCGGAACGAAGGTCCCCAAACCATATTGCTCACGCGACCCCTTCTCGACTTCGCCGAGTATATGACTTGGCCTCCTTGCGTCAAATGGAAGTTGTCGGTCGCGTGGGGTCGCTCAGCCTCCGCTCCTGGTGGTCGTAACGCTGCGTCATCTACGCGTTCGACAGGATGCGGAGCGAGCCGGCGGCAAGGTCTGGAGCAGCTCCGACTATGTGTGCGGCAACAGGCAGGCGGCTGGTTGGCCCGCTGGACGGTGAGGGCGAAAGATCAGGAGAAAGCAGAAGGTCCTCGGAGATGCCTCCGGGGGCCTATCTCTCGCTCAGGTCTTGGCTGGCGAGGCCAGGGTTATGTCAGGGCAGAGGCTCGTTGTCGATGAGCCGGACGGCACCGAAGCGGACGGCCATCGAGAGCAACGCCGGCCCGTTGACGCGGTCGAGCTCGGCGAGAGTGGCTGGGTCCGCGCAGCTGACGTATTCGGGCGCGGCGAGCGACTCCGCCGCGAGCGTCATCCGCATCGTGGCCCGGAGTATCTCCGCGTCGCGCTCGCCGGCGTCGTACTGGGAGCGGGCGGCCGACAACGCGCGTCGCAGAACCGGGGCGGCCGCCCGCTGCTGGGGAGTGAGCAGCACGTTGCGGGAGCTCATCGCCAGGCCATCGGCCTCGCGCAAGGTTGGGCAAGCGACGACATCCGTGCCGATCGCCAGGTCTTCGGTCATTCGCCTGATGACCAGGAGCTGCTGGGCATCTTTCTGCCCGAAGTAGGCCCGATCGGCTCCGGCCAGACCAAACAGGATCGCGACAACGGTCGTGACTCCCTCGAAGTGGCCGGGTCGCGCCGCGCCCTCGAGCGGCTCGGTCAGGGCGCCCACGCGCACGACGGTATCTGAGCCGGCCGGATATATCTGGTCGACGGTGGGAATGAACACCAGATCGGCCCCAGACCTGGCGCAAAGTTCGACGTCCACAACCTCGGTCCGTGGATAGCGCTCGTAGTCCGCCGGCTCATTGAACTGCGTCGGGTTTACGAAGATCGTCACCAGGACCGTGGCGTTCTCGGTTCGCGCCCGCTCGATGAGCGAGGCATGTCCCTCGTGAAGAGCCCCGAGGGTGGTGACCAGCCCGAGCGGTCGAGGTGCCCCGGCCAGCGCGGCGCGCAACTCGGCCCGCGTGCGAACAACTCGGACGGCCACGCGGCTAGAGGTCCCTATCGAGCGGAATACCGTGCAAGACCCCGATGTCCTCCGCTCGATCAAGCCTGGTTCGGCCGAGCACTTCCTCGAAGGTCGCGTCGTCCATTCGCGTGGTCTGCTCCGGGCCCGGAAAGGTGCCAGCCCGAACCTCGTCCTGGAAGGCCTGGGCCGCGGCTCCAATCACCGTGTGCAGCTCGACGTAGTGCCGGGCGTGTTTCGGGGTGAAATCGGAGCTCATGCCCAGGAGGTCGGTGATCACCTGGACCTGGCCGGAGCAGCCCGCTCCCGCGCCAATCCCGATCGTAGGAACGTGGAGCCGTTCCGTGATCGCCGCGGCCAGCTGCTCGGGCACAAGCTCGAGGACCATGGCGAAGGCGCCGGCCTGCTGAACCGCCAGCGCGTCGGAGAGGAGTCGGCGGCCCGCCTCACGGGTCTTGCCCTGGACTCGATGGCCGCCCAACTGGTGGATCGACTGGGGAGTCAACCCGATGTGGCCCATGACGGGGATGCCGGCCCGGACGATCGATTCGATCGTCCGGGCGCTGCGTTCGCCGCCCTCGAGCTTGACCGCCCCGGCGCCGCCCTCCTGCATCAGCACGCCGGCGTTCTCCAGGCTGGCCTCGGGCGTCACGCCGTAGGAGAGGAACGGCATGTCGGCCACGACCAGGGCCCGTCTTGTGCCCCGAACGACCGCCTTGGTGTGGTGCAGCATCTCGGCCATCGTGACCCGGACCGTGCTGTCGTAGCCGAGGATGACCTGCCCAAGTGAGTCGCCGACCAGCAGCATCGGGATGCCGGCCTCGTCGAGGATGCGGGCGGTGGGGTAGTCGTAGGCGGTGAGCATGGCGATCCGCTCGCCTTCGGCGTACAGCCGGGCGATCGAGGCGATCGTCAGCCGGGCCGCATGCTGGGGCGATGGCGCCTGGCTCACGTCGTCGCCTCCGTCGTTGCCGTGGGAGCCTCCTCGGCGGCGGCCCCGGGGTCAGTCTCCCGGGAGTCGAGGCGGATTAGGATGCGATCCAAGAGCAACTCCGCGACCTCTCGCTTGGAGAGCATCGGCAGCTGCTCCGGCGCGCCATCGGTGTAGAAGATGGTCACGCGGTTCGTGTCCGTGCCGAAGCCCGAGCCCGGCTCGGTGACGTCGTTGGCGACGAGCATGTCCACGCCCTTGGCGCGGAGTTTCTCAGCTGCGCGATCGGTCGATCCGGTCTCGGCGGCGAAGCCGACCAGGATGGGGCGCGGCGCGCCCGAGGCGCGGATGCCGGCCCGGACGCGTTCGACGGCCTCGGCGAGGAGGTCGGGCGTGGCGTCGAGCTCGAGCTTCATGCCGGAGCCACGGCCGATCTTGTGGTCGGAGGCGGCCTTTGGCCGGAAGTCGGCTACCGCAGCGGCCATGACGAGGACGTCGAAGGCGGGCCCTTCGGGTGGGGTCAGGGCTCGTAGCGCGGCCTGCATCTCGGCGGCGGTCTCGACGCGGGCGACATGGACGCCGGCGGGTGGATCGACATTGACGTTGCCGAGGATCAGGGTCACCGCCGCGCCGCGATCGAGCGCTTCCTCGGCGATCGCGATCCCCATCTTGCCGGTGGAACGATTACCGATGAAGCGGACGGGGTCGATCGGCTCGATCGTTCCGCCGGCGGTGACGACGACGTGGCGGCCGGCGAAGTCGACGCGGGTCGGCCCGCTTGTCAACGCCGGGGCGGCAGCCTGGGCCGGGGCGACGCCGCTGAGCGCCTCCACGGTCGCGTCCACGATCCGGGGCAGCGCCGCGAGCCGGCCTCGACCGACCATGCCTGAGGCGAGCGGCCCGAGCTCCGGCTCGACGATCCGATACCCGAATTCGAGCAGTCGGGCGACATTAGCCTGCGTGGCCGGATGGGCGTACATCCCGCCGTCCATCGCCGGCGCCACGACAACCGGCACCGAGGTGGCAAGGCACGCGGCGGTGATCGAATCGCCGGCCACGCCGTGGGCCATCGAGCCCAGCCAGTGAGCCGTAGCGGGGGCGACGACTATCGCCTCCACGTCGTTCGCGGCGCTGATATGCCCGATCCGACCGTCTGCCTGAAGCGCCAGCACGTCGACGTCCACCGGGTGGCGGCTCAGCGTCTCGAGGGTGAGCGGTCCGATGAAGGCAGTCGCCGAGGGCGTCATCAGGACGCGCACGTCGGCCCCTTCGGTCTGGAAGAGACGCAGCAACTCGACGGCCTTGTAGGCGGCGATCGAGCCGGTGATGCCCAGGGCGATCCGACGCCCCACGAGGCGGCCGCTCTGTACGGTCATCGTGCCTTCTCCGAGATGATGTGGATCGAGCCGGCCGCGCTGCCGGTCCAGCCGGCCGTGGTCTGGCCGGGTACGGCGGGCGAGCCGCTGGCCACCGCCCAGAGGATGGCCAGGCCCTTGAGAGTCAGTTCCGGATCGATGGCGTCCACGCCGGGCAGGTCGCGCGCCCACGGCGCCGCCGAGAGGCCGCCGGTCAGGACGACCTGGATGGCGGATTCCTCGACCTTCTCGGTGCGTGCCAGCTCTGCCCGAATTCGCTCCAGGAGACCGAGGGTGAGGGCCCGGTAGCCCAGCACTACGCCGGACTGCATGGCCGAGACCGTGTCGGTGCCGATCGCCCGCTTGGGCTCCGCCAGCTCGATCCGCGGCAGGCGAGCCGTCCGCGACGCGAGCGCCTCGAGTCCGATCTCGAGACCGGGTGCGATCGCTCCGCCGATATAGCCGCCGTCCCGGGCGATGCAGTCGAACGTGGTGGCCGTCCCAACATCGACGACGATCGCCGGGGCTCCGTAAAGTCGCGCGACCGCCAGGCCGTTCACCAGCCGGTCCGCGCCCACTTCCGCCGGTCGTTCGGTTCTGACGGGGATCGGCATGGTCGCGGCGCTCGCCGAGAGCAGAGGCAAGCCGCGTCGCTCGGCCATCGTCTCCACGCCGCTCGTCAGGGCCGGAACCACCGACGCCAGCGAGATTCCGGTGACGTCGGCCAGCGATGCGCCGTCGAGGTGGAGCAAACCGTCGATGAGCATCTCCAGTTCGTCGGGCGTGCTGGCCGACCGGGTCGCGGCCCGGCGGCTGGCCACGATGGCCTCGCCGTTGACCAGCCCGAGGGCCACGTTGGTGTTGCCGATGTCGAGCGCAAGAAGCATGGCGCGATGATACCGCCCCGCCGAGAGCCTCAGCCCCGGAGTCTCGGCCATCGTCCGGCCCATCGGCGCCGCCGAATCACATTACGCGCAAGAAACGTTACGGCGCGAGAAACGCCGGATGGCTTGTCCAGAGGGGCGCCCCTGCGGTACCATCCATCGGTCCGTCAACGGCGCCCCAACCGTCACCCCCGCTGCCCCAGGAGGAGTGGTGTCGTCCGTGCCGCCAGCGAAGTTCTTCGTGAATCGCGGCATCGTGTCGAGCCGGACCGACCTGCTCAACGTCCTCCATTCCCTCGAGAAGCAGACCGTGGCCTACCGGTATTACCGCGGCCACGAGCTGGTTCAGCATGGAATGGGCTGGGTCGAGCGGATAGTGGCGAATGAGCCGGAGACATCGACGTTCTTCACCCCGCTCTCGATCTGCCTGAACGTTGATTCGTTCGAGCACCTCGAGTTCGAGACCCGTCCCGACCAGCTGCTCACGTATCGACTGGTGCAGGGGGACGAGGCCGTGGTGATCGATTTCGCGCCGAGCGGCGTTGCGGTCGCCGGCTCGCTCGAGCCTCGTCAGCTCGAGTTCGACACCTCGGGCTACGTCCAGATGGAGTTGCTCGGCCCCGAGTCATCGGAGGACGAGTAGGGGACCCCGTAACCGGCGCATCGCGAACGGCTGGAACGGATGAATATCGACCTGTCAGGAGCGTGGTGGGCCGCGTAGAGACGCGGTCGCGAGGAGAGGCGCGCCGCCCGGGTGGGAGTTCCGGGTTGTCGCCATCGGTGGGATACGACCAGGTGAGTCACCAGGAGGAGACAAACGTTGGATGCCGTCATGGGCCCGATAGCCCGCTACTTCAAGTTCGCCGAACGCGGCACAAACTTCCTCACTGAGTCCCGAGCCGGCCTGACCACGTTCATGGTCATGGCCTACATCATCTTCGTGAACCCGAGCATCCTCGGGGCCGGTTTCGGGCTCAAGCCTGATCAGCTCGCGGCCTACGCGGCTGCGACCGCGTTGATCGCGGGCATCATGACCATCGCCATGGGCGTGGTCGGCAACTACCCGCTCGCCCTGGCCGCGGGCCTCGGGATCAACGCCATCGTTGCCTTCACGCTCGTCGCGGGCAAGGGCCTGACTCCTTCGGGCGCGATGGGCGTCATCGTCATCGAAGGTCTCGCCATCACGGTCCTGGTCGTCATCGGACTCCGGGAGGCGATCATGGCCGCCGTGCCGCTCGCCCTGAAGAGATCGATCGGCGTCGGCATCGGCCTCTTCATCCTGTTCATCGGCTTCGTCAACGGCGGAATGATCATCACTCCGCAGGGCGGCTCGCCGATCGTCACCCTGGCCTTCCCGACTCAGACCGCTCAGTTCGTCTTCCTGCTCGGCCTGCTGATCACAGTATCGCTGTATGTGCTCAAGGTTCGAGCGGCCCTGATCATCAGCATCTTCGTGACAACGATCGTGGCGCTGATCGCCGGCGTCGCCAAAGTGCCTGACACCGGCCTCACGGTGACGCCTTCGTTCACCACGCTCGGAAACTTCGACCTCGGCAACGTCTTCAGCAAGCTCGGCCTGATCACCGCCCTGCTGACGATCTTCGCGATCATGCTGAGCGACTTCTTCGACACGATGGGCACCGTTACCGGTGTCGCGGAGGAAGCCGGTCTGACCACCGCGGACGGCATGGTTCCCGGGATCGGGCGTGTCCTGGTTGTCGACTCTGTGGCGGCCTTCGCGGGTGGCATGGCCGGCATCAGCTCGAATACGACCTACATCGAATCCGCCGCGGGCGTCGCCGAGGGCGGCCGTACCGGGTTTGCGTCGGTCATCACCGGCATCCTGTTCCTGCTGGCGATTTTCCTGTCCCCGCTCGCTGGGATCATCCCGTCTCAGGCCACGGCCCCCGCCCTGGTTCTCGTCGGCTACCTTATGTTCACGCTCATCAAGGACGTGAACGTTGCGGACGTCGAAGACGGGCTGCCGGCTCTCCTGACCATCATCCTCATGCCGCTCACCTACGACATCACGGTCGGCATCGGCGCCGGCTTCATCTCGTGGGTCCTCATCAAGCTGCTGAAGGGGAAGTGGGCCGAGGTTCATTGGCTCATGTACGGCGTGAGCTTCGCCTTCGTCGTCTACTTCGCGAAGGACTGGATTCAGACCTTCATCAAGTAGTCTCCCCGGATCGTCTTGGCGGCCGGCGCTCGCAAGGGCGCCGGCCGCTTCGCGTCTGCGAGAGACCGGCCACGATCGCGGCTCGCGGCCGCCATCCGCTAGCATTGGCTCGATGTACGAACGCACGGCGCTGCCCGACGGACCGCGCGTAATCACGTCGCGTCTTCCGGGGGCTCGCTCCGTCTCCATAGCCGCGTACGTGCTGGCCGGCTCGCGCCTCGAATCTGCCGAGGAAGCGGGCGCGGCCCACTTCATGGAGCACATCACCTTCAAAGGGACGGCCGCCTATCCGACGACGCGCGCCGTTTCGGAGGCGATCGAAGGGGTCGGCGGCAGTTTCAACGCCGCGACGGATCGCGAATCGACGGTCTACTGGGCCCGCGTACCGCTGCGCGAAGCCGCTCGCGGCATGGACGTCCTGGGCGAGCTGATCATCCGGCCTCACCTGCGGGGCGAGGAGATCGAGTCGGAGCGGGCCGTCATCGTCGAGGAGATCCGGTCCTACCTCGACGATCCGGGCGAGCACGTTCATACGCTCTTCGACCTGGCAATGTTCGGCGACACGCCTCTCGGGCGGGAGATCGCGGGAAGCGAGGAGAGCGTCCGGGCACTGCCGCAGGAGAACCTCCGCGCCTTCTGGGCGGCGGCATATCGGCCGGGCAACGTCGTCGTTTCGGCCGCCGGCGACATCTCCCACCAGGAAATCGTCGCCCTCGTACAGCGCGCTTTCGGGACCGGCGCGGCCGTCCAGCCGTCATTCGATCCGGCGCCGGCCCTTCCCGCCGGGGAGCGGGTCATGGTCGTCCGGCGCGAAACGGTCCAGGCCCAGCTCTGTTTGGGCGTGCCCGGCCTGCCAAGAGATGACCCTGGGGCCTGGACGCTCGAAGTCCTCAACGCCATTCTCGGGGACGGCATGAGCAGTCGCCTGTTTCAGTCCGTCCGCGAGGAGAAGGGTCTCGCATACGACGTGAGTTCCTACATAGTCGACTATGCCGACGCAGGGGCTCTAGTCGTCTCCGCCGGAGTCGACCCGGAGCGGATCGGGCCCGCCGTCGGCGCCATACTGGACGAGCTCGCCCTGCTCCGCGACGAGCCGGTGCCGGCCGACGAACTGGCCCGCTCGAAGGCCTACCTGGGGGGCCGGCTCGAACTGCGGATGGAGGAGACCCGGAATCTCGCGTCATGGCTCGGCGGCCAGGAAGCGCTCCACGATCGCGTCCTGACTCTCGATCAGGCGCTGAGCGAGCTCGACGCGGTCACTTCCGACGGCATCCACGCCCTTGCCGGGCGCCTCATCCGCGACGATGTACTGCGGCTGGCCGCGGTCGCTCCTCGCGGCCGCACTCGCCTTCGCGGACTCGAAGCGATGCTGCGGCTGCCGGGAGGGGTGGCATGAGGGACGGGGCCAGGCCCCGGCGGAAGTCTCCGGCCGTGGCTCCGGGTCTCTCGCAGTCGCCCGAGATCCAGGGCGTCGAGGAGGTCGTCGAGTTGCCGGTTCGCGTGCCGACAGAGGCGCTGCGGGGCGAGTCCATCGAGCCGCCCGATGCCGCGCCAGATGTCGCGCCAGAGGCCGAATCCGCCGAGACACTCGACGTGGCCGCGATGCCCGAGGCCGAATCCGCCGAGACACTCGACGTGGCCGCGATGCCCGAGGCCGTCGGCAGGCTCACGGCGATCGAGACGCCAACGGGCGAGGCCGCAGCGAGCGAGAGCGACCCTGGCAATGATTTCTTCGGGGCTCCGGTGAAGGCGACCGAGCCGCCCCAGGCCGATGCGGCCGCGAGGCCCGGCCTCGAGCCGGTCCGTGCCGCTGCGCCCGCCGTCGCCGATCCAGCCACGGAGATCCGCTTCGCCCGGCTGCACCTGCGGACCGGATCGCTTCACCGGGCCCGTTCGGAGTACGAGTCGCTGGCCGGAAACAACCTCCTGGACACGCCGGCTACGCTGGATCTGGCCGAGGTGCGCTGGCGAACAGGCGACCTGGCCGGCGCCGGGAGCGCCGCCGCGGCATACCTGGCGGCCGACGGCCAAGAGGCTCTGGGTTTCTTGATCGCGGCCGAGGCCGCGGCCGCTCAAGATCACGTGGCCGACGCCCGTCGCCTCGCCGGGCGGGCTCTGGAGCGTAGCCTGGTCAACCTCGAGGTCTTCTTCGCCGGTGTGCCACGCCGCATGACCTGGCCGGCGAGCAGATGGACAGCGCCCGCTGCGATAAAGATAGATGCGTCGTCGCCGGCGGCCACGCCCGATAGAGCCGCCCCGTCGCCCGTCATGGGTGAGCCGCTTACTGAGGCTCCGGAAGGCAGTCTGTGGGCGCGAACCAAGGAGTTGCCCGCGCCCGAGCCGGAGGCCCAATTGCCGGCCGCGGCGTCGCATCTTTGGGGCGGGGAAGTCGCTGCCGGCGCGGCCGCCCTCCGGGCGGGCGATGCGCTGATGGCGGCACTCCATTTCGCCGTCGCCCTGCGCATGACCCCGGAGTCGGCTCGGGCCGTCGTCGACGGCATCGGCGAGCGGCAGGACCTCGCCCTGGAACTCGTTCGTGGGGACGCGTTGCGGCTGCTCGGCAACGGGTCAGGTGCCGGTGAGGCCTACGCCTCCGTCGAGTCTGCGCTCAGCAAGCCCAGGGTCGCCGAGGCCCTCCCGTCCGAACCGGCGGCGCCCGAACCGGCGGCGTCCGGACCGGCGGCGCCCCAGCCCGCCGCACAGGCCCCCGCCGTCCAGCAGGCCTCCGCGGCCCGGCCGGTGACCTCCGCTTCTGAACCCGCCGTGCCCGCGTCCAAAGTGGCATCGACGCCGGAGCCCCCCAAGAAGGCTGAGGTCGATGAGCCGCCCGCCATCAGGTGGGAGTGACCGCTCGATCTCGGTCGTGTCGAGCGACCGGCTAAACTCCCCGTCGTATCAACCCACCGCAGCGGTACCTGTGCAGTGATCGAACGCACCGTCGTCCTCGTCAAGCCCGACGGCGTCCAGCGCCAGCTGGTCGGCCGTATCGTCGCCCGCTTCGAAGAGCGAGGTCTCAAGATCGTCGGGCTCAAGCTGGTAAAGGTGGATCGCGAGCTGGCCGAGCGGCACTACGCCGTCCACAAGGGCAAGCCGTTCTTCGAGGGTCTGGTCGCCTTCATCACCTCGGGTCCGCTGGTTGCCATGGCCCTGGAAGGACCGGACGCGATCTCAATGGTCCGGACGATGAACGGTGCCACCAGGCCGAACGAGGCGGCACCGGGCACGATTCGCGGCGACCTGGCCGTGGAGATGGGCCAGAACCTGGTCCACGCGTCGGACGGACCGGAGACCGCGGCAACTGAGCTGAGCCTCTGGTTCCGCGCGGACGAGCTGGTCTCCTACGAGCGCGAGATCGATCGCTGGGTCATCGGCCCCAAAGGCTGACCGGCTGACCGACCTCCCCTGGGCTCGTGGCGCCGGCGGTTCGATCAGTCGCCGCTGGTTCCGCTCGGCAGCGGCGACGCGCTAGACGACGCCGATGGAGCTGCGGTCGCGGCGGTCGCGGCCGGGGTGGGGGAGGGCGGCAGCGGGAAGGTGATGGCGGGCGACGCCCCGGCCGAGGCCTCGGGAGTCGGCTCGCCTCCGTTGTCGATAGCACTCGGAATCGCGATGGGCCCCGCGGCCTGGTCGAGGGTGATCCCAGACTGGCTCGCGCCCGCCGCCCCGAACCCACCGAAGGCGATAGCGGCCGCGACCGCCGCGATCCCCAGGACGAGCAGGCTGGCCTGCAGCGGCCTGTTCAGGCGCCACGCGACACGGAGCTGATGTCCGAAGGAAACATGCCGGCGGTGACTCTGGACCGGCCCTTCGTCGTCGGCGTGTTGTGAAGCGGGATCGGCAACGGCGGTCGCCACCGCGACAGGTGCGACCTCCGCGGACTTGGCCACCGCGACCGGTGCGACCTCCGCGGCCAAGACCTCCTGACCCGCGGCCTCGGCACCCGCCGGATGCCAGCGTGGTCGATCTCCGGCCGCGCCGCGCACGACGGCCGATGGCGTCAACAGTCCGATGGCCATCAGACGCAGGTAGTAGGCGAGCGAAAGAAGGATTGCGGCCGTCCCCAGGAAGTGCACCGAATCGGGCAGGCCCAGGCGGACGAGCGTCGCACGCGCCTCGAAGACGTCGCTGCCCGGCCAGCCCAGGGTCGCCAGCACGATCCCCACCAGCGCGAGTCCCAGGATCGGCGAGCGGCGTAGCCACCCTCGCAGATCGCCCAGGTTCGACGACCCGAATGCCCATGAGGCGGTCGCGGCCCAGGCCACCAGCGCCGACTTGGCGAGAATGAACGCCAGCAACCACAGACGGGCCGGCTGGGCTGCGTCGGCGTCGCGTGCCGTCAGGGCGAGAAGAATGAAGCCGGTGTCCTGCACGATCGAATAGGCCACTACCTCTTCGATCTCGTCATGAAGCATCGCGCCTACGGCCCCGAGGACGAGGGTCGCCACCGCGACGAGCTGCACGGCAACCACTGCGCGATCGAGCCAGTCGCCCGGTACTCCGTAGATGGTGGCGCCCCAACTCAGTGCGACCAGCCCGAAGCCGGTCGGGATCCAGACGAGCGAGAGAACCAGGCCCAGACCCTCGCCGCTCCTGCTCAAGAGCGCCGCCGGCACGTGAAATGGCACCGCCCCCGAGCGAACGGCCACCGCCGCAGCCAGGGCCACGAAGGCGATCGCGATCATGAATGTCGGGTCGTCCGCGTTCCAGTTGGTGTTGAGGACGGTGACGGCGGCAAGGACCGAGGCGCCGACGACGAGCGCGAGAGTGCGGAGCTCGGCTACCCCGACGGTCGTGCCCAGCGGCGTCGAACGGATGCGGCTCGCAACGAGCGCGGCCGGGGCCGTCGCGGCCGCTGCCGCAATCAGGGCCACGGTTGGGTCGGTGGCGGAGATGGCGAAGCCCACGCCGGCGAAGGTCGCGAGCGCGGCGGGCGCCAGCCGTTCCGGCCAGCCGGTTACGAGGCCGACGATGCACAGCATCAGGCAACTGGCCGTCAGGGCGGTGAGGAAGAAGCAGACGAACCGGGTTGTCGCGAGCTGCACCTCCCCGAGAGTCGCGGTGTCGTTCGGATTCAGGAGCAAGGCCGCGGTCAGGGCGGCGACCAGGCTGCCGACGGCCACGAGTCGCGAGAGCATCGCGAACGGCTGGGCCAGCAACCCCAGGAGCATCCCGAAGATGCAGATGAGAAGAAAGGCGATCAGCGTCATGGTTTGCCGCCGAGGTCCGGGCGCGAGCGCGTCGGCTTCTTGGGGGCGAGCTTCCTGGCGTCCGCCGGCTTCGGGGTGTCGACGCGGCGGACCGTGCTGGCCCGGGGCCTGCGCCTGACGGGCTCTGCCGGGGTCGGGATGAACCATTCGTATGGCTCTTCGATCTCGGCCGAAGCGATCGTTCGAGCCGGCGCGCTCGCGTCGCTGGGCCGGGGCTGGGCCGCGGCCGCCTTCTCCGGCGCCCGTCGGGCCGGGATCCGAGCGGGCGCTTCCTCGGCTCCCGCCGTCTCGACCGAGTCGACCGGGACGACCGTCTCGCTCGCGAGCTCGGACTGCGGAACGAGCAGGCTCGTGGCTCCGGCGATGCCGATCAAGAGAGCGGCCATCGCGAGCTGCTCGAGCGGAGGCGTGGGCCCGGACCAGGCCGTAACCATCAATGAGCAGCCCAGGGTCAGGAGCGTCACCCCGACGCCCAACCGGAAGACGTCGCGCCCCGCCAGCGGCACGACCGCCAGCGCGATCAGAGCGAGACCGGAGGCCTGGGCAACGACCGGGCCTGCAAGCGGATCGACCGGCCTGATAGTCAAGCCGACCCCGAACGCGGCCGCGGCGGCCGCCCCTTCGGCTATGGGGCCGACTGCCGATCCCGCGCTCTTGACCCACCCTGATCCGGCGGCTGCCCAGAGGAGATACGCGGCCAGAAGCGCGCCCAGGATTCGCGCCGTCACGGCAAGGGACGATGGCAGGGGCGAGGCGACGAGCGATGCCGCCACGGCCGCGAGCATCAGACCGAGGATGACGATCCGCCCATCTCGGGGGGTAACCGCCACAACGCCGCCCAGCACGACCGCCACGGCCGCGAGGACCGCCGTATCGATCACGTCGCCTCGGCGGCGCGGGCTTTCGGAGCGCGCCGAGCTTTCATCGGGTCCTGGTCGGGACCGCCGTCGGGGGCGCGGTCTCCGTCGAGGTCGCTGGCCACGCCGAGACGCGCTTGACGTGGGGAGTGTCAGCCGCGTCGTGGGCCCAGTTGGCGGGCGGGCTGAAGACGACGATGTCGTCTTGGTGGTAGTCGTCGAAGCGCGGAGTCAGCTTGTCCACGAGAACGTACTGGTTGGGGGTCAGCGTGTTCTCCATCCGAAGAGGCAGCCCAGCATGCGCCGGTTCACAAGTCCGCGAGTATAGGGGCTGTGCTATCGTCCTGCCCTGTGGAAGTTCAGAACCGAATGGGCTGGCTGAAGAGCGGTCGATTTCTCCGACGCCTGGCGCCGATCGCCGGCCTTGCCCTCGTGGTCGCGGTCATCTACAACGCGACCACCGTCGATCGGGTTCCCCCCAGTTTTCAGATCAAGCTGAGCGAGACCGCCCCCGACGGAAGGCTCGCCCTCACGCTCACGTCCATCGACGTCGTTTTCAGCAAGGAAGTCCGGCACGACACGGCCGAGTCGGCCTTCTCCATCACCCCGTTCGTGGCCGGCTCCAAACACTGGCAGGGCAACATCCTGATATTCACGCCGTCGGAGAAGCTGCCTCTTTCGGCCACCTTCAAGATTCACATCGCAGCCGGGGTCCAGGATCTGGTCGGCAACAGCCAGGGCGACACGGGCGACATGACCTTCACAACGGTCGGGGCGCCGATCGTCAAATCGGTCTCGCCGGACAATCAAGCGGAGTCCGTCGCGGTCAACACCACCATCCGGATCACCTTCGAGCGGCTGATGGACACGCAGAAGGTCCTGGCCAGCCTGAGCATCGAGCCCGACGTTCCGTATACCTCGACCTGGAACGGGCCGGTCCTGACCATCACGCCCAACCACCCCCTCTCCTTCTCGACGACCTACTCCGTGAAGATCGGAGATCAGGCGGTCGACACCGACGGAACGCGGCTCGCGCCATATATGACCACTTTCAAGACCATCGAAATGGGCCTGCGGGTGAGCGCGCTGATCCCCGCGCCGAATGTCGCCGGCGTCAGCGTGCGGACGCCGATCGCGGTTTTCTTCGACGGGCCGATCGACCCCTCGTCGGTCTCGGGGGCGATCCATCTGACGCCCCCGGTCAGCGGCACGACCAACGTCGTGACCCTGCCAGACGATCGTGAGGCGTCGGTCTCGCCATCCGCTTCGACCTCGCCCTCGCCGACGGCCTCTTCCGCCGCCTCAAATGCCAACCGCGTCCTCGTCTTCACTCCCGATCAGCCGCTCGCTGCCCACACGACCTACGCGGTCGCGATGAGCCCGAGCGTGCGTCGCACCGACGGCCAGGCGACCTCCGAGCAGTCGTGGACCTTTACCACCGGCGAGCCGCCAGTGAACGCCCTGAACCAGATCGTCTTCCTGTCCGACCGGGGCGGGGTGGCCAACGTCTGGCTCATGAATCCAGATGGGTCGAACCAGCGCCAGGTCACCGCCGAGCTCGTCCCGGTGAGCGGCTTCGACGTGAGCGGCGACGGCAACACCATTGCCTACGGAGCCGGCGGCGTCGTCAAGCGGATGGGGATAGGCGGCGACAATCTGCAGACTCTCACGGCCAACGGGTCGTTCGAATACGCACCCGCGTTCATCCCGGACGGTACGGCATTGGTGGTCGGACGGCGCGACTCGCGGGGGGCGGACCAGGGCTACTGGCGAATCCCCCTCGTCTCCGGAGCGGACCAGAAGCAGGTCGTGCCGAGCGGAGCGCCGGGCCTCGGCAGCGTTGCGCTCGGAGGCGAAGGCCTGACGGGTACAGCAGGCGAGCCGGCGTGGGCTCCCCGGGCGGCCTTCAGCGCGGACGGGACTTCGATGCTCGTTGTGCTGGGCTCCGACAACACGGTCGAGCTCGTGGATATGACCGGGGCACGCCAGCCGGTGAAGCTGAGCCTGGCGGGCAACTCGCGGCCGGTCTGGGATCTGATCGACAACGCCTTCTACGTCGCCGCAACGCCCGATCAGGGACTGATCTGGTCGTACTGGCGCGTCTCGGTGAGCGGCGCGACGATCCGAATTGGGCCGGCCGCGGGCGATCTCACGACCTCCCTCGACGGCCGCATGGCCTTCACGGTCCTCGCCGCCGACGGGTCGACGCACCTGGCGTTCACTGCGTCTGCGGCCAATGGCAACGTGGGCTTGCTCACAAACGATCCGACGTGGAGCGAGTTTTCGCCTTCGTTCTCGCCCGACGGTTCGACGATCGTCTTCGGGCGCTTCGGTGCCGCGAGTCCGACCGCCTCGGCCGGCATCTGGATCATCCGACCGGACGGCACAGAACTCACGAATCTGGCCATCGACGGTGCCTATCCGCGCTGGCTCCCTTGAGCCCGGATCCACCGATCGCCGCTTGCATCTCGCTCGTCGCCCCCTTGGTGTGCGCTCGGCGCGTCATCTGCCCGGGCCAAACGGCCCCAGCCGTCGGGACCAACCGCCCCGCCTCGGCCGCCTCGGATGCATAGTCGAGGGGCTTTCCGTCGTTTGACCCCCGCTTTGGGCCGTTGATACACTCCCCGCGGCCCGTATATGCATCTCATCATCGAATCCGGGTCTAGCCTCAGGTAGCGCGCCGTCCCGCCGCGCTCCGCCCGTGCCCTCTAGAGAAGGAGCCGCTCGCCCCCCATGAACCCAGAACTGCTCCAAGCGTTCATCCCGATCGCGGGTCTACTAGCGGTAGGGTTTGCGATCTACCTTGCCCGTGACGTCCTGTCCCGCGATACCGGGACCAAGGAAATGATGGACGTCTCCGCGACGATAAACGAGGGCGCGGTCGCCTTCATCAAGCGCCAGTACACGACCATCGGTCTGCTGGCCATCGCCGGTTCGGTAGTGATCTTCGCGATCATCTCGGCCCTTGAGACCAAGAGCGTCGCCGATACGTCGCACGTTGGCGTTGACATCGGCATTCGCACAGGTGGAGCGTTCCTGATCGGCGCCGCCTGCTCGATGGCGTGCGGCATCATCGGCATGCTCGTCAGCGTCAAGGCGAACGTGCGCGTCGCATCCGCCGCTCGCCGCAGCCTCGTCGAGGCCGTCCAGGTGGCCATGCGCGGTGGCGCAGTTTCCGGCTTCCTGGTAGTCGCCCTCTCGCTGCTCGGCGTGTGGTCGATCTTCGCCATCAACGGCGGCTTGTCCGGCGGCGACGCCACCAAGGACGCGCCGTTCCTGATCGTCGGCTACGGCTTCGGTGCCAGCTTCGTGGCCCTCTTCGCCCAACTGGGCGGCGGTATCTACACCAAGGCCGCGGACGTGGGCGCTGACCTGGTCGGCAAGGTCGAGGCGGGCATCCCCGAGGACGACCCACGCAACGCGGGCGTCATCGCGGACCTCGTCGGTGACAACGTCGGCGACTGCGCCGGCCGCGGCGCCGACCTGTTCGAGTCCACTGCCGCCGAGAACATCGGCGCGATGATCCTCGGCGTCGCCGTCTACGGCATCGCCTCTGCGGCCAAGTGGCCCCATCCCGAGGCCTGGATCTTCTTCCCGCTCGTCATTCGAGCCTTCGGTCTCCTCTCCACCATCGTCGCGATGTTCTTCATCCGCGGCAAAGAGACAGAGAACCCGATGAACATCCTCAATCGCGGCTACTGGGTCACCACGATCCTATCCGCGATTTCTCTGGCGTTCGTTACCAGCCAGATGATGAACACCGGCTCCACGACCGGCGACAACGGCATCGCGACCTGGGTCTACTTCTTCGGCTGCGGTGTCGTCGGCCTCGCCACAAGCATCGCCTTCGTCTACATAACCCAGTACTACACCGCCGGCAACTTCCGCCCCGTGCGGGAGATCGCCGAGGCCTCCAAGACAGGTCCGGGCACGAACATCATCTCCGGCATGGCGGTCGGCTTCGAAACGACCTTTGCCACCGCCCTTACGATCGGCGCTGCGCTCCTTGCCAGCAACTGGCTCGGCTCGCACTCCGGCCTCGGCGCCGTCGGTGGCATCTTCGGTACCGCCGTCGCGACCATGGGCATGCTCATGACCACGGCCTACGTCCTGGCCATGGACACCTTCGGCCCCATCACCGACAACGCCGGTGGCATCGCCGAGTTCAGCCGCGCTGAAAAGGGCGCCCGCGACATCACCGACCGCCTCGACGCGGTTGGCAACACGACCAAGGCGCTGACCAAGGGCTACGCCATCGCGTCCGCCTCGCTGGCCGCCTTCCTGCTATTCAGCGCCTACATCAACAAGGTCAACCTGATCCTCGGCAACCGCGGCGAGGCTCCGATGACCTCGGTCAACCTGGCCGACGTCAACGTCTTCGTCGCCGCGCTGATCGCCGCGATGCTCGTCTACTTCTTCAGCTCTCTGGCCATCCGGGCAGTCGGCACGACCGCGCAGGCGATCATCGTCGAGGTCCGCCGCCAGTTCCGCGAGATCCCCGGCATCATGGATTACACCGGCCGGCCGGACTACGCTCGAGTCGTGGATATCACGACCCGCGCCGCCCTCCGCGAGATGATGCTGCCCGGCGCCGTTGCTGTGGCGACTCCCATCCTCGTCGGCCTGCTCCTCGGCTACCAGGCCGTCGCTGGTCTGTTGATGGTCGGTACGATCGCCGGCGTCCTGCTCGCCACCGTTCTCAACAACGGCGGCGGCGCCTGGGACAACGCCAAGAAGTACATAGAGTCGGGTCACCTGCTCGATGACGACGGCAACGTGATCGGCAAGAAGTCGTTTGCGCACCAGGCGGCCGTGGTCGGCGACACGGTCGGCGATCCGTTCAAGGACACCGCCGGTCCGTCGCTCCATGTCCTGGTCAAGCTTCTCGCTACCATCACCCTGGTAATGGCGCCGCTCTTCATCCGCTAGTCGGATTGCGTCCAGTGGGCCGGCGATCCTACCGATCGCCGGCCCACTAGCATTCGACGCCGCGGCCGAGGGCAGCCCGGTCAGGTCCATGCCAGCGCGCCAGTCGGCGCATCTCGTGGGCCAATACTCGGAGGACGCGTCCCATGGACCTCTCGATCATCCAGGCGCTGGTGATGGGTCTGACCCAGGGGCTCACGGAGTTCATCCCGGTCTCCAGCTCGGGTCACCTCATCCTCGTGCCGTGGTTGTTCGGGTGGCCCGTCAAGGACACCTTCCTCGGATCGCTGGAATTCAGTGTCATCCTGCATATGGGCACGCTGCTGGCCCTCCTCGTCTACTTCTGGCGTGACTGGCTGAAGATCATTCCGGCCGGGTTGGCCACCATCCGGGATCGGTCGTTCAAGGGCGACCCGGACCGCAAGATGGCCTGGCTCCTCGTCGTCGCCACTATTCCGGCCGTCGCCGTGGGGCCGCTTCTCACCGGTCCAATCGAGGACGCCGTTCGCGACCCCGGCCTCGTGGCCTTGATGCTATGCGTCGGGGGCGCGATCCTGTGGTTGGCCGATCGCTGGGGCACCAAGACTCGCGAGATGGACACGATCACCTTCCGCGGCTCGCTCGGCATCGGCCTTGCCCAGGTGTTCGCCCTCGTCCCGGGCATCAGCCGTTCAGGCATCAGCATTTCGGCCGGGCTCTTCGGTGGCCTGACCCGCGAGGCGGCGGCGCGCTTCAGCTTCCTGATGGCAACGCCGGTCGTGGCGGGCGCAGGGCTCTGGGAAGCCCGCAAGCTGCTGAGCCACGATCCGGCCGCACCCAATCCTGAGACGAAGCTGGTCGTCATCGGCTTCATCACCGCGGCGGTCTCCGGCCTGCTGGCGATCCGCTTCATGCTCGCTTTCCTGCGGCGCCAACCGGTGACGTTGTTCGTGGTGTATCGCGTTCTGCTGGCAGCCGCGGTCTTCGTCGTTCTGCTCTCACCCCACGGCTCATGAGAGGGATGGCCCTGATGCTGGAAGTCAGCCTGGCGAGGCCGGCGGCGCGATGGAAGTGATGAAGCAGCTCCGGCAGCGCGAGATCCGCGACCTGCTTGGGCAGCGACCGATCCGAACGCAGCAGGAGCTGGCGGCAGCGCTACGGGACCGAGGATTCCGCGCGACCCAGGCCACTATCAGCAGGGACGTCGCGGAACTGGGCCTGATCAAGTCGAACCAGGAGGGGGTGCAGTCCTACATCGTGCCAGCCCGGGTCACCGAGGCGGAGAGCACCGGCGAGGAACGGCTCCGAGCCCTTCTGCACGATCTGCCGGTCGAGATCCGCGAGGCGGGCTTGATGCTCGTGCTCAGGACGCTCCCCGGATCGGCGCATGCCATCGCTGCGGCTCTGGACCGGACTCGCTGGCCGGAGGTGGTCGGCAGCATCGCCGGCGACGACACGCTCTTCGTCGCCTTCGCCGATCGGACGTCCCTGCAGCGAATTCGGGGTCGGCTGGCCCAGCTCGGCAGCTAGGGCGGCGCGGCGATCCCGTCGATCTCGGCGCGTCCGGAGGCGTTGGCCCGGGACGTGGACCGGTCCCGGCGCTGACGTCGCGGCACGAGGCTTCACGGCTTTGACATGGCGGAGGGCGGCGACTAGGATACGCGCCGGCCGAACTTCAGGACACCGAGACGGTGACGCCTGAAGTTCTTTTCCTTATCCCGGGCCCAACAGGTCCGATTCAGGGTCGGATTCGACGAGAACGGAGCCCCTCGGCGGTGAACAACAAGACTCAATACGTTTCGGAAGAGGGCCTGACCAAGCTCCGAGCGGAGCTCAAAGAGCTGGTCAATGTCCGCCGAGCCGAGATCGCCCAGCGCATCCACGATGCCAAGGAGCACGGCGACCTGGCCGAGAACGCCGAGTACGAGGACGCCAAGAACGAGCAGGCCTTCGTCGAGGGTTCGATTCAGCGACTCGAAGCGCTCGTCAAGAACGCAACAATCATCGACGGCAATCACGGCACGGACCACGTCCAGATCGGTTCGACGGTGAAAGTGGACGGCTCAGACGGACCGGAGCAGTTCACGATCGTGGGCTCGACCGAGGCCAGCCCGCGCGAAGGCAAGATCTCGAACGAGTCGCCCGTCGGACGCGCGCTCCTCGGCAAGCGCAAGGGTGAGTCCGTAGTCGTCCACGTCCCGGCCGGGGATTTCTCCTACAAGATCCTCGACATCCACTGAGCGGCTCCGACGCATGTACTGGGCCGACGAGCTAGCATCCTCGGTTTCCGGGCGCCAGGTCGTCAACGATTCGAAGTCGCCCTCGGGCACTGTCCACATCGGGAGCCTGCGGGGAGTCGTCCTGCACGACGCGATCTATCGGGCGCTGCGGCAGGCCGGCCTCGAGGCCGCTTTCCTCTACGGCGTCGACGACATGGATGCCATGGACTCGCAGGCGCTGCTGACGCCAGACGCCGTCGAGCGCTACATGGGCGCTCCGCTGAGCCGTGTGCCGGCGCCCGAGGGGAGTAGCGCGGCCAACTACGCCCGCCATTTCGTCGGCCAGATCTTCTTCCGGACCTTCGAGCCGCTCGGCATCAAGCCGGAGTTCTACTGGGTCAGCGACCTGTACGCGGCCGGGCGGATGGACCCTTACGTCAAGCTGGCCCTCGACAGAGCCGACCGGGTAAGGTCCATCTACCTGCGCGTCAGCCATGTCGAGCGCAACAGCAGCTGGCTGCCGATCCAGGTGATCTGCGAGCAGTGCGGCAAGATCGGGACCACCTACGCCACCGAATGGGACGGCTCTACGGTCGCCTACCGGTGCATGCCGGACCTGGTCTCCTGGGCTCGCGGATGCGGACACGAAGGCCGAGTCTCGCCCCTGGGCGGTCGCGCCAAGCTGCCGTGGAACCTCGAGTGGGCCGCCAAATGGGGCCTACTGGGCGTCACCATCGAGGGTTGCGGCAAAGACCTTGCCACGGCCGGCGGATCGCGCGATCGCTCCGACGCCGTCAGCCGCGAGGTCTTCGAGGTGGAGCCGCCGCGGAACGTCGCCTACGAGTTCCTCAACATCGGTGGCCGCAAGATGTCCACATCGAAGGGCCAGGGCGCCGCGGCCCACACCATCGCCGAGGTCCTCCCGCCCGAGCAACTCCGCTTCCTCTTCCTGCGCCCGCGGCCGAGCCAGGTGATCGAGTTCGACCCCGACGGCGAGACGATTCCGCGCCTCTTCGACGAGTTCGATCGGATTGCCGCCGCCACGGCCGGTCGCGAGGTCAAGGGCGAGCTGCCAACCGACTACGAGCGGCTCTTCGCCTACTCCCTGCTGGGGCCCACGCCGGACGTGGAAGCCCAGGCGAACGCCTTCCGGCCCGCCTTCGCGCACCTGGCTCTGCTTCTGCAGATCCCCGGCGTCGAGATCGAAGAGCGCGTGACGGCCGAAAAGGGTGCGCCCTTGAACGAGCTCGAACGGTCCGTGCTTGCCGAGCGGGTGGCCGCCGCACGCGCCTGGCTGGAGTCATACGCGCCCGAGCGAGCGCGCCTGGTCATCCGCCGCGACGCAGTCCCCGACGAGGTCCGCGATCTTGGCGACGACCAGCGGGCCTACCTCGCGGCACTGGCCACGGCCGCGGAGACGGACAAGCCCGGGTCCGGTGACGCATGGCAGGGGTTGATCTTCCGCGTGGCCTCGGAGATCGAATTGCCGTCCGGGCGTGCGTTCGGTGCTTTGTACGCGGCCTTCCTCGGCCGGGCGAACGGCCCGCGAGCCGGCTGGCTGCTGGCCAGCCTCGAATCCGCCTTCGTCGTGGAGCGGCTGCGGGCCGCGGCTCTCGCCACCGCGTAGGCCGGACCGCCGGGGGTGGCCGACACGCCGGTCCCGGCACGATCGGCGCCGCCGATCGCCGTCGCCGGCATGGCCGAAGCCCGGCTAAACTCAGCGGCAACGCGGCCCGGGCCGCCGGAGGACACCACGGGAGTGAGCGACGCATGAGCATCGGGCTGGCGAGGCTGCGCGAGGAGCCGGATCGGATCCGCCAGGGCGCGATCGACAAAGGCGAGGACCCGACGATCGTAGATCAGGCCCTGGTTCTGGAGGGCAAGCGTCGGACTCTGCTCGGCGAGTCGGATCGGCTCAAGGCGGAGCGCAATGCCGCCTCCAAGAAGATCGGTGAGGCCATCCGCGCCGGCGCCGCGCCCAACGGCCCGGAGGTGGCGGATCTCAAGCGCGCCTCCACCGACGCGGGCACCCAGATCGAGAAGCTGGACGCGGATCTTGCGGCCACGGAGTCGGCCCTCGAGGAGCTGCTCCTGCGCATTCCGAACCCGGCGGACCCGGACGTCCCGGTCGGCGACGCCTCGGCCAACAAGGTCGTTCGGACATGGGGCGAACTGCTGCCCAGGGAAGCCACCACGGACGGTCAGGCCTGGACACGCCGCCCACATTGGGATGTTGCCGAGGCCCTCCACATGTTCGACCTGGAGCGCGGCGCCAAGATCACGGGCTCCGGCTGGCCTGTCTATACCGGCCCCGGTTCCCGGCTCCAGCGCGCCCTGATCGACTTCATGCTGGACGTCCACACCGAAGAGCACGGCATGACCGAGATATGGCCGCCGGCGGTTGTGAACAGCGCCTCCGCCCGCGGCACCGGCCAGATTCCGGACAAGGAAGACCAGATGTACGTCGTGCCGCGCGACGACCTCTACCTCGTACCCACGGCCGAGGTTCCGGTCACGAACCTGCACCGCGACGAGATCTTCGAGGCGGACCAGCTGCCCATCCGCTACGCCGCCTACTCGCCCTGCTTCCGCCGCGAGGCGGGCGCGGCCGGCAAGGACACTCGAGGCATCCTGCGGGTCCACCAGTTCGACAAGGTGGAAATGGTCTTCTTCGAGAAGCCGGAAGCCTCGACTGAGGCGCTCGAATGGCTGACCGGTCGAGCCGAGGTGATCCTCCAGCGTCTTGGGTTGGCCTATCGAGTCCTTCTGATGGCCACCGGCGACCTGGGTTTCGTCCAGGCCAAGAAGTACGACCTGGAGGTCTGGGCGCCCGGCGTCGAGCGCTGGCTCGAGGTCAGCTCTTGCTCGAACTTCCGCGACTACCAGGCCCGCCGGATGGCGATTCGATATCGGCCCGAAGCCGGCGCCAAGCCCGAGCTCGTGCACACGCTCAACGGCTCGGGGCTGGCGCTCGCTCGAACGGTCGCCGCCATCCTCGAGACGTACCAGCAGCCCGACGGAAACCTGGCGGTGCCCGAGGCGCTCCAACCGTATATGCACACGGCTCGCGTAACCCCGTAACCGGCCGCCGCCCCACGACGACAGCGCGAGGCGGCCAATGGTCCGCAGGTGAAGCCGGCGGCAGTTTCTGCCAAGATTGCGCCGCTCACGCCCGATCACGCGCACCGCCGGATCGGGAGAAGCAGGAGGGTCCGATGCAAGCTGACGGTCGCCGAAGCGCTCGATGGAGCGCGCGCCTTGGCGGGCTGGCGTTTCTCGCCGTGTCCGTGTCCCTGGCATTGGCCGCGTGCAATGGCAGCAATGCCACCCCGCAGACGATCTACACCACGCTGCCCACGTCCTCGCCGGGTGCTACCGGGACGCCCGCCGCGGCCACTCCGTCAGCGACTTCGACATCGAGTCCCACGTCTGCGGCCGAATCCGCCACGCCGACCGCGGATGCCACTGCGGAAGCCACTGCGACCCTGGTCCCGGTCACCCCGATCGTATCGAGCACGACCGTCACCTCACACGGCCCGGAATACCGCTGGACGGTCACCTTCCGCGAGCCGGTCATCTCCGGAGTGACGCCGACCGCCATCACGGCCATGAACAAATCCATTACCACGAAGGTGAACGCCTACGTCTCGTCGTTCAGCGGGAGCGACCTGCCGGTCGTTGCCGCGGGCGCCGGACCCAGCACGTTCGCGGGAGACTTCTCGGTCGCCTTCGCGTCGCCCTCGCTGCTGAGCCTGCGTTTCATGAGCACCACCTACGTCACGGGCGACGCCCATCCCACGACCGAGGCCGGGAGCATCAACTTCAACGTCGCCACCGGCGCGGTCATCAAGCTCCCCGACATATTCACCAGCCCGGCGGCCGCTCTCCCGGTCCTGCAGACGCAGGCTCACACGGCCCTAACGGCGCTGCTCGGCTCCGACCTCTTTTGGCCGGCCTCGGTGACGATGGCCGATCTCGGCAAGGCGTGGGCCTTCACGCCGACCGGCCTCGAGTTGACCTGGTCGCAAGGCGAGGTCGGCCCGATGTCCGCCGGGACTGTGACGATCGGCCTCCCGTGGTCGGCGCTGAGCGGCGTCATCGCCAATCCGGGTCCTGCCGCGGGGTTTGTGCCTTAGGCCTTGCCGCGCTGGCGGCCCACCCGCCGGTACGCACCGCGCCCAACCCGGGTTCGATACGCGGAGAACGGCCAGTCAGGCCGGTTCCGGGGCGTGCGGCACTCCGCCCAGCTGCGCCGATAGACCCTCGGTAGCGGCGAGGAGCGCTGGTCGGAGCGAGTCGAGGTATTCGAGGGTGAAACGGCCGTCCGGGCCGGAGATGCTGATGCCCATGCGGACCCGGGCGTCGCGCTCGAAGATGGGCGCAGCAATGCACCGCATGTGGTCGGACAGCTCGTGGTCGTCGATGGCGTAGCCGCGCTGGCCGATTAACTTGAGCTCGGCTCGGAGTGCCGCCGGATCGATGATTGTGCCGGACGCATGACGTTCGAGCGGCCCGCTCAGCACCTGGTCGATGAACGCGTCGTGCTGCCAGGCGAGGACCGCCTTGCCGATCGAGGTGCAGTGGAGCGGACTGCGGTCACCGACGCTGAAGTCGACGGCCACGAGCTGGCTGCCCTCGACACGCTGGATCACCACGGTCTCGTGTCCGTCGAGAACTGAGACGTCGATCGATTCGCCGGTCTTGTCCGCCAGCCGCTCCAGCGCCGCACGGGTGAGGTGGGAAACCTCGTTGTTGGCCAGCAGGTTGCGACTGAGCGAGACGACGTGATAGCTGAGGCCGTAACGACGCGACGCCTCGTCCTGGAAGACGTATCCGGCCACGACAAGCGTAGCGAGCATGCGGTGGGCGGCGCTCTTGTCGAGGCCTGCCCGCAGTGCAATCTCGCCGAGCGTGGACAAACCGGGCTTGGCGGCCACGGCCTCGACGACGCGGAGTGCCTTGAGGGCAGTCGTGCTGACGGCGGTATTCTCAGTCACCCCGGAAACATATCACATTCTGCAACGGCGTCACGTGTACCCATATGAACCCCGCGAAATCCTTGACAGAAGGCCACTCCTGTTCCATTATCTGGCGCGTCGTTTCGAAATCTGATATGGAAGCCCAGAGACGTGTCGTTGGGAGACGATGACGCCCCGCGTCGTTGGCCCCCTCCCGCTTTCCACCGTTTGCAGAAAGAGCGTGGTCGTCGATGCAGCGAATGCTTATCGCCGGAGCCTGGGTCGACTCGTCAGACGGTCGCTGGCGACCCGTCCTGAACCCGGGAACGGGCGAGACGATTGATGAGGTCCCGCTGGCGACCGAGGCAGACGTTCGCCGGGCGGTCGAGGCGGCACAGCTCGGGAAAGCGGCCATGCGGGGCCTTCCGGCGCATGAGCGGGCGCGGATCCTGATCTCCACCGCCAGCCGTATCGAGAGCGAGCTGCCGGCACTCTCGCGGCTCCTTGCCAGCGAGAACGGCAAGCCGATCCGCCAGACTCGCGAAGAGATCGCGGCGACCGCGCGGATCTTCAGGGGCTTCGGCGAGGAGGCGAAGCGGCTCTTCGGGCGAGTCGTCCCGATGGATGCCGTTCCGGGCATGGAGCGACACGTAGCGTTCACCGTCCGCCAGCCGATCGGCGTGGTTGCCGCGATCGTGCCCTTCAACTACCCGGCCGAGCTGTGGGCCCACAAGGCCGCGGCCGCGCTCGCCGGCGGCAACGCCCTGATCAGCAAGCCGCCGACCCCTTGCCCGCTTACCCTGCTCCGGATCGCGAAGATCCTCGAGGAAGAGGGCCTTCCACGAAACGTTCATCAGATGCTCACCGGCTCCGGTGAGATGATCGGCTCGCTGCTCGCTACGCTGGAAGGCGTCCAGGTCATCACTGTGACCGGCTCGGTCGAGACGGGGGTCTCCCTCGCCCGGCTCGCCGCTGGCCAGATGAAGCGCGTCTACGCCGAGCTCGGCGGAAACGACGCGACGATCGTTTGTGCCGATGCCGACCTCGAGAAGGCTGCCGAGGCGATCGTGCTCGGCCGCCTCGCCCGCGGCAATGGCCAGATCTGCTGCTCGGTCAAGCGCGTGTTCGTCCACGCGTCGGTGCGCGACGAGATGGCTCGCCGGTTGGCGGACTGGTGCGCGCGCCTCGTGGTAGGCGACCAACTCCTCGAGACGACCGACGTCGGCCCGCTCATCAGCGAGCAGGCGGCGATCGAAGTCTGCGAGCTGGTCAAGCGCGCGGTGGCCGACGGGGCGCATCTTGCGGCCGGCGGTGGCCGGCGCGGCTCGTTCATGGAGCCGACTGTCTTGACCGACGTACCGAGCGACACTCCGCTCTTCCGCGACGAGACCTTCGGTCCGGTCGTCCCGCTCGTGAGCTTCGACACGGTCGACCAGGCGATCGCGATGGCCAACGACTCGCCATTCGGCCTCCAGTCGGCGGTCTTCACCAGCGACATCTCGACCGCTCTCGACGTCGCCTATCGCCTCGAGGCAGGTGGCGTGATGATCAACTGGGGTTCTGCTCTTCGTTCCGAGACCGTGCCCTTCGGCGGCGTGAAGATGAGCGGCATAGGTCGCGAGGCGATCCACGACACGCTGCTCGAGATGACAGAGCAGAAGGCCATCGTCATCCACAATGCACTCGCCGCCCCCGGCGACGGGCACCGCGCCCAGATCGCCGAGTGAGCCGACCGGTGAGCCAGGCGGACGCTCCAGCTCCAGTGCCAACGGCGCCGCGCCTGGAGATGCGCGGCATCAGCAAGCGGTACGACGCGACCAGGGCCCTGCGCGGCGTCGATCTCGTGGTACAGCCAGGCGAGATTCACGCGATCGCCGGCGAGAACGGGGCTGGCAAGTCGACGCTCATCAAGGTCCTCGCCGGAGCCGTCGCCCGCGACGCCGGAACGATCAAGATCGACGGCCTAGAGACTGAGCTCCCGTCGCCGCACGCGGCTCATCAGGCCGGCATTCGCGTCGTCTACCAGGAGTTCAGTCTCGTTCCGCACCTGTCCGTGGCCGAGAACATCCTGCTCGGACAGCTGCCGTCGCGGGCCGGGGGGATGTGGATCGACTGGAAGGCAGCCGCCCGGCTGGCATCGGCCGCGCTGGACTCGCTCGGCTTCGACGTCCCCAACGTCCGCCGGCCGGTGGAGTCGCTGCCCGTCTCGCAGCGCCAGATGGTCGAGATCGCCAAGGCGATGCTCGAACGGCCTCGGATTCTCGTTCTCGACGAGCCGTCGGCCGTTCTTTCAGGGGGAGACCTGGACCGCCTGTTCAACGCCGTCCGTGCCCTCCGCGACGCCGGGACCACGGTGTTGTACGTGTCCCACAGGCTCGACGAGGTCTTCCAGATCGCGAGCCGAATCACCGTCCTCAAAGACGGCGGTCTCGTTGGAACCGTGGATTCCGCTTCGATAGATCAGCCCGGTCTCGTCCGAATGATGGTCGGCCGAGAGCTCGCGGAGATCTATCCGGCCCGAAGCGCATCGGTCGGAGAGCCGGTGCTGCGGGTCCGGAACCTGTCGCGGTCGCGTGCATTCAGAGAGGTCAATCTCGATCTCGCGCCCGGAGAGATCCTCGGCGTCTTCGGTCTCGTCGGGAGCGGACGGACGGACGTTGTCAGGGCCATCTTCGGCGCCGACGCGTCGACCGGCGAGATGACCCTCGACGGCCGGCCCTACCGACCGCGTTCGCCCGGCGACGCGCTCAGTCAGGGAGTCGCGATGCTGAGCGAAGATCGCGCTCGCGACGGCCTCGTCCTCCAGCTTTCGCTCCGCGACAACCTGAGCCTCGCGTCCTTCTCCCGCATGAGTCGGCTCGGGGTGATCTCGAAGAGCCAGCAGCGTGCCCTCGTCACCGATGAGATCGCCGAGGTTGGCATCCGCGCCCCCTCGATCAACGCCCTGGTCCGACGCCTGTCGGGCGGGAACCAGCAGAAGGTCGTCGTCGGGAAGTGGCTGCTCCGTGGTGCCCGGGTCCTCCTGCTCGACGAGCCCACGCGTGGCGTCGACGTGGGCGCCAAGGCCGACATCTACCGGATCATCGCCTCGCTCGCGGAGCGCGGAAAGGCCATTCTCCTCGTCTCGTCGGAGTTGCCCGAGATCCTCGGCATGTCCGATCGGATCCTCGTCATGAGGGGTGGTCGCCTCGTCGGCGAGTTCTCAAGACATGAAGCAACCGAGGAACGGCTGCTCGCCGCGGCCGCCGGAGTCGTCGAAGGGGCCGCCGCATGAACAGTCGCCCGGATCTCACCGGCCGCCTCATCTCCGTCGTCGGTCGGCGGGTGAGCGCTGCCAACGAAGACTGGCGGGGGCGCTGGCTGAGCTACCTCCCAACCGTAGCCTTCCTGGTCCTGGCAACCATCGCCGCCGTGACCTCGGACGCCTTCCTGAGCCAGGGCAACCTCTCCAACCTCTTCAGGCAGATCGTGACCAACGGTCTCGTCAGCCTGGGCATGCTCACCGTCATCCTGAGCGCCGGGATCGACCTGTCCGTCGGCTCGATTGTGGCCCTGGCCGGCATCGTGGCGGCAGGCCTGCTCAACATCCTTCCCTGGCCGCTGGCCATTCCGCTGGCCGTCGGCGTTGCGATGATCGCAGGCGGAATCAATGGCACGCTTGTCGCCGGCTTCCGTCTCCCGCCGTTCGTGGCGACACTCGCGACGATGTCGGCCATCCGAGGCTTCGTCTATGTAGTCTCCGAGACGCCGATCACTCCTACCGACATGACCTTCGGGCGCATCGTCGCCTCGTCTGTTGGCCCGGTCCCGACGCCCGCCATCTTCATGATCTGCTGCTTTATGGTCGTCAGCCTGTTCCTCAGCCGGACGACGATGGGTCGCGCCATCTACGCCATTGGCGGCAACGAGGAAGCGGTCCGACTGTCGGGCATCAACGTCCGAGCCCACATCATGCTCGCCTACCTGATCTCGGGCCTGTTCGCCGGTTTGGCTGGAGTGATCCTCGCCTCCCGGGTCGGGATCGCCCAGCCGAGCGTCGGGTCCGGCCTCGAGCTCGACGCGATCGCCGCCTGCGTGATTGGCGGAGCGTCACTCGCCGGCGGGCGAGGAAGCGTCCGCGGGACCTTCGCCGGGGTCCTGCTGCTCGGACTGATCAGCAACCTGCTCAACCTCTACAACGTGCAGGCGTACTACCAGCAGATCTTCAAGGGCGCCTTGATCGTGTTGGCCGTGCTTGCGAGACGAAGGGAGGGCTGATAAAGCGTCGAGGAATCGAGGAGTCCGGGAGCCCTATTCCCGGCTGGGGGAGTGAACCAACGCTAGGAGACACAATGCGCGCACGAGTCCTGTCATTGCTGGCGGTCGCGGTCTTGGTGGCGGCCGCCTGTAGCTCGAGCAACCCAACGGCCGCGCCCGGCAGTTCCAAGACGATCAAGATCGGCATGGCCAACCTGACCCTCTGCTGCGCCTACTTCATCGGCATGTCGAATGCGGTCCAGGACGAAGCGAAGAACTATTCGAACGTCCAGGTCCTCGTCACCGATGGCGGCGGCGACGTTGCCAAGCTCACCTCCGACATCGAAGACCTGATCTCGAAGAAGGTCGATGGCATCATCATCAGTGGCGGACCCATCGAGTCCGCGCCTGCGGCGCTCGCGGCCCTCAAGGCGGCGAACATTCCTATCGTGATGGTCGACCGCAAGCTCAAGGGCGGCGACTACACCAGCTGGATCGGCCCCGACAACTACGCGATCGGGCAGGAAGTCGGCGACTTCCTCAAGACGAAGCTCAACAACACGGGCAAGGTTGCCGTTATCCGCGGCGGCCCGGCCGACAACAGCATCGGCTCTGACCGCACCAGCGGCCTTCACAGCAAGCTCGACGGAACGGGCATCACGATCGTCACCTACTCCGACTGGGGTAGCTGGAGCACCGACGGCGGCAAGAAGGCGATGGAAGACCTCCTCGCCAAGAACAGCGACCTGTCAGCCGTCTTCTGCGAGAACGACTCCATGTGCCTTGGCGCCCAGTCGGCCATCACCGATGCCGGCAAGACCAGCTCGATCGTCGTCGCGGCGGTCGATGGTCAGAAGGAAGCCCTCAAGGCAATCCTCGACGGCACGAACTACGTGGCCACGGGCCGCAACGACGCCGATCAGATCGGCCGCGCCGGTCTCAACCGGCTGATGGGCATCCTCGCCGGTGGCGTGGTGCCTCATGACACCGTTCTGCCCTCGCCGCTGATCACCAAGGACAACGTGGTCAAGTACTACGACCCCAACAGCACCTTCTAGTTCCAACGCCGAAATGCCTCGGACGGCGGGGGTCCATTCCGCCGCCCCGCCGTCCGAGGTTCGTCAGGGGATCGGGCTTGTGAGCCGGCCCGTCCACCCTGCATCCGGGCACCGGCTCGGCTCCTCGCCGGATCGGTGCCCGTCGGCGTCCCGGCGGGCAGCCGCCTCCCTGGCGACGGGTGATCCGCGCCAACGCCGTCGGAGACATGGAGAACGCCGCCAATGAATAGCTACCAGACCGATGCCCCGGCCAACCGATCTTCGATCCCATCCTCGATTGCGCAGGGGCGGGTCATCGCCATCGGCCGCCATCTGGATCCCGCCTCGGTGCTCGCAATAGGCGAGGCTCTCGCGGCCAGCGGAATCCACGCTTTCGAGGTCACCATGAACAGCGCTTCGGCGCCCGAGGCGATTGGGGCCCTCGCGGCGAGGTTCGGGCCCGACGAACTGCTGGTCGGGGCGGGCACAGTGCTCGATGAGGCTCAGGCTCAGGCAGCCGTCGATGCCGGCGCAGGGTTTCTCGTCATGCCTCACCTTGACGAGCGGCTCGTCGAATGGGCGGTTCGTCACGAGGTGCCTGTCTTCCCTGGCGCATTCACTCCTACGGAGATACTGGCCGCCTGGCGTGGGGGCGCCACCGCGGTAAAGCTCTTCCCGGCGTCGGCTGTCGGTCCGACGTTCCTGCGCGAGCTCCGCGGCCCGCTCCCGCAGATTCCGCTCATTCCAACCGGCGGGGTGACGGTGGAGAACGCCCCTGCATTCCTCGCCGCCGGGGCCCTGGCGGTCGGCATGGGGAGCTGGCTGACAGGAGGAGGCGACCCGGCGGTCATCCGGGAGCGGGCGGCTGCCGTGGTGACCGCTCTCGCAGCCTACCGGAAGTGAAAGTGGGCGAGACTTCGCTCCGGCGGTTCGCCGCGGAGCCAGCCAGCGAGAACGCACAAGGAGCTTCGAGATGAGCGATGTCGTGACATTTGGCGAAGGCATGATCCGCCTCGCCCCACCCTCCAATCGGCGGCTCGAGCAGACGGGGACGCTCGAGATGACCGTGGGTGGTGCCGAGCTGAATGTCGCCTCCGGTGTCAGCCGTCTGGGGCTCACGAGCTCGTGGGTCTCCTCCTTGCCCTCGAACCCGCTCGGACGAAGAGTGCGCAATAGGGCCCGCGAGTTCGGCGTGGACACCTCACACGTCGTTTGGGACGAGGGCGGTCGGCTGGGCATCTTCTACGTCGAGTACGGCGCCTCGCCGCGTGCCAGCAGCGTTCTCTACGATCGCGCGGCGTCGTCGTTCTGCACGCTGCGGGGCGCGAAGTTCGACTGGCCGGCCATCTTCGACGGCGCTCGCGCCTATCACACGACAGGCATCACGACCGCGCTCGGCGAGCCGACCGCCGAACAGGTGGCGACGAGCCTCGCAGCCGCGCGTGGCGCCGGGCTGCTCACCAGCTACGACCTCAATTACCGGAAGAAGCTGTGGAGCCCGGAGAAGGCAAGAGCGGTCCAGGAGCCGCTCATGGACCTCGTCGACGTGCTGATCACGACCGAAGAGGACGCCGAAGTCGTGTTCGGCATCAGTGGCACCGACTACCGCGAGGTGGCGCGCAGGCTGGCGGAGCGTTTCGGCTTCAAGGTCGTCACCATCACCATTCGAGGCGACCTTTCGGTTCTGCACAACACATGGACGGCGATCGCCTACGCGGACGGCGCGATCGTCGACGACCGCGTCTACGACGTCGAGCTCGTCGACCGAGTCGGCGGCGGCGATGCGTATGCCGCAGGCTTCCTCTACGGGCTGCTCACCGGCGACGTTACCAGGGGGGTCCGGTACGGGAACGCGTTCAGCGCCTTGAAGCAGGCCTCCTGGGACGACTTCAACTACACCACTCTGGCTGAGGTGGAAGCCCAGCTGAAGGGCGCGGGCTCGAGGATCGTCAGGTAGTCCACCGGGGCGCGAGACTGCACCGGCAGCCGTCCATCAGGAGGCATGAGTGCGCCTGATCACCTGGCGCTTCGAACAGGTCGGCTGAACGACGGCCTCAGATTCGGCGATACTCAGCCCGTGGACCGCCATGCGAACCCACATCTGACCGCAAGCCAGGGGGGCGTTCCCAAACACGAGGCATGAGACGAATGAAGCACAGGCGCGAGGCTGCTCCAGGCCGTCGTGGTGGCCGCTCTCTTGCATCGGCCGTGGCGCTCGGTTGCGCCGTCGCGCTCGCGGTCGCAGGCTGCGGGTCGACGACGCCGCCGGCGGGGGGATCGGCGACGGTCTCGGGTACTTCCATGGTCGGCTCGCCGGCGGTCGGCTCGCCCGGCCCGTCCGATTCCCTTGCGCCCGGAACGGCTGCGGCACCGCCCGCAGGCTTCTCGTTGCTGTGGCGCGACGACTTCGAGGGGGCGGCCGGCAGCGCACCCAGCTCCGCCAACTGGCGGTACGACACCGGGCCCGGTGTCAACTTCGGAACCGGCGAGACCGAGACCATGTCCAGCAGCACCGACAACGTCTATCTCGACGGGAGCGGACGTCTGGCAATCAAGCCAATCCGAGCCGCCGACCTGAGCTGGACCTCCGGCCGGATCGAGACCCAGCGGTCCGACTTCGCCGCACCCGCCGGGGGCATCCTGCACGTCGAGGGCTCGCTCCAGCAACCGGACATCACCACGGCCAACGGCTCCGGCTACTGGCCCGCCTTCTGGATGCTGGGATCTCCACTTCGCACAGGTGGCGGATGGCCGAGCGTAGGCGAGATCGACCTGATGGAGGACGTCAACGGTCGCGGCTCCGAATACGCGACGCTCCATTGCGGATCGGCGCCCGGCGGCCCCTGCAATGAGAACAGCGGCCTGGGCAGCGGCGAGCTGGCCTGTCCGGGCTGCCAGACCGGCTTCCACACGTATGCAGTGGAATACGACCGCAGCAAGTCACCGGAGGAGCTGCGCTGGTACCTGGACGGCAAGCAGATCTTCGCGGTCAAGTCGAACCAGGTGGACGCGACGACCTGGACGAACGCCACCAACCACGGCTTCTTCATCATCCTCAACGTCGCCATGGGGGGAGGCTTCCCGGCCGCGCTCGGTGGCGTTCTGCTGCCGACCACCGTCTCCGGCCAGCCGATGCTCGTCGACTACGTAGCGGTCTACACGAAGCCGGCGGGATGAGACCGCCGGGGGATTGATCGAGCGCTACCCCGCCACTTGGGGGATTGGGCGACGCATTAGGGCCGCCGGATCTGCCAGTCAGTGACATCGCCATGCCCCGCACGGTCGGCGCCGGCGGCCTGCGGCTTGGCACGGAGCGCCACGCGGAGAGCGCCGTCCTTCCGCCACGGGTTCGAGCCCCGGACGCCTTGTTGGGGGATAGGGTCTGCGCCGCTGCCGGGCGTTGAGAGGGAGCCCGCAGTCCGGCGGTCCTTCCGTGTGACCAAGAGGTCCGGTCGCCGACTGCCTTTTGGGCCGCCCCGAAGCCCCGGTGTGAACCCGGGGCCGCCTGCGCCCAATGGTCCTGGTGCGCACGCGCACCTCAGTCGACAGCGGAGTGGTGACTCTGTGCACCAAAGGTACCAGCAGCGCACATCCGAATGACCCGTAGCGGCCTCACGCCACTGGCAGTTTCATTGGCCCTCGGGTAGAGAAGGCCTAGGACCAGGTGCTCTCGAGCACCAGGCCGTCGGCCCTCGCAGTTCTGCCCGACCGAAGTACTCGGCCCCGGCCACGGCAGGGACGTCGAGCACACGGCGATCCGGACTCATAAGCCAGATTCACGACAAGCGGAGACAGGGAAAATGCACATCAAGAAGCGACGGTTCATTCCCGTGGTCATCGCCTTGCTGGCGCTCATTGCCGTCAGCGGCGTCGCCTATGCGTACTGGACGGCGGGTGGCTCCGGTTCCGGAACCGCCGCGGCCGCCAGCAGCACGAGCAATGTCACTGTTCATCAGACGACCACGCTCAACGCGATGTACCCGGGCGACACGGCCCAGACGATCAGCGGCAACTTCACCAACACGGGCTCGGGCCCGGTATACGTCACCTCTGTGACCGCCAGCATCTCCTCGGTCACCAAGGCCGGCGGCGCCCCCTCAGGAACCTGCGCCGCGGGCGACTTCACGCTCAGCAACACCACGGCGACCGTGAACGCCGAGGTCCCGGTCGGCGACCCAGAGACAACCGTGACGTGGACTGGTCCGACGATCCAGTTCCACGATACGGCCAGCAACCAGGACGCCTGCAAGGGTGCAACGGTCACAATCGGCTACTCGATCCCGTAACCGGACTGCTCAGAGTGGCGGCCCCTCAACAGGGCCGCCACTTTGGTATCTAGTCGGGGGGAAGACCGAGAGGACTGCGTCCAGGTGATAGGCGAGCCACGCGGCAGAGATACCGAGAAGGACGGACGGCGTCGCGGACTCCTCGTCCTTCCCCCTCTGCTGCACGCGTTCGCGCCGGGCGGACTCTCGGTCGAGTTGCGGCGCGGCGAACCCAAGGCTGGCCCGCAGGGCACGCAGTCGGTTCCGTCAAGCTCGGCGCCGGCGCCTTCCGCGTCCGGCATCCAGGTAGTTGGTGGCGTGGAGGCGATCCTGTCCTCGGTGCCGACCATGCTCGCCAGCGGGGACGACGTGACCCTGACGAACACCCCGCCCGCGCCGCAGATCAGTCTTCTCATCCTGCCCGGCCCGAACCAGGACGTATGTAAGAACACGGGCTTCGCCCCCACGTATGGCTGGAGTACTCATTCGTGAGCGCGGCGACCGCCTCTCGGAAGCGCAAGCGGCTGTTCGGGAAGAACACGTGGCTTGCCGTGCTGGGCAGCCTCGTTGTGGCGGTCCAGGTGGTCGGTAGTGCCGATGCCTACTGGACAGCGGGCGGTACGGGTAGCGGCGGCGGCCCTGTCGGAACACTCGCCGCTCCGTCGGTCAGCGGCAGTCCGGGGTCCGGAACGGCGCCCCTCACCTGGACCGCCGTCACGCCGCCTGGTTCGGGCTCGGTCTCCTACTACGTGCAGCGGAACGGCGGGGACCCCGCCGGGAACTGCCCGACCCAGGCAGCGCCGACTTCAGTTCTGACGTGTACTGACAGCGGGCTGAGCAAGGGCACCTACACCTACACGGTGACGGTGGTCTGGCACTCCTGGACGGCGACCAGCTCGCCGGCACAGGTCACCCTCTCCTCCGGTGCGCTCGACCACTTCGTGCTCTCGGCCGCAACTACTACTCCAACCGCGGGCGCGGCCGACAACCTGACGATCACGGCCGTGGACGCGGTCGGCAACACCGTAACCGGCTACAGCGGCTCGCACAATCTCACCTTCAGCGGCGCCGGCACGATCGGCTCGTTCAGTCCTACCGTGACGAACAGCTCGGGCACGGCGACCAACTTCGGAACTGCGACGGCGATCACATTCACGAACGGAGTTGCGGCCGTTTCCGCCGGGTCTAACGGTGCGATGACCTTGTACAAGGCGGGGACGGTCACCGTTTCTGTCACCGACGCGAGTATCAGCGGCACCTCGGCGAGCATCACCATCAGCGCGGCAGCGGCCAACAAGCTCTCGTTCACCCAGTCGCCTTCGAACACGGTCGCGGGTGTGGCCTTTGCGTCGCAGCCGAAGGTGACGGTCCAGGATCAGTACGGCAACACCGTCACGGGTGACTCTTCGACGGTGACGCTGGCTATCAAGTCGGGCACGCCGACGAGCGGCGGTCCGGGCTCTCTGACCGGCTGCTCGCAGAGCGAGTCCAACGGAGTAGTCACCTTCAGCGGCTGCAAGATCACGACGGTCGGGACCGCCTATCAGCTGCATGCGACGGACGGGAGCCTGACGGCGGCGGACAGCACCGCGTTCAACATCACTCCTGGCGCGGTCAACAAGCTGTCGTTCACCCAGTCGCCGGGGAACACGGTCGCGGACAACGCGTTTGCGTCGCAGCCGAAGGTGACGGTCCAGGATCAGTACGGCAACACCGTCACGGGTGACTCTTCGACGGTGACGCTGACTATCAAGGCGGGCACGCCGACGAGCGGCGGTCCGGGCTCTCTGACCGGCTGCTCGCAGAGCGAGTCCAACGGAGTAGTCACCTTCAGCGGCTGCAAGATCACGACGGTCGGGACCGCCTATCAGCTGCATGCGACGGACGGGAGCCTGACGGCGGCGGACAGCACCGCGTTCAACATCACTCCTGGCGCGGTCAACAAGCTGTCGTTCACCCAGTCTCCTTCGAA
>PLLE01000029.1:0-17973 GCA_003141245.1 Chloroflexota bacterium
CCCGGTCCGGCGTGACGGCCCCGGCCGGCCCCGACCGGCGCGGTGATACGATCCGCCCATGGGTCGACCTTGCGCGAGGGCTCCTCGACGGCTGGAATCCCGCAGGTCCGCCGAACCGATGCCAGGAGCTGCTCGATGAAGATCTTCCTTGACACCGCCGAGATCGAAGAGATCAGGACGGCCGCGCGATGGGGCGTCCTCGACGGCGTGACGACCAACCCAACGCTCTATGCCAAGGTCGGCGGCTCATACGACGCCCTCCTCGCCGAGATCTGCAAGATCACCTCCGGCCCGGTCTCGGCCGAGGTCATCGCCGAGGACGTCGAGGGGATGCTGACCGAGGGTCGTCACTTCGCCAAGCTGGCCCCGAACATCGTCGTCAAGGTGCCTATGAGCGAAACGGGCCTGGAGGCGATCTCGCGCTTCGCCGACGAAGGAATCAAGACGAACTGCACCCTCGTCTTCAGCACGAACCAGGGCCTGCTCGCCGCCAAGGCCGGCGCCAGCCTCATCTCGCCGTTCGTCGGCCGACTGGACGACATCAACCAGGACGGCATGACGGTCATCCGCGAGCTGGTCGAGATCTTCGCCCTCTACGACATCAAAGCCGAGGTCTTGGCCGCCTCGATCCGGCACCCGCTGCACGTGACTCAGGCCGCGCTGGCGGGCGCGAACATCGCCACGCTGCCGTTCAAGGTCCTGCAGCAGATGGTCCACCACCCGCTCACGGACAAGGGGATCGTGCAGTTCCGCAAGGACTGGGACGAGGCCCGCAAGGCCGCTGCCGGGAAGCCGGCCTAGCAGTTCGCGCTGGCCCGCTCCCATAGCCGCGCCTCACGCCCGGCAGCGGCACGTGTCGAGCACCGACGGCCCCGCTCCGGCGACCGGCTCGCGCCTCGACGCGGTCCCGCCGGAGCTGCTCATCCTCGCGGGCACGGTCTCGGTGCAATTCGGCGGCGGCCTGGCCACGACCCTGATTCGCGAGTACGGGCCGCTCCCCGTCGTCGCGATGCGGATCGTCTTCGGGGCGGTGCTTCTGCTTGCGTTCCAACGGGCGAGGGTCCGCGGCGTCTCGCGAGCGGCGCTGCTGAGTTGCCTCGCCCTGGGGGTCATCCTCGCGGCGATGAACTCGCTCTTCTACGTGGCGCTGTCGCGGGTCCCGCTCGGCGTCGCGGTGACGATCGAGTTCTGGGGGCCGCTGACCGTAGCCGTGCTGGGCTCGCGCCGCTGGCTCGATCTCATCTGGGTCGCCCTCGCGGCCGCCGGCATCTACATCCTGGCCGGGGGTCGTCTCGAGGCTGACGATCTGGTCGGAGTCCTGGCCGCTTTCGGCGCGGGCTTCTGCTGGGCGCTGTATATCGGAGTCGGCGGTCGCGTGGCCCGCGAGTGGCCCGACGGCCGCGGCCTCACTCTGGCGATGCTTGCGGCGTCGGCGTTGATCCTGCCGGTGGCGCTGGTCGGCTCGGATGTGCGGCCGCTCCTGGTCGCGCCGGTGGCTCTCGCCGGTGGCGTCGTGGTGGCGCTCTTCAGCAGCGCCATTCCGTACACGGCCGAGATCGCCGCGCTGCGGCGCTTGCCCGCGGCCACGTTCGGGGTCCTGATGAGCCTGGAACCGGCCATCGCCGCGGCCGTCGGATTCGTCCTGCTCGGCCAGGTCTTGCATACGCAGGATCTGGCGGCGATCGCCTTCGTCGCCCTGGCCAGCGCGGGGGCGAGCCTATCCGCTCGGCGGATGCCGGTGACGCCGGGAGAGCTCGAGGCCGCCTGAGGAGACGAGTTTCGGCCGCCCGGCTCGCCTCCGGTGTCGCTACCGCCGGTACTCGGGGCGCGAGTGGTAGCTGGTGTGGAGCAATTGCTCGGACTTCTCGCCAAGAGGTTCGCCCAGGAAGTCCTCGTACAGCTTCTGCACGTACGGGTTCTCGTGGGCGCACCGCCATAGGCCGGCCTGATCGTCCTGGTACAGGCCCGCGGCCCGCTTGGCCCGCAGCTTGTCGGTGACGCCGTATGGCTGGCCGCCGCCGCCGACGCAGCCGCCGGGGCAGGCCATGACCTCGATGAAGTGATACGGCGGCTCGGTTCCGGCGTCGCGTGCCTCACGCACCCGACGCAGGACCGTCTCGACGTTGCCCAACCCGTGGGCCACGGCGAAGCGGATCTCATGACCCGCGATGACCGTGGAGCCTTCCTTGACGCCGTCGAGGCCGCGCGTCTTCTGGAACTCGACGCGGGCCGGGTTCTCTCCGGTGAGCAGGAAGTAGGAGGTCCGGAGCGCGGCTTCCATGACGCCGCCCGTCGTGCCGAAGATTGTGCCGGCTCCGGTGTAGGCGCCAAGCAGGTGATCGGGCTGCTCCTCCTTGACGGCCGGGAAGTTGATCCCCGACTGCTTGATCATGCGGGCCAGCTCGCGGGTGGTCAGTGAGACGTCCACGTCCCAGAAACCGGACGAGGCCATCTCCTTGCTGCGGATGATCTCGAACTTCTTGGCTGTGCAGGGCATGACCGAGACGACGTACACCTTCGCCGGATCGAGCCCCATCTTCTCTGCGTAGTAGGTCTTCGCCAGCGCGCCGACCATGGCCTGCGGCGACTTGCACGACGAGAAATGGGGGATCATGTCGTCGTGGAACTTCTCCATGAAGTCCACCCACGACGGGCAGCATGTGGTGATGAGCGGCAGCACGGACCCTTCGGTCGTGAAGCGCTTCACGAACTCGTGAGCCTCCTCCATGATCGTGAGGTCGGCCCCGAAGTTGGTGTCGAAGACGGCGTCGAATCCCATTCGCCGGAGGGCGGCGTACGTCTTGCCGGTGAGGTTCGTGCCGATCGGGAAGCCGAAGGCCTCGCCGATAGCAACTCGGACCGCAGGCGCGAGCTGAGCGACGCAGTAGACGTCCGGGTCCAGGAGGTTGTCCCAGACTTCCTGCGTGTTGTCGTATTCGACGATGGCGCCCGTCGGACAATGCGCCGAGCACTGGCCGCAGCGCACGCACGGCGAGTCGGCGAGGTTGATGTCGCCCGCGGCGGCGATGCGGGTGTCGAAGCCACGCTGGAGGAAGCTCAGGGCCCAGACGTTCTGGATCTGCTGGCAGACCTGGATGCAGCGGCCGCAAGTGATGCACTTGCGCGGATCGAGAACGATGGCCTTGGTCGTGGCGTCGAGCGGCAGGTCGGGCACGACGCTGTCCAGGCAGATTTCGCGCAGACCGAAGTCCGCGGCGAGCGTCTGGAGTTCGCAGTTCTGGTTGCGCCCGCAGGTCAGGCATTCGTTGGGATGCTTGGACAGGATCATCTCGATCACCGTCCGGCGGACCTGGATGATCTCCGGGTCCTCGGTCGTGATCTCCATTTCCTGCTCGACCGGCGTGCAGCAGGCGCGAAGCATCTTGGAGGAGCCCGCGACGCGGACGATGCACATGCCGCAGGCGGCCGTCGCATCGAGGTCGGGATGCTTACACAGAGTCGGGATGTGGACGGAGACCTGGCGCGCCGCATCGAGGATGGTGACGCCCGGGGCGACCTCGACCGGGAGGCCGTTGATCGTGGCTTGGATCATGTCGGTCATGGTCGGCACGCTCGGCTCAGTTCCTGCCCGAGGTCAGCCGACCCCGGAATTCCGGTTCGAAGTAGCGCAAAGCCGAAAGAACCGGGTTGGGGGCACCCTGCCCGAGTCCGCACAGCGAGGCCTTCTGCATGGCGTGGGCCAGCCGTCTGATGGTCGCGATATCCGCCTCGCTGCCCTTGCCGGCCGCGATCCTGTCGAGCAGCCGCAGCATCTGCGTGCCGCCTATGCGGCACGGTGCGCACTTGCCGCACGACTCGTCGACGCAGAAGCCCAGGTAGAACCGGGACAGCTCTACGAGGTCGTCGGTCTCGTCCATCACGATCATGCCGCCCGACCCCATGTACGAGCCGAGCTTCTGAAGGTGCTCGTAGGTGATCGGCGTGTCCAGCTCTCTGGCGGGGATGAGGCCGCCCGACGGGCCGCCCGTCTGGACGGCCTTGATGGGGCTGCCCGTGGCCGAGCCGCCGCAGATCCCTTCCACCACGTCTCGAAGGGTCATGCCCATCGGGATCTCGACCAGACCGGCGTGCTTGACCTTGCCCGTCACGGCGAAGACCTTGGTCCCGGTGGACTTGCCCATGCCTATTCCTGCGAACCACTCCCCGCCGCGCAGCAGGATCTGGGACATGTTGGCGAGCGACTCGACGTTGTTGATCATCGTCGGCTGGCCCCACAGGCCCTTGACGGACGGGTACGGCGGGCGAGGCGACGGAGTGCCGCGCTTGCCCTCCACCGAGGCGATCAGGGCCGTCTCTTCGCCGCATACGAAGGCGCCGGCGCCGAGCCTGATCTCGACGTTGAAGCTGAAGTCGGTGCCCAGGATGTTGTTGCCCAGCAGGTCGGCGGCTCGCGCCTGCCGGAGCGCCTTCTCGATGCGTTGGATCGCCAGCGGGTACTCGGCTCGAATATAGAAGAAGCCGTTTCTGGCTCCGATGACGTAGCCGCCGATGATCATTCCTTCGAGGACGGCGTGAGGGTCGCCTTCCAGGACGCTGCGGTCCATGTAGGCGCCCGGGTCGCCCTCGTCGCCGTTGCAGACGATGAGGTGTTCCTCGCCCTTGGACTCGCGGGTCAGGTTCCACTTCAGCCAGGCCGGGAAGCCCGCTCCGCCGCGGCCTCGTACACCGCTGACCTTGAGCTCCTCGATGACCTGCTCGGGCGTCATCGTCGATAGGACCTTGGCCAGGGCCTGGTATCCGCCGCGATCCAGGTATTCGTCGATCTCATCCGGATCGATCACGCCGCAGTTGCGCATCACGATGCGGTACTGCTTGGGGCCGCCTTCCGTGGCGAGCGGTTCACCGGCGATCCGTGCCAGGTCGGCTATGGAAGGCACGCGGTTCTCGGTCGGAAGGGGAGCGCCGTCGACGCAAGCAGCGACGATCCGGCGTGCGAACTCGGGCGTCACTTCGCCGAACATCACGGCGGCCTGGCCCGGGAGCGTCACCTCTACCAGCGGCTCCATGCTGCACATCCCCGCGCAGCCGGTCCGAGCCACGCGCCAGTCGAGCGATCGTTCCCTCAGATCGGCCTCGAGGGCGACGAAGACGGGTTCGGCGCCCGCGGCCTTGCCGCAGGTACTCATCCCGACCTTGATCTTCGGCCTGTCGGAAACCGGGGCCTCTACGCGCCCGCGAGCCTCCAACTCGGCAACGGTCAGTCGTGCCATCTCACGCCTTCCCGTCTTCGGTCGCGCCGGGCTGGAGAAGGTGGGGCTCGAGGGACTCGCCGGTCACCTTCGCAAGCAGCTTCTCGTTGACTGTGACCACCGGCGCCAGGCCGCAGCACCCGACGCATCGCACTACCTGCAGGTGGAACTCGCCGTCGGCCGTCGTCTCTCCCGGTCTGATGCCCAGCTCCTCGGAGGCTTGATCGAGCAGTTTGGGCGCGCCCTTGAGGTAGCAGGCCGTGCCCATGCAGACGGAGACGACCTTCTTGCCAGGCGACTTCAGCCGAAAGTAGTTGTAGAAGGTCAGGACCTCGTAGATGCGTGCCAGCGGCACGTCCATCTGCTCGCCCAGGCTCATCGCGGCCTCGCGAGGCACGTAGCCGTACCGGTCCTGGAGCCCGTGCAGCGCCATGATCAGACTGCCGCGCTTGTTCTTCCAGCGCTTGGCGATCGCCGCTACGTCTTCGTCCGTCTTGGTCAGGGTCACGTCGATCTCCGCCTTGCGCTCGTGGAGCAGGGGCTCGTCTTCGGTGCGTGAAGCATCGCGGGGATGTGGAGTACGACGCTACGCTCGATCGCGCTCCCCGTTCAGGGCCGTTGTTCGTGTTGTCGGCGGGCCGCTGCGGTCGCAAAGGCACCCCCGGACGTCCGGCAGGGGAGCCGGTTGACGTGCGGCGACGCTCGATCTGACGATCGGACGACCGGGTCCATTGACGCAACTCGCCAGGCCGGGTATTCTCCGCGTCGCCCCGACCGTGCACCCGCAGCGGAACGATTCCGCGCGATTGCCTTGCACGGCACCTTCCCCAACTGAGTTCCACCCCACATGCCTGTCAACGGTCCCGACCAGCGTTCTCGCAACCGCCGCCCTCGCCGACGCCCCGCCGGTCGGACGCCCATGGGCGACTACGACGACTACCAGGAGAGCGACACTCGCGATCTCGATATCACCGAGCTCAGCGAGATGAACGTCGTCGAGCTCCAGGCGGTGGGCCGCGACCTCGAGATGGAGGCCGGAACTGCCGGCAAGGAAGACCTCGTCGACCGAATCCTGGCCCGCCAGAGCGAGCTTGCCGGCCACGCCTACGCCACCGGGATCCTCGATATCGTCGACGAGGGCTTTGGCTTCATGCGCCGCCACGGTCTGATGCCGAGCCAGGACGACGTCTACGTCTCGTCCAGCCAGCTCCGCCGCTTCGGGCTGCGAATCGGCGACCGCATCAGCGGTTCCGTTCGCGCCCCGCGCGAGGGCGAGAAGTACTGGGGCATGATCCGGGTCGATCGCGTCAACGGCATCGATCCCGAGACGGCGCGCCGCCGGCCGGTGTTCGGCGACCTCACCCCGGTCCACCCGGACGTTCTGATCAACCTCGAGACGGACTCCAAGAATCTCAGCCAGCGGCTGATCAACCTGGTAAATCCGATCGGCAAGGGCCAGCGCGCACTCATCGTCAGCCCGCCCAAGGCCGGCAAGACGATGCTCCTCAAGCACATCGCCAACGGGATCAGCACCAACTACCCCGAGATCCTGCTCATGGTGGCACTTATCGGCGAGCGGCCTGAGGAAGTCACCGACATGCGGCGCTCGGTCAAGGGCGAGGTGATCAGCTCCACCTTCGACGAGCCGACGGAGAACCACACTCACGTCGCCGAGATGGCCCTCGAGATCGCCAAGCGACAGGTCGAGACTGGCCGCGACGTCGTCATCCTGTTGGACTCGATCACACGGCTGGCGCGCGCCTACAACCTGGCGCTCCCGCCGTCCGGCCGGACGCTCTCCGGCGGCCTCGACCCAATCGCGCTCTATCCGCCAAAGCGCTTCTTCGGCGCCGCCCGCAACATCGAGGAGGGCGGCTCGCTGACGATCATCGGCACTTGCCTGGTCGATACGGGATCGCGCATGGACGACGTCATCTACGAGGAGTTCAAGGGGACCGGCAACAGCGAGCTCATCCTGGATCGCAAGCTGGCCGAAAAGCGCATCTTCCCCGCGATTGACGTCCAGCGCTCCGGCACCCGCCGCGAGGAGCTTCTTCTCGAGGAGCCAGTTCTCAAGATGGTCTGGACGATGCGCCGCATGCTCTCCGCCGTCGGCACCAACGAAGGCCTCGAGCTGCTGCTCAACCGCCTCGTCAAGAGCGATAGCAACGTGGATTTCCTGGCCAAGCTGACCAAGAACCTCGACGCCTGATCGAAGCTGAACGCCCGATCGTCGCCCGACCCGCTGTCGGATTGCGCCGGTCCACCGTCGTCTGATACGGTTGCCCGCGACCGACGCCCGTCCCGCGCCGCAGGAGTCTGTATTGCCATCACCCAAGAGCCCAGCGCTTCGAGCCTTGCGCCGGTTGGTCGTGCGCGACCCAGCGACGCCGATCCACCTCGATCTGGGCGGATTGCGCGGCTCGCTGGTAGCTTCGCTGCAGTCGCTCGCCCGACCCGTCGCCGCGGCGACGGGTGAAGTGCTCGGCGGCGGCCGGATCGGTCGAACTTCGCCTGCTCTGACGGCCGACGCGCTCGCGCCGGCATCGGATGGGGTGGCCAAAGAGGAAGCGGCCGCCCCAGGGGAAGCGGCGGCCATAGATGATGCGGCGGCCATAGAGGAAGCGGCGGCCGAGAAGCTCGCCCCGTCGCGCCGGGCGCGCTACGCGGACGTCGTCGGCCGGCGCACGTCGCGCCTCACACGTCACCGCCGCCTGGTACCGCTGAGCGCCTGCCTGCTTCTCGTGGCCGTTGCGGCGGTCGGCACGCAGCCGCCGGTTTCGGCTGCGGGTCGGGCCGACTCCACGCCCAGCGCCAGCCCGGCCCTCGGTGGCATCGACGATATGGGGAACTCCGGCATAGCGGATCAGACGGCAGCGGATCAGACGGCAGCGGATGGGACGGCGGTCGATCAGACAGCGGTCGATCAGGGCATCGACATGTATGCCGGCGACGGGAGCGTCTACAACACGATCCAGGCCGGCGACGCCCCTGTCGGGTCCGGCGGATTCCAGATCTACGTGGTCAAGGGCGGCGACGGCCTCATCAAGATCGCGAACAAGTTCGGCCTGAACGCAAACACGCTGTACTGGGCCAACAAGAGCAAACTGCCCGATCCGGCCTCGATGCAGATCGGCCTGCGGCTGCTGATCCCGCCGGTCGACGGCGTCGTGGTCACCGTCAAGACGAAGGACACGCTGAGCTCGCTCGCCTCCAAGTACCGCGTTGCGGTCCAGGACATCATGGACGCCAACAACCTGGCGGATACGACCGTGACGGTCGGCCAGACTCTGGTCGTTCCCGGGGCGGCCGTCGCGGCCATTCCCACGCCCAAGCCGGGCTGCGCGGCGGGTTGCGGCGGTTCGACCTGGAACGGCGGCAGGCTTCGGTGGCCGGTCGTGGGAACCTGGACGGTAAGCCAGTACTACAGCGCGACGCGCCATCCCGCCCTCGACATCGCCGCCAACACCGGTACGACCGTCGTCGCGGCGGCCGGCGGCACGGTCATCTTCGCCGGCTGGAAGAGGAGCGGCGGCGGCTACGGTGGCGGCATCGAGGTCTGGATCTCGCACGGCGGGAAGCTGTGGACAACCTACAACCACCTGTCCGCGGAGTTCGTGAGCGTCGGCCAGACCGTGTCGGCGGGTCAGCACATCGGTAACGTCGGCAGGACCGGCAACGCGACGGGGCCGCATCTCCACTTCGAGGTGTGGGTCTGCTACCCCTGGGGCGACGGGACCACGAGCTGCGCCCGAAACCCGATGAACTACCTGCGATAACCCAACCGCCGGTTCGTGGGCCGCGCCGGGGTAAACCTCGGCCACGGCCGAGCCGCATGCGAGAATTGACCCATGTTCTTCGACGAAGTCAAAGTCTGGATCCGCGCCGGTGACGGCGGCGACGGTGCTGCGACCTTCCGACACGAGGCCCATGTGCCCCGAGGCGGACCCGACGGCGGCGACGGCGGCCGTGGCGGGTCCATCTACTTGACCGTGGATGCGGGCGAAACCAGCCTGCGCGACTATCGTCACTCCCACCACTTCAAGGCCTCCTCCGGCGGCCGCGGCAGCGGCCAGAAGATGCATGGCAAGGCCGGCACGGACCTGGTCCTCAAGGTGCCGCCCGGGACCGGCGTCTTCGACGGCTCGACGGGTGAGCTGCTGGGCGATCTGGTCGCGTCCGAGCAGACGTTGATGGTGGCGCGCGGCGGCCGCGGCGGTCTCGGAAACGTGCACTTCGCGACTTCCACTCACCAGGCCCCCAAGCATGCCCAAATGGGCGAGCCGGGCGAGGAGCGCCAGATCCGGCTGGAGTTGCGACTCATCGCCGACGTGGGACTGGTGGGGCTGCCGAACGCCGGCAAATCGACCCTGCTCGCGGCCCTGACGGCGGCCCGGCCGAAGATCGCCGACTACCCGTTCACCACCCTCGAGCCGAACCTGGGGGTCCTCGACCTCGGCGACGAGGACTCACGTCGGCCGACGATCGCGGACGTTCCGGGCCTGATCGAAGGAGCCAGCTCAGGCGCTGGTCTGGGCCACGCCTTCCTGCGTCACGTGGAACGGACTCGCATCCTGGTCCACATCGTGGACGGAGCGGATCGCGACCCGGAGTGGAGCTACGACGTCATCCGGGACGAGCTGGGCGCGCACGACCCGGCGTTGCTGGTCAAGCCCGCGCTGGTCGCCTTCAACAAGATGGATCGCCCCGCGGCCGCGGAGGCCTGGCCGGCCTTCCGAGACGCGCGGCTGGCCCAGGGAATCACCGCGCTGGCGATCTCCGCGGAGAAGGGTACGGGCCTGGCGGAGCTGCGCGAGCGGCTTTCCAAGCTTCTGCCCTCCGCCGCTGAGCTGGCCGAGCCGCCGGAGCCGGCCGGCATCGTCGTCCATCGGCTCGAGTCGTCCGGAAACACTTTCACCGTCGCCCGCGAGGACGGCGTCCTGGTCGTCCACGGTCGAAAGATCGAACGGCTCGCCTCGCAGACGAACTTCGATGTCGAAGAGTCGGCCGAGCGCTTCCAGCAGGACCTGATCCGGCTCGGCGTCGATCACGAGCTGCGACGACAGGGTGTGGCGCCGGGCGAGACCGTACGCATCGGTGGCAGCGAGCTGGAGTGGGAATCTGACGTGTGGGAGGATCGGTGACGGGGCCGCTCGACGAATCCCGGGCCTGGATCGCCCCGACCGATCGTAGAGTCGGGATCCTGGGCGGCACCTTCGACCCCGTCCATTTCGGCCACCTCGTGGCCGCCGAGCAGGTCCGCGAGGCGCTCGGGCTCCATCGCGTCCTCTTCGTTCCCGCGGGCGCACCGCCCCACAAGCTCGGCGAGGAAGTGACCGCGGCCGATCACCGGGCGGCCATGGTGGAGCTGGCGATCGCCGGCAATCCGTCCTTCGTCATGAGCCGGATCGAGCTCGAACGGAGCGGTCCCTCATACACCGTCGACACTCTGCGGACCCTCGCCGACGAGGCGGCTCGCCAGGGAGTGGAACGGGACCTCTACTTCATTCTCTCGGCCGAGGCCCTCGACGGTTTCGGCGACTGGCGCGATCCCACCGGCATCCTGACTCGCTGCCGGCTCGCCGTGGTGCCCCGACCCGGCGCTCCGCTTCCGGATCGTGCCTGGTTGGCGGCGCATCTTCCCGGTGGTGCCGCCGGCGCCGCTCGCGTCGTCTGCGTGGAGACCGTGCCGCTCGCCCATTCGGCCTCGGACGTGCGCGAGCGCGCCGCCGCCGGCCGCTCCATCCGCTATCTCGTGCCGCCGGCCGTGGAGCGGTACATCTGCGACCATCGGCTGTATCGTTCGCAGAACCCCTCGGAGGACCGCCCCAAGTGACCGACCCAACGCCCCAAGCCGAATCGATGCCCAGCCCCGACGGTCTGCCGCGACGGCGCAAGCCTCTCGCCCGCGCCGCCGCGCCGGCTTCGGCTGCGGAGGAAGCGTTGGCGGATCTCGAAGCCGCCGCGTTCGAGGCTGAGGAAGCCCAGGCTCAAACCGAGTCCGAGCCCGAGATCGCGGAGACCCTCCGCCAGAGGGGCCTGCGGCTGAGCGCGCTCGAGATCGCCCGCAAGATCGTCGACGCGGCCGAGGACAAGAAGGCGGCCGACATCGTCCTGCTCGACGTCTCGGAGCTGACCTCGATGGCCGACTACTTCGTCATCTGTTCGGGCGGCTCGGAGCGTCAGCTGGGCGCCATCGGCGACGGCGTCGCCGAAAAGCTGCGCGAGGAGGGCGTTCGCCCGATCGGCCGCGAGGGCGGATCCAACTCGCACTGGACGCTGCTCGATTTCGGCGCCGTCATCGTCCACATCTTCGCCCCGCCGGAGCGCGACTACTACCAGCTCGAGCGCCACTGGTCCAAGGCCAGGACGGTGTTGCGGGTCCAGTAGGGGAGCCCCTCGCCGGGCGCGTCCCGCGGGCCGAACTTCCGGACGCGAGCGGTTTCATAATCGATTCCGTAAACTTCACAGGCCGATGCCCCCTGTGGGCCAATCGACCGATTCGGGAGAATCCCCACGACCACTCCTTACGCCGCCGAAAGACGACCGCGCCGCGCCCCCACCATCGTCGACTTCGTCAACATCCGGTGGGTCGACGAGTGGTGCAAGCGCTGCAACATCTGCGTCGAGATCTGCCCCAAAGACAGCCTCATCCTGACTCACGACGCGATCATCGAGGCCACGGACTGCATCCGCTGCGGCCTGTGCGAGCGCTACTGCCCGGATCTCGCGATCGAGGTTCTGCCCAAACGCGACGAGAACGGCAGGCTGCCGCGCGAGGTGGAGGCGCAAGAGGCCGCGTCCGCCCGTCAGACGGCGTCGCCGCACATTCCCGACGTTGCCCGAGGTCCGGCCGTCGCCGGCACCGACCCACATCGCGGCATGACGGACACGGAGAGCGCTCCGAACGTCGATCGCGACAACCAGACCTGATCGGACAGGACAGACGATGACCAAGCGACTCGTCCAGGGAAACGAGGCCGTCCTCCGCGGTGCCATTCGCGCCGGCGCGAGCTACTTCTGCGGCTATCCGATCAGCCCCTCGTCCGAGATCCTGGCGCAGGCCTCGGTGTACGCGACGACTCATCCCGAGTTCCGCTTCCTGCAGGCCGAAGACGAGATCGCCAGCGCCAACGCGATCCTGGGCGCGAGCCTGGCCGGCGCCAAGTCCTTCACCGCAACCTCCGGCCCGGGCTTCAGCCTCATGCAAGAGGCGATCGGCTACGGCCACAAAGTCGGCATCCCGTGCGTGATCGTGAACGTCATGCGCGTCGGGCCCGGGACCGGAATGCCGACGATGCCGGGGCAGGGCGACCTCAACCAGACTCGCTACGGCTCGACTGGCGACTACACGAGCATCGTCTTCTATCCGTCCACCGTGGCCGAGTGCTACGAGTACACGATCCACGCCTTCAACGCGGCGGAGGAGAGCCGGACCCCTGTCATCTTCCTGTCAGACGCCTTCCTCGGCCATCTGAACGAGGTCGCCGACCTGGACACGATCGACGTGTCGGTCGTCCCGCGGACGCTCGAGCCTCTCGCCTCGGGCGGCACCAGGCTCTTCTCGGGCGTGGCCACCTACACCGACGGTGAGCCGGCCACGGCCGACGCGGACGAGTTCATCCGCCAGTACCACGAGTCGCGGGAGCACCGCGTCAAGGTGGCGGAGCGATACGCCTTCTACGAGTACGGCTGGAACAAGGACGCCGAGACGCTGGTGATCGCTTTCGGCATCACCCGCCGTATCGCCCAGCCGCTGGCCGCCCACTTCGCGCTCTTCCGGCCGATCCGGATCTGGCCCACCCTCGACAAGGAGCTGACCGAGATCGCCGCGCGCTACAAGAAGATCATCGTCATCGAAGGCAGCGACGGGCAGTACGCGAACGTCGTCGAGCGGATGCTCCTGCGACGTGTCGAGCGCGTACCGTTGCTGGGAGGCCGCATGAGCATCGAGGCGATCCGCGAAGGCCTCGCCCAGATCGGCATGCTTCCCGCAGAGTCCGCGCCGTCCGGCTCCGAGTCGCCGGCCCGGGTCGGCTGACCCGCGTCCCCGAAGAGGTTTCACCGCCATGGCAGTCAAGGACAAGCTGAAGACCGACCTGTTCCCCACAATCTGGTGTCCCGGCTGCGGGATCGGCCTGATCATGCAGCAGCTGGCCACCGTCATGGACGAGCTCGGCCTGGACAAGCTCAACACCGTGATCGTCACAGGGATCGGCTGCACCGGCCGAATGGGCGCCTACCTGAACTTCGAGTCCGTGTACACGCTCCACGGTCGAACGCTGCCGGTGGCCGAGGCGATCAAGACGGTGCGGCCGGAGCTGCACGTCATCGTCGTCTCCGGCGACGGCGACCTCGCCTCCATCGGCGGCAACCACCTGCTCCACTCGATCCGCCGCAACCCGAACATCACGGTTCTCTGCAACAACAACGAAATCTACGGGCTGACCGGCGGCCAGACCGGGCCGACCACGCCTCAGGGCACGAGCACCATCTCGTCGCCGGCAGGGGCGGCGTACTCGCCGATCAACCTGCAGGGCGTCGTCAACACGAACCCGAACGCCTACTACGCCAAGACGACCGTCTATCACCAGGGACCGATGCGCAAGGCGATCAGGGAAGCGATCGAGTGGCCGGGCTTCTCGTTCGTCGACATCGCCAGCCAGTGCATCGAGAACAACGGCCGGCGGATCGGGTTCTCGAGCGCAAACGACATGCTCCAGCACTACCGCACCGCGTACAAGCCGGCTCCCCCCGGCTCGACGCACCTGGAGCCGCAGCAGCTGGGCATCGTCAAGGGCGTGCCTCTGCCCGTGGCGGGCGAGTAGACGCGGGCAGGCGGAGGAGGATCGGATGGCGGCCAAGTCCATCGTCATCGATGGCGTCGGGGGTCAGGGCGTTCGGGTCATCGGCAACACCATGGCCAGCTTGCTGGCGGTGATGGGCTATGAGGTGACGCTCCTTTTCGACTACGACTCGTCGGTCCGAGGAGGCATGAGCGAGGCCTTCCTCGAGTACGACCGTGAGCCGATCAGCAACTTCGTCGTCGAATGCGCGGACGTCGTGCTGCGCCTGGCCGACCGCGGGCCGATCCATCTCGTCGCGGACTACGTGATCGCCGATATCGGCCTGACGAAGCCCGGCGAGCGCGGTGAGGAGATCCCCTTCCTCCAACTGGGCGTCGAGAAGTTCGGNNCGCGACCTCTTCGGCAACATGATCGCTTTGGGCCGGCTGCTGTGCATCTGCGACGTCGATTTCACCGACGAGCACCTGCGCGAGGCGCTGCCCAAGAAGTACGTCGACGAGAACATCGCTGCCATCAAGTACGGCTACGGCCTGGACCGGGACTCGATCAAGGCCATCGTGCCGGAGCAGGCCGCGAGCCGCTTCGCCGAACGCTACGCCGAACGGGTTCTGGCGGGAACTGCGCCTGCCGAGGCCGTCGAGCTGGCCGCGGCGCGCGGCTGATGAGCCCGAGACGCCGGGGCCGAGGACGACGCGGGGGCGCCGGTGCCAACGAGGGTGCGGCGGGCGCCGACGCGCAGGGCGCGCCCGGCGCACAGCTCGACCGGAATGCCGCGAGCGCGGTGCTCAACGCCTCTGCCGGCGCCGCCTTGGCCGAGACGCCGACCGGCGATGTCGCCGCCGTCTCGCAGGACGGGGCCGGCCACGTCGGCAGCGGGAGGCCGGGCGGTGGTCCGGGCGACGGTCCGGCTGGTAGCGCCGGCAACGATTCCGGGCCGCGGCGGCTGTTCAGAGTTCGAGCCATGCCCGCCGCGCAGAATTGCGAGGAAGTGACGCAGCGCCACACCTGCACGTTGGCCCAGATGCGCCGCTTCATCAAGAGCCGCCCGTACGTGCCCGTTCATGAGCTGCGGCGGCGATTCGCCATCGAAGGCGTCGAGGACGAGGTCAGTGCCGTCGCTACCGATACGGGCATCATCTTCGTCGGCCTCCCGCCCGAGGAGGCGCGGTTCCTGGGCGATCTCATCAGGGCCGGCGACGTTGGCTGCGAGATGCTTCTCGATCCCGACAGCCCGGCGGTGGTGGGCGTCTTCCCCATGAGGCCCGTCGCGCGCCAGTAGCTGCCCGTTCGCGAGCCTTACAAGGTCGCGGCAGATGGATGAGCCACACGGGTCCGGGGCCATGAGCTATTTCCGCGACGGGTGTGCGCACAACCGGACGCCTGCCCTAGAGGCGGAGTACGGGTCGGACCGGAACCAACGTCACATTTCCGGAGCGCGACCGGACTCATATACTCCGACCAGGCCGTGCCCGCCACCCACGCAGTTAGGAGGGAACGCCGATCAAGAGCCCACCCGATCGCCGCCGCACTGTCCGGCCGGTCCTCCTCATGCTCGTCCTCGGGGCCTTCCTCGTCATCGTCGGTGCGACCGCGAGCGGCCAGGCGGCGCTCGTGACCGCCGATTCGTCGACCACTATTCTCAACGCGACGGTCAGCGCTGACGCGGCCGCGGTGCGCATCTTCGTGGGTCTCAACCTGACCCAGGCGGACCTCCAGCCGGGTGGTCTGAGCGCCGTCCGGCAGGCCGCACTCCAGCAGGGCCTGCACTTCCTGACGGATCGCGGCGGTATCCTCCACGCCGCGTTGCTCGCACCCGACGGCACGGTACTGGCGAGCGACGATGGTGCGAGCGTCGGCCAGCGGGCCCCCCTCACACAGGGGTTTACGGGCGCGGTCCAGAACTCGCGGGCGGATGCGGCTATCGTGGGGCGCGACGACGCGGGCGCCCTCGCGCCCCTTGCGACCGATTCGGTGCTGCGTGAGTACCTGCCGATCATCGAGGCAGGCCGAGTCTATGCCATGGTCGCCGTGTGGCGCGATGCCGCGCCGATCCTCGCGCAGCTCGAGCAAGGCCGCATCCGCGTCGTGGTCATCACGCTCACGGCGGCGCTTGTGAGCGCGCTATTGCTCTTCTTCGTCTTCCGCGCTGCCCAGCAACGCCTCACCCGCCAGGCACTCCAGCTGCTCGAGGCAGCGCGCCGCGATCCGCTGACGGGCGCCCTCAACCACGGCTCGATCGTGGAGACGCTCACGGCGCAGATCGAGGCGGCGCGAGCGGGCGGCGAAGGCATCGGTGTGGCCCTCCTCGACCTTGACAACTTCGGCTTGCTCGACGACACGTACGGGCATCCCGCCGGCGATCACGTGCTCATCGAGGTCGTTCGGCTGCTCGCCGCATGGATGCCGCCCGGGGCGACCTGGGGCCGCTACGGACCCGATGAGTTCCTGGTCACCACGGCGACCGGGGACGCGGCCGCGCTCGAGCCGGCTGTCGATCGGTTGCGGACCACGCTGGCCGATGCGGCGCTCCAATTCGAAGGCTCGGAGCAGCTCCCGGTGACATTCAGCGCCGGCCTCTGCTTCTATCCGACGAATGGTGAGGCCGTCACCACCCTCCTCTCGATGACGGCCATGACGCTCGACGAGGCGAAGGCAAGCGGAGGCGACGCTATCCGCGTGGCCGAGGCGCGCCCACCGGTGCCGGGGTATGTCAACACGTTCAACATCCTCCAGGGCCTCGTCATCGCCGTCGACACCAAGGACCGCTACACCCGCCGCCACTCCGAGGACGTGGCCCGCTACGCCGACTTCCTCGGCCGCCGGCTCGAGCTCGATTCAGACACCCGACGCGCCATCCAGAATGCCGGCCTGCTCCACGACATCGGCAAGATTGGCATCCCCGACGCGATCCTTCGCAAGCCGGGTCGCCTGACGGACGAGGAGTATGCGATCGTCAAGCAGCACGTGGCGCTTGGCGATGCGATCGTGCGCGACCTGCCCGACCTCGATCTCATCCGGTCGGGCGTCCGCCACCATCATGAGCGGTGGGACGGGCGCGGCTACCTCGACGGGCTCGCTGGGGAGGAGATCCCCCTCGTGGCCCGCATCCTCGCCGTCGGGGATGCCTTCTCGGCCATGACCACGACGCGCCCGTACCGCAAGGCCCTCACTGTGGAGGAGGCGCTCAAACGGCTTGAGGAGGCCGCGGGCAGCCAGCTCGACGCCCGGCTGGTGGAGATCTTCGTGGGAGGCATCCGGAGCGCAGTCGACGCCCCGATGCCCACCGAATCCTTGCCACTTGGGTCCAGCCAGCCGCTCACGCTGCCGGGTCGCCAGGTCGCCTGATGGCCACGCGAAGGACCGCCCTCGCGCTGGCGCTGGCGCTGGTCGGGTTGGCCGCGGCCGCGGTACCGGGGAGCCCGGCCGCGGTCAGCGCTGTCGGGGATGCCTGGAGCATCGCTTTCTCCCCCAAGGTCCTGACCGAGGGCGTGCCCACTGACGTGACGGTCACCGTGACCGACGGCAACGGGCCGATCGGCTGCGTCGCGCTCATCCTGCCAGCAGGATTCACGGTCGTGCGCACGAGCGTTTCGAGCGTGCCGGTCGGGGTCTGGAGCTCAGCCTGGGTGGGCTCCGGACCGACGCAGGTTACGTTCAAGACGACGAAGAACTCCTGGAAGCTGAACGCCAATGCCCAGGCCGTCTTCATCGTCCGTGTCATCGCGACCACCAGTCCACTCGCTGCGTGGAGCGCCAGCGCCTACAAGGAGTTCAGCGTGGACTCCTCACAGCTCGTCAGCGGGCCGCTCGCGGCTCCACCGCGCTTCGTCATCCTCCCGCCCGGGGCGACCCCGACCCTCCCGCCTACGCCAATCCCGACCCCGACGCCTACGCCAATCCCGACCCCGACGCCTACGCCAATCCCGACCCTCCCGCCTACGCCAACCCCGACCCTC
>PLLE01000029.1:18076-74139 GCA_003141245.1 Chloroflexota bacterium
GGGGCGACCCCGACCCCGACGCCAACCCCGACCTCGACGCCTACGCCAACCCCGACCCCGACGCCTACGCCGACCCCGACCCTCCCGCCCGGGGCGGTCGGGACACCCCTTGACGTCCAGGCGCTGCCGGCCGGGGGCACCGTGCAGCTCGACGTCCAGGCGGTCGGCGCGATCAACATGTTCGTCTGGCTCGTACCGGGCCTATTCCTGGGCCTGCCGGGCCTGCTCCTCGTCCTCATAGTGCTGGCCCAGGTCGGCCTGGCCACCGCCTTCGTCCCGGTCACCCGACGGGTCTTTGGCGTGCGACGCCGGCGCCGCGTCCGCGATCGTCCGACGTCGCCGGGCTGAAGCCGTCGGACGGAGTTCTCCGCCAACGACGGACGCGGATCGCATGCCACTGGTGTTGGAGATCCACGGTCGCGGCATCGATGGGGCGCAACTCGATCGGCTGACCGGCTTCGGCTCGCTTGCCAATGAGGCGCACTTCGTGCCCTGCGCGAATCGTCCTGCCCCGGCGCGAGCGACGCCTCGGCACGACAGGACTTTTGGATGGTGCGCGGCCGCCCCGTGAAAGCGTAGGGTCGATGAATGACTAGGATGAATGACTAGAGTGATCGGACTGCGCGAGACTGAGGCGGCCGATCCGCGTGAGGCGCGCGTCGCTCAGGGATTTGTGCTGTCCCGCCGTGCGATCGACGCAGCCATGATCGCGCTCGACACGAGGCCGCCTCGCCGTGCCGCTCCGATGCGGATCACGGCCGTTGGGCCTGCAACGCGGAGCCAGGTTTGGACGTTCGAAAGCGCCGCGGCCGCCTTCGACGGCTTCATGGCGGCGATGCCCGCAGTCGCGTTCGTCAAAGACTCGGGCGGCCGCTACCTGTACGTGAACCGGCGATTCCTCGATCAGTTCGGCGACCGCCTGGGCTCCGACTGGTTCGGTAAGACCGACACCGAGATCTGGCCGGCCGAGGTCGCCGCATTCGTTCGCGCGAATGACGCGGCGGCCCTGGCGGCCGATGCTCCGGTCCAGACCACCGAGATCATGCCGATCGGCGAGATGCACGTCCCGTTCCTGGTCACGAAGTTCCCGATCCACACCCTCGAGGGCGTGCAACTTGGGGGCATCGCGCTCGACATCACCCATGAACGTGCCCTCGCGACGGTGGCTGCCCGCAATGCCCGTGAGCGGGCACTGATCGCCGACACGCTCGCGCATCTCCCCGCGCAGGCCACGTCCGAAGCCACCGCCCAGATGATCTGTCGCCAGGTCGTGGGCCTGTCGGGTGTGGTTACCGCCTCGATCATGCGATTCGCCCACGACGACCGGGCGTGGCCGATGGGCATGGCGCTCGCGAACGGTGGATCGCCGGAACTCCGGCCCATTCCGTACCAGCGCAGCCGACACCTCCGTGAGCGAGCCGCGCAGGGCGCATGGATCGAGGCCTGGGTCCATCGCCCATGGCACCCGTACAACAAGACGCTCAACGATTCCGGCGTGCGCGCCCACGCGTATGCGCCGATTCACTACGCGGGCACGCTGATCGGCCTTCTCGCGGTCGGGTCCGCCGAGGCATCGGCCGCGGCCGGGCTGGCCGAGAGTCTGCCCGGTCTCGTCGAGTTCGCCGGCATCGCGGGCGTCTTGATCGGCCCGGATCTCGCCGGGCAGGCCGGTTCGCTGCACGCACGAGAGTGCATCGCCGATGTCCTCGATCGCCTCGCCTTCCACCCGGTCTTCCAGCCGATCGTGGATCTCAAGCACGGTCGGGTGATCGGCTACGAGGCGCTGACCCGGTTCGAGGACGGCACACCCCCCGATGAACAGTTCGCCGCGGCGGAGGCTGTCGGCCTAGGTCTCGCCCTCGAGACCGTAACGCTTCGCGCCGCCATCGCGGCGGCCGGCCGCCTCAGGCCGCACATGCTCCTCAGCCTGAACGCCTCCCCGGCGCTCGTGCTGGAAGCGAATTCGATTCGATCGGTCGTCAGGGGCGTCCGGCAGCGGGTGGTCTTCGAGATCACCGAACACACCGCGATCGCCGATTACGCCGCATTCCATTGCGCTGTGGAGGCGCTCGGACCGTCGGTCCGTCTCGCGGTCGACGACGCCGGGGTCGGCTTCGCCAGCTTCCGTCACATCCTCGAAATCAAGCCGGCCTTCGTGAAGCTCGACCGGTGGATCGTCTCGGGAATCGATCGCGATCCGGCCAAGCAGGCCCTCGTGGCGGGCATGTGTCAGTTTGCCCGCTCGACCGGATGCGAACTGATCGCGGAGGGCGTCGAGACCGAGACCGAGCGCGCCGCCCTGGTGGCGCTCGGTATTCGGCTGGCACAGGGCTACCTACTCGGTCGACCGGGCCCCCTGCCCGACTGATGCTCGCCTCGGTCCGGGCGTGACCGGCTCGCCATCGACTGGCGGAACGGCGGCTACTCTTTCTCGAAAACGTCGACCGGGTCAGACAGGCCTGGGGCGCCTGTCAGGTGGCGATTGCCGCCCTCCCTCTTGGCCAGGTACATGGCGTAGTCTGCGACCCTGAGCAATGTGTCTGTATCCCCGCCGTTCTCGGGATAGAGGCTGATGCCGATGCTGAGGGTGGCCTTCACTCGGTGTTTCCCCAGGGTGAAGGAACTGGCAAGAGCGTGCTCGATCTTGAGGGCGACGGTCTCGGCATCCTGGATCTGATGAACCGATTCCACGATGATCACGAACTCGTCGCCGCCGATACGGGCGACCGTGTCGTTCTGACGAACGCTCTTCGTGAGCCTCTGCGCAACGGCACGGAGCAAGAGGTCGCCGACCTCGTGTCCCCGGGAGTCGTTGATCTCCTTGAAACGGTCGATGTCCATGTACAGGACGGCAAAGGAGGTACTTGATCGCTTGGCACGGATCAGGAGCTGGCTCAACCGGTCGAGCATCAGGAAGCGATTCGGTAGATCGGTGAGCGTATCGTGCGTGGCGAGGTGCTGGAGGGCCAGTTCGGTCTCCCTGATGTCGCTGAACTCGTGCGTCATGCCCCCCAGACCTACGACGGTGCCGGACTCGTCATGGAGCGGCATCTTCGTGGTCAGCGTCCAGTTCGTCCGGCCGTTGTCCAGCTGGCGGCTCTCGATCACGCCGACGATCGGTCGGCCCGTCTCCATGACCGTGAGATCGTCGAGCCGGGTTCTCTGGCCGAACGCGTCGCCAAACAGATCGATGTCTGTCTTGCCAACCAGCTCTGCCGGATCCGAGAAGCCAAGGTCCTGAGCCATCTTCAGGCTGACCCGCAGCAGACGGCACTGACGATCCTTGAAGTAGATGGCGTCTGGCGTGACATCCATCAGGGCACGGAAGAGGAATTCGTCGCTTGGGGGATTGGGAAGTGACATGCCCACCATCTTCTCTGTCGTCCGTATCTCAAGCATCCCTATCGCGGCCGACGCCACGGAGGGCGGCGTCCCTCGGCGCAGAAGGCGTCCGCTGTGCAACGGCGCCTTCAGGCCGAAGATCGACCGCGCTGGCCAGACTCATCGGCGATTTCTTCGCCGGTGCTCGGCCAATCCGCTGGGCGTTCCTCGCTCGATGCTCCCCCGCGCGAATAATCCTACCTCGCGGGCGATCAATCGGCGATGCTACTTTTGGCTCGAACTCGAACGCATCCGCCTGATTGGTCGCGAGCTGCGCTTCGGCGCCCTCAGGCCGCCGACCACGCCCCCTCGATGCGTAGGAGCCGGCGCTTGACCGCGAGCATGGCGGTGCGACCGCCGGGGCCGCTGCCGCCGTAGCCACCCAGGGCGCCGTCGGCCGCCAGAACGCGGTGGCAGGGGATCACGATGGGGACCGGGTTGCGGCCCAGGGCGCCGCCTACGGCCCGCGCCGCGCCGGGCTTGCCGATCCGTCGGGCCAGGTCGCCATAGGTCGTCACTTCGCCGAAGTCGAGGCTCGCGGCGCCGGCCAGCACGCGACGGTCCCAAGCCGAGAGGCCGCGCAGGTCCACAGGCAGCTCGAAAGCGGTCCGGCGGCCGGCGAGATACTCGCCTATCTGCGCCGAGGCTGCGGCCAGCTGGTCGCGCCAGGACGCCGGGACGGCGCCATCCTCGACGGGGACGACGCGGCCGTGGAGTCGCCGCGCCAGCCGATCCACGAAATCGGGCGTCTCGGCTTCGAACTCGACGGATACGACCCCGTCGTCCGTCACGGCGACGTGGAGGAGGCCCCACGGCACGGCGAAGGCATCGAAGGCGGCGACCAGTCCGGATGTCGCGCGCACGCCCACGCGACGCAGAGCCGCGCGCGTGGCAGCCTGGGCGGCTCCGGTCTCCGCCGGCAGCGTCGCCTCGTTCGGAAGCGGGTCGCCGGCCCGCAAAAGCAGCTCGAACTGGTGATCGTTCATCTTGTGTCTCACCGCCATTCGCTCAGGGCCGCCCGTAGCCGGCGCAGACCCTGGCTGACGTGCTGCCGCGCGCTCTCCTGGCTGCAGCCGAGCAGCTCGGCCACCTCGTCGTACTCGGCGCCGTCGAGGACCCGCGCGGCGACGCCGAGCCGCTGGCTCGGACTCAGCTCGAGCAGGGCCGACCGAACCGCCGACCGCAGCTCCTGAGATCGAACGGCCGTCTCGGGGTCGCCTGCGGCCGATGCCCATTCGACCGATTCGCGATCGGCTTCAATCGATCGACCGCGTCTTCGATGTGCGTCGACGGCCAGGTTGCCGGCTATCCGATACAGCCAGGCTCGAACGTTCGCCCCGGCGGACAGCCGGCCGTAAGCTCGAAACGCGCGGAGGAAGGTCTCCTGGTGGAGATCGGCCGCCTCGCTCGCGTCCGCCGCGAAACGCCGCAGGAAGCGGTAGATCTCCGCCCCGTGGCTTTCGAAGGCCGCCTCGAACGGGGGTGGCGCGGCAGGCTCCGGCTCGGCCGCGGCCTCTCGCGTCCTCCGAGCAGCCGGCCGTTGGGGTGACTCGATCGGTATCGCCATCATGCCCAGTGTGACGTCGGGACCGCGCGGATGTGAAGGGCGGCACGAATGCGGAATCGATGCCGGCTCGATTGTCGTTTGCGGTCTTCTGGCATATACTCCCGGGGAGTATGCAATCAGTCGAGTCAGTCGTTCCCGCTCTCACTCCCGCCGCGCTCTCCGCCGAGGTCCAGCTGCCCATCGTGGGTATGAGCTGCGCTTCGTGCGTGAACCGGATCGAGCGCTACCTGCGCAAGACTCCGGGCGTCGCCGAGGCCAACGTCAATCTCGCGACTGAGGTCGCCACGGTGCGCTACCTGCCCGAGATCGCGGGACTCGACGAGCTGGCGCGGGCCATCGAGGCGGCCGGATACGAAGTGCGCCAGATGCCTGTGGCTGCCGACGGCGCGCGCGGGACTCTCCTCGACGAGGCGGACGCCGAGGCGGCCGTTCGATCGCGCGAGCAACGAACCCTCGGGCTGACTGCCGCCGCATCGCTGGTCGTGGCGGCCCTGGCGATGCTGGTCATGTACCTGCCTAACGCGCCCTGGACGATGGAGCAGGCCGCGTGGCTGCTGATCGGTCCTGCAACGGCTGTCCAGTTCCTCGCCGGCCGCCGCTTCTATCGCGCGGCCTTGCGGGCGGCGCGCCACGGAACGACGAGCATGGATACGCTCGTCGTCGTGGGCACGAGCGCGGCGTGGGCATTCAGTGTCCTCGTCACATTCGCGCCGGACCTGCTTCGGTCCGCGGGCATCGAGCCGCAGACCTATTTCGACAGCTCGACCGCGATCATCGGGCTCATCCTGACGGGCCGCTGGCTGGAGGCCCGGGCAAAGGGCCAGACCGTCGGCGCGGTCAAGGCGTTGATCGGGCTGCAAGCTCGCTCGGCTCGAATCGTCAGGGCCGGCGCCGAGATCGACGTGCCGCTCGAGGACGTGCGCGTCGGCGATCTCGTACGCGTTCGACCCGGCGAGCGGGTCCCCGTCGATGGGCGCGTCGTGGACGGCGCCTCCGCGGTCGACGAGTCGATGCTCACCGGCGAGCCGATCCCCGCCGAGAAGGGAGCCGGCGCCGAGGTGATCGGCGGGACGATGAACGGCCACGGGACCTTCCTGTTCCGGGCGACGCGGGTTGGACGAGATACCGCCCTGGCGCAGATCGTCGATCTGGTTCGTAGGGCGCAGGGGTCCAAGGCGCCGATCCAGCGGCTGGCGGATCGGATCGCGGCGGTCTTCGTCCCGATCGTGCTCGTCGTCGGCGCGGCCACCTTCGCGCTGTGGTTCGTCGCCGGCCCGGAGCCGCGCCTGACGCACGCCCTCGTGGCGTTCATCACCGTCGTCGTCATCGCCTGCCCGTGCGCCATGGGCCTCGCCACTCCGACGGCGATCATGGTCGGGACCGGCAACGGCGCCGAGTCGGGCATCCTGATCCGCGGCGGCGAGGCGCTCGAGCTGGCAGCCGGAATAGATGCAGTCATCTTCGACAAGACCGGGACGCTCACTCGCGGCCGACCGTCGCTCGGCGAAGTCGTCCCGGCCCCGGGTTTCGCCGCGAATGAGGTCCTCGACATCGCCGCGTCGGTGGAGCGGGGGAGCGAGCATCCGCTGGCGGGGGCCATCCTCGCGGCCGCGGCGGAGAAGAGCCTCGGTCGGCGTCCCGTGGAGGACTTCGGGGCTATCGCCGGGCGCGGTGTACGCGGTCGCGTCGAGGGCCGCCTGGTTCTGGTCGGGACGGCGGCGTTCCTCGGTGCCGAAGGCGTCGAGCTGGGCGCACTGGCTGCGCCGGCCGAGTCTTCGGCCGCGGTCACCTATGTCGCCGTGGACGGCCGAGCTGCCGGCCTCCTGCCGACGATCGACGAGATCAAGCCAGAGGCGGCCGAAGCGGTGCGCGGGCTGACTGCTGCCGGGGTCGAAGTCTGGCTGGTCACCGGCGATCAGGCCCGAGCTGCCGCGGCCGTGGCGGCTGCCGTCGGCATCGCCCCGGAGCGCGTCATGGCGGAGGTCCTGCCTGCCGGCAAGGCCGAGGCTGTGGCCTCGCTGCAGGCCCGCGGCCTGCGAGTGGCGATGGTGGGCGACGGCATCAACGATGCTCCGGCACTGGCGCAGGCGGACGTGGGGATCGCCATCGGCACCGGCGCGGACGTTGCTCTCGAGGCTTCGGACGTGACGCTGGTCGGCGGCGATCCACGCAGCGTCGCGGCGGCGATCGGCCTCTCCCGCCAGACGCTGCGGGTGATCCGCCAGAACCTGGCCTGGGCCTTCGGGTACAACGTCGTGCTGATCCCGGTCGCGGTCGGCGTGCTCTACCCGATCGCCGGGATCACGCTGAATCCCGCGATGGCGGCCGGGGCGATGGCTCTCTCGTCGGTCAGCGTGGTGTCGAACTCGCTGCGGCTGCGCCGCTCCACGAAGCGCTCGTTCGCCGCCCGCCCAAGTCGCGGATAAGCCCTGTGGACCCGGGCTAGGCGACGAACGGGCCCACCAGCGCCAGGGGCAGGATGGCGACGCCCGCTCCGATCGCGGCCCGAAGCCCGGCCGAATGCCCGAAGCCCAGCTCCGACGTGAGTGCTCCTACCACGAGCCCCACCAATACCGCGGGGATCGAGAGCAGGGCGGCAACAACTCCCAGCGGCAGGCTGCGCGATAGCGCATGGACGAAGACCGACTGCCGTGAGATCAGCGAGACGACCATCAGCAGGTCCGCGGCGACTATGAACCCGGCGAGCGCCCCAAGGAACGCCTCGGCGCGCGTCGCCGCTAGGAAGATCGGAAGGCTGATAGCGAGAACCCCAAGCGCGAGCAGGGCAGGGATCAGGATGAGAGATCCGTCGATCCCCTGCTGCAGCGCCACGCGCGGCGCGGGTCCGCTCAGACGGAAGGCGACGAGCGTTCCGCCGGAGAGGAGCGCACCCAGGGCGCCGGCCTCGAATCCGTGGCTCAGCCAGGCTGGCAGAAGTCGGCGGCGCTCCACGCGAGCCATCCTACATGTTCGCGTAGCGGACTCCGTCCTGGCCGCCTCGCGGCGCGCCCGCCGGCGCGCCCAACGAAGGTCGAACGGCTAGATGTGGAAGCGGCGGAAGACCGCGACTGCGTTCTGGCCGCCGAAACCAAAGCCGTTGATGATCGCGGTATCGACCTTCTTGATCCGCTTGACGTTCGGGACGTAGTCGAGGTCGCACTCCGGATCCGGGTTCTCCTGGTTGATCGTCGGCGGGATGACGCCCTCGCGGATCGCGCCGATCGCCGCCAGGCCGCTCACCGCGCCGGCCGCGCCGAGCAGGTGGCCGACCATCGACTTGGGCGAGCTGATCGCGACCTTGCGGGCATGATCGCCAAAGGCGGCCTTGATCGCGCGCGTCTCGGTCACGTCGTTGAGCGGGGTGGAGGTTCCGTGGGCGACGATGTAGTCGACCTCGTCGGGCGCGACGTCGGACCGGCGGAGGGCCTTGGTCATGGCTGCGGTGGCGCCCCGGCCTGTGGGCTCGGGGGCGCTTATGTGGAAGGCGTCCGCGGTCAGGGCGCCGCCCATGACCTCGCACTGGATCCTGGCGCCGCGGGCCAGGGCGTGCTCGGCCGACTCCAAGACCACGATCGCCGCGCCTTCGCCGAAGACGAAGCCGTCTCGATCCCTGTCGAAAGGCCGAGAGGCACGAGTCGGGTCGTCGTTGCGGCGCGACAGCGCGCCCATGTTGCCGAGCGCCGCGAAGGCGATGGGCACGAGGTTCCCCTCCGAGCCGCCGACGAGGGCCACGTCGACCTCGCCCTCCGAGATCATGCGCAGGCCGTCGATGAACGCGATGACGCTGCTGGCGCAGGCCGCGACCTGGGTGATGACCGGGCCCGTTATGCCGTACTTGATCGAGACCTGGCAGGCCGCCATCGAACCCGAGAGGGCCGGGATCGCGAACGGCGAAACCTGGCCGTTGCCCTTTTCGGCGAGGACCCGGGTGCCCTCGATCACTTGCTCGATCCCGCCGCCGCCGGTATTCACGGTAATCGCGACGCGATCGCGCTGGTCCTGCGTGTAGGCGGCAAAATCGATGCCGGCATCTTCGACGGCCTCGGCCGCCGCGGCCATGGCGAAATGGACGAAGCGGCTCATGCGGCGAGCCATCTTGCGATCCATGCCGATGGTCGGATCGAAGTCCTTGACCTCGGCCGCGATGCGTACGTCGAGCCCGGAGGGATCCCAGCACCGGATGGTGTCGACGCCCGAAACGCCGGCGATCAGGCTCTCCCAGTAGGAACTGGCGGTGATACCGATCGGCGTGACGGCTCCAAGACCGGTGACTACGGCGCGACGGGCAAGATCCTTGGTGGGCACGGCCATCTCCTACGACGTGTCAGCTAGCGGGGCGGCTGCCGCAGCTGGCTACGCTCCGGCTCATCTGCCCCGGCGGGTGGGCACGAGTGCCCTCCGGCGGGACGGCGTTCGGGCTGGTCGCACGCGGAAATCGCGGTGGCGACCTACTGGGGAGATTGTACCGGCTCGGGGTCGTTCGGCGGGCCGTCAACCGCCCGGAGTCGGAGAGGCTAGTCGCCCGTGTAGTGCTTGAAGATGACCGCCGCGTTGTGGCCGCCCAGACCGATGTTGTTCGAGAGCGCGTAGCGAAGCGGCTTTTCGATCGTCTCGGTGGCGATATTGACGTTGCACTCCGGGTCGGGCTCGCGGTAGTTGAGCGTCGGCGGCACGGTCTGGTGGTACAGCGAGAGAACCGTGGCGAGGCCCTCGAAAGCCCCGGCGGCGCCCATCATGTGGCCCGTCATCGACTTGGTGGCCGAGATGAGGATGTTGGGCGTATTGCTGCCGAAGGCCGCCCAGATCGCCTCGCTCTCGCATTTGTCGCCGACAGGCGTGGAAGTGCCATGGGGGTTGATCATGTCGATCTCGTCCGCCGGCACGCCCCGCCGCTCGAGCGCCATCTTCATCGCCCTGGCGGAGCCCTCACCGCCTGAGGCGGGGGCGATCATGTCGAAGCCGTCGGCGGCCGAGCCGTAGCCGACGACCTCGGCGTAGATGCGGGCGCCGCGTGCCCTGGCCAGATCGAGGTCCTCGAGGATCAGGGCGCCCGCTCCCTCGCCCAGGACGAAGCCGTCGCGGGTGCGGTCGAACGGCCGGCAGACGGTGCCGATCGGCTGGTCCGGCAGCGGACTGCCCAGGCCGCGCATATTAGTGAATCCGATATGGACGAGTTCCAGGAGCGGCGATTCGGCCGAGCCGGCAATGACGGCGATGCAGTCGCCGCGGCGGATCGCCTCGGCGGCCTCGCCGATCGCCGTGGTGCCGGTGGAGCAAGCTGCGACCGGGCAGAAGTTGTGGCCCTTCGCCCCGGTCTCGATCGCGATCGTGCCCGAGCTGGCGTCGACCAGGCCGTTGGCGATGAAGAACGGGCTGACCGACCGCGCGCCCCTGGTGCGCCAGATCTCCTGGTTGGAGATGAACAGGCCCTGGCCCCCGCCGCCGGAGCCGTAGATCACGCCGATGTCGTAGCGGTTGGCGTCGGTGATCTCGAGGCCGGAGTCGGCGATCGCCTGCTTGGCGGACGCGACGGCGAAGTGCACGGTCGTCTCGGTTCGGCGAGCGTCCTTGAAGTTCCAGTACTTCGTGACGTCGAAGCCGTGGACCTCGCCGCCGGCCTTGTGCTCGTAGGGCGTGGTGTCGAAGTGGGTGATCTCGCCGATGCCGGATCGGCCGGCAGTCAGGCTCTCCCAGACCTCGTCCTTGTCGTTGCCTATCGGGCTCACGACCCCCAGGCCGGTGACGACGACTCGTCTGTTGTAGTCAGGTTTGCGCACGGGGTTCAGATCCTCCTGGGGCTCGAGCCCGCCGCTGTCACGATGACGCGGACGGATGCAACTGGGCGTATGAAGTTCATGCCTCGAGGAACGGCACGGCGATGCCGCCGGGCGCGGAAGCGTCGTCGGTGGCAAGGGCGATCGCCTCGGGCGCGATGCGTTTGATCAGGCCGGTCAGGACCTTGCCGGGTCCGATCTCGACGAAAGTCGTGACGCCGTCGGCGGTCATGCGCCGCACCGCGGTGACCCAGTCGACGCCACGGGTCAGGTGCTCGATCAGTTCCGCTCGAGCGCCCGACGCGGTGGTGATAGGCCGGGCGTCGGCGTTGGCCAGCAGGGGAGTGCTCGGGTCGGCGAAGGCGATCGGCTCCAGAACGCGGGCCATGCCCTGCGCCGCTTCCTTCATGAGCGACGAATGCGCCGCCACGGAGACGGGCAGGACGATGCCGCGCCGCGCTCCCAGCTCCTTTGAGCCGGCGACGGCGGCCTCCACCGCGGCCCTGTCGCCCGAAATGACGATCTGGCCGGGGGCATTGCGGTTGGCCACGGTCAGGCTGCCGTGCGGCTCGCCGAGCGCAAGCAACTCCGGCAGTCTGGCGTCGTCCAGGCCGATCAGCGCGGCCATGGCACCGATGCGGCCCTGGCCCGAAGCCTGCATCTGGCGGCCGCGTTCGCGGACCAGCCGGACGGCGTCGCAGAGCGAGATCGCGCCCGCGGCAACCAGGGCCGAATACTGGCCCATCGAATGGCCGGCGCAATAGGCCGGCACCGGGGCGGCTATGCCGGAGGCCGACCAGCGCTCGCGCAGGGCAGCCAGAAGTGCGATCGAGACGGCGACGAGAGCGGGCTGGGCGTTGACCGTGAGGTCGAGCAGCTCGGCCGGGCCTTCGAAAGCCAGATGGCTGATCGGCTCACCCAGAGCCCTGTCGGCCTCGGCCAGGACTGCCGCCGCTGCCGGCGACGCCTCCGACAGCGCCTTGCCCATCCCCACTGACTGCGAACCCTGGCCTGGGAAGACGAACGCGATTCGGTCCATGTGCCTCTGTATGGTCTCCTCCGACCGGCGAGCGTCTGTTGACGGGACAGCGCCGCTCCGGGCCGGGACTTCGATCTCGACATGGGTCGCCGCTGGGGACGATCTTGTCCGCGAAGAGTAAGGCCATCCGTCCGGGCCACGCGGAAAGTCTGTGCGGGTTTGCAACTATCGGCCATTTAGGCGTACCCTGGACCCGATGCCACAGTTTCGCCCCAAGCTCCCGAGCCTGATCCTTCGCCCACCGGAGGCCGCGCCGAACGAGACCGCGCCGGCCCCCAATGGGGCGCCGCCGGCAATCACCGTGCCCTCCCAGGAGGCAGCCGGTGCCGGCAGGTCCGCGACCGAAACCCGGTCGGAGGCCCCGATCGGCCAAACGGCGAACTCCGGGCATAGATCGCTCAGGCTCCTGCGTGGCTCGCCCCGACCGTTCCTGCACATGCCGTCACTCACCGTCCCGAGCCGTTCGGCCGTGGAGACGGCGGCACGGGAGCTATTGTCGGCGCCTGTGGAGGCGGCCCGCCTCCGAATGCAGAACCCGCGCGAACTCTCAGATCGGATCGCCATGGGCCGGGCCATCTGGCGGGACCTGGTGATCGGGTTCGCGGCGCAGCTCGGCGAGCTGAACCTCGGCTTCACGCAGCTAGCGGCGATGTACGCGCTGGCCGACAGCGGAACGATGACCGTGGCGGATCTGGCCGACGCCCTCGGCCGCTCACCGTCGGCGGTGAGTCGGATGGTCGACACCCTCGTTGCGAGGCAGCTGCTGGAACGTCGGCAGGACTCGGAGGATCGGCGGCAGCGGACACTGGCTCTGACCGGCCGCGGTCAGGCCCTGCTCGGCCTGGTGGATCGTGCGCGGGCCGAGGAGTTCCTCTCGATCGTGCGGCCGCTGCCGACGGCCGAGCGTGCCCTGGTGGCAATGGGCGTGGCCGCGCTCTCGACCCATGCAATCTCGCGCCGGGGACGGCTCATCAAGCAGCGCGCGCGCCGTTAGGACCTGCGCGGGGCGCGGACGCGGGGCTCGGTGCGCCCGGGCGAACCGACTAGCGGCGCGACCCGACGAGGTTGTAGACCGCCGGCAGCCCCAGGATCGCTCGGGCCTTAGGCTCGTCGTCGACGGAAAGCGACCACTCGGCGCAACCGTCGCGTCGGCCGATCAGGCAACAGCCCTTGAGGTTGACGCCGGCGTGCTCGAGCTGCGCGGTCAGGTCGCCCAGTGCGCAGGACGTGTCCTCGATCTCCACGATGAGCGTCGAGCCAGCGACGAAGGAATAGCCCATGCTGTGGAGCACTTCGGCGGTCGCCGCGTCGTCGTCCGTGTAGATCAGCGCGCAGGCCAGATCGCCCGCCGAACTGCCCTGGATCTGGACGATGTTGACGCCGCGCGCGCACAGCCCTTTGGCGAGGTGGGCTAGCTCTCCGGGTCGATTTGGAAGCTGCACGACGAACGGTTGACCCATGGTCTCCCTCCCGGGAGGTCTCTGACGGCCCTAAGCGTGCGGCGGGCCTGGATGGCACGGTCCCTGCCCGACAAGCGGAGATCCTGGTGTCGGAACTCCTCGATCGACTGCGTCACCTTAGTCTATTGCGCGCCCTCCTCGCTGCCTCTCTGGTCAGGGGTGGCAGACGTGCCCATGAGCATCTCGACCACAGCCGAGGCCGCGGCCGGCACGGCGGCCTCCACCTCGGGGGTCAACTCTTCGCTGAACACGTCGGTGCGCTGGACCTGCACGGTCACGGTCTGGATGCGCGTCGGCAGGCTCGCTCCGAGCCGCCGGCCCAGGGCCAGCGCCGTGGCGAGCGAGGCGTCGTGGGCGGAGTCGAGATGGCCGGCCGCGTAGCAGTCGAGATCGTCCAGGGCGCACGACCGAACCTCGCCGAGGGGCCGGCCGGGGAACTCGGCCGCGTCCACGAGGATCGCCGCATCGTACCCGGCGAGGAACTCCATGAGTCGCAGGCCGCCTACCCCGAGCCGCTCGACCTCGACCGCCGGGATGGCACCTCCGGCCTCGCGGACGGCTCGAAGCCGTCCTTCGACCTCGTCCGCCACGCGCCAGCCCACGCCGTCGTCGCCGAGCACGGGGTTACCGAGCCCGACGACGATGGTTCGCGTCTGCAAGGCGGAAGCGCGCGGGGCTATCCGGTCGGCCAAGGCCGGCCTCCGATCTCAGCAGTTCTGGGAGAGGACCTCGACCACATCGCCGTCCGAGTTGCGAATGGCGACCTGCAGAGGCATCTCCCCTGGCAGCGAGTGCGTGGCGCAACCGAAGCACGGGTCATAGAGCCGGAAGGCCATCTCGACGCGGTTAAGCAGACCCTGATGCACGACCGTGCCCTTGTGGATCAGGCTCTGGGCGGCCTTCTTGATCGACATGGCCATCGCGGCGTAGTTGTTGGTCGTCCCAACGACGAGGTTGACCGCGGTGAGGATGCCGCGCTCGTCGGTCCAGTAGTGGTGAGTGAGAACCCCCCGCGGCGCCTCGACCACCCCGACGCCCTCGGTGGGCTTCTCGGTCGGAACGGTCCGGACGTTGGGCGAGGTGATCTCGGGATCGGTGGCCAGCTCCACCATCCGCTCGGCGGCGCAGAGCATCTCGATCAGGCGAGCCCAGTGCGTGGCCAGGCGGTGATGGACGAGGCGCTTGCCGGTTGCCCCGGGCGTGGCCGGGGCAAGGGTGTCGTAGAAGCGCTCATAGGCTGCCTGGGCGAGCGGCGTGGCCATGCCGTCGGCGGTGTTGAGCCGCGCCAGCGGAGTGGAGCAGTAGACGCCGGATTCGATGCCGTCGACGAAGCCCTTCCAGCCGATCTTCTTGAGGTAGGGGAACTTCAGGTACGTCCAGGGCTCGACGTGCTCGGCGATCCAGTCGCGGTACTCGGCCGGGGCGTACTTGCCGACGCGCTCTCCCTCGGGCGACATGATGCTGACCTGGCCGTCGTAGAAGTTGACCTTGTTGTTCGGGTCCACGAGGCCCATGTAGTAGGTCTTGTGCGTGTACGCGTCGGAGAGAACCATCTCCTTGTAGGCGTCGTTGCCGAGGACGATCTTGTCGAAGATGCCGAGGCTGAACTGGGCGAACTCGATGGCCCAGCGCCCGATCCGCTCGATCTCGACCCGCTGCTCCTCCGTGATGCCGTGGGTCATGCCGCCGGGCACGGCCGTGGCGGGGTGGATCTTGCGGCCGCCGATCATCTCGATGACGTTGTGGCCGTTCTTGCGGGCCTCGATGACTTTGCCGCCGATCTCCATGCCGACCTTGCCAACGACACCCAGGATGTTGCGCTCGGCCGCGGGGGCGTCCGGCCCGACGATGAAGTCGGGGCCGCCCAGGGCGTAGAAATGGGTGGTGTGGTCCGTGAAGTAGAAGGCGCTGTAGAGCAGCTCGCGAAGGAGCCGGCCCGCGCGCGGCGGCTCGACGTGGTAGACGGCGTCGCCGGCCTTGGCGGCGGCCATGTGATGCGCTTCCGGGCAGACGCCGCAGATGCGGTTGGTCAGCGTCGGCATTTCCTCGACGGGGCGGCCAACGCAGAAGCGCTCGAAGCCACGCAGCTCCGGGATCTGGAAGTACGCGTTCGCGACCTCGCCGTCGGGGTCGAGGAAGATCTCGATCTTGCCGTGGCCCTCGAGCCTGGTGACGGGGTCTATGGTGATTCGTTCCATGCTCACTGCTCCCCGTCGGTATTCCAGGCCGTCCTGGAGCTGCGGAGCAGCGAGGCGGCCAAACTGAAGCGGTAGAACTGGCCGGCCGGGTCGGCGATCCCGTCGAGCACCTTGTCGATCTCGTCGGGCTTGCTGGCGACGATGACCGACGCGTAGGCCGACATGAGCCGAGCTCCGTAATCCACGACGCCCTCGGCCGCGCCGTAACAGCCGATGCACGGCGCCGCGACGCTCGGGCAGAGCGCCCCGCAACCGTTGCGGGTGGCGGGGCCGTTGCATGGCAGGCCCTGCTCGAGCAGGCAGATCTCCGGGTCGAACGAAGCGACCTGCTGAATGCGGACGAAATGGTCGATCTTCTTCACGTCGCGCCTGCGAGCGCACTCGTCGCAGACGGTGGACTCGCCGGCGCCCAGAACGGCACCCTTCGGTGGGAGCGGACCCGTGCCGTCGAGGGCGGCGACGACCGCCTGCAGGGCGGCCCAGATCTGCTTGGATTCGGGCGGGCAGCCGGGGATCGTGTAGTCCACGTCCACGACCTGCTCGAGCGTCCGCAGCATCGGCTCGAACTCGGGGAGGTGCAGGACGCCCTCGGGGGCCTGGTACTCCCAGATCGGCCGGATGCCCTCGGGGTTGTCCGTGCTGGTGGTCGAGAAGGCGGTGTCGAGGATCTGCTTGCGGCTCGAGAGGTTCGCCAGGCCTGGGATGCAGCCCTCGCTCGCGCACGACCCGAAGGCCACCATGAGCTTGGACTTGCGGCGAAGGAGCCTGGCGAGGTGGACCGTCTCGTCGGTCCGCATGCTTCCGCTGACGAGGGTGACGGTGATCTCGCCGTCCTCCATCGCCTCGATGTCGCTGTACTTGCCGTCCATGATGGTCGGCCACAGGACGATCTCGAAGGCGGCCGCCACTTCCAGGATGTGCTCGTGGATGTTGACGATGGCTATGTCGCAGCCGCCGCAGGAAGCAGCCCCGAAGATGGCCAGCTTGGGCTTGCCGCCGGCCCTGGCAGCCGGAGCCGTGGCCTTGGCAGCGGGCTTGGTAGCGGGCTTGGTAGCGGGCTTGGTAGCTGGCTTGGCGCCGCCGTTGGACCTGGCAGTCGGGCTCATCGGGCTGTCTCCGCCGCATGGTCCGGGTTGACGCCGCCCGGAGCCTCTGGCGGTCCACCGGCGTCGCCGCCCGTAGCCTCCCAGGCCGTGTCCAGGTTCACGCTGTCGATGTCGACGATGTTTCCGGCAGGCCAGTTGAGCGGACCGAGAGCCCGTACTTCCTCGGTCACGCGCGCGATCTCGTTGGCCAGGCGGACGCCTTCGGCGGCGCTCGCCCACACGAGCTGAAGCCGCCCCGGCTCGATACCGAGCGCCTCGATCGTCCGCTGCAGCAGCTGGAAGCGCCGCAGGGCCTTGTAGTTCTGCTCGATGTAGTGGCACTCACCGGGGTGGCAACCACTCACCAGAACCGCGTCCGCTCCTTCGGAGAAGGCCTTGAGCACGAACGTGGGGTCCAGGCGGCCGGAGCACATGAGCCTGATCAGGCGGACGTTGGGCGGGTACTTCACCCGCGCCGTCCCGGCCAGGTCCGCAGCTCGGTAGCTGCACCAGTTGCAGGTGAAGCCGATGATCACCGGCTCGAAGGTGGCTGCCGCGGTGGCCGCCCCTTCCGCGCGAGCCGGTGCGACAGGTGCCTGCGCGCTCATGCTCGCACCGCCTCCTCGATTGCCTCGTGGTGGGTCGTCGGGAAGCCCGACCGGTGGGGTCGCATCCCGTCGGCTCCGATTCTGAGCAGACCCTCGATCTGGGCCAGAACCTGTTCGTCGCTGAAGCCCGTCCCGGAGATCGCTCCGGCGGGGCAGGCCGCGATGCAAGTTCCGCAGCCCTGGCACATGGCCACGTTGATGCTCGAGACGCCCTTGGCGTCGTCGAAGCTGATGGCGTTGTAGGGGCACATGGTGTTGCAGATCCGGCAGCCGGAGCAGTGCTCGGCGTCAACCGTGGCCTTGATCGGCTCGAGGTTCATCTTCTTCTGCTGGATCCGGCCCAGGACTCGAGCGGCGGCGGCCGCGCCCTGCGCGACCGAGGCCGGGATGTCCTTGGGTCCACTGACGCAGCCGGCGACGAAGATGCCTTCGGTCATGGTCGCGACCGGATCGAGCTTGGGGTGCTTCTCGATAGCCCAGCCATCGAAACTGCACGAGATGCCGAACCGGACGGCCAGCTCCTTGGCGTCGGCGCGGGGCTCCAGGGCGGACGAGAGGATGACCATGTCGACCGGGAAGCGGCGCTGCTGCCCGATGAGCGTGTCCTCGACCTGGAGGATGAGTTTGCCCTCTTCCTCCACGGTGCGAGCCACGTCGGTGATCTCGGCCGGCTTGCCTCGGACGAAGATGCCGCCCTCTTCCATGATCCGCTGGTAGAACTCGTCGTAGCCCTTACCGGGGGTCCGCATGTCGATGTAGAAGTCGTAGATCGTCGCCTCGGTGTGCTCCTTCACCAGGTGCGCGAACTTGAGGCTCTGCATGCAGCAGATCGCGGAGCAGTAGCTGTTGTGGTTCTTGTCGCGGCTGCCGACGCAGTGGACGATGGCCACGGACTTTGGCTCGGTCACGCCGTCGCGGAGGACGATGTGGCCGTTGGTTGGGCCGGCCGAGTTCGAGAGCCGCTCGAACTCGAGGCTCGTGAAGACGTTCGGCAGTTGGCCGTAGCCGTACTGCTGCATCTTGCGAGCGTCGAAGAGGTCGTAGCCGGTGGCCAGGATGATGTTGCCGACCTCGAGGGTCAGAACCGTGTCCTGCTGGTTGAAGTCAATGGCGTTGGTTTCGCAGAACTTCTCGCAGGCTTTGCAGGTGCCCTTCTCGAAGTAGGTGCAGTTCGGGCGGTCGATGACCGGCGTCCGAGGAACGGCCTGGGCGAACGGCGTGTAGATCGCCTTTCGATAGCCGAGCCCTGCCTCGAAGACCTCGTCGAGGACCTTCTTGGGGCACTTCTCCTGGCACACGCCGCAGCCGTTGCAGAGGTCCTCGTTGACGTAGCGGGCCTTCTTGCGGACGGTGACCGTGAAGTTGCCGACGTAGCCCTCGACCTTCTCGACCTCGCTCCAGGTCAGGAGCTCGACGTTGGGATGCGTGCCGGCGGTGAGCATCTTGGGGGTCAGGATGCAGGCCGCGCAGTCGAGAGTGGGGAAGGTCTTGTCGAACTGGGCCATATGGCCGCCGATCGACGGGTCCTTCTCCACGAGGTAGACCTTGAAGCCGGCATCGGCGATCTCGAGGGTGGCGCTGATGCCGGCGATGCCGCCGCCCACGACGAGCGTGGCCGGGTTGATGTCGACCGTCATCGGCGAGAGCGGCTCGTTGCGGCGGACCCGCTCGACGCCGCCGGCCAGAATAGCCTTGGCCTTGACCGTGGCCGCGGCCTTGTCCGTGTGTACCCACGAGTCCTGCTCGCGGATGGAGACGAGCTCGCACAGATACGGGTTCAGCCCGCCGCGGGCGGTGGCCGTGCGGAACGTGTTCTCATGGAGGTGCGGCGAGCAGGCTGCGACCACGATGCGGTTCAGGCCGTACTTCTTGATGTCGTCGGTCACGAACTCCTGGCCGGGGCTGGAGCACATGAACTTGTAGTCGCGGGCGACTACGACGCCCTGGTCGCGCAGATTCTCGGCCGCCCATCTGGCGACCTCGGCAACGTCGACAACGCCCGCGATGTTGCTGCCGCAGTGGCAGACGTAGACGCCGATCCGGATTTCGCCCTCGACCGGCAGGTGGCTGTGCTCGGCGGTCATTCCTCAACCTCGCTGTCGGCCATCCGCGGCATCGGCAGGGCCCGCTTGTCCGGTCTGGGCTTGTGCGCGGCCGGTACGGCTCCGGCGGCCGCGAGCGCCAGTTCGGGGGCTGCCTTGAGTGCCTTCGCCAATATCTTGCTGGCGTTGGTGTACTCGCGCCCCACGCCAACCTTGTTGGGTTCGAGGCCGAACGCCACGCCCATCAGCTGCGTGAAGAACACGATCGGCATCTTGTGCTTGGTGTGGAACATGGCGTTCATCTCGCCCTGGTAGGCGTCGATGTTGATCTGGCACATCGGGCAGACCGTGACCATCATCACGGCCTCCCGCCGCTCGGCCTCGGCCACCAGGCGCCGGATGAGTTCCAGGCCCACCTTCGGCGCGACCTGGGTCATGTGGCCACCGCAGCACTCGGTCTTGAGCGGGTAGTCGACGACATCGGCACCGAGCGCCCGAAGCAGGCGGTCGAGATCGTTCGGCTGCTCGTGGTTGGTGTAGGTGCCGTCCACGTCGGGCCGTGGAACCATGCAGCCGAGGTACGGCGCCACCTTCAGCCCGGTCAGCGGCTTCTTCACCGCGGCCCTGACCTTGTCCAGGCCGACGTCGTTGAGGATGACTTCCAGGAGATGGCGGACCCTGACCGTGCCCGGGTCGTAGTGCAGGCCGCCGGCCCCAAGCGCGTCGTTGACGCGGGTGTTGAGGGCCGGCTGCGCGCCCATGTAGTGGTCTGCCTTGGCGAGGTTGAGGTAGCAGGCGCTGCAGGCGGCGACGAGCGGCTCGTCCGCCTTCTTCTGGCCGGCGGCGATGGCCAAGTTGCGGGCGATCATCGCATAGGCGGGAGTCGTGCTCAGGCTCACGTACTCGGTTGCGCCGCAGCAGTTCCAGTCGCCGATCTCTTCGAGTGAGATGCCGAGGGGTTCGCAGATCCCTTCGAGAGACTCACGATAGGAACGGCCGCTGCCCTCCATCGAGCAGCCCGGGTAGTAGAGGTAGCTGCTCATCGGGCTCGTTCCAGCTCATCGGCGCGCCGCAGGATCGCCTGCAGTTGCTTCTTGTCCTTGATCTGGTGGGGCAGGATGCCGATCCGACCGTGGCGGAAGAGGCCGAAGGCCATCGGGGTCATGCCGGGCAGCCGCGGGATGAAATGGCGCAGGTAGTGTCGCGCCGTCAGGCCGATCTCCCAGCTCCGGCCGAAGCGCTTGGCCTGGCCCACGAAGACGCCGGCGAAGTCGGGGCCGACGTTGTTCGGATAGGTGTGCTCCTCTTCGGCGATGACCTTGAGGGCATACATCACATCCGTGATGAGAATGTCTTGCGGGCAGCGAACCACGCAGTGGTAGCAGGAGAGGCACATCCACGGTGTGTTGCTGCGGAGGACCTTGTCACGCTCGCCGGCACGCATAAGCGCGAACAGCCTGCGCGGCGTGTGATCCATGGCATCAGCGGAGGGACAGGAGCCACCGCAACTGCCGCACTGGATGCACATCTCAAGGCGCGAGACGCCTGCTGTTTTCGCGCCCACCTCGGCGAGGAAGCGAGCGCCTGCGTCCGCCACCTCGGGAGGTGAGACCTGAGCCACGACCATCCAATCGCCCCTTTGATCTGCCCTGGGATTACCGATCGCGACGGAGTCGCCGGCTGCGCGCCATAGCGGACGTTCGCGGCTACCTCTAGCGCGAGCGCCCGTCGAACAGCGGAACCGGTCGGCCACGACCGCTGCGGTTTCGGCCGGGGATTACGGGATATGGAGTGGGGACGCCACTGCGCTCTGAGCCGGGAACGCTCCGGACCGGTCCGGGGGCAACGAGCCCGGGACCGACGTGGCGAGCCGCGAGAGGCGGCACACCTTCGTTGCCTTGTCCTGGATTCTTCGATCACCCACGACCCTGAACAAGGGCCGCATGACCCGGCCCATCGGGGGCCAACCCGCCCGCGTTCTCGGGCTCTTGGGGTAGAGGCCAGGCGGGCAATGCCCGGCCATCTCCCGCGTACCGATGGATACCCAGTGGGCTAACGAAAACCCCGGCCGCCGCTTGCGCGACGACCGGGGTTCGGTTGTGGGACGAGGCTAGCTCTTCTTGGTCAAGACTCCGAGCGCTCCGCCGACGATGATCGCCACACCGGCGAGGAGGTCGATGAAGAGGCCGATGCCGACCGACGCCGCGCCGGCGACGATCGCGTTGGCCTGGTCTACGTCGTCTCTGACGTTGGAAAAGTTGAGGATGCCCACCAGGAGGATCAGCACTCCAGCGAGAATCATGAGGCCTCCCGGGGTCGGGAGCTTTATGGCCATGACCCAGGCGATGGCAATCGCGACGGCGACCACGCCCAGGACGGCGATGATCTTGCCGCCGTTGCCGCCCTCCCAGCCGGTCATCGATTCGCTCGTACCCAAGAACGAAACCGACTCCCAGGCGAGGAACGCTCCGACGACGGCAGCTACGCCGCCAATGCCGCCGACGATCGCGCCAATGGGCAGGCTCTTCCCTGGAATAGAAGCGGTCATGCGAGATCCTCCACTCCGTGTCGTCACGATCCGGCCGCTGACGGACGGCGGGACGCTTGCGCAAGGATAGCCACAGTCGTGCCGCCGGGGAGGTCGTGGGGAGGCCGTGGGGCGAGAGTAATTGCGGCGCGGCCGTGCCTGGCCGGCTGCCGGGCAGAGAAAGGCCCCGGCCGCCGCTTGCGCGACGACCGGGGCAGAAGTTGCGACTGCTGGAGCTACGCGCTCTTCTGCATGAGGCCGAGTCCGCCGCCGACGATGGCGAGTCCGCCGCCGACAGCCGCGAGGATGAACCCGATGCCGAAGCTGGTGTTGCCGCCGAGCTGGTTCATCGCGTCAGCCGTGTCCTTGAGGCTCATAGGGTAGTAGAGGGTGGTGAAGTAGGTGGCGATGGGGACCGCGAGGATCGCGACGCCGACGACGATCACGAGAAGGCCGATGAACGGGATCCTGAGGTTGAGGATCCAGGCCGCAACCAGAACGAGCAACACGATGCCGAGCACGATCTCGGTCTTGCCGTTCATGTAGTCCTTGTCGAGACCGCCGACAGAGGACGAATCGCTGCCCATCGTTGCGGTCGCCCAAGCCAGAGGCGCCGAGACGATGGCGAGAACACCTCCAACCGCCGCGACGAAAGCGGCGATGGGCACGCTTCTCCCTGTGCTGGGTAGGGTCATGGCAGGACTCCTCCGCTCACTCCGCGTGCCTCGCCGCTGACGGGCGGCTCAGGACGCACGCGGCAAGCATATTCCGCTTCGATTCGCTTTGAGCCTCGTTTTCGGCACAATTCGTGCCGAAGCCCGGCCCGGGCTCCGAATTGCCGCGCAGCGACCCCTCGCCGGCTGCCGGGCAGAGAAAGACCCCGGCCGCCGCTTGCGTGGCGACCGGGGTCGAGGTTGCGGCTGCTGGAGCTACGCGCTCTTCTTCATCAGGCCGAGTCCGCCACCGACGATCACCAGGACGCCGGCACCGATCTCGAGCAAGAAGCCGATGCCGGGGCCCGCGCTGGTCCCCGAGGTATCGGTACCGAGAGCCTTCATGCTGTCGATCGCCTGGTTGGCAAGGTCGAGAGCGTCCTTGAGGCTGTGGTCCTTGGACAGGAGGGTGGTGAAGAAGGTCAGGGCGACGACGACGAGAATCAGCACGCCGACGCCGGCCACGAGAGCCGGGAGCATCGGGATCTTCACTTCCAGCGCCCAGGCGATGGCCAGCACAAGGGCGATGATGCCCAAAACCAGGGCGACCTTGCCGGCGTTCTCGTCAAGGCCCTTCCCGTTGTCCGGGTTGCCGAAGACACTGACCATGCCCGCGCCGACGGTCAACTGCGCCCAGACGAGGAACGTGGCGATGATTCCCACGAGCCCGCCGACGGCGGCGACGATGGCGCCGAGGGCTACGCTCTTGCCTGCGATGCTGATGGTCATCCGCGAGATCCTCCGATCACTCTCCGCGTGCCTCGCCGCTGACGGACGGCTCAGGACGCGCGGCCAGCATATGTGCGTACGCGGGCGCGCGCTAGGCCTTGCCCGTCCAGCGCAACCTTCTTAGTGCGGCGTTGTATCTCGGAAGCCGGGGCTTCGGCTCAGGCGCAGAAACGGGTGACTGCGTCCCAAAGCACCGGCAGGCCGAAGCGGAGCGCCTCGACGCTGACGCGCTCGTCGTCGCCGTGCATGAGCTGCAGGAGGCCGTCGTCTCGGCCCGTCTTGAGCGGCGAGAAGCCGTACGTCGGGACTCCGATGCGAGCCAGATGCTTGGCATCCGTGGCGAACGGCGCGAGGAACGGCAATGGGACGGCCTCGGCGTCGTGGTCGCGCAGGACCTGCTCGAGCAGCGGGTAGAGCGGTCCATCGAGCGGCGCCGAAACGGACGGCCCGATCTGCTCGCATTCGACCTCGATGCGGACCCACAGCTCTTCGCCGACGCGTCGGCGCAGCTCCTCGCGCATCGCCGGCTCGTCGGTTCCGGGCAGCGTCCGGCAGTCGATCTCGATCTCGGCCACGCCCGGGATGACGTTGTACTTGACCCCGGCCCGGACGATGCCGACGGAGACGGTGTCGTGGATCATGGCCGAGATCGTGCGGGCCATGACCGGGTCGCACAGGTCGTGGAGAGCGGCCTCGATCGCGCCCGGCTCCGGGGCGGTCAGCCCGTGCGGGCCCGATATGAGCCCCCTTATCGCGCCGGCCGCTCGAACCGTCAGGTGCGGGATTGCCCGCGCCAGCGAGACGCCGATCGCATCGGTGAGACGCGCCGGCCCGGGCTCTGCGAGGCGGACCACGATCTGAGCCGCCAGGACCGCGGCGTTGTCCGGCGTCGGGACGGAGCCGTGACCCCAGCGACCCTTGACGTGGAGCTTGTAGACGACGAAACCCTTCTCCGCCACCTGGATCGGGTAGAAGCGGACGCCGCCGTAGGTCATGGAGATGCCACCGGCCTCGTTGAGCGCCCCGGCGGCGCGAAGCCACTCGGGGTGCTCGTTGACCAGCCAGTTGGCGCCGTGCCAGCCGCCGGCTTCCTCGTCGGCGGCGGAGCAGAAGATGACGTCACGGCGCAGGCCTGGGATCGGGTCTGAGGCTGGGTTGCGGCCGGCCTCGGAGGCGGCACGAGCGAGGCGGCGCATGATCTGCACCTCCATGGCCACCATCGACTTCATGTCGAGGGCCCCTCGGCCCCAGACGTAGCCGTCTGCCAGATCGCCGCCGAACGGGTCGTGGCTCCACCCGGCCGGCTCCGCCGGCACGACGTCGAGGTGCGAGAGAAGCAGCAGCGGGTCGCCGCCGCTGCCATCGCCGTGGACACGGCAGACGATCGAGCCGCGACCCGGGGACGGCTCGACGACCGTGGGCCGGAGGCCCTCGCCTGTCAGCACCTGCTCGAGGTAGCGGGCCGCGAGGGTCTCGTCACCGGGCGGGTTGACGCTCTTGATCCGAATGAGCGCCCGAAGCAGCTCGATCAGCTCGGACAGCTCGGTCTCTTCAATCTCCCCGCGACCGGTTCCGGTGGTCATGAGCGTCCTCCACGGTCGCCTTCCCGCCCGAGAATGCCGTGCGTGGCCTTGGATCGCATGGCGTGAGCATAGCCGAGGATCTCGGACCGCCCAGGCGCCGTTGACTAGAATCGCCGTGTCCGGGCGGAGGGCGCCGTTTCTCGACTGCCAGCTCCGGTAAAGTCCGTCAGTCCCGGATCAGAATGGTCGGCCCGGCATCGATTTCCACCTCGCCGGGATCGTTGGCCGGGCGGCAGAGAGAGTTGGGCTTCGTGCTAGCAGTCGAGGGTGGAATCGGCGGCGAAGGGGATAGGCATGGCTGAGTGCATTTTCTGCGACATCGCCGCCGGGCGTGCGCCGGCCAGCATTGTCTATCGCGACGATCGAGTCACGGCCTTCCTCGATCACAGACCCGTCACGCCAGGCCACCTGCTGGTCATCCCCAACCGGCACCATGTGATGCTCGCGGATCTCGACCATGGCCTCGGCGCCCATGTCTTCACGGTGGCGGCGCGGATGGCTGCGGCACTGCGGTCATCGGGCCTACCGTGCGAGGGGATCAACCTGTTCCTGGCCGACGGCGAGGCTGCGGGCCAGGAGGTCTTTCACGCCCATCTCCACGTCTTCCCGCGAACTGAGGGGGACGGTTTCACGATCGGCGCATCTGCGTGGGCGGATCCGCAGCCCGGCCGAGAAGCACTCGACGCCAACGCCGAGGCTATCCGGGCGGCGCTTGCCAGGACAGTCTGAGGTTCGGCCCTCGCTTGGTTTCGTGGCCGCTTCTACTTCGCCGTCGTCGACGTCTCCAGGCGCTCGGCCAGACGCTCGCCCGTAGTGACCGCGCCGAACGAAGCGGACGAGACCAGGGCCGCGTACTTGGCCATGACCCCGGTCTTGTAGCGAGGCGCCGGCGGAGTCCAGCGGGTGCGCCGCGCCGCCAGAATCTCCGGAGCCACGTTGAGGTCCAGGGCGTGGCGATCGACGTCGATGACGATCTCGTCGCCCTCCTCGACCAGGGCGATCGGGCCGCCCAGCGCCGCCTCCGGCGCCACGTGGCCGATCATCAGCCCGTGGGTGCCGCCGGAGAAGCGGCCGTCGGTGAGCAGGGCAACGTGCTCGCCCATCCCCACGCCCACGAGCGCCGCCGTGACCGACAGCATCTCCTGCATGCCGGGGCCGCCGACTGGACCCTCGTACCGGATCACGATCACGTCGCCCTTCTCGATCTTCTGCTTGCGGACCGCGTCGTAGCAGGCGTTCTCGTTTTCGAAGACCCGGGCCGGGCCCTTGTGGAAGCGCCGCTCGTGGCCGGCCAGCTTGATGACGCAGCCCTCAGGGGCCAGCGTCCCGTGCAGAATCGTCAGACCGCCGGTCGCCTTGAGCGGAGTCTCGATCGGCACGACGACCTGCTGACCCGCCGTCTCGACCGTGGCCCCCGCGGCGCTGGCGATCGTGCCGCCGTCGACGTTCGGGGTCGAGCCGTCGATCAGGCCCTTCTTGAGCAGCTCGCGGGTGACGAGGGAGAGGCCGCCCGCCTCGAACAGGTCGGCCGCCGAGTAGCGCCCGCCCGGGATCATGTCGCCGACGATCGGCGTCCGATCGGCGATCTCACCGAATTCGTCGATCTCGAGCGGCAGGCCATACTCGTGGGCGATGGCCAGCAGGTGCAGGACAGCGTTTGTCGAGCCGCCGGTTGCCGCCACGCAGGCGATGGCGTTCTGGATCGACTTGCGGGTGACGAACTCCTTGGGCCGGACGTCGCGCCGGATCAGGTCCATGACGATCTCGCCGCAGCGGTGCGCGGCCTTGTCCTTGTCGGGATGCTCGGCCGGGATGCCGTTCAGGCCCGCGGGAGAGAGGCCCAGGATCTCCATGACCATCGACATCGTGTTGGCCGTGTATTGCCCGCCGCACGCCCCCGCGCCCGGGCAGCTGACCGACTCGATCTCGTACAGCTCCTCGGCCTTGATCTTGCCCGCTCGGTAGGCGCCGACCGCCTCGAAGATCGTGACGATCGTGGCGTCGCGTTTGCCCTTGTACACGCCCGGATAGATCGTGCCGTTGTAGAGAATCAGGCCCGGCCGGTCGAGGCGGCCCAGGGCGATCGCCGCGCCAGGGATCGTCTTGTCGCAGCCCACCAGGCAGACCAGGCCGTCGAGCATGTGGCCGCGGACGCAAAGCTCGATCGAGTCCGCGATGACCTCACGGCTGATGAGCGAGGCCTTCATCCCCTCGGTGCCCATGGATGTCCCGTCCGAGACGGAGATCGTGCTGAACTCCATCGGCGTCCCGCCCGCAGCCCGGATGCCCGCCTTGACGTGCTCGGCCAGCCGTCGCTGGTTGTAGTTGCATGGCATCGTCTCGATCCAGGTCGTGGCCACGCCGATGAGCGGCCGGGCCAGGTCCTTGTCGTCGAAGCCGATGGCCTTGAGCATGCCGCGCGCCGCGGCCCGGTCGGGTCCGTCGGTCAGAGCCGCGCTGTGGCGTTTGGCCGGGTCGCTCGGCACGTCGTAGGGAAGAGGGCGAGGGGCGTCGTTCGACATGGTGGTTCTCTCCGCGGGGCTGGGCGGTGTTCTTCGGTCGGCGACCAGTTTAGGGCCTCGAACGTGCACGAGGCGGCGCCTACGCTCCCTGGGGACTTGCCCATGGGTCAAGTTTCGGAACTCCAGGCCGCAGAACGACCGCTTACGGTGGGGACGCAGAAGTCCGGTCGGCCGCCCACATAGCGAGGTGCGCATGGACCGGAGCGGACGCGAACCGCCAGAAGACGTAGAGCATGATTGCGACCGGAGTGAGCAACTGGACCGGGATCGCGAGCAGGACCGCCAGCAGAGGCGTCATCACCGGCTGGGCAAACGTCGAGTAGTGGAACTCCGACGAGGGCCAGAGCGCAGGCACGGCGAGCCACGCGGCAGCTTTCGGATCGCGGCGCCAGAGGAGGAAAATCGCGATTGCTGTTGGGACGAGCAGGATCGGATAGTAGAAGGCGCTTCCATTCCAGGATTGCTGCTCCAGGCGCGCCGAGATCGCCCCGAACTGTTCCGCGTATTTGACCCAGAGGGAGGGGGCCACGACGAAGGTGGCGATCGTCAACCCGAACGCAAGGGCGGCCCGCCTCAGCCGACGTTCGCCGAGGAGTGGGACGACTGCGTAGACCTTGAGCGCGACGGCGATCGAGTCCGCCAGCGCGCCCATGCGGCTGGCCCCGACGAGCAGGAGCATGAGAACGACGAGTTGTGGGTTCCCCGAGTACAGCGCCTCAGCGGTCGGCGGGAAAAGGAGCCACCAGATCGGAAGTCGGAGCAGGCGGACGATCGCCACGGCGCTCAATGCGGTCAGTCCGAGCCAGAGCACCGTGAACTGACCTTCTGAGAGCAGCGCGCTCGGCGCGAGGAGGATGGTCGCCGCAGGCGACCCGGCGTAGCTGAACGTCTGATGGGCGGTGACCACGCTCGCCGCCCACGGATCGCCGCCGTTGAGCCAGTTCTGGACGCCCCGGTAGTAGATATGAATGTCCTGGCCGATCTGGATCTTGCCGGAGACCAAGATCGTGATCCGTACCCATGTCCAGTCGGCAAACCACGCCGCGAGCGCGGCTTGGCCGATGAACCGAAGACGGTCGTCGCCCACTCGTTGTCGAACGGCCCGGAGCCGCACGACCGCGGCACCGATCGACCTGGTCAGCGCCACCGGCCGCTCATGACTCGACGGCTCAGTAGGGCGGGGTCCAATCCAGGCGACCTCCGGGAATAGTGCTGACTGCGCCCGCAATCGCGTCACTGCGTGTGCCACAGAAGCTGAGGGCCTTCCTCAAGGATAGCCGTCAGTAATCTGGGCAGGCGAACTGCGGCTGATGCTGACCCTGTGGCCGAGATCCTCGGGACGGCGAGTGAGCCGGCGGCCTAGGTGAGCGTATCGACTCGCGCCGGATGAACGGCCTCCCAGGCCTCGATCGCCGGGAGCCTGGAGCGGACGTAGCCGATCTCGTCGGTGCCGGCCAGGATCATCGTCCGGGCGAACGGGTCGATCTCGATGGCGAACGAGTCGCCGTCGGGCAGCGTCACCTTCTGCGCTTCCAGATCGATCGTCCACTCGCCGTCTCGATTCGCAGCCGCGAGCGCCTGGAGCGCCGCGTGCCTCTCGGCCGAAACGACGATCGGCAGCAACGCGTTCTTGAGGGCGTTCCCGCCAAAGATGTCGGCGAAGCTGGTCGAGACGATGGCTCGAACGCCCCACGCCCGCAGCGCCCAGGGAGCGTGCTCGCGCGAGGATCCGGCGCCGAAGTTGTCGCCCACCAGGAGGATCTGGCGCCCGGCATTCACGGGTTCGTCGATGAACGATGGCGGCTGCCGCTTCTGGCCGTCCGGCGTAAAGCGCCAGTCGAAGAAGAGCGCGTCGGCCAGGCCGTTCTTGTCTGTGATCTTGAGGAAGCGAGCCGGGCAGATCTGGTCCGTGTCGATGTTGGCCCGCGGGATCGAGATCACGCGGCTGGTGGTTTTGACGAACGGTTCAGGCATGTCAGTGGGCCTCCACGGTCGTGGGCCGCGAGACGGCCGCAGATTTCGGGGCGACGCCGAGGAGCGTTCGCGGATCGGTGATGACGCCGGTGACGGCGCTTGCGGCCGCGGTCAGCGGCGAGGCGAGGAACGTTCGCCCGCCCTTGCCCTGGCGCCCCTGGAAGTTCCGGTTCGAGGTGCTGATGCCGTACTGGCCGGGCTCGAGCTGGTCGCCGTTCATGGCGATGCACATCGAGCAGCCGGACTCGCGCCACTCGGCGCCGGCCGCGCGGAAGACCGAGTCGAGGCCCTCGCGTTCGGCCTGCTTCTTGACCTGCTGGCTGCCCGGGACGACCAGGACCCGAAGCCCCGGCGCCACGTGGTGGCCCTTCAGCACTGAAGCCGCGGCGCGCATGTCCTCGATCCGGCCGTTGGTGCACGAGCCGATGAAGACGACGTCGAGCTTCTGACCGGCGATCGACTTGCCGGCCTCGAGGCCCATGTACGCCAGCGCGCGCTCGAGCTCTTCACGATCTGCCGGGTCGACGTCGGCGGCCGAAGGAATTCGACCGGTCACCCCGATCCCCATGCCGGGGTTCGTGCCGTAGGTGACCATCGGCTCGAGCGCGTCGCCGTCGATCGTGATGGTTCGGTCGTAGGTCGCGCCTTCGTCGGTCGGAAGGGTTCGCCAGCGGGCGACAGCCTCGTCCCAGGTCGCTCCCTGCGGAGCGAACTTGCGGCCGCGGAGGTACGCGAACGTGGTCTCGTCCGGGGCGATGAGCCCGGCCCGGGCGCCGCCCTCGATCGTCATGTTGCAGACCGTCATCCGCTCTTCCATCGAGAGGGCGCGGATGGCGTCACCGGTGTACTCGATGACGTGGCCCGTTCCGCCGCCGATCCCGATTCGAGCGATCAGGGCGAGGATGATGTCCTTGGCGCCGACACCCGGCCCGAGCCGGCCGTCGATGCGGACCTGGAACGTCTTGGGCTTGCGCTGCAGCAGCGTCTGCGTGGCCAGGACCATCTCGATCTCGCTCGTCCCGATGCCGAACGCCAGCGCTCCGAAGGCGCCGTGCGTGGCGGTGTGGGAGTCGCCGCAGACGATGGTCATGCCGGGCTGCGTCAGGCCGAGCTCCGGCCCGATGACGTGGACGATGCCGCGCGTCGGCGAGCCCTTGCCGTGGAACGGGACCCCGAACTCGCGGCAGTTCTCCTCGATCTGGCGGAGCTGCCTGGCGGCAAGCTCGTCGGCAATCGGCAGCGACGGATCCAGAGTGGGGATCGAGTGGTCGGCCGTGGCGACGGTCTGGCCCGGCTTGCGAACCTTCAGGCCGCGCTCTCGCAGCCCGGTGAAAGCCTGCGGGCTGGTGACCTCGTGGACTAGGTGTAGGTCGATCGCGAGGATTGCCGGCGCGCCGGGGTCGGACGCCACGACGTGGTCGTCCCAGATCTTCTCGAAGAGGGTGCGGGGTTTCTCAGCCATGGTTCCACTCGCGATTCGATTGCCCCGCCTCACAGCGGACGGGGGCCATCGACGTTACCAGATCGGCGCAAGCGGCGGCCTCGGTGGCTCGATCGTTGCGTTGGCCTCTCGCCGCGGTGGCCCCGATGGGCCCGGTCCCCGTCGCGCCCCGCGGCGCTACTCCAGCTCGAGCGAGGCGCGCAGGCGGATGTCGCGCGACGAGGCGCCAACGAGGATCTCGAAGCGACCCGGTTCGATGCGCCAGCCGCCGGCTGCGTCGTCCCAGTAGGCCAGGTCCCGATCCTCCAGGGTAAGGAAGACCTCCGTGCTCTCGCCCGGCGCTAGGTGGACCGCGGCGAAGCCCTTGAGCTCGCGGGGCGGACGCGCGACCGACGACTCCAGGTCGGCGACGTAGACCTGGACGACTTCCTTTCCGGCGCGCGTGCCGGTGTTGCGAAGCCGGACCTTGAGCTGAGCCGAGTCGCCCGAGGCCAGCCCGTCGGCGGAGACCTCGAGAGACTCGAACTCGATCCGGGTGTAGCCCAGGCCGTGCCCGAAGCAGAACCGCGGCTCGATCCCCGCCGCGTCGAAGTGGCGATAGCCCAGGTTGATGCCCTCAACGTAGACCAGTTGCCCCTGCTCGTCGGGCGTGGTGCTTAGCGCGGGGTAGTCCGATTCGCGGGCGGCGATCGTGACCGGAAGACGGCCGCCCGGCTCCGACTTGCCGAGGAGGACGTCGGCAAGGGCGTTGCCGAACTCCTGGCCCGGCAGCCACGCGTACAGGACGGCGGCCACGCGATCGGCCCAGGGCAGGTCCATCGGGCAGCCCGCGTTGACGACGACGATGGTCCTTGGATTGACCGCGGCCACTCGCTCCACCAGCTCGTCCTGGCGGCCGGGAAGCGTGACGGTCTTGCGGTCGCGGCCCTCGGTATCCCACGACTCGTCGGTGCCGACGACGACGATGGCCACGTCCGCGGCCCTGGCCGCCTCGACTGCTCGTTCCAGCTGGTCGTTCGATTCGGGGGATCGGCAGCCGATCGCCAGCAGGTGGGGGGCGTAGGCCGCCGAATGCAGCTCGGCCTCGATCAGGACTCGCTTGCCGGCCTGGAGGTCGAACTTCGCGCCGTCCTGCCGGCTCTCGAACAGGGCGGTCGGAATGTTGTCGCCGGGCGGGGCATCCCACAGGTTCGCGGCGACGGTGCCGTCCACCCGCAGGCGCCTGGCTCCGGCGCCGCGAATGGCCAGCTCGTATGAGCCGCTCACGGACGGGGTCAGCCAGCCGGAGAGGCGGACGGAGAAGTCGTCCTGCGCCAGCCCCTTCGGCAGGTCGCCGAAGAAGTGCATCTCGCTCGAATCGATGTGCCAGGCCGCGTGGGGCTCGCCGGCGGTCTCCTGGCCGCGGAAGAACTGCACCGTGAGGCCCGGCCGGCCGTCGAGGTCGCGCACGTCGGCAGCGGTCAGGGGTGGCAGGAAGAGACCGATCTGGCAGGCCGGCTCGTGGACGATCTCGACGCCGGGGAGCGCGGCGCGGAGTCCGTCGAGTGGCGTGACGGCGGGCGGGGCGGCGATGTGCGCCGCGCCGCCGCCCTGGGAGCAGGGCCGGGCCGAGTTCGGCCCGATGACCGCCACCTTGCGGATGGCGGCTGGTGCCAGCGGCAGCGTCCCGTCGTTGGTCAGCAGCACGAACGACTCGGCGGCGACGCGGCGTACCAGTGCGGAGGCTTCGGCATCGGAGAGGTGCCAGGGCTTTGCCGGGTCGAGCCGCGGGCCGACCGCGGGCCGACCGACCGCGGGCCGACCGACCCTGGTGCCTTCCTGAGTCAGCGCCCCGACTCGCGCCGCGAGCAACAGCACCCGGCGCGCCTTGTCGTCCAGGACGGCTTCGCTTACCTCGCCCCGCCGGACGGCAGCCGCCAGGTGGGGCCCGTAGACGTGGGGAGGTCCGGGCATTTCCAGGTCCAGGCCGGCCACGGCCCCAGCGACGGTTTCGTCGGCGCCGTGCCAGTCTGACATCAGCACGCCATCCCAGGCCCACTCGCGCTTCAGGATCTCGCCGACGAGATGGTCGTGGTCGGCGCAGTGGATGCCGTTGACCCGGTTGTACGCGGCCATGATCGACCACGCCCCGACGTTCGCGGCCGCCTCGAAGGGGACCAGGTATACCTCGCGCAGTGTCCTCTCGTCGACCCGGCAGTCGACCGACGTTCGGTGCGTCTCCGAATCGTTGGCGACGTAGTGCTTGGGAGTGGCCGCTACGCCTTCCGACTGCATCCCCTCGACATACGCCGCGCCCAGCACAGCAGCCAGCACGGGATCCTCCGCGAAGGACTCGAAGTCGCGGCCGCCCAGCGGGGAGCGGACCAGGTTGAGCACCGGCCCGAGCATGTAGTGGACGCCCGCCCGCTTCGCCTCGAATCCGATCCTGGCGGCGACCTCGTGGACCAGGTCCGTGTCCCAGGTCGCGCCGAGGGCGGTGCCGCATGGCGTGCACGTGGCGCTCGAGCCAACAGGGAAGGTCACCCCGCGGATGCCGTTCGGGCCGTCCAGCGTCAGCATCGGCTCGAGGCCGACCGACGTCGCGCCGCACGCGTGCCAGGCGTCGATCCCGGCCGTCAGCCCCGCCTTCTCCTCGATACTGAGCCCCCGGAGGAGCTCGTCCAGGCGTTCGAGGTTGATCGGAGTTGCGTGGGCGGAGCGGTCTGCTTGCTTCATCTCGTCCTTCCGGGCTCTGGCATGCGATTGGAATCCTAGTCGAGCGGCGGCGAAGGGGTGGCTTGCACTGCCCGCGTGTCCTAACCTTGTGCCGCGTCCACCGCGAGCACGGGAGAGGCTGGGGATGACGACCTCGAAGGAAGTTCCTGGTAACGGTCGAGCCGCTGGCGCCTCCGCCGACGGGTCGGCGGCGTGGGGCGAAGGGCTGGCGTACCCGGAGTGGATGCGGCAGTTCTTGCCGGCGCTGCACAGCGGCTTCAACGGCATGAACAAGTACGTCAGCGTTCCGGCCCTCAAAGCCGGCCTGGGCAGATATATCTCCAACCCGCTCACCGGCTACCTGATGATCCTGCGGACCCGAGGCCGAAAGAGCGGCGAGATGCGCGACGCTCCGCTCGGGTACACGATCGTCGGCGAGCACGTCTACTGCATCGCCGGCTTCGGGCGCAAGACCCACTGGCTTCAGAACGTCCTGGCCGATCCCAGGGTCGAAGTCATCCTGTCCGGCCGCTCCTTCTCCGGGTTGGCCGAAGAGGTCACCGACGAGGAGGAACGACGCCGGGTTCTGGCGCCGCTGGTGCGCAGCATGGGCGCAGTCGCCGGAATGGTCGGAATGGGAAATCCCTGGCGCGACCCGCCGGACGAGATCGCGCGCAAGTGCGAGGGGATGCCACTGGTGCGCGTGAAGGCCACCGGCATCGCGGCCGGCCCCGACGATCCGGGCGGCTGGTTCTGGGTTGTGCCGATCGCCGTCGGTGGCTTGTGGATGCTGCGCCTGCTGCGCGGCCGCTACAGTCGTTCCGCGTGAAAGGCCGGGGTCGATCGATGCGGCGTGTCATCTCGGGCCGCGCACCGGACGTGACTGTCTCCGGGGCGGCGGCCCACGGTCGATTCGACGCCGAGCCGGCCGGTGGTCGGCTCCGGCGCCTCCAGCGCAGATATGCGCCGTTCCTCGACCAGACCTCCGAGGGCAACAGGCGCCTCGTCCTGGTGCTGGCCGCGATAGTCGGTGCCCTGGCCGTGATCGGCCTGCCCGAGCTGCTCAGGGCCTTCGTGTGGGGCAACGACGTCGAGATCCCACTCCGCGCCGCGGCTCACTGGTCGGCCGGCGGCCAGCCCTACCCGCCATCCGCCATGCAGGTCGAGAAGGGCCCGGACTTGCCGTTCCTTTACCCGCCCTTCGTGCTGCCGCTCGTGAGCCTCTTCGCTGGGCTGCCTCACGACGTGGTCACAGCCGTCTGGATCGGTTTGACAGTCCTGGTCGCAGCCTGGACCTGCCGCCGGCTCGGCATTCCCTGGCTGGCGGTGCCGTTCGTGCTTGCCTGGCCCCCATTCGCCGAGGGTCTCATCACTGGCAACGTCCAGATCATGCACTTCGCCGCCTTCGTGGCCCTGCTGTATATGCCCGGCGCTGCGGCGCCGGTCCAGAAGGTCCTTGTGCCGGCGCGGGACGCGGTCAACGGCATCCTCTCGGCCGGCGTGGGCGTCCTCAAGGTGACTCAGCTCATGCCCGTTCTCTACCTGGCCCGGCGCCGATTCCGCGCGGCGATCGTGGCGGTGGCCGTACTGGGGTTGGTCTTCCTGGCGATGCTGCCGCTGACTGGGATAGCCGTGTACGGCGACTGGCTGGCCCAGCTCCAGCGAGCCGACGATCCGTCATGGCACCCGGCCGGGATCCCCCTGGCGAGGCTGCTGGGAGTCCCGGACCTGGTCCTGGCCTTCGTCGCGGGGATTGTCGTACTCCTCGTGCGCGGGCGAGACTCTGCGGCGTGGCTCGGCATCGCCATGATCGTCGCGGCGCCGAGCCTGCACGGCTACGGCTTCCTCTTCTTGCTGCCGGGGCTGCTCACGGTCCGGCGCGACTTGTCGATAGCGGTGGCGGCACTCTTCCTGGGCAACTACCACGGATACGCCTGGTGGCTGGCCTGCCTGATCGTCTCGTATCTTCTGGTGGCCTCGATGCGCTGGCCGTGGTTGCGGGCTCGAGCGTCGGCTGATCGCCAGCTCGACGAGGAGCCCTTAGCGGGAGCGGACGGTGTGGTCTCAGCCCCGCCGGTCGTCTGGGCAGATGCCAATGCCGGCTGAGCGAACCGGTGCGGCCGCCTCAAACGACGCGCCCGCGCCGCCTCGTCCGGCCGTGCCCCGGAGCATGGCCAGCCTGCTCGGCGCCTCCTCTACCAGCGGTCGGCGCTCCTGGCTCTGGGCCCTGACCCTGCTCTGCACCGTCCTGGGTGGATCCCTGGCGCTTGCATCCGCCCTCTATCTGATCGGACACGACGGGGGCAGGGCCTACGACACACAGGCCTACTGGATTGCAGGTCGTCGCGTCCTCGACGGCACGGCGCTGTACTCGCAGGCCTCCGTCTCGGATCTGGGCGCCTACAAGTACCCGCCGGTCTTCGCCCAGATCTTCGTGCCGGCAGCACTGCTGCCAGAGCTGCTCGTGGCCTGGCTCTGGCGGATATCGGGAGTCCTGTGCCTGCGCTACATCGTTGGGTCGTGGAGGGCCGCGATCGTTGCCTGCGCATTCATCCCCGTCTTGACCGAGCTGAGCCTGGGCAACGTCACGCTCCAGCTGGCCGCTGTGCTTGTCTTCGCGATGCGAGACAGACGAGGTGCGTACTTGCTGCCGTGGGCAGTGGCGCTCAAGTTCGGGCCGGCTCTGCTGGTGCCGTTCTTGTGGTTCCGCAAGCCCGCGACGCGCCGGCCGCTGGTCGCCGGGACCGCCGTCTTCGCGGCAGCCTGCCTGACCTCGTACGCGATCGCACCGGGAGCCTGGTCTGACTACGTAGCCACCTTCGGCTGGGAAAACGGCTCGCTCATGTCCGGCGGTGGGGTCATCGCCGTCGTGCCGTCATGGGGCGGGCTCGACTTCGTCCTCCGCTTCGCCTTTGCTGGGGTCGTCGCCCTGTACGCGGTGTACTCACGGAGAGGCTGGCTGGCATATGCCGCGGCCGCCGTCACGTGCCCGGTCATGGCCATCAGCCGGCTCGCGCCGCTGGTTGGCCTGTGGCGGTTCCGACCGGCGGGCTGGCCGGGCACCCGGCGGCGTACCGTTCGGAAGGCCGACATGCCGCCCGGAGCCCAACCGCTCGAAGCTTCGTCGTGAGCCCGGAAGCCGCCCCAAGCCTCGGCTCTGCGATACGGGCTCGCCTGCCGATCTATCGCAAGCCCACCATCCTCGGGCTGTCCATCTTCGGCTACCTGCTGTTTGCCTGGCTGATGCTCGTCGTGCCCGCCTCGCCTCACTTTCAGAGCATCCCGGGCTTCGACTCCTTCGCCTATTGGAACGTCGACCCTTTCCACCCGTACGACGCGCCGCTTGGAACGATCGGCTCCTTCACGTACACGCCGGCGTTTGCCCTGGTCGCCAGTCCGGCTCACTTGCTCCCATTCGGGCTCTTCTTCTTCCTTTGGGGCAGCTTTCTCGTCGTCAACCTCGTCTGGCTGACCCGGCGCATGGCCCTGGTGTGGCTGGTCTTTCTGCCGGTCAGCCTGGAGCTATACCACGGCAACGTCCACCTGCTCCTGGCGACAGTGTGCGTCCTGGGATTTGAGTACCCGGCCCTGTGGTCCATCGGCCTGCTGACCAAGGTCACGCCCGGTGTCTCGCTGCTCTGGTTCGTCGTCCGGCGTGAATGGCGATCGCTGGCCTGGGCTCTTGGCGCGACAGCAGCCATCTCGGCCGTCTCGTTCGCCATTGCCCCGAGCGCGTGGTTCGATTGGGCCAAGTTCCTCACGACGTCGCAGGCCACTGGCGCGGGGGCGAACGATTGGTACGCGTTCCTCTTCCCGCCGCTGTGGCTTCGAGTCGCGGCGGCGGCCGTCCTGGTCGTCTGGGGCGCTCGTACGGATCGCCGCTGGGTCGTGCCAGTCGCCACGGCCCTGGCGATGCCAGTCGTCTGGGTCACGACGCCGGCCATCCTGGTGGCCATCCCAAGGCTGCGGAAGAAGGTCCTGCCGGCCGCCCGCGACGCCGCCCGCGACGCCGCCCGCGACGCCGCCACAGACGCCGACGCAGGAGTGGCCGCGGCGTCGACCGTTCCCGCCTCCGAGCCCGTTCCCTAGCAGTCGGGCAGCCGAAGCAGTCGGGCAGCCGACCCCGCCAGGCCGCGCTCGATACAATCTGGTCGACCCAGGCCCGCCGTCTCGATCCCGTCCCGGTCGAGTCCACGGCAGACATCCGCAGGTGAGGCAGATGTTCGATCGACTCGGCCGGCTCGTGCTCAAACTCCGCTTCGTCTTGGTGGCCGTCTGGGCGGTTGCCGCAATCGCCTTCGGGATTCTCGGCCCGTCGCTCTCGCAGGTCGGTTCGGCCGACGAAACCAGCTTCCTGCCCAAGAACGCGGAGTCGCTGGCCGCTCGCAACGTCATCAAAAACGCCTTTCCCAACGACGCGGCTCCGTCGGTGGCCCTCATCGTCTTCTCCCGCCAGGGCGGTCTGACCGACGCGGATCGGGCCGCCATCGAGGCCATGCGCGGCTGGTTCGAAGGGACCGGCCACCCGGACGGGATCCTGCGCTACGTCACCGCCGAGCATTCGACCTCGCTGGCGTCGATGTTCCGCAGCACCGACGGCGTGGTCGAGCTGGCTCGAGCCGACCTCGATTCGCCCTCGTTCCTGCCGCGGACCAACACGGCGATCGACGCCATCCGGACCCATCTCGCCGCGCAGGGCGTGCTGCCGGCCGGGCTCGTGGCCCAGGTGAGCGGCCAGGCCGGGATCGGTCGCGACTATTTAGGCGCCATCCGGGAGGGCACGGATCGGACGACCCTGGTCACGATCCTGCTTGTCGTCGTGGTGCTGTTGCTCATCTACCGCGCGCCGCTGGCGGCAATGGTTCCGCTGGTCACGATCGGCTGCGCCTTCATGGTCTCGCGCGGCCTGCTCGGATTCCTGGCCCAGGGCGGGTGGAAGCTGTCGTCCGTCCTCGATTCGTTCATCGTCGTGCTCGTCTTCGGCGTCGGCACCGACTACACGATCTTCCTGGTTTCCCGATTCCGAGAAGAGCTGGGGAGGAACAGCCATGCGGACGCGGTCCGCGTGACCGTAAGCCGAATGGGCGCGGTGATAGCCGCCTCGGCGGCGACCGTCATCGTGGGCCTGAGCTCGATGGTCGCCGCCAGCTTCGGCATGATCCAGACGACCGGCCCGGCCCTGGCGCTGACGATCTTCGTCACCCTGCTGGCCGGCCTGAGCCTGGCTCCTTCGCTGCTGGCGATCTTCGGACGCCGACTCTTCTGGCCGCGCCACGAGCAGACCCGAACAGCCGACTCGGACGAGAAGGGGTTCTGGGCGGCACTGGCCCGGCGGATCACGAACCGCCCGGGACTGCTGGCGGCGCTGGTGCTCCTCCTGCTGGCTGCGCCGTTACTGGCTCTGCCGCAGCTCAAGCAGAACTTCAACGTCCTGGAGGAATTGCCGGCCGGAGCGGAATCGCGCCTGGGCTTCGACACCCTGAGCCGCCACCTGGCTGAGGGTCAGCTGATGCCGCTCAACGTCCTGGTCGAGGTTCCGGGCGGCGATCTGTCGAGCCCGGAGGCGCTGGTTCGCATCGGACAGATGGAGAAGCAGATCGCCGCGCTGCCGGACGTGCAGTCGGTCAGCAGCGTCGTCGACCCGAAGGGCGAGGGCAAGATCTCCGACGTCCTGAGGCCCGCGACTCAGATCGCCGCCATGGCGCAGGGGTTCGCGAAGGCATCGAGCACGGACGTCAACGTCCAGCTGAGCGACGCCTCTCTGGCGGCGATCAACTCCACGGTTTCGTACGTGGGAGGGCTGGACAAGGCCTATCCCAGGTTGGCGGGCGCGGCACTCACCGGCGCGAAGGCGGACCTGACCACTCTCCAGCAGGGGGTCGTGGACGGGCGAAAGCAGGCGCTGGTCGCCAATCAACTGGGTACGATCGCCGATCAGCTGCAGGCGGCCGCCACCGGATCGTCCGCTTCCTCCGGCGACGCCGCGGCACAGCTGGCTGCTCTCACCGCGTACCTGAACGAACTCGGCGCGGCCGTGCCGGCTGTGACCTCGACCGACGCCTACAGGACGGCGCAGGCGGCAATCCCGAAGGTGGCCGCGAACCGCGATGCCGGGGCCTTCCTGGCGTTGATTGGGGCGTTCCGACAGATGCAGAGCTGGTTCGCGGCCCAGCCGACGGCGGTCTACTTCTCGCCGACCAGCACGACGTCGAGCGCCGAGAGCGTGGCTGCCCGCCAGGCCATGGCCGACGCCCGCGCCCGTCTCCCCGGGGAGTTGGGCCAGCTCGCCGCCGCGTTCGGCGTTGACGACCTGTATGCGCCGCCGGACCTCGTGGCGGCGTACGAGTCCAGCTCCGGCGACGTCGCGCGGCTGTACGTCACCACCGTCGCAAACCCCTACGACACCAGGGCCTTCGACACGGTCCGGTCGCTGCGGACGCTGACGGCCGACCAGGCGGCCGGCTTCGGGCCGGGCGCCACGACGTACGTGGGCGGCCCCACCGCCGAGTTCACCGACGTCCAGTCGACGATCTCGGCCGACTTCCTGCGCGTGGCGGCGATCACGATCGTGGGGATCCTGCTGGTCCTCGTGCTTCTGCTTCGGGCGCTGGCAGCGCCGGCTTACCTCGTTCTGACGGTGCTGCTGTCCTACGCCACCAGCCTGAGCCTGTCGGCGTTGATTCTTCAGCGCCTGTTCGGCCAGACGGGGCTCAACTACTTCATCCCGCTGATGGTCTTCGTGTTGCTCGTCGCGCTCGGCTCCGACTACAACATCTTCTTGATGTCACGGATCCGGGAGGAGAGCGCCACCCGGCCTCTGCGTCTGGGAATCCGCGCCGCCTCCGCTCGAACCGGCACGGTCATCACCTCGGCCGGCCTGATCCTGGCGGGGACGTTCGGGGCGCTGATCACCTCGCCTCTCCAGCTGCTCTTCCAGGTCGGAGTGACCGTGGCCCTGGGGGTTCTGATCGATACCTTCATCGTCCGGAGCCTGCTGGTGCCGGCCATCACGGCCTTCATCGGCGAGTGGGCCTGGTGGCCCTTCCACCGGCGCGGAGGCGACGGCGATGCCGACCGGCAACCGGGCACGGAACCATGAAGCGGATCAATGATGCGGGCCGCTAGCGCGACTCCCCGAGCCGCTTCTCGGTATGCAGCCGGATCCATGTGACGGCTTACCCCTCACGCTGGATGGGGCTTCTGACGAAGCGTACGCCGTGACGTACGGAACAAGGAGGCCGCCAATGACTTCGATCACCGCCACCGAGGCGCGCAAGCAGCTTTACAAGCTTCTGGACGACGTGTCGGATTCCCACGAGCCGGTCCAGATCACCGGCAGGCGCGGCAACGCTGTGCTCGTCGGCGAGGACGACTGGCGCGCCGTGCAGGAGACGCTCTACCTCGTCTCGATTCCCGGGATGCGCGAGTCCATCATCGAGGGCATGGCGACCCCGGTCGATGAGTGCGCGGACGAGCTCGACTGGTGACCTGGAGGCTCGCCTACACGAAGCAGGCCCAGAAGGACGCTTCCAGGCTCGCCTCGGCGGGGCTGAAGGGCAAGGCGCAGCCGCTCCTCGACCTGCTGGCGGAGAACCCGTACCGCACTCCACCGCCGTTCGAGAAGCCCGTGGGGGATCTGGCCGGCGCGCACTCGCGGCGCATCAACATTCAGCATCGGCTGGTCTACCAGGTCCTCGACGACGAGAAGACCGTGAAGGTGCTGCGGGTGTGGACGCACTACGAGTAGAGAAAGCAAGCGGCTAACCTGACTCGATGCGCTCGTAGGTTGCCCGCCAGACGTTCGGGCGGTCCCCATGCCGCGGTCTCCGATGTGATCTGGTTCCCTGAAGCGGTGCTATAATCCGCACCTGTAAAGGACACTCGATGGAGGTCGCGATGCACAGCGTTGTGAGGTTCTCGGAAGACATCGTTCCGCTCGGCGACCTGAAGGTCAACCCCGGTAAGGTCATCCGGCACGCCGACGAAACCGGTCGTCCCGTTCTGTTGACCAGCCACGGTCGCGGCGTCGCGGTCGTCCAGGCTCTGTCGGAGTTCGAGGCGGCGCAGGAGGAGCGCGAGTTCATGCGCGCCGTGCTAATCGGTCTCACCGATCTCGAGGGCGGGCGCGAGCTCTCGTTGGCGGAGGCCAGGCGTCGGCTCGGGCTCGTCTGAGATGGGCCGTCGCCGAATCTCGATCGCCGAGTCGGCGGTCCGGGACCTGGAGGATCTCCGCGACTGGTACCTTGCCCAGTCGGCGCCTGAGGTCGGCGATAGGCTGGTGCGCGAGATCGTGCAGCGACTCGAGCAGCTTGCCGAGTTCCCCGACAGCGGAAGGGCAGTCCCAGAGTTCGATACGCCGTGGCTGCGCGAGCTCGTGCATCCGCCATTTCGCATCGTCTACCGGGTCGACGGCGCGCGAGTGCGCGTCGTGCGGGTGTGGCGCAGCGAGAGGCTGATGGTGAGCCCTCCGGATGGGATCGGCTGAGAAGCCAGAAGGATCGAGTCTGGACTGTGAAACCTCTGGCTCCTCCCGGGCGATACCTCACGTACCATGGTCCGGCCCCCTCGATTGGGGCATGGCGCACCACTTGACCGCCCCTGCTACACTCGCCGAACACTGCGGGCTGTGAAGCCCGGTGTGCGTTAGCTACGGAGAACCAGGTTGGGTCTGCTCAACAGTCGGAACCGCCGCCACGTCGCCGTCCTGATCAGGGCGGATGGTCGTCGCGTGCAGGTTCCGATGGAGAACCTGGGCCTGGTTGACGTATCCCTCCTTGGTCTGCTTCGCTCGCTCGAGCTCGGCATTGAGCGCGTATTCGTACTCATTACCGGCTCCCGGCGGGAGACTGGACGCAGGGACAAGCGCTGACGACGCAAGCCCGAAACGACCAGAACCCTCGCCGGAGCGGCGAGGGTTTTTTGATGGCCTCACCAGGCGCCCGGCGCAGACGGGAGCCAGCGAAAGGAAGGGCGACGCGATGGGGACTACGGACGACGGATCGGGCCGTTCGCCGACCGCGACATCGGCAGAGCAGCAGCGCATCAACCACATGCCGGGCGCGGGCTCTCCGGGGGCGGACGCCATCTCGGCCGGACGGCGCGAGATGCTGACCGACACTCTTCGCAAGCAGATCAAGAGCCTGGCGGAACGTGGCCTGACGCGTCCGCGCATCGGCGCCGACGCACTCTGTGAGGCCCTGCTCCGCCAGGGCGTGGACGTCCTCTTCGGCTTCCCCGGCGGCGTCCTGCTGCCGCTGTACGACGTCCTCGGCGATTACCCGGAGCTGCGCCACATCCTGGTCCGACACGAGCAGGGCGCCGCTCATGCCGCAGACGGCTACGCTCGGGCATCCGGCCGTGTCGGCGTCTGCCTGGGCACATCTGGCCCCGGCGCCACGAACCTGGTCACCGGTATCGGCAATGCCATGTTGGACTCGGTGCCGATGGTCGCGCTGACCGGCAACGTCGTCTCGTCGCTCCTGGGCAAGGACGCCTTCCAGGAGATCGACATCACCGGCATCACGCTGCCGTGCACCAAGCACAACTACCTGGTCAGCGACCCCAACGACATCCCTCGCGTCGTCGCCGAGGCCTTCCATATCGCCGGGACCGGCCGGCCCGGCCCGGTCCACATCGACATGACCAAGGACGCGCTGATGGGCGCCTGCACCGCGGAGCATCCGGACTCGCTGGATCTCCCCGGCTTCAAGCCCAGGTACGAGGGCAACTTCCGGCAGGTCAAGCTGGCGGCGCAAGAGATCGCCCGCGCCGAGCGCCCGGTCATCCTGGCAGGCCACGGCGTCCTGATCTCCGAGGCGACGGAGGAGCTGCGGCTGCTGGCCGAGAAGGCCCAGATCCCGGTCGCTCATACCCTCCTGGGCGTGAGCGCCATGGATGAGACGCACCCGCTCAGCCTGGGCTGGGTCGGTATGCACGGCTGGAAGCACGTCAACCGGACCATCCAGTCGGCCGACTTGCTGATAGCCCTGGGCATGCGCTTCGACGACCGTGTCACCGGCCACGTCCCCACCTTCGCGCCGTACGCCAGGATCATCCACGTCGACATCGACCCGGCCGAGATCGGCAAGAACGTTGCCGTCGAGATCCCCATCGTGGGCGACGTGAAGCGAGTCCTCACGGCCCTGCTGCCGCTGGTTCCGGCCGTGGAGCCGGAGCGCCGCGCGGCATACCTCAAGGAGCTCGCCGACTGGCGCGTCGAGTCGGAGAAGATGCCATGGCACGGCTCCGGGGCGTGGCGCAACGGTCAGCTCTCGGCCGACTTCGTCGTCTGCAAGATCGGCGAAGCCTCGAACCACGACGCGACAATCGTGGCCGACGTGGGCCAGAACCAGATGTGGACCGCGCGCTACGCCGGCTTCCGGCGGCCGAACAGCCATATCAGCTCCGGCGGCCTGGGCACAATGGGCTTCGGGCTGCCGGCGGCGATGGGCGCCGCGGTGGGTCGGCCCGACAAGGAGACCTGGGCGATCGTCGGCGACGGCGGTCTGCAGATGACCTCGCAGGAACTGATGACGCTCGTGCAGGACCACATTCCGGTCAAGATCGCCCTGCTCGACAACCACAAGCTGGGCATGATCCGGCAGTGGCAGGAGCTCGTCTACGCGGGCAACTACCATTCCAGCCACCTGCTCGGCCCCGACTGGCTGAAGCTCGCCGAGGCCTACGGCGTGGCTGGCTTCGAGGCCACGACACCCGAGGAGGTGGATGCCGCGATAGCCGCGGCTCGTGCCGTCGACGGCCCGGCCCTTGTCCACTTCATGATTGCCGAGGAACAGAACGTCTTCCCGATGATGCCGGCCGGCAAGGGTCTGTCGGACCTGATCGAGGAACAGTTCGAGGAGCCGAAGCAATGAGCCCCACCGCCCCGACTCCCGGCGGTTCGACTCCCGCCGATCCGGCCCATCCGGCGCCGGCCCATACCGCCCCGCCCGCCCGGGCTCTGCCCGGCCACGGCCAGACCCACCGTCACGTTCTGGTCGCCATCGTGCTGAACAAGCCCGGCGTCCTCAACCGCGTGGCCAGCCTCATGCGGGCTCGCAACTTCAACATCGAGACCCTNNGACGACGTGGCCGTCGAACAGGCGGCCAAGCAGCTGTATCGGCTAATCGACGTGCTCAAGGTTCAGGACGTCACCAGCGACCCCATAGTGGAGCACGAGATCGCGCTCATCAAGGTCCGCGCCAACGACCGCAATCGCGGCGAGGTGCTGACCATCGCAGACATGTACAAGGCCAAAGTTGTGGATCTGGCGGCCGAGTCGCTGATCGTGGAAACGACCGGCACTGAGGCCGAGGTGGATGCGCTCATCGCGCTCCTCCGAGGATTTGGCATAAAGGAGCTCGTTCGCTCCGGAACCGTCGTCATGTCCCGGGGTGCCGGGTCGATCGAGGAGGCAGTCAAGCGATGACCGCACGCATGTACTACGACAACGACGCAGACCCCAAGGCGCTGGCCGGCCAGAAGATCGCGATCGTCGGCTACGGCAGCCAGGGCCACGCGCATGCCCAGAACCTGCACGACTCCGGCTACGACGTCACGGTCGTCGAGGCCAACCCCAAGGCTCGCGCCCTGGCCGAAGAGGCCGGTCTCAAGACCGCGGAGATCGCCGACGCCGTCAAGGCTGCTGACGTGATCATGATCCTGGTCCCGGACACCATCCAGAAGAAGGTGTTCGAGACCGCGATCGAGCCGAACATGCATGCCGGCCAGCTGCTCATGTTCGCCCATGGCTTCAACATCCGGTTCGATCGGATCAAGCCGGGCGAGGGGATCGACGTGGGCATGGTCGCCCCCAAGGGCCCCGGCCACCTCGTACGCTCCGTCTTCGAGCAGGGCGGCGGCGTGCCCGCACTCTTCGCCGTGGAGAAGGACGCGACCGGCACCGCGCGCGCCCGCGTACTTGCCTACGCCCGCGGCATCGGCGCCACGCGCGCCGGAGTCCTCGAGACCACGTTCAAGGAGGAGACCGAGACCGACCTCTTCGGCGAGCAGGTCGTCCTGTGCGGCGGGGTCACCAGTTTGATCAGGAACGGCTTCGAGACCCTCGTCGAGGCGGGCTACCAGCCGGAGCTGGCCTACTTCGAGGTCATGCACGAGCTCAAGCTCATCGTCGATCTGATGTACCGCGGCGGTATGAACTTCATGCGCTTCTCGGTCAGCGACACGGCCGAGTACGGCGACTACGTCTCCGGCCCGCGAATCGTCGACGCCCGTGTGCGCGACGAGATGCGCAAGGTCCTGCACGAGATCCAGGACGGCACTTTCGCGGCGGCCTGGATCGCCGAGAACGAAGCCGGCCAGCCGGAGTTCAAGAAGATGCGCGAGGCTGGTCGCGACCACCAGATCGAGCAGGTGGGATCTCGGCTGCGCAAGGCGATGCCCTTCCTCAATCCCGTGGAAGTCGTCGACGGTCAGCCGCAGGCGGCCGCGAAGTCAAAGGACTGATCGCCCCTGGAGGGGTATCCGATGAGCGAGGACGAACCTGCCGACGCCGCCGCCGGACAGGTTCCCGAACGAGTGGAGAAGCTTCCGTGACACAGCCAGCCGCCCCCTACCGCCTCGTCGTCGTTCCCGGTGATGGGATCGGCCCCGAGGTGATTGCGGGCGGCCGGCGCGTCCTCGAGGCCGCCGGTCGACTCTTCGGCTTCGGCTTCGAATGGCGCGAGGTGCTGATCGGCGGCGTCGCCATCGACGCCTACGGCGTGCCGATGCGCGACGAGGACATGGCCGTCTGCCGCGACTCGGACGCGGTCTACTTCGGCGCGATCGGCGATCCCAAGTACGACGATCCAAAGGCCAGGGTCCGGCCCGAACAGGCGCTCCTGGCGTTGCGCAAGGGTCTGGGGCTGTACGCCAATCTTCGACCGGTCACGGTCCAGCCGGTGCTGCGCGGCAGCTCGCCGGTCCGCGAGTCGCTGCTCGAAGGCGTCGACATGTTGATCGTACGCGAGCTCACCGGCGGGCTCTACTTCGGCAAGCCCTCCGAGCTGCGCGTGACCCCCGCCGGACGCGAAGTCGTCGATACGCTCGCCTACACCGAGCAGGAGATCCGGCGGGTCGTGAAGCTGGCCTTCGAGCTGGCTCAGGGCCGCCGCAAGAAGCTGACCAGCGTCGACAAGGCCAATGTGCTCTCCTCGAGCCGGCTGTGGCGAACGATCGTCGAGGAGGTCAAGGCCGAATACCCCGACGTCACGGTCGAACACCGGCTGGTGGACGCCTGCGCCATGACGCTGATCCAGCGGCCTGCCGTCTTCGACGTCATCGTCACCGAGAATCTCTTCGGCGACATTCTCTCGGACGAGGCCAGCGTGCTGGCGGGCTCGCTGGGGATGCTGCCGTCCGCCTCGATCTGCGAGCGTCGCACCGCCTACGGACTGCATGGCATGTACGAGCCGATTCACGGTTCCGCGCCGGACATCGCCGGCAGAGACGTCGCCAATCCGCTGGCGACGATCCTGTCCGGGGCGATGATGCTGCGCTGGTCGCTGGGTCAGCCGGCTGCCGCCGAAGCGATCGAGAGGGCAGTGGCGGATGCTCTCGTCGCGGGCTATCGCACTCCGGACCTCGTCGCCGCCACCGGCGATCAACCCGGGCAGAAGAGGGTCGGGACGCAAGCCATGGCCGATGCCGTGGTCGCCGCCCTCGAGGCGGGCGCGTCGCAGAAGGTCGGGGCCGCGAGTGCCGGCGCCGGAGCGAAGGTGGCCGTCCGATGAGCGATCGCGTGGTTCTCTACGACACCACGCTGCGTGACGGCACGCAGCGCGAGGGCCTCGTCGTCTCGCTCGCGGACAAGATCAAGATCGCCCGCCGCCTGGACGATTTCGGGATGGCCTACATCGAAGGCGGCTGGCCGGGCTCGAACCCCAAGGACGTCGAGTTCTTCGCCGCCGCCCGGTCGATCGAATGGAAGAACGCGAAGCTCGTCGCCTTCGGTTCGACGCGCCATCGAAACAACCGCGCCGAAACGGACCCCAACCTCGTCGCCATCGTGGCCGCGGGCACGCCCGTCGTCTGCATCTTCGGCAAGAGCTGGCTGCTCCACGTCCGCGATGTCCTGGGCGCCACGCCTGAGCAGAACCTGGCGATGGTGGCCGATTCGGTGGCCTACCCGACGGCTGCCGGGCGAGAGACCATCTACGACGCCGAGCACTACTTCGACGGCTACAAGGACGATCCGGCCTACGCCCTGGCCACTCTTCGAGCGGCCAGGGACGCTGGAGCCAGCACCCTGGTCATGTGCGACACCAACGGCGGCACGCTCACCGACGAACTGGTCGAGATCGTTCGGGCCAGCCAGGGGGCTCTCGCCGCCGACGGGGCCGGCGAAGTGGTGTGGGGCATCCACTGCCACAACGACTCGGAGCTGGCCGTGGCCAACTCCCTGGCCGCGGTCAACGCCGGATGCCGCCACGTCCAGGGCACGATAAACGGCTACGGCGAGCGCTGCGGCAACGCCAACCTGGTCAGCATCCTGGCCGACCTGGAGCTCAAGACGAGGTTCGAGCCGGTGCCCTCGGGCAAGCTCGGCGAGCTCACGGAGATGGCCCGCTACGTGGCCGAGATCGTCAACATCGCCCCCGACGACCACCAGCCATATGTCGGCCGCTCGGCGTTCGCCCACAAAGGCGGCGTCCATGGTTCCGCCACGGCCCGAGCGAGCAGCGCTTACCAGCACGTGGATCCGGGCGTGGTCGGCAACGTAATGCGCCTCGTGGTCAGCGAGCTGGGCGGCAAGGCCAACACGCAGCTCCGGGCGGAGCAGCTCGGCCAGCAGCTCGATGGCGTCGATCCGAAGGCGCTCAGCCTCGTCATCAAGCAGCTCGAGGCCGAGGGCCTTGCCTTCGAGGGCGCCGAGGCGTCGTTCGAGCTGCTCGTCCGGAGCCACAAGGCCGGCTACGAGCGGCCGTTCGTCCTGTGCGACTACACGGTCCTCGTGGAGCAGCGCGGCGGCGCCGAGCTTCTATCCGAGGCCACCGTCAAAGTCGAGGTCGCGGGCGAGGTCCTCCATACCGCCGCCGACGGCAACGGCCCGGTCAACGCCCTGGACACCGCACTGCGCAAAGCCCTGGGCGCCTTCTACCCGCAGCTCGACGCGGTCCACTTGGTCGACTACAAAGTCCGCATCCTCGACAGCGAGGAGGCTACGGGCGCGCAGACGCGGGTCATCATCGACTCGTCGAACGGCGTCCTGGAATGGTCGACTATGGGCAGCGGCACGAACATCATCGCGGCCTCCTGCCAGGCGCTGTGCGACTCGCTCGAGTACGCGATCTGGAAGACCGGCGCGGAGGTGCGGCGGCGCGACGAGCGCCACTTCACGACCGCCGCGCAGCCCGGTAACGGGGCGGCCGCGGCCGCTCGGTCAAAGCGCCCCCACTAGCCCGACGGAGGATCCAATGGCGACGCCAGCGTCCGGCCGTTCGCCGAGGTCCGATTCATCTGGATCAGGCGCGGCGGCGGGCGCCTCGGTCAGCGCGGCCGTGGCATCCGTCCGCTCGCCGCGCGTCGCCTTCCAGGGAGAGCCCGGTGCCTTCAGCGAGGAGGGCGTCCTCTCCGCCTTCGTGGCCCCGGAAGCCGTAGCGCTGCCCACGTGGCGCGGCGTCTTCGAGGCTGTCAACGGTGGGACGGCAGATGCCGGCGTCGTCCCGATCGAGCGTTCGGCCGGTGGGTCGGTTCGCGAGATCTACGACCTGCTCTTCAAGTTCGACGAGATCAGGATCGCGGCCGAGGTGACGGTGCCCGTCCACCTGGCACTGCTGGCGATGCCCGGCCAGACGCTCGACCAGATCGAGCGTGTCTACAGCATCGCCCAGGCGCTCGACCAGGCGGACGAATTCCTGCGTTCGCGGCCGTGGTCGGTCATGACCAGCTACAACACCGCGGGCGCGGCCAAGTCGATCGCCGACAAGGCCGAGATGGGCGCGGCGGCGGTGGCCTCCGCGAGAGTGGCGCCACTGTACGGCCTCGAGGTCATCGCCAACGACATCCAGACCGGCGCCGGGAATCGGACCCGCTTCGCCGTCCTCACGCGCGATCCTGTGCCGGACGCGTGGCTCACCGAGACGATGCTCGCCGGTCCGATGAAGACGACCCTGGTCTGGGCGGTCCGCAACGTGCCCGGCAGCCTGTACCGCTGCCTGGGCTGCTTCGCCGAGCGCAAGATCAACCTCTCGCGCCTGGAATCGAGGCCCAGCCGAGGCGTTCGATGGGAGTACGTCTTCTGGGCCGACATGGACTCCGATCCGGAGGCTCCCGACTGCGCCGCCGCCCTGGCGTCTCTCCTGCGGGAAGCCGTGATGGTTCGGGTCGCCGGCGTCTACCACCGGGCCGCCGAAGAGTAGCCGCGCTCCCAGAGGCGTTGACTCCTTGCCCTGTCGACTCCTTGCCCGCGGCCCCCGGTGCTAGCATGGCCCGCGGGTCGGGAGTTCGCGTGGAGGAGACGAACTGAGCACATCCAGCGAGCGTACGGTCGCGCTCGGCGGGCGCCCCGTGCCCATCGTCGTCATCGCCGGCCTGCTCGCCCTCGCCGCCGCCTGGCTCGGCATCGTCTACTTCGCGGAGCCGTGGGGCCGGCTGGCAGGTTCGGGCATGGACGCCCGCTGCTACTGGGCGCCCGACCTCGCCAACCCGTACCTCCATTCGACGTGGACCGACCAGATCGCCTACCCGTACTCGCCGATCTTCCTGCAGATCCTGCAGCCCATCCGGCTCCTGCCCTGGCAGGCTTTCATGGCTATCTGGGCGGCGATCCTCATGGCCTCGATGGTCTACCTCACCGGACCGCGGTTGATCCTTCTCGGTCTGGCCTTCTTCGGCCTGATGGAGATTTGGGGCGGCAACATCGAGATGCTCATCGCGGTCGCCGTGGTGCTGGGCTTCCGCTGGCCGGCGACCTGGAGCTTCGTGCTCCTGACCAAGGTCACCCCCGGACTCGGCCTGCTCTGGTTCGCCGTCCGCCGCGAGTGGCGCTCGCTGGCCATCGCCCTGGCCGCGACCGTCGTCGTGGTTGCCTTCTCGGCCGCAATTCAGCCCGACGCCTGGCGACGCTGGCTGGATGTGCTCTCCGCGAACGCCGGGAAGGACGGGACCTGGGCGGCCGTGCCGATCCCGTTCGCGGTCCGCCTCCCGGCAGCCGTCCTGCTGCTCGTATGGGGAGCGCGAACGAACCGGCGCTGGGTCGTGCCGGTCGGGGTCATGCTGGCCCTGCCGGCGCTCTGGTACGGCGGCCTCAGCATCATGCTGGCCACGCTGCCGCTGCTGGGGGCGCGATCGTGGACTGAGCTGCGAGCGGTGGTCGCCCGTGGCCGAACGGAGCTGGCAGCCGAAATTGGGCGCCTGCCGCGACCCCTCGGTCGACCCTCGGCTCCGGTCGGCTGAACTCCGGGCCGGCGTCGGCCCACTCTTCGCCGCGTGCCCGCGCCAGTGCCGCGTGCCCCTACCCGCCAACGTACGCCTGATGGGCGTAAGCGATCGAAAGTCGGCTCTTCTGCCGTCATCTACGCCTGGTAGGCGTAAACGCCGGAAATCGGCCGCCCCCGCCGCCGGCCGCGCGCCCCCGCCGGCCGCCGGCCGCCCGAACCGCGCGACCCGGCCGAGCCGCGTCCAGACGCAAGCGGCCGGCGCTCCTGGCGGCGGACTCGTAGGATTGCCCCAACAGCGTCCAGGTTCGAATCAGGAGGAGACATCTAGTGCCCGATCCGTCTCCGTTGCCGGTCCGTGACGCCGCCTGGCCGACGCTTCACGTCTCGCGGCATCCCGCGATCCTTCACAAGCTGCGGATCCTGCGCGACGAGAAGACCGAGCCCAAGAAGTTCCGCGAAGTCGTTCGCGAGCTGTCGTGGCTGCTCGGCTACGAGGCCCTGGCCGACGTCGAGGTCCGCCCGCTCTCCGTGACCACGCCCATCGAGACGACCGACGCCCACGAGTTGGGCGTACGCATCGGCCTGGTGCCGATCCTGCGAGCCGGCCTGGGCATGGTCGACGCCATGCTGGAGTTGATGCCGACGGCCGAGGTCTGGCATCTGGGCCTCTTCCGCGACGAGCGAACCCTCCGACCGGTCGAGTACTACAACAAGCTGCCCGACTCGGCGACGGTGGACCTGTGCCTGATCCTGGATCCGATGCTCGCGACCGGCGGCTCCGCAACGGCCGCTATCGAGGTCCTCAAGCGCTGGGGCGCGACGCGGATCAAGCTCGTCAACTTGATCGTGGCGCCGGAGGGCGTCGATGCCGTCACCGCCGCCCATCCCGACGTCGAGATCTACTGCGCGGCGGTGGACCGGCAGCTCAACGAACACGGCTACATCATGCCGGGCCTCGGCGACGCCGGCGATCGCCAGTTCGGGACAGGCCGCGCGGGGTAGGGGATCGGCCGAGTTGTCGAGGACCCGGGCTCAGGTAGAGCCCGGGTCGATAGTCGACTGGGGCACCGTCAGGAACCCCATGGGTGGAGACGAGCACGCTTCGCCACAGCGGTGGTCCCAGAAACCGACGCCCATTCTCACCAGCTCGACGTCGCTGCCCGAGGATCCGGCGTCCACGTCCACCTGGGAGTGCTTCGGCAGCGGCCCGCGCACCATCTCGGATTCGAGGAACCCGAAGTCAGCGACGAACTGCCCGGCGCAGTCCTGGTCCTGCCACATCGAGATGCGATACCAGTAGTCGCGTCCCGTCGAATTGACCAGTCGCACGACACGCATGTTGATGGATTCGGCGGTCAAGCCGGCCGGTGGCGGTGGATAGCTGTGCGGCGGCCAGACGTGACTCCCGACGCAATACGTCGGCGGGGCGCTGGATAAAGGCGTGCTCACGACGGTGCCTGCCGGGGTGGGGTGCGTCGGCGTGGCGGCACAGGCGGCCGCGGCGAGGGAGATAGCCGACAGCGCGGCAAGGAATCTAGCGCACCGCCGCCTGGAGGTTTGAATCACGCGAAGCCGGCTGGAGTCGCGCGACTGCGCCATCTCATACCCCCGTCACATGTGCCCGGCTGGCCGGCAAGCTCGCCGGTCGCATGACCGGACGACGCGTTCGGCGGCCGGTCGGTTCCATCGCGCCCAAGCTTCGACCCGCCGAGGGCCGCCGGCGGGATCGGCGAACATGCGAAGCGGGCGGCCTTGCGGCATTCGCTTGCGCGAAAGTCGGGGCCGCCCGCTTCGTTTCTGCGGGTGAACCTGGGTCAGGCGATCTGCGCGTCCGCCTTCTTGCCCATCCCGAACTTGTTGAGGATCTGGTAGACGAGGATTGCGGCGATGCACGCGGTGCCGATGCCGCCCATCGAGAAGTCGCCGGAAGTGATGGCCAGGTTGCCCGCGCCCAGCGTGAGGGCTACCGCCATCGTGATGAAGTTCTTGTTGTCGGTGAAATCGACCTTGTTCTCGACGCAGATCCGGATACCGGTCGTCGCGATCAGGCCGAAGAGGATGACGGCCATGCCGCCGAGTACCGGCTGCGGGATCGACAGCACGAGGGCTCCGAACATCGGCGAGAAGCCGAGGAGGATGGCCACGATCGCGGCGATCACGAAGACCAGGCTGGAGTAGATCTTGGTCACGGCCATGACACCGATGTTCTCGGCGTAGGTCGTGACGCCGGTGCCGCCGCCGGAACCGGAGACCATGGTCGCGACACCGTCGGCCAGGAACGCGCGGCCGATGTAGGGATCCATGTCGCGGCCGGTCATCGCGGCGACGGCCTTGACGTGGCCGAGGTTCTCGGCCACCAGAACGATGGCCACCGGGACGATCAGCGTAATCGCATGGCTGTCGAACTTCGGAGCGGTCAGGGCGGGCCAGCCGAGCAGCGGCGCGCTGGTGATCGCGTTGAAGTCGATGTGCGTGCCGCCGAGGTTGAGAACGTTGGACAGCACCCAATAGAGGAGATAGCCGAAGACGCCGCCGACGAGGATCGGCAGTCGGCGCAGCGAGCCGGGCGCGTACACCGCGACAAGCGCGACTGCGAGGGCGGTGATCAGGCCGACGAGGATGCCGAAGTTGTCGGCGACCGCAGCGTAGCCCTTCATGTAGTTGATGGCGGCGGGAGCGAGGTTGAGTCCGATGACCGCAACGACCGCACCGGTCACGACCGGCGGCATCAGGAACTCGACCCACTTGTAGCCGACCGCCATGACGATGAGACCGACCAGGGCATACACCGCGCCGCAGGCGATGATGCCGCCCAGGGCCACAGCGATGTTGGCGTTCGGTCCTGTGCCTGCGTAGCCGGTTGCCATCACGACCACGGCGATGAACGAGAAGCTCGAGCCGAGGTAGCTCGGAACTCGGCCGCGCACCGCGATGAAGAAGATTAGCGTGCCGATGCCCGAGAAGAAGATCGCGGTGTTCGGGTTGAAGCCCATGATGACCGGCGCGAGCACGGTCGCCCCGAACATGGCGAAGATGTGCTGGACGCCCAGAGCCACCGATTGAACGGCCGGCGGCCGCTCATCCGGGGCGATAATGCCCTCCCGTTTGACGGTCCACTGGAACATGCCCCGGACATACTCGATGGCGGCAGCCATGCGCGACCTCCTACCCAGATACCCTATGGACTCTCCTCCCCCGGGCGTGACGAGCCTCCCCGCGAGCTGCCCGGGTGTGGGAGAAGGGTGGCAAAAACCGCGCCGCTCCGCACGCCCATTGCGCACGTTCCTGTTCCTAACTTGTGGATGAAATCGAGACCCTGAGCGTAGGTTTGCCGAGGTCAGGCGGGACGTCGAGCCTCCAGGTTCGCCTTCGCGTCCGGGACGTTGGCCAGGAAGCCCGCCAGCTTGTCGCAGCCGTAGTCCGCGCACGCGGCGCATGTCGGCACGGACTTCTCCGCTCCGCACTTGCGGATATCGCAGTCGCTCTCGCAGTACGGGGCGTGGTGACCTTCGTGCGTGCAGCCGGCGCAGTCGATGTCGGCGACGGTGTGCGTGCCGCCGAACTCCTTGCTCCAGTTGTCCGCGACCGCTTGCCGCTCCTCCACCGTGAGTCGCTCCACGGCGTGGAAGGCGGGGCAGGCGCCGCAATCGAGTCCGCAGTAGGCAATCTCCATAACCATCGGGTGCCTCCTCGTGGAATACCCAACGGGTGGGAGAGTACGGCCTGATACCTGACATCCGGTGTCAGGCCGCCGGCGTTTGTTCTCGTTTTCGACCGAACGGCTAGCATGGGCCTCCATGACGCCATCGCCGGCTCCAACTGGGTCTGGCTCCGCGCCGAGCTCCGACTCGCCCGCGCCGAGCTCCGACTCGCCCGCGCCGGTCGGCTCGCCCGCGCCCACCGGTCTGACCTCGGCCGAGGCGGCCCAACGACTTCGCCAGGACGGCCCAAACGCCCTCGGCGGCGAGGGCCGCCGCGGACCGCTGACCGTGCTCGTGAGCCAGTTCGCGAGTCCGCTGGTCCTGATCCTCGTCGCCGCCAGCGTGGTCAGCCTCGCCGTCGGCGATCGGGTGGAGGCGGGGATCATCCTCACGATCGTGGCCATGAGCGCTCTCCTGGGATTCGTCCAGGAGGCCCGCTCCGAGGCCGCCGTGGCCGCTCTCCAGGCTCGCCTGGCACTGCGCGCCACCGTGGTCAGAGACGGGAAGAAGCAGGAGATCCTGATCCGCGACGTCGTCCGCGGCGACGTGGTGGTCCTCGGCGCCGGCGACATCGTTCCTGCGGACGCCCGTCTGCTGGAGGGGAACCACCTGTTCGTGGACGAGTCGTCGCTCACCGGCGAGTCGGCCGCGGCCCTCAAGAACCCGCGCCCGGGCGATCTCGATCCAGGAAAGGACGAGGATCGGGCCGGGCTGGCCTTCTTCGGGACGAGCGTCGTGAGCGGCACCGGGCTGGCCGAGGTCACCGCCACCGGCGCAAAGACGAGCTATGGGGCGATTGCCCACCGGCTCGCCGAGCGGGCCCCCGAGACCGACTTCCAGCACGGCGTCCGCGCCTTCGGCATGTTGATCGGCCGGGTCACGCTGATCCTCGTCGTCGGCGTCTTCGCCGTGAACGTGGCTCTGAACCGGCCGCTCTTCGAGGCGCTCCTCTTCGCCATCGCCCTGGCGGTCGGCCTGACGCCCGAGCTGTTGCCGGCGATCGTCACCCTCAATCTGACCCGCGGGGCGCGCGCCCTGACCGCACACGGCGTCCTCGTCAAGCGCCTGCCGGCCATCCAGAACCTCGGCAGCGTCACGGTCCTGTGCACCGACAAGACAGGCACCCTGACGTTGGGCAAGCTCGAGCTGGTGAAGGCCGTCGGGATCGACAAGGACGACGCCGGTGAGGCGTCGCACGCCCTCGAGCTCGCTTATCTCAACAGCCACTTCGAGTCGAGCTTCCAGAACCCACTCGACACCGCGGTCCTGGCCCGCGCGCCCAAGCCGGCCGACCTGAGCGCCTATCGGAAGCTCGCCGAGCTGCCCTACGACTTCAACCGGCGGATGCTGAGCGTGATCGTTCAGCGCGGCAGCGAGCCGCCCATTCTCGTGACGAAAGGGGCGCCCGAGGCGATCGTCGCCTGCGCGACGACCGTTCGCGAGGATCACACGGCGCGGCCGATCCGCAAGGCCGAGCACGATCGGCTAGCGAAGCTGGTCGACGAGGCGTCGGCCGACGGCTTCCGGCTGGTTGCGGTTGCTTCGAGGGTGCTCAAGCCGAACGAGCTGGGGGCTCTGCCGGCTTCGGCCGCGAAGGCTTCGGCGTCGGCCGCGAAGGCTCCGGCTTCGGCCGCGAAGGCTTC
>PLLE01000010.1 GCA_003141245.1 Chloroflexota bacterium
GGGAGGATCGGGCAGCACCCGGTGCTGTCGGCCCTCGATAACTGGCCTGGAGGCCACGAGAGCAGCCGACTCGGCCCGATTCGGGCTGGATTCGGGGCGAACTTGGGTCGTCCACCCGCGTCTACCTCGCGCCCGGGCGTATCCGAGCGGTCGAGGTCCGACCTTCGTCGCACAGCACTACGTCCAGGCGTGTTGGGGAAAACCTGGCTCCGCCGCCACGCCGCCACGCCCCAAACCGGGCTCCGGCGCCGCGCGCCGATCCGGGCTTGACCCGGGCCTTTCCTGCCAAATGCAAATGGGGGTAGCACGTGGCGCGGTCCTGCCTGGCGCGAACCTGTCTTCAGCCGGCTCATGGCGACTTAAGGCCCCGATTCCACGCTCAGGGGCGGCCGTCGAGACGGTGCGGCGAGCCGCGCGAGGCACCTTGGCCGGTGGCGATCTCGCCGGCTGCTACCCGGGTTAGCAATTGGCAGGTTTCGCGCCGGTGGCCGACCGAAGGCGCGACGAGCGCGGCCGACCGAACGCGCGACGAGCGCGGCGAGGGGCGGGCGGCCGACCGAAGGCGCGACGAGCGCGGCCGACCGAAGGCACGCGGCCGAACGCGCGACGAGCGCGGCCAACCGAAGGCACGCGGCCGAACGCGCGACGAGCGCGGCCAACCGAAGGCACGCGGCATCAGCCACAGCTCCTCGGTGACGATCGCCACCGCGCCGGCGGGTGACCGAAGGCTGCCCTGATAGCGGCTGCCACGCCGGGCTTCGCCTCAGCGGTTATCGGCTGCCTCCAGAACTGGCTGCGGGAGGATCGGCTGGCCTTCGGCTCGTCGTCGATCGGACGCCGCCGGCTCGCCGGGCGGCCCGCCGGACTCGCCCGAGTCTCCACCTGTCGCGACCGGCAGGACGGCCACCGCGATCAGGACGACCGCCACCGCACCCAGACAGACCGAGACCGCGTATAGCCCGCGGATCGTCAGCAGCCCCGCCAGCTGGCCGCCCAGGCCAGAACCCAGGATGGCGGCCAGGCTCACGGTCACGCCACTGAGAATCCCCTGGGCCGTAGCCGCGGTCCCCCTGGGTGCCTGGCGCGAGACGAAGGTCACGCCGCCGATCAGCAGCAGCGCATAGCCCGCGCCCTGGACCAGCGAGCAGACGAGGAGCGGGCCCGGCGTCGTGAACGCCACGTTCGCGATCTGTCGCGAAAGCATGATGATCGCCCCCGCCACGATCAGCTTCTCGACGCCGAAGCGCCGCGCCAGCCACGGGAAGAGGAACATGACCGGGATCTCCAGGGCGGCGGCGATCGCCCATGTCCAACCGATCACACTGCCGGGCGCTCCGAGCTGCTCGAGGTAGATCGAGAAGAACGAGTTCTGGGACGAGGCGGCGGTCCAAGCGACCAGCGAGCCGACGAGGAAGAGGGCGATCGGACGGTGCCGAAGGACGGTGCCGGGGGCGCGTCTCAGGCTGGGCGGCCGAATGGCATCCTGCCTTGGCGGGAGCGCTACCGCGGCCACACCGGCCGCGATCAGGGCCGGGATCATCACCCAGAAGATCGAGCGCATTCCGTTGCGGTCGATCAGCAGGCCGACCACCGGCGCGCAAACCATGAAGCTGGCTGACCCGCAGGCTCGAATCCAGCCGTAGCGGGTTCGGTCGGCGCCCACGATCGACAGCACGCGGACGTCCATCATCGGACTGGTGCCGGACATGCCGATCGCGAAGGCGGCGGCCGCCACGACGATGAGCGGCGTCGCGCCGGCGGTTGCGAGCCCCAGGCCGCCCAGGGCGGCGACGGAGGCAGCGAACGGGATGAGCAGCCGCGACCCGGGGAGGTGGTCGTGGATCGCACCCCACATCGGCGCCGAAATCAACGCCATGGCCGAGGTGAAAGCCGCCAGCAGCCCGATCTCGCCGATCGGGATCCCGAGGCTCTGGTAGTACTGCTGTAGAAACGGCGAATACGCGCCGACCGCGGCGAAGAGGATGACGTATACCGTCGCTGCCCGAAACACCCCGACTGGGCCTCCATTGCACCGCTGAACTGCCCCGTCCCCTGGCGTCAGTCTGCCACCACCGGACTCGACACGCCGGACAGCCGTTTCCCTGAGGCACTGCGCTACCTAGAATGGGCGACGCACAGAGGAGGACGGGCCAACGCATCGCTTCAGGCGCCAGCACCCACCGACCGGCGACGAGGTGCCCGCGCCTCGGTGGCTCGAGCTGCTGAGCTTCGGGGTCTCGGCCGGGGGCTACCTGTTCATGGGCCTGCTGTTGATCGGGCTCGGCGCCACCGGATGGTTGGTGCCGGGCGGCGGCGACGTGCGCGACGTCTACCACTCGGCCGGCAACGCCCTCTGGACAGGCCAACCGGTCTACAACTACGACTTCCCGCCCTACTTCTACTCGCCGCCGTTCACGGTCATGCTGGCAGCCCTGTCGCGACTGCCCCTCACGCTGGAGTGGTGGTTGTTCAACGCCGCCAACGTCGCCGCGATCTGGTACGTGGCGGGGAACTGGCGCCGCGTCGGCTACATGCTGTGGATCTTCCCAATCGCGTACGAGATCGTCCTAGGCAACGTCAACCTGATCGTGGCCGCGGCGATCGTCGCGGCCGTGCGGGAGGGTCGGACCGCGCTGCCTGCGGCGATGACGTTCGCCAAGTTCTCGCCCGTTCTGGCCGTAGATCCGCGGCAGTGGCGTCCATTCGCGCTCTGGATCCTGCTGGGCCTGGCGATCACCATCCCGTGGTGGTGGCTCTGGCCGGAGTGGCTCGGCCAGATGGGGCGGGCCTGGAACGATCCGGTCGGCCCCCTGGTGCCGATCCCGTTCCTCGTCCGGTTGCCGGTTGCGCTGGTCCTCGTCGCCACGCGCACGCGCCTGGGCCGTGCCAGTGGGGCCGTCATTGCGATCCCCGCCCTGTACTTCCTGAGCGTGGTCGTCCTCATTGCCCCGATCTCGATCGCCCTCGACCTTCTCGAGGAGCGCCGCGTCCGACGCGCACGCGCCCTCCCCCGCCCCGCGCACGACCTAGCCCCAGGGCGCCTCACCGGGGCGGCGGAGGTGGCTGACGTCGTTGGCTAGCACCAGCTGGGCTTCGTCGGGGCCCTCGCCGCGCTCGTAGCGCAGGACCGTCAGGTTCGTTCGGTCCTGGATGAAGCGGCGCCGGTAGTCGCGGACGGGGATCCCAAGCGCCACGCACAACAGGATGCGGTTGTAGGTTCCGTGGGCGACGACCAGGACCCGACGCTCACCTTCGGCCTCGGCCTGGGATTCGGAGATGGCGCCGCGCGACCCTCCGGGGTCGGGCGAATGCCGGCCGCCGGGCGTGCCGTTCGGTCCTCCGTCTTCGGCCGCCAGCAGATCGACCAGGAAGCTGAGCGCCCGGACCGCGACGTCATCCCCGGATTCACCGCCGGGCGAGTGCGTCGCCGCCGGATCGTGCTCCCAGCGAGCCCGCAACTCCGGATCTCGGGCGTCGATCTCCGCGTAGGTGAGGCTCTCCCACCGGCCGTAGTCGAGCTCGTGCAGCCGCTGATCCAGCTCGACAGGTCGACCGGTCGCGATCGTCTGGGCCGTCTCGAGGGCGCGAAGCATCGGGCTCGAGACGATGCGGTCGATTCGGACGCCCGACAGCCGGCGCGCCAGCGCCTCCGCCTGGGTTCGACCTTCCGCGGTCAATGGCAAGTCCAGCTGCCCGCCGAGCATGACGTCGCCCGCGGCGGCCTGGCCGTGGCGGGTGAGGATCAGGGTGAGCATCGCCGCGTCGCGCCTCCGGCCTCAGTCCGCGCCTAGAACAGGCCGACGATGTTGCCGTCGGCGTCGATGTCGATCGACTCGCCGGCGGGGTGCGAGGGCAGCCCCGGCATCGTGCGCATCTCGCCCAGGAGCGGCGTGACGAAACCGGCGCCGGCCGAGAGACGGACCTCGCGGATGGGAACGCGGAAGCCCGTCGGCCGACCCTTTAGCGACGGGTCGTGGCTGAGCGAGAGGTGCGTCTTGGCCATGCAGACCGGCAGGTTGCCGAAACCCAGGTCCTCGTACAGCTTCAGCGCCCTGGTCGCCGCCGGCAGCTCGTCGACGCCGCGGGCGCCGTAAATCCGCACCGCGATCGTCTCGATCTTCTCGCGGAGCGGGAGGTCGTCCGGGTAGAGCAGCCGGAAGTCCGGCGCTCCCTCTTCCGCCGCCGACCAGACGGCCCGAGCCAGGTCCTCGGCCCCGGCCCCGCCCTCGGCGAAGTGGCGGCTCACCACCACGTCGCGCGCGCCGGCGGCCATCGCCACTTCCCGGATCGCGGCCACCTCTGCATCCGTGTCGCCGGGGAAGTGGTTGACCGCCACCACCACCGGGACGTTGAAGACGCGCACATTCTCGATCTGGGCGGCCAGGTTGGCCGAGCCTTTCCGGACCGCCTCGACGTTCTCCACGGCGAGAGCCGGGTCCAGCGGCTTGCCGGCGACGATTCGGCCGACGCCGCCGTGCATCTTGAGGGCGCGGATCGTGGCCACCATCACCGCCGCGTCGGGCCGCAGGCCGCTCTGGCGGCACTTGATGTCGAAGAACTTCTCGGCGCCCATGTCGGCCCCGAAACCGGCTTCCGTGCAGGCGATATCGCACGTCGCCAGCGCCAGGCGATCGGCCAGGACACTGTTGTTGCCGTGCGCGATGTTGGCGAACGGGCCGCAGTGGACGAAGGCCGGGCCGCCTTCGAGAGTCTGGAGCAGGTTTGGCTTGATCGCGTCGAGCAGCAGGACGGTCATCGAGCCGGCGCACTTGAGGTCTTCGGCGGTTATGCGGCGACCGTCGAAGGTGGTCGCGACGATCATCCGGCCGAGCCGCCGGCGGAGGTCCTGCAGGTCCGAGGTGAGCGCCAGGACCGCCATGACTTCGCTGGCGACGGTGATCTGCCATTCGGTCTCGCGCGGGTAGCCGTTCTCACGGCCGCCCAGGCCGACGATGGCCCGCCGGACCGCCCGGTCGGAGATGTCGACGACGCGCGGCCAGACCACGCCCAGCGGATCGATGCCGAGCGGGTTGCCGTGCATGAGCGAGTTGTCGACGAAGGCGGCGAGCAGGTTGTGGGCCGCCCCGACGGCGTGGTTGTCGCCGGTGAGGTGGAGGTTGAAGTCCTCCATCGGAATCACCTGGCTGTAGCCGCCGCCCGCGGCGCCGCCCTTGATCCCGAAGACGGGCCCGAGCGAAGGCTGGCGGATGCAGACCGCCGCGCGATGGCCGATCCGGTTGAGGCCCTGGACCAGGCCGATGTTGGTGGTCGTCTTGCCCTCGCCGAGCGGGGTCGGCGTGATGGCCGTGACGACGATGTACTTGCCGCGCTTGCTCTTCGCCGCCGCTTCCGCCTCCAGGCGGGTTATGCCGGCCAGGCTGATCTTGGCCTTGTACGGCCCGTACTGCTCGACCTCTTCGTCGCGCAGGCCGAGTTCGCGGGCGAGCTCGATGATCGGCCGCGGGGTCACCGACCGGGCGATCTCCAGGCTGTTGGGCATAGGGCTGGCGGCGCTCATCGGTCCGCGCCCGTGGCGGTTGCCGCGACACTCTCCGCGGCAGCGCCCGTGGCGGTTGCCGCGCCACGCTCCGCCTGGTCCGTTGCCGCCCGCAGGAGGTGACTCAAGAGGAGCGCGTTGGTCAGCGGCCCAACGCCGCCGGGCACCGGGGTGATGGCGGCGGCTACGTCCCGGGCAGATTCGAAGTCCACGTCGCCTACGAGCTTCTGGCCGCCCTGCCCGTCGTCGACGACGTTGATGCCGACATCGACGACCACGACCCCGGGCGAGAGCATCTCGCCGGTGACCAGGCCGGGCTTGCCGGCGGCCACGATAAGGATCTCCGCGTCGCGGGTGTAGCGGCCGAGGTCGCGAGTCTTGGAGTGCAGGACGCTGACCGTGCCGTGCTCGCGCAAAAACAGCAGCGCCGCGGGCTTGCCGACCACGTTCGAACGGCCGACGACGATCACGCGCTTGCCGGCAATCTCGATCCCCGAACGCTTCAGGATCTCGACCGCGGCCTGGGCCGTCGCCGGCAGGAAGCCGTCGTAGCCGAGCGAGAGCAGGCCGGCGTTGCGGGGGTGGATGCCGTCGATATCCTTCGCCGGGTCGATCGAATCGATCACGGTCCGCAGCGGGATGTGGGCCGGGAGCGGCATCTGGACGATGATCCCGGCCACGGCCGGATCGGCGTTGAGGCGCTCGATCTCCGTGCAGACCGCGTTCGAGGTGACGTCCGAGCCGATCTCGACCAGCCGGCCTTCGACGCCGACCTTCTGGCAGGTTCGAAGGATCTGCTGCAGGTACACGGCCGAAGGCGCGTCCGCGCCGACGAGGACGACGGCCAGCGTGGGCACGTAGCCCCAACGCTCCTTGAACGCAGCGAAGTCGGCGGTCAAACCGTCGCGGATCTGGGCCGCAATTGGGCTACCGGCCAGCAGGCGCGGTCCCTCGGCGGTCGCTGCTGTGGCCGCCATGGCGGTCGCGGTCGCCGTTTCAGTGGTGGCCGCCGGCGCGGCCGGTCGCGTGGCCGAGCCGGTCATGGCAGGCGTCCCGTCTCGGTGGTCGCTCACTCCGCCTCAGCCTCCAGGTCCGCCTCCGCCTCCAGGTCCGCCTCCGCCTCCAGGTCCGCCTCCGCCTCAGGGTCCCGGAGCCCCCCGGACAGGACTGTCTCGCGGGTCTGCGACGCCAGGGCCGAGATATCGTGGAGCATCTCGTCGAGCTGGCGGCTCATCGCCTCGGAATACTCTTCATCACCGGTGGACGGCAGGTTGATCCTCACGTTCTCGGCCGCTCCCCTGGCGCCCGCTTCGGCGAGCAGCGCCGCGACCAGCACGTCGCTCGACGCGTTCACGTTGCTGCGTCCGGCGAGCGTCTCCGCGACTATGGCGAGCCGCAGGCACGCGCGCACACAATCCCACGGCGCGTCCGACGCCACTCGCGCCGCCGAGCGAATTGCCGCCCGTCGCGCCTCGATCTGCTCGTCCGTTTCACGGGGCAGCTTCAGCGCGGCGGCGTAGCCGGCGTAGGCCTCGGCATCTCTGTCGGAAAGTCGCAGCAACTCGGCCGCGAGCTGTTTGCCTGTGGTGTCCGCCCGGGACAACGTCTCCTCATACACCGCGTACTTGGGACGACCGGCGGACAGGCCCGCGACCATCGCGACAAGTGACGCGCCCAACGCCGCCGCCAGAGCCGAGGCCGCTCCTCCTCCAGGAACGGGCTCGGCCGAGCAAAGGCGCTCCACGAACTGACCAATGGTGAGATCGGCGAACGAGACGGACGTACGCTTCGGCTCCATGTGGCGATTGTAGGGAACAAACCGCCCCCACCGTTGGTCCGTGTGTCAAAAGGCCGGGCGAGCCATCAGGCCACGCCCACCTCGTCGTCCACCCCATTGACAGTCCAGCGGCGCGATCGATGTGTGAAGCAGAGCGCCAGCTTGACTCCCGGGGTCTCGACTTCGAAAAACGTGCGGGGGCCGACGGCTGCGCGGAAGGCCGATGTTTCGCTGCGGACGGCGGTCAGGCGCGTCACCGGCAGCCGAACTTCACCCCAGGTGATCTCACGTGGGGCACCGTCCAGCCAGTCGGCTCGGACGCGGACGCGGACGGGTTCCATGCGGACGATGGCCATCGCGGACTCCTCTTCGCTTCGGCGGGCCGTCGTTCGCTCGGGGCACCGAAGCGGAAGAACGGACGTTCTATTGCATGCCAGAGACTAGGCGAACAGACGTTCGATGTCAAGACCGTCGTTTTGCGCGTGTGATACTTCCGGCGTCCCGAGCCGCCGCTGCCGTCAGGCGAGGAGGTTTCTGGTGTTTGCCCCTCTCTCCGTTCTGGAGTTTCCAGACCGGATCGAAACGTACTTCCACGACAAGATCGGGGTCCCCGCAAGGGGCGGCGATGGCCAACCGAGGACTCTGCGCCAAATTCCGCACGTCTAGTAGGCGGGGCTGAAACATGAGGCCGAACCGGCCCATCGATAGTGTCGATGCAGCTTCGGCGACTTCGTCGTCACCGGTACGAGATCTGGCAGCATCGATTCTCCCGTTCGCGCGGACCGCGGCGTTGTTAGCCATCGGCGCGATGTTCGCGATAATCATCACGGCCATCGTGCTGCGCTTCGCCGATCTGGCGAACCTGCCCGGAGGCCTTTACCCGGACGAAGCCGCTGAGGGGCTGGACGCCCAGCGCATGCTCCACGAGCCCGGCTACCACCCGGAGTGGCTCGTCTGGTTCACCAACGACGGCGGACGCGAAGCGCTCTTCGCCTACGTAGTGGCCGTGGTGTTCCATTTCTTCGGCGCAACGGCGGAGACTCTCCGGGGAACTGCCGCTGGCTTTGGCGTGGCCGGAGTCCTGGCAGTGTGGGTCCTGGCCCGTCGCTGGGGAACCTGGATCGGGCTGACCGCCGCAGCCTGGGCCGCCGGCTCGTTGTGGCTCGTGGTCATCAGCCGCAACGGTGAGCGCAACACGATCGTGCCTTTCTTCGGGGCGCTGGCGTTCCTGGCGCTGCTGTTCTGGCTTGCCAAGCCATCGCGCCGGACCGCGGCGCTGGCAGGCGGCACGATCGCCTTGTCGATGCTCTACACCTACCAGCCACTCAAGCTGTTCCCGATCGTGATAGCAATGTGGCTGTGGTGGCTATGGCGCAAGGACCCGGCGACGTTCCAGCGGTTGCGCGGCGGCTTCAAGCAGTTCGTCGCGGCATTCCTCGTGGTCGCGGCGCCGATGATCGCCGTTGTGATCACCATGCCGGATAACTACTTCAGCCGCGCTGCCTATGTCAGTGCCCTGAACCCGGCCGCTGCGGGCGACAGCACGCTGATCCACTGGGTGCGCACCATCGCCACCTTCGGGTTCACGGGCGACCCCAACGGCCGCCAGGACGTCGCCGGCCTGCCGCTGTTGTCGATACCCCTTACCCTGGTAGCGGTGCTGGGTCTCGTCCGACTCTGGCGGGGACGCCGCGACCCTGCTAACGCCCTGATCCTGTGCAGCCTGCCCGCGTTCATGGCCCCGGCGCTATTCGCGGTGGAGGGCGGTTCGCCCCATTTCCTGCGATTGCTCGGCCTGGCGGCGCCGCTCGGGGTGATGATCGCGCTCGGCGCCGCGGAGCTGGTCGAGCAGACCCACCGGCGCCTCGGCGTCTGGCCGGCCCGATTCGCGGTCGGTGCAGTAGCGCTGGGCCTGGCGCTAGTCGCGCTTAACAGCTGGCAGGCCTACTCCACGGCCCCAGTCGCGGACCGATACGACTACTACAGCTTCGCACTCGTGGATCTCGCCAACGCCGCCGATCACCCGAACACCGCCGTCATCGTGGACGGCTTCCAAAAGATGGACATCCAGTTCCTCGATTACGCTCAGGCACCGATGATCTTCCAGCCCGGAACCCCCATTCCGACTCCGCATTCCTTCAGCCAGATCGTGGCCCTGACTCGCGGAGACCTCGTCGCCGCCGTCGGCGAGACAGCGGCCCAGGGTGCTCGACCGGTGGCCTGGGACCTGTCCGGAAAGCCGGCCGTCTGGGCTCTGACGCCCTGAACCGATTTCGTTGCGGCGACCCGCACGGTCCGCGATGCGGCTGCCAGCACCAGTTGTCTCAGCTCAGCCTGACAGACAGGGGATTCATGACCCCTCGCTCGCGCCCTCGTCCTCGCCCTCGCCCTACTCGATCTCGTCCTCGATCTTCGGGATGCCGACGCGGCCCTCGACGGCGGAGGCGGGATCACGCTCAAAGGGCGAGGGCAGGCCGCGGTGGAGCAGGCTCGCGCGCGTCACCGCCCGATCGCCGAAGCGGCGGCGGACCGCGTCCGTGGCGTCCACTACCCGCCGCTGCCTCGCATCCACGACCTCGAACATGCCGATCTGCTCCGGCTGCCCGAGCTGAGTCGCCGAGACGCCGAGGAGTCGGATCTTCTTGCCGCGAATCTCCGGCCGGGTGAGCTCGAGCGCCGCCCGCCAGATCGTGTCCGTCAGGTCGCTCGGCTCCGGCAGTGCCTTCTGCCGGGTGATGGTTCGGAACTCCGAGTCGCGGATCTTGACTGCCACCGTCCCCGCTCGAATCCCGGCGGACCTCAGCCGAGCCGACACGCCTTCGGTCAGGGCCAGCAGCGTCCGTTCGATCTCGGCCGCATCCGTCACGTCGACCGCGAATGTCGTCTCGTGGCTTACCGACTTCGCAGTCTCGCCCCCGCCGACGACCGGGTCCGGATCGATGCCCAGCGCCCGGTCGTGCAGCGTGGCGCCGTGGTCGCCGAGGGCGCGAGTCAGTGTCCCCGGCGGAAGCGCGGCCAGCTCGCCGATCGTTCGAATGCCCAGGCCGTGCAGTCGATCGGCCGTCTTTGGCCCGATCCCCCACAGCCGGCGGATCTCGAGCGGGGCGAGGAAGGCGGCCTCTTCCCCCGGCTGCACCACGACCAGGCCGTCGGGCTTGCGCAGGTCCGAGCCCACTTTCGCGACGAGCTTGGTGGTCGCCACTCCGACCGAAACGGTGAGCCCCACCGCCGCCACGACCTCCGCCTTGATGCGGCGGGCGATCTCAGGCGCGGGCCCGAAGAGCGCCTCCGAACCGGCGACGTCGAGGAAAGCCTCGTCGATCGAGACCTGCTCGACCGCAGGCGTGAAGCGGCGCAGCACGGCCATGACCTCGCGGCTGACGCGCTGGTACTTGGCGCCGTCGACCGGCAGGAAGATGCCGTCGGGGCAGAGCGAGAGCGCCGTCCGCGTCGGCATCGCCGAATGCACGCCGAACTTGCGCGCCTCGTAGCTGCAGGTGCTGACGACGCCGCGCGACCGCGGGTCGCCACCGACGATCACCGGCTTGCCTCTGAGCTCCGGGCGGTCGCGCTGCTCCACCGCCGCGAAGAACGCGTCGAGATCCACGTGGATGATGCTGAGCCGGCCGGCGGTCATGCTCGAATGATGGCGCGGCGGTGGGCGCCTGGCGAGCGGGGCGCGGCGAGAGGGGCCGCCTCGCTAGGTCAGGGACCGGGATCAGTAAGGACGCCTCCGCCCCACCCAGAACAACGCCACGCCGCTGAAGACGATAGCGCCTCCCAGCAGGACTGGAGACTCGAGCGCGACGATCTGCCAGTACCGATCCCCATGGATCACGTAAGTCGCAGGCATAGGCGGCATCGTCGCGTCGGTCGTCGGCTGGCAGACCATGCCGCCGGCAGAGGCGGGGATGCTGGGGTCCGGCTTGACCTCCGTACAGGTCTGGTGTGCCTGCCACCAGGCGTCGAAATCTCCCACCCAGAGTTTCCCATCCAGGTACAGCTCGCTGGTCTGGTAGAGCGAGAGGTCGCCTCTCTCGGCACCCTGATCGGCCCTCACGGCGAACTGGCGCAAGACGGTCTGGTTCCACGCCTGCTCCCAGAGCCCGCGGGCGAAGACACACACGATCAGCGCCACGAATAGGGCCGGCATCGTCCGCCCCGTAAAGGCCCCCAGCGCGACCGTGCCGCACAGGGCCGCCAGACCCCACAGCACGAAGAAGACGCCGCGATCGGCGTAGTAGTCGAAGGAAGCGTGCGAGTCGCTGCCGCCCTGAACCATCGCTCCCTGGCGGACGTCGGCGGCGAGGCCGGCGATGAGCAGAAGGGGCACGATCACAACGATGACAGCCAGCAGCTTGCCCAGAAGCCACCGGCGACGCGATCCGGCGAGAGCCCACGAAAGGGGCGCAGTCCCTTCTTCGATCTCCTTGGCCACGAGCACGGCGCCGAAGGTGATGCCGACGATGAACGGCAGAATCTGCTCGAACATGCGCACGAGGCTCATGTCGAAGCTCCAAGCGATGCCACTGAAGCGCTGGCTCGCCAGGTTGCACGGCGTGGGAGGCGCCGAGGGATCGAAGCTCGGGCCTGAGTAGCCCCCGGTCACGCATCCGGCCGGGAACTGAACGGAGCCCAGGCGGTAGGCCTCGACGAGGGCGGCGGCCGCAACGCCCAGACAGAGGACCACGACAGCGATCGTCTCGAAGCGATGCTGCTTGACGGTGAGCCGGATCCTGGAGATTATCGTCGCCCCCTCGGTGGCCGCGGGCTCAGTACGGCCGGCGCCTATCGACCCAGAGCAGGGCGACTGCGCCGAAGACCAGCGATCCCAGCAGCAAGAACCCCGACTCCAGGGCCACGACCGGCCAGTACTGCGATCCGGGGATCGCGTAGTCGACCCAGTTGGGCATCGTCGACGGGTCCGGATAGATCGGATTGCCACTGGCATCGAATTGCATCTGGTAGCCAGGCAAGGTGTACGGGTCGCCGTAGAAGGGCTTGCCGTCGAGGAACACTTGCGTGTACGAGTACAGGTCGGTCTGCACCCAGTACGGCATATAGCCGATGACGGGAGGGCTCGGCTCGCTCGAAGGGCTCGGCTCGCTCGAAGGGCTGGGACCACCGGAAGGGCTCGGCCCGCTCGAAGGAGTTGGCGCAATCGGTGCGATTACGACGCCATTCCCTCCCCCGTAGAAGGTCTGGAATTGGCCCTGCATTTGCGTCCGCTCAACGGCCATCGGACGCAGCACGATTCGAGCCATCCCGGGTTCCCACGCCACTCTGACGAAGAGGCAGACGATGACCGCGACGATCACGGCGGGCATGGTCCGACCGAAGAGCGTGCCCAGGGTGACAGTCCCGGCGAATGCGGCAAGCGCCCAGAATACGTCGAAGGAACCGCGGCCCAGGTAGTTCTGGAACGCGGCATGAGTGTCGACGCCGGGGTCCAAGGCACCCTCGAGCACTTCGGCGGCCAATCCGACGGCGAGCATCAGCGGTACCAGCAGGACGACTCCTGCCAGCACCTTGCCCAGAAGCCAGCGTCGGCGCGAGCCAGACAGAGCCCAGGAGAGCGGCGCCGTCCCCTGCTCGATCTCGCGAGCAACCAGCGGCGCGCCCAGTACGATCCCCGCCAGCAGCGGCGCCAGCAGGAGCATGATCCTGACCAGGTTCATGGGCAGGCCGTTCTGCAGACCCATGAACGAGTCGACCAGGGCCTGGCAGTGCGCGCCGGCCGAGTAGGTCGGCGTGCCGAGACCACTGAACTCGTACGAGCCGTTGAAGCACGAGATCGGCACGTTCAATGAACTGAGGCGATAGGCCTCGATCAGAGCGCCCACCGTAAGCACGACACAGACGACCGTGATCGCAAGCGTCTCGAAGCGGTGCTGCTTGAAGGTGAGCCAGATCCTGGTGATCATCGTCGTCCCCTCAGTTGAGCTGCAGACCGGCGGTGCCTCGCCCCGCGGCGAGGTAGCCGAGCACCACATCTTCCAGGCTGGTGGTCTCCGGAGCTGCGCTCTGGCCATCCGCGCCATCGGTGTCGGCCCCGGCGAGCCGCCACAGCGTCATCACCTTCTGACCGCCCTTGCCGAGGAACGAGCCCACGGCGGTAGCACCAGGCGGCGGCGAGTCGGCGTCGGTGAGCCGGTGAGTGCGCCGGGCCTCCTCGAGCGGGCAGTCGAGCCTGACCTTCCCACCGCCCAGAATCGCCAGCCGATCGCAGGCGTCCTCGACGTCAGTGACGATGTGCGAGGAGAGCAGGGCAGTCGAACCTTCGGCGCGGACCGCGTCCAGCAGGACCTGGATGAACTCGCGTCGGGCGAGCGGGTCCAGGTTGGCGAGCGGCTCGTCGAGCAGCAGGACCTTCGCCCGCGTCCCCAGCGCGATAGCCAGCCCGAGCTGCGCGCCCTGACCGCCGGAGAGCGTGTCCGCTCGCTGGTCGAGCGGGATTCCCAGCTGGTCGAGCCGGCGGCGGGCGTAGTCCGCGTCGAACCCCGAATGGAGGCTGCGGGCCATCGCCAGGTGGTCTTCGACGCTCAGGCCGCGATACACCGCCGGCGTCTGGGGCACGTAGCCGACCCGCCGCAAAGCTTCGCTGCGGTGCCGCCAGGGATCCACGCCGTCGACTTCGACCCGGCCGGCGTTCGGACGTTCGAAGGCCATGCAGACTCGGATCAGCGTCGTCTTGCCTGCTCCGTTAGGACCGACCAGCGCCGTGATGCTCCCGGCAGGTACGGACAGGTCGACCGAGTCGAGCGCAACCTTCTTTCGGAAACGCTTGCTCAGCCCGTGCGCCACCAGGGCCGCCGTCGCCGTTGCCGTCGAAGCTCCTCCGTCGGCCCCCATGCCCAACCTCCCACTCTTGTCGCGCCGTTCGCGGCGCCTGTCACTGGGCGTCGCCGCGAGCCAGCGCGGCGAGCAGTTTCGATCTCGCCGAACAGTACCATCCGGCAACTGCCGAAGAATGGCGGGAAAACCCGTAACCGGGCGAGATGACATCCAAGCCTGCGGCGCGACCGCAAGCGACGTCAAACCGCCGCGCTACGGCGCCCTACGACCCTACCCGCCCCGGCCCCCGCCCCCCGCCCTCGGTTCGTCAGCCCTTGGGCTCGACGACGATCGTGACCTCGGGCGTCATGCCCGGGTAGACCTTGATCGCCACCTTGTACGTGCCCAGCGACCTGAGCGGATCCGGCAGCTCCACCTTGTGGCGATCGACGGCGATGCCTCGGCGGGCCAGCGCGGCGGCGATGTCTTTGGCAGTGATCGAGCCATAGAGCTTGCCGCCCTCTCCAACCTTCACGCCCATCGTCAGCGTCGTGCTGCCGATGCGGGTGGCCGCGATCTCGGCTACCTCGCGCTCGCGCTGCCGCTTCTCTTCGCGGCTGGCGATGTCGTGCTGCCAGGCGCGGTAGGCGCCCCCGGCGGCGGGCACGGCGACCTTCTTCGGAATCAGGAAGTTGCGGGCAAAGCCTTCGGCGACATCCTTCATCTCGCCGCTCTTGCCGAGCTTGTCGACGTCGGCGGTCAGGATGACCTTCACGCGAACGAATCCTCCTTAGTGATGAACGATCGAACTTTCGGTCCGATCTCTGCTTTGGCGATCAGCCGGCCTGCCGAGTCGAGCACGTCGGGCAGCCGACGGATGATCATCCTCACGGGCGCGGGCGTGAGCCGTCGCACCTGGTCCATGTCCCGCCGAAAAGCGTCGCGGTCGATCGCCAGCTCTTCGAGCTTTTCCTCGAGGATCTCCTCGGGGATGCCGTCGAGGAATACTTCGACCGCCAGGACAACCACAGCCAGGTCGTCGAGCCTGCCCAGAACCGGAATGTCGTCCGAGATCAGGTCTCTTCCGAGCAAGACGTAGCCGGCTGCTCCGACCAGAACGGCCTTGCGGCTTGGCGACACGCGGCTGTCCGTAGCGAGCGCCCAGATGAGGCGCGCGTAAGTCGGCCCACGGCTGGCAAGCGGCAGGAAAGCGAGCCAGCCCAGGGCGCGCAGCAGTCCGCCCTTGCGGTGATGCCGCCCGACCTTCCGACTCTTTCGAAAAAGGCTCACCGTTCGTCCTCGGATCGCCGGGCAGCCCAACCAACTGGTCCGCTCCGGGGAATCGTGAGTCTATCAGGCGCGACTGTGGATAACGAGACGGACGGATCTGCGCGTGTCGCCCGCTGCGTCACGATGGAGCCATGAGCGACCATCGCGAAGCCCTTCGCAAGATCGCCGCCCGCGAGCCGAGCCGCTAGACGGGACGCCGGCGCGAGCCGAGCCGAGGGCGATCAGATGAGCGCGGAGTCTCAGCCGCCACACGGCCCGCAGCTGTCTGGACATAGCGCCGCGGCGACGTATCGTTGGACCCGCCAAGCAAGGGAACGAAGTTTGGGAGGCCTTCGATGTCCGAGCCAGCTGCAGTCGCTGTCGCATCCGCTATCCCCGCCGATCGCTCCTTCGGTCTGTTTCGCTGGAACGCCGTTCTGGCGGTGCTCCATTTCGTGCAGTTCGCCGCGATCCTGGCTCTGTCGTTCGCGAAGAGCCCCGTGGTGACTTCGCCGGTCGTGAGCACCTACCTGCGCTACGACGAGACCACGCGCCACCTTGTCACCGCCCAGCGCGCGATCTGGGACCTGCCAATCGGGCCCGCCGTGGCCCTCTTCTTCCTGATGAGCGCGATCGCCCACTTCAGCATGGCCTTCCCGGCCCGCCGCTGGTACGAGGCCCATCTGGCCCGCGGCCAGAACCCGATCCGCTGGGTCGAGTACGCGTTCAGTTCGAGCGTGATGATCGTGGTCATCGCGGCCCTTGCGGGCGTCCAGGAAGTGGGCACGTTGATCGCCATCTTCGGCGTCAACGCGGCCATGATCCTGTTCGGCTGGAGCATGGAGATCGCCAACGAGGGCCGCGAGCGGCCGCAGTGGCAGCACTACATCTTCGGCTGCATCGCCGGTGCAGTCCCGTGGCTGGTCATCTTCGTCACGATCCTGATCTCCGCCACCGAGCCCGGCTCGGCGCCCATCCCGGGCTTCGTGATCGCCATCTTCGTGACGCTGTTCGTGGCCTTCAACGTCTTCGCGATCAATCAGGTGCTGCAATACCGGAAGGTCGGCCGCTGGCGCGACTACCTATACGGCGAGCGCGCGTACATGCTCTTCAGCCTGATCGCCAAGTCGCTCCTCGCCTGGCAGGTCTTCTTCGGCACGCTGCGGCCGTAACGTCCACCGACCGGCACAGGAGGAGGACGATGGACGACGAATCGCCGCGGACACGGCGGCGCCTGAGGTGGCGATGGGTCGTGCCGGCGGTCGTGCTGTTCGCGGTCCTGGGCACTGCCGGCGGCTGGCTCTGGATCCGCCACGAGTTCGACCCGATCGATCCGCCATTCGGAATCCCGCGCACGATTCCCCTGTGCTCGAGGACGTTCTGGCACTCCGATCAGGACACGAGGCTGTGGACCTTGGCCGAAGCGCGCGCGTTCGAGCAGACGGCGAACGGCGGCACGCCGGTCGAGCCGATCGTCCTCGAGCCGACGATTGGCGACCTGCCGATATTCCGGCCCACATATCCCTGGCGGCCGCCCGCCGCGACCTGCGAGATGGGGATCTGGCTTCACGTGGGCCCGGACGCCTACGTCGCCTACACCCTCGAAGGCGGCCCGTAGATGCGCGCATGTCCTCCACCGACCGGCGTTTGACCCACTCTGATCCGGCCCCTTAGGACGCTGACGGCAGCGCATAGCGGCTGGAGCTGACCCAGGCTGCTTGCCGGGCGCCAGCCGCCGCGCGGGCCTTACGGCTTGTACATCTCGGCTGAGGCGAGATACACGGACCCATCGGTTCCATTCTGGCCTCCGGCGATGAGTACGCGGCCGTCGGAGAGCACCGTGGCGGTGTGATAGGCGTGAGCGGTAGTCATCGAGCCGGCCGGGCTGAACGAGCCGGTCTTGGGGTCATACAGCTCGGCCGAGGCGAGATAGCCCAACGCGTTGTTGCCTCCGGCGATGAGGACGCGACCGTCGGAGAGCAGGGTCGCGGTCTGGCCGATGCGCGCGGCAGCCATCGAGCCGGTCGGGCTGAACGATCCTGTCTTGGGGTCATACAGCTCGGCGGGGGCGAGATACTGCTTGCCATCGTAGCCACCGGCGATCAGGACGCGACCGTCGGAGAGCACGGTTGCGGTCTGGTAGGCGCGAGCGGTGGCCATCGAGCCGGTCGGGCTGAAGGTGCCAGTCGCAGGGTCATACAGCTCGGCCGAGGCGAATTCCGTTGATCCATCGTTGGTGCCTCCGGCGACAAGGACGCGACCGTCGGAGAGCACGGTTGCGGTGTGAAGTGCGCGAGCGGTGGCCATCGAGCCGGTCGGACTGAACGAGCCCGTCTTGGGGTCATATAGCTCGGCCGAGGCGAGATACCCTGAGCCGCCGCCGCCCCCGGTGATGAGGACGCGGCCGTCGGGGAGCAGGGTCGCGGTATGCACTCCGCGAGCGGTGGCCATCGAGCCGGTCGGGCTGAATGTGCCAGTCGTGGGGTCATACAGCTCGGCCGAGGCGAGACCCGTGGATGTCGTGTCATTCCCTCCGGCGATGAGGATGTGACCGTCGGGGAGCAGGGTCGCGGTATGCACTCCGCGAGCGGTGGCCATCGAGCCGGTCGGACTGAACGAGCCCGTCTTGGGGTCATATAGCTCGGCCGAGGCGAGAGACAGAGACGTCGATCCGTCGGTACCTCCGGCGATCAGGACGCGGCCGTCGGGGAGCAGGGTCGCGGTATGGGAGGAGCGAGCGGTAGTCATCGAGCCGGTCGCGCTGAAATGGGGCGTAGGCGTGGGTGAACCTGCCGGACTCGGCGTGGGTGAAGCGGTGGGAGTCGGCGTGGGAGTCGGACTGATCGAGCTTCCAGAGCAGCCGGCGACAAGGACAACCAGCAGCCCCAGGGCGAGGCAGGTCACCCGAGAGAGAGACTCGTGGCGCAGCTGCACAGGACCGATGCTGCGCGAGGCGAGGCTCTCGGTAGTTCGAGGACGGATCATGATCAGATGGCTCCCTCTGCCCGGGACCTGGCGTTAGCGCCGACTCCGTTACCGGGCCGGAGCGCTCGGCTCCCGACAGGGCGACTCTAGCATGGGCTGGCGTGCGTCAATGACACCCGGAGGGCGGCCTTGGGTTGACCCCGGGTCGGTCGGTTCGTTGGAAGCGCGTCGCGCCCTACGGCTGATACAGCTCGGCTGAGGCGAAATACCCTGACGTCTCGTCAGTCTGGCCACCGGCGATGAGAACACGGCCGTCGGCGAGCAGGGTCGCGGTGTGGCTATCGCGAGCGGCAGCCAGCGAGCCGGTCGGGCTGAACGAGCCTGCCTTGGCGTCATATGCCTCGACCGAGGCGAGAGCCTTCGAGCCATCCCAGCCTCCGGCGATGAGGACTCGGCCGTCGGAGAGGAGGGTCGCGGTATGCCAGGCGCGAGGGGTTGCCATCGAGCCGGTCGGGCTGAACGAGCCGGTCTTCGGGTCATACAGCTCTGCGGAGGCGAGATACTGCGAGCCATTCTTGCCTCCGGCGATGAGGACGCGGCCGTCAGGGAGTAGCGTGGCAATCTGATCGTCGCGGGCAGTGATCATCGAGCCGGTCGGGCTGAATGTGCCAGTCGCAGGGTCATACAGCTCGGCCAAGGCGAATTCCGTTGATCCGTCGTTGGTGCCTCCGGCGATCAGGACGCGGCCGTCGGGGAGCGCTGTGGCGGTGTGGGCTTCGCGAGCGGTGGCCATCGAGCCGGTCGGACTGAACGAGCCCGTCTTGGGGTCATACAGCTCGGCCGAAGCGAGAAACGTCGAGCCGTCCCAGCCACCGGCGATCAGGACACGGCCGTCCGAGAGCAGGGTGGCCGTGGCGCCTACGCGTGCGGCAGTCATCGAGCCGGTTCGACTGAACGAGCCGGTCTTGGGGACATACAGTTCGGCGACCGAGAGGCCCTGCCGCCCATTCAGGCCTCCGGCGAGGAGGACGCGGCCGTCGGATAGCAGGGTCGCGGTATGCCAGGCACGAGCGGTCGCCATCGAGCCGGTCGGGATGAACGCGCCGGTCTTCGGCTCATACAACTCCGCCGAGGCGAAATACGTCGATCCGTCCCAGCCTCCGTCGATGAGGACGCGGCCGTCGGATAGCAGGGTCGCGCTGTGCTCCGAACGAACGTGCGACATGGTCGGGCCGGACCCAGGTGAGGGCGTAGGTGAAACGGCGGGACCAGACGACCGCCCAAACAGTTCGGCCGAATCGAGATCGACCGTATCCGAGCGGTCTTTGCCTCCGGTGACCAGCACACGGCCGTCGGAGAGCGTTGTCGCGGCGTGGCCGAGGCGAGCGCTCGTCATCGACGCGGCCGGGCTGAACGAGCCTGTCCCGGGGTCATAGAACTCAACCGATGCCAGACCCGCCGAGCCGTTCCAGCCTCCGGCGATGAGAACGCGGCCGTCGGGGAGAAGGTTGGCAGTGTGGATCGCGCGAGTGGCAATGAGCGAGCCGGTGGGGCTGAACGTGCCGGTCTTGGGGTCATACAGCTCGGCAGTGGCAACAGCGTTCGGTCCGTCTGTGCCTCCGACGATCAGGACGCGGCCGTCTGAGAGCGCTGTCGCAGTGTGGTAAGCGCGAGGGCTGGCCATCGAGCCCGTGGGGCTGAACGAGCCCGTCTTGGGGTCATACAGCTCGGCCGAGGCGAGATATCCGGAGCCACCATCACCTCCGACGACGAGAACGCGGCCATCGGAGAGTACCGTCGCGGTATAGAAGTCGCGAGGGCTGGCCATCGAGCCGGTGGGGCTGAACGAGCCCGTCTTGGGGTCATACAGCTCGGCCGAAGCGAGAACCGCCGATCCGTCGTAGCCCCCGGCGACGAGGACGCGGCCGTCGGATAGAAGAGCCGCGGCGCCAAGTCCGCGAGCGCCGGCCATCGAGCCGGTCGGGCTGAATGTGCCGGTCTTGGGGTCATAAAGCTCGGCCGAGGCGAGAGATGAGTCGTTGCCGCCCCCAGCGATAAGGACGCGGCCGTCGGCGAGCGCGGTCGCGGTGTGGCCGACGCGTTGAGCTGTCATCGGGCCGGTCGGGCTGAACGAGCCGGTCGTGGGATCGTAGAGCTCGGCCGATGCGAGAAACCCGGAACCGTTTCTGCCTCCGGCGATGAGAACGCGGCCATCCGAGAGCAGCGTCGCGGTGTGAAGGTCGCGAGCGGTAGTCATCGAGCCGGTCGGGCCGAACCCGAGTGCGGGCGTGGGTGACGCGGTGGGGATGGGCGTTCGAGTCGGCGTGGGTGAAGCGATGGGAGTCGGCGTGGGTGAAACGGTGGGAGTCGGTGCGGGAGTCGGACTCGTCGAGCTTCCCGAGCAGCCGGCGACCAGGACAACGAACAGCCCCATGGCTAGGCAGGTCGCCCGAGAGAGAGACCCGTGGCGCAGCCGCACAGGACCGAGTCTGCGCGAGGCGAGGCTCTCGGTAGTTCGAGGACGAATCATGATCAGATGGCTCCCTCTGCCGAGGACCTGCCGTTAGTGCCGACTCCCTTATGGGTCGGAGCGACGGTCTCGACACGGCGACTCTACATGAGCGAGTGCGCAGTCGCCTATCGACTCGGCCTCCCCGGCACCGCACATGTGCGCCCGCTTGACAATCGAACGGGCGTTCTGTACCCTCCACCCGGGAAGGAGGCGCCGGTGACCAAGCACGACGCCGAACGCAAACGCAAGATCCTCGACTTCATCGCCGCCACGCTTCGGACGCGCGGCTATCCGCCGTCGGTGCGGGAGATCGCGGCTGCCGTCGATCTCGCCTCCACCTCGGCGGTCCATCACCACCTCCAGGTACTCGAGCGCGAGGGCTACCTGGAGCGCGGCGCGGCCCAGTCGCGCGCGATTCGCCTGACGCCGACGGCGGCGCTACGGCTCGGCCTCTCCGGCGAGCTGGTGCCGCAGGCCACCGCCACGGAGGCGCACGTCCTGCCGATCGTCGGCGAGATCGCCGCCGGCGGCCCCATCGAGGCCTACCAGGACGCGTCGGAGAGCATGGCGGTGCCGGACCTGCTCGCCCCCTCGGGCGACGCCTACGTCCTGCGCGTCCGCGGCGACTCCATGATCGACGCCCACATCCAGGACGGGGACTTCGTCCTCATCCGGCCGCAGCAGACAGCCCGCGACGGCGACATCGTGGTCGCCCAGGTGGAGGAGAACTCCGTGACCTTGAAGCAGTTCTTCAAGGAAGCGGGGCGGATCCGCCTGCAGCCGGCCAACGCGGAATACCCGCCGATGTTCTACGCGGACGTCCGAATCCAGGGCAAGCTGATCGGGGTCATCCGCCGGCTGGACTGACGCGAGGCACCTGCGACACGGCCGCGCCGGGTCGTCCACAGCGACTATCCACAGTCCGCCCACACGGGCGCGAATTCGGGGATAGTCGGCGGCCGCCTTGGGGCTCTTGGTTCATCCGCCGGGCGGCGNNTGCCGCCCGTGATCGACCGACTCCCGCCCCAGAACCTGGACTCCGAGCAGGCCGTGCTCGGCTCGATCCTCATCGATCGCGACGCGATCATCGAGGTGGCCGACTTCCTGCACCCGGAGGACTTCTACCGCCAGGCCCACGGCCGCATCTTCGAGGCGATGCTGGGCCTGTTCGAGCATCGCGAGCCGATCGACGTCGTGACGGTCGCGGAGGCCCTGGAGCGGGACGGCCAGCTCGAGGCGGTGGGCGGGGCCAGCTACCTCTCCACCCTCGGTAACGACACGCCGACGGCGGTCCACGTCACCCAGTACGGCCGGATCGTCGAGCGCAAGGCAGTCTTGCGTCGGCTCATCTCGGCCGCCGGCAAGATCGCCGCCATCGGCTACGAGGACGGACCGGACATTCAGGAGTCGATCGATCGATCGGAGGCCGAGCTTTTCGCGGTCAGCCAGCGCCGCTCGGGCGAAAGCTTCAGCGCCCTGCGGACCCTCCTCCACGACGCCTACGACCGGCTGGACTACCTCCACGCCCATCGCGGCGAGATCGTCGGCATCCCCTCGGGCTTCCACGACCTGGACACGCTGACGACGGGCTTCCAGGCGAGCGACCTGATCATCGTGGCGGCCCGTCCGAGCGTCGGCAAGAGCAGCCTGGCGCTCAACATCGCTGAGCACGCCGCCGTGCGTGAGGGCAAGACGGTCGGCCTCTTCAGCCTGGAGATGAGCAAGGAACAGCTCATTCAGCGCCTGCTCTCCAGCGTGGCGAATATCGACTCGCAGCGCATGCGCTCGGGCTTCCTGGAGGAGATGGACTTCGCCCGAATCGCGCCTGCCATGCAGTCTCTTTCGGACGCGCCCATGTTCATCGACGACACGCCGAGCATCAGCACCATGGAGCTGCGCACCAAGGCCCGCCGCCTTCAGGCCGAACGCGGGCTGGACCTGCTGATCGTCGACTACCTGCAGCTCATGCAGGCCACCTCCAACAGCCGCGACTCCAACCGCGTCCAGGAAGTGTCGGAGATCTCGCGCGGGCTCAAGTCGCTCGCGCGCGAGCTGAAGGTGCCGGTCATCGCCCTCTCCCAGCTGTCCCGCCAGCCGGAGATGCGCGAGTCACGCGAACCGCGCTTGAGCGACCTGCGCGAGTCCGGCGCCATCGAGCAGGACGCGGACCTGGTCCTCTTCCTGTGGCGCGAGAGGGACAAGCCCGGCGAAGAGGAGAGCGCGGACGGCGAGGTCGTCAACCTGCGCCTGGCCAAGCACCGCAACGGCCCCACCGGCGAAATCAAGCTCTGGTTCCGCAAGAGCCAGACCCGCTTCGTCAGCTACGCCGCGGAGCGCTACGCCGAGGCGGTCTGAGTCTTCGAGGCCGGACCGGCCTAGACTTCGACTCTGGGGCGGCCAGGCTCGCCCCACAAGCGGAGGAGATCGATGGGCGTGATCATCGTCCGAGAGATGGTCGGCGTGAGCCCGCACTCGTGGAGCGACGCGGCCCGCCAGGCCGTGGCCCTCGCGTCCAGGACCGTCCGAAACATCCGAACCGTCGAGGTGGTCCAGTCCACCGCCCGAGTCGAGGGCGGCGAGATCGTCGAATACCGCGTCCAGCTCAAGCTCGGCTTCGAATACGAGGAATAGGGTCGCCCGCTGGTCTGAGCCGACGGGATCCACCTGGCGGTCGACTGCCACCGCTTCGTGGCACAGCATCTCTGAGACCGCGACATGCGGGACTGGGTGGCGGGGATCCTGGCGGCCATGCGCAAGCAGCTGGGGAACATCCGTCCGAGGAAAGGCGGTCCAGCAACCACCGGGGTGAGCACGGCTGCGGCGGCGTATTCGCAGCTAAGCGGCAGGTGATCGGGGGCGGCCATGATCCGCCTATGCAAGCCTCCGTCGCCCATCCGATTGACACCCGCGGGTTCGACTTCCTATCCTACGGCCCGCCGGCCGGGGGTCGGCTGGGGACAGAGGAGTTGCGGGTGTCCGTCGAGCCCGATACCGGCAATCAGTTTGCCGAGGGTGCCGAGTACGTTCGGCCTAGCTTTCCGTTGCGCCGCGGCAAGGTGCAGCGCCCGCTGCTGCCCGAGGAGACGTTTCGGCGCGACCGGCTCTTCGCTTGGCTGGAGGATCGAGCCAAGCGCCGGGTCATCTACGTAGTCGCCGAAGCAGGCTTCGGCAAGACGACCCTGATCGCCGATTTCCTTCGCCGGTCGCGGGTTCGAACGTTCTGGTACAGGCTGGACGAAGACGACACCGACGGCCTCGTCTTCATTCGATACCTTGTCGCGGCCTGCCAGGCAGTGGACCCGAGGCTGCTGCAGCGATCGGCGGCTCTGCTGTCCGAATCGGCGATCGAACCGACTCGCGAAGAGACGGTCCTGCGGACGCTGCTCGCCGAGATGGATTGCCTTGGCGAAGTGCCTTCGGCGCTCGTTCTGGACGACTTCCATATGGCAGAAGCGGTACCGGCGATCGCGGCGGTGGTCGAGCGCCTCATCGCCCGGGCACCCGCGGGGCTCAGCCTGATTCTGGCGAGCAGGCGGACACCCACCTTGTCCGCGGCAGCCTTACGAGCCCGTGGCGACCTCGCCGAATTGGGGAGAGAAGAGCTTCGGTTCTACGAGACAGAGACCGGCCGGCTCTTCCGCGAGTCGTATCACCACCCGCTCGAGCTCGACGTTCTCCACGATTTGCAGGAGCGGACCGAGGGCTGGGCCGCCTCGCTTCAGCTGGTCAAGACGGCCGTGGATGGCCGTTCGCCAGTCCAAGTGCGCGCCTTCATTCACTCTCTGACCGGTGCCGAAGGCGACCTCTACGACTTCCTTGCGGAAGAGGTGGTCGGCGAGCTGAACGCCGGCCTGCGTGCTTTTCTCATGCGGGTCGCGCTGGTCGAGGAGATCGACCCGGAGACGGCCGCCGTCGCGGCCGCCGTTTCCGTCCTGGAAGCGCGGCGGCTCCTTGGCCACGCCCAGCGACTTGGCCTCCTGTCAAGGGGGACCGGTGCGATCGCGTCGTGGCGACCGCACCCACTGGTCCGCGACTACCTGCTGGCCCGCCTCGGGTCGGAGGTGGGACAGGCCGGGATCACGAGCCTTCACCGCAACCTGGCATCGGCAGTAGAGCCTCAATCGTGGCGTTTGGCGGCGCGCCACTGGGCCGCGGCCGGGGACGCGAACCAAGTTCGCCGCGTCATCTGCTCGTCAGTACCCACGATCATCGGTACCGGCGACTTCGCTGCCGCCGAGGACTTCATCGCCCGCTTCCCGGACCCCGACCCGAACCCCTGGTACGACATCATCCACAGCCGGCACCACATCTCGCAGGGACGCTACGACGAGGGCCTACAGGCGGCACGGCGAGCAGCACAGTTCAGCGCGAGACTCCAAGCAGACCCGGCTGTGAACTTGGCTGCTGCGGGTACCATGCTCGTCTTTGGGTGGCACCAGGGCGATCTGGTGCTAGGTGCAGACGCGAGCCAGGTCCTTGCTAGGTCCGACGATCCAGAGCTGGCGGCCATCGCCAAGTCAACCGCGGCGCTATGGCATGCGGCGGAAGCGGGCAGTCTCGATCACTTGCGAGAGGCACTCTCGGCAACCCTCGACCTGAACCGACAGCGCAAACATTGCAGATACGAGGGGGTCACGCTAGTCAACCTATCGTACGTCCTCAGGATTCAGGGCGACTTCGTTGGAGCCATCCAGGCAGGAGAGGCCGCTATACGGTCCTTGCTCTCAGCAGGATGTTCCGTCGATGCTAATGCGGCGAGTCTGAACACAGCCGAGGCGCTCGCGCATCATGGATGCCTGCAGGAAGCGATCGCACACGTCGAGGCCGCTTTGGAGGATCCCGCCGTGCGCAGCGATCCTGAGACCGTCGCCGACGCAGCCGAGTTGCACGCAATGTACGGAGACCCTGGCCGCGGGCTTCGGATCATCAAGTTGGTCCCACCACGAAACGGACGCCGTTCTGGAGACGCGATCTGCCGCCAAGTAGCAGCTCGATTGGAACTCCTCCAGGGACACGCGGAACGAGCGCACTTGCTTTTGTCCGAAATCGACGCGCCCACGCTGGCTCCGGGATTTCGAGCCTCCGTCATGGCTCTCGACCTTCAGATCCGCGCGGTCGCAGCCTGCGACCAAACATCGATGCGACCCGCCATCGAGACAGCACTCGACTTCGCCGCGCGGCAACAGGCCTGGTTCTGGTGGAAGACCATCCGCCTAACGCAAGCGCTCGTGTCGGGCAACGACGAGCTGGTGGCGCACATTCGCTCGCTTGAACAGGTCGACATCGCCTATCTGTCGATACAGGCAGAACTCGTGGTTAGGCGCCTCGCGGACTTGGACCAGGCGTGCCTCGCGACGGTGCGGCAGGAGGCGACTCAACGGCCCGAGCGATGGCGCTGGGCCCTGCGGCAGCTGTTGTCGAGCCAGGCCGGCAGGCCGGTAGATATCAGGCGAGCGGCCGAGTTACTGGACCTCGTCGGAGACGCAGACGACGTCAAGTTACTACGAGAGCTTGCCAAGAAGAAGAGCCTGAGAATCCCCGATGTCGGGCGGACTCTGACGCGACGCCTCGCCCAGCCGGCATTTGTCGACGACTTGGGCCGCGTCACGATACGCGTCGGCGACAGGGTCATCCCCGGAACTGAGATTCGGAAGAAGGTTCTGTCGCTCCTGACCTTCCTGCTGACCCGGCCGCAGTTCACAGCGTCGAGGGAGCAGGTAGTCGAGGCACTTTGGCCGGAGATGGAGCCGGAGGCGGGGGCCAATTCGCTCAACCAGACCTCCTACTTCCTGCGCCACGTGTTCGAGCCGAGCACGGACGACGATGTCACAGCCGGTTACCTCAACAGCCGCGCGGACCTGATCTGGCTCGACTCGGAGCTGGTGCAGAGCCGCAGTTCCAACTGCCTCAAGCTCATCGGCTCGATGCGCCGCGACCCCTCTCCCGAGCTCGTCACCAAGCTCGCGGAGTCGTACACGGGCCGCTTTGCGGTCGACTTCATCTACGACGACTGGGCCTCCGCCTTCCGGGACACGTTGCACGCGAGCTTCCTCGACCGGATCGAGCGGGCGGTGACCGCGGACACCAAGGCGGGCGCGTTCGACCGCGCGCTCTCGGTGGCTCAACTTGCCATGCAAGCCGACCCCGACGCCGAACAGATCGAACTCTGCCTGCTTCGGCTGTATCGCCGAACCGGCGCCAACGCCGCGGCGGCCGAGCAGTACGCGCACTATGCGAGCGTGATGCGTGAGCAGTTGGGGGTAGAGCCGCCGCCTCTGGAGTCGATCTGACCGCTGCGGTCCAGTTGGCGTAGGCCAGATAGCGTATTGACCCAGTACTTTTGGCTCCCGTAACGTCCCCATTAGTCCGGGGTAGGCATCACCCGATGCCACCCGATGGAGGACGCGAGGACGCTTCGAGGCCCCAGCCGAACTCGGGCACTTGGGCAGGGACCAAGCAGTTAGTGCCACCCGCCGTGCGTCGATGCCTTGTTAGGAGACTCCCGTGTCCCCCGAGCGAAACGCCCGAGCTTGGTGAACGAAATGCGCCGTCGCATTGAATCCGTCTTCGTCGTCCTGGGAGCTGGCCTCCTAGCCGCCTTTTCTGGCGGCGCCAGTTACAGACCGTTCTAGGTACCTCTCTCCCATAGCTCTTCGGTTCCGGGCTAGGATAGATTGCCGAGCCTGAGCGAGGAATGGCGTTGAACCGTCGGCTGGGAGCTTTGATCGCCGTTGTTGCGCTCGCCAGTGGCTTGCTACTGGCGGGCGCAATTGCGTTGTTCCCGTTGGCGCCGGCGATCTCGATAGATGGCTCCAACGGCGGGATCGGCCTTGGCGTCATCTTCTGGGTGGGGCTGACTCTGGCGGGCTCGTCGCTCGCCGTGCGGATGCCCGGCGGCAGTGTCTTGGATGTCGCCTTCGCTCCCGTGATTGCCGCCCTGAGTCTGGGCGGGCCCGCGGCCGCTGCGTGGGTAGGCCTTCTTGGCACGACGCAGCGTCGCGAGCTGCGCCGAGAGGTGCCCTGGTACGGGGTAGCGGCGAATCACTGCGGGATCATGGCGCCGGCGATTCTGAGCGCCTTTGCCCTCCAGGCTGTTCCCTCGCGCTCCCTCGCGGTTGTCAGTTTCGCCGCCACCTTTGGCGCTGCGGCGATCTATTTCTCGCTAAACGTACTCGTCACCGCGGCGTTCATCTCGCTCCGCGGCGGCGAGTCCGTAACCAAGGAACTGCGCGCTTCCGGTGGCGCGTACCTCAACATGCTGGCCCTGGCCCCGGTGGCATGGCTGATGGCGCAGATGTACGTAGCCGCGGGATGGTGGGCGGTGCTGCTGTTCGCCGTGCCCGTCTATACCACCAGGCTCGCCTATCGCCGCTTCGTGGAAGTCCGCGAGATGTTCACCGAAACAGTGCGCAGCCTGGCGGAGGCGGTCGACAAGCGCGACAAGTTCACCAGCGGCCACAGCCACCGGGTCCAGGAGATCGCCATGGACATCGGGCGGGTAATGAAGGTCAGCGACGACGAGCTGGAGGTCCTGGAGTGGGGCGGCCTGCTCCACGACATCGGCAAGATCGGCGTGCCGGACTCGGTGCTGCTCAAGGAGTCGCGGCTCACGCGCGAGGAACGGGCGATGATGAACGCGCACCCGGTCCTGGGCGCGGAGATCATCGCCCCGGTCACGCACCTGGCCCCGGAGCTGCCGATCATCCGCCACCACCACGAGTGGTTCAACGGATCGGGCTATCCGGACCGGCTCGTCGGCGACCGGATCCCCAAGCTGGCCCGGATCCTGCACGTCGCCGACGCCTTCGAGGCGATGACGGCGGCTCGACCGTACCGCATGACGCCGCTCACGCCCGTGCAGGCGCTGGCCGAGCTGCGCAAGTTCGGCGGCATCCAGTTCGACCCGGCGGTGGTCGACGCCTTCGTCCGGACGAAGTGGGCGCGCGACCTCGCGGACCCCGGCCGTGAGGAAGTCCGCGCCGTACCGATGATCGGCCAGGTGGCGGGCTCGATGGCCTCGGTCGGCGCGACGCCTTCCGGCTCATCCATCTAGCAGGTGCCGGCCCTCGGCGTGCTTCTGGGGTTCGTCCTCGGTCTGGCCGCAGGCGGGCGGCTCGACAACCTGCTCGACGTTCGGATGCGCCTGTGGCCGATGCTGCTCATCGCGGCCACGGCGCGCTTCGCCCTGGACTGGGCTCTGGCCGCGGGCGGGGTGCCGGGCGACGTCCGGATGTGGCTGGTTCTGATGGCGTACGTGCTGCTTACGGCCGTGCTGCTGGTCAACCGGACCCTGCCCGGAATGACGGCCGCGGCCCTGGGGACAGCCGCCAACGGGATCGCCATCGTGGTCAACGGCGGCTGGATGCCGGTCTGGCAGCCCAGCCTGGCNNCCGGGCCGGTCGACGCCGGCTTCTTCGCCCGAGGCGGACCGCTGGCCGACCTCATCCCGATCCCGCTGCCGGTCCTCCAATCGGTCGTCTCGGTGGGCGACATCCTCCTGGGCGCGGGCCTGGCCTTCTTCGTCTTCGCCGCGCTGGTTCGGTCGCCGCTCCTGGTTTCGGTCGCGCTCCCGGTCGCTCCGGGGGCGGCGCTCAGCCATCCGTACGTTCGGCTGGCCACCAACGGCGCCTTCTCGGCGATGTGGCTGGGCCAGGTCATCAGCTCGCTGGGCGATCGCGTCCACCAGATCGCGCTGGTCTTCCTGGTGGCGCGCGCCACCAACGGGTCGCCCCTGGCGCTGGGCCTGATCTTCGCCGCCATGACCGTCCCCACCGTCCTGGTCGGCCCGGTGGCGGGGGCGCTCGTGGACCGCTGGGATCGCAAATGGGTGATGGTCGGCTCGGATCTGCTGCGCGCCGGCCTCGTGATGGCCATCCCCGCCGCGGCCGTTCTGAACGTGGGCATCGTCTTTGGGCTGGTCTTCCTGCTCGCGATCGCCTCCTCGTTCTTCCGGCCGGCCCGCGTTGCGGCGTTGCCGCAGGTGGTCCCGGACGAGGACCTTCTGACCGCCAATTCGGCGATGTGGGTGGCGGACACGGTCACCGATCTGGCGGGCTACGGCCTTGGCGGGCTCTTCGTGGCGTTCCTTGGGTCGGCCCTCTCGGTGGCATTCTGGATCGACGGGGCGAGCTACCTGGCATCGGCGCTGCTGGTGGCGGCGGTGGCGATCCCGCGCATCGCTCCGGCGGTCGGCGGGGAGGCTGGCGGCGTCGTTCCGTCGCTTCGCGCGGACCTCCTCTCGGGCTGGCGGTTCCTGCGCGCCGAGACGGTTCTCTTCGCGACCACGATCCAGGCCTCCATCGCGGAATACGGACTCGGGGCGTTGACGGCGCTCTCTCCGCTGCTGGTGGCCGCCCTGCCGCTGGGCGGAACGGACGCGCCAACGGCGTACGGCTTCTTCGAAATGGCGATGGGCGCGGGGCTCCTGGGCGGCGGCATCGTCCTGGGCGGCCTCGCGACCCGCATCCCCAAGGGACGGAGCATCGTGGCCGGGTTCATCGCCCTGGGCCTGGCGCTCATCGGGCTCGCCGCCACTGGCAGCCTGGCGCTGGCGCTCGTGTTCGCGGGGGTCGTGGGCGTGGCGAACGTCGTCTTCGTCGTCCCGAGCCAGACGATCTTCCAGCAGCGCACGCCCGCCAGCATGCTCGGGCGGGTGATCTCGATCCGGCTGGCGATGGTGAACGCGACGCTGGCGGTCGCCATGGCCACGAGCGGGCTGCTGGCCCAGCTCTTCGGCCTCCACGCGGTCCTTGCGGCGTGCGGCATCCTGACCCTGGTCGCGGCCCTGGCCGGGCTCGGCATCCGCGCCATCCGGGACGCCTGACCCATACGGACCGAAACGGGTCGCGACGCCGCGCGACAACCGAGCGATCCGGCTAAACTGCCGCGGGAGGGCTGCGCCCCACCGTCACCGTGCGGGCGCCCCGCACCCGATCGACAGGCACCCGGGGTGCCGAACCAACACAGGAGTGAAGCCAGGGCATGTCGGAGCAGGACCAGGACAACTTTGAAAAGGGCCCGCCCAACGAATTCATGCCGGGCGAAGAAGAGTTCGACGACGAGCTCGAGTCCAACGAAGAAGCCGCAGGCGGGGCTCCCGTAGAGCCCGGCAAGCCGTCGGGTCGCCGGTTCGGCTTCGGCTTCGGCCGCTCGGCCGCCCAGGAGGCGGCTCATCCGCAGGGCTCTGTGCGCGGCACTCACGAGCGCGTCCACATCGACGATCGCGCCTCGGCGATCTTCGTCCTTGTCGCGGCCATGGGACTCGTCGCGATCTTGCTGGGCTCATACGTCGCAGGCATTGTGCCGGCCGGTGCCGCCCCAACGCTTCCGGATCTGCAACTGCAGACGTACTCGGCCCCGCCGGCAACCCCGACGCCGCTCACGACCCCGACGCCGGTCTCGAGCGCCTCGGCAAGCGCCTCGCCGTCCGCCTCGCCAAGCGCCTCGCCGTCCGCCTCGCCAAGCGCCTCGCCGTCCGCCAGCTAGTTGTAGTCCCCGCCCGACGCTCGCCGCCGGCCGATGGCGCCGGCCGATAACGCCGGTCGACAACGCCCGCCAGATAGACCGCCCCAACGGTTCGCTCCTCGCGTGCGCTCCTCGCGTGCGCGCCCCACGAGGGCGTATCTTCGACGCGTGGATCCCGAGCGCGCCCGCCAGTTGCGCGTGGAGATGGTCGATCGCCAGCTCCGCGCCCGCGGCATCAGCGACGAGGGCGTCCTCGCCGCCATGGGCGAGCTGCCTCGCGAGCTGTTCGTGCCCGCGGAGGTCGACGACGACGCGTATCTCGACGGCGCCCTGCCGATCGCCTCGGGCCAGACGATCAGCCAGCCGTACATCGTCGGCCTGATGACCCAGCTGCTCGAGCCGCACCCGGGAATGCGCGTCCTGGAGATCGGCACCGGCTCGGGCTATCAGGCGGCGATCCTGGCCTGGATCGGCTGCTCTGTCGTTTCGATCGAGCGCCATGCCGAGCTGGCGGCAACCGCCCAAGCTCGACTCGACGGCCTGAGCCTGACCGACCGCGTTCGAATCGAAGTCGCCGACGGAAGCCTCGGCCGCTCGTCGGAGGCTCCGTTCGAGGGTATCCTGGTCGCCGCCGCCGCCCCCCGGATTCCCGACACTCTGCGCGGGCAGCTCGCCGACGGTGGCCGGCTGGTGATTCCCGTTGGGCCCTTGGGCGCCCAGGAGCTGATACTCGTGACCCGCCGCGGCGAGGACTTCGAGGAGCGCCAATTCGGAGGCTGCGTCTTCGTGCCGCTGGTCGGCGCCGAGGCGTACGCGGAGGAAGCCGTGCTCCGCTCTCGCGGCCGCTGGTTCGGCAGATTCCGGGGTGGGCGGCCGTGAGCGACACCACGCACCTCTTCCTGTCGCCCCATTCGGACGACGTGGCACTCTCTTGCGGAGGTCTCGTTGCCCGGCTGAGGGCGCGCCACGAGCACGTCGTCATCGCCACTTTCTACGGCGGGGCGGGGTCGCTGGCGCAGCTGACGCCCTACCAGCGCGAGGCCCTGGGCTTCGGCGAGCGCCGCGTGACGCTCTCCCCGACGGATGTGATGGAGGAGCGGGCGCGAGAGGATCGGGCCTACGCCGCCGCGCTCGACGCGTGGGTGGTCGGGGTGGGATTGCCCGATGCCGTCTTTCGTGGCTACGAAGGCGAAGCCGCGCTGATGGGCGAGGCCCGCTCGGACGATCCCGCGCCGGCCTCCGCCATGGCCGAACTGCTCCACACCGTCAAGCCCGAGGTCGCGTACGTCCCGCTGAGCATCGGCGGGCACGTCGACCACCGGTAGGTCTTCCACGCCGGGGCCTCCGAGCTGGGCGGCGGGCGCGCGGGCAGCTTCTCGAGTCTGACCTGCCGCCTCGTCTTCTACGAGGACTTCCCGTATGCGTGGTGGTCCGACTTCCGCGGTCTCGAGAATCTGCGGCCCGACCAGCTGGCCGACCTCCCGCCCTCGATCGGACTGACGCCCGAGTACGTCCTGGTCGACGACTGGCTCGACCGGAAGCTCAAGGGCATTCGGGCGTATTCCAGCCAGATCCGCCGGCTGTTCGGAAGCGAAGCCGAGATGGAGCGTGCCGTTCGCGAGCGCGCCGAAAAGGTCGGCGAGGCAGGTGGGTTCGGGCCGGCCGAGCGATTCTGGCGCGCGGAGTCGCACCCGCGGCCGAGTCAGGCTACCGGGCCACGCCCTCCGACTGGCGCATCTTGAGCGCAGCTTCGTCGTAGAGGCTCGAGACCGACTCGATCATCAGCTCGATGCAGAAGCGGTCGTGGACCAGGAGGTGGCCGGCGTGGGCGATCATGTCGGCCAACGGGTGGTCGGTCAGCAACCGGACGATCGCCGCCGCCAGCGCCTCGCAATCGTGCGGCGGGACGAGCAGCCCGGTGACGCCGTCCTCGATCATCTCCGGGATCCCGCCCACCGCCGACGCCACGACCGGCCGGCTCAGCGCCATGGCCTCGAGAACGCTGAGGCCCTGGGCCTCGCGGTAGGAGGGCAGAACGGAGATGTCGAGCGCGGCCGTGACCGCCGGGACGTCCTCGCGCCGGCCCGTGAAGACGACCCGATGCTCGATCCCGAGCGACTGTGCCTGTGATTCGAGCGAGTCGCGCTCGGAGCCCTCGCCGATGATGAGCAGCCACGCGCTGGGGACCGCGGCCAGGACGTCGGGCCAGGCGTCGATCAGCGTGCGGTGGCCCTTCTCCGCCTCCAGGCGCGCCACGACGCCGACGATGGGCGCCTCGGCGTCGATCCCGTAGTCCTCGTGCAGAGTGCAGCACGGCTGCTGGTGGTTGTAGCGCTGCAGGTCCACGCCGTTGTAGATGAGGCTGACCGGCGCGCCCTTGCGTCCCTCTTCGGCGATCTTCCGCTCGATCGCCCGCGACACGACGATCAGCCGGTCCATGAGCGGCGTGAGCTGGCGGAGCTTCTCGCGGTCATCGACGCAGCGGACGCGGCTCGAATGCACGGTCGAGATGACGGCCGGCCGGCGGCAGCCATTCTCGCCCAGGTGCAGCGCGGCGAGCGTGCCGATCACCTCGGCCCGATACATGTGGTTGTGCACGACCTCGGGCTCGAAGGCGGCCAGCTCTTCGGCCAGCGCCCGAACGGCCAGGCGGTCGTCCGGCTCGTCGATCACCGACGCTTCGATGCCGGCCTTCTGCAGCCGTCGAACGCTGCTGCCATGCGAGAGCGAGATGACCCGGACGTCGTAACGGTCGCTGCAAAGCCGCGAAGCCAGGGCGAAGACGTGCTCCTGCGCCCCGCCGTTGGTGCCGGTGGCCATGACCTCCACGACCCGCACCCGCCCACCCGGGAGTGGCTCGCGCTGGTGATGCTCGAGACAGGGCTCGACGATCCCTTCGACGAGGCCTTCTTCGGCGCCCATCGCTATCGCCCCCCGGTCGTGCGCTGCACGAGCAGCCGTTCGATCGGCTCGTCGACCGCGCCCCAGGCGTACTTGTAGGGTTCGTTGCCACGCATGAAGTCGAGGCGGGTACGACCGAGCTCGATGGCTCGCTGGATGTAGCAGGCGACCATGACCACTCCGGGCGATAGATCTCGGGCGTCCGGCTCGACGCCCGCGTTGTAGTAGTAAACGGTCTGGCGGTCGTGAAGGGTAACTCCAGCCGCGATTCGGCGCCCTCCGACGGTCAGGAAGTCCAGCTCCACGATCCCGGACGGCGCGCAGTTCTCGAACAGGTCCTCGAAGAAACGACGGCTGGCGGCTCCGCCTTCGGTCGCCGGGAAGAGACCCTCGTCTCCCCAGCGCTTCTGATGGAGGTCGATGAAGGCCTCCAGGTCGGCCGCCGGTTCGGCCGACGGTTCGAGGACGACCGCCCCCGCCGTCTCGGCCCGGCGGATCTTGCGTCTGATCTCGTGGCGCTCCTTCTTGTCGAGAGTGCCCAGGTAGCCTTCGAAGTCGAGGCCGACCGGCAGCGTCAGGATCGGGCAGACGTCCTCCGGCTCGCGCGTGACGAGCCAGCCGGCTCGCGCTGCGACCGCCTCGAAGGCCGCGACGAGGGCATCGGTGGCGGGGTCGCCGGCGCGCAGGCGGCGCAGGTCCAGGACGTCCCAGCGCGAGGGATCCTCGTCGGCGAGCGCGGCCGCGACGGCGTCGCATGCACCAGGCAGGTCTGCGGGCGCCGCCAGGATCGTGGCGTAGTCGGCGTGGTACGAGGCGCCGAAGAAGACCGCGGTCGCGGAGGCGGGCACCGGCCGGAGAGTCGTCCCGGCCTGATGGCGGAGCGTTGTCTTCGCCGCCACGTCCCCCGGCTCCAGCTCGTGGCGATGCATCAGCGGCGCGATCGCGACGATCTCTTCGGGCGCGGCCTCATCCACGACGACCAACGTCTGGTCGTGGGCCGTGGCGCCGTACGCGTCCCACCAAGCCTGCTGCACGCAATGGCGCGAGAAGGGCGACGCCGCGGGTGTCCGGTCGACGAGAGCGTCCCAGGTCTCGTCCGCGATTGAACCGAATGCCCGACGGCGGGCGACGAGACCGCGGGCCTGCCCGTCCGGACGGGCAGGCCCGCCGGCGGAAAAGGAGGGGCTGGTCACTCGCCGAGAATAGCACCACACCCTCTCCGGGCCGGACGGGACTTCATGCGGTTTCCGCGCCTGGGCGCCCGAACGATGGCCCGTGCTCACCTCATCGCTCGACGCGCTTCGCGACCCGACAACTGCGCCGTTCCTCGATCTGGTCATCGGATCCTCGACAAGCCGCTCGCGGCTTGGCCATGGGACTCGATCGCTTCTCGTCGAGCGTGTCGGTGTGGACCCGGGCCAGCCGGACCTACGCAGCGCTACTTCGTCAGGTCGCTCAGGGGGAATAGGGAAACGTCAGAGGGGGGCCAACCCCCGCTCTCGGTGGCAACCCAGCCGTTACTCAGCCACGAGAAGCCGTTCACACCCGCCGCGTACCCCTGCACCAGCTGCAGGCCCGTGCTCGAAGACCAGATTACGAGGTTCCCATTCCCAGAGAACGGGTCGCCCGGGTAGCACATAGCGAGAACCTGGCCTGCGTCGGACCCGCCCAGGACGCAGGCGACGCCACTTGGGGAAATCCGCGTCGGCGATCCGCCGATCGATTCCAGCAAGACCTCTCCGGTTGCGGGGCGTTCCCAGGCAATGCGATCGCCATCCAGGCTGATCCTTGGCATCGTCCAATTGCCGGTCCTGCCGGTCGTGTCGATTGTGTCGACATCGGCCGGCGCCGGCTGGGCTGCGGTGGACACCCGGAGAGGCACCACAGTGCTGCCGTCGGACTCAACCCAGGCCACGTTCGTGCCGGAGAGATCGAGTCCGATTGGCATAGCCGAGGTGTGGATCTGCCGATCCGGCACCCCGGCTCCCAGCGCGTGGAGCATGATCGTGGATGCCAGTGGGTGGCCGGCAGTTGGGACCTCGATGTTGTAGGCGATCAGACCTCCGCTTAGCGCAACGAGCGGAGCCGACACGGTATCGCAGCCCTCGCCGACGGTAGTAGGCCGGAAGGCGACCTTGCTCTGCCCGCTCGCTATGGAGCTGAACGTGCCGGGGGCACCGGTCGGCTGATCGATGGGGGCGACCAGGATGCGCCAGGCAATCGGCGAGCCATCGTTCGTCGCGCACGGAATGAGCTGGGTGCCCGAGTTGAGCCGGTACCAGACCACGACGGCCACGCTGCCGCCGTCGGTGGCGACCGAGAAGCCGCCTCCGATGTTGGTCCGCAGCCCGGCCAGTTCAGCCGAGGTGAGGGGCAACGGCACCGACCCGACTTCGCCAGCCGAGACGTCGCCGTATCGAATGATCGCGGTGGCGCCGCTGGTCGGCTTGAGTCCCGCGTCGACCGTGGTCCAATCCGCCACGTAGTAACGCGATCCCCAAACCTGCGACGAGACCGAATCGGATGCCGGGAACGAAACGCCGCTGGCGGTCTTGATCGCGGTCGCAGGGACAGTAAGCGTCGGCAGGCCAGCCATCCAGGAGGTCCCGGGCGTCGGCGACGCGGTTTCGGTTGGAGCCGGGTTCGATCCCGACGCCGTGACTGTCGGCTCTGGCGAACCGGTGGGGGCCGGGTTCGATTCCGATGCAGTCGCGGCCGGGCTCGGCGACCCGCCCGTGATTGGTGCGTTCGACCTGTTCATGAGGCCGAACAGAACGGCGCCGCCAATCACGACGACCACCACGGCAGCAGCCAGTCCGGCGAGCACTCGCTGCGCTCGGATGGACAGGACTGCCCAGCGGCCACGGGTCGTGCGGGGATGCTCGAACGGGACGGCCGCGAGGAAGTCATGGAGCGAGTCCGGCTCGTCTGGACTCGGGCCGGCGCGGAACCATTCCCTCAGGTAATCCTCGGACTTCTGGCTCATTGGGACACCTCCGCAAGCGCGCCAGGTTCGATGACCCCGCGCATGGCCCGCAGGCCGTAATGGAGACGTGACTTGACCGTGCCCAGCGGCAAGGCGAGGCGCTCCGCTATGTCCTCGAGCGGCAGATCCCGCCAGAAACGCAGGACGATGACCGCCCGCTGCTCGGCGGGCAGTGCCTGAAGGGCGCGGCCGACCTCGTCGCGGTCCAGTGCTGTCCGGAATGGGTCGCGAGCGAACACCGACATCTCGTCGTCAAGCGGCATGGCTCGCAGCCGGCTTCGCCGCTGACCCCTGTCACGGCAGACGTTCGCCACTATCTGCTCGAACCAGGCCCCGAAACGGTCCTCGTCTCGAAGGTTGGACCAGGAGCGCCATGCCCTCAGGATCGCCTCCTGCACGGCGTCCTCCGCCTCGTCGCTACTGCCAAGCAGATAACCAGCCAGCCGAAAGGCCGGCCTGAGCTGCCGGTCTGCCAACCGAAGGAAACGGGCGGTCGACTCTTCGCCTCCCGCGCCTTCGGTCTGCTGTGGTCTACTCATCCGGTTCCTTCCCCAACGCGTACGGTCCCCTCTTGGGCTTGCATCCATTAAGACCGGGGCCCCCTCCGGATAGTTCATGCGGGTCGGCAGGATGCCCCAACACGACCGGATCTGCACGAACCTTGACCGCCTCTTCGCGGCATAGCCCTGCGACCGTTCGTTGACTAGATGTTGTAGGCCCAGTAGACGCCGCCTGCGCCGACGACCAGGCCGAAGGCGAGGACCGCCCACCAGATGAGGCCGGCGCGGTGGCGGGTCAGGGCCACGGCACACAGGGCGATCGCGAAGGGGATCGCGTCGAGGGCGTAGCGGAAGCCGTACTGCAGCCAGCCGCCGCCGTAGTAGAGCAGGTTAGGCAGCATCACCAGGACGAACGCTATCCCCAGAGCCCAGCTCAGTCGGTTGCGCCAGTCCGCCCGGAATGCCAGCAACAGACCCGGGCTCGTCAGCAGGATCGACATCCCCATGCCGTCCGGCCTGAACCACGGGAAATTCGGGATCTGTATGGGCATGTGGAGCATGAACAGGTCCCAATTGCGCGCCAGATGCGACAGCGAGAAAAGGCCCTGGTCGCGAAGCACTGTGAGCCACATCGGAAGCGTCGCCAGCTGGTAGCCCGACTCGAAAGGCGAGCCGAAGCGGACGTCGTTGTACCAGAAGTAGAAGGCGATCGAAGGCGCCACGCCGGCCGCCAGCAAGAGCCAATCGCGGGCGATCGAGCGCCGGCCCTGCGAGGTTCGAACCGACCGATCGAGCGTCAGCACTATGGCGAAGAAGAAGAGGCCGAAGATCACCGGCGGGCGGGTCAGGAAGGCGGCCCCCACGAGCAACCCGATCAGGAGCGGACGACGGCGGCCGAACGCTTCGGCCAGGGCGGCCAGAGTCAGCATCGTCGCGACCAGGTGGCCGGTGTGCCAGACGCCGCCGCGAACGGTGACCCACCAGATCGCAGTGCTGAAGCCAAGCAGCAGGGCTAGCCACAGCCGATCGAGCTTGCGATCGACCCCAATCCGGCCGGCCAGCATCCAGACCAGTCCGACGTCGATCGCGGCCAGTGTGGAGTTGATGAGCGGCTCGTAGGCATGTGCCGTCCCCGGCGAGATCAGCAGCATCAGCGGCATGAACATGATCGCGGGGAAGGGCGGGAACGGGACGTAGTAGTGGCCGAGCAGCGGGATGACGTCGTTGGGGCCGAGCGCGCTCGAGAGCCAGGTCCGGCCGTGCCAGAACGCGTCGGCGAGATAGAAGAGGTCGGGCCGCCCGGCGTTGAAGCCGGCCGAGACGAAGAAGACGGAGCCGGCGACCGCGGCCACGAAGAGACCGATGGGGCCGCGCCAGTCGATCTGGCGGCCCATCGGGCGCCGCAGTCGATCGGGGATGAGGGCGACCAGGCGTGCCTCCAGGCGACCTGCGAGGTCGGCTGGCGCGGTTGCGGTGAGCGCGGTGGGCGCGGCTGGTCCGGTCAAGGGGCATCTCCGAGGGTTACGACGAGGGCCGACCGGCGGGCGAGCAGAGTCTCCCAGAGCAGCGTCGCCAGGCAGCAAAAGAAGATTAGCGGAACTGTCGCGGCCGCGATCCAGGAACCCGACGCGGCGGAAGTGGCCGAGCCGGAGATCGAGGCAGCCGAGCCGCTGTCGGCGAAGAGCGCGATCCAGCCAGCCAGTGGGAAGATGACCGCCCACGTCCGGCCGCGCTGGACCAGCCAGGCCGTCGGCAGGAGAAGCAGCACGGCGTAGTGATCGCGCAGAGGCGACGAGATGAGCTGACTGGCCACGATCGTGACCTGCAGGCTGAGCTCGTGGCCGGCGTACCGCCACGCCACGAGCAGCGCGGCCGCTGCCACCGCAGCCGAGGCGACTTGGATCGCCGTGGCCACCTCCTGCGCGGCCCCGGCCTGATACGCGACAGCGCCCGGCGCGAAGTTGTGCGGCGTCGTCAGGTTGCCGCCGAGGTCGCGCAGCAGCTGGACGTACGCGCCCCACGCGCCCACGCCCGTGACGAGTGTCGCCGCGACCGCCAGCGCGGCCGCGGCCGCGACCGCCAGCGCCGCCGCGCGGAATCGTCCCGTGGCGATCGCCCAGACCGCCAGCAGCGCCGGCTGCATCTTCACCAGCACCCCGATCGCCGCGGCCGCACCCACGACGGCGGCCCGATCCATCCACCGCCACACCGCCGCGAAGCCGAGGAAGAGGAGCGGCTCCACCTGGCCGAGCTTGACGGCGTACAGGAGCGGCCAGTCGAGCGCGGCCACGATCACGATCAGCCAGCGCACGTCGCGCCGGACCGGCAGCAGCGCCACTCCGACGAGGAAGCACGCGGCCATCGCGAGGCACCACAGCCCCGCGGCCGCTCCCCCGAGGCAGAGCCACGGAACGAGGGCCGCGGCGAAGGGCGGCGGGTAGGTGTAGGTGCCGGGGCACGTGCCCACGTTTACGGAGAAGGCCACGTCGTACATCGGCTTGCCGTCGCGCAGGGCCTGGGCCGCCCCCTCGTAACAGTGGTAGTCGTAGCCCAGGGTCCCGCCCGCGGACGCGAGCACGAGAGCGAGCATCCCGAGCAGCAGCGCCACCGAACCGACGGGCACGAAAGCCTCGGCCAGCCGCGAGCGCGACTTCACCGGAGCCTCGGCCCGCGTCATCGCAACTCGGCCCGCGTCATCGCAACTCGGCCCGCGTCATCGCAACTCGGCCCGCGTCATCGCGGCGCCGTCTCCTCCGCCGCCAGTCGCTTCACGCCGCGGTGGATGAACCTGATCCTGAGCAGGTCCCAGCCGACGCGCATGACGAGGCCGGGCCGAGCGCGCATACGCGAGCCGCGGCGGTCGGCCCAGACCACGGGCACGATGGCGATCCGGTAGCCCCGACGCCGGGCCAGGAAGATCAGGTCCACGTCGAAGACGATGCTCGTGATCCGCAGTCGGCCGAACAGGTCGAGGGCGGCGTTCCGGCGAAAGCCCTTGAAGCCGCACTGGGTGTCGTCGATCGGGCCGGTCGCCCAGATCCGCGCGGCGAAGCGGAAGAGCCGACCCACGAGCCGCCGAAAGGGCGGCTGCGAGGCCCTCATGTCCGAACCGTCGGTTTGGACGCGGCTCCCCATGGCCACGTCCGCATTCGCAAGCGCCTCGACCAGCCGAGGCAGCTGGTCGGGTGGAGTCGCCATGTCCGCGTCGGCGAAGACTCGCAGATCGCCCCGGACGGCCAGCATCCCCGCCCGAACCGCGGAACCCTTGCCGGCGTGCGCGACGCTCAGCAGCCGAAGTTCCGTGCAGTCGCCCTTGGGGGCGTCTTCGTCGCCGACATACTCGGCCCGCGCCCGAACCAGGGCGGCCGTTCCGTCGGCGCTGCCGTCGTCCACGACGAACACGTCCACTTTGTCTGGCAGCGTGCCCTCTGGCACGGAGCGCAGGTAGGCGAAAAGCTCGTCCAGCGCAGGGCCGAGCCGGGCCTCCTCGTTGTATGCCGGCAGAACGATCGAAAGGCTGCTGGAAACCATCTCCGGGAGTTTAGAGGCGCAGCTTCCGCGCCGTAGCACCTGCGGCCACGATCGACGCCGCCCTATCCTGCCAAATGCTAATGGGGGTAGCACGGGGCCAGGTAGTCGGGTCGCGCGATGCTCTATCTGGCTGGCCGAACCCTCTGAGGGGCTTCTGAACTGGCGTTGGGACCGTCCGTAGGCCGCCACGGTCGAAGATTCGGGACCCAGGCCGCCCCGGTACCCTGATCCGTGCTACCTGGGTTTGCATTTGTCATGAAAGCGCGGCTAAGAGTCGCCGGAGGTCATCCCGCGGGCGCCAGCGCCAGCCGCCCGCCGCCAGTCGGGAGCCAGATAGGTCCTTAGTACCGATGGACCGGGACGCAGGCGATGCTACGCTGCAACGCCGTGCGGATCCCCGTCGCTCTGTATGCGTTTGCCCTGGCGGTTCGGGCCGTTCTGTTCGGCGTGCACCCCGACGCCGCCTACCCTGATTCGTATTACTACGTCGAAGTGGCCCGGGCACTACATGCCGGGCACGGCTTCAACATCGACTTCATCTGGTCGTTCGTGGACGTGGGCGGCCGGATTCCGGCCCAACCGACGCTGCCGATCCCGAGCAACGCCCACTGGATGCCGCTCGCATCGATCGTGCAGCTGCCGACGATCTGGCTCCTGGGCCCGACGCCGCTCGCGTCGGCGATCCCGTTCATGCTCATCGGGGCGCTGGCGGTGCCGATGACCTGGCTGCTGGCGCGCGAGATCGGGGCCGGCGACCGAATCGCGCTGGCGGCGGCGATCGCGGTGGCCGTCCCTGCCGCCGCGGCCATCTACATGGCGCAGCCCGACAGCTTCTCGCTGTACCAGCCGCTAGGCACCGCCGCGCTGTGGCTGACCGCGCGCGGCCTCAAGGGCCACCGCCGGTCGTTCGCGCTGGCGGGCCTGATGGTCGGTCTGGCGACGCTGGCCCGAAACGACGGCGTCCTGCTGGGCGCAGCCGCCGCGCTCGCCTTCGCCTGGGATCGATGGCGAGCCTGGCGCTCGAACGGCGGCCGAACGCCGCAGATCCCGTGGCGCTACGCCTTCGCCTGCCTCGGCCTCTTCCTCGTCGTGATGGCGCCCTGGTACGTGCGCCAGCTGGCGGTATTCGGGAGCCTCTCGCCGTCCTCGAGCTCGGGCCGAATCCTCTTCATTCGAACCTACGAACAGATGAACGGCGTTACCGGTGAGACCTCACTTGGAAGCTTCCTGGGCCAGGGGATCGGACCGCTGCTGACCAGCCGGCTGCTCGGGCTCGTCTCGGCGATCCAGATCTTCGCCGTCATCGCCTGCTCGATCGTCCTGGCGCCGTTCATTCTCGTGGGCTGCTGGGCGCGCCGCCGATCGGTCGACTTCGGTCCGTTCTTCGCCTATGCCGGCCTGCTCTTCGCCGCCTCCGGACTTGTCTTCGCGGTCCACGTGCCTTACGGGACCTTCCTGCATTCGGCCGTGGCGCTTATCCCCTTCTCCTTCATCGCCGGGCTGGAGGGCGTGGTGATCGTCGTGACGTGGATCGCCCGGCACCGACGCGGCTGGCAGGAGGATCGAGCCGCCCGACTCTTCCTGGTGGCGGCCGTCGGAACGGTCGTACTCAACGCCGGAGTCTTCGCGTTCCTGGCCGGCCGATCGTGGGACGTGGATCGGGGTCTGCGGCTCACCGCGGGCCACCAGCTCGACCTTCGCGGCGCTCCACGGACCGACCTCCTGCTGAGCGCCGACCCGGCCGGCTTGGAGTACTTTACCGGCCACGGAGGCGTGGTCACGCCGAACGACTCGATCGACGTGATCCGCCAGGTCGCCGCGGACTATGGGGTGCGATGGATGGTGCTCGAGCGGAACCACATCGTGACGCCGCTGGCGCCGATCCTCGAGTCGAAGCCGCGGCCGGACTGGATTGGGGCGCCGATCTTCGAGGAGCCGTACACGGGCGGCGCGACCGGCGACCCGGAGGTGGACGCCGCGCCCGCTCTGGCCATCTATCCGATCTGCACCGCCCCGGGCGACACACGCTGCGCGACCGGAGCGACGCCATGACCCGCCGCGAGGCCTGGCTGAGCGTCGGCGCAGTCTTAGCTCTGGCCCTCGTCGTCCGGGCGGTGGCGGCCGCGACGCTGAGCTTCCCCGTCCCCGAGGACACGGCCTACTACGCCGTGGTTGCCCGCAACCTGGTGGAGGGGCGCGGCCTCGTGACCGACGCGCTGTGGAGCTACCAGACGCCGCCGCTGGAGGTGCCGCGCGCCGCCTTCGAAGTGTGGATGCCGCTGCCCACCTTCCTCGCCGCGATCCCAGTCTGGCTGGCCGGCGCCGCGAACTGGTTCCGGGCCGCCCAGGCGATGTCAGTGGTCGTGAGCGCGGCCGTGGCGGCGCTGGCGTGGCGTCTGGGCGCGGACGTGGCCGCGGAGATGAAGCTCCCCGTGGGGCGGGCACGGACGCTGGCGGTGGGCACGGGCGTGGTGGCGAGCTTCCTCGGGCCGCTCGTCGTGTACGGAATGCTCCCCGATTCCACGGCCCTCTTCGCCGCGCTCTCTCTGGCGGCCTGCCTGATGATGACGCGGATCGCGGCGCGCCCGGCGCGCGAGCCTGCCTCCCACCGACCGGCGGCCGCCGACCTACCGCCTACCGCAGCCCGTCGGCCCGCGGCGGCTCGCGTCTTCGACCGCCGGCTGATCGGCCTCGGCCTCCTCATCGGCTTCGCCGGACTGACTCGCAGCGAGGCAGTGTGGCTCGGCCTGGCGTGGCTGATCGTGGCCTGGCGCTGGACCTCGACCCCCGCCGGAGAGCGGCCGTCTCAGCGTGAACGGCTCCGCCTCATCGCCGTCCCGGCCGTCGTCGCCGCCCTCGTCTTCGCCCCGTGGGCCGCGCGCGACTGGCTCGTCTTCGGCAGCCCGCTGCCCGGTCAGACACTCGCCAACGCCCTCTCCGTCGACACCACGGACATCTTCGCCTACCAGAACCAGCCGACCCTCGCCAACTACCTGGCTCAGGGGCCCGCTGCACTCATCGGTATGCGCGCGACCGGCATCTTCCACAACGTCTTCGACGTGCTGGTCGTGCCCGGCTTCCCGGTTGGCTTGATCGGCCTGCTGGCGCTTCCGAAGTGCGCCCGCTTCCGCGCCCTGCGGCCGCTCGTGCTCGTGGCGGTCGTCACATTCCTCGTCACCGGCCTGGTGTTCCCCGTCAGCACCACCTGGGGCACCTTCCTGCACGCCGCCGGCGCGATCTACGTGCTCCTCACCGTGAGCTGCCTGGTGGCCTTCGACGCGTTCGTCGCCTGGGTGGGGCGGCTGCGCCACTGGTGGCGTCCGGTGGCATGGCTCGGGCCGGCTCTGGCGACCGCGGTAGCCATCCCGCTCATGTTCGTTTCGGTCGGCTCGCTGGATCGCCACGCCGCTGAGATAGGGAACCGTTATGACGTCCTGCCCGCGGCCATGGACCGCGCCGGCGTCCCACTCGCCGACAACGCCCCGATCATCACCGACAGCCCGATCTGGCTGGCCGAGACCGCAGGTGTCACGGCCATTGCGCTGCCCGAGGAATCGCCCGACGCCGTGCTGGCGCTGGCCCGCCATTTCGGCTCCGGGCTGCTCGTCGTGGTCCAGCCCGACGACGAAAGGGAATGGCCCGGGATCCTCGACCGCGGAGGACCCGCCACACAATGCTTCCGCGAGGTCCATCTGACCGATGCCTCGGTCAGATCCCCGGAGGAAGGCACTCCCCTGTCCCAAGTCCGCGTATTCCGGATCGTCTGTTGATGAGAGACGCCCCGTATACTCAAACCGGTATGGACGCTGCCCGGGGCGCCTCAGAAACGCGCGACTCACGCTTCGACGAGCTTTACGCCGAGGCGAAGTCGACGCTCGGGTACGGAGCCAACAATCTGCGCTCCGTAACGGAGCGATATCGCGAGACCTACGGCGATACCCTGGCCCGCTGGCACCGCCTTCGCGACCTCGTCGTGGCGGCCGAGCGCGGCCCTCTGCCCTCCGCCGAAGACGGCAACGCCGAGGCCGCGGCCGAGGCCGGCGCCGAGGATGCCCGCCAGAAGACCATGCGCAGCGAGGTCGAGCGGTTGACGGTGGACCTCGGCAAGCACCAGCAGGAGCTGTCCAAGTTGGAGCTGTCGGTCCGCAGCATGGAAAATGCCTGGCTCTTTCTTGAGCGCGGCGACGCCAGCCTTCTGGCCGAGGCCGTCGACGCCGGCCTTCGGACGGATCTCCAGATGCGGATCGTCGAGGCGAAGGAGGGCGAACGCTCGCGTCTCGCCCAGGAGGTCCACGACGGGCCGGCCCAGGCCCTCTCGAACGCGATCTTCCAGGTCGAGTACATCGAGCGGGTGCTGGATGGGGACGTCCGCATGGCTCACAACGAGCTGCGCTTCCTGCGCGAGCTGCTGCGCCGCGAGCTGGGCGAGGTCCGAACCTTCATCAGCCAGCTCCGGCCGCCGCTGCTCGACGAGCTGGGCCTCGATGGATCGATCAAGGACACCGTGGAGAGCATGGCCGCCCTCACCGGGGCCACGATCGAGACCAGCCTGCGCGCGCCGGGGGAGCGCCTGAATCCCAGCCAGCAGACGGCCGTCCTGCGGATAGTCCAGGAGGCGCTGCAGAACGTCCGAAAGCACGCCAGCTCGAGCCATACAGTCGTGTCGACTAAGCTCGACGCACCGAATTGGATCTTGGAGGTCAGCGACGACGGCCGGGGGTTCGACGTCAGCGCCGTCGCGGCGCGGGGCCGTCGCAACTTCGGCCTCCAGTTCATGCGCGAGCGAGCCGAGCTCATCGGTGCCAAGTTCGAGGTTCGCTCGCGGCCGGGCGGCGGAACAGCCGTCTGGCTATCGATTCCAGTGGGAGAGGAGAGCGCATGAGTTCGACGGAGTACAGCGGACCGGACCGGCGCAGGCCGGGGACGCCCGCTCGGAGCAGCGAGAAGACCACCATTCTCCTCGTCGACGATCACGCCCTTTTCCGCGTCGGGATGCGCAACGTCCTCGAGCGCGAGCCCGGCTTCGATATCGTCGGCGAGGCCGACGATACGCGCAGCGCATTCGACCTCTCCATCCAGCTCTCGCCCGACATCATCCTGATGGACCTGTCCCAGCCTGCCCCGGGCGGCATCGAGGCGACCCAGCGGATCAAGCGCGAGCTGCCCTCGGCGGGGATCATCGTTTTCGCGGCCAACGAGGACGAGGACGCCCTGTTCGACGCCATCAAGGCCGGTGCGGCCGCCTTCATCCTCAAGGATGTNNAACGACAAGGTCTTTGCCAAGCCTGCCGTCGCGAGCCGCGTCCTCAAGGAGTTCCGCGAGCTGGCCGTCTACGGCCAGGAGGCGGCGCCCATCTTCGCACCTCTATCTCCTCGCGAGGTCGAGATCCTCGACAACATCGCCCAGGGCATGACCAACAAGCAGGTCGCCTACGCCCTCTCGATCAGCGAGCAGACGGTCAAGAACCACATGTCCAGCATCCTGCGCAAGCTCAGCGTGAACGACCGAACTCAGGCCGTCGTCTACGCCATGCGCCAGGGCTGGATCCGAATGCCGGAGGACTGATTCTCCGGTGACTGCCCCCCAGCCGCTACCACTCCCGCTGGTCGAGGTCGCAGAGCGGGCCAGGCGTGAGGTCGATCTCCTGACCAGGGAGATCGAAGAGATCGAGATGCTCACCCAACAGGCTCGCACCGATGCCACGCGTCAGGAGACGAAGCGCTCGCAGACGGTCGACAAGCTCAAGACCGCGTCCGACTACGACACCGAGAGCGGCGAGGGCCAGCGGACCGCACAGCAGATAGCCCTGGCCCGGCGCTCCGCCACCATGGAGGCGCAGGTCGACATCCTCGAGGGCAAGCTCAAGATCCTGACTCGCTTCCGCGAGAGCCTGCGCCACTACAGCTCGGAGCTGGACCGCGCCTCCATGGGCGGCGCGATGCCCCAGCACGCGCTCGACAAGCTGGACACGAGCACGCCTCTCCCACCGGCCGTCTCGCGTCTGGTCCTTGCGGCTCAGGAGGATATGCGCCGGGACATCGCTCGGGCCATGCACGACGGCCCGGCCCAGAGCCTGACCAACATCGTGCTGCAAGCCCAGATCGTGGAGCGGCTGCTGGACCGCGACCCGGCCGAGGCCAAGACGGAGATTGGACAACTCGTCGGCATGGTCCAGCGCACCCTCGACGCCACAAAGGCCTTCATCTTCGACGTCCGGCCCATGGTTCTGGACGATCTCGGGCTCGTGCCAACGCTCCGGCGCGTGGCCCGCGACCGCGGCCGCCGCTCGCAGATCCCGATCGAGTTCGAATCGTACGGCCACGACCGGCGGCTGCCGATGGAGATAGAGAGCGCCCTCTTCCGCATCATTGACGAGACGATCACGGGCTTCCTGTCCTGCCATCCGGACCTCATATCGATCAGGATCGAGTGGTCGGACAAGACCGAAGCCCGCGTCTCGGCCAAGCGCGGAGGCACCCAGGCGGTTGAACAGGAAGAGCCCGACGAGGCCTCGGCTGCGGACGAGGATCACGGGAAGGGTGGCGACCGCCAGATCCCCGACGCTCTCAAGGTGATGATTGACGAGCAGCGCGCCGGCGCGGCCGCCGTGCGCACCTCCATAAGGCAGTCGCAGATCCTGGCCCTGCCGGCCTCCACGTGGCGCGAGGTCCAGCAGCGGGCCGCCACGATCGGCGCCACGGCCCAGCTCGTCGACGACGGCCGCGAGGTCGTCCTGGTGCTGGCCAATCAGTGACCGCGAACGCGGCTCGGTTCCGGGCGACGGCTCAGGCGCTCGTCCGCTGGCGGACGCGGGCACGCCAGGAGGGGCAAGGGCTCGTGGAGTACGGGCTCATCCTGTTTCTCGTGGCCGTCGTATGCGTGGTGTCGCTGCTCTTCTTCGGCGACCAGCTCTCTTCGCTTCTCAGCCTGATCGCGTCCGCGGTATAGCTCTCCCCGGCCCTCGGCCTTCGCGCCTCGCGTCCCGCGTCGGCGGACTCATCCACAGATGCGTGGCGCCCCTGCGCCGCTTGGGCCGCCGGACCGTTGCACTTGGGTGGGGAGAGGTGCCTTCCGGGTGGTCCTATTACCATCTGCTAGTATCCTCACCGATGGCCGGCTCGTAGAATGGCGGCCATCCTCCCATTGGAGGCTGCACTCATCGGGAGGCCATCGATGCTCGTCTGGTCCAATCGGGGCCAGGGCCTTGCGGAATATGCCCTGATCCTCTCGCTCATCGCGATCCTCGCCGTCTCGGCTCTGCTCTTCCTGAGCGGCCGGATCGGCACCATTCTCAGCACGATCGGCGCCAAGCTGTAATCGCCGCGCTGCGACGAAGAGCCGGGCCGCCCCTCAGGCGCGGCCCGTTTTCTGTGCCCAGAAACCCAGCGCGCACGCTCAGATCCCACTCGAACGGGCGCCCGGGCGCGGAGAATCCTTCCTAGATCCCCTAGGCCATTGGTATAGTCGCGTTTAGGTTCGCCGCAAGGCTACTGTGGTGACTCCTGTCACAAGCCCTCGGGAGAGACGTTGTGAAGCGCACGAATCGAGTACTGGTCCTGGTTGGCATATTCCTCGCGGTCGTCGCGGCTGTGGGGGTGATCGTCGTCGGCGGCAGTGGCGGTGGCGGCAACCCAAGCACGCAGGGAACGCCGACCCCGACCCCGGAACCGACGGTGACGGTCGTCATCGCCAAAACTGACATGGCCCTCGGCGACAAGATCACGGCCGACATGGTCGACGTCGAGAAGATGACGGTCTCGCAGCGCGACGCTCTCGGGCATGAAACGTACTCGGCGACGAGCCAGGTCGTTGACAAGGTCGCCGGCGGCGCCATCGCCAAGGGCTCGGTGCTCTTCGTCGGGATCTCATTCCTCCAGCCCGGCGCCGTCGTCAAAGGTCAGGATATCGCGTCCGCGATCGCCCCCGGCAAAGTCGCCATCACCATGGAAGTCGATCAGGTGAACGGCGTGGGGACGCTCATCGTTCCGGGCGACCACGTCGACATCATCCTGTCCATCTGGGTGGATCAGCTCCACATCACCACGACCGGGGCCTCGGCGAACTGGACCGTCGAACTGCCAGGGTCGTCGCACGTGACCACGAAGATCCTCTTCCAGAATCGCAAGATCCTGGCCACGCTCCTACCGGCGGCCGAACCCGTTCAGGACAACAACCAGAACAGTGGGGGCTCGCCCACTCCGCAGCCGCAGGCGACCGCCGAGGTCGTGACCAACAGCGGCACCCACATGATCGTCGTCATCGAGGTCCTGCCCGCCGAGGCCGAGATGATCCGTTGGGCCCAGCGCGAAGAGAGTAACGGTCAGCAGAACTACATCACCCTCGGGCTCGCTCTGCGCTCCAGCAAGGACAACGACGCACCGGACGTCGCCACTCCTGGCATCACATTCGAGCAGCTGGTGACGAACTACGGTGTCCTGCCGCTGGATCCGCGAGCCGTCCTCCCGGCTGACCTGGCCAAACAGATCTCCTGGTAAAGCGCCCGCCGGTCCGCGCCGCAGGCGACAGCGAGAGGCCGAGCGATCGGCCTCTCCGCCCCCTCAGGAGCAACGGAACTTCATGGCTGACCGGATCAGGGTCCTGATCGTCGACGACATACTGGAGACGCGAGACCACCTCGCCAAGCTGCTCGGCTTCGAGTCCGACGTAGATGTGGTCGGTATGGCTCCGTCCGGGGAAGAGGCAATAGCCCAGGCCACCAAGCTTCTGCCCGACGTGATCCTCATGGACATCAATATGCCCGACATGGATGGGATCACTGCGACCGAGCGTCTCTCCTCGCAGGTTCCGACCGCGGGAGTGGTCATGATGTCCGTCCAGGGAGAGGCCGACTACCTGCGTCGCTCGATGCTGGCCGGCGCTCGCGAGTTTCTCGTCAAGCCCTTCAGCAGCGACGAGCTGACGGCCTCGATCCGCCAGGTGTATTCCCGCGAGAAGGAGGAGGCCGGACGCGCCGTCGTCACGGCCGCGGCTCGAAACGCCGGGTCGGCCGAGCTGGGTACCGTGGTGGCCGTCTTCAGCCCCAAGGGCGGTGTCGGACGCACGACCATCGCCGTCAACCTGGCCGTGGTATCTGTCACCGAGCTGAACAAGAAGGTCGTGCTCGTGGACGGCTCGTTCCAGTTCGGCGACGTGGCCGTGCTGCTGAACCTCGACCCCAAGGACAAGTCGATGTTCGAGCTCGTGTCGAACCTCGAGGCGGGCGGCGATGCCGACGCCGTGGAGACGTACACGGTGACCCACTCGTCGGGCGTCCGCGTCATCCTGGCCCCGCCCTCGCCGGAGATGGCCGATGTCATCACGTCGACGGGCGTGAAACGCGTAGTCGAGGCCCTGCGCCAGCGCTACGAGCTGGTGGTGATCGATTGCGCGGCGTGGTTCAACGACATTACGCTGGGAATCCTCGATCTGGCCGACATCGTCCTGGTCGTGCTGACTCTCGAGATGACCAGCATCAAGAACATCAGGCTCTTCCTCGAGGTGGCCGAAACGCTCGGCTACCAAGACAAGATCAGGCTGGTCCTGAACCGAGCCGACACGACGCTTGGGATCAGGCTGGCCGACGTCGAGCATTCTATCGGCCGGAAGGTCGACAACACCATCGTCAGCGACGGTCGGGCCGTCGTATACGCGCTCAACCGGGGAGTGCCGTTCGTCCTCAGTAACCGAGAGGCCCAAGTCTCGCAGGACGTTCTTCGTCTGGCCACGGCAGTGACAGGTAACCGACAATCAAGCGAAGATGATCGCAAGGCGACCCAAAAGGGCAAGTCGCTCTTCGCGCGGAGATGACCCTTCGGGGGAGCAAGGGGTATAGGCAATGTCCCTTCTGAAGCGAATCGAGAGCGCCCGACCGGGCGTGGCGCCGGGGGCGCCGAGCGGTATACCGAGCGCGCCTCCGGGATCTCCTGGAATGCCGTCTGCCCCCGCGGGTCAGCGACTCCTCAGCCAGGCCCCGGTTCGGGAGTCTCTGCGAGGGGTCAAGTTCCGTATCCAAACTCGGGTCATCCAGGACCTGGACCCCAAGCTCGATCTGACCAACCAGGTCGAGGTGCGCCGCCAGATCGAGGAGATCTTCGGCCGGGTCCTCGAAGAGGAGGGCCTGGCCCTCACTCGCGCCGAGCGCGTCCGGATGCTCGAGCAGATCACGGACGAGATCATCGGTCTCGGTCCCTTGGAGCCACTCCTCCGCGACGAGACCGTGACTGAAATCATGGTCAACGGCCCGCGCCAGGTGTACGTCGAGCGCAACGGCCGACTGGAGCTGACCAACGTCGTCTTCCAGAACGACGACCACGTGATGCGGATCATCGATCGGATCATCTCCCCGATCGGCCGCCGCATTGACGAGTCGAGCCCGATGGTCGACGCTCGCCTCACGGACGGCTCCCGCGTCAACGCCATCATCCCGCCGCTGTCCCTCATCGGACCGGTCGTCACCGTCCGCAAGTTCTCGGCCTCGCCGTTCACAGTGGACGACCTGATCCGGTTCGGAACGGCCACGCCCGAGATGTTCGACTTTCTGCGCGCCTGCGTCGAAGCCCGCCTCAACCTCTTCGTCTCGGGCGGCACCGGCTCGGGCAAGACGACGACGCTGAACGTTCTCTCGTCGTTCATCCCCAATGACGAACGCATCATCACCATCGAGGACGCCGCGGAACTGCAGCTCCGCCAGGAGCATGTGGTCACCCTCGAGTCGCGCCCGCCGAACATCGAAGGCCGGGGCGCCGTCCCGATCCGGGAGCTCGTTCGCAACGCGCTGCGAATGCGGCCCGATCGCATCATCGTCGGCGAGTGCCGGGGCGGCGAAGCGCTCGACATGCTCCAGGCCATGAACACCGGCCACGACGGCTCGATGTCCACCGGCCACGCCAACAGCCCGCGCGACATGCTCGCCCGACTGGAGACAATGGTCCTCATGGCCGGCGTGGACCTGCCGCTGCGGGCCATCCGCGAGCAGGTCTCCTCCGCCGTAGATCTCGTCGTCCAGCAATCCCGCCTGAAGGACGGCACCCGCAAGATCGTGAACATCACCGAGGTTCAGGGCATGGAAGGCGATGTCATCGTCATGCAGGACGTCTTTGTCTTCGAACAGACTGGCGTCGTCGACGGCAAGATCCAGGGCCGTCTCCGCGCCACGGGCATCCGCCCCAAGTTCGTCGAGAAGTTCGAGGTGAAGGGCATCCATTTGCCTCGCGGTCTCTTCGGCTTCGCGTAAGGTTCGGAGGCAGGAGTCCGCCATGTCCGCTACGGTCATCATCGTTGCGCTGATCCTCGCAATGGGGATCATGCTCGTCTTCCTCGGTCTGGCGAACTCGGGCCGTGGGTCCGCGATCACCACGCGCCTCGAGCGCTACACGGCAGGCAAGCCGGACGTGCCATCGACCACGACCGTCCGACCGGGCGTCGGGATCGGCGGCGTCCTGGCTCAGAGCGTAGCCCTGGCCCGCCTGAACAAGATCGTCGAACAGCGCGACTTCGGCGCCAACCTGGCTCGCGACATCGCCCGCGCCGACCTCAAGCTCAAGCCAGGTGAGTTCATCGGTATCTGGCTCGGGGCCGTCGTCGGCGTTCCGTTCCTCTTCCTAACCGTCGGTGTCGTCTTCAAGCCGCTTCAGTCGCCGATTGCCCTCCTCCTGGGAGCTCTGTTCGGCTTCTGGCTGCCGCGGTGGTGGCTGGGCCACCGTCGCGCCTCGCGCTTGAACGCCTTCAACAAGCAACTCCCCGACACGATCACCCTGATCGCGAACGCCCTGCGCGCCGGTTCTTCGTTCCTGCAGGCGATCGAGATGGTCGTGCGCGAGGCCCAGCCGCCGATCACCGTCGAGTTCGGCCGCGTCGTCCGCGAGGTCAACCTTGGCCTCGCCTTTGACGTCGCGCTCGACAACATGGTCCGCCGTGTGCGCTCGGACGACCTCGAACTGATGGCGACCGCCATCTCGATCCAGCACCAGGTCGGCGGCAACCTCGCCGAGATCCTCGACTCGATCGCCTTCACCATTCGCGAGCGCGTCAGGATCAAGGGCGAGATCCGAACCCTGACGGCCCAGCAGCGAATGTCTGGCTACGTGGTCGCCTTCCTGCCGATCGGCCTCGTCGGAGTCCTGGTCGTGATCGCACCCAAGTTCATGGAGCCGATGTTCATGAACCCGCCCGGGATCATGGACTTGCCGGTCGGCCTGATCCTCCTGATCGTCGCCGGGATCATGATGTTCATCGGGTTCATGATCATCCGGCGAATCGTCAGCATCGAGGTCTGAGAGATGCTCTACGTCCTTGCAGGCGTTCTGGCCGTCGGCATCATCATGATCTTCGTCGCCCTTGCCGGCGAGGGGTCGGTCGACCCGGTCCAGGCTCGACTGAGTCAGCTGGGCAACGTCCAGGCCCGCAACCTCGAAGAGCTCGAACTGCAGCAGCCTTTCGCCGAGCGCACCCTTCGCCCGCTCGTAGGACGCCTCTCGCGAACCGGCCGTCGATTGAGCAGCGCCTCGTCGGCCGAGACAGCCGAAAAGCGCCTGGCCCTGGCCGGCAACCCGGGCGACCTGCGCCTGACCGACTGGATGGGCGTGAAGATGCTCGTCGGCATCGGCACGGCCGTCGTCCTGTTCCTACTCTTCGGTGTGCTCTCGGGCGGTCTGATCCAGGGCGCCTTCGCCGGCCTGATCGGCTTCTTCATCGGCTACCTGCTGCCCGAATTCTGGCTGGGTCGCAAGATCAAATCCCGTCAGAAGGTCATCCTCAAGATGATCCCGGACACCCTCGACCTGCTGACCATTTCCGTCCGTGCGGGACTCGGCTTCGACGCCGCACTGGCCAAAGTGGTCGAGAAGATACCCGGGCCGCTGTCGGAAGAGTTCCGGCGGGCCCTGGCCGAGGTTCGCGTGGGCAAGGCGCGGCGCGATGCACTGCGCGACATGGTCCCGCGGACCAACGTCCAGCCGCTCTCCAACTTCATCGGCGCGATCATCCAGGCCGANNCCGATCAAGATGCTCTTCCCGCTCGTCGGCTGCATCTTCCCGTCGCTCTTCGTCGTGATCCTCGGCCCGGCCATCATCTCGATGGTCAAGACTTTCGCCTTCGGCACCAGCGGGCTTCCGTGAGCCGGCGCCGGCTGGTGGCTCGCAACACCACCCGGGGGACGATGCTGGCCGAGCGGCTCGAGGACGGGTCGTCTCTCTGGGCCAAGTTCATGGGCCTCATGGGCCGGTCGTCGCTCGCGCGAGGTGACGGACTGTGGCTACCCGGCGAGAACGGCATCCACATGCTGTTCATGCGTTTCGCGATCGACGTCATCTTCGTCTCGCCGCCCGTCGGCGGGCGTAGCGGGCCGCGCCGCGTCCTCTCGATCCATCGGGCCGTGCCGCCATGGCGGGGAGTGGTCTGGCGCGTCGGCGGTGCCAGAGGAGTCCTGGAGTTGCCGCCCGGAACGATCGACGAGTCCGGCACTGCCCTGGGGGACGAGATAGCCATCGTGCTGCCGTAGCGCGACGGCCGCCGCAGGGACAAGTGGCGGGACGGACGGCGCCCCAGATAAGCGCGAGATACGCCGCCGGTGAGAGCGCGGCGCTAGCGTGCCGCCATGGCTTCGCGGACCGTGACCACAAAAGGGATCTCAGCCGGGAGCGGAGAGATCGGTGCTGTGGCGCGGGCGACCCCCCTGGTCGTGGTCGGGCGTTTGGGCGGGGCGCTGCTGGATCTGGCGTTGCCGGCGAGCTGCGCCGGCTGCGCGGCCGAGGGAACGGCTCTATGTCCGGAATGCCGTCGCGCCCTGCAGGTTCGACTGGCGCTGCCGCCGGGAGTGCCGCTCGGACTGCCCGCGGCAATGCCGATGCCCCTGGCTCAGCTGGAGTGGTGCGCGCCGTTCTCGGGCACCGTGCGCGTGGCGCTGCATCGGCTCAAGTACTCCGGCGAGCGTCGACTCGCCGCTCCGCTGTCGGAGGCCATGGCGGCTCGCTGGAGGAAGGCTGGGGTCGGTGGGGAGTTGCTCGTCCCAGTTCCGGTGCATGCGGAGCGGGCCCGACGGCGCGGCTACGATCAGGCGTTCCTGCTCGCGGCCGGCGTTGCGGAGCGGCTCCACGTTCCGTGGCTGGCGGCACTTGAGCGGACGCGCCACACCACTCCCCAATTCGAGTTGGGGCGGCGGGCCCGCCGGTCGAACGTCAGCGGAGCCTTCGACTTGCGAGCCGGCTCCGGCGCCGCTATCTGGGGGAAGTGGCCGATCCTGGTGGACGACGTCGTGACCACCGGCTCCACTCTCGTGGCGTGCGCCGAGGTGCTGTACGAGGCTGGGGCGATCGCCGTCTCGGCTTTGGCGGTGGCGCGAGAACGTTGAGCGACGCCGAAAGGCAGAGGTCCGGGGCCGAGGCCGGCTCCTATACTGGCCGCATGGCGGCGGCTCATCGAGACCCGTGCCATCGTCATTCGCTTTGCGGAGGTCAGCCGTGAGGATGATCATCAAGGGCAAGAACATCGACGTCCCGGAGCCCGTGAGGCAGTACGCCGAGCGCAAGATGCGCCGCCTCGAACGCTTCCTAGACGACGAGACGGAGGCCATCGTCGAGCTCTCGAGCGAACAGCACCGCAGCACCGCCGACTCGCAGATCGTGGAGGTCACGCTCGTCGTACGCGGCCAGACGATTCGCAGCCACGCTGCGGCACCCACTTACCAGGTCGGCCTCGACACCGTCATCGACCGCGTCGAGCGTCAGGCGATCGACCTCCGCGAAAAGCCCAAGGGCAAGGCCCGTCCCGACGCGGGAAAGGGGAAGCGGATCACCGATGAGCTGGAGCAGTCGACCACCGACAACGTCGTGACTGCCGGCAAGGCCACGCCTGCCGCCAGGGCCACGCCTGCCGAGGTCGACGAGAGCCCCGAGGCGGAGGCCCGGCGCACGCGCATCGTCAAGACCAAGCGCTTCGCTATCGAGCCGATGTTCGAGGAAGACGCGGTCGCCCGAATGGAGGAGATGGGACACCACTTCTTCCTATTCGTCAACGCCGAGACCGAGCGGCTGTGCGTCCTCTACAGGCGCCACACCGGCGACTACGGGCTGATCGAACCGGTGATCGCCGGCGAGTACATGCCCGGACGAACCGGCCACAAGGCCGGCTGACAGCCGACAGCCGCAGTGCAGGGAGGGGTGCCTCTCTCGTTGACGGCCGATCGAATCGCGGAATCCGGTCGGCGTGTCGAGTTGCCCGGCGGGCGTCGGGCCGGGCCGCACCTGCCCGTGGGACCGGGGCTGCTTCGAGTCGCCCAGCGAGCCGCGGAGATCGGCGCCTCGGCGCTGCAGATCTTCAGCGACAACCCTGCGGCCTGGCGACGACGGGCCGAGCTCCCGCCCGATGCTCCGGAATTCCGGCTGCGACTGGCCGAACTCGACATCGCGCCGCTGGCGATCCACGCCGCCTACCTGGTCAACCTTGCCGGACCGGACGAAGATCTCTTCAGCCGGTCCGTTGGGGTGCTTCGCCATGAGCTCATCCACGCCCCGGCCTTCGGGGCGCGCTTCATCAACGTCCACGCCGGGTCGCACCGTGGATCGGGGCTCCAGGCCGGGGTGGCCCGCCTGGTCGAGGGTCTGACGCAGGCCCTCGCCGAAGTTCCCGATGGCCCCGACGCGCCGCTCGTGGTGGTGGAGAACTCAGCGGGCGGCGGCGACAGCATCGGGGTCACGGTCGAACAGCTGGCGGCCGTCTTCGAGACCGCCTCGGCCCGCGGTCTGGACGGCCGGCTCGCCTTCTGCCTGGACACGGCCCACCTGTGGGGTGCCGGCTACAAGATCGCCGAGACCGCCGAGATCGACCTGGTGCTCGACGATTTCGATCGGCTGATCGGCCTCGAGCGATTGGCCATGATCCATCTGAACGACACGACTTGTGAGCTCGGCTCGCGGCACGACCGACATACCCACCTGGGCGAGGGCCGGATCGGGCCGGCGGCGATGGCCCACCTTCTCCGGCACCCGGCTCTGGGTCACGTCGCGTTCTACCTGGAGACGCCCCGGATGGAGCACGGCTACGACGCGGTCAACATGGCCCGCCTCGGCGACCTGGCGGCCGGCCGGCCTCTCACTCCGGGTCCGGACCGGCAGGTCGAGGACGACGTCGAACTGGCCGTCGAAACCGACGCATGAGCGGCTCAGTCGAGGCCCGGTCGAGCGTGGCGACCGCCGTGGCGGGAGCCGTCACAGGGGCCGTGACCCGACGCTGCGCCACCCGGGGCGTCCAGATTCGCGAGCTTGCCTGTCTGACCGCGATCGTCGCCGCGGCCGCGGCCGTTCGCCTGGTGAACCTGCCCGTTCGCGGCGGCTGGGACTCCGACCAGGGCACGGAGATGCTCGCCCTTCGGGACGCGGTCATGAGCGGCCACCTGCCGACCTTCGGGCCGCCGGCCAGTGTGGGCCTCTACTTCCACCATGGGGCCCTCTACTACGACCTGCTCTTGCCGGCGGCGTGGCTCGGCAACGGCGACCCGACCTTCGTCGTCGCGGAGATTGCCCTGCTGAGCCTGCTCGTCGTCCCAATCGTGTGGTGGATCGCCCGGTCGATCGGGGGGCAGGCCGCGGGCCTGACGGCCGCCTTGCTGGCTGCCGTCTCGGCCAGCCTGATCGGCTACTCGACCTTCATATGGAATCCCACAGTCGTGGAGCCCGGCGCGGCGATCGCCTTCCTCGGCGCGTGGCAGGCATGGCGGACGCGCCGGCCATGGTGGTGGCTCGTGGCCGCGGCCGGCAGCGCCGTGGCGATGCAGGCGCACGTGGCCGCGGCGGTGCTGGCGCTGCCGATGGCGGTCGTCTACCTGGCGGACTTGCGGCGCGGTCCGGTCGGGCAACGACGCCGCATCCTGGCGTGGGGACTGGTCGGCGTGGCGTTGGTCGCGGTCACGTACCTGCCGGTCATCTCTTACGAGCTGGGCCACGATTTCGCCGAGACGCGCGGCATGCTCGGCTATTTCGCCGGTCCCGACTCCGCGCCGGCACGCGACCCGCTGACCCGGCTTCTGTTCGGCGCCATCCGAATCCTCGCCTGGCCGCTGACCCGCTGGCCGCTCGTCGACCTGCGGCCTGCCTTCCTGCCCGCGGTGGCGGTCGCCACGTCGCTGGCCGTGGCGTTGATCTGGCGGATCCGCGCCACGCGAGCCGCGGCGATGGCGGCAGCCGCTGAGACCGCCGCCGGGGCCGGCGACCTGGCCGCCGTGGATCGGGCCACCGAACGCGATGGGCTGCGCTTCGTCGGCGGCCTGCTGCTGCTGCTGATCGTGGCTCTCGGGCTGGGGCTGCGGTCGGTGTCTGAGGTCCAGGAGCTTCCGACCGAGCAGTACCACGTCGTCGCCGACCCGCTGGTCCTCGTGGCGGCCGGCCTGATCATCGCCGGTCTGTGGCGGGCCACCACCCGGGGCGGCTCCACGGCCGTCGGACGCGTCGCGGCCGGTTTGGCGATCCTGGCCCTGGTCGTCTGGAACGTCGGCCACTGGCCGCCGGCGACCGCGCCGGACGGCGGGTGGCCGGCCGCCAATGCCGCGACCCAAGGAGTCGAGCGTGATACGCAGGGCGGCTCGATCGCAATCGTGGCGGTGCCGGCCGACAAGGGCTCCGACGCCTACGGCTACCCGCTCGCTCTGGACGGGATCGCGCTGACAAGTCCCGCGGACGCCTCCACGGTCGTTGTCTTGTGCGATTCATTCTGGATCGAGACCGGCTGCGGCGACTCCGCGGCTGAGGCGGTCTGGCTCAACCTCGCCTCGGCCGGCCCAGGCCTGCAGTTCGTGGAGCGGTTCGCGGCCGCCCCCGACCGGACGCTGAGCGTCTACCGCCGGTCGCCCTGAGGAACACCCTGACGGGCGCGCCGAGGCGGGCAAGGCATCACGACGCGAAAGCACGAGGGCGATGCTGCGAGGACGAGAGCGGGGCCCGGACTAGCCGTCTCGACCGGCGCGTGCGCGGGGCAGCAGCGGGCGGGCCATCGGCCGGACGACGTGGCCGGCGACGGCCGACATCAGCGGCCCTTGGCGGCGGTCGCCGAAGAGCCGGCGCGGCTCCATGGAGCGCCCTTCGGACTGCATATCGGCGTAGCCGTGGTCGAAGCGGCGCATCCGGACCGCGAGGTAGTACTCCATGACCTGGCGCACCTGCGGCTCCGTGAAGAACTCGTCGGCACGGAGAGCGTACTCGACGCGTGCCGTCGGATGGATGTTCGCGCCGGCCACTGCGCCCAGGTACAGCGGTGCGTCCGAGTCGTCGCGGATCTCACGCAGCCCGCGGGCAAGCTTGGTCGCCGTCCCGAGGGACGGCATGCGATCGCCGCGGATCAGCCGGGAGATGGTCGAGTGGTCCACGCCGGACTGCTGGGCCAGCTGCCGCTGCGACATCCTCTTCGATTTGAGCTGGGCCCGCAGCCACTCATTAAAGCCGCGTCCGTTCTGTATGTCCATGTGCGAAGTGGGCTCCGACGTACGGGCACTCTGCCCGGATACTGCAACTATCGGGGCCGTCCACCAGGATGTGAATGACCTGTTCGTACCGCACGCATGGCGACTATTGGCCTGCCAGGCCAGGCTGCCGCAAGGTTCGAGTCCGGCTAGACCGGCCGCTGAGGTGGCGCAATCGAGGGTGCAACCTGCTCGACTTTCATGCCGCCGCCACGCGGCTTGGAGGAGACCACGTATGCGATGGCGCCGAGTAGGACGATCGAGAAGACAGAGATCGCCCGATCGACCACGACGATCGCGGTCGCGTGCACCGAGTTCTTGGTGAAGAACGTGGTCAATACGCCGAGCATTCCTGCATCCACAAGGCCGAGGCCGCCCGGAGTCAGCGGCACGGCCGTCAGCAGCGAACCGATCAGGGCCACGAACATCGCGCCGGACAGCCCCAGGTCCACGTCGCTGAAGCCGAACGCTCGAACCACCAGGTACAGCCGCAGAGCCTCGCTCGTCCAGATCAGAACGGTCAGCGCGCCGAGGAAGGGCAGACCGCGCAACCCGACGGAGCCAAAGACACCCTCTTCGAAGCGATCGTAGAACTCCACGGCCCGGCTTGGCAGCGGCAGCATCACGATGACCTTGCGGCCGAAGCTGCGCATGACAACAAGAGCAACGATGAGCACCACGACAACGATCGCGCCCATTGCGAAGATGACCTGGACCGTCTGAGGCAGATCGTTCAGGCTGCCCCGGAACCTGAAATACCCGGCGGCCACGCCCAAGGCCGCGATGGCGACGAGATCCAGGATGCGCTCCATGAAGACCGTGCCCAGCGTTCGCGTCGCCGAGACCGGGCTGTTCTGCTTGAGCAGATAGGCGCGGTACAGGTCGCCGAGCTTGGCCGGGACGATGCAGTTGACAAACCAGGAGAGAAACAGGATCTCCGTCGCGTCGCTGGTCTTGACCCGATATCCGGCGCCGCGCAGGAGCTTCGTCCAGCGGAAGCCCCTGAGCGGGAAGCCCAGGTAGTAGATGAGGAAGGCGACCAGGATGAGGAGCGGATTAGCGCCCGCGATCGCCCCGGGCACCTGGCGCATCTGCTCCCAGTTGAGGGCGACCGCGATGGCGATGACCACGATCGGAACGGCGATCGACAGGACGGTCCGGGGCTGGCGAAGCCGGCGGACAAGCGACATCTGCTCGGCCGGCGGAACCTGGATCTGGTCCTCAGGATGGATCAGGGCGTCCGCTTCCTGCTCGAGCGGCCCGCCGATCGGGTGACGGTGGTGCTCTGTCTGGTCGGTCACGGGGTCTCTCCCGTGCTCCCTCGAGCCCGGCGCCGGCCGTTCCCCCTGATTGATTGGATCATCTTGGCAAGGGGCGTCCAGGCACGCACATAGAAACTGGCGCGGCCCGGCACGAAGTCCACTCCGACGAGGGCCGCCAGAAGCGCCTCCGGAGTTCCAGGGTCGCCGTCCACGATGTTGTACGTGACTCCGACCTCGAGGACGGTGTGCGAATCGGAGGCGCCGACGCCCGGCAGGTTGTGCTCGCGGGCGAACAGGGCCGCCTTCTCGTTCGCCGAGCCGCCGATGACTCGGGCGTTGTAGGCCTCCACCCAGTCGACGAGGTGGGCGATCGACTCGAGCTGTGCGCCGCTCCTGCGCCCGAAGCCGCGAAGGCGATCGAACGGGTGAGGGACGCCGACCAGGCCGCCCTGCTCTCGGATGGCCGCGATCGTCTCGACCGCGGAGAGACCCGGCGGCACCACCTCCCGCAGGAAGACCGCGATCAGGTCGCCGTCGGTCGTCTTGACCTCCTCGCCGACGATGATCGTCAGTTCGGGCGGGGCGGCCTCGCGAGCGCGGAGGGCGCCGTCAATTCGATCGTGGTCGGTGACGGCGAGATGCGTCAGACCGCGCGACACCGCGGTGCGAGCCACGGCTGCAGGATCGGCAACGGAATCGAAGCTCGCGCTGGTGTGGCAGTGCAGGTCGATAAAGGCCCGCCGGACTCCACCGACCTCGGGCGCAGCCGGGGCCGCCATCACATCTGCGGGCCGAGGTACTTCTTGTAGAATTCGAAGTGCTCCAGGGCGATGCCGGTGCCGCGGGCGACGCAGTTGAGGGCGTCGTCGGCGACGTGGCAGGGCACGCCGGTGACCTGGGTCAGCAGCTTGTCGATGTTCCGGAGCAGCGATCCACCGCCGGACATCACCATGCCCTTGTCGATGATGTCGCTCGAGAGCTCGGGCGGGGTCTGCTCCAGGACCAATCTGACGGCGCCGATGATCTGCTGAAGCGGCGGCTCGATCGCTTCCATGACTTCCGAGCTCGTCATCGGGATCGTTCGCGGCAAGCCGGCGATGAGGTCGCGGCCGCGGACGTCCATCGTCAGCTCGTGCTCGAGCGGCAAGGCCGTCCCGATCTGGATCTTGACTTCCTCGGCGGTTCGGTCGCCGACCATCAGGTTGTACTTCTTGCGGATGTAGCTCGAGATGGCATCGTCGATCTTGTTGCCGCCGACCCGAAGGCTGGTGGAGACGACGATCGCGCCGAGCGATATGACGGCGATCTCGCTCGTGCCACCACCGATGTCGATGATCAACGCGCCCGACGGGCCGCTGATCGGCACCGCGGCGCCGATCGCGGCGGCCATCGGCTCCTCGATCAGGTACGCCTCGCCCGCGCCCGCCTTGAGCGCCGCGTCGCGCACAGCGCGCTTCTCGACACTCGTGACGCCGGCCGGGACGCTGATCATGACCTCGGGCTTGCCCCACCCGAACCGCCGACCCACCTGGACCTTCTGGATGAAGTGGCGCAGCAACGCCTCGGTGATGACGTAGTCGGCGATGACTCCGGCCCGCATCGGCCGAATGGCCTGGATGTTGGCGGGAGTGCGGCCGATCATTTCGCGGGCTTCCTCGCCAACCGCGACGATCACGTTGTTGTCGTCGACGGCTACGACGGAGGGCTCCTGCATCACGATGCCCTTGCCCTTAACGTAGACCATCACGTTGGCGGTGCCCAAGTCGATGCCGATCTTCATGCCGTCGCGCTAAGTCCCTTCCGCAGTCCGCTCGATCCTGGCGCCTAGTTCCAGGAACTTCCTGTCGATCTTCTCATAGCCGCGGTGTACGTGGTGCGCGCCACGTATGGTGGTGACGCCTTCCGCGGCCAGAGCCGCCAGGATAAGCGACGCGCCGGCCCGCAGATCGCCGATCTCGACATTAGCGCCGTGGAGTCGTGTCGGGCCGCGGATCGTGGCGTGGTGCTGATCCACGATCTCGATCTGGGCGCCCATGCGGCGCAGCTCGCCGAGCCACTCCAGACGGTCCTCGAAGACCGTTTCGGTGACATGGCTCGTGCCCTCAGTCTGGGTGAGCAGCACGCAGGCGGGCGGCTGCAGGTCGGTTGCCAGGCCGGGATAGGGCTGAGTCTCGATGTCGCGACCCTTGAGCGGGCTCAGGTCGGCCCCGATCGCGTCCACCTCGATGGTGCTCCGGGAGCAGCTGACCGAGACGCCGACATCGGACATGATCCCGAGGAGAGCGCTCAAATGGTCGCACGGGGCATCGGCCACGGTGATGTGGCCGTGGGTGACGGCGGCCGCGATGACGAAGGTCCCGGCTTCAATCCGATCCGACACGACGGCGTGCTGAGCGCCTCGCAGCCGGCGCCGGCCCTCGACCTCGATCCGGCTGGGAGCCGTTCGCTCGACCTGGGCGCCCATATCCTGCAGGAACGCAATCAGGTCGTCGATCTCGGGCTCCTGCGCCGCCGGCTCGATGACGGTATGGCCCACGGCCAGGGTCGCAGCCAGCATGGCGTTCTCCGTGCCCATGACCGTGATCTGCGGGAAGGTGACCCGGCCGCCGCGCAGCCGGCCCGGGGCCTTGGCGAAGTAGTAGCCGTTGCGGTACTCGATCTCCGCGCCCAGAGCCCGCATCGCGTCGACGTGCAGGTTCACGGGCCGACGCCCGATCCTGTCGCCGCCGGGGTTGCTGATGATGACCCGCCCGAACCGGGTGAGCAGCGGGCCCAGCAGGATGAAGCTGGCCCTCATCTTGGCCGCGGCCTCGAGGGGCACGAAGAGCCACTCNNTCGGTCAGGACCTCGGCCAGGACGCGCACGTCCTCGATTTCCGGCACGTTGGTGAAGCGGCAGCGCTCGCCGGTCAGAGTGGCGGCGGCCATGAGCTTGAGCGCGGCGTTCTTGGCGCCGCTGATGCGGACCGAGCCTTCCAGGCGCCGTCCGCCCTCGATCCGGAAGACCTCGCGGTCTACCTGCTCGGGCTTGTACTCCCAGTTGAACGGACGAGCGTCGGCCATTTCGACTATTCGCCGCCCGGCGGTCCCTGCCGATGAGCCTCTTGACGCCGCCGCGCCGCCTCGTGCTCGCCCCTCGGTCTGCGTGCGCCACGCTCGGCGAGTCGGATGCGGATGAGCGCTCGCTGGAGTGCTGCCCTCGCGACCGCGAGATCGGCCGGCTCCACGAAACCGCCTTCGATGACGCGTTCGGCCTCCCGCCGAGCGCGCTCGGCCCGCTCCAGGTCGATCTCGGAGGCCACGTCGGCGGTCTCGGCGAGGACCACGACGCGGTCCGGCCGGACCTGGATGAAACCGCCGAAGATGGCGAACTCCACCTCCTGCCCGCCGCGCTTGACGCGAAGCACGCCCTGGCCGAGGGTCGAGATCAGCGGGGCATGGTGCGGGAGGATGCCAAGCTCGCCTTCGCTGCCCGGGACGATGACCTCGTCCACATCGCCTTCGAAGGCCCGTTTCTCAGGAGTGACGATTTCGAGGTGAAGAGGCACTACTTCATTCCTCGTTCTGCCCCGGCTGGCACCGTGGCGCGGAAAGACCGACGACGCGGTGACGAACGCCATCGCCGCTCGCGGAGCACTCTAGCCGCTTGCGGCTTTGTGCGGAGCGACGGCGCGTGGCGTCCAGGCGCCGCGCCAGCCACCGCTTTTGCGCGTAGTGGCGGCCGTCGGTGGCCGGCGCCACGCGAGTGGTCACTTCGCCAGTTTGGCCGCGTTGGCCCGGACGTCGTCCAGGGTACCGGCCAGGAAGAAGGCCTGCTCGGGCAGGTCATCAACCTTGCCTTCGAGGATCTCCTTGAACGAGGCGACCGTGTCGCGGATCGGCACGTACGCCCCGGGCCGGCCGGTGAAGACCTCGGCCACGTGGAACGGCTGGCTGTTGAAGATCTGCAGCCGCCGAGCCTGGGCCACCGTCGCCTTGTCCTCTTCGGACAGCTCGTCGATGCCCAGGATCGAGATGATGTCCTGCAGATCGCGGTAGCGCTGCAGAACCCGCTGGACCTCACGCGCGGTGTCGTAATGCTCCTGGCCCACGACCAGTGGATCGAGGACCCGCGACGTGGAGGTCAGGGGATCGACCGCCGGGTAGATACCCAGCTCCGTGATCGAGCGCTCCAGGCGGATCGTCGAGTCGAGGTGGCCGAAGGTCGTCGCCGGAGCCGGATCGGTGTAGTCGTCCGCGGGGACGTAAACGGCCTGAAGCGAGGTGATCGAGCCCTTCTTCGTCGAGGTGATGCGCTCCTGCAGAGCGGCCATCTCGGTGGCCAGGTTCGGCTGGTAGCCGACCGCCGAAGGCATTCGGCCGAGCAGGGCCGAGACTTCGGAGCCGGCCTGGGTGAAGCGGAAGATGTTGTCGATGAAGAGCAGGACATCGCGCCCTTCGACGTCCCGGAAATACTCGGCCATCGTCAGGGCGGACAGGCCGACCCGCTGTCTGGCGCCGGGCGGCTCGTTCATCTGGCCGAAGACGAAGGCCGTCTTGGCGATGACGCCGGACTCGGTCATCTCGTGGATCAGGTCGTTGCCCTCGCGCGACCGCTCGCCCACGCCAGCGAAGACGGAGTAGCCGGAATGCTCCGCGGCGACGTTGCGAATCAGCTCCTGGATGATGACGGTCTTGCCTACGCCCGCACCGCCGAAGACGCCGGTCTTTCCGCCCTTGGCAAAGGGGCAGACCAGGTCGATGACCTTGATGCCGGTCTCGAAGATCTCGGTCTCGGTGGTCTGCTGGTCGAACGCGGGCGCCGGTCGGTGGATCGGCAGCCGTTCGGTCGCCTCCACAGGGCCCTTCTCGTCGATCGGCTCGCCGAGTACGTTGAAGACGCGACCGAGCGTAACTGCCCCCACCGGTACGGTGATCGGCCCGCCGGTGTCCCTGGCTTCGACGCCACGGGCCAGGCCGTCCGTGGTGGTCATAGCCACGCCGCGGATCCAGTTGTTCCCCAAGTGCTGCTGGACTTCGCAGACGATGATCGCTCCGTCGCCGCGCTTCACCTCGACGGCGTTGTAGATGCCCGGCAGTTTGCCGGCGGGAAACTCGATGTCGACGACGGGACCGGTGATCTGAATCACCCGGCCGGTCGCGGTCTTGGCGGCGGTCGCCATCGTCGTGTCGGTGCCTCCTGTTTGGTCGCCTCGCCGCCTAGCGCGCCTGTGCGCCGGAAGCGATTTCGATGAGCTCTCTGGTGATGTTGGCCTGGCGGGCCTTGTTGTAGCTGAGGGTCAGGTCTTCGATCAGTTCGTCGGCGTTCTCGGTGGCGTTCCTCATGGCCATCATCTGGCTCGAGAAGAAGCTGGCGCTGCTCTCCAGTGCCGCCTGGAAGAGCCGCGTTCCCAGGTAGCGCGGCAGGAGTTCGTTCAGGACCTTGTACGGGGCGGGCTCGAAGATGAACTGCGAGCCGGGGATGCCGTGGGTGTCGAGGCTCGGCTCGATCGGCAGCAGCTGGATCATGTCGGCCCGCTGCACCAGGGTCGAGACGAAGCGGGTGAAGACGATGTCGACCTGGTTGTAGGTGCCGGCTTCGTACTCGTCGGCAATGAGCCGCGCCAGCGGCAGGATATCCGCGAGCGTGGGACGGTCGCCGAACCCGGCGAAGTGGGCGACGATCGGCACTCCGGCGCGGCGCATCGCGTCGCGGCCCTTGCGGCCGATGCTGACCAGCTCCAGCTCACCGGCGTGCTCGACGATCTCCTTGGAGGCGAAACGCACGACGTTGGTGTTGAACGCGCCGGCCAGGCCGCGGTCGCTCGTGACCAGGACGATGAGTCGCTTGCCCTCGTCCCGGCGGCTCAGGAGCGGGTGCTCCTCGCCTCCGAGAACGGCGGCCAGGTCGGCCAGGATCTCGTCGAGCAGGTCCGAGTAGGGTCGCGCGGCCAGCGTGGATTCCTGGGCGCGGCGTAGCTTGGACGCTGCCACGAACTGCATAGCCCGGGTGATCTGTCTGATGTTCGTCGACGCGGCGATGCGTCTTCGGATGTCTCGCTGGCTTGGCACGTTTCCCTGCTTGCGGTTGGGTCGATGTGGGCCGCCGCCCTCGCTTCAGGCGAGGAACGACTTGCGGAACTCGTTGGCCGCGGAATCGAGGGCCGCGGCGGTGGCGTCGTCGAGAACCTTGGTCTTGCCCAGCTTGCGCAGGACATCGCCGTGCTCGGTCTCGAGGAAGCGGTAGAACTGCTGCTCGAAGTCTTTGACGCGAGGCGTCGGGATGTCGTCGAGCAGGCCCTTCGTGGCGACGTACAGGATGGCGACCTGCTTCTCGACGGGGACCGGCTGGTACTGGGGCTGCTTGATGACCTCCGAGAGCTTCTCGCCGCGGGTCAGCTGGTCGCGCGTGGCCTTGTCGAGGTCGGANNAGCGGCGCGGCGACCTTCTTCATGGCCTTGGTCTGGGCCGCCGAACCCACCCGCGAGACGGAGATGCCGATGTTCAGCGCGGGCCTCTGTCCGGCGTTGAAGAGGTCCGTCTCGAGGAAGATCTGGCCGTCGGTGATCGAGATCACGTTGGTCGGGATATATGCGGAGACGTCGCCGGCCTGGGTTTCGACCAGCGGCAGGGCCGTCAACGAGCCGCCGCCGTTCTCAGCGCTCATGCGAGCGGCACGCTCCAGCAGGCGGCTGTGGAGGTAAAAGACGTCGCCGGGGTAGGCCTCGCGGCCGGGCGGACGGCGCAGCAGAAGCGACATCTCGCGATACGCCCAGGCGTGCTTCGAAAGGTCGTCGTACACACACAGTGCGTCCTTGACTGGCTCGCCCTCGATTTCGACGCCGACTTCCATGACCTCCTCGCCCATCGCGCAGCCGGCGTACGGGGCGATGTACTGGAGAGCGGCCGACTCCTCGGCGCCCGCGCAGACGACGATCGTATGGGCCATGGCGCCGTGCTGCTCGAGGATCGCGACGGTCTTGGCGACGGTCGAAAGCTTCTGGCCGATCGCCACGTAGATGCAGACGAGGCCCTTGCCCTTCTGGTTGATGATCGTGTCGATGGCAATGGCGGTCTTGCCGGTCTGGCGGTCGCCGATGATCAGCTCGCGCTGGCCGCGCCCGATCGGGATCAGGGCGTCGATCGCCTTGATGCCGGTCTGGACCGGCGTGTCGACCGACTGGCGGGTGATGACGCCGGGGGCGATGCGCTCGACCGGGCGGGTCCTGCTGGCGGCAATGGGGCCCTTGTCGTCGAGCGGGCGGCCGAGCGGGTCGACCACGCGACCGATGAGCGCCGACCCGACGGGGACTTCGACCACGCGACCGGTCGTCTTGACCGTGTCGCCTTCCTTGATGTCGGTCGCGTCGCCGAAGATGACCGCGCCGACGGTCTCCTCTCGCAGGTTGAGGGCCATGCCCATGACTCCGCCAGGGAATTCGAGAAGCTCGGACGAGAGCGCGTCCGACAGGCCGTAGATCTGGGCGATCCCGTCACCGACCTCGACCACAGTGCCGACGCTGCGCGACTCGGCGCTCTGATCCAGGTTCTCGATCGTGCTCTTGATGATGCTGACGATCTCGTCTGATCGAATGGCCATGCCTTCTCCGTTCGGCCGTATGCGCGGCGCCGTTCGGCCTGGGGCACCGGTCGACCCCAGGGCGCCGTTCGGCGCTGCCCGCGTCTAGCTCGTTCCCTTGGCCAATCGCCCGCGCAGCCGCTCGAGGCGGCCGCGAACGCTGGCGTCGATGAGTCGATCTCCGATCTTGATGGTGAGCCCGCCGACGAGCGACGGATCGGTTTCGGCGTCCAGCTCGACGTGGGTGCCCGCAAGCTGCTCCACCCGCGTCCGGACCGCCGCGAGCTCCTGGGCGGAGAGCGGCATGGGCGTCGTTACTGTGGCAGCGACGATTCCTCGCGACTCCCGGACCATGGCATCGTACTCGGCGCTCACCGAGGGCAGGCTTCCGAAGCGACCCCGCCCGGTGAGGAGCAGGGCAAGATTCAAGGCCTGGCGCGAGACGTGGTCGCCCAGGAGTCGTTCCACCGCCTTGTGACGACGGGCGATCGCGACCGCCGGGCTGTCTACGGCTCGAGCGACTCTTTCGTCCCCAGCCAGTCCGGCGGCAAGGGCCAGATCATGCTGCCACGCGTCGACGGTCCCGTCGCGACTGGCGAGCTCGAATGCGGCTTCCGCGTAGCGCCGCCCGGCGCCTAGGCGTGGCATCAGTTCTTCCGTCCCTCGCCGGTCGCGTCGCGGTCGTGCAGATATTCCTCCACCAGGCGTCGCTGGCGGGCACCGGTCATGGTCTCGCCCACGAGCTTCCCGGCGACGGCGAGTGCCAGGTCGGCGACCTGGGCTCGCAGATCCGCCAGGGCGCGGTCCCGTTCCGCCTGGATATCGGCCGTGGCCCGTTCGTGCAGCCGCGCGAGCTCCTCGCGGGTCGCGGCGATATCCGCGTCGCACAGCTCCTGGCCAGACTTCTGGGCCGTGGCGATCAAGGTGTTTGCCTCGCGGCGAGCCTCGGCGACGACCCGGTCTCGCTCGGCCACCCCGGTGTCACGATCCTTGCGCGCCTGTTCGGCATCCGCCAGCCCCTGGTCGATGCGCGCCTTGCGCTGGGCCAGGATCTTCGCGATCGGGTCGAAGCCGAACCGCCAGATGATGGCCAGGAACAACAGGAAGTTGAGGGCGGCGACGATCACCCAGAAGAAGTTGATCGACAGGCCGGCCGCTTGTTCAGTCGGCGGGGCCGCAGCTGCGGTCGCGGTCGCCGCGGCTACGGCCACCAGGGGGTTCACGGTGTGCGCTCTCTCGCGTCGGGGTTACTTGAGGAAGAGCGCCAGCAGCCCGACGACGATCGCCAGGACGCCGAGGCCTTCGGCGAAGCCCGCCAGGATTATCGCCAGGCCGCGGATCTGGCCCGCCGCGTCGGGGTTGCGCCCGATAGCGCTGCTCGACATGCCGGCCAGGATGCCGATGCCGATGCCGGGCCCGATGACCGCCAGGGCCGCGAGGCCCGCTCCGATGTGCTCCGGGTTCATGTGCGAGAACCTCCTCTACTCCGACCGTCGGCCGGGTAGTCGCGGTGTTGGGCGGTCAGGCCGCCACGGGCTGAGATTGGTCGGCGCTTTCGGGCGCCAGATGACTTTGCTCCTCGGATCCGTGGCCCTCGACGGCGATCAGGATGAACATCAGGGTCAGGACCGAGAAGATGAGAGCCTGGATCAGGTTGAGGAGCGCCTCGAGGCCGACGAGGGTGACAGGGACGATCGCCAGGGTCAGCGCTGTGATGACGGTGAGCGCCACCTCGCCGCCGTAGATGTTGCCGAAGAGTCGCATCGCCAGCGTGACGGGCTTCACGAACTCCAGGAAGAGCTCGATGACCCCCACATACATTGCCAGCAATCCCGCGCCGATGCCATGACGGAACTCGCTGACCGGGAAGAACTTGCCCAGATATCCGCGCACGCCGAGGCGCCGGAACCCCTCTCCCTCGAACAGGACGAACGAGGTCAGCGCCAGCCCGATGGTGATGTTCACGTCGCTGGTCGGCGCCCGCAGCTGCTCGATCTTGCCGACCGGCGGCACCAGGCCGCTCCAGTTCGAGAAGAGGATGAAGACGAAGAAAGCCCCGAAGATCGGGAAATAGCGTCGCGCCGCCGGACCGCCGATTCCGACGGCGAAGTCCGAACCGAACTCATAAGCCCACTCGACGGCGTTCTGCAGGCGGCCGGGGGTCGTCTTCATGCGCCGCGTCGCCACGAACGCCAGCAGCAGGATCAAGGCCATCACGATCCACATCGTGAGGATCGTGGAGCTGATGCTGGGGTGGAAGTAGACCATCGGTACCGTCCCCGGCGCGGTCGACGGCGAGAGGTCGAAGACGATGGCCGGCGGCGGGAACTCGATGGCGCTGGTGAGGAAGCACTCGGGGAAGCCGCATGCCTGGCCCGCCTGGCCGCCCTTGGGAAACGGCGGCACGAGCACAACGGCGAGCAAATCCAGGGCGAGAATGGCCGGAATCAGGAACCGGAACGGGATGCCGCGTGCGCGCTTCTTGGGCGCGGCAGCGTGCTCTGTCGTCGCCCCCCTTTCTTCGGTCGTCACGGGCGCGGCGCCCGGATCGTTTGTCACGCTCGCTCCGCGTTGCCGGCGGCCCCTCTCGGAGCCGCGCTCACTTCTTGTCGGCTTCGTCCATCTGGGCCAGGAACCTTGCGATCAGTTGCCAGCATGCGACGGCTCCGCCGACGGTGCCGATCGCGAACCCGACCAGGACGAAGACAGGGACCGTGCCCAGGTGCTGATCGAGCCAGTATCCGCCGAGCACGCCGGCCAGCACGGCGATGAGCAAAACGAACCCGATTTCGGAGAAGAGGACAACGAAAGCGGAGGTCTTCCCGAGGTCGTTCATCGTCTCCCTGACAGGGCGCCGTGAGTGTATCAGCCGACCTGCGGCAACGCTCGACCCCACCCCAAAGGCGCCGAGAGAGCCGCCTAAAGGAGCCGGTATGTGCTCCGTCCGGCTCAGTCGTCGGCGAGGCCGGGCACCGGGAAGCGCGCGCACATGTCGTGGACCAGGGCCGAGAGCTTGGCCTGCTCGGACGGGTCGTCGCGGGCGACGATGGCGGTCACGATGATCTCGCCGATCTGGCGCATCTCCGGCTCGCGGAAGCCGCGGCTGGTGGCGGCCGGCGTGCCCACACGGATGCCGGACGCGATGTTGGGCGGGTTCTTGTCGAACGGGATGGCATTCTTGTTGACGGTAATGCCGATCTCGTCGAGGAGGTGCTCCGCCTCCTTGCCCGTCACGCCCAGAGGCGTCACGTCGACCAGCATGAGGTGGTTGTCCGTGCCGCCCGAGACGACGCGGGCACCCTTTTCGGTGAGAGTGGCCGCCAGGAGCTTCGCGTTTGTGATGGTCTGGCGCTGGTCGTCGCGGTATTCGTCCGTGTCGGCGAGCTTCAGAGCGACCGCTTTTGCCGCGATGACGTGCATCAGCGGGCCGCCCTGGACGCCCGGGAAGACGCTCTTGTCGACGGCCTTGCCCAGGTCCGCGCGACAGAAGATCAAGCCACCGCGCGGGCCGCGCAGGGTCTTGTGAGTGGTGGTGGTCACGATGTCGGCATGACCGAATGGCGTGGGGTGGAGGCCGGCTGCCACGAGTCCGGCGATGTGCGCCATGTCGACCATGAGCAGCGCGCCGACGCCGTGGGCGATCTTGCCGAAACGCTCGAAGTCGATCGTGCGGGGGTAGGCGCTGGCGCCGGCGACGATCAGCTTGGGCCGAATCTCGGCCGCCAGCTTCTCGAGCGCGTCGTAGTCGATCTGCTCGGTCTGCGGATCGACGCCGTAGGCATGGACCTCGAACCACTTGCCGCTGAAGTTGACCGGCGAGCCGTGGGTCAGGTGGCCGCCGTGGGCGAGGTTCATGCCCAGTATCTTGTCGCCGATCTCCAGGACGGAGAGGTAGGCCGCCATGTTGGCCTGGGCGCCGGAGTGAGGCTGGACGTTGACGTGCTCGGCGCCGGGGAAGAGTGCGAGCGCTCGATCCTGGGCCAGTCGCTCGGCGACGTCCACGAACTCGCAGCCGCCGTAGTAGCGCTTGCCGGGCAGGCCCTCGGCGTACTTGTTGGTGAGAGGCGAGCCCTGGGCCTCCATCACCGCCGCGAAGGTGTAGTTCTCGCTGGCGATCAGCTCGATCTTCCAGCGCTGGCGATCGGTCTCGCCGCGAATGGCCGCCCACAGCTCGGGGTCGACGTCGGCCAGCCGGGCCCAGGCGATCCCCTCTCGACGTGCGATCGTCATGGTTGCTCCTTCCTGCTCGTGAGCTCCGGAGACGCGGTGGCCCATCTCTCGCTCTTGAGGCGCGCCTCCGCCCGGCACGGGCACATTGTCGCCGATCGGAGCGAGAAGCGGCGCCGTGTCAGACGCCGCGCCAATTCTCGAACCTGGCTACGGTCCGAAGGCGTGCGCGAGCCCGGCCTCGTCCAGGACGGCGGCTATCTCCGCTGCAGCGATGGCGCCGGCGCGCAAGACCAGCGGCAGATCCCCGGAGCAGTCCACGACCGTGGAGGGAACACCGCCTCGACCAGGGCCACCGTCGAGGACGAGGTCGATGCGAGAGCCGAGCTGGGCCAGAACGTCGGAGGCGTCCCGGGCCTCGGGATGACCCGAAAGGTTGGCGGAGGTGACGGGCAGCGGACCGAGGGCGCGGGCCAACGCCCGGGGAGACTCGTGGTCCGGCAGCCGCACCCCGATCGTGGCCGCGCCGGCTGTCAGGACTTCGGGCAGCCCGGCGTTCGGGGTCTGCGGAAGGATCAGCGTCAAGCCGCCCGGCCAGAAGCGCTCCGCAAGGAGTCGAGCCGCAGGCGACAGGACTCCGACCGACGACGCCTGGTCGAGGTCGGCGACGAGCAGCACGATCGCTCGGTCGAGTGGGCGGTCCTTGGCCGCGAACAGCCGGGCCAGACCCCCGGGCGTCTCGAGGGCCACTCCCACGCCGTAGACCGTGTCGGTAGGCATGGCCACGAGGCCGCCCGCTCGAAGGACGGCCACGGCCGCGGCGCGCCCCGAAGCGTCGTCGAGGAGCAGCCGGGCTGTCACAGCCGGCCAGGCGCGAGCATGGTCATGGCGCCTCGCTTCAGCCAACTCGATCCCAGCCATCGGGCAAATTCGGGATCGTCCAGTCAGAAGGCGACCTCCAGTCATTCCAGCTTCCATCGAAGGGGACCGCCCTCCTCCGAATGTCCTCGAGCGCGCGCTGCCCTTCCTGCGCAATGGCGCTCGCTTGCTCTGGCGAGAACAAACCGATGCTCTGGGCCTGCTCCATGTGGTCGCGGTCTTTCCATCGCCAATGCAGATCCGGCGATACCACGATGTCCAGCTCGTGATCCAGGAAATCGAAGCCGAGATTCGTTCGCCGGATCGGCTCCTGCATGTTCACATACCAGCCGACGAACTGCCGTTGCCGATCCCACTGGACGTGCACGGCATGCGCCGTTCCTGGACTGACCAGGAAGACGGTGTCGCCGCGACTCCAGACGACATCCTCGAGTCGCCACTGGCTCAGGTCTGCTTTGCAGTGCAGCAGATCGGTCGCAGCATCCTCTGGAACGCAGACCTTCCAGGGGGTGTCCCTGCGAAAGGACAGGACGACCAGGTCGTGGGCATCCTGAATCACGGTAACTGGTCGCGCTGTCCACACCTTCCCGTGTGCCACTTCGCGGTAGAGGATCTGGCTGCCTTTCGACCACATCCGACCGTCCCCGTTTGTCACCGTTGTCACCTATCCCTCACGGCCAATGCCCGCCGCGTGGCCACGCCAGGCGGTCAGCGCCGCTCCACCTTGACCCCCTGCACGTTACGCGGGCCATCGGCCGAATGCCATCCTTCGAGCGCGATACGCTCGATCATCTGGGCCGCTCCCTCGTCCCCGACCGGCGGAGCCACGAACCGCGCGGCAGCCAGGACGGCGGCAGGGGCGCTGGGCATGGCGACCCCGTGACCCACCTCGCTGATCATCTCCAGATCGTTGTACTGGTCGCCGATGGCGAGACACTGCCCGAGCGGGACGCGCGCACGGCGCGCCAACCAGCGCACGGCCATCCCCTTGGAGACGTTCGGGGCCAGGAACTCCAGGAATCGCGGGTGGCTGAGCGTCACCTCCGCTCGTCCGGCGAAACGGGCGCGCCCCTCGCCGAGAACGTCCAGAGAGTGATGACCCTCGCCAATGGCCACGACCTTGGTGACCGGACGGTGGGCCCGGGCGACAATGTCGGAGACGACCCTCAGGCGATCTCCGACGAAGAGCCGGTACTCATCGAGGCGCGACTCATTCGCTCCTACGATCATCAGCTCGAGGTAGTTGAAGTGCGGCGTGAGTCCGCGATCCAGGCACCAACGTACGATCTCGACGGTGACGTCTGGCTTGAGCGGCCGGTGGTACAGCAGCCGGCCGACGCCTCTGGAGGACGAGGGCGCCATTGCCCGAACCAGAGCGCCCTGCTGAGAGACGATCGGGCCGGTGAGGCCCAGTGTCTCGGCGAAGGGCACGGCGCTCGTCGCCATACGTCCGGTCACGAGCGAGACGGCGATCCCGCGCCGAATCGCTTCGGCGACAGCCGCGAGAGTGCGCTCCCCGATGACCAGGTCGTCGTCGACGAGGGTGCCGTCGATGTCTAGCGCGATCAGGCGGATGGGCAGGGCGGGCTCGGGCATCAACGGGCTCCTGTCGTGCGTTCTGGGTTCGCAGCGCGTTCTACATGGGCCAGCCGCGGGCGTCCGGAGAGGTCCGGCTGGTTCCGGCACGACCAGCCGCCCGGCAGCCCGGCGACCGCGCGCTCGACCGCCGATCCCTGATCGAACCCGATCTCGAGCAGCGCCGTTCCCTCCGGCGCCAGCGCCGAAGGAAGCGCGGCCAGCAGGCGCCGAATGACGGCCAGCCCGTCGGGCCCGCCGTCCAGCGCGGTTCGAGGCTCGAACGAGGCGGCGACCGGCAGTCGATCGACTTCGGCCGAGGGGATATAGGGCAGGTTCGCGAGGATCAGATCGAATGGTTGTTCGGCCGCCGGCAGCAGATCGGCCGTGTCGAAGGCAACGGCGTCCGCGACCGAGTGGCCAGCCGCGTTTTCGCGTGCCAGGACCAGAGCTTCGGCCGAGCAGTCGACTGCCAGGATCGAGACTTCGGGGAGCATCCGCCGTCTCCGCAGCAGCGTCGCCAGCGCGATCGCGATCGCGCCCGAACCCGTGCCCACGTCCACGACCCGCAGCTTGGGCGTCCCGGCCGGCCGTGGCGCGGAGGTCAGCCGCCAGGCGATCTCGCGCTCGGCCTCGGCCACGAGCAGCTCCGTCTCGGGCCGCGGGATGAGCGCCCTGGAATCCACTGCGAGAGCGAGCCCGTAGAACTCCTTCAGGCCGCGGATGTAGGCCACCGGCTCGCCGGCCTCGCGCCGCACGACCGCACCGTCGTACGCCGCCGCCGCGTCCGTCCCGACGGGCCCCTCCGGATGGGCGATCAGCCCGGTCCGCTCGGCACCGATGGCCCAGCCCAGCAGCAGCTCGGCGTCCAGGCGGGCGCTCTCCGATCCGGCCGCGCGCAAACGGGCCGTGCCGGAACTCAAGAGCTCGCCCACAGTCGCCATGCGATCGGCGCTAGGGCCGCGACTCGGGCGACACGCGCGACACGCGCGTCACGCCTGCGACCCGTCGCCCAACGACGCCAGCAGCTGGGCCTGATACGTGGTGCTGAGCGCGTCGATCAGCTTGTCGATGTCGCCATCCATCACTCCGGGCAGGTTGTGCAGGTCGAGCCCGATGCGGTGATCGGTCAGCCGGTCCTGGGGGAAGTTGTAGGTNNTCCTGGATGGTGACGACGATGCCGCTCGGCAGGTGGGTTATTCGCACAGCCGAATCGGTCGTGTTGACCGACTGCCCGCCGTGGCCTGTGGAGCGGTAGACGTCGACGCGGAGATCCTTCTCGTCGATCTCGACGTCGACCTCTTCGGCCTCCGGCATCACCGCCACGGTCGCGGTCGAGGTGTGGATGCGGCCGCTCGACTCGGTCACCGGGATCCGCTGGACACGATGGACTCCTGCCTCGAACTTGAGCCGACTGAACGCGCCGCGGCCCTCGATCTCGACGATCGCTTCGTTGATCCCGCCGATGCCGGTCTCGCCAACGCTCAGCACCTCGGCCGACATGCGATGGCGCTCGGCGTAGCGCAGGTACATGCGCAACAACTCGGCCGCGAATAGCTTCGCTTCCTCGCCCCCGGCTCCGGCCCGGATCTCGAGGATGACGTTCTTCGCGTCATGGGGGTCGCGAGGGATGAGCAGGACGCGGAGCCGCTCGAGCAGCTCGGTCTCACGCGTCTCGAGCTTTCGGACCTCGTCCTGGGCCATATCGTGCATCTCTTCGTCGCCCGAGTCACGCATCTCCAGCGCCTCGGCGAACTCCTTGCGAATCTCCTGGATGTCGCGCCAGACGATGACGACGGGCTCGATCTGTGCCAGCTCCTTGCCCAGCCGCTTGAGGGCGGCCGGATCCGCCGCGGTCTCGGGCTTGAGCAGCTCGGCGTTCATGGCGTCGTACTGGGCGGCGATCTCGAGCAGCTTGGAGTCGATCACGAGGCTGCCCCCGCCGCCTCGGGCCGCTCGGAGTCATTCATCTCATCTGCCGAGAGCGGCCGGCACGCCAGGACTGCGCTGCCGGCGGGGATCTCGTTCCCGTCCGCGACCAGGGCCCGCTGGAGCGACACGATCGCGACTTCGATCATGTCGTCGGTGGGCTGGCGGGTGGTGATCTTCTGGACCCAGATCCCGGGCGACCACAGCCAGCGCACCAGGGCGTGGCGGCGGTTGCGGGCGCCGAGCTGCAGCACTTCGTAGCTGACGGCGGCGATCACCGGGACGAGGACTACACGCGAGACGACGAGCCAGAGCGGCGACAGCTTGCCGACGACGGCAAAGGCCAGGATCGAGACGATCAGGACCACCACCAGGAACTCGGTGCCGCAGCGCGGGTGGGCCGTCGGGTAGCGGCGCGCCGCCTCCACGGTCAGCGGATCGCCGGCCTCCAGGGTGTGGATCGACATGTGCTCGGCGCCGTGGTACTGGAACGTGCGTCGCACGTCCGCCGCCCGGCCCACCAGCATCAGGTACCCGATGAAGATGACGACCCGAATCAGCCCCTCGGACAGCTGCAGGCCGAAGCCCTGGTCGACGCGGCCGACGGTCGCCTGGGCGACGAAGAGCGGGAGCAGAAAGAAGAGGCCGATGCCCAGCAGCAGGGCGAACAAGAGCATCCCGCCGACCGCGACCGTGTAGCCCTTGCCGAGGCCCTGGTCGGCGCCCGGCTTGCCGGTCGCATCCGGGGCGCCGGCCGCAGGCGCGTCCGGACTCGTGTAGTTGGATCCGGCGTCGTCGCTCGTCGCGGCCCCGATGACCGGGGCGACGGGAAGGATTGCCAGGGTCTGGAGCATCGCCGCTGCACCCGCTGCACCCCCCTTCGCTTCTCCGTCCTCCAGAGCGAGGGCCTGGACAGTGGCGGAACGAACGAGCCAGCGCGTGCCGGTCACGAGCGTGTCGTACAGGACCACGAGCCCGCGCACCAAGGGGAGCTTCATCGCCCGGCGGGCGCGCAGCCCCAGGTCGAGCCGTTCGGTGGCCCACACGATCGAACCGTCCGGGTGCCGCAGGGCGACCGCGAGTACATTGCGGCCGCGCATCAGGACGCCCTCTACGAGCGCCTGGCCGCCGTATTGGAAGCGTGCCATGTGGGAAGTCTAGCCGCTGAGGTGCGAGGCGCCCGACCGCTGAAGGAGGGCAGCGCGGTGGACTGCGTCAGGAGACGCGAGAGGAGCCGGCTAAGCCCGCTCGGCGCGCTCGAGGCGGCGCTGGAAGCGCTCCACCTGCCCGGCGGTGTCGAGGATCATCTGCTTGCCGGTGAAGAAAGGGTGGCAGCTGCTGCAAACGTCGACGCGCAGCTCCGACCTGGTCGAGCCGATCTCGAAGGTCGTCTTGCACGAGGCGCAGTGGACGGTCGCCTGCTGGTACTTCGGATGGATCTTCGGCTTCATGTGTTCTCCCAGGCGCCTTCCGAACGGTCTGCCGCCGGTGGTCGTCTGTAGGCGGTCGGCGCTGGCCGGCCGCAGGACTTGTCCCGCGGGCTACTCGCCAGCCAGGGCCTCGATGCGAATTCGTTTCTTCTCGCGAGTTTCGTGCTCGTAGTGGACGGTGCCGTCGATCATGGCGAAGACGCTGTAGTCGTGCGCCAGACCGGCGCCGGGGCCGGCCTTGAAGGTCATGCCGCGCTGCCGGACGATGATCGAACCGGCGGTCACGAACTGGCCGTCGCCGGCCTTGCAGCCGAGGCGCTGGCCGACGCTGTCGCGGCCATTCTTCGAGCTCGAGCCTGCCTTCTTGTGGGCCATCTGCTATTCGTCCTTCTTGGTCCGAGCGGGGCGCTTTGCCGGGGCGGCCTCCGCCTTGTCGGCCGACTTCTCGGCCTTTGCCTTGGGGGCGGCCTTCGCTGCAGGCTTCGCGGCTGCGACGGCCTTGGGGGCGGCCTTCGCGGGGGCTTCCTTCTCGGGTGCGGCCTTCGCGGCTGCGGCGGGCTTCGCAGGGGCTGCTTTCTTGGACGCTGCCTCTTCGGCGGCCCTCTCGCGAGCCTTGAGCTTCTCGGCGAGGGCAACGTCCTCCGCGGCCTGACGCGCGGCTGCACTGGCGATCTTGCTGCGCTCGGCTTCGGCCTGGGCCGCGACTTCCTTGGCCTCAGCCGCGGCGCTCTTGGAGCCCAGCCGAACTTCCGTGATCTTGAGGACCATCAGCTCCTGGCGATGCCCCTTCTTGACGCGTCGGCGAGCCTTGGGCCGGTACTTGAACGAAATGGTCTTCTCGCCGCGCTCCTGGCGGAGGACGCGAGCGCTGACTGCCGCGTCGGCCACGACGGGCTGACCGACTGCCGTCGTCTCGCCGTCCCCGACCAACAGGACGCGCTCGAGATTGATCTCCTGACCGGGCTCGACATCAAGCAGCTCGACCGCGAACTCGGTGCCGAGCTCGACTCTGTACTGCTTGCCGCCGGTCTCGATGACTGCGTACATGGGTCCTCGGGAAGGTGACGGGCCAGGTGGCCCAACGGTGGACGACACGAATACGCCCCCGGACTGGCCGAGGCGCGAGGTGCGAGTTTACGGCGCAGGCTCGGCTGCGTCAAACGCGAGACGGTAGCCGAGAAGGGGCAGCCGGGCGGCCCTCGGCGTCCCGGAGCGCCAGCTCCTCCGCAAGCCAGAGGCGTTCGCGGACCGATCGAACCATCTCGACGACCGGGGCCACCGCATCTTGGGCCTCGGGCGTCAGAGCCCGGGCCTCAGCCGGCCGCCGTTCGTCCTTGGGCGTCTCCGTCTGCGGGGTCTCCTCCTCTCGAACGGCCGCGGCGGTAGCGAGGCCGAGCTCGTCTGCGAGGGCGGCGACGACCTCCTCGGCCCGTCCACTGCCCATCTCCTGGCTGTTGCGAAGACGCATCCACAGACCCGCCGCCGGGACGCCAACGCCGTCTGCGGCTCCGGCTGCGACCTCGTCCTCACGAACCTGGAGATCGAGCAGGAGGGGACGGAGGTCGTAGGCAGTGACCCTCTTCTCTCGGCGCTTCTCGCGCGGCAAGCTGGCGGCGGCCAGCAGGGCTCCGGCGGCCGGCGCCAACCGGTCCGGAGAAACGCCGAGGAGCGTCAAGCGGTAGTCGGCCGCCACGAGTCGGGTGGCGAGAGCCGGTCCGCCGACCCACTCGTCGTGGAGATCGATCAATCGATAGCCGCGCGGCATGCCGTCGGCCAATCGGGACCGAAGGTCGGGATGAGTCAGCCTCTCGGCCAGGAAGAGGTCGGCCAGGTCGTGCTCGGCCAGCATTCCAAGCGGCAGAGGTGCCGCGAAGATCAGCCGCGGGCGAGGGCTGAAACCCTCGCTGGTGGCCACGGGGATCTCGCCGCGGCGGAAGGCCCTCTCCCACAGGTGCACGGCGTCGAGGTGCGACAGGAAGCGCGCTTCGTCGTCGCGTGCGAAGACAAGCCGCCAACGCTGTTTGGATTCGCTCATCGGCTCGACCCCGACGGTGCCGCCGGCTCCCGCGACGGTGCCGCCGGCTCGACCGTCTGAGCCTCGACCGCCTGAGCGTTCGGGCCGACCCTTTGCCGTCGCGGCTGCTTGCGACCCCAGCGCGCCACCACCAGCTCCGCCGTCGTCGCCTGGACGAGCAGGGTGAACAGTACGACCCCGAACGTGATCCCCTGCAGCAGCGAGCGGTTCGGCAGATCGGCCGGCAGCGACAGCGCCAGGGCCGTCGAGACGGCCCCGCGCAAGCCGGACCAGTAGATGACGTGAAGCCAGCCGGTAGGAAGATCGGCCTCGCTCAGGCGGCGGTCGAGGCCGGCGGACCGGCGGCGTTCTACGGGCCCGCGGCGTTTGGCGGACCGGCCGCGTTTGGCGAACCGGCGCCTCACCAGTCGCAGAGTCCCGAGGAACCCGTAGACGATGACCGCGCGGCCTGCAAAAGCCGCCGCCACGGCCCAGGCAATCGCCACGGCCGCGTCGGCCAGCTGTCCGATCGTGATGGCGAAGCCGATGAGAAGGAATACGAAAGCCGTGGCCAGGAACGCCACGAACTCCCAGACCGTGTCGAGCGCCTCCTCCGTTCGCCGCGAAAGGCCGAGGCGCCGGCCGTAGTTGCCCAACACGATCCCGGCCACGGCCGTGGCGATGACACCCGACTGGTGGATCGCGTCGGCGGCGAGGTACGTGCCATAGGCCAACACCACGGAAAGGCTGATCTCGATCAGGTGGTCGCCGACGGTGGGAAGGAGCCGGGAAGCGGCCCATCCTGCGACCGCCCCGATGGCGGCGCTGACCGCCACGACGGAGACGAACGCGAACCCCATCTGCAGCGGCGAGACGGGACTCGTCACGTACGCGACCGCGATCGAGAAAGCCACGATGCCGGTGCCATCGTTGAAGAGGCTCTCGGCTTCGACCAGCGTTGCCAGTCGCCGGGGCGAGTCGAGCCCTTTGAAGGTGGCTATGACCGCGACCGGGTCGGTGGCCGCGAGCATCGCGCCGACGATGAATGCCTGCGCCGGCGGCAACCCAGCGCCCAGGTTCAGGGCCACCGCGACAAGCGCCGCGCTGACCAGGACCCCAGGCCCGGCCAGCAGCGAGACGCCCAATAGCGACGGCCGCAACTTCTCGAAGTCGGTCTGATACGAAGCCTCGAAGATGAGCGCCGGCAGCAGCACCACCAGCACGAGCTGCGGCGTGAGGTCGATCCTGAGCGGCTGCGCCAGTGCGCCGGCGGCCATGCCGAACGCCACCAGGGCGACCGTGTACGGCAGGTTGATGCGGCGCGCGAGCAGGGTGACGAGCGCGGCCGCGCCTACGAGCAGGACGAAGAGTCGGATCAACTCGAGCGTGGTTTCGCCCGGATCGGCGACCGTCGTGGCGGCGTTAGCCGCGAATGTCTGGAGGGCTGCGAAGCTCACCCCGTGGACTCACCGCCGGCCGCATCCACCAGCGACGCCAGACCCGAGAGCCCTGCGTTCTTCGACTGCACGTCAGTCCCCATCAAATCGTATGGCCACGAATGTGCCGCGACTTCCCTACTGCCTGCGACCTGCCGCCGCGGATCGCCCGGCGGCCCGACATAGCGCCAGCGCCTGCCCGACGGTTCGACGTCCTCGGGCTGCCTGAGCAGCTGCCGTGGGCCGTCCTCGCCGGTCTGGCACTCGAATCCCGTGGCCACCGGAACGCCACAGTTGTAACACGGACCCCAATGGCAGTCAGCTGCGATCTTGCCGGAGAGCGCCCTTTGCCAGTCGCGTGCCAGGAACTCCTGCGTCACTCCGCAGCTGAGATGGCCCCACGGCAGAGGCTGGTCGAACGGGATGTCGCGCTGGGCATACCAGGCCGGATCGAGACCCTCTTCTTCGAATGCCTCGAGCCAGCGCTCGTAGCTGAAGTGCTCGTCCCATGCGTCGAAGCGGGCGCCTTTGCGCCAGGCTCGCCGAACGACCGCGTTCAGGCGACGGTCGCCGCGGCCGAGCGCAGCCTCCAGGATCGAGCTGAACGGGCTGTGCCAGCGCAGATCCAGCCCCTGACCGTGCATCGTCTTCCGCAGAGCAGCCACCTTGGCCTCGATCTCGACGGTCGAATCCTGGCCCGACCACATGAACGGCGTCGACACCTTCGGCACGAAGGTCGATATGTTCGCCTTCACCTGGGCCCTTCCACCATGGTGTCGCCGGCCGACCTCCAGAACCCGGCGGCAGATCTTGGAGATGGCCAGGACGTCCTCCATCGTCTCGCCGGGCAGGCCGATCATGAAGTAGAGCTTGAGGGAGCTCCAGCCGCGGCTGAAGGCCAGCTCGGCACATCGGGCGATCTCCTCGTCACTGACCCCTTTGTTGATCACGTCGCGCAAGCGCTGACTGCCGGCCTCGGGGGCGAAGGTGAAACCCGAACGACGACCGCCCGGCGCGATGGCATCGACCAGCTCGACCGTGAAGGCGTCGACGCGGGTGCTCGGCAGCGAGATGTTGGCTTCCGGACACAGCCGGTGGATCGTCGTGGCGACCTCGTTGACGTACGTGTAGTCGGCGGTCGAAAGGCTCGTAAGGCCGATCTCCTCGTAGCCCGTCGCCTTGAGGATCGCCTGCGCGGCCTCGACCGCGACGTCCGGAGCGCGCTCGCGGAGCGGCCGGTAGTGCATTCCCGCCTGGCAGAATCGGCAGCCGCGCGTGCAACCGCGCATCACCTCCAGCTGGGCCCGATCGAAGACGATGGCGATGTTGGGCACGATCTGGCGGATGCCGTGGACGTGGGTCTCGAAGTCGGCCGCGACGCGGCCGTGGACGACCGCGGGGACGTCGGCGCCCGTCACGGGATCGAGCCCCTCAAAGGTTCCGTCGGGGTCGTAGCGGGGCCGGTAGAGCGACGGAACGTAGACGCCCGGGATTCGAGCCAGTTCCCGGAGAGCGGCGGCGCGGGCCACTCCCCGGCGCCACTCACCGACGGGACCGCGGACGCGGCGGTGCCAGCCCATCCGCTCGAGGGCGTCGCTGATCTCCAGTACCGCGTCTTCGCCTTCGCCCAGGAGAACGGCGTCGAGGAAGTCGCTGATCGGCTCGGGATTCAGAACGCTGGAGCCGCCGGCGATGACGAGGGGATCGGCCTCGGCTCTCTCCGCGGTCGTGAGCCCGAGGCCGCCCAGATCGAGCATGTCGAGCAGGTTCGTGTAGGTCAGCTCGTAGCCCAGGCTTACCCCGAGAACGTCGAAGTCGCGCAGTGCCCGGCGGGTCTCCAGGCTCCAGAGCGGCAGCCGGGCGGCTCGCAGCTGGTCCTGGAGGTCGACATCGGGCGCGAAGCAACGCTCTGCCAGCCGGTCGGGCCGGTCGTTGATCACCTCGTACAGGATCCGCAGCCCCAGGTTGCTCATCCCGATCTCGTAAAGGTCGGGATAGGCGAAGCACCACTTCAAGGCGACGGCGGCCCAATCCTTCCGGACCGAGTTCCACTCACCGCCGGCGTACCGGCCGGGTTTCCGGACGCGCCCGAGCGCCCGTTCGACCGCCAGCGACGGGAGTGGAGGCGGCGCGTGGTGCGATCCCGTGGTGGCGATAGTGGGCGGCGTTGGGTGGTCGGAGAGGGCCGCGGTCATGACTCGCTGGCCACGCTGACGGGCATATCGACGAGCTTAGGCGGGCGGGCTCCCGCTACCACGCAGGCGGCTCGCGTCTCAGGTTCGTGCTTTGCAGTACGCCAAGGCCTCCCATGAGGCTCACCAGGGACGCACCGCCGTAGGTCACGAACGGAAGCGGGATGCCGGTAATGGGCATGAGGCCGATGACCATCCCCACGTTGACGAAGACCTGGAACAGGATCATCGAAGCGAGGCCGCAGCCGATCATCATCGCGAACTGGTCGCTCGTTCGCCACGAGCAGACCAGCAATCGCCAGAGCAGAGCCACAAAGAGCGCGAGAACGACCATCGCACCCAGGAACCCGAGCTCCTCTGCCAGAACGCCCCACACGAAGTCGGTGGTCTGGACCGGCAACGGCACGGTGCCGTTGGTCAGGCCTTTGCCCAAGGGTCCCCCTGAGCTGACCGCCGTTTGGGCCTGGATGAGCTGATAGCCGCTTCCACGAGGATCGGCTCCAGGGTTCACCAACGCGAGGAGCCGAGCCTGCTGGTACGGGTGAAGGTTCGACCACACGAACGGGATGGCTGCCAGAACGGCCCCGAACAGCGTCCCAAGCCACTTGAGACTCGACCCGGACATGAAGAGCATGCCGGCGAGAGTGGCTACCAGCACCAGCGATGTCCCCAGGTCGGGCTGGAGCATCACCAGGATCCAGGGTGGACCGAGGACGATGACGGCGCCGATGACTGTCCAGACCGAAGTGATCTTCTGCTGGCGGCCGGCGAGATAGGCGGCGAAAACCGTGATCATGACGATCTTGGCGAGCTCGCTGAACTGGAGCTGGAACCCGGCGATCACGATCCACCGAGCCGAAGTTCCTGCATTGCCCGTGTTCGACCCAATCCGCAGGGTCAGGATCAGCAGTCCGACGTTCGCGAGGTAGAGCGGCCAGGCGAAGGTCCGCAGCCATCTGTAGTCGAACATCGTGGCGATCGCGAACACAACGACGGCTATGACGGCCCACATCAGGCCGCGGACGAAGGGCGAGCCGGGCGAGAGAGTGGTATGCGTGGAGCCGACGCTGTTGCTGTAGGCCATCGCCAGGCCAAAGCACGTCAGGAGCACAGCGTACGTGGTCAGCTGGAAGTCATAGAGACGCCAGGTCAGGGACGCGGCCTTGGGTGTCCATGACCGGATCTTCATCGGTTCAGAACGGAAGAGGCTCATCGGTTTGCCGTGCTAATGGTTGTTCGCCGTTCCATAGAAGTTGGTTCGTTTTGGAACCCAGTAGGGGATGTAGCCCGGGGTCTTTTGGTTGAAAGGACTGCCCTTGAGGTTGTAGTGCAGCCACATGAAGTACTTCACGATCTCGGTAGAGATGTCACCGTAGGTGTCGGCTCCATAGACGAATGCGAGGACAGCGAGCTGGGAGGTTGTCCCGGTCGGGTCGCCGTTGAAAGCGTCGGCCGGGGTGTAGCCGACGAACCACTCGTGGTAGGGGAGTCGCCCGTACTTATCCTTGATGCCGAACTCCGCGGTGCCCGTCTTGCCGGCAACCTTGATCGGCAAGTCGACCATGGTGTAGGTGTGACGGCTCGTGACGACCGCCCGGGTGCCGTCGCGCATGGTCTGGAGAGTCTCGGCAGAAGCGGGGAGCTTCCGGATAAGCGTTGGCTGGACATCCGTGACGTTCCCGTTCGGATCGGTGATCTTCGTGACGAGGTGCGGCTGCCACAGGTTGCCGCCGTTGGCCAGCGCGCAGTACGCGTTTAGCAGCTGCAGCGGGGTGGACGTGACGAAGCCCTGCCCGATGCCGACCTGGACTATGTCGCCGTCGTACATCGGCGCGCCCTGTGCGATCATCTTCCACGTGTTGGTGGGAACGATGCCCGTCGCCTCGCCGGGTAGGTCAACGCCGGTCTTCGCGCCGAAGCCGAATTGCTCGGCCCAATAGGTGAGTCTGTCGAGCCCGACCTTTTGGGCTAGCTGGTAGAAGAAGGTGTCGCTTGAGTGGGCCAGGCCCATGATGATGTTGAGCGGCCCCCAGCCAGTCTTGTTCCACTCATAGTATCTAGTCTTGTACACCCCAAGCTCGATGTACGGCACAGAATCGATCGTCGTCGTAGCAGTGATTACGCCTTCCTGGAGCCCTGCGGTCCCGGTCACGAGCTTGTACGTCGAACCAGGCGCGTATTGCTCGCTGACGGCCTTGTTGATGAGAGGCGTGTTCACGTCGTCGCGCAGGGTCTGGTAGGCCGTCTGGCTCAACCCTTGAGCGAAGAGGTTGTCGTCGTAGCCCGGCAGGCTGACCATGGCCAGGATCTCGCCGTTCTGCGGGTTCTCGACGATGATCACGCCCATCTTCACGCCGGCGGCAGAAAGACCCCACTGGAGGGCTTTCTGGGCCAGAGCCTGGTCTCGGGCATTGATGCTCAAGGTCAACGACGAACCCGGGACGGGTGAGCTGATCGACGTGACGAGCCCCGGAATGGGCTGGCCGTTGGTATCCAGGGCTGCGGACTCCTGGCCGTACGTGCCCCGAAGCACGGATTCGTAATACGCCTCGAGCCCGGCTTTGCCGATGGTGTCCTCGGACGAGTAGCCAGCGTCCTTGAGATTCGCGTACTCGTCGGAGTTGAGGGGGCCGGTATAGCCGAGGAGCTCGCCATAGAGAAGGCCGTTCGTGTACTCGCGCTGCTGCTCCGCCACGACGTGCACCCCGGGGAGAATGTCATGGTTCTCGTCGACGACCCGCGCCACGTCGGTGGGCACGCCGGTTGCGATGACGACCGGGTTGTAGAGCGACCCTGTGGCGCTATCGATCTCGCTGTCGACAACAAGCGGATCGAGATTGAGCAGCGAGGCGAGCCGCCTCACGACGACCGCCTTCTCGGAGAGCGGGAGATCGTGAGGGATCACTTGGATGGTGAAGTTCGGGATGTTCTTCACCAGGAGGGTGCCGTTCGAGTCGTAGATCAAGCCTCGGCTGGAAGGTACCGCCTCTATCTCCGACGACTCTCCCTGCGCCACCTGATTGGACGCCTGTCCTTCGACGACCTGCAAGTAGAACATGCGCACGCCGAGGGCTGCGACCGCGACGACGATCGCCAGCACGAACGTACCGAACCGATAGAGGTTCTTGGGGGCGGGGAGCTCGTGTTCGATTCCGACGCTCATGGCGTCTCCTCACCGGCTGAGACGCTCCCGCTGCTCCCACCGCCGACGAAAGGCGGCGAGCAGGGGGGCGACAAGTGCTCCGAAGATGACGTTGGCCAGCGCGGCCGCCAGGACGTTCGACAGGCGCAGCTGGGGGGCGGGAGGCCGCAGGAGGCCTGTGGCCACGGTCGAGAGCACGATGAATACGGGAGTGAAGAGGATGACACCGATCAGCGGGCTCGCAAAACGGATACGAGCCAGGACCGGGGCGATGGTCGCGGCGAGTCCGACGACCACCAGGAGGCCGAACACCGTGGACCCGAGCGGCCTGAACGCGAGCAGGTCGATGGACAGTCCGCCAACGAATGCCCACGCCATTCCTTCCTCGAAACCGATGATCAGCGTGAGCAGGACGGCGAACACCAGAACGATCTGAGGTTGCGCATCTGCGACGTGGATCCGCGAGGCGACTGTCACTTCCAGGAGAGCCGCCACTGCAGCGCCGACGGCGGCGAATACGGGACCCATTACGGCCTATCTTGAGGGGTTTTGGGGGTCGCTCCGGTTGGGGAGAGGCCAAGACGGCCAAAACGACCTGGGGAGTATAGGCCGAGAGGCAATCCTGAACAAACGACCCGGCGCCAGGCCGTCGGTGCGTCGGGACACCGGGTGGAGTCGACGCCGCCTCGTGCATGCTTCCGGCGACCGCTCCGCCGCGCGAAATCAGTGAGGGTTGCCGGTAGCTGGATCTTGGAACGCTAGAACTGTCCGCGACGATTGCCTAAGACCGGAACGAACCGATAGTTCCCTGCGGCATGCAAATCCGCGGAGGCCACCGCAACAAGTCATGGGCTCAAGAGCGCGGAGGTTGGTCATGTTTGCCGCTAGACCGACCTGGGGATTGGTCACGCCCCCGGTTGATCGTCTTCGCCAGCCGAGATGAGAACGACGCCAGCCTCGAATGCCCCTCGTTCCGCGGCCTTCCTTGCCCGATAGCGCTCGAGCGAGTCACGATCGACCCCGCACAGCCTGCCAAGACCGACGATCACTTCGAGTACGTCGACAAGCTCCTCGATCCGAGTTTGGTCGTCGGTAGCCGCCAGGTACTCGCCGATTTCCTCATCCAGCTTGGCCAGCAAGAGTGCAGGCAGTTCGGCGTTGATCGCAGTCCGGGCCTCGTAGGGCACGTGCAGCCCTGACAGCAGCTCCGGAATCCGATCGCGAACCAGCTTGTCATGGCGTGTCTTCATCGTCTGAAGCATGAGCCAAACGGCTCTCCGGTCAAGGGCAGCGAGTTGGGGAAGTCGCGGTCGAATCGAGGCCGTCTTCGGGGGATCCTGGGCCGTCCGAGGTCCGTCTGCGGGCGAATCACGGCAATCCGCCACAGAAGTGAGGCTCAAACTAGGCGGTTCGTGGGCTAACCGCGGCCAGCGGGCCAACCGCGGCCAGCGGGCTAACTGGGGCCAGCGTTGTCATGGGCATGGCCGGGAGCGACCGAACCGTCCGATCTTGTTCCACGTGAAACAAGGCGGACCGACCGGGTCGACCCAGCCGCCTTGGGTTCGCCGGCTGAAGGTGGGGCGGCATTCGCGTCGCCGAAGTCGTGAAGTTCGAGATAAGTCCGCGTCAATCGTAGAGACATACGGTTTCGCCTGGCACCGAGAGAGCCCGGGGTCGGCCGAAGGATCGGTGCTCACCGGGGGGCCACCCGGCGTCCAGAAACCGGGAAACAGCCCCGAATGCTAGAATTCAAGCGTGCCGACCACCGAAATGGGGACCTGAGTGGGCCAGATCATCGCCTGCGCCAACCAGAAGGGTGGCGTCGGTAAGACGACCACGGTAGTCAATCTGGCTACCTACCTAGCCCTCGCCGGAGACTCCGTTCTCGTTATCGATCTGGACCCCCAGGGCAACGCCACGAGCGGCTTTGGGTTGGATCGAAGCGAGATCGGGCATTCCGTCTACGAGGCGATAATCGAGGACGTCCGCGTCACGGACCTGATCGTTCCGACGACCATCGTGGGCCTGTCGATTGTGCCCTCGTCGATCTCGCTCGCAGGAGCCGAGGTCGAACTCGCACCTCTCCCTCAGCGTGAGCGGCGCCTCGCACGCATCCTCACCGAGGTCGTCTCGACGTACGACTACATCGTCCTGGACTGCCCACCCTCTCTCGGCTTGCTCACCGTCAATGCTCTGACCGCCGCCGACGCCGTGGTCATCCCGATCCAGTGCGAGTACTACGCGCTGGAGGGACTGTCGCAGCTGATAGCCACGATCAATCTGGTCCGAAACCACCTCAACCCGGACCTGGCGATCAAAGGCGTCGTTCTGACCATGTACGACCCGCGAACGAACCTCTCGGCCGAAGTCGACGCTGAGGTCCGCAAGTACCTCGGCCCGACGGTCTTCGACACCATAATCCCGCGCAGCGTCCGCCTTTCGGAGGCGCCGAGCTACGGTCTGCCGATCGCGCTGTACCGGCCCGACTCCAAGGGCGCCGAGGCGTACGCCGCGCTGGCCGCGGAGATGCGGGCTCGCGACGGCCGGCCCATCCATCCCGATCCCGCGAGCCCAGCCGGCGAAGGCAGGAGATCGACGGCAGGCCACGCGCCACCCTCGAGCGGAGGCGGAAATTGATGTCGCCGCCCGCGGAGCGCCATATTGGCCTCGGTCGAGGACTCGGTGCGCTCATCCCCCAGACCAGCCCAGCAGGCGCCGTACCCGTCGAGATCCCGATCTCGCGCATCAAGGGCAATCCCTACCAGCCGCGGCAGCGCGTGGAGCAGCAGGCCCTGGAACGTCTGGCGGCCAGCATCGCCGTCCACGGAGTGCTCCAGCCGGTACTGGTGACCGAAGTGCTCGACGGCTATCAGCTCGTGGCCGGTGAACGCCGTGTCCGTGCCGCCCAGATCGCCGGCCTCGAACACGTGCCCGCAATCGTTCGCCAGATGGCGCCGAGGGACCAGCTGGCCATCTCGATTGTCGAGAACGTCCAGCGCGCCGACCTCAACGCCATGGAGGAGGCGCATGCCTACCGCCAGCTGGCTGACGAGTTCAAGCTGACCCAGGACGAGATCGCGACGCGAGTCGGCAAGGCCAGGCCGACGATCGCCAACATCCTCCGCTTGCTCGATCTCGAGGCGGTGGTCCAGGAAGCTCTGGGCGGCGGCCACATCACGGAAGGCCACGCCCGCGCTCTGATCGGCACCACCCCTGCCGTGCAGCGGCAGCTCGTCGACGCGGTCATCTCCCGCGGACTGTCCGTCCGCCAGACCGAGGAGCTGGTGCGGAGGCTGCGCGAACGCCCGACGGCCATCTCCAGGTTCAAGGCCCCCGTCGAAGGAGAGATGGAGCGACTGGAGGAGGATCTGCGCCGCGCCCTCGGCACCAAGGTGGTCCTGGCCAGATCTCGTAAAGGGGGACGCATCGTCATCGAGTACTACAGCGACGAGGAGTTTTCGCGCCTCTTCGACCGTCTGACCGGAGGAAACGCTTGACCCAGGAACTCCCACGGCGCGCGAAGAATGGACAGGCGGCCGCTCTGCAGACGGCCGCCGCGCGCAAATCACGCAAGGCGACCTCGAGCGACTACAACGCCGAGAGCATCCAGGTCCTAGAGGGCCTCGACCCGGTGCGCCGACGCCCCGGCATGTACATCGGCTCGACCGATGCCCGGGGCCTGCACCACCTCGTCTGGGAAGTCGTAGACAACTCGATCGACGAGGCAATGGCCGGCCACGCCACCCACGTCGAGGTGCGGGTACTGGCCGACGGCTCCGTCCGCGTCACCGACGACGGCCGCGGTGTCCCGGTTGGTCGACACCCCAGCGGCCGCGACGCTCTCGAGATCGTGCACACCGTCCTCCATGCCGGAAGCAAGTTCGGCGGCGGCGGCTACAAGGTATCCGGCGGTCTTCACGGCGTCGGCGTCAGCGTCGTCAACGCGCTCTCCGAGTGGCTTCGCGTCGAGTCCGCAAGAGACGGCGCCGTCTGGGCTCAGGAATACGCCCGCGGGATCCCGACCACGCCGGTTCGCAAGATCGGTCCGCAGGGCAACCGTCGCGGCACCACGACCTTCTTCAAGGCAGACCCCGAGGTCTTCGAAGCGACCGAGTTCTCGTTCGACACGATCTCGCAGCGCCTGCGCGAGTCGGCCTACCTCAACAAGGGCCTCTGGATCAGGTTGACTGACGAGAGGGCAGATAGAGAACGCTCGTTCTATTTTGAGGGTGGCCTCGTTTCCTTCGTTCGCCACCTCAACAGGAACAAGGAGACCCTGCACGGCCGGCCGATGTACGTCGAACGGCACGAAGGCGCGACGTCGATCGAAGTCGCTCTCCAGTACAACGACTCCTACGCGGAGAACGTCTTCAGCTTCGCGAACAACATCAACACCGTCGACGGCGGCTCGCATCTCACCGGCTTCCGAGCCGCTCTGACCCGCTCCCTCAACGACTACGCGCGAAGGGCCAGCATCCTCAAGGATGCGGACGCCAATCTGTCGGGCGACGACGTCCGCGAGGGCCTGACGGCCGTCATCAGCGTCAAGCTCGTCGAGCCGCAGTTCGAAGGCCAGACCAAGGCCAAGCTCGGCAACGCCGAGATCAAGGGCCAGGTCGAGGGGGCCGTCGCCGAGGGCATCGGCCAGTACCTCGACGAGAACCCGGGCGACGGTCGGCGCATCATCGAGAAATCACTCATCGCCGCTCGGGCCCGCGAAGCCGCCCGCAAGGCGAGAGACCTCGTGATCCGCAAGGGCGCCCTCGAGGGCATGTCCCTGCCGGGCAAGCTGGCCGACTGCCAGGAGCGCGACCCCGCCAAGAGCGAGCTCTACCTCGTCGAGGGCGACTCCGCCGGTGGCTCGGCCAAGCAGGGCCGCGACCGCCGCTTCCAGGCGATCCTGCCGCTTCGAGGCAAGCTCCTCAACGTCGAGAAGGCGCGTCTGGACAGGATCGTCTCGAGCGAGAACATCCGGCCGCTTGTGATCGCCCTCGGCGCCGGCATCGGCGACTCGCTCGACCTGGCGAAGCTTCGCTACCAGCGGATCATCATCATGACCGACGCAGACGTGGACGGGGCCCACATCCGAACCCTCCTCCTGACTTTCTTCTTCCGACATATGCCGCAGGTCATCGAGAACGGCTACCTGTTCATCGCCCAGCCGCCTCTATTCCGCGTGAGTACGGGCAAGCACACTCAGTACGCCCAATCCGAGGCGGAGCGCGACGCGATCGTCAAGAAGCTGAACACCAAGAACATCACGGTTCAGCGCTTCAAGGGCCTCGGCGAGATGAACGCCGACCAGCTCTGGGAGACGACAATGAACCCGGAGACGCGGACTCTCCTGCGCGCCGAAGTGGACGATGCCGCCGAGGCGGACGCCATCTTCACGATGCTGATGGGCGAGCGCGTCGAGCCCCGCAAGGACTTCATCAAGACCGAGGCCCGAAAGGTCCAGAACCTCGATGTCTGATCGGCCCTCGATGCAGTCGTCGCTCGCCTCCGTTTCCGGGGCCGGTGCCGTTTCCGGGGCCGTTTCCGGGGCCGTTTCCGGGGCCGTTTCCGGGGCCGTTTCCGGGGCCGTTTCCGGGGCCGGCGCCGAGACAGCCGCCGTCCAGACGGCGGTGCTCTCGTACGAGGACTTCCGCATCAGGCCCCACCACTGCTTCGCCTGCGGCGAGCTCAACGAAGTGGGCCTGCACCTGAAGCTGAACCTTGAGCCCGGCCGGTGCTGGACCGAGCTGGTACTGCCGCGCCGGTTCGAGGGCTGGGAAGGGATCATCCACGGCGGGATTCTCTGCACGATCCTCGACGAGGTCATGGCGTGGTCGCTCGTATCTCGCGATAACTGGGGCGTGACGGCTCGAATGAACATCGATTTCCGCAAGCCCGTGACGGTCGGCCAGGCGATCCGCGCGGAGGGGTGGATCACCGAGTCCCGGCGACGCATCCAGGTGACGGCCGGACGGATCGTCGACGCCGCGTCGGGCGCGGAACTGGCCGTGGCCGAAGCCACCTACGTGGCCGCGACCGAGACCCGCAAGCGTGAACTCAAGGAGCGCTACGGCCTCGGCGAAGGGGAGCGGCGATGAGCGCGGCCACCGCCGGCGCCACCCAGTCCGCCACCACGGCCGAATCGAACCGCTTCGTGGCGGCGCACATCGCCGAGGCCACGGCGCTCGGCGAGCGGCTGGTAGATCTCGTCCACGATCCGGACGCCCTGGTCATTGCCCTGAATCACGGGTTCGCGGCGCTGGCGGATCCGGTCTACGTAGATGGAATCCGGTCGGTCACTCCCGGCCTCGGCCCCGTCCTGGGGGTCCGACTGCCGCTCATGGATGCCGCCCACAAAGCCTTCAAGCGCGGCACCCGCCGGACGTCGACCTCGCTGCTCGTCGACGCCACGGACCGCCTCCTGCGCGAAGAGTTGCGCGAGATCCGCTGGTTCGGAATGTGGAACCTCAGCCGCCTCCTGGCCACCGACCCGGAGCGGACATGGCAGCTCCTCCGCCGCGCGGCGCACGAAGCCGACGAGTGGATCACCGTCGATACGCTGGCTCACCCTTACGGTGAAGGGATCGTTCGCGACGCCCGCCGCTGGTCGGAGCTGGAGCAGCTGGTCTACTCGCCATCGCGCTGGGAGCGGCGCCTGGTCGGATCCACGATCGCTACCCTGCCCCACGTCCGCGGCATCTCCGGCGGACGCAGCCCAGTCGTCGTCGAGCGCGGTCTCGCGCTCATCGGCCGGCTGATCGGCGACTCCGAGCCAGACGTCCAGAAGGCTCTCTCCTGGGCGCTCCGCACGCTAGCGCCGCTGGACGAGACGGCGGTCACCCGCTTCATCGAGGCAGAGGCGAAGACGGCCCGCGCCACCGACGACGGCCACCGGGCGTGGGTCGTGCGCGACTCTCTCTCGAAGCTCCCCGCCGAGACCGCCGCTCGCCTCAAGTCCAGCCTCGACGGCATCCGCCGCCGACCCGGCACCCCATCCACGTCGCGTGCCGCGGACGCGACCGCGGTCTTCGCCGCGAAGATGGCGAGCGTCGCGGCTCTCGCGCCCGGCGCGCCCCTTGACCGACCCGCCGCCGAAACCCTCAGGAGAACCGCGCCGTGACCGACAATCTGGGCCGGATCCGAACCATCCGCATCGAAGACGAGATGCGGACGAGCTACCTCGACTACGCGATGAGCGTCATCGTGGCGCGCGCGCTGCCGGACGTCCGTGACGGCCTCAAGCCGGTCCATCGCCGCATCCTCTACACCATGGGCGAGATGGGCCTCTCGGCCAGCTCGTCGTTCCGCAAATGCGCCGCGATCGTCGGCGAGGTGATGGGCAAGTACCACCCGCACGGCGACATGGCGCTGTACGACGCCCTGGTGCGGCTGGCCCAGGACTTCTCTATGCGCTATCCGCTCGTCGACGGCCAGGGCAACTTCGGCTCGATCGACGGCGACAGCGCGGCGGCGATGCGCTACACCGAGGCCCGCCTGACCGGGATCGCGGCCGAGATGCTGGCCGACATCGACAAGAACACCGTCGACTTCGTGGACAACTACGACGGCACCCAGAAAGAGCCGACGGTTCTGCCGGCCAAGCTGCCGAACCTCCTCGTCAACGGCTCGTCGGGGATCGCCGTCGGCATGGCGACAAACATCCCGCCCCACCACCTGGGCGAGGTCTGCGACGCCGCCCGGGCTCTCATCGATGACCCCGAGTTGACCTCGGACGACCTCTGCAAGTACATCCTCGGCCCGGACTTCCCGACCGGCGGCACTATGTACCGCTACGAGACGCGCCGCAACGCCATCACCGGCGAGAGCGAAACAGTCGACGCCATCCGCGAGATGTATGCCCACGGTCGCGGCCGTGTCGTCGTCCGGGCCCAGGTCGCCTTCGAGGAAACTCGCCACGGCCGCATGGCGATCATCGTCACCGAGCTGCCGTACATGGTGAACAAGGCCGCCCTCCTCGAGAAGATGGCCGAGCTGGTGGGCGCCAAGAAGGTCGAAGGAATCGCGGATCTGCGCGACGAGTCGGACCGCGACGGCATGCGCATCTACATCGAGATCAAGCGCGACGCCGACCCGCATCGGGTGCTGAACAACCTCTTCAAGCACACCGCGATGCAGGTCGCCTTCAACCTCAACATGCTCGCCCTTGTCGACGGCCAGCCGCAGACCCTGCCCCTCAAGGCCGTCCTGCAGCACTACATCGACTACCGACGCGAGGTCGTCCGCCGCAGGACCGAGTTCGACCTGGAGAAGGCTCTAGCTCGGGCGCACATCTTGGAAGGTCTCAAGATCGCCCTCGACAACCTCGACGAGGTGATCCGAACCATCCGTCAGTCGGCCGACGTCGAGACCGCCCGCAACAACCTGATCGCCCGCTTCGGCCTGACCGAGATCCAGGCCCAGGCGATCCTGGACATGCGCCTCGCCCGTCTGGCCGCCCTCGAACGCAAGAAGATCGAGGACGAGTACCTCGAGATCATCCAGGTCATCGCCGAGCTGGAGGAGATCCTGGCCAACCCGTCCCGCATCCTCTCCGTCATCACCGACGAGCTCGGCGCGATCAAGGCCAAGTACGCCGGCGTCCGCCGCACCCGGATCGCCGACGACTCCAGCCGCGAGATGACCGACGAAGACTTGATCGCCGACGAGGACGTCGTCGTCACGATCAGTCGGCGCGGCTACATCAAGCGCCAGCCCGTGGCCACGTACCGCCGCCAGGCGCGCGGTGGCAAGGGGATCATCGGCCACGTGACCCGCGAGGAGGACGCCGTGGAGCATCTCCTCGTCGCCAACACCCACGACTGGGCCCTCTTCTTCACGAACCGCGGACGGGTCTTCTCGGCCAAGGTCCACACCATCGTGGATGCCAGCCGTCAGGCCAAGGGGATCGCCATCATCAATCTCCCCGGCGTCCAGGTGGAGCCCGGCGAGGTGCCGATGGCCACCATCACCCTGTCCGACTTCGACGCCGGCAAGTTCCTGGTCATGGCGACTCGCAACGGCATCGTCAAGAAGAGCCCGCTGGAGCAGTTCGAGAAGGTCCGCTCGAGCGGCATCATCGCCATCACGATCGCCCCGGATGACGAGCTGGCCTGGGTGGACGTAGCCACAGGCAAGGACGATGTCATCGTCGCCACGGCCCAGGGCAAGATCGCCCGCTTCCCGGAGAAGGAGGTTCGGCCGATGGGCCGTCCGGCCGCCGGCGTCATCGGCATCCGATTGGCCAGCCCGACCGACCACGTCGTCGGCATGAGCGTGGTCCAGCCCACCTCGGACCTGCTCGTCCTGACCGAGACCGGCTACGGCAAACGTGTGCCGCTCACCGAGTTCCGGCCGATGCATCGCGGCAGCCAGGGCGTCCGCCTCATCTCCCTGGAGGGCAAGAAGACCGGCGACGTGGCCGCCGTCCAGCAGGTCAACGAGCAGGACGAGGAGTTGCTCCTCATCAGCGCCGGAGGTCAGGTCGTCCGGACGGAAACGAACACCATCAATCGCTACTCGTCCGGGGCCCGCGGCGTGATCGTGATGCGCCTCAACACTGGGGACAAGGTCGTGGGCATCGCCGCCTTCCGGGCGGGCCTGGCACAACACGGTGGCTTGGCGGACAATGACGTTCCGGGAGGCGCTCCTCCCGCGCCCGAAGACGGGGCCGCCAGGTGAGTGGCAAGGAGATACGGGAGGCCGCGGTGCAAGCGGACCAATTCGACGTCTACACCGCGAACGCCAACCCGGAACTGGCCCGCAACATCTGCCGCTACCTGAACATCGACCTGGGCCGCGCCGAAGTCTTCGAATTCGCCAACGAGAACATCTTCGTCCGGATCGTCGACAACGCTCGTGAGAAGGACGTCTTCCTGATCCAGCCCACGTCGCGCCCGGTCAACAAGTCGATCATGGAGTTGCTGATCATGATCGACGCCTTCAAGCGGGCCAGCGCCGGCCGGATCACCGCCGTCGTGCCGTACTACGGCTACGGTCGCTCCGACAAGAAGGACCAGCCCCGCGTCCCGATCACCGCCCGCCTGATCGCCGACATGATCACCGTGGCCGGGGCCAACCGCCTGCTGACGGTCGACCTCCATCAGGGTCAGATCCAGGGCTTCTTCAACATCCCCGTCGACGAGCTGACCGCCGTCCATCTGCTCTCCGGTCACTTCCGGCGGAAGCAGATGGAGAACCTGGTCGTGGTCACGGACCTGGGCTTCGCCAAGCGGGCCCGCACCTTCGCTGAGCTGTTGGACGCCCCCCTTGCGATCGTCGAGAAGCGCCGCATCGGAAACCAGGACCGGACCGAGGTCCTGAACGTCATCGGCGACGTCCGCGGCAAGCGCGCCATCATCGTCGACGACGAGATCGACACCGCGGGCACGCTGATCCAGATCGTCAACGCCCTGCAGCGTGAGGGCGTGACCGAGCTGTATGCCTGCGCCACCCATGCCGTCCTGTCGGACCCGGCGGTCGAACGCATCGACCAGTCGCAGCTGTGTGAGGTCGTGGTCACCGACTCGATCCCGATCCCGCCTAAGAAACGCGGCAGCAAGATCAAGGTCATCTCGCTGGCCCCGCTCATCGCCGAGGCGATCGTCCGCATCCACCGCGGTCAGTCGGTCGGCGCCCTCTTCACCAGCGAAGTCAACTTCACCCAGGAGATGCTTCTCTGGGATGTCGACGGCAAGACCGACCGAACGCCGGGCGAAGGAGCCAACGGGTGATCGGGCGAGACGGCCCATCCCTCCGGACCAGTCGAGGCCCGGGACGCTCAACGGTGCGACAGGCGCCCATGGGCGCAGGCAGGCCCGACGCCAGGCCGCGGAGTCAGGAGGCAAGACGCACATGACCCTGCAGTTGCACCGCCCGGACAGCCAGGGCGGCCTGCGGCCCAATCCGCAGAGCGGGCGGGACTGGCGAGAGGGTCTCGTGGCACGGCGCTGGCGGGTTGCCGCGATGCGCAACACAGAGATGAATCCCACGCGCACAAGTGTCGCCGTCCTTTTCTGGGCAGCGCTCGCTGCGCTTACCTTCGTCCTGCTACTGGTGGGTTACGGGTCTCACTTCTGGCGATAGAGACGATGCGGGGGACCTGCTGGGCGATGCGGCGGCGGAGTCTCAGCCGCGCGCTGGCCTATACTTTCCGCCCAGCCCCCGGTGCTGTCGGGTGGCTGCTGTCGGCGGACGCCGAGGGGCGCAGCCGCCTCGGCCGACACCCCAGCCTCCGGCCCGCGATGCGGGTCACCAACGATCGTGAGCTCCAATGCTTGGCTTCCTGAGCCGCTTCGTCGATTCGAATGACCGCGAGCTCCACCGCATCCAGCCCCTGGTCGACCGGACCAACGAGCTGGAGCCGGAGATGGAGGCGCGCTCCGACGCCGAACTCCGCGCCTTCATCGACGAGCTGCGCGACCAGATCCGAGATGCCGGCGAACCCGAAGAGCCGTCCGACGACGAGCGCCACCACCCCGAGTTGGAGCGCCGCCGCGAACTGGCCAAGGCTCGCCGCCAGCGCGAACACGATCGCCTGCAGGCGGCCATGGACGAGGCCCTGCCCGAGACCTTCGCGGCGACCCGCGAAGCGATGCGGCGGACCCTCAAGATGCGCCACTTCGATGTCCAGCTGATCGGCGGCATCGTCCTCCACCAGGGCAGGATCGCCGAGATGCGGACCGGCGAGGGCAAAACGCTCGTCGCCCCGCTCGCCGCAGCGCTGAACGGCCTGACCGGTCGTGGCGTCCACATCGTCACCGTCAACGACTACCTTGCCCGCCGCGACGCCCAGTGGATGGGTCCGATCTATGCCTTTCTGGGCCTCTCGGTCGGAATCATCACCCACGACACCTCCTACATATTCGAGCCGGGCTACCCCACCACCGATGAGCGGCTCATCAACCTGCGGCCGTGCTCACGTCGCGAGGCCTACGAGGCCGACATCACCTACGGCACGAACAACGAGTTCGGGTTCGACTACCTGCGCGACAACATGGTCACCGAGCTCGAGCAGCGGGTCCAGCGCGAGCGCTACTTCGCGATCGTCGACGAGGTCGACAACATCCTCATCGACGAGGCCCGGACGCCGCTCATCATCAGCGGCCAGGCCGAGGAGTCGGCCGACAAGTACTTCCTCTTCGCCCGCCTGGTGCCGCGCCTGGTCGGCCGGCCGGAGGGCGATGAAGAGGGCGGCGACTACTTCATCGATCTCAAGGAGAAGGCCGTCTCGCCCACCGAGCAGGGCATCGAGAAGATGGAGAAGCTGCTCGGCGTCAAGAACATCTACGACGAAGACCCCACGCTGGCCCGCTACTTCGAGTCGGCGCTCAAGGCCCACGCCCTGTTCAAGCGCGATCGCGACTACATCGTCAAGGACGGCGAGATCGTCATCGTCGACGAGTTCACCGGTCGCCAGATGCCCGGCCGCCGCTGGAGCGAAGGTCTGCACCAGGCCATCGAGGCGAAGGAAGGCCTGCGGGTCCAGCGCGAGAGCGTGACCCTGGCGACGATCACCTTCCAGAACTACTTCCGCCTCTACACCAAGCTCTCCGGCATGACCGGTACCGCAATGACCGAGGCCGAGGAGCTCAGCAAGATCTACAAGCTCGAAGTCGTGGCCGTGCCCACGCACCGGCCGATGATCCGCGACGACGACCCGGACTTGATCTTCCGCAATGAGACCGGCAAGTACCTGGCCCTCATCGACGAGATCGTCGAGATGCACGACGAAGGGCGACCGGTCCTGGTCGGCACAGTCTCGGTGGAGAAGTCCGAGCACCTGGCTGAATTGCTCAAGCGCCGCGGCGTCAAGCACGAGGTCCTCAACGCCAAGTTCCACGAGAAGGAGGCGCCGATCGTCGCCCAGGCCGGACGACTGGGTGCGGTCACCATCGCCACGAACATGGCCGGCCGCGGCACCGACATCCTGCTCGGAGGCAACCCGGCGGGTCTCGCCTCGGAGATGCTCCATCGCAAGGGCCTGAACCCGGCCGAGGTGGACAAGGAGACCTACGACGCGGCCTTCGCGGAAGCGAAGGCGATCTGCGACGAGGAGCACGAGCGTGTCGTCGCCGTGGGCGGGCTCCACATCATCGGCACCGAGCGCCACGACTCGCGCCGGATCGACAACCAGCTCCGCGGCCGCGCCGGCCGCCAGGGCGACCCCGGGTCGTCGCGCTTCTACCTCTCGCTCGAGGACGACCTGATGAAGCGCTTCGCTTCCGATCGGGTCGCCGGCCTGATGGAGCGCCTCGGCCTCGACGAAGATACAGCGATCGAATCGCGCCTGGTGTCCAAGACGATCGAGAGCGCCCAGTCGCGCGTCGAGGGCTACAACTTCGACATCCGCAAGCACGTCGTCGAGTACGACGATGTCATCAGCAAACAGCGCGAGACGATCTACGAGGAGCGCGACAAGGTACTCCACAACGAGGACCTGGGCGACACGGTCCAGTCTTTCCTGGACCGCGAGCTCGATGCCCTGGTCGATCGCCACGTGCCGGCCAGCGTCGGTATGGACGACTGGGACATGGACGGCCTCTCCGCGGCCCTCGATGCGATGGGCATGGGCAGCGCGGAGACCAAGGCCGATGCCCTATGGGATTTCCCCAGTCGCGACGCCATCGCCATCAACCTCAAGGAGATGGCCGCGGAGCGGCTCGAGGCCAAGGTGAAGGAAGTCGGCGAGGACTGGCCTCTGCTCGAGCGCCTCATCCTCCTGCGCACCATCGACTCGATCTGGGTCGAGCATCTGACAGAGCTGGACGAGATGCGCCAGGGCATCGGCCTGCGGGGCCACGCTCAGGAGGATCCGCTCAACGCCTTCAAGAAGGAGGCGTTCGGCCTCTTCGAGGAGATGAGCGCGCTCATCCGCCACCAGGTCGCGATCACGATCTTCCGCGTCTCGCTCGTCCGACAGCAGACGCCTCCGCCACCGGCAGGGGTCGAGGGCCGAGGCGGCGGCACCGAGCCGATGGATGCCGTGCCGGCGGGGGCCGGCGCGGCCGGCGCGGCCG
>PLLE01000040.1 GCA_003141245.1 Chloroflexota bacterium
TCGTTCACCCAGTCTCCTTCGAACACGGTCGCGGGTGTGGCCTTTGCGTCGCAGCCAGCGGTGACGGTCCAGGATCAGTACGGCAACACGGTCACGACCGATACGAGCAGCGTGACGATCGCGGTCACGGGTGGAACGGCGACGCTGAGCGGTTGTGCCGCGAACCCGAAGGCTGCGTCGGCTGGTGTGGCGACCTTTGGCGGCTGCATGATCACGACGGCCGGCACCTACACCCTGACCGCGACGGCCACCGGCCTGACCGGCGCGACGAGCAACTCGTTCGCCATCACCGCCGGAGCCGCCAACAAACTCGCCTTCACGACGCAGCCGGGTGGCGGCACGAGCAACACGGCCTGGACCACCCAGCCGACCGTCACCGTCCAGGATGCCTACGGCAACACCGTCACCACCGCGACCACCCAGATCACCCTGGCGATCACCACGCCAGGCGGCGCGAACCTCACCTGCACCACCAACCCGCAGAACGCTGCCGCTGGCATCGACGTCTTCGCCGGCTGTCGCATCGACAAGGCCGGCACCTACACCCTGACCGCGACGGCCACCGGCCTGACCGGCGCGACGAGCAACTCGTTCGCCATCACCGCCGGAGCCGCCAACAAACTCGCCTTCACGACGCAGCCGACGAACAAGGTGGCCGGTTTCGCGATCACGCCGGCGGTCACCGTCACCGTCCAGGATGCCTACGGCAATACGATCACATCGAGCAACGCCAGCATCGCCGTCGCGATCGGCACCAACCCCGGCGGCGGCACGCTGTCCGGAACCAAGACCGTGGCTGCGGTGAACGGCGTAGCGACGTTCAGCACCTTGTCCATCGACAAAGCCGGCACCGGCTACACGCTCACTGCCGCAAGCAGCGGCCTCACCGGCGCGACGAGCGGCGCGTTCAACATCAGCGCCGCCACTTGGCTCTCGAAGGGCAAGTCGGTGACCTGCTCATCGCTCGAAAGCGCGAGCTATCCCTGCGCCAACGCGGTCGATGGCAACACCACCACCACCCGCTGGTCGTCGGCGTTCAGCGATCCGCAGTGGATCTACGTCGATCTGGGTCAGTCCTACAACATCACCCAGGTGGTCCTGAACTGGGAGACGGCCTACGGCAGTTCGTTCGAGATCGACACCTCGCCGGACGCCACAACGTGGACCTCGATCTACTCCACCACTACCGGCACTGGTGGCACCCAGACCCTCAACATCACCGGCACCGGCCGCTATGTCCGGATGTACGGCACCGTCCGGCACACCCAGTACGGTTACTCGCTGTATGAGTTCCAGGTCTACGGCGGCTGACCTGCAGCCAGTGGCGGGGCGAGCGTCTTCGAGCTGGGCAGCATGCGGGCTGTATCGCCGGACCGGCTTCGAACCCACGGTCCAGTGGTCCCACTGGACGAGCTCCGTCACAACGAACCGGTAGACTGACCACGACCCGAGCCGCGGAGAGGTGGCAGAGCGGTCTATTGCGGCGGTCTTGAAAACCGCTGGACGAGAGTCCCGTGAGTTCGAATCTCACCCTCTCCGCCAAGATTTCCCTAGTGAAAAGGACGCCTCTTATCTCCGCGATCCGCTCTTAGGGACTTACCGAGAGGGCGGGGCTGGTGATCATGTCAGCGCAGTCCAGTGCGTATGCCGGCTGGACCCGAACCTTGGTTGTCGAACCTCGGATGCCGGCTTGTTACAACTTTCTCTACTGCATCGAGGCCCTTGCCCACCGGCCGAGATCGCACGACACTGAGCGCATGGCTTCCTGCATCTTCTGCGACATCATCGGCGGCACGGCCGGCGCGACGGTCGTGTATGAAGACGAGTCCGTGCTCGGCTTCCTTCCGCTCCCCGAGGGTAGGCTCGCCGACGGCCATGTGCTCGTCGTCCCGAAGCGGCATGTAAGCGACCTGTTCGACGCGACCGAGGCGGACCTCCACGCCCTCATTCTCGGGGTGCGGCGCGTCTCGGACGCGCTCCGCTCCGCACTCGGCGCGTCCGGGGTCAACGTCCTCAACGCCTCAGGACCGAACTCCGACCAGTCCGTCTTCCATCTCCACTTTCACGTAGTCCCTCGGTGGAAGGGAGACGGCCTCTGGACCTGGCCGGCGGGGAGGTCCGAGCACCGTGTTCCGGGAGACTCAGCCGCGCTGATCCGCAAGCACTTCGCGGGCCTCGGGGGAGGATAGGACCGTCAGCGGGAACCGCTCACCTCCACTGCCGCCGACCACTACATCTTGTGGCACCTGAGGCAACCGGATAGGCACATCGCTGCTATTGGTGCCAATCGCCCAAGACCGTCACCACGGTGAGAACGAGGCCAACTAGCACTACAAGACATTGACTGTAGTAGTACCAACCGTGTAGTGTTAGTGCATGAGCGAGAGGTCCGAAGGCGCCAAACTGGTTGAGGTAGTGCACCTGGCGTTTCTCCAGGTTCTGCCCTCTTACATGCAGGTTGGCGACTACGTTGTGAAGGGCGGGGCGAACCTGCGGCTATGGTTTGACAGCCGCAGACGGTCCCAGGACATCGACCTTGACTACCTGCGGGCAGAACGTTTCTACCTCGTCGAGGACCAGATCGACAAGACCTTGGCCGCCCGCGCGTTCCGCGAGATCCTCCGCTCCGGAGGAGTGTCGATCTCTGACCCGACGAAGCCGAAGCAGACCTCGACGACCCGCCGATGGAAGTTCGTCGCGAGCGGTCCAGCGGGCATGTTGAACACGAAGATCGAATTCTCGTCGAGGGTTGGAACGGTGGATCCAGAGCATGCCTTCGAGCAGGCTCGTGCCGACATAGGTGCCGGCCTCGGCCTTCGGATCGTAAAGGCTGAGCACTATCTAGCACCGGCCGCGATCCGGCAGAAGATCGGCGCGCTTGCAGGCCGCTCCGAGACCGAGCCTCGAGACGTGTTCGACCTTGATCTTCTGTTGGGCGCATACCCGAACGCTCTCACGCCGGGTCACGTGGACCCAGCTTTGATCGACAAGGCTGTTGCCGCGGCTATGGGCATTCCCTACGACTCCTACCACGACCTCGTGGTTGAGTTCCTCGAAGAGGAATTCGTGCCCATCTACGGCCGGCCGGACGTGTGGACGAGCATGGTGCTCGAGGTCGTCGAGCGCCTGGAGGCCTTGAGGTGAGCCTGCTCGAAACCGAGATCATCCTCGAGCGGATCGGGCCGGTCGTCGAGACGCGAGAGGCGGCCGCGGCCTTGTTGCGCAGCGTTCCTTCGACGAGCCGCACTCTGGGCGCCCTGGCCGAGGCCGGCCGTGCCCACAGGATTCGCCAGGGCCTGTGGTCCATCGGACCGACGCCACCGGATCCGTACCGCGTCGTGGGCGACCTCACCCGGCCGCATCCCTCGTACGTGTCGTTCCAGTCCGCGCTGAACTTCCACGGGATGATCGATCAGATCCCGCGCGACACTACGGTGGCCTCGCTCGATCGCGCCCGCCGGATCACTACGACGATCGGCACCTACGCGGTCCACCACATCCCCGGCGAACTCTTCGGCGGATGGAATAAGGAGCCGCGAGGCCGCGTGGCGACGCCCGAGAAAGCCATCTTTGATCTCGCGTACATCAGCGCGGCGCGAGGCGCGCAGCCTCGTCGTGTGCCCGAGATCGATCTGCCAGCGGGCTTCGACCGCGCCGCGATCGACGAGTGGATCGCCAAGATCGGCGACCCGCGCATCGTCACTATGACCAAGAGGGGCGTTGGCCAGATTCTGGCGAGGGCCGTTCGCTAAGGGCATTTGCCGCATGGCCGATGCCGCGAATCCTGGGTCGTCTACCGGTAGCAACAGCCGGTAGCAACAGAGCCGAACATCGGCGGATTCGAGGCCCCGCAGAAAGCCGATTCTCTAGTGAATCGGTCATCCACGAACCCCCGCGAACACCCCAACCCAGACTTGAAAACCGCTGATCGAGAGATCCGTGGGTTCGAATCCCACCCTCTCCGCCAGTCCCCAGGAATGGGCGAGCGCCCGGTGGGTGCGGGCCGCTCGGGAGCGTCGCTGCAAGCGAATGGGGGAGCGGCCGGGCCTGCTTCGCGTACATGGCCCACAGCCCGACGCCGTCGTTGCCTCTGAAACCCGCCGGACCGGTATACGCCACGCCGCCAGCGTAGGCGGTCGAAGATTCGATCCAGGAGCCGGCGAAGTCGGCGGTCCAGTGTCCAATGTGCCGCCAGCCCCTCGCCAGCGGGACGGCCGCCCCGCGGTTCATACTCGTGCCATGGAGTCGAAATTCCTGATGCGGCGGCTCAAGGCCGTGTTGCCGGTCGCAGGCATCGTCGTCCTGGCTGTCGTCGCCGTGACGACCGCAATGACGATCCTGGGGGGTGACGCGCCGGAGCCCGTAGTCCCGCCGAGTGTCGCGGCGACCGTGCCCGGCGGATCTCAGTCCGGGGCACCGTCCGCGGCGGCTTCCGTCCCGGGATACTCGCCCGGCTACACCGAGCCACTTCCCTCGACGCCGCCGGTCGTGCGGACCGAGAGAAGGCGCGAGAGGGATCCAGGCGGCATCTGGTACGTGGATTTCATGTACCCGCAGTTCCAACCCGACGCCACGCCTCTCGGCTACATCGTCAATCAGGACATAGCCTCAGAGATCGACACGCGCATCGCCGCCTTCGAGGGCGGACCGGCGGCGGTCCGCCAGGCACCGGGCAAGAGAAATCAGCTTACGGGCAGCTACGGCATCGACATGCTCTCTCCCGACCTGGTGAGCTTCACGCTCAGGTGGGTCGATGACACCGCGATAGACCACCCGGCAATGAGTGTCGAGACGCTCAACTACGCGCTCAATACCGGTCAGCGTCTCGACTTCGGCGCCATCTTCGCCGACCAGCCTGGCGCCTTTGCGGTCCTCTCCGAGCAGTCGAGGATCCAGCTCCGTCAGTTGCTCGGCAACGCCTACGATCAGACGGCCGCCGAGATGGGCACGAGCCCGATCGCCACGAACTTCACCAACTGGGCGCTCACGGAGGCCGGCCTCAAGATCACCTTCTCCGAGTTCCAGGTGGGCGACTATGCAACCGGAACCCCCTTCGTGGTCGTTTCCTGGTCGGATCTGAAGCTGGTGATGCGGCCGGACGGACCGGTGTCGCGACTGGCCGGATTCCCGGCGGGCACCTAACCCGATCGGCCGCGAGGAGCCCGGCGGGCTCGGTCCGGCTCGGTCGCCGCGGGGCCGAGCCATGTGTGGGGCCGAGCCATGTGCGGGGCCGAGCCATGACTCTCCTGACACCGCCGGCCAGGCCCCGTATCCTTCCATCGGAGGCTCAGGCAGACGGCACCAGGCCAGACAGAGCAGCGCACCGGAGGGCAGCATGGCGGCCGAATACAACGCGACCGTGGCCAGTCGGGTCGAGGTCGCGCCCGGACTGATCATCCTGCGGGTCGTCCCCGACAAGCTGCCGTTCGAGTTCAAGGCGGGCCAGTACGTCGTCCTCGGCGTGAGGGCTTCGGCGCCCCGCATCGACGAGTCGGAGAGCGATTCGGAGCCGAGCGTCGTCGCCGGTGTCGACTCACCCCGGGCGGAAGACGTTGCGGCGTCCGTGGCCGATGCGGTCGAGGGCACGGCCGAGAGCCAGGCCGCGGTCGACGCCCAGGCCGCCGCCGTCGCCCGCGCTGCCGTCGACCCGGATCGAATGATCCGCCGCGCCTATTCGATCGCCTCCGAGAGCCGCTCCGACGAGTACCTCGAGTTCTACCTCACGGTGGTCATGAGCGGCGAGCTGACGCCGAGGCTCTTCAACCTGAGGATCAAGGACCGAGTGTACGTCGGCCCCAAGGCGGTCGGCGTCTTCACGCTCGACAAGGCGCCGGGCAAGCACATCCTGATGGTCGGGACCGGAACCGGCCTTGCGCCGTACATGTCGATGCTGCGCAGCGAGCTGGTGTGCAACGGCCCGCGGCAGTTCGTCGTGGTTCATGGTGCGCGCTTCTCGTGGGACCTGGGCTATCGCACGGAGCTGATCGGTCTGGCCCGCCACTGCGGCAACTTCCACTACGTGCCGGTGATCACCCGCCCGCAGGAAGACGTCACCTGGCGCGGCCGAAGCGGCTATCTGCAGAACTTGGTCGCCTCTGGCGCGATCGAGGAGGAGACGGGCCTGCCGCTCACGCCCGACAACTTCGACATCTTCCTGTGCGGCAACCCGGGCATGATCGAGACGGTCATCTCCTGGGCCGAGGGCCGCGGCTTTGTGCGCGACAAGGGTCACGACATCGGCACTCTCCACACCGAGGAGTACTGGTAGAGCACCGCGGCAGAGCAGCGGCCGCATTGCCAGGCCCAAGGCCGCATTGGCGGCGCCCGCGGGAAGTTGGCGGCGCCCACGGCCGCATTGCCACCGTGCGAATCGGCCATATGCAAATGGGGGTAGCACGGGGCTACAACAACTAGGCGGTGCGCCGGCCGCGTGGCCTCCGACGACGGTCCTGACGCCGCCCAATGAGCGTGAATGCCTGTCCGCTGTGAGTCCCGGCCGCCGAATCGATGCCTCCGGGAGGCTGCGACCCGGCCTCCTGCTACCGGGGTTAGCAAATGGCGAGAATGGCGGGCTGCGGCGCGTCTCTGCCGCCTACGCTCGCTCGTGGCCACAGATGCCCGGTCGCCGAGTCGGCCCCGTCGAGTCGGCCCAACCCGAGTCGGCCCCGTTTGACACCGATCGCCTCTGCCCCTAAGCTCCGCGCCACATTGGAATACGGGCGATGATCGGGACGAGTACCTCCCGGTTGCCGGCACAGAGACCCAGCGGTTGGTGGAAGCTGGGGCGGCGACAGGAGCGAATGGCCCCGTGAGCCACCGGACCAAACCGCGAGCTTCCAGGGCTCGCCAGTAGGCTCCGGCGCAGAGCGCCAGCGATACAGGGCAGCACCGATCGGCAGGAGTCGCGCCACAGGGCGTGAGAGCCCGACCCGTCGGCCAAGAGTGCGGCATCGCCGAATGTGGGTGGCACCGCGGAAGGATCGGCCTTTCGTCCCTTGACGAGAGGTCGTTTTGATTCCCCGCCAGTCCGCGGGACCAGGCCGGTCGCGCAAGCGCGAAGGCCCGGAACCGGGAAGCGGGCAGAGGGGACGAAGGCGCGGCAGCGTCCCAGGGAGAAAGGCAACACGGCGATGGCACTCACCGATCCGCTCAGTCTTCGCGAGGTCCGGCGGCTCGCGGGCTCGGCCGACACGATCCTGTTGACGGCCACCCGCAACGCGGACCTCGAAACCCCGATCGGCGCATTCATGCGCTTCGACGACGGGGGGCCGGCCTTCCTGCTCGAGTCCGTGGAAGGCGGCGAGAGGCTCGGCCGCTACTCCTTCATGGGCGTGGGCCCGCGCCGGCTTCTGACCGTTCGCGACGGTCGAGCCACGATCCAGTCGCGGCCGGTCGGCGTGACGGAGTTCTGCCCCGATCTGCCGACCGAGACGATCGAGGCGCCAGATCCGCTGACGGCGCTGCGCCGATTCCTGCCCAGGCGACGGATCCTCCCCAGCGAGGGCATTCCACGGTTCCCGGGCGGGGCCGTCGGCGCTCTCGCTTACGACGCGGTCTCGACCTTCGAGCCGACGGTGCCGTTGCCGGCGAAGGACCCCATCGGCGTCCCCATGGCCGCCTTCCAGGAGACCGATCTCGTCCTGGTCTTCGACCACCTGACGCACACCCTCTCCGCGGTCGCGGCGCTGCACACCGAAGTCCCGGATATCGAGGGCCGCTATGCCATCGCCGAGCGGGCGGTCTTCGATGCCCTCGAGCGGACGGCTCGACCGACGGAGATCGAGCTCGCGAACATGACCCGACGCAGCCGAGCCGACGCCGGCTCGAGTGAGTTCGAACGGTCGACGCAGCTCGAAGGTGCGGCCTTCGCCGCCCAAGGTTCGGCCTCTGCCAGGCCTGGGGACGGTGCCGGCTCGGATGAAGTCGGCGCCTATGGCCTTGCGCAGATCGAGGTCAGCCTCGAGCGCAACGAATACGAGGCGGCCGTTCGATCGGCCAAGGAAGCCATCGCCGCGGGCGAGGCGATCCAGATCGTGATCGCTCGACGCCAGACCTTCGAGCGGCCGATGATCGGCGGCGAGCCGCTGGACTCCGTGGCGCTGTATCGCGCCCTGCGGCGCGTCAACCCGAGCCCGTACCTCTTCTTCGTACGGATGCCGGAGTTCTCCGTGGTCGGGGCGAGCCCCGAGCTGCTGGTCCGCGTCGAGGGCGACCGCATGACCACGCACCCGATCGCCGGAACGCGGCCGCGTGGCGCCACCCCGGCCGAGGATGCGCAGCTCGCCCGTGACCTGGAGCGCGACCCCAAGGAGCGGGCCGAGCACGTGATGCTCGTCGACCTGGGTCGCAACGATCTGGGCCGCGTCGCCCGACCGGGCACCGTAGCTGTGACCAAGTACATGGAAGTGGAGCGCTACAGCCACGTGCTCCACCTGGTGAGCAACGTGGAGGCGCGCCTCCGGCCCGGCTGCGACGCTCTCGACGCGCTGCGCAGCATCTTCCCGGCCGGGACGCTCTCGGGCGCGCCGAAGGTTCGGGCGATGCAGCTCATTGCCGAGGCGGAGGGCGAGCGGCGGGGGCTGTACGGCGGCGCGGTGGGCTATCTCGGCTACGACGGCAATCTCGACACCGCGATCACGATCCGCTCTGCGATCCTCAAGGACGACCTGATCCACGTCCACGTCGGCGCCGGGATCGTCGCGAAGTCGGTTCCCGAGCGCGAGTTCGAGGAGACCGAGCACAAGGCCGGGGCCATCAGGCGAGCCCTGGAGATAGCGATCGCGGAAGCGGCGAGCGGCGCGGCGAGTGGCGCGGCGAATGGCGCGGGGAGTGGCGCGACAACGTCCCGTGGCGCGACAACGTCCCGTGGCTCGGCCGTCGGCACGATCCCAGGCTCAGCCCTCGGTTCCGGCGCAGGGGAGGCTTCTCGATGATCCTCATGATCGACAACTACGACTCGTTCACCTACAACCTCGTGCAGGCCCTCGAGGCGGCCGGGGCCAACGTCCGCGTGCTTCGCAACGACGCCATCGACCGCGCCGGCCTGGAGGCGATGGCCGCCGACCCCGAGGCGGATCTGCGCGGCATCGTGGTCTCGCCCGGTCCCGGCGATCCAGGCTCGGCCGGAGTCTCGATGGATGCCGTCCGCGTCGCCCTCGAGCGCAAGATCCCGCTCCTCGGCGTCTGCCTCGGCATGCAGTCGATGGGCGCCGCTCTCGGCGCGACGGTCCGCCGCGCTCCGACACTCGTCCACGGCGAGGCGTCCAGCGTCCGCCACGACGGGAAGGGGCTGCTCGCCGGGATGCCGAACCCTTTCATGGCGGCGCGGTACCACTCCCTCAGCGTGGCGCCGGAGACCCTGCCTCCGGACGTGATCGTCACGGCCCGAACCGAGGATGACTACGTGGTCATGGGGATCCGCCACCTGAAGGCGCCGATCGAAGGCGTGCAGTTCCACCCGGAGTCGGTCCTGACCCCCGAGGGGCCCCATCTCCTGGCCAACTTCCTGCGCCTCGCCGGAGAAGGCGAGGCGACGATCCTGGACCATGCCAGCGGCTCGTTCGCCCGGAGCGGATTCGCCGAGGCATCGATGGGGATCGAGAAAGCGGAGAAGACGGAGAAAGCGGCAGAGGCGGCAGCCGCCGGCCGCGTGGAGGTCGTTCGATGAGCGAAATCGTGAGAGCGGCCCTGGCCACGGTGATCGAGGGCAGGCGCCTCTCGATGGACGAGGCCCGGGCGGCGATGGGATCGGTCATGGACGGCGAGGCGACGCCGGCCCAGCTGGCGGCGCTGCTCGTCGCCCTGCGGATGCGCGGCGAGACGGTCGAGGAGCTGGCCGGCTTCGCGTCCGCGATGCGCGACCGCGTGCTGCGCGTAACGGCCCCGGACGGCGCCATCGACACCTGCGGCACCGGCGGCGACGGCAGCAACACCTTCAACATCTCGACGGCCGCGGCGCTGGTAGTGGCCTCGGCCGGGGTTCCGGTCGCCAAGCACGGCAACCGGGCGATCACCTCGCGATCGGGCTCGGCCGACGTGCTGGAGGCATTGGGCGTGCGAACGGACCTCGGTCCCGACGAAGCGGCCGAGGCCCTCCGCGTCGACGGCTTTGCCTTCCTGTTTGCGCCGGGCTTCCACCCGGCGATGCGCCACGCCGGTCCGACCCGCCGCGAGATCGGCGTCCGGACCGCGTTCAACCTGATCGGGCCGTTGACGAACCCCGCCGGAGCGCGGCGCCAGGTCGTCGGCGTCGCCGATCCCTCCGCGGCGGAGCGCGTCGCCGAGGTGCTGCGGCTGCTCGGCGCCGAGCGGGCCCTCGTCGTCCACGGCGACGGGCTCGACGAGCTGCCGCTCGACGGCACCGGCGTGCTCTACGACGTCACCCCGGCCGGTGTCACTCGGCACGAGGTCGTGGCCTCGGAACTGGGCCTGACGGCGGCACCGAGCCACTCTCTGGCGGGCGGCTCCGCCGCGGAGAACGCGGCCGCCATCGAGGCCATCCTGGGCGGCGCTCGAGGCCCCGGCCGAGACGTGGTTCTCCTAAACGCCGCGGCCGCTTTCGTGGCCGCGGGTCGGGCCGCGGATCTGCGGAAAGGAATCGAGATGGCCGCCCAGGCGATCGACTCCGGCGGGGCCACGCGCCTGCTGGGGCGGCTCAGAGCCGCGAAGACGGCCCACGACGCGGCCAAAGCGGCCCACGACGCGGCCGCGGCCTCCAAGGCGGCCCAGACCATGGAGGCGAGCCCGGCATGACGATCGCCGCCAGGCCGCCCCGCGGCGGCTCCAACCCAGCCGGCCACGCCTCGAGCGCGCGGGCCGGCGTCGTGGCCGAGATCGCGGCCCGGCGCCTCGCCGACGTCCGGGCCGAGCTAGACGGCCGGAGCTACCGCTCCCTCGCCGATCTCGCGGCCACCTTCTCCGCCCAGCCGGGCGGTGCTCCTCGACCCGTGGCGGAGCGGCTGGCCGCTCCCGGCCTGCATCTCATCGCCGAGGTCAAGCGCCGATCGCCCTCGGCCGGGGCCATCGCCGCCGACGCTGATCCGATCGTCCTTGCCCGGGCCTACGAGGCGGGCGGCGCGAGCGCGATCTCCGTCCTGTGCGAGCCGCACTGGTTCGGCGGTTCGGTGGCCGACCTCGCCGCCGTCCGCGAGGCGGTGACGGTGCCGGTCCTGGCCAAGGAGTTCGTCGTCGACGAGCGCCAGCTCCCCGTCCTGCGGGCGGCAGGTGCCGATATCGTCCTGCTCCTGGCCTGCGTTCTGCCGGCGAAGAAGCTGGCCCGGTTCGCCGGCCTGGCCCGCGAGCTCGGCCTCGAGCCGCTGGTCGAAGTCCACGACGAGCGCGAGCTCGACGCCGCTCTCGCCACCGATGCCCGGCTCATCGGGCTGAACAACCGCAGCCTGCGGACCCTGGCGGTCGACCCTGACCACTGCCTGCGGCTGCGGCCGCTCGTCCCCGAAGACCGGCTCGTGGTCGGCGAATCGGGCGTGAGCGAGCCCCGAACCCTGGTCGGCTGGAGGGCGGTCGGGCTCGACGCCGCCCTCATCGGTGAGGCCCTGATGCGCTCGGCCGAGCCGGCCGCGGCGGCCCGTGCCTTCGTGGCGGCGGGGTCGGTGCCGCACGACGTGGCGGCGGAGGCGCGGCAGCCGCTGGTCAAGATCTGCGGCGTCACGGACTCCGAGGGGGTTCTCTCGGCGCTCCGTTCCGGCGCGGACGCGATCGGCTTCAACTTCGTGCCCGGCACGCCCCGATGCCTGACCCTGGCCGAGGCGTCGTGGCTGGCGACCCTGGCGCGCGGCGCTTCGCCCGCCGGAAGGCGGCCCCGGATCGTGGCGATCACCGCCGACGCAACTCCGGCGGAGCTCAAGACCATCGTCGCGGCCATCAACCCGGACGCCGTCCAGCTCTCCGGCGACGAGCCCGTGGAGGCCATTGCCGAGGTCGGCCGTCCCGTTTGGAAGGTGCTGCATCTGCCGCCCGATGCCGTGAGGCCGTCCGCCGGCGCCGAAGCGTCGGCGGCCGGCGCGGCGGCTGGCCCCGCGGACGCCGGTTCAGTGGCCGCCAGGGCGATCGAGGCAGGCAGGTCATACCTTGCCGCCGGCACCGAACGAATCGTTCTCGATACCGCCGGAGGCCCGTTCCCCGGTGGAACCGGCCGTCTGATCGATCGGGGCGTGGCCGCGGCCGTTGCCCGCGAACTGCCCGTGATCCTGGCCGGCGGCCTCGAGCCGGCCAACGTCGCCGGGGCGATGCTGGAGGTTCCGGCTATCGGCGTCGACGTCGCATCGGGCGTAGAGGAGAACAGCTCGACCGGTCGGGCGCGCGCCCCCCGAGCCCCGGGTTCGCGGCCTCGCAAGGACGCGTTCCGAGTGGCCCTCTTCGTCAAGCGGGCCCGGGCAGCGAGGTTCGATCGGCCGCACATCCGGCCTCGACCCACTCCGGTCCCCGAGGCGCTGCTCGACCCGGACGCCCAGGGTCGCTGGGGGATCGACCGCGACTTCGGCGGGCGCTACGTCCCCGAGACCCTGGTCGCGGCGCTGGACCAGCTGGAGCGAGCCTGGGCGGAGACCCGCCACGACCCGCGCTTCTGGGCAGAGCTGCGCGAGCTGCAGTTCGACTACGGCGGCAGGCCGACCCCTGTCTATCGGGCCGATCGGCTCGGTGCGGAGATGCTGTCGAAGGCTCGCGAACTGGCCGGCCCGGCGGCGGATCGGCTGCCGGACCGTATCCGGCTTTACCTCAAGCGCGAGGACCTCAACCACACCGGCGCCCACAAGCTCAACAACGCCCTTGGCCAGGTCCTGCTGACCCGGCGCCTGGGCAAGAGCCGCGTCATCGCCGAGACCGGCGCCGGCATGCACGGCGTGGCCACGGCAACCGCCTGTGCGCTCCTGGAGATCCCGTGCGTCGTCCACATGGGCATCGAGGATATCGGGCGCCAGGCGCCCAACGTGCTGCGCATGGAGGCGCTCGGGGCCGAAGTTCGGCCGGTCTACGGCGGATCGGGGACGTTGAAGGATGCCGTGAGCGAGGCGCTGCGCGACTGGGTGACCAACGTCGAGACCTCGCACTACTGCCTGGGCTCGACGATGGGCCCACACCCGTATCCCATGCTGGTGCGCGACTTCCAGCGAGTCATCGGCGACGAGACGGCCGCTCAGCTGCTGGCGATCGAAGGCCGGCTGCCCGACATGGCGATCGCCTGCGTCGGCGGCGGCTCCAACGCCCTCGGCCTGATCAATCGGTTCATCGGCGAGCCGTCGGTGCGGCTGGCGGTGGCCGAGGCGGCGGGGGAGGGGATTGGCACCGGTCGGCATGCGGCGGCGCTCCTGGGCGGCACGCCTGGGATCCTCCACGGTTCACGCTCGTACATGCTCCAGGACCCCGACGGCCAGGTCATCGAGGCAGTCTCGATCTCGGCCGGGCTCGACTACCCGGGCATCGGGCCGCAGCTCGCGGCGCTGATGCAGGCGGGGAGGTTGATCGTGTCGTCCGCGACCGACCTCGAGGCGATCGCTGCCGTGCGGCAGGTTGCCCGGACCGAAGGGATACTGGCGGCGGTCGAATCCGCGCACGCCGTGGCGGCCCTGCCGGAGGTGCTGGCCCGGACGGCCGCCGAGGCTTCGACGGGCCGCGGGGAGGCGCTGCCGCGCGAGGCGGTGATCGTGCTCGGACTCTCCGGGCGCGGCGACAAGGACCTCGCGGCGCTGGGACTGCGGGAGGCGGGCCGATGACTGCCACTGGCACGCTGGGTACGAACGGCACGCCCGGCGGGCAGCGGATCGCCGCGGCGTTCGGCCGCGCCGCCTCGGAGAACCGCGCGGCCTTGATCCCGTACGTGGTGGCGGGCTATCCCGACCACGAAACCTCGCTCGCGGCGGCATTGGCGGCCGCCGATGCGGGCGCGGACCTGCTCGAGGCGGGGTTGCCGTATTCCGATCCCCTGGCCGACGGAGCCACTCTCCAGCGGGCGACCTCGGTCGCACTGCGGGCCGGCGCGACCCTCGAGCGGTCCGTGGCGCTGCTGCGGGCCATCTCGTCGGCCAGGCCGAACCTGCCGCTCGTGCCGATGTGCTACGCGAATCAGATCCTCGGCGGAGGCGACGGCCGGGCGGTCGCGACGCGGCTCGCCGAGGCCGGGGCGAGCGGCGTCATCGTCGCCGACCTGACTCCCGACGAGGGGGTCGGTTTCGAGGCGGTGGCACGGGAGGTCGGCCTGGCGGTCGTCTACCTGATCGCGCCGACCACCACTCCCGCGCGTCGCGCCGAGGTGGCGCGCCGCTCCGGCGGATTCCTGTACTGCGTCTCGCTGGTGGGCGTCACCGGGGCTCGGGCCTCGCTGCCGCCTTCGGTGCGCGGCCTGGTCGCCTCGGCGAAGGCTGATTCGCCGGTCCCCGTGGCCGTCGGCTTCGGCGTGAGCCGCCCCGCCCAGGTCCGGATGCTGGTCCGCGCCGGAGCGGATGGCGTGATCGTGGCCTCGGCTCTGGTCGACGCCCTTGGCCCCGATGGCCGCGACGTTGTCGCCCTGGCCCGCCTCGTCGGGGAGCTGCGCGCGGCGACCGCCCGCACCTGACCGTCGCTGGCGCTCCCCTACGAGCGCTTGCCGCGCACTCCGCTCAGCGCCGTCTTCAGGCGGCCCGAGAGCCGTCCAGGCAGGAATCGGCCGACGACGGCCAGCACCACAGCCACGACGAAGATCCCGAGCAGCGCCGCCACCGTGTAGCTGCGCATCTTGCCTTTGCGAGGCTTCGCGTTTTCCGGCTTCTTGCTATCCATGCGAACCCCTTTCCGGGCCTGCGTTCTCGAGTTCCTCGAGGCGCTTGATAGTCTCGATCAGCCCGCGATAGAGCGCCAGAAGGGCGTCCTGGGGCATCGGACCGTCGTTTGCCATCGCGACTCGGAAGAGCACCTCGCGCTCGCGCTCGGAGTCAGCGACCGGTCGGCCACTTTGGACCTTTGCATGACCGACCTGCAGGCCGAGCCGCGCTCGACGATTGAGCATCTGGACGATCTGGGTGTCAAGCTCGTCGATCTGCTTCCGAAGCGCCTCGAGCTCGCCCGGGTCGATCGAACCGGTCGACCGCCTCGGTCCGTCAGTCATTGCGTCCGGCCTCCGCCTTGCCACGAGCGTTTGAAACGGTACCAGGATGATGGGCGATGAACTCGAGTGCCGCGGAATAGCCCGCCGCTCCCTGGCCCACTATCCGCTCGACTGCGATGTCGTGCAGGAAGTTGACGTGGCGGAACGTCTCGCGCTTGGACGGATCCGACAGATGAACCTCGACGAAAGGCCGGCCGATCCCAAGCAGCGCGTCGCGAAGAGCGACGCTGGTGTGGGTGAGCCCGCCGGCGTTGACGATCACCCAGTCGAAATCGCGCTGGTGAAGGCGGTCGATCAGCGCACCCTCGTGGTTCGACTGGAAGGTCTCGACCGTGAGCCCGAGCTCCGCGCCCCGGCACAGCAGCCGCTCGTCGATCTCGGCCAGCGTCGCGGTCCCGTAGATCTCCGGTTCGCGCGTTCCGAGAAGGTTGAGGTTGGGGCCGTTGAGCACGAGGACGCGAGTCATGGTCGAGTCGAGGCCTCCCCGGTATTGGCGACGGGCGTGAGACGAAGGGCCGCTGCCAGGCCGGCCGCAACCGCTTCGGCGGGCACGTCCGAACGAACGACGACGCCGGTCGCGGTGGGCAGAACCCAGTTCAGGCGGCCAAGAACGTGCTTCTTGTCGGTGGCGATGTGCTCGCGGACCGCTTCCCTCGAGACGGCCGGCGGCGTGACGCCCAGACCGAGCCGATCCAGCAGGGCGCTCACGCGCGCGGCTCGGTCGGCCGGGACCATCTCCAGGGCCCGCGCGATGGCGAAGGCGCCCCGCAGGCCGTAGGCGACCGCCTCGCCGTGGAGGATCGAGCTGTAGCCGGCGGCCGCCTCGATGCCGTGGCCGATGGTGTGGCCCAGGTTGAGCGTCATGCGCCGGCCGGCCTCGCGCTCGTCGGCGGCGACCACCTCCACCTTGGCCCAGGCGCAGCGCTCGACCAGTTCGGCCAGCGTTCCCGACTCGGAGGGTCCCTTGTCGCGCCGCGCGATCGCCTCGCCGTCTTCCTCGATCAGCTCGAACAGCCGCTCGTCGCCGAGGACGGCCATCTTGACAGCCTCTCCGAGGGCCGCGCGGAGCTGGCGGGCCGGCAAGGTGGCCAGAAACGCCACGTCCGCCACGAACGCGACGGGCTGGTGGAAGGCGCCGACGAGGTTCTTGCCCTCTGGGATGTCCACGGCCGTCTTGCCGCCCAGCGCCGCGTCGATCTGGCCCACCAGCGTCGTCGGGACCTGGACTATCGGGATGCCGCGAAGGTACGAGGCGGCGACGAAACCGGCGGCGTCGGTGAGCGCCCCGCCGCCGATGGCGACGAGCGTTTCCTTGCGATCGACATGGAGCCGGGCGAGCTCGCGGCAGATCTGCTCCACGACCCGGATCCGTTTGGCGTTCTCGCCGCGCGGCAGCAGGATGCGCTCCACGGGCCAGCCGTCGGCGGCCAGGGCGTCGGCGATGCCGGCACCGGCCACTTCCCACGTCTTGGGCTCGGCGAGCAGGATGGCGCGGCGCGCCTGCTGACGCCGCAGAGCGGACCCGATGGCGGCCGCGGCGATCCCCTGGCCGATCTCCACTCGTCCGATAGCGGTCTCGGCGCGGAGCAGCATCACAGATCTCGCGGGGCCATCCGCGATCCGCTCCTCGAGAGCGTTGACGATCGGGGTAATCTGCGCCGTGGCTCCGATCTGGAGGGCCGGCGCGTAGAAGCGCTCGCGGGCGGCGGCCAGGTCCCTTATCGCGGCCACCGGGTCGCGGCCGACAATCAGCGGGCGCACGTTGGAGCTACGTCCCAGGCGATGGCCCAGGACCTCCGGAGCGCCGTCGAGCCAGACGGCGAATCGTCCGCGGTACAGCAGCCAGCGGTTGCGCGGATCGATGACGGCGCCGCCGCCCGTGGCGATCACGCGGCGAACCTGCGGATCCGGATCGGCGGGGCCGAGCGAGAGCACGGCCTCGCGTTCGTACCGGCGGAAGGCGGCCTCGCCCTCTTCGGCGAAGATGACGGGCACGGGCCGGCCGACGCGCAGCTCCAACAGCTCGTCGAGGTCGATGAATGCGGCGTGGTGGCGCCCGGCGAGCCGCCGTCCCACGGCGCTCTTGCCGCTGCCGGGGAGGCCGACGAGGACCACGTCCATCGGGCTACTCGCTCTCGGCGGGGGCGGCGCCCGAGGTCTTGCCGGCCGATGGGCCGCCGGTCGAGGGTCCGCCGGTCGAGGGTCGGCCAGCCGACGGGCCCGCACCGGCAGTCGAAGCCCCGCCGCCGGGCCGCACGAAGCTACGCCTGGCGAGACGCGCCCGGTAGCGAGCGACATTGTCGAGCGTCTCCGCCAGCGAGTCGCCGCCGAACTTGTCCAGGACGAAGTCGGCGAGGGTGAGGCAGACCATCGCTTCGGCCACGACGCCGGTCGCGGGCACGACGCTGATGTCGCTGCGCTCGTAGTGAGCCTTCTGGACCGGCTCGCCGGTGACCAGGTCGGCCGAGGGGAGCGGCCGCGGCAGCGTCGAGATCGGCTTCACGGCGCCGCGGATGACGATCGGCTGGCCGTTGGAGATGCCGCCCTCGAGGCCGCCTGCGTTGTTCGAAGCGCGGGCCCAGCTGCCGTCGGCGTTCCGACGCCCGATGACGTCCTGGACCGCCGACCCGAAAGAACGGGTCTGGGCGAAGCCCAGCCCGAATTCCACGCCCTTCACGATCGGGATGCTGGTGATCGCGCCGGCCAGGGCCGCGTCCAGCCGACGGTCCCAGTGGACGTGGCTGCCGAGGCCCATCGGGACGCCCCGGGCCACGACCTCGAAGACCCCGCCAACGGTATCTCCGGCCTCGCGGGCCTCGTCGATCCGGGTCACCATGCGCGTCTCCGCCTCTGGATCCGGGCAGCGCAGCGGGCTGGCCTCCGCTTCCTCGCGCGTTCTGGTGGCGCGGTCGGGGTCCATCGCCACGCCGCCCACCTCGGCGGTGTGCGACCAGACGTCGATCTCGAGCCTGGCGAGCAGCGCCCGCGCCACGGCCCCGGCGGCTACCCGAGCCGCGGTCTCGCGCGCGGAAGCGCGCTCCAGGATGTTGCGGACGTCGTCGAAGCCGTACTTCGACGCCCCGGCCAGGTCCGCGTGCCCGGCGCGAAGGCGCGTGATCGGCGTGGCACGCTTGTCGCCGGCCTCGACCAGCGCCGCCAGCTCGGAGGCCTGCTCGTCGGTCAGCGGCTCGACCTGCATGACCCGCGTCCAGTTCTCCCAATCGCGGTTTCGGATCAGAAGGAGGATCGGCGAGCCGATGGTCAGACCGTGACGGACGCCGGCCAGAATCTCGGCCCGGTCCCGCTCGATGGAGGTGCTGCGCGCGCCCCGGCCGTAGCCGCGCTGGCGCCGGGCCAGGTCGAGCGCGATCTGGTCCGCGGTCAGCGGCAGTCCGGCGGGGATGCCCTCCAGCGTCGCGGCCAGGGCAGGGCCGTGCGACTCCCCGGCGGTCAGGAAGCGAAGGCGGCCCACGTCGGTCCCTCTCCCTACGAGCCCGAGGCCCGATCGGCCGGACCCATCTCGATCGGCATCTCGCGCAGGCCATGCTCGCGAGCGCGATCGAGCTCCGCCTGCATCACGTCGAGCGGGGCGGCTTTGCCCGTCCACAGCTCGAACGATCGGGCGCCCTGCTGGAGGAGCATGTGCTCGCCGTTGAGGACCGTGTCGCGCGCCGCCGCGGCGTCCTTGAGGAACTGCGACTGGGGCGGGTTGTAGACCAGATCCATGACCAGCAGATCGGGCGGCAGGAGCTCGGCCGGGATCGGCGTCTCGGTCGGAGCCAGGCCGATGGAAGTTGCGTTGACCAGGAGCTTGGTCTTGACCAGCTCCGCTTCCAGGACCGACTCATGCCAGGGCATGGCCCGCAGTTCCATGTGCGCGGCGCTCCGGCCGAAGTGGCGAACCAGCCCCTCGGCTCGGTGGAGGTGGCGGTTGAAGACCACGACGCGCTGGAACCCGCCGGTGATCAGGGCGTACACGACCGCCCGGGCGGCGCCACCGGCCCCCAGCACGACGGCGTGGCGCGGCATCTTCTGGCGGCCGACGAGCTTGTCGAGGGCCGACTTGAAGCCGGCCACGTCGGTGTTGTGGCCGATGAGCTTGCCGCCGTCTCGTGCGACCACGTTGACGGCGCCGATGGCCGTCGCCTCCTCGGTGAGCTTGTCGACGAGCGGGACGACATGTTCCTTGTGGGGGACGGTGATGTTGGCCCCCAGGAAGTCTTCGCCGCGCAGCTCCGCGATAGCGTCGGCAAGGTCGAGGGGGCGGCGGTCCCACAGCTCGTAGCGGGCGTCGATGCCGAGGGCATCGAAGGCAGCCTGCTGCATCCCACCCGAGAAGGAGTGGGCGACCGGATGGCCGATCAGGACGACGCGGTTGGTCATGCTCTCAGCCTTTCGAGTTCGAGGAAGAAGCTCGGGTACGAGACGGCCGCGCTCTCGGCACGGTCTATCGTCGTCGTTCCGCGGGCGATGAGTCCGGCCACGGCGAAGGTCATCGCCAGCCGGTGATCGTCGAATGTCTCGGTAGCGGCACCCACGAGGGGCGTGGGACCGGTGATCGCGATGTCGTCGCCGTCGACGGCTACCCGTGCCCCCAGCGCCGTCAGGCCGGCAGCGATGCCGGCGATGCGATCCGATTCCTTGTTGCGCAGCTCCCCGGCGCCACGGATCGTGGTCTTGCCGCGGGCCTGGGTGGCTGCCAGGCACAGGATCGGGATCTCGTCGATCGCCGCCGCCACTTCCTCGGGGCCAAGGTCGATGGAGGCCAGATCGCTCGATCGAACGGTGAGATCGGCCAGCGGCTCGCCCACGTCGCCTGCGGGCGCGTCGCCGAGCGGCGTCTCCTGGATTCGCGCGCCCATTCGGACCAGGAGGTCGATCGCCGCCCGACGAGTCGGGTTGACGCCGACCCCGCGCAGCGTCAGCTCCGCGTCCGGATGGATCGCTCCCGCGACCAGCCAGAAGGCGGCAGCCGAAGGATCGACCGGGACTCGCTCGTCGAGCGGTCGAAGTCGCGCTCCACCTTCCAGCGTCCAGGCCACGGATCCGCCTCCCGAACTCTCCGCCGGCTCACGCCGGACCTCGATGCCGCGCGAGCGCAGCATTCGCTCGGTATGGTCCCGCGTGGCCACCGCTTCGCGCACCGTGGTTTGCCCTTCCGCGTGCAGGCCCGCCAGCAGAATCGCCGACTTGACCTGGGCGCTCGGCACGCGGGTCGTGTAATCGATCGCCCGAAGTCGCGAGCGGCCGATGACGACCAGCGGAGGGAGGGAATCGGAACGACGCGCGTACAGCGCCGCGCCCATCGAGCGCAGCGGCTCGATGATACGGGCCACCGGACGGCTCCGCAATGAAGCGTCGCCGTCCAGGACGCAGAAGAACGGCAGCCCGGCCAGGACTCCGGAGCACAATCGAAGGCTCGTCCCGGAGTTGCGGCAGTCGAGCACGCCTTCGGGTTCGCGGAGGCCGTCCACGCCCGGCGAGGTCACCCTGTAGTCGACGTTGAGGCCGTCCTCGCGCACCCGCTCGACGCTCGCCCCGAGCGCGGCGACGATCCCGGCCGTGGCCCGGACGTCGCGGCCGTCACCGGCCCCGCCGACCAGGCTGCGACCCTCGGCCAGCGCCGCAAGCAGCAGCGCCCGGTGCGAGATCGACTTGTCGCCGGGCAGCCGCGGCTCGCCGCGCAGGCGCGCGGCTGGAAGGATCGACCGGGACTGCTCCCCGGTGAGCGGCGTGGTCATCGGCAGATCAGTGCTTGCTGGCTCCGCCGACCTTGATCGGACCGGTCATCGCGAACGGATCCTTGATGAGGGTTCGGACCTCTTCGTGGATCTTGCGTAGCGCGCTCGCCATGTCGCCGAACTGGTCGAAGGTGAGCGACTGCTCGCCGTCGGATTTGGCCTCGTCCGGTCGCGGGTGGACCTCGACCATGATGCCGTCCGCGCCCGCCGCAACGGCCGCCATCGCCATGGGCCGCACCAGCCAGCGCTTGCCTGTGGCGTGCGAGGGATCGACGATGACGGGCAGATGAGTCAGGTGGTGGAGCAGGGGCACGGCCGTCAGGTCGAGCGTGTTGCGGGTGTAGGTCTCGAAGGTGCGGATGCCGCGCTCGCACAGGATGACGTTGGGCTGGCCCGACGAGACGATGTACTCGGCGGCCATCAGCCACTCCTCGATCGTGNNCCGACCTGGAGGATGTCGGAGTGCTTGGCCACGACTTCGACCTGGCCTGGCTCCATCACCTCGGTTATCGTCGGCAGGCCCGTCTCCCTGCTCGCGTCGACCAGATAGCGCAGACCCTCGACACCGAGCCCCTGGAAGGCGTACGGGCTGGTGCGCGGCTTGAACGCGCCGCCGCGCAGGATCGTGGCGCCGGCAGCTGCCACGGCCTTGGCCGTCTCGATCATCATGTCGCGGTCTTCGATGGCGCACGGGCCGGCCATGATCGTCAGCGTGCCGTTCCCGATCCTGGTGCCGGCCAGCTCGATGACGGTGTCGTCCGGGTGCGACTCGCGCGAAGTGAGCTTGAAGGGACGGCTGATCGGCGTCACCGACTCGACGCCTGGCATGACATTCAGCTTGCTCATCAGATGTTCCCTCAAGGGGGCGACGTCACCCAAAACGGCGATCACCACTCGCTGCGTGCCGTAGTTGTCGTGCGGCGTCAGCCCGACACCCTTGATCAGGTCCCGGACGTTGGTGGCTTCTTGCTCGGTTGCCCCTACGGACATCACGACGATCATCTGGCGGTCCTCCTGATGGGGGCCTGCCGGCGGGGGTCTGGTCGGGCAACAAAAAAGCAGAGGCGTTGCCTCTGCTTNNCACCCGGCACGACCCGCGATCCCGGGCCTAGGCTCCGGGAACGGTCATGCCGGGTAGCGGTAAAAGAAGAAGAGCTGTTCCATCTCAGTGCCCGCGACAGTAGCAGGGCCACGAGCGCGGTGTCAAATCAGATGGGGGTGCGCGCCCGTGGCCGCGGTGGCTGGCAAGCGCGCGAGATCGATGGCGTCCAGGTGACGGGCCTGGACAGCCCGTCAGCTCTCGGGCTCGTCGGTCTTGTCGACGATCTCAGCCGAAGCGGCCTCCCGCTTCACCGTGGCGATGGAGTCGAGGCAGGACTGCTTGCGCTCCATCATTTGGGAGGCAGCCATGATTTCGTTGTTGTTGCCCACACCCCGCCACCAGAACTTGCCGGCCTCATTTCGAAGGATCACAAACTTCATTCGAGGCACCTCTTGCAGCGATCGCCGGATCGGCGTCGCGGATAGTGTCGCACGGTAGGCAACCTGGGCAGAAGGCTCTCTCCATCGAGGCGCTGCGTCTCCTGATCGTGCGCGACCGGCGTTGTCCGAGCCCTCCGTGATCGCTAGACTCGACGGCAGGCCGGAGTCCCTTCTGCCACGTGTTTCGCGCTCTGGTACGTGTCCCAGCATTGGTCCCATTTCGAGGGAGAGGCTCATGACTGAGAACTCGAGTCAGGGCACCGTGACGTGCCTCAACTGCGGCGCCCAATCCGCTGATGGCGCCAGGTTCTGTCCGGTCTGTGGCCAGACCCTCAACGCGATGCAAGCGCCGCCGTGGGCTTCGCCCGCCGTACCGACTCCGGCACCGCTGCCAGCGGCTGCGGCACCGCTCCCGCCCGCGCCCCCTCCCGGTTACGGCCAGCCGCCAGCGTATGGCCAGCCGCCAGCGTATCCTCCGGCCCCGGGCTACGGCCAGCCGCCAGCGTACCCGCCGCCCCCGGGCTACGGCCAGCCGCCAGCGTACCCGCCGCCCCCGGGCTACGGCCAGCCACAGGGCTACGGCCAGCCGCCAGCGTACCCTCCGCCACAGGGCTACGCACCGGCTCCCGCCCGCAACAACTCGACGCCCATCTTCGTGGGATTAGGCGTGATCGCGCTCGTCGCGGTCCTCGTCGTCGGCGCCCAGATCGTCTCCTCGGGCGGCGGCCACGCCACGCCGACGCCCTCCGGCATCGCGCTCGGGTCGCCGACCGCGTCGCCGTCTCTCGTGCCGACCGCGTCGCCGTCTCTCGTGCCCACCGCGCCGCCCTCTCCAGTGCGGACAGCGTCCCCCTCTGCCGTGCGGACCGCGTCGCCCACTCTCGTGCCGACCCACGCCCCGATCGGTTTCAGCCCGACCGGCTCGCTGGCCACCGCTCGCGAGAACCACACCGCCACGCTGCTCCTCGACGGTCGCGTCCTCGTGGCCGGAGGCTACGATGGCTCGAACGATCTCGCCTCGGCCGAGCTGTACAACCCGAAGACCGGCAAGTTCACCGCGACCGGCTCGCTGGCCACCGCTCGAGAGCTCCACACCGCCACAGCGCTTCCCGACGGTCGCCTCCTCATCGCCGGAGGCTACGATGGCTCGAGTGATCTCGCCTCAGCCGAGCTGTATGACCCGAAGACCGGCAAGTTCAGCCCGACCGGTTCGATGGCCGCCATTCGCGAGCTCCACACCGCCACAGCGCTACCCGACGGCCGCGTCCTGGTCGTCGGAGGCTACGATGGCGCGAAAGATCTCGCCTCGGCCGAGCTGTATGACCCCGCGACCGGCATCTTCAGCCCCACCGGCTCGATGACCACCGCTCGCGAGAACCATACCGCGACGTTGCTCTCCGACGGCCGCGTCCTAATCGCCGGAGGATGGGGTGGCTCGATACAGCTCGCCTCAGCCGAGTTGTATGACCCGGCGACGGGCAAGTTCACCGTGACCGGCTCGATGAACACCGCTCGCGAGTCTCCCACCGCGACCTTGCTCTCCGACGGCCACGTCCTCATCGCAGGAGGCTCTACGCCCGTTGGCAACAGCTGGGGGGTTGTCGCCTCGGCCGAGTTGTATGACCCGAAGATCGGCACCTTCAGCCCGACCGGCTCGCAAGCCGCCGCCCGCTCCCTCCACACCGCCGCCCTGCTCTCCGACGGTCGCGTCCTCATCGCCGGAGGCCACGACCGCTCGAAGTCTTTCGCCTCGGCCGAGTTGTATAACCCGGTGACCGGCAAGTTCACGGCGACCGGTTCGATGGCCACCGCTCGCGACGACCACACCGCGACGCTGTTATCCGACGGTCGCATCCTCGTGGCGGGAGGATGGGACGGCTCGAAACACCTCGCCTCAGCCGAGCTATACCAGCCATAAGGCCCGACGCGACCGCCGCGATGCCAGGGACGGGTGTCAGATGTTTGGCGCGCCCGGCGGGACTCGAACCCACGACCTCCAGGTCCGCAACCTGGCGCTCTATCCACTGAGCTACGGGCGCGCGCTGCTGTGCCTCATTGCGGAGACTGGCGGAGAGGGAGGGATTCGAACCCTCGAGGCAGGTTACCCCACCTGGCGGTTTAGCAAACCGCTGCACTAGACCGACTATGCGACCTCTCCAGGAGTCACAGCGGGCGGGATTCTAGCATGGCCGGCAGCCGCCGCAGCAAGGGGTAGCCCTCGAACCGTGGCGGCACGGACTTCAGGCCAGACGGGCGGCTCAGATGGACAGCCAGAATGAGCCGAGGAAGGCCTTGAGCAATCCGGGATCGGCCTTGCCGGGCTCGTAGGTCAGGCAGACCGTGAACGCGAAGTCGCCTGCGACGACGAAGATGCCCTCAACGATGGACTTGGGCGAGACCAGCAGGTACCGGCGGCCCGGGTGGCCGCCGATCGTGACGTCGGTCTGGCTCTCGAGCGTGCTGTCGGCCGCCAAGCTGGGCAAGCCCTCCGCGAAGTTGTCGAGAATGGCCTTGGAGGTCGCGGCGAGCGCTTGCTTGGGGAGCTTACCGCGAGCCACCTGGAAGGCCCGGCCCGATTCGTCGGTGTAGGTCCAGACAATCATCGGAACGTTGACGACCTGGATGGTCATCGTGCTCCGGGTCGCCTTGCCGGGCATTGGGACGCCGAAGCCCTGGCCCTCGGGCGCGACCATGATCCAGCGCGAGATGTCGAACGGAGCGACGGTGGGACCGGTCGTGAGGGAGCCGGTCGGGGTCGCCGAGGCGACGACGGCCGGCGTGGCGACGGACGCGGCCGCGGCGTCGGAGCCAGTGGCGGCGGGCGAAGTCGTGGCCGTGGCAGACGAGCATGCGGCCACGAGGACGACGGCGGACAGCACGAAGACGGAGCGGCGCATTTGGAGTTCCTTTTGGGTTGCCATTGACTCGAGCCGCGTTCTGGGTGGCCCCAACGAAGACAGGTGGGCCATTTGCTCAGCAGCCGTCGGTGGCCGCAGGCCGAAGATCAACACGATACCGAACGAAGAGGCCGGCCAGCAGGCCCCCGTTCAATCGTTCGCGCCGGATCTCTCCTTCCGCCAGGCCCGCCCGTCGGGCAATCTCAGGCATCGCGTCGGCTTCGACGGTGAGGAGACGCAGGTCGTACACCAGGGCCGCGCCGCCAGGCCGCAGCACGCGACGCATCTCGGAGAATACCGCCGCCGGCTCCGTCCAGTGATGCAGGCTGAGCGTGGAGACGACGAGATCGATCGAGCCGGACTCGAACGGTAGGCGGGCCGCGTCCCCGACTTCGAACCTCAGCCGACCGTTGGCTCCACCGTGCCTGCGGGCCAGTTCGACCATGCCCGGCGAGAGGTCCAGGCCGATCACTCTGGCCCCCGGCAGCCGCGCGACCAGAATGGCGGCCAGGTCTCCCGGACCGCAGCCCAGGTCCAGGACGGCGGTTTCCCGCCCCGGATGGCGATCTCGGCCCGGTGCCGCCGGCTCGGCCACAAGGTCGTCGGCCACGCGGCGGTACAGCCGCCCCAGAGCCGGCGCCACGACGCGCGCATAACCGCGCGAATCGGGCTCCGAGAACCCCTCCACTCGCGCGTCCAGCCAGCGGGCCAGCGTCCGGACCGCCCGTTTCCCCGAACGAGTGAACGCCAGCATGCAGAGCGCCGCCAGCGCCAGCAGGGCCGTCGCCAGCAGGGCCGTCGCCGGCGGCAGCCATCGAGCTCGGCTCACGCCACTGCGGCGTGAATCACTGCCCGACGTCGCATGGAGGCGACAAGGCTTTCCGGAGTCCGATTCGGCACGACCTCGTTGCGCCCGACATGGAATCGGTCCGCCCACGTCAGCGCACCGCCGCGGTCCTGCACGACGGCCATACGAAGCGGCTTGCAGGCCGCGGCCGTGTCCATGACCTGGGCATCCGTCGAGCAGTCACGGCCAGCATTATCTCCGGGACAGGCCCGCTAGCATTATCGTGGGCGAGGATCGCGTGCGCCGCGAGCCTGGCGTCCGCAGAACCGTCTGACGCAAGCCGGCGGCTGCAAGCCGACGAAGGAGTGGGCGTGGAACGGATCGGGTTCGTAGGGCTGGGCACGATGGGCGCTTCGATGGCGGCCAACCTCGCTCGGGCCGGCGCGCCGCTCACCGTCTGGAATCGAACCCCGGGTCATGCCGCGGCGCTCCTCGGGTTGGGCGCCCAGGAGGCCGAGACGCCGGCACGGCTGGCCGCGCGATCGGATGTCGTGGTGGTCTGCGTCTCGGATACCGCCGATGTCGCGGCCGTTCTCTTCGGCCCCGGGGGCGTGGCCGAGGGCGCTCCTACGGGCAGCCTGGTGATCGACTGCTCGACCATCGCCCCGCAGGCGACCCGCGAGTTCGGTTGCCGCCTCGCCGAGCGTGGCGTCGCGATGGTGGACGCGCCGGTCTCGGGCGGTTCGGAGGGTGCGCGGCTCGGCTCCCTCACGATCTTCGTCGGCGGATCCGACTCCGACGTCGCGCGCGCTCGGCCCGTCCTGGAGGCGATCGGACGGACCATCACCCACATGGGACCGCTCGGCAATGGCCAGGCCGCCAAGGCCGTGAACCAGGTGATCATCAGCGGGGCCTACCTGGGGGTGGCCGAGGGGATCGTCCTCGGGATAAGGGCAGGCCTGGAGCCGCACCGGCTCGTCGAGGCGCTTTCCGGCGGCGCCGCCCAGAGCTGGATCCTCGCCAACCGCGGCGGCCGCATGATCGACGACGAGTACCCGCTCGGGTTCAAGCTGGCGCTCCACCGCAAGGATCTGGGGATCGCGCTCGAGATGGCGGCCGAGATCGGCGTCATGCTCCCGGTCGCGATGCTCGTCGCTGCGCTCGAGGATCGGCTGCTTGCAGCCGGTCACGGCGAGGAGGACATGTCGGTGCTTGCCCGAGCGATCCGCGAGCTGGCCGCGCCCGAGCCGGGGGCAGATACCACGGGGGAGACGGCGCCCGAATAGGAGACCTCCGGGTTCGCCTGCCGCCTGCACCGGCCTGTATCATCGGGCCATGAACTACGAGCTGTTCATGGGCGAGGCTCTGGCCGAGGCGCAGGTCGCGCTCGATCAGGGGATGGCGCCGATCGGGGCCGTCGCCGTCGTCAACGACGCGATGGTGGCCAGAGCTCACGACAGGGTCCAGGAGTCCAACGACCCGACCGCCCATGCCGTGGTCGTCGCACTGCGCGAGGCGGCCCGCAAACTGGGCCGCGACCGCCTGGCCGACGCCACGATCTTCGTCACCCGCGAGCCGTGCCCGATGTGCGTTGGCGCGCTCCTGGCGAGCGACGTCGAGAGGCTCGTCTTCGCCGTCTCCAATCACGTGGATGGCGCCGCGGGCGGAGTTCTGCAGCTGGCCCAGGACGGCCGGCTGACGCGCAAGCTCAAGATCGTGAGCGGCATCCGCTGCGACGAGGCCGAGGAGATCTTCGTCAAGGCCGGTCCGGTCGGACGACTGCGCTCGGCCGAACGCCTGAAGGCGGCCGCCGGCTAGACGGACCATTGGCAGACGGACCATCGGCAGACCGCTCGTCCGGCTCTGGTATTCTCTCGCGCGGAGAGGTGTCCGAGTGGTTGATGGTGCCGCTCTCGAAAAGCGGTGTGCGAGAGCACCGCGGGTTCGAATCCCGCCCTCTCCGCCACTCCCTTAGTTCCCGGTCGCCGGCTTGGCCGGTCGGCGACCTCGCCCGTCGTCACGGGCGGTCGCCGCGGAGAGGTCGCCTAGTGGCCTAGGGCGCCGCACTGGAAATGCGGTATGGGGCAACCCATCGAGGGTTCAAATCCCTCCCTCTCCGCCACTCCCCCTATCCGATGGATCCGGCCGCGACCACTTGCCGCCCTTCGGCTCGTTCGGCCACTCGTTCGGCCCCGGCACCCGCGGCTGCTATGATTCCGGGGCCGTGCTAGGCGGGGAACTAGCGGTGCCCTGTACCTGCAATCCGCTCCAGCAGGGCTGAATTCCCTCCCGAGGTCCCCGTCCTCGAAGGCCGCCACTCCAGGTGACGTTGAGGGCCGGGTCCCGCGCAGCGGCGGCTCGCGAAGCGTGTCAGGTCCGGAAGGAAGCAGCACTAAGCGATGATCGTCGGGTGCCGCGGAATGGCCTGGTCTGAGCCGCCTCCAGTGGTGGGCACGGGAACGGTCGATCGACGGAGGGTGCACGGCACTCGAACCAGCGGTCTGGGGCTCGCCCCGGCCGTGCCGATCGTCGCCCCCGGCCGCCATCACATCACCTACCCACTCACCGCCTCGCTGGCAGGAGCGTCTTGACTCAGACCACGCCCCACCAGGCCATCTATCGCCGCTGGCGCGCCCAGACTTTCGGCCAGATCGTCGGCCAGCAGGCGGTCGTCGAGACGCTCCGCAACGCCGTGCGTTCGGGCCGGACCGCCCACGCCTACCTCTTCGTCGGCCCGCGAGGAACCGGCAAGACCTCGATGGCGCGCATCCTGGCGAAGGCGCTCAACTGCTCCAACCTGCGCGACGGCGAGCCGTGCGACGAATGCCTGGCCTGCGTCGCCATTCGAGAGGGCCGCGCCCTCGACGTCAGTGAGATGGACGCGGCCTCGAACAACCGCGTCGACGACATGCGCGAACTCCTGCCCCGGATCTACACCGCGCCCTCGGACCTGACCGTCAAGGTCTTCATCGTCGACGAGGTCCAGCGCATTCGCGAAGGCTGGGACGTCCTGCTCAAGACGCTGGAGGAACCGCCCGACCACGTCGTATTCATCTTCTGCACGACCGACAGCACCCAGATCCGGCCGGCCGTCGTTTCGCGCGTGCAGCGTTTCGACTTCAGGCGGCTGACGGTCGGCGAGATCGGCGGCAAGCTGAGGACGATCCTCGACGCCGACGGTCGAACGGCCGAGCCGGAGGCGATTGACCTGATCGCCCGCCTGGCTGCCGGCGGGATGCGCGACGCCGAGTCGATGCTCGACCAGCTGCTCGGCACCGATACCGGCGCGCTGACCGCCGATCACGTCCGCGACGTCCTGGGTCTCGTCGAGGAGGAGACGGTCGAGGCGTTCATCGAAGCCCTGGTCCGTGGCGAGGCCATCGTCGGAATCGAACTCCTCGACGGACTGGAAGAGCGCGGCCGTGATCTGCGAGCCTTCACGGAGCAGGCGATGGAACGGCTGCGACTGACGCTTCTCGCGTCGTTGGGCCGCGGAACCCCGTCCGGGCTGGCGTCCGCGGGACCGGGCCCGCTTTCCGCCGTCGCTCGCCGCCTGGCCTCGATCGATCCTGCTCACCCAGGGCCTGGGGGCTTGCGGCTGCAGCTCGAGCTGACGCTCCTGGCGCCCGAGATGGCCGCGCCGGCGGGAGTGTCCGCGGCGGTGTCTGCCGGACGGCCCGCGGCCCGCGCCTCCGCGCCGGCACCTGCGCCCGCGCGACCGGCCGCGCCTTCGGCTCCAGCCGCGGGGCCTTCGGCAGCGCCCGTGCCCGCACGACCGGCCGCGGGGCCTTCGGCAGCGCCCGCGCTCTCGATTCCGGCCGCCAGGACAGCCTCGCCTGCCGTCCCGTCGGCGTCGAGCGAATCGTCGGCCCCGCCCGCCCCGAGGGCTCGCACCGGGCCAACCCTGCAGCTGCTGCTCGAGCGCTGGGCCGAGATCGTGGAGCTCATCAGCAAGAGCCCGCCGGCGAAGCCGTTGATCGTGGCTTGCCGTCCCGTCGCCGTCGACGGCTCTATCGTCACTCTCGGCTTCCCCGAGGCTCAGAGCTTCTACAAGGACGTGGCCGAGCGCCGCCGGACGATCCTCGAGGACGGCGTCAGCCGCGTCCTCGGCATGCCGGTCTCGGTCCGCTGCGTGGCGGCGAATGTGGAGATCGCCCCGCTGCCGCAGGATCCCGACAGCACGCGCCTCCTGACGGAGTTCAAGCGCATCTACGGGGACGACGTCGTCGACGTCGGGGATGTCGGCTAGAGCTAGGCGCGGCCGCCGGCCGTCCGTTCGGCGGGAAACCCCCGCCGCCCGTCAGGTCGTGCAACCGTCGGCGGTTTCGGCCAGACTTCGGACGAAGCGGCGGACGCGATCCCTTGAGCCACAGCGGATCCAGGAGGAAACGAGATGAGCATGGCCAACCTGCAGCGGATGGCGATGCAGATGCAGGCGGAGATCGCGCGGGTCCAGCAGGAGCTGGCCGTGGCCAAGGTCGACGGGTCGGCCGGCGGCGGTGTCGTCAAGGCCGTGGTCACCGGCAAGCTGGAGCTGGTCAGCGTCACCATCGATCCGTCCGCGGTCGATCCTGCCGACGTCGAGATGCTCCAGGACCTGATCGTGGCCGCAGTCAACGACGCGCTCAGGGCCGCCAGGGAGCTGGGTGAGGCCAAGATGGCGGCCGCCACCGGCGGCCTGCGGCTGCCGGGGATGTAGGCCGGCTGTGTCCGCGCCCCTGATCGAGCCGGTCGCGCGGCTCGTCGAGTCCTTCGCCCGCCTGCCTGGCATCGGTCCCAAGACCGCCCAGCGGCTGACATACCACCTGCTGCGCGCTCCCGAAACCGAAGCTCGCGCCCTGGCCTCGGCTCTGATCGCGATGCGCGAGCAGGTCGTCTTCTGCGAGCGCTGCTTCAACATCTCGGATCGGCCGGTGTGCGCTATCTGCTCCGACCCGGCGCGGGACGTCACGCGGCTGTGCGTGGTGGAGGAGCCTCTCGACGTCCTGGCGCTGGAACGAACCGGCGAGTTCAAGGGTCGCTATCACGTGCTTCACGGCGCTATCTCACCGATCGACGGCGTGGGTCCCGAGCGCCTGAAGATCCGCCAGCTCCTCGAGCGGGCCGACGAGGCGCACCGCGCCGGCGAGCCGTTCGAGGAAGTGGTGATCGCCACTAACCCGACCCTCGAGGGAGAGGCGACGGCGATGTACCTCGCCGAACGCCTGGAGGGGGTCGTCGGCAGCGTGACCCGGATCGCCCGGGGATTGCCCGTCGGCGGGGACCTCGAGTACGCGGACGAGGTGACCCTGATCAGAGCGCTGCAGGGCCGGCGGCCGCTGTGATGCAGAGCCTCAGGCCCGCCTGATGCACAGCGGCGTGCTCCACTTCCCCTCGCCTTCTTCCCACGACCGCAGGAGGGCTTCATGAGCCAGCTCATCAACGAGATCCTGCTTCGCCTTGCCAAGCTGGTGGCTGCCGGCATCGTCGGCACGATCCTGTACCTGGTCGCCGTGGTGGCCACGGGCGCCGCCCCCTCGTTCGAGCTGGCGGCGCTGTGTTGGATCTCCGCCTGCGTGGGCCTGCTGCTGGTCGAGAGCAGCCCGATCTAGGCGGTCCGGGCCGGTCCGATCGGCAAGGCCGCCGACCGACTCCCAGCGAGCGTGATGACGGTCGGCAAGAGCCCGGCAAGAGCCCGTCGGTTGGCGCCCGGAGCGGGGGAGATGGGCCTCGGGCGCGCTCGTTTGACACCGGGGTGTGTGCCCGATAGTATTCCGCCTCGTTGCCCTGGTCCGACGACCTCTGGGCCGTCGGCGAACGGGCCCGTCCCCCCGGTGCGTCGCTTGACAGTGATGAGGCGAACCCTCACCATTGGAGTGTTGCGCCTGGCGCTGTTGTGCGCCTTCAACGCGGGCACCTTAACAATTGAAGAGTGGCAGGAAATCCGGTAAGGATCGAGCGGGAATAACCCTCGGACTGAATCAGCCGCAAGGCTGAGGTTTTGTCGGAGAGTTTGATCCTGGCTCAGGATAAACGCTGGCGGCGTGCATGAGACATGCAAGTCGAACGGACAGTCGGGCTTGCTCGACTGTTAGTGGCGGACGGCTGAGTAACGCGTAGGTGACCTGCCCCGAAGTGGGGAATAACTGCCCGAAAGGGTGGCTAATACCGCATGTGGTGTCACGTTCGGTCGTGACTCCAAAGCTGAAAGGCGCTTCGGGAGGGGCCT
>PLLE01000033.1 GCA_003141245.1 Chloroflexota bacterium
TTGGCAGCTCGTACACCGCTGCACAGATCGCGGCCCCGATGCTGCGACGGCATGTCCCGGTCGCGACCTCAGTGGTGGTCGCGACCGACGACGTAATGGACGGGGGAGTGGTCCTGGATCCCGAGACTGTGGCGGTGTTCGTGTCTCGATCGGGCGAACGAGGGTGGCTCGTCGACTCGGTGGAAGCCGCCAGAGAGAGCGGAGCCCTGTGCGTCGCCGTCACGGGATCCGAATCCAGCTTGCTGGCGCAGCGCTCGCATTTCGTCATCGGCACGGCCGAGGGGTCAGAGGCTGCTTACACCAAGACCAAGAGCGTGATGACCACCGCTGTTGCGCTCATGCAACTCGGTCTCGCCCTAGATGCCGATCGCGGCGCGGAATGGCAGGCCAGACGGGGCGCCCTGCTAGGGATTCCGCAGGTGATCGCAGCCTCGATTGCGGTCGCTGACGAGGCAATCAAGAAGGCGGAGGATTGGTTGGTGGGGCATCAGCGCACCCTGGTGACCGGCACCGGCGCCAACTACGGCGTGGCCCACGAGGGCGCGCTAATTATCCAGGAGGCCGCCGGTTGGGTGGGGCAGTGCGACAACACCGGCGACGCCATACACGGGGCCCTGGGTGTACTTGGACCAGATTGGCTCGTCGTCACTCTTGTTGGAGCGGCAGACTATCGGCTCGGCGTCGCATTCCTCGACCTGGTGCGCGAGTTCGGAGCCGACCGGCTCTGCATCGCCCAGACAGGACTACCCGAGATGCCTCGAGCCGAACGGGTAATCGAGCTGCCATTCGTTGCCGACGGCCTCGTAGCTCCGCTTACCTACCTACCGGCGGTCCAACTCCTGGCCTACCACACGGCGGTCGCCCGGAGCCTCAACCCCGATCACCCGGTGTTCGCCGAGACCATGCTACGGGCGATGCTGCCCAAGGGGCGAGTCGAGCCGGACTGGAAGGCATGATGTCCTCCGGCGGCACAGACCGCTGACGCCACCGACTGGACGTCGGAGCGTCCGCGACGCCCCGCGCGACGGAAACGTAGCAGATCGCCGGGCGGCGACCCGGCTTCCCTCGAAAGGAGCATCAAATGGATACGACTGAGAGTCCACGAGGCGCGGTGGGTAAGCTCGCATCTGCCGCCTTCGACGACTGCGAACGGGCAGTGAGGGACACCATCGCCGCCACGGAGGCCCAGGCGACGGAACTTGCGGCCGACCTCCGATCACGCGGGATTGAACGGCTCGTTCTCACCGGCGACGGCTGCTCGTACACGGCCGAGCTGGCCTGCGAGCCATCGTTCATCCGCTGCGCCGGACTGCCGGTCGCCACCGTCGTGACGAGCGATCTCCCCTTCTACGAGGGCCTCGTCGACGACAGAACATGCGTCGTTGTGCTCTCTCGTACCGGAGAGCGGCAATTCGTTCTCGACGTCGTCGACTCGCTGGCTCGTCGTGGACCTCTGCTGGTTGGGATCACGGGCAATCCCAGGGCCACAACGTTCTGCAGTCTGGTAGACAAGGTCCTTCAGACCAAGGAAGGGCCGGAGCCTGCGTTCCTGAAGTCCAAGAGCACTCTCGCCGGCATAGTCTCTCTGTTTACGCTCGCCGCGGCCCTCGGCTCGGCATCTGGTGATGGTCGCCAGCTCGATTTCGCGGTCGTCCGAAAGCTGCCGGCGCTGATCAACGAGGGTCTTCTGATGGCGTCCACCTCGATCCGCGCGGCAGCGGAGAGCGCGGCGCGCTGTGAGCATTGGGCGATTCTTGGCTCGGGCGCGTCCTTCGGCGCAGCCGCCGATTGCGCCCTGAAGCTGCAGGAGATCGCCCAGGTCCACGCCTCTGCGCACCGCTTCGGCTTCTTCTACCACGGGCCGCTGGGCACAATGTCCCCACAGTGGGGGGCCGTCCTACTGGTGTCCCCGGAGACTCGTCCATGGGCAGACCGCGTCGCGGGTGAACTCGCCTGGGCCGGGGTCGACCCAATCATCTGGATTGCGGCCGAACCCGCCCCGGCGTCAGCGACAAGCATCGTGCAGACTCCCGATCTCGGCGGCATGCACGTCGCGTCAGCCGAGCTGTTCGGGCCCGCCGTTCAGCTCCCGGCCCTGTACCGATTCATCTACGAGTTGGCAATTGCCCGGCACCTGGATCCTGACCGGCCGCCGAGAATGGAACGCATGCTCGGGTTGATCCTGCCTGCCGGCCAGACTGAGCCGGACCTGGAATAGGCCGGCGCGAGAACAGGCCCTGCCGGGTGGGTGCAGCGGGACTTCAGCCAGACGGGGTCCGACAACTTGTGACAGCTAGACGAGGAGATGAGTACGAGGAGCTGGGCAGTTTTCGGGCCGCCGAGGCGCTCTGCGGGCCTCGATCGGCCCTCGGGCCGGTCGCTGTCGGCAAGGTCGATCGGCTGCGCACGGTCCGCTACCGCGGCGCGCGCCACAGCGGGCCCGGCGAGTACTCCGATCGGCAAGTCGAGCTGACCGTGCTCGCCGGCGAAATGGTGATCAGCCGCCGCGGTGTCGAGGTCGCCAGCCACCCCCTCGTCGGTCACGGGCGAACTGTCCCTCGATGACGCTCACTATGGCCGGCCTGCTCGCGGGGCCGTCCGGGCGATCAGGCCCAGGAGCGCGGCCGAGCTTGCGTTCTGCAAATCTGGGCCCGGTCGCCGAGACGTTCCTTCGAGCCGCAGCCGCGACCGGGACGCCGCGTCTGGCTCACGAGCTCACGGCCATCGCCGAGTGGTGGGCGGCCATATGGAGACGAAGCGCTCTTGGCCGCCCTGGAGAACGCCCTCGCACACCGGCGCCTGGGAGCAGCCGACATGCGCTCGATCCTCCTCGCCGGAGCAGGCGCCCCGGGCCACCGCTCCGCCGGCGAGCGCCTGAACCTCGATCTACCCACCGTGCCCGTCCGGCCGCTTTCCGCCTACGCCCTGGAGCTTGTCCCATGAGCGCGGCGGAAGCTCCCGCGCTCGCGCCCGATCTCGAGCTGGGGCTGCGACACCTCAAGTTCCGGGCGATGCGCTCGCTCGCGTGCTCTTCTGTGTCGAGTCTCGACACCGGCCGGGTCCACCTCGCCGGCGTCACGTCCCACACCAGAGTGCTATGGGTGAGCAGGCAGGCGCGCAACCTGTCCATACCGACCGGCGTCGCCATCTCGGCGCGCAAGTTCCGCGGACCGGCTCGTGGCGGACTCGCTCGAAGCCAACGGGAACGCGAAGCTGCGCGCGCTTGCCGATGCGCAAGAAACCTTGAGCGGGGCCCGCGATACCGACCACTCGCTCGTCGATCCGGCCGAACGGGGCCCGGATCCTCGCCCTCGCCACCGAATCCCCGCTGTTAGCGAGCCCGCTCAACCCGCGCCCGCCGGAGGGCGTCGGCCTCGGCTGATCGGACCGCGAGGTCGGCTCCGACCTCGAGCGGCGCACTCAGCGCGAGCGGGCTGACGGTCTCTACCAGCAGGTCTCCGATCGCCCAATCGATCGGGGCCAAGGTCCGTTTCGGCGGGATCTCGCCGGGGAGGGGCTGGAGGCTATGGTGCATGGTCCCGACAGGTGGTGGCACTCGACCTTCATTGGCAGGGCGCGTGCCGTCGATGACGGGCCGGAACTCGATGAGCTTCTCGAGTGCTTCGCGGATCACGGCTACTACCCCGCACCGGGCAGCGGCTCAGCCCGAGCCTTCGGAGTCTCGATGGCACATGGACCCAATCGTGACTAAGCGTCTCTTAGGCGATCAAGCCGAGCAACCACTGCGAACTCGACGCGAATGGACATTCTCCGGAAACTTCCAGATCACCGCCACCAGCACAGAGACATTCGCAAGTTGACGGCCTGGCCGTGGGCACTCGCATCTGAGTCTCGTGACCGCGGTAGAGCTTGGTAATCAAGCTACGTCTCCGATCCGGGGTCGGCGCCAGTGGATGGGATCGGATGTCGATTTGGATCGAGTCCGGCGCGGTTGTCAGAGACGGGAACTCTATTCCGCTCCTCGATGATCGCCGCCCGAAAGGGGATCAGCCAGCTCAGGCCCTCCTCGGTGCTGCCCCGGGGCCGGTATTCTGCGCCTACGTAGCCGTCCCAGCCCATCTGGTCAATCGCGGAGAAAACGTTGACATAGTTGATTTCGCCCTCGTCGGGTTCCCCCCGGAGCGGGACGCCGGCGAACTGGATATGGCCCAGGTAGGGCCGCACCGCCTCAAGGCGCCGGATTAGGTCGCCCTGCATGATCTGGGTGTGATAGCAGTCCAACATCAGCCGGAGGTTTGGAGCGCCGACTGCGTCAATGGTCTCCAGGGCCTGCTCGACAAGGCTCACGTGATAGCCCGGAGCGTCGCGCTGGTTAATCGGCTCAACCACGATGTTCACTCTGTAGGGCGCAGCCGCGGCGCAGGCGTAAGCGAGGTTCTCGCGGAAGGCCGACTCTGCTGCGGGGGTTCGGCCCGTCCTGCCGGCCATGGCGTTGATGTTCCGGCAACCGATCGCAGCGGCATACGAGACCGCCTCGTCGATGTAGCGGCGAGCCTCCTCCTCGCGACCCGGCATAGCGGTAACCCCGAAGTCGGCCGGGCCGTTGTGACCCTGCCGAGTGTTGATCCCAAGCATAAGCAGCCCGGTCTCGACGAGCGCCTCTAGCACTGCCTCCACGGGCACGTCGTACGGCCAGTGGCATTCGACGGCGGCGAAACCGGCCCTGCCGGCGGCCCGGATGGCCTCGGGCAGCGTCAGCTCCTTCCAGAGAAACCCCAAATTGGCAGAGAACCTCGGCATGACCCCGCGATCCTTTCTGGTCGTCCGCCCACATCCAAGTTCGTTTGGCTCCGAGAAACGGCCTCAACGACTGCAACAGAAGCGATTGGCTAAGCAGCGGCTGCATGAGATCTGTCCGCGGCTCGCGAAAGCCGTCCCCAGTGCTGAGTGCGACCGAGATGAAGTCACCTGATCGATCGGGCACCATCACGACCACGGTCGGGTGAAGGCTACCGCGAATGAATCCGCGGTGCTGTCGCCGAGCGCGACCGGCTGGCGGCTCGGCAATCTGTTTCTCCCGCCCAGATTGGCCGGTCTGTTCGGGAATCTTGTGGTCGACTCCTTCGCAAGCGCGGCCCTCGTACGGACGTGCTGTTTCACGAGGAAAAGCGGCGCGCCTGGAGGTGTCTGAGTTCAGGACATAGGTGACACCTGATCGATCAACGATGAGTGGGATATACGTGACAGTGCGCTGCATGTCGAAGCATCAGGTGGCCGTCCTCAAGGTCGTCTCGGGCCAGTTGTCCGTCACCGCCGCGGCAACGCAATACGGCATCAGTCGCGGCCACCTGCACCGGGCTCCTTCGCCGGTATCGGGAAGGCGGACTCGATGCCCTCGAGCCGCGGTCCCGCCGACCGCACGCGAGCCCTCAGCGGACCTCCGGCGGCCTGCGTGACCGGATCGTCGAACTGCGAAGGGACCTCGTCGCCCGAGGCCTCGACGCGGGCCTCGCCACCATCGCCTGGCACCTCGAGCGCGAGGGCTTGCCCGTGCCATCGACCTCGACGGTCCGATGCGTCCTCCACGCCGCCGGTCTAGTCACACCCGAGCCGCACAACCGTCCGCGCAGCTCCTGGATCCGGTTGGAAACCGCCGCATCCCAGCGTGGAAACCCGAAAGAGTCCGATGCCCTCGGAGGAGTCGGCGTTCTTCAGATGCCAACGACGAAAGCGCGGATCATACGCTTCTCGAGACCGAAGCCTCGCCGATCTCCTCGGAGACCGTCTGGCTGTCTAGGGCGGCGGAGCCCATGTGTTGCCGGTCGCGCTATTTGGTGATGATCCGGCAGGATTGGGTGGAGACGTGACGGCATCGCTTAATGGAGACGCGGCCGCCTGAACGTTCACTGTTCGCGCGTGAGCTCGGCGACGGCCTTCTTGGCGCAGGCGTCGTCGACGATCTCCTTGCCATCGGCCGCTGCCGCGATGAGGGCAGCGACCGCGGCGTTGTTGAGGACACGAGGGATGCCGTTGGACTGGCGATGGAGCCGGACGATCGTGGCCGTTCGGCTCACCCGGCGGTGGACCGACCAGAGGAAGGCGGTCCGAAGCACGTCGGGGTGCGGGTCGCGCCGCTTGAGCGTGGCATAGCGGGCGAGCGGCGACTCGCCGGTCTCCGAATGGCGGCGAACGTTGAGGTATCGACTGACCCAGGCCCCGAAGCGGTCGTGAGCTCGTCGAGCGACGCGATCCCGACCGTGGTGGCCTCGAGGAGGAAGCGTTCCCGGATGACCCGGTTGAGGCGCTCCTGCTTGCTCCGTCCTTGCGGCGCATAGGGTCGGCTGTGGATCAGCCGGATGCCCAAGATCGCGCAGCTTCTTGTGAGCTCGGCGCCGCTGTATGCGCTGCCGTTATCCACGTAGAGCGACTCAGGCAGGCCGCGGCGCGCGAGGATCGCGCCGTGCAGCACCTCCTGCCCGGCGCACAGGGTCTCGGTGCCGACCCAGCGGCCAGCGACGAGCAGCCGCGAATGGTCGTCGACGAGCACGAACAGGCGCGCCCGGATCGAGCCCGGCGCTCGCGGATGGGGTACGAAGGGACCGACGAGCACGTCGCCGATCCAGGGCTCGTTGAGAGCAGCGGCCTCATAGCGCCCGAACGTGCGGCCGTCGCGCAGCAACTCGGCTCGCGTGAAGCCACGCCGACGGAACTGTTCGGCGAGCGTGCGCTCGGCGATCCGGACGCCGTGGCGGGTCGCGATGATCTCGGCCATGTGGGCGGCGCTCCGGGCCGGCACTTCCAGACGCAGGCGGATCGCGGTATCGAGCAGGGTCGGGTCCACCCTGGCGCTGCCGTGATCGCTCCGCGGCCGGTTACGCAGCCCGACGAGCCCTTCGGCGCGATAGCGGCGGATCCAGCGGTCGAGCGTGTTGCGGCTGACGTGGCGAATCTCGCCACCGGGGTCCAGATGGTCGCCGGCGAGCCGGCGGACCATCTGGCCGCGCTCACGGCCAGCGAGCTTCGGATCGAGGGCTTCGGCGATCAGGTGGTATCGCCAGAGGGAGAGCGCTTCGGCGGTGTCACGGGCGGCCATTGGTCATCTCCAGTGGTGGTTCGGGGTGTCCCGGCCATCACAGGGGCAGCCGCCATACCTGCCAAGGGCGAGCTCGTGTTGGGAGCGAGCAAGGTCCCGCCGGTGATGAGGGCGGCGACGCGCCATACCCCGACTGGCCCGCGACGGCGCCTCCAGGCCACTGCGAGCGCGGCGACCGCGGCGGCAGCCCGCGGTCTCGGCGCGGCCGGCCGATGACACTGCCTCGGGGAGACGCCGGCGACAACCCGCGCCGCGGCAGCGGCAGCGGCAGTAACCTTAGCGGAGGCATCGAGCCGCGAACCGGCACGATCCATCGGCCGCCGGGCGCCATGGCGAGGAGGACCACTAGATGAGCGACTCGCTCAAGATCGATCAGGTCTCCGGTAGTGCCGTCGCCAGCGGCGTGACGGCCGCGGCAGTGGCGCCCGCACCCGCCCTGGACAACGCCACGCTCGCACTCGCCGCTCCGGCGCCCGTCGCCGAGATCGCCGCCCCGGCCGCGCAGGACGCGGTCAGGCTCGACGCGGACACGGTCCAGAAGCTCGACGGTATGGTCGCGGGCTACGTCGACGCGATCGCCGCGCTCGACGTCCACGACCCCAAGTTCGAGGCCCGCGTCGCCGAGATCCGCAAGCTCGGCGAAGACGACATCAAAGCCTCCGCCCAGATCTCCTCGCGCCTCCTCGACCGGCCGGTCACGGCGATGAAGCGGGGCGGCCTCTCCGGCTCGTCCGAGGTGTCGACCAGCCTGATCCAGCTGCGGCGCCAGGTCGACGAGCTCGATCCGGCCCACCAGGGCGACCTCTTCGCACCCCGCAAGCTCTTCGGCATCCTGCCCTTCGGTAACCGCCTGCGCGATTACTTCGATCGGTACCGGTCGAGCCAGAGCCACATCAACGCCATCGTCAAAGCCCTGCAGAACGGCCAGGGGACGCTCCAGAAGGACAACGTCGACCTCGAGCAAGAGAAGGCGAACCTGTGGCAGATCATGGAGCGGTTGCGCCAGTACATCTACATGGCGCAGAAGCTCGACGCCGCCCTGACTGCCCGCATCGCCACGATCGAGGCATCTGATCCTGAGCGAGCCAGGGTCCTCAAGGAAGACATGCTCTTCTACGTCCGCCAGAAGGTGCAGGACCTGACCACTCAGCTGGCGGTCAGCGTCCAGGGGTACCTGGCCCTCGACGTCATTCGCCGCAACAACCTCGAGCTGGTCCGGGGCGTGGACCGCGCCACGACCACGACCGTTTCCGCTCTCCGGACGGCCGTCATCGTGGCCCAGGCCCTCTCCGACCAGAAGCTCGTCCTGGACCAGATCACAGCCCTCAACGCGACGACCTCGAACCTGATCGAGAGCACGTCGGTGCTGCTGCGCCAGCAGTCCGGTGCGGTCAACGAGCAGGCCGCCTCCTCCACCGTGGAGATCGCGAAGCTGCAGGCGGCCTTCGACAACATCTACGCCACGATGGACGAGATCGACGCCTTCAAGCTCAAGGCGCTCGACAACATGAGTCAGACCGTCGATGCGCTGACGACCCAGATCGGCAAGGCCCAGGCCTACCTGGATCGAGCGAAAGCGCGCGACGATGCCGGCTCGGACAAGTCGGGGCTCTCCGCGCTGCCCAAGTAGGCTGCGAAGGGGCCGGACGCGGATCAGGCCGGCGTCGGCGACTCAGCTCGAGCCCGCCGGGCCAATTCGACGAACGGCCGCAGCCGAGTGGCGACTTCGATCCGGGTGTGCCGGAAGGCCTCGAGCTTGCGCTCGTCCGTGCCCTCGACCTCGGCCGGATCGTCGAGCCCCCAGTGCAGCGTGTTGTGGTTGCCGGGGAAGACCGGGCAGGTCTGGCGGGCGCGATCGCACACGGTGATCACATAGTCGAAGGGCCGGCCGAGGAACTCGGTCACCGACTTGCTCCGCGCGCCGGACCAGTCGATCTCGATCTCGGCCAGGACGCGAACGGCGTATGGGTTGACGCCCTTCGGCTCGGTCCCGGCGGAGAAGACTTCGAAGTCGGCGCCGCCGAAGTCGCGCAGCAGGGCCTCCGCGATCTGACTTCGCGCGGAGTTGCCCGTGCAGATGAAGAGGGCTCGAATGGGTTCGACTGACATGGCGTTACCCTCGCTCGAGCGCCGGGCGCGGCCGGCCGCTTGGATTGTCAATTCCAGATCGGTCAGCTCGGCGTCGAGCCGATCGAGGTCGGATCGCTGTCGTTCGACTGCGGCTCGCTGGGTCGCGATGAGCGGCGCCAGATCCAGGTCGACCTCGCCGCGCTCCATGCACAGGGCCGCCAGTCGGCCGGCGTCCACGGGCGCGAGACCCAGCCGTCGCAGCGCCACGACCAGCTGCAGGCGGGCCAGTTCCGAGGCCCCGTACTCGCGGTAGCCGTTGGCCCGGCGCGGTGCGTGGGGAAGGACGCCAGATTGCTCGTAGAAGCGGACCGCGGACGGTGCCACGCCGGCGCGCCTGGCGAGCTCGGAAACCTTCATGGATGCACCCTACACCTTCAAGTCACTCGAAGGTCAAGATGTCCCCGGACGCCGGACGCCGACGCCAGACGCCCGCGTCAGTTCGCCGGTCGAACCGGAGGCAGGGGTCGGGCCTGACCCGAGAGATCGGCGACCGGGCGGGCCGGACCGGGCGCGAATTCGCCCGCGAGCTCCCGGAAACGCTCCACGGCCTCCGGCCGGATGGCGTACCAGATCCAGGTCCCACGCCGCTCAGTCGTCACCCAGCCCGCCTCGCGCAGGACGCGCAGGTGGTGCGAGACCGTGGGCTGCCCCACTCCGCAGCAGTCGCTGAAGCTGCAGGCGCAGACCGACCCCTCGGCGCTGAGCTGCCGAAGGATCGAAAGTCGAGTCGGGTCGGCGGTAGCCTGGAGGAGTCGGACGTCGGGGTCTGTCGCGCGCTTCATGTGCTCAGAATATCGATGAGGATAGATATTGACAAGTCTCGATATTGTGGCTATGGTACGCTTCGAAAGGAGATCGAACCATGTCGATGTATTTCAGCCCCGAGATCGTCCAACTGTTGATGAAGGAGCGCCTGCAGGAGGCCGCGGATGCCCGCCGGACCCGCTTCGACCCTCCCGGCGTCGGGCGTACCGTGCGTGCCGCTAGCTCGCTTCGCCGCCTGTTTAGCCGCCGTCCCGCCCCCGCCGCCTGCGCTTGCTGAGGAAGTCCCCGATGACCGATATCCACGAGACCGTCCGGCTCCACTACGCCCAGGCGGCCCTCGGCGTGCTCAACGGCGAGAGCTGCTGCGCCGACGACGGCCAATACGGTAGCGAGCTCTACTCCGCCCTGGAGCGCGACGAGCTGCCCGACGCGGCCGTGATGGCCTCGCTTGGCTGCGGCAATCCCATCGCCGTGGCCGAGCTTCACGAGGGCGAGCGCGTCCTCGATCTCGGCTCCGGCGGAGGCATCGACGTGCTGCTCTCGGCCAGGCGAGTCGGGCCCAGTGGTCGGGCTTTCGGCCTGGACATGACCGACGAGATGCTGGCCCTCGCTCAACGCAACGCCGCCGAGGCCGGCGCCACGAACGTGGAGTTCCTCAAGGGCAACATCGAGACGATCCCCCTGCCGGCGGCCTCGATCGACGTCGTCATCAGCAACTGCGTGGTCAACCTGGCCGCGGACAAGCCGGCCGTCTTCCGCGAAATAGCCCGCGTGCTACGTCCGGGCGGTCGGATCGGCATCACCGACGTCGTCGCCGACGACGCCCTGACAGCCGCGCAGCGCGCCGAACGCGGCTCCTATGCGGGCTGCATCGCCGGGGCGCTTTCGTTCTCCGAGTTCCGCTCGGGGCTCGAGGCGGTCGGCCTGGCGGACGTCTCCCTGACGATCAGCCACGGGGTCGCCGACGGCATTTACAGCGTCATCGTCAAGGCGACCAAACCGGTGGGTGGCGCTGCGGTTCCGCCAGCGAGTGGCGCGCCGGAGGGCGCTGCGGTCGACGCCGTCGAGGGGGCGGCCACGTCGTCCTGCTGCGGCGGAGCGTGCTGCGGGTGATCGAGATCGAGCTCGCGCAGGCAAGTGATCGACCGGCGATCGAGGCCCTCCTGGAGGCCAGTGGGCTGCCGACCGACGGTTTCGAGCTGGCGCTCGGGACCGCGGTAGTCGCTCGCGAGGAAGGCCGAATTGTCGGCTGCGCCGCCGTCGAGCCGTACGGTTCGGTCGGGCTGCTGCGTTCGGCCTGCGTCGCGCCGCCTTTTCGGGGACTCGGCCTTGGATCTCGGCTGGTCGATCGGGCAGAAGCCGTCGCCGCGGCCCGCGGCGTCGCCGAGCTGTTCCTGCTGACCGAGACCGCCGCCGCCTGGTTCGCGCGGCGCGGTTACGAGCCGGGCGCGCGAGAAGCCGCTCCCGCGGCACTGCTGGGGTCGCCCGAGTTCACCGGCGCCTGCCCCGTCAGCGCCGCCCTATTCCGCATGCGCCTGGTCCGAGCCGCTCCGGTCGCGTAGACAGCGTCAGGTCCCGACCGGCTCCGCCACTAGGATCACCGTGGTCCGGCCCGGTGAGTCGCTGTTGAGGACGAGCATCTTGCTGACGGAACTGCGGGCTCCGTACAGCTCCTGCATCTTGGCATCCTCGAGCGGGTAGCTGTACTCCTCGACCCGCCGGTAGGCGGTCTCGAGGTCCGGCACGATCTTCTGCGCCCCCACGACCAGCACGACCTTCCCGGCGCCGAAGCCGATCGGCCCGAGCTGGCTCCCAGTCCCCGAGGCGATGACCATCCGGCCGTCCTCTGTGAGGGCGTGGACGCTGTTGATCTGGACATCCGGCGCCGCGCCGAGCTTGCGGATCTCGCGCATCTGGGTGGCGCGGTCCATCGCCCGCGTCCTCGGTCGGATCGCGTCGTAGCGGCCGCTCTTCTCGACGATCTCCGTGACGCCGATCTGGTCGAGGGTCAGCGATGCCCCCTCGCCCACCTCCGTCCCCTCCGGCAGGAGCGCGAGAACCATCTCCCGGGCTTCGGCTGCGTCGGCGACGATTCGGGCGTCGAAGTTGCGCAAGCGCAGCGCCGCGGCCGCCCGTTCGATTGCCGCCCGATCCGCAGGCCGCGCGAAGGCTTCGTTGACGGGCAGACGCTCGATCGTCTTGCTATCGGTCATGATCATCTCGATCTCCTCGGGTCTCGGTTCGCGCCGCCTGCACCGGCGACGTCACCTTGTCGGCTTTGTTCCGCTCACAATGATGTATGTATGCATCGTTACTGTGGTAATGTTGTTGTGGCAACAATACCAAGGAACATAGTGAATGTCTACAGCATCTTCTGAGAGCGGCTCGATCGGCGTTCAGGCGGCGCAGGCGACGCAGGTGGCGCAGGCGACGCAGGGCGGGATGGCCGCGCCTGCCGGCGATTCGGATTCACCGGTCGCGGCGTTGGCCGTCGAGACCGAGGCCTTCGTCGACGCCTTCGAGCGCTGGGCCGGACGAAAGGCCGTTGCGGCCGGAGAGAGCATTCCGCGGCTACGGCTGCTTTATGCCATCCATTGCCACGGGCCACAGAAGATGGCCGATCTGGCGGACGAGCTCACGGTCACGCCGCGCAACGTGACCGCGCTGGTGGACGGGCTGGAGGCCGAGGGCCTCGTCCGGCGCATTCCCCACTCCACGGACCGACGGGTCACGCTCGTCGAGCTGACCTGCAACTCCGAGCTTGTTGCGGCCCAGTTCGGGGCGTATCAGGCCTCGGTCGAGCGCCTCTTCGCCGGCCTGACCGTGAAGGACCAGCGTACGCTCCTGCGGTTGCTGACGACACTCCACGAACGCATGCACACCGATGCGGGTAGCTCGGCGGGCGCGAAGGAAACCTCCGACGACTGAGCCGACCGCGTCGAAGCCGAAGCCGAAGCCGAAGCCGAAGCCGTCCAATGCCGGTCGCCTGCCGGCGCTGTACCTGGGCCACGGCGCGCCCACCCTGCTCGACGACGAAACCTGGCCTGGCGAGCTGGCGGCGTGGGCCCAGGCTCTGCCACGACCAAAGGCGATCCTCACGGTCAGCGCCCACTGGCAATCGGCGCCGCTGACGCTCGGGGCCACGACCCCGACGCCGCTCGTCTACGACTTCTACGGCTTCCCCGAGCGCTACTACCGGGTCCGCTACGACTCCCCCGGCGCCCCCGAGCTGGCGGCACGGGTCAAGGCTCTGATGCCGCCCGACGAGCCGGTCGCAGAACGTCCGGAACGCGGCCTCGACCACGGCGCCTACGTGCCGCTCATTCCGATGTACCCCGAGGCCGACATCCCGGTCCTCCAGATCTCGATGCCGGACCTGGCGCCGGCGCATCTGTTCGAGATCGGCCGGCGGCTTGCGCCGCTTCGCGACGAGGGCGTGCTGATCATGGGCAGCGGCTTCATGACCCACGGTCTACCGTTCGTCCACGACTACTTCGACGGCCGGCCGGGCGCCCCCGAATGGTCGGTCGAATTCGATCTCTGGGCCGCCGAGACGCTCCGGCGCGGCGATCTCGACGCCCTCTTCGACTTCCGCAATCGAGCTCCGGGGATGCCATACGCGCACCCGACGGTCGAGCACTTCGCGCCGCTCTTCGTCGCCCTCGGGGCGGCGACCGAACCGGGCGAGGCACCGACCTTCACGATCGAGGGCTACTGGCTCGGTCTGGCCAAGCGCTCCTTCCAGGTTCGCTAGCTCCCCCGATGGCCAGGCCGCCTACTCGCCCGCCGGACTTGACCTCCGGCCTCGCGCCCGGGTAGCATCCGCAGTATTCCATACTAGATTACTAAGGATTGCCCACGCCGCTTGAAGAGAGGTCCGATGAGCTTCGCCCAGACCGTGGTCCTGGCCGCGTTCGCCGGGGGAACGATCTTCCTGGGACTACCGGTGGGCAGGCTGCGAGGCCTACCCGTCGGCGTCCGGGCGGCCCTGACGACCGCCGCCGCGGGAGTTGTCCTGTTCCTCATCTATGACGTGCTGGCCCAAGCCGTGGAACCCGTGGACCACGCCATGGAAGCAGCGCGCGGGGGTTCCGGCGCCGGGGAGTTCGGCCTGTACGCGGTCGTCCTGGGCGCCAGCGTCACCTTCGGGCTTCTCTCGGTGACGTACCTGACGACCCGTATGAGCGGCCGCGGCGAGCGGGTCGCGCTGACTCCGAGCCAGGTCGCGCTCGGGACGGCCACCGGCCTCGGGCTGCACAACTTCTCCGAGGGGCTGGCGATCGGGCAATCGGCCGCGACCGGGGCCACGGCCTTTGCACTGATACTCGTGATCGGCTTCGCACTGCACAATGCCACCGAGGGATTCGCCATCGGGGCGCCGCTGGGGATGGGCGATCGCCCGAGCTGGAGCTTTCTGGCGATGGCCGGCGGCATCGGCGGCGGACCCACGTTCCTGGGCGGCATGGTCGGCTACCTCCTGGTATCGCCCGTGCTCTCGATCCTCTTCCTGGGGCTTGCGGCGGGAGCGCTCATCTTCGTCTTCAACGAGATGATGGCCGCGGCCCGCCGCTTCTCGCTGCCGATGGTCACCGGAGTCGCCCTGACCCTGGGGCTGCTGGTCGCCTTCAGCACGGACTTCGTCCTCTCCGCCGCGGGAGCATAGGCGGCCGGCAGCCCGGTCTGGGCGCCGCGGAGCGTGGGCGCCGTCAGGTGCGGTTGCGTCGAATCGAGGCGATCGGAAGCGACGAGAAAAGCCGGGCCGACAAGTAGCAGACGAAGGCAATGGTGGTCACGTAGACGCTGACCGGCACGGTGGTGACCAGCGCCAGCAGGATCCCGCCGACCGTGGCGAAGAGCGCGACGCCGACGCTGGCAACCGTGGCCAGGCCGGGGTGAGCGGTCAGCCGTTCGGCCGTGGCTCCGGGCGTGATCAGCAGCGTCAGGATCAGCAGCACGCCCACGACCTGGACCGCCTCGGCAACCGCCGCGGCGAGCATCAACAGGAACAGGACCGAGATCAGGCGAACCGGCACGCCGCGCGCCTCGGCCACGACAGGATCGACCGTGGCGAAAGTGAGCGGCCGGTACATCGCGCCCAGTCCGACGAGCGTGACCGCCCCCACGATTCCGAGCAGCACCAGGTCGTCGCGGCTGACCGTAGTGATCGCCCCCGAGAGGAGGATGGCGAAGGCCTCGCTGGCGTAGCGCGAGTTCAGCGTGATGAAGAGCACGCCCAGCCCCAGCCCGAAGCCCATGATCACGCCGACGACGGCGTCGCGTTCGCGGATCCTCAGCCCCAGCGTGCCGATGAGGAGGGCCGTCAGCATCGAACCCGACAGCAGCCCCAGCACCGGCGACAGGCCGATCAGGATGAAGCCGGCGGAGCCCGTGAAGCCGACTTCGGCCAGGGCATGGACCGCGAATGACATGTTCCGGGCGACGACGAACCGGCTGACGAGGCCGGCCACGACGGCCACCAGGATGCCGGCGACGAGGGCATTCTGGACGAAGTCGTAGCCCAGAAGATGGATCAGCTGGGCGATCATGCGTGCGCCCCCACGTGCCCGGGGAGGTGATGCGGCTCGTCGAGGTCGAAGCCGGCGCCGCTCCCCTCGCCCACGACCACGATCCGGCCGCGAACTCGGAGAACCTCCACCGGCGCGTCGTACAGGCGCGACATCGATTCGCTGGTGAGGACCTCGTCCGTGCTGCCGGCGGCCCAGCGGCCGTCGACGACGAAGACGACTCGATTCGCCAGCCCCAGGACCGGATTGACGTCGTGGGTGACGAAGACGACGGTGCCGCGCTTGTCGCGGGCCCAGTCGCCGATCAACTCGGTGATCTCTTGCTGGTAGCGCATGTCGAGGCTGGCGAGGGGCTCGTCGCAGAGCAGGATCTGCGGGTCGCCGACGAGGGCCTGGGCGATGCGCAGGCGCTGCTGCTCTCCGCCCGAGAGGCGGCCGATCGGAGCGTCGGCATAGACCCGAGCCGCGACCGACTCGAGAGCCGCCTCCACACGCGCCCGATCCGCCCGCGACAGCCGGCCGAAGCCCCAGCGGTGACCGTCGATGCCGAGGCCCACGAGATCGCGGCCGCGGAGCGGCACGTCGCGGTCGAAGCCGGCGTGCTGGGGGACGTAGCCGATCGCCGGGTTGCCGCGGCGCGGCGGCCGGCCGAGCACATCCAGCTGACCGGCGGCGAGCGGCGCCAGGCCCAGCAACGCCCGCAAGAGAGAGGTCTTGCCCGATCCGTTGGGGCCCAGCACCGCCAGGAACTCGCCCGGCTGCACCGTCATCGACAGCTCAGACCAGACGACGCGACCGCCGTAGGCCAGCGTCGCCCGATCGAAGCACATCGCCGGCGTGGTGTCGTCCGGGCGCGCCGACGCGGTCCTCGGGTCGCTCGCCGACGTGCGCGCCGACGTGCTCTTCGGCTTGCTCATCCGCTCTGCCCCAGCGCCGTCTCGATCTCGCTCAGCTGGGCCAGTTGCCAGTCGACGAAGCTCTGGCCCTGCTTCGGCATCGTCTCCGAGACGCCCACGACCGGGATCCCCTGCTGCCCGGCAAGGGTCTTGATCGAGTCCGTCACCGGCGAGGTGGCCTGGCTGTTGTAGAGCAGGATCTTGACCTTGTGCCCGGTCAGGAGATCGCGCTGGGCGGCGACGTCGACCGGGGCAGGATCCGTCCCTTCTTCGATCGCTTTGGCGAATCCGTCGGGCGTCAGCACCAGCAGTCCCATGGCGGCGGTCAGGTAGCCGGCCACCGGCTCCGTGCAGGCGATCGGCGCGCCACCGTATTTGCTCTTGATCTCGGCGATCCTGGAGGTCAGGGGCGTAAACGAATCGAGGTAGGCGGTGAGGTTGGCTTCGAAGGTCGACTGGGAGGCAGGCTCGATCTGCTCGAGCGCGCCTGCAACGGCTCGGGCGACTTTGGGCATCGTCCCGGGGTCGTACCAGATGTGCGGGTTGCCCCCGTCGGGCAGGCCGAGCAGCTTCTGGACGTCGATCACGGTGCGGTTGGAGCTTGCAGAGGCGGAGAGCAGCCGATCCACGAAGGCGTCGTAGCCGAAACCGTTCGCGACGACCAGGCGGGCGTCGGCGACGGCTTCGGCATTCTGCGGGCTGCTCTCGTAGGTGTGCGGATCGACGTTCGGGTCGCTCAGCAGGCTCGTGACCGAGACGCGGTCGCCGCCGACTCGGGCGATCAGGTCGCCGTAGAAGTTCTCGCCGGCCACGGCCGCGATCTTGCCGTCCGCGGCGTTGCCGCCGGTACCCCCGGAGCAGCCGGAGGCGACCAGGAACATCGCGACCGCCGCGGTCAGGCAGAGACTGAGTCGCAGACTCGGTCTCAAACTGTGACGCTGGCTGGTCATCGGACGGTCTCCGCTTGCGCCGTCAGGAGGGCAATCTGGTCTGACAGTTGGGGCACAGCCCGAAGAGCTCCAGACGGTGCCGATCGATCACGTAGCCGGTGCGTAGCTCGACGTCCGCGGTGATGGTGGTCATGCCCAGCTCTTCGAGGTCGACCGAGCGCTGGCAATCGGTGCAGACCAGGTGGTGGTGGTGGCCGCGCGTGTCGCAGCGAACGTACGAGTGCTCGCCGTTGGGCAGATCGAGCCGCTCTACCGCCCCAACCGCGGCCAGGATCTCCAGCGTCCGGAAGATCGTGGCCCGCGCCGCGGGCACGCGGCGGCGGCGCGCGTCGGCAACGAGATCGGCCGTGTCGAAGGTGCCGTCGCGGCTGGCGATGAGCCCCACGACGGCGCGGCGGGCGTCGGTCATACGGTAGCCGGCGGCATCGAGCGTGCCGGCGAGATCGTCGGGGGCGAGCTGGTCGCCTGCCTGGGTCGTCATGGTCGCCGCATCTTACCTTGCCGGCCACGCGGCTGTCGAGACTGAGTCTCAGTTACCTGACCTCTCGAATCCCTTCGTCAGGCTTCGACGATAGGGTCGATCGGGTACTCGAACAGAACCTCCGGGCCGGCCGCGGTGAGCCGATACACGTCCTCGAACCTGGCGCCGCCGAAGCCCGGGATCGCCAGCACGGGGTGACCGATCGTGACCGTCATCCCCTCCGCGAGCGGCAGGGCCTTGTGGGGCGGAATGATCGTCGGGGCGGGCGGCTCCTCAAACCGCAGGCCGATGCCGTGGCCGATGCCGTAGACCTGGTACTCCGCCAGACCGTGGCGGGCGGCGACCTCCTTGGCGCGATCGTCCAGCTGGGCCGTGGTGACGCCGGGCCGCATCGCGGCGCGAACCTCCGCCACGATCTCGCGGTAGGTGGCGATCAGCTCGGACTGGCGGGCGTCGGGCCGACCCACGACGAAGGTCCGTGCCAGGTTGGCGCAGTAGCCGTCCACCTGCGGTGTCAGATCGATCAAAGCCAGCTGGTCGCGCTCGAGAGGCGCCGGGCTGATGCGGCCGTGGAGCATGCACGTCTCGACGCCAAAGTTGACGTATATGGGAGTGCTCGTCCCTTCGGCGCCGGCCCGCCACATGGCGTAGAGCGCCTCGGTCGCCACCTCGTGGGCACTCACCCCGGGCCGAAGCAGCTCGCGTGCGCGGTCCATCCCCAGGCCGGCGATCCGCTGCGCCTCCGTCATGGCGGCGAGCTCGTCGGCGTCCTTGATGCCGCGGAGCGGATCCATCACCGGGTCGGAGGAGACCAACTCGACCTCAGGGTTGACCTGACGGAAGAGATCCACCAGGAAGGCCGGGGTATGGAACCACATTTGCATGCCGACCTTGGGCCGGCCGGCAGCGGCGATGGCGCCGAACGGGTCGGCCGCAGCAAGCTCACGTATGCGGCCCACGATGTCGTGAATCTGGCCGCCCACGCTGCCGAAGACCCGCACCTCGCCCTGCGCCAGGGCCGCTCGCAGCTCCGGCTCCTCGCCCGTGAAGGCGATCAGCTCCGCCGGACCGTCGAACGGAATCAGGGCTCGCGGCTGCGAGCGGTCGGTGCCGAAGAGGTACCTGTAGTCGTCGTGGTTCATGACCACGATCGCCACCAGGCCCTGCTCGCGCATGGCGGCTTGGACCCGGGCGATCCGGTCGAGGCGGACCTTCATTCGTTCTCCCTTCGGCAGCGAGCGGGGACTCCGCCGGCGCGTCGATCAGATGACGCTGGTACAGGCGCGACACCTGGTCGCGTCGGCGGGCACGGTCTCTTTGCAGAACTGGCAGGTCTTGGTCGGCGGCTCCGGAACCTCGGGAACGGCGCGCAGAAGCAGGGACGTGACGACGTAGACCACCAGGGCGACGATGACGAAGGCGATGACGACGTTGACGAACGAGCCGTAGCGGATCGCGACCTCGGTCTTGGGATCGCCGGTCGCCTTCAGGACGACTTTGAGCTGGGCGAAGTCGATGTTCCCAAGGATCATGCCGATGGGCGGCATGATGAGGTCGTTCACGAGCGAGTTGACGACGTTGCCCATCGCCACGCCGATGATTACAGCGACCGCCAGCGCCAGGGCGTTGGTCTTGAGCAGGAACGCCTTGAAGCCGGACACCTGAACCCTCCTCTGGCCGACGACGCCTAGACGCGGCGCCTCGCAGAAGGATAGATCAGGCCGCTGGACCCACCAGACCGAGGCGCGCCCGGCGAGCTGCCCGCGGGCTCGCGAGAGGCCGCTCCTGAGTGGAGCGCCGGTCCTGAGGGGAGCGCCGGCCGAGCCCACGCCGGGCCGAGCCCACGCCGGGCCCTGAGCCGCTGGTACGATTGGCACGGCCGCGCAACGGCGCCGGGACCCGGCCCGACCTGCGATCAGATCGCGATGGATTGCGGCGCGGCGCGCCGGGATGCAGCGGAGGAAGCGGCATGGCCATGGACGGCGGGGGCGGTGGGTCGACGCCCGATTCGCTCGCCGGCGGTGAGCCCGGAACACCGGCGGATGACCAGATCGAGGCGGCATCGAACGCCGGTTCATTGCCGCAAGAAACTCTGCCGCCACAGCAGACTCTGCCGCCTGAGCAACCCATCCCGGCTGGGGCCGGCTCCCAGCCTCCCGCCGGCTATGGGCCCCCGCCCGGCTATGGGCCGCAGCCAGGATACGCACCGGGTGTCTGGCCGCCACCGCCCGCCGGCAATGGGCCACCGCCCGGCTATGGACCCCCGCCCGGCTACGCACCGGGTGCCTGGCCGCCACCGCCCGGCTTCGGGCCCCCGCCCGGCTACGGCTACTACGCTCCGACGTGGCCCGGCATGCCGGTTCGGCTCGGTCCCGCGCCCGGTCTGGCTTATGCCGACATGGCCGTTCGATTCGGAGCTCTCCTGATCGACGCCGTGATCTTGACAATAGTCGTGGCCGTGGCCGGCGGCGTTGGCGAAGCCTTCGGGATCCAGCACTACGCGAACGGCGACGTCTACTCCACCGGGGCCCTCGCGGCCGACCTGCTGGGAGTCTTCGCTCTCATCGCCTACATGCCGAGCTTCTGGTGGACCTTCCAGGGCACTCCCGGCCAGCGCGCTCTGGGCCTGCGAGTGGTCCGCGCCGCCAACGGCCAGTCGCTCGGGATTGGGGCAACGACGATCCGCTACGTCATCTGGCTCGTGTGTATGTGCACGATCCTGCTCGCGGTCGTCGCCGCGATCATGGCCAGCGACAAGCCGAGCAAGCAAGCCTGGCCGGATGACGTCGCCGGTTCCGTGGTGGTGAAGCGGGTCTGATAAACCACTCCGCGTCGCCGCGCGCCTGCCGCTGCAGGCCGCACATGCGAGCCAGCGACTCCCCAAAGTCGAAGGGCTCGACCAGGTATTCGTCGGCGCGCGCCCCCAGGCCGCGGACTCGGTCCGACGGGGCGTCGCGCGGTCAGTATCAGGATCGCGGTGCGGCGGCGCAGTCGTACAGGCTTGAGGAGCCGCCGTAGCTGACGGCCTTGCAGGTGCTCGTCACCCACGTGGTGCGATCCGAGGAGTCACCTCCCCCGAAGCCGCCACCACCGCCGCCACCACCACCGGCGAGCACGAACCGCAGCTTGCCGGAGGCGACGTAGCTCTTGAGCTGGTCCAGAGTCGGTGCCGGATCAGAGCCGGTGAAGCCGCCCATGGCCATCACCGGCAGGCCGGTCGCGAGCTCGATGTTGCCGGCGTCCTGGGCGGAGTTGATGGCCACAATCCAGGTTGCCGAGCCGCGGTTGGCGACGAGGTACGAGTAGAGAGCTGAGTCACCCGTGGATCTGGGGGCCGAACCGTTGCCGAGGGGGAGGGTCACGCCTGGGATCTGGGGGAAGACGAGGATTCGACCGCCATCTCCGCCGCCGAAGTTGCCGCCGCCCGGCAGGCCGCCGCCGTTCCCGCCGAAGTCGGAGGTCGTGCCCGGCCCCGGATGCGGATCGCCGCCGCCGTAGGCCGTGCCGGTTGTGTCGAGGGCGTAGGCCGCCGGGGCGAGCAGCATCGCGCAGACGCCCACGGCCGCCGCGCCGACCGCGATCCGCTTCACGGCCACGCTGCCGGCGAATCGGGGCAGCGAGGTCGCGACAAGAGCGAGCAGAGCCAGGCCCGCCAGCACGATCGCGGTCGTCCCGAGGCCGGGATAGAAGCTCGGTGTCCGATCGAGCAGCGTCGAGCCGAACCAGGCCGTCCCGAGGCAGGCCAGCCCCACGGCCACGCCGCCAAGCCAGACCCGGAGCCGTGCGCCCCACAGGTCCACCAGGCCGGCGCCGACGAGCGCGGCGATGGCCGGCGCGAGGGCCACGGCGTAGTAGGAGTGGATCAGGCCGGACATGTAACTGAAGACGATCGCCGTCACGACGAACCAGCTGCCCCAGAGCAGGTAGCCCGCCAGCCCGGCATCGGTGCGGCTGGCCCAGCGCCGTTTCCACAGGCCGGCCACCAGGCAGACGAGCGCCAGCGGGATGAGCCACGCGATCTCACCGAAGAGCTGGTCGTTGAAAAGGCGGAGCGGACCGACGTCACCGCTGAAGCCGCCCCCGCCGAAGCCGCCCCCGCCGAAGCCGCCCCCGCCGAAGCCGCCCCCGCCCGGGCCGCCGGAGCCGAAGATTCGGCCGAGGCCGTCGTAGCCGAAGATGAGGTCGAGGGCCGAGCCGGTCGTGCTGCCGCCGATGAACGGCTTGCTGCCGGCCGGCAACATCTCCACGACCGCGACCCACCAGCCACTCGTGACCAGGACGGTGGCGAGCGCCACGATGAGCCCCATGAGACGGCGACGGAACGTGGTGTTGGCGGAGAAGCCGAAGACGAGGGCGAATCCGGGCAGTACGAGGTAGGCCTGCAGGTACTTCGTCAGGAAGGCCAGGCCCACGCACGTGGCCGCCAAGGCCATCCAGCGGAAGCTGCCCTTGTCCAGGGAGCGGAGCAACGCCAAGGCCGCGACGACGATCAGCAGGGTGAGAAGCGCGTCGGGGTTGTTGAAGCGGAAGATCAGGACCGCGGCCGGGGTCAGGGCCATCACGATCGCGGCGATCAGCGCTGCCGCCGGCCCGAAGGACCGCTTCACGGCGACGAACAGGAAGCCGACCGTGGCCACGCCCGCCAGCGCTTGAGGCGCCAGGACGCTCCAAGAGCTGAGCCCGAAGAGCCGGACCGAGAGGCCCATCAGCATCGTGGAGAGCGGCGGTTTGTCGACGGTGATGAAGTTGGAGGCGTCGAAGCTGCCGAAGAACCAGGCCGACCAGCTCTTGGAGGCCGCGAGGGCGGCGGCCGAGTAGTAGGTGTTGGCGTAGCCGCTGACGGTCAGGTTCCACAGGTACAGGACCGCCGCCATGGCGAGGACTCCGAGGAGGGCCGGGCGAACCCAGCCAGCCTCGTCGGCGCGGCCGCGGACCAGGCCACGGAGTCCCTCCACGGGCCGCAGGCGCGGTATGAATGCAGGTCTGGCGATGGCGGTCATCCTCGTGCCGTTTCCGACATGGAGAGCGTAGCCAGAGTGCGCGCGGGCGGCATGCGGGCGCTTCGGACCCGGTCGATCGCAAGACGCACTGGCTATCTGTCGAGTCGTTCCACGTATCGCTGTGATCTCCGCCGCAGGAGCGACGGCCGATCGGTCCCCTATCTCACGACCGGTCCGAAGGTTCGAGCCAGCAGGGCCTGGACCTCACGCTGGCTCGGATTGTCGTCGTTCGTCTCGTACGTGCCCTTGCCCCCGGGTGTCTCGACGGTGATCTTGAGGTAGTCGATATCCGGGCTGTCGTCGCCGCCGCCGCCGCGGGACTTGCGCTCGACCTTGATCGAGCTGACCTGGCCGGGCCAGAGCGCCCAGTTCCCCGGCGTCTCGGCCAGGATCGCCTCCGGGGCCATCGCGCAGTAGCGCTGACCCAGCGTAAAGCTCGCCTTGATCTGGGCGCCCCATTGCCCGAAGAAGCCGCTTCCTGAGGCTTTCGCCTGCGCCCTTGCCTGCTCCACGACGTGCTTGATCAGGTCATCGGTGACCCGCGCCCCGAGCAGCCGCTGGTCGGTCACGACCAGAACCCATGCCTCCGACTTGAGGAGGCCGGTCTTGATCCTCGCGTCGGGAATTGCGCCCAACACCGTCTCTGCCATGTCGATCCTCCAGAGGAGCACGCGGGAGGTGTGGCCGGCTCCCAGCAGCCACGATTGTACGAGTCGAGCATCCGCCTTTCGACGTACTTACGCCGCCGATGTATACTCAACGGCATGCGGAATATCTCTGGCGAACAGAGTAATAAGGGCGAGCCAGCGAATGGTCTGACCGGCCGTTCGGCCCTCGAGCGGGAGTTGATCGAGCAGATGACGTCCTGGTCGCCTCGCGACCGGGGATACGGCTTCAAGATGTGGCACCGCCACGCCATCAGCCTGGTCCATCTCAACGTCCTGACCACCCTGGAGGCGGAGGGACCGCTCTCGATGAAGCGTCTGGCCGATCTCATAGACGTCTCGGACGCAGGCGCCACCGGCATCGTCGATCGCATGGAAAAGCGCGGGCTGGTGGAGAGGCGCCATGGCACCGGCGACCGCCGGGTCGTGCTCGTCCATGCCACTGATGCCGGAGCTAAGGTCTTCAGCGAGATGGACGATCATCACCGAGAAGTGCTGCGAGTGGTGCTGTCCCAGGTGCTCGCGGAACTGACCGAGGAGGAAATGGCGTCTCTTCTCGTCGGTATGCGCGCCGTCCACGCCGCGCATACCAGGCTGCGGGCCACGGCCGGGTCGGGCTGCCCGGACAAAGCGGCCTCAGTCGCCCCGTCGGAGCCGCTGGATGCGTGACGGCAGGTCATCCCTCCTCCGACGCGCCTTCATCAGTCGTTCACACTCGGAGGTCACCCTGACGGGCAGCTCCATGGGCCACTCCAGACCCCAGTCGAGGATCGCGCACCGATGAACAGGCAGGATACACACCGATGATCAGACTCCTCGCCAGGTATCTCTGGCCCTACCGACGCCAGCTGGCCGTGGTCTTCGTCCTCGTGACGGTCCAGGCAATAGCCAACCTATACCTGCCGAACCTGAACGCGGACATCATCAACAACGGCGTGGTCAAGGGCGACACCGGCTACATCGTGCGCACCGGCGGCCTCATGCTGCTGATCACATTCCTCCTCGGTATCTGCGCCATCGTCGCCGTGTATTTCGGAGCAAAGACGGCCATGGCATTTGGCCGGGACGTACGCAGCGCGATCTTCCGCAGGGTGATGAGCTTCTCCCAGAAAGAGACCAACGTCTTCGGCACGCCGTCGCTCATCACCCGCAACACGAACGACGTTCAGCAGGTTCAGATGGTCCTGGTCATGGCCTTCAACATCATGATCATCGCCCCGATCATGTGCGTCGGCGGCATTATCATGGCGCTCCGCGAGGACGTGCCACTCTCCGGTCTGCTGATCGTCATCGTGCCTCTCGTGGTCGTCGTCATCGGCCTGCTGGCAACTCGAGCGATGCCGCTCTTCCGGTCCATGCAGAAGCGAACGGACCGCATCAATCAGGTCATGCGCGAGACGTTGAGCGGAATTCGTGTGATTCGCGCATTCGTGCGCACGGAGCACGACGAAGCCCGTTTCGACGAAGCGAACCGCGATCTCACTGACACGTCGCTTCGAGTCAATCATCTCTTCGCGATGATGATCCCGTTCCTCTTCGGAATCATGAACCTCTCGACCGTCGCGATAGTCTGGTTCGGCGGACAGCGCATCGACTCCGGAATGCCGATCGGCAATCTTTCGGCATTCCTGCAATACGTCATGCAGATTCTCTTCGCGGTCATGATGGCCGCGCTCATGTTCGTGATGGTCCCGCGAGCGGCAGCCGCAGCCGAACGAATCCAGGCGGTCCTCGACTCCGAAGCGGAGTTGTGCGACCCGGATGTTCCGACCGAATTGCCGGATCCTCACGGCCTGGTCGAGTTCGATAACGTCGAGTTCGGCTACCCGGGGGCCGAGGAGCCCGTGCTGTGCGGGATCTCGTTCACCGCCAGGCCGGGCCAGACCACCGCCATCGTCGGCAGTACCGGTTCGGGCAAGACGACGCTGGTCAATTTGATTCCGCGCTTCTACGACGTCACCTCCGGCAGCGTCTGCGTGGACGGGGTCGACGTCCGCCAGATGCGGCAGGAGGACCTCTGGCGGCTGATGGGAGTGGTTCCGCAGAAGGCCTTCCTGTTCAGCGGAACCGTCGCCACCAACCTCCGCTACGGCAATGAGGAGGCCAGCGACGACGACCTCTGGAAGGCTCTGGAGATAGCTCAGGCAAAGGAATTCGTCTCCGAGATGTCCGGCGAGCTGGAGGCCGAGATCGACCAGGGCGGCACCAACGTCTCGGGCGGCCAGCGCCAACGGCTCGCGATCGCCCGCGCGGTCGTAAAGAAGCCGAAGATCTTCATCTTCGACGACAGCTTCTCGGCTCTCGACTTCAGGACCGACCAGCAGCTCCGCGCGGCCCTCCGGCACGAGATCGCGGAAGCGACCGTGATCATCGTGGCCCAGCGCGTCGGCACGATCCTCCACGCCGACCAGATCGTCGTGCTGGACGGAGGCAGCGTGGCAGGCATCGGAACGCACGCGGAACTGATGAAGAGTTGCGAGACATATCAAGAGATCGTGTACTCCCAGCTGACCCGGGAGGAAGTGGCATGAGCGGGCCTGCGAGCGGCGGCACGAGACCAGGCGGCGCCACCGGCGGAGCCCCGGGCGGCCCGCGCGGCCGTAGCCGCGGCCCGATGGGCGGCGGCCACGGCCCGATGGGCGGGCTGGCGATGCCGGTCGAGAAGCCCAAGGACTTCCGCGGCACCTTCGGGCGGCTGATCGGCGAACTACGCCCCGAACGCAAGCGCATCATCATCGTGATCGCGGTCGCGTTCCTGAGCACCGCCGGCCAGGTCTTCGGCCCGAAGATCCTGGGCAACGGCATCAACAAGATTATGGACGGGATCGTCGGCAAGCAGATGGGCCAGCTGCCGGCGGGAACGACGCACGCCCAGGCAGTCGAGATGCTCAAGCAGGCCCATAGCCCGCTCGCCGACCTGGTCGCCGCGACAAACGCGATCCCCGGCGTCGGCATCGATTTCGGCGCTCTCGGAACCGTCCTGCTCGCCCTGGGGGCACTCTACCTTGCGGCCACGTTCTTCAGCTGGGTGGCCTGGTACACCATGGCCGGCGTTGCGCAGCGCACCGTATACCGCCTGCGACGCGACGTCGACCAGAAGCTCGCTCAGCTGCCCCTCAAGTATTTCGATACACATCAGCGCGGCGACACGCTCAGCCGCGTCACAAATGACATCGACAACATCGCCAACACTCTGCAGCAGAGCCTCACGCAGATCATCACATCGTTCGCCACGATCGTCGGCGTACTGGCAATGATGTTCTGGATCAGTCCCATGCTGGCAGCTATATCGCTGCTCGTGCTCCCGACTGCCGCCATCCTGACGATGGTGATCGCGCGCCAATCCCAGAAGCAATTCGCCGCGCAATGGAAGAGGACTGGAGTCCTGAACAGCCGCGTCGAGGAATCCCATACCGGCCATAGCATCGTCAAGGTCTTCGGCCATCAAGAAGACGCCATCCGTCGTTTCGACGAAGAGAACAAGCTGGTCTACGAAGCGAGCTTCAAGGCGCAGTTCATTTCCGGGCTGATCATGCCGGTGATGACGTTCGTAAGCAACCTCAACTACGTCGCGATCGGTGTGATCGGCGGCATCCAGGTCGCGACTGGAAGCATGTCTCTCGGTGACGTGCAGGCATTCATCCAGTACTCGCGCTCGTTCACGCAGCCGATCACCCAGATGGCCAGCATCATGAACCTCCTGCAATCGACCATGGCATCGGCCGAGCGCGTCTTCGAGCTGCTCGACGAGCCGGAAGAGCTGGCCGACGTTAAGGAGCCGCGCATCCTCGACCACGCGACCGGCCACGTCACACTCGAGAACGTGGCGTTCCGGTATCAGCCCGAGACGCCCCTGATCGAGGACCTCAACGTGGACGTCAGATCGGGCGAGGTGCTGGCCATCGTCGGACCGACCGGCGCCGGCAAGACGACGGTCGTCAATCTGCTGATGCGCTTCTACGAGATCGACGCAGGCAGCATCAAGATCGACGGCATCGACACCCGGCAGCTGACGAGAGATAACCTCCGCCACACCTTCGGGATGGTCCTCCAGGACTCCTGGCTGTTCGGCGGCACGATTCGCGAAAACATCGCCTACGGCCGCGAGAATGCCACGGAGGACGAGATCATCGCCGCCGCCAAGGCCGCCCACGTCGACCACTTCGTCCGGACGATGCCGCACGGCTACGACACAGTGATCGACGACGACGCCTCGAACCTCTCGCAGGGCGAGAAGCAGCTGCTCACGATCGCTCGCGCCTTCCTGGCCGACCCGGAAATCCTGATCCTCGACGAGGCCACGAGCTCGGTCGACACCCGGACCGAGGTGCTGGTCCAGCAGGCGATGGCGCGCCTGATGAAGGGCCGCACGGCCTTCGTCATCGCCCACCGCCTCTCCACAATCCGCAACGCCGACGAGATCCTGGTCATGGACCAGGGCAAGATCGTCGAACAGGGCAGCCACGACGAGCTGATGGCTCGGAAGGGCTTCTACTACGACCTCTACAACTCGCAGTTCGAGGAAGCGATCGCGGAAGCGCTGTAGCAGGCGCGGCCGCGGACCACGTCGCCCTCGCGATTTGCCCGTCCGCGATTTGCCCATCTCCACCCGGGGTGATGCTGAGCAAAGCGGGGCACCGCAAACGGCCTGCGGGTCGCCGCGCGAGGACCTCCGGCCCCGAATCCACGCTAGGCGGCCGCGTCGGGCGGCCGGCGCCACAGACGGGAAGCCGTCGCTTCCCACCGATCATCACCGGGGGTGAAGTTGGGCGAAGGATTCGGGTTGTCGACCGCTTTGCATCACCGGGGGTGAAGTTGGGCGAAAACGGCCGCCGGTGCCAGGTCGGCGACCTAGCATCACCGGGGGTGAAGTTGGGCGAAAACGGCCGCCGGTGCCAGGTCGGCGCGACCGGGCCGGCACTTCGGCACCGTCCGACGGTACCGGGCCGGCGAGGTTGGCGAGCATTTGCTTCGCATCGGAGTAACCTCGGTCGATGCATCCGTTTCGGTTCGCCGTTCAGCAGGGATCGGCCCAGAGTGGTGAGGCCTGGGCCGCCCTTGCTCGTCGGGCTGAGTCGCTCGGCTACGACGTGCTGGTCATGCCCGACCACCTGGGCGATCAGCTCTCGCCATTCGCCGCACTTGCGACAGCTGCCGCGGCGACGACCCGCCTGCGCGTGGGCGCGTTCGTCTTCGCCAACGACTATCGCCACCCGCTGATCCTGGCCCGCGAAGCCGCCACGCTCGACCTTCTGTCTGGCGGGCGCTTCGAGATGGGGCTCGGGGCTGGCTGGATGACGGGCGACTACCGCCAGCTCGGGATGACCTATGACCCGGCGCCCCGGCGGATCGATCGACTCGAAGAAGCGATCCCGCTGATCAAGCGGCTCCTGGCCGGCGAGACGGTCACCCATCGCGGCGAGCACTACCAGCTCGACCAGGCATCGGTGGGCGTGGAGCCCGTCCAGAAGCCACGGCCGCCACTGGCGATCGGCGGGGGCGGGCCGCGGATGCTGAAGCTGGCCGCGCGCGAGGCCGAGATCGTCGGCCTGGTGCCAGGCTTCGACGCCCACGGCCGAGTCCGCGTTCGAGAAGCCACCGAGACCGCCACGGCCGAGAAAATCGCCCTCATCCGCGAGGCGGCCGGCGAACGGTTCGAGCGGCTGGAGATCAACATGTGGCTCGGCGACGCCGGCCTGGTTGGCAGCGGCAACTCGCTCCTGAGTTCGGTCACGGCTGCGGTTCGTTGGGCTCCGACGGCGTTCTACGGCAGCCCATACGTTCTCTACGGCACGCTGCGCTCCACCCGCGAACAGCTCCTGCGGCGCCGCGATCGGCTTGGCATCAGCTACTACACCGTCCCGAGCCGCGCGATGGAGTCGATGGCGCCGCTGGTTGAGGCCCTGAGCGGCAAGTAGGCACCCGACGTTACTCTCCGCCCCCGCAACTAGACCACGCTGCGTACCGCACGCCGAATTGGGTCTGGCAACCGCGACGTACCCACGTTAGGATCGCAGGACCGATCTTCCCCACATGGCAGACCCGCTATTGACGGGCCAGGAGGCTCCGATGTATTCGCGGCGTAGAGCGTACGGGCGGCTCGGGGCCCTGGCCCTGGTCGTCGTCGTGCTGGCCGCGTGTAGCGGCTCCAATGCGACATGGCCACCGGAGAAGCCTTCGGGCGGCCCCCTCGCCTCCGCAGTTCATGTTGTCGTCCCGGGCGATTCGGGCGCCAGAGCGTCACAGCCAGTCGCTTCGGGCGCCCCACGGGCAACAGTCGAGGCCGTCACCGTCGACCAGATCACGGCCAACTACGTCTACACGTCCGAGCTGGTCACTCCGATCGCCCATCTGTACGGGACATTCATCGACGACTTCGTGGTCGTGACGGTCACCAACAACAACTCCGCGGCTGTGAAGGTCGTGGTCACGAGTGAGATCAACGGCTACACGGATACGGCCACCGACACAGTCATGGTCAATCCCAAAGGAACCGAGGAGGTCCGCCAGAACCCGCGCCTTACCACCTCGGCCATCGACGGTCTCAACAGCCAGCATCAGGCCGACCTGCACGTCGTGGTCTCCTACCTCGACGCCGGCCAACCACGGACGGTCCTGGACCAGACGAGCGAGACTCTGGTCACGTCCCGCCGCGACTTCCCTTGGACCATCAAGGGGATGACCCAGCAGAACGACTACAACCTCGTCGCTGCCATGGTCACGCCGACCGACCCGTCGGTCGAGCATCTCATCCGAGACGCCGCCAACTACGACCCGACCCACCAAATGGCGGCCGGCTATGACAGCGAGAACGACCAGAACGGCACGGTCTTGCAGCGCCTGGCTGACGTCTGGCAGTCCGAGACGACCGATTTCAACCTTACCTACATCAACACACCGATCACCTTCGCGTCCGGCTCATCGCAACGAATTCGATTGCCCGGCGAGGTGCTGGACCAGAGCAGCGGCAACTGCATCGAGCTGACCCTGCTCTACGCCTCGGTGATCGAAGGGCTGGTCATGCAGCCGGAGATCATCATCATTCCCGGGCACGCCTACGTCGCTGTCCGGGTGGACGACACGAACCAGTCGTATTACTTCATCGAGACGACGTTGATCGGCCAGGCCACGTTCAGCGAAGCCGTGGCCACGGGCCTCTCGGAATGGCAGAAAGCCCAGCCGCACGTCGATGCCGGCGAAGCGGAATATGGCTGGGTCGATGTGAAGTCCGCTCGAGCGAACGGCATCGTCCCGATCCCCTGGCGCTAGCCCGGCGAGCGGTCCCGTTCTGACCCGATCTAGGCCGCGACCGGGTCACGGCCTGGTCCGCCGCGGGCCGGCCCGACGCCAGCTCTTCCGGCAATCGAGACGAGGAGACATACGTGAAACGGACACTAGGACGAAGCGGCATCGAAGCTTCCGCGGTGGGCATGGGCTGCTGGGCCATAGGAGGACCGTCGCAGTCGGGAGGCGCCCAGGTCGGCTGGGGCGTCGTCGACGACGCCGAATCCACCCGAGCCATCCACGCGGCCCTCGAGTTGGGGGCCAGCTTCTTCGACACGGCCGCCGGCTACGGCGCCGGCCACAGCGAGCGGGTCCTCGGCGCCGCGGTGAAGGGCCGCCGCGACAAAGTGGTCATCGCCACCAAGTTCGGCCAGGAGGTCGATGAAGTCGCCAAGAAGGTGACCCCCTACGGCGAGAGCGAGGAAGACGGCGACGTCGCCGGCCACGTCCGGGCCAACCTGCAGAACAGCCTGCGGCGCCTCGACACCGACTACATCGACGTCTACCTGCTCCACGTCTGGGGGCTGAAGATCAACCGGGCCCTGGCTACGCGAGATGTCCTCGAAGAGCTGGTCGCGGAGGGCAAGATCAGGACCTACGGCTGGAGCACGGACCGGCCCGACGCGGTCGAGGCCTTCTCGACCTTGCCCGGGTGCGGCGTCGTCGAGCAGGAGCTGAACGTCCTCACCGGCAGCGCCGAGGTGCTTGCCGTGGCCGAGCGGCTGAACCTGGCCAGCATCAACCGAGCCCCGCTGGGCATGGGCGTCCTGACCGGAAAGATCACCCCGGAGACCAAGTTCGCCGACAACGACATCCGCAGCAATGTCGAGTGGTTCGGGGGCATCAAGAATGGTCGGGCCAGCCAGGCGTGGCTCGACGCCCTCGGGTCCATCCGCGAGATCCTGGCCAGCGAGGGTCGGACTCTCGCTCAAGGAGCCCTGGCCTGGATCTGGGGGCGCAGCCCCAACACGGTGCCGATCCCGGGGTTCCGGACAGTGGCGCAGGTCGAAGAGAACGCAAAGGCGATGGAATTCGGCCCGCTCACTCCCACTCAGATGGCCGAGGTCGACCGCATCCTGGGACGCTAACCGAGCGACAGCGGCCGGGGGTCGTTAGCCGACCGGTCTAGGCCTGCGGACCTGAACGAGGGCGCGTTCTGCCTGTGCACGATGGAGTCGGCCGTGTCCGGCCTGAAGTCGGAAGAGCAGCTCGTACGATTCGGGACCCCGTTCGGCATGAATGCCGATTCGCCCGCGCTCGGCAACTGGGGTCTGCCGCCACAGGGCCACGTTGACTCGACGCAGCACGCCGAAGCACTCGAGGAGCATCGCTGGATCGTCCGCGTGGTGGAGGCGGGCCGCCCAGGCGCTCTGGTCGAAGCCAACGAGCGGCGGCTCGTCCTCGGACAGGACCCAGCGGTAGCGGGCGGAGGTGACCAGCTCCGAGTCGGTCAGGTGGCCCAGACACTCCAGCACCGACCACTCGCCGGCTTCGGGGCGCGTTCGCAGGTGAGCGCCGGCCCGCTCGGTCAAACGGCGCCAAAGCTCAGGTTCGGCCTCCTGCACGGCCACGGGGTCGCCCTCGCCGAGCGCGTCCAGGGCCGTTCGACGGTAGGCATCCGCTTCCTCCGGCGACATTCGAGTCATGGCGAACCTCCTCCGGTCAGCGCCGCAGCGGCGGGGCGGCGAATCCCGCGGTGGCGATAAGACGAGCGCCCACTCGGCGGCTAGTCTAGGGATGCCCAGAGCGCAGGGACGGCTCGAATCAGCATGGGTAACCGCGATGCCGAAGTACGTGGGAGCACTCGATCAAGGCACGACGAGCACGCGCTTCATGGTCTTCGACCATTCGGGCGCGGTGGTCGCGATCGACCGGCGCGAGCACGAGCAGATCTACCCCCGGCCCGGGTGGGTCGAGCACGACGCGCTCGAGATCTGGGCGCGCTGCCAGGAAGTCATCCGCGGGGCACTTGCGAAGGCGCGGCTGACGGCGCACGACCTGGCGGCCGTGGGCGTCACCAACCAGCGCGAGACGGCGGTCGTATGGGATCGCCGGACGGGCCGGCCGATCCACAACGCCATCGTCTGGCAGGACACGCGCACCGACGGGATCGTCGCCGAGCTGGCGCGAGACGGCGGCCAGGACCGATTTCGAGCGAAGGTGGGCCTGCCGCTGGCGACCTACTTTTCGGGCCCGAAGATCCGCTGGATCCTCGAGGCCGTGCCGGGCGCCCGATCGATGGCGGAGGCTGGTGATCTCCTCTTCGGCACGATCGATAGCTGGGTCATCTGGAACCTGACCGGGGGTGCGCGCGGCATGCGGGCCACGGCGGGCGGCGAGGGCCGGGGCGACGACGGCCGGGGCGTCCACGTCACCGACGTCTCGAACGCCAGCCGGACGATGCTGATGGACCTGCGGACGCTCGACTGGGACGCCGATATGCTGGCGGTCATGGGCGTTCCGCGCGCGATGCTGCCGAGCGTTCGGGCCTCCGCCGAGGTCTACGGCGAGGCGGTCGGCGACCTCGCCGGCGTGCCGATCGCGGGCGATCTGGGCGACCAGCAGGCGGCCCTCTTCGGCCAGACTTGCTTCTCGCCGGGCGAGGCCAAGAACACGTACGGCACGGGCTGCTTCATGCTCCTCAATACCGGAGCCGAGCCGGTGGCTAGCAAGAGCGGCCTCCTGACGACCCTCGGCTATAGGATCGGCGACGCGCCGGCTACCTACGCCCTTGAGGGCTCGATTGCGATCACGGGCGCCCTGGTTCAGTGGCTGCGCGACAACCTCGGGCTCATTCGCGATTCGGCGGAGGTGGAGACGCTGGCTCGGACGGTCGACGACAACGGTGGCGTCTACTTCGTGCCCGCCTTCTCCGGCCTCTTCGCGCCGTACTGGCGCAGCGACGCGCGCGGCGTGATCGCCGGGCTGACGCAGTACGTGAACCGCGGCCACATCGCGCGGGCCGTGCTTGAAGCGACGGCCTGGCAGACGCGCGAAGTGCTCGACGCGATGAACGCGGACTCGGGCGTGGCCCTGACCGCGCTCAAGGTGGACGGCGGCATGGTCCACGACGAGCTGCTGATGCAATTCCAGGCCGACGTCCTGGGCGTCCCGGTGATCCGCCCCAGGGTGGCCGAGACGACCGCGCTCGGGGCGGCCTACGCGGCCGGGCTGGCGGTCGGCTTCTGGGGCTCGGTGGATGAGCTGCGTGCCAACTGGGCGGCCGACCGGGAGTGGCGGCCGGCGATGGACGAGGCGGAGAGGGAGCGCGAGTACCGGCTGTGGAAGAAGGCCGTCACTCGAACCTTCGATTGGATGGAGTGACGGCGATGCGCCAGCCCAATGGAACGACGGAGATGGCTTCAGGCTCCGAAGAACGAGGACCGGCTCACTTCGACGTAATCGTCCTGGGCGCCGGGATCAACGGCTCGGCCATCGCGCGGGACGCGGCCATGCGCGGCCTGACCGTCCTCCTCATCGAGAAGGACGACGTCTCGAACGCAACCTCGGCATGGAACAGCCGGATGATCCACGGCGGGATCCGGTACCTCGAGCACTACGAATTCGATCTCGTGCGCGAATCCCTCCGAGAACGCGAGTGGCTCCTCCACGCGGCGCCCCATCTGGTCAAGCCTCTGCCGTTCATGATGCCGTTCCTGCGGCGCAACAAGCGCGGCCCGCTGCTCCTGCGAGCCGGGATGCTGGCCTATGACGTCCTCTCGTACGACAAGTCGCTCCCCCACCACCGGCTGTACAGCAGGAGCGGGGCGCTGGCCAGGGTTCCGGGCCTGGACCCGGCTCAGCTCCGGGGCGCCGCTCTGTTCTACGACGCCCAGGTGGACTTCGCGGAGCGCCTCAGCGTCGAGAACGTCCTGTCGGCGCGCGAGCACGGGGCACAGGTTCTCACCCACACCAGGGCCACCCGCCTGGTGGTCGAGGATCGCAGGGTGGCGGGGGTCGAATACACCGACCTGCTTTCGGGCGCGAGTTCCTTCGCGCAGGCGACGGTGACCGTCAACGCCACCGGACCTTGGGCGGACGAGCTGCTGGAAGGCCTGCCTGCGCACGACAGGCCGCTGATCGGCGGGACGAAGGGAACGCATCTCGTCGTGGATCCGTTCCCCGGCGCACCCCAGGGCTGCGCCATGTACTACGAGGCGGCCTCGGACGGCCGGCCCGTCCTGGTGATTCCCTGGCGGGGCCGGTATCTCATCGGCAGCACCGACATCCGCTATCAGGGCGATGCCGGCGAGGCGATGGCGGACCAGGGCGAGATCGAGTACATCCTCTCGGAGACGAACCTGCTGATGCCCTCCGCGGGACTGACTCGCGAATCCGTGCGCTTCGTCTACACCGGTGTGCGCCCGCTGCCGTTCGATCCGGACGACGACCCGGCGAGGATCACGCGCCATCACATCGTCCACGACCACGCACCCGCCCTCGAAGGCCTGGTGACGATCGTCGGCGGGAAGCTCACGACCTTTCGGAGCCTCGGCCAGGAGGCGGTCGACCGGGTCGTGAAGAAGCTCGGCGCCGGCAAGCGTCGATGCCTCACCCGAAAGGAGGCGCTGCCCGGGGGCCGGACCGCCGACTATGCCGCCTTCGCGGCGTCGTTCAAGGCGAGCATCGAGCTCGGCGAGCGGGTGGGCGACCGGCTGCTCTCGCTGTACGGCGTTCGCGCGCCGCAGATAGTCGCGCTGGCACGCGGAGAGAAGGGCCTCGAGCGAGTCTTCGACGAGAGGAGCGGCGCCCTCGCGGCCGAGCTCGTGTACGGCCTCAGAGTCGAGTCGGCGCGCACGTTGACCGACGTCATCATGCGGCGGACGATGCTGGGCCTCGACCCCGACCTGCCGATCGGGTCCGTCGAGGCGGCCGCGGCGATCATGGCGAAGCACGAGGGTTGGGAGAGCGGACGGGCCGCGAAGGAGATCGACGCCTACGTCGGGTACGCGGCGCGGTTTCGGCTGCGATGAGGTCACCCGAACGCTCGTCGGGGCGCGACGACGCCAACCCAAGACGCTTGCTCGTCGTCGGCGGCGGGGCGGTCGGGTCGTTCCTGGGCACGCTGTTGGCGCTGGCCGGCCATGACGTCACCCTCGTCCGACCCTTTGGGCCGGGCCACGGCACGGGCCCCATCGCCCTCGTCGGCCCGGACGGCGCCCGACAGTCCGTGGTCGTGCACCGCGTCCTGCGAGTGGAGGATGCCGAAGCCCCGGACCTGATCCTCGTCGGGGTGAAGATGCCCATGCTGCGCGACGCTCTGGCGCCGACGCTGCGCTGGCCGAGAGTGCCCACCCTCACCGTCCAGAACGGCATAGGCGCGGAGGAGATCGCGGCCGAGCTGCGCCCCGACGCCCCGCGCCTGGCTGCCTCTCTGACGGCACCGATCGAGCTGACCCCTTCCGACGAAGTCCATTGGCTCGGCCGCGGCGGCATCGGCCTGGCTGCGGTCAACGACGCCGCCGCCCCGCTCGTGGGCGAGCTCGTCGCCGACTTCCAGCGAGCCGGACTGCGCGCCGCCGAACTGCTGGTCGCCGAATCGATGAAGTGGTCCAAGCTGCTCGCCAACCTGATGGCCAACGCGACCGGCGCGATCCTGGACATGGACGCGGCAGCGATCTACCGCGATCGACGCCTCTTCGCCGTCGAGAAGGCCCAGCTCCGAGAAGCCCTCGCCGTGATGGATCGTCAGGGCCTGCGGCCGGCCGCCTTGCCGCGCGCCGCGGTGCCCTGGGTCGCCCGGGCCGTTCGCCTGCCGAGCTGGCTCGTCCGGCCGATCCTGACCCGCGTCGTCGGCGGCGCCAGGGGCAGCAAGCTGCCGTCGCTGCGCCTGCAGATGCAGTCGCTCGGTTCGGCCGCCGCTTCCGAGCCAACCGAAGCCGTGTGGATGAACGGCGCCGTCGCCCGCTTCGGGCGCGAGCTCGGCGTGGCGACCCCCGTGAACGCGCGCCTGGCGGAACTTGTGGAGGACGTGGCCGCGCATCCCGATCGTCGGGAATGGTTCCGCCGCAACCCGGAGCGGCTGCTGGCCGAGCTGGCCGAGCCGACTGAGCGACCCGACTCAACGGTCCCGAGCGGCCGCCCGTAGAGGCCCCGCCGGCCGAGATTCGGGCACCCTATACTTCCGGGCGATGCAAACCATCGATCTCGTCCGGGTCGCCGTCGCCCTGGTCGCCGGCTTCCTCCTGGGCGGCATCCCATTCGGGATAATCGTTCCCCGGCTGATCGGCGGCCCCGATCCCCGTACTCTCGGCAGCGGCCGGACCGGCGGCGCCAACGTATCGCGGGCCGTTGGCTATCGCTGGGCGGCCGTCTCCGGCCTCCTGGACGTGGCCAAAGGGTCGGTCGCCGTGCTGCTGATCGTGGCCATCGGTGGCGGGCCGGTGCCGCAGATCCTGGCCGCGCTGGCCGCGATCGTGGGCCACAGCCGCTCGCCGTTCATCGGCCTCAAAGGCGGACGCGGAGTCGCGCCGGCCACCGGCGGCGCCCTGATCATCGAGCCTCTCATCCTGGCGGTCATCTTCCCGGTCTTCGTGATCGTGATCGTCGTGACCCGGATCTCGTCGCTGGGATCGCTGGGCGCGAGCGCCATGGGCGGCATAGTCATGATCGTCGCGACCGCGGTGATGCCGCTGCCGCCGATCTACTACCTGTATGGGATCGGCGTTCCGGGGCTCATCTGGCTATTCCATCTCGACAACATCCAGCGCCTGCTGGCCGGCCGGGAGCGACGCATCGGGCGTTCCGGCGAGGCGACCGACAAATCGCGCTGACGCCGCGTGAACGAGCGTTCTGCCGCCGCCATTTTCGGCCGTCTCCGCACCCCGCGGGCCATCACGAAACGGCGCTTTCGCGGCCGGCGTCCCGCCTTCCACATCTCGTCCATCCTGCGAATTGTCGAGTGGGAACTACCTCGTTCGGCGTATCCTTGTCGGAAGTACACGTCCGAAACCTCCGGTAGGAGATTTCCAAATGCCCCAGGAACGTACAGGGGACACCAGGAGAACGGACATCGACTTCGTCGGCTTCGCCGACGACTGCCGGGTCGAGGGGAGAGTCGACCTCGAGGACGCGCGTCTGGCCGACCTCCTGAATCGGCGCAAGATGATCACCATCCGCGACTGCGTCCTCGTGAGCACGCTGGACGGCCACACCAGGGAATTCGACAGGCTCGTGATCTCGCTCAACAAGCTCGACATCGTGGTCGCCAGCGGACCCCGCGGCGACCCGAGGCGACGCCTGGCGACCAAGCCGAACGGCGCGGTCGTGAAGCTCGGCCCCTACAGCGCCGAGGGCTTCATGCACGCCCCGCCGACGGCCAACCCTGTCCGTGGCTTCGACCGCCGGCCCGCCATGGTCGCGATCACGGACGCGGTGCTCGAATACCAGTTCTGCGACAAGCCGGTCTCGCAGTGGTTCCGCACTCTGCTGGTGAACCGCGACCTGGCGAAATCGCTCCGCTCGGTCGCGAGTCCTGGCATGCTCCAGCACGGCGCCGCCTAGTCCCTCGCGCGGGGCAGTCTGCCACCCCGATCATGAGCCCGGTCGCCATCAGATCGGGCGCGATCGCCGGACGGGCCACGGCGCCGTGTCGCCCTCGAAATTGGCCGAACCTGGCATGATGGAATCCAACGGGGGCCAAGCTTGGAGATTCCGCTCTGTCGATGGATCGCGGCTCAACCAGTACCGACACGTCGGCCGTCCCGTCGATTGCCGGTCTCGCGGCGCTACAGGACCTGGACTTCCTGATAGAGGGCATTGCGGACCTGAAGGTCCGGCGCTCGGTCTGCCGGCAGGTCATGGATGCCAGGCGCAAGCTCCTGGGAACCGAGCACCCGGCGACGCTGGAAGCCGAAGCGCGCGTGGCGGCGATCGGGCTGGAGCTGGACGACTACTCGATCGCCCGCGACCAGTACGCCATCCTGCTCGAGCGTTGCGAGCGCGTCTTCGGGCCACGCCACCTGGACACGCTCTCCGCAGCTCACGGCCTGGCGGTCGCCCTCTCGTACCTGGACCGACCCGAGGAAGCGCGGCCACTGTACGAGCGCGTCGTCTCCGGGCGTCGCAATTCGCTCGGCCCCCAGGATCCGGCCACCCTGAGCGCCCTCCACAACCTGGGTCTGACACAGCGCGCCCTGGCCGACGACACCTCCGCCCGGGCGACCTTCGAGACCCTCCTGGAGTCGCAGCGCAAGACGCTCGGGCGGGACAGCACTTCGACCATCCGGACGATGGCCAATCTGGGCAGCGTCCTGATCTCGATCGAGGACTACGCGAGAGCCAGCCAGGTGCTGGCAGAGCGAGTGGATCGCAGCCGCCGAGTGCTAGGCCCGGCCCACCCGGACACTCTGGAGGCGATGCTCAGCCTGGCCCGAGCCCTCGTCGGCGCCGGCGACCGAGCGTCGGGGCGTGCGCTCTCGGAGCAGGCGCTGGCGGCCACGATTGCCACCCTTGGGCCGGACAGCCCGGCAACGCTCGCCGCCCGCGGTCAGCACGGCCGGGTGCTCCTTCGAGTCGGGGATGCCGCCGCGGCGGCCAAGACCTACGAGGACCTGTACCGCCGCCTCAAGCGCAAGATCGGCCCGGAGGAGACTTCGACCCTCGACGCCCTCGCCGGTCTGGCCGACTCCCTGGGGCGGTGCGGCGAGCACCTTCGCGCCCGCAAGCTGGACGAGCGGCTGTTCGAATTGCGAGGCCGGGTGCTGGGCGCCGACCACGTCGCCACCCAGTGGGCACTCGGCGACCTGGCGTGGAATCTAGAGCAGCTCGGTGAGCTGCCCAATTCGGCGGCCCGCTACCGGGAGCTCGCCGAGGGTCGGACCCAGACTCTGGGCCCGGACGCGCCGGACACGGTCTGGGCTCTGGAGGGTCTGGCGCGTGTCCTGGCGAGGGCGGAGTCCCACGCCGCCGCACTCGAGGCCTTCGGCGTGCTCTACGAGACGCAGACACGCGCCGTCGGACCGGAGGGCGACGAGACACTGGAGGTCCTCACGAACTACGCCTGGGAGCTCGGCAAGGTCGGTGAGCTCGAGAGAGCCCGCGCCAAATGGCAGGAACTGGCCAACGCCTACGAGCGAAACCACGGCTTCAAGGACGAGCGCACAATGGAGTGCCTGCTCTGGCTGGCCGAGACGCACGAGAAGCTCGAGGAGAGCGACGCCGCCCGGGCCACCTACCAGACGGTCTTCGACGGCTACATGCGGATTCACGGCGCGCGCCACCGCAAGGTCGCCGACATGCACTCCCATTTGGGCGACGTCCTGCTCAAGCAGGGCGACGCCGAGGAGGCACGGGCTCGGTACGCCGAGGCGCTCGCGGTGCTGCGCAAGCACCCCGGCCCGGACGATCCCGACACGCTCGAGGTCATTAGCCATGACGCCGACGCCCTGGCCGCGATGGGCCGCAAGGTGGCCGGACGGAACCAGGCCCGGAGCGTCGCCGAGACGTACCGCCGAACCCTCGGCCCGAACAACGGGCTGACCAGGCGGGCCGAGGCTCAGGTGGAGCGGATGACCCCGCGCCGCCGCGCGCAGGCCCGCCTGGACGCGATGACGCCGGGGGAGCGCCGCAAACCCACCTTCTAGGTCGTGAAACCGGAACGAACGATGACAACCACGCTGCACCCACCCACCCGCATCGTAGTCGTGACGGGACCTCCGGCCAGCGGCAAGACGACGCTCGCACTGGCAGTTTCGGAAGGGCTCGGTGTCGCCGACGTTGGCCAGGTGCGACCAGAGCTCGACCGACTCGACGACCTCGATGCCGGCCTCGTAACCGCCCTTCAACCCGAACGTGAAGACCGAGTCGGCGCCCCAGAGAGCGGCCGAAGACTTCCTTACAGAACGGGGTCGCCTTACGCCAGTGGTCGCCCAGATTGCTACGTTGACTTCAGGTAAGCCTCGACCGCCACCAGCAGATCGCTCCCAAGGCCGGCGATGCGTTCGAGGTCTGCGGGACCGAGAGTGCTTGCCCAATCGCCCTGGTGCGCAGAGGCGTTGCGCCGAGTCTGCTCCCAACACAGCTCCATGGGGTCCGGACAGGCGATGCGTTTTGCGCTGAGGCCCGCGCACGTGGAGCGAATCAGGGTTGGAGCATCGTCCTCACCCACCTTCCTGCGAGTGCCTGTACTCGCCAGCAGAAAGGCCTCGACCACGAAGTTGATGCCACTCACTGCCCCCTCGTAGGCATTGTCAAACTCGCCTTGCTGAGAATCGTTTCGATGGGCTGTGCGCTCGGCCGCTTCGAAGCGCTGCCGAGCGCGGACGAGGATCTGATCTACCTGCCGTCGAGTAGCCACCGACATGGTCATACCCACTCCCCCCTAACTAGAACCCCTTCTTTGATTGCGTTGGTCATGTGCGGATCTTCCGACTCGAGGCCGGCCCTAGCCTCCTCAGGGCTCACGATCAACGCATCAAACCGTCGCCCGTAACGCACTGTCCCGAGGTCGGCAAGGTCAACCTGGAGCTTCCGCTGCGCCGAGATCTCAGGGAAACGACCCACGACCAGGAGATCGATGTCGCTATCTCGGCGCCCGCCGCCGGGGCGAGACATCGAGCCGTAGGCGAAGACCGCCAGCCAACGGTAGGGTGCGAGGACCGCGTCGATCGGCATGTCGATCAGTGCCGTGTGGTATGCGGCGGGGAAGTAGAGACTCTTGGCGTTCGGTGTGATCTCGTCGTGCTTGAGTCGCCTGCTCCGAGTGACCAACCCCCGCTTCTCCAAGGTGCCAATAGCCGACAGGACAACGGGGCGCGAAACGCCGGCTAGGCTCGCGATAGTCCCGATCTGAAGAGGTGCGTCTGCGTGAAGCATGACCACGGAGTTGACGGCCGCGAGGCTTCTGGGGAACACAACCTTCTCCGACTTCAGGGGGACAGCCAGATCACTGAATCAAGCAAGAACGAATACTTTCTATTCCAATTAGACCACAAAGTATTTGATCTAACAAGAACGAATACTTTCTATTCCAATTAGATGCCGCAGTATTCCATTTGAGAACTTCGCCTCGCGTCGCCGCAGGGGTGGCTGCGGCCTGCCACTCAGGCCGCTGTCACCATGGCCCGCACTCGGAGAAGCGTGGCGATCAACTCGTCCACCTCGGCCGAAGCGAAGAGGCCATCCGGGCCACGCGGCGTGATGTCGGTGAAGGGCGACTCGTAGAGCAGGGCTGCGGGCATGACGCCGTGCTCGGTCAGGTGATCCACGATCAGGTTGACGAACTCGATCTGGTTGGCGGCCAGCGTCTTGCCTGACAGGAAGCCGGCGAGGGCCTCCTTTGCAGCCCCTCGATCCAGGCCGACCAGCGAGCGGACGAACAGACCGAGGCCGTGCGACTCCTGCTTGGCGCGGTCGATCTGATCGGGGCCGCCGACGCCACTCTCCACGAGCATGCGCTCCAGCTCGGCGAGGTCGCCGGCAGTCAGTGGGCGGTTCATCCTCAACTTCCAGATGGCCGTGTGATCCTGATGCTCGCGCAGGAAGGCTTGAGCCTTGGCGCGGAACTTCTCGAAGTCCCAGCCGGCGGCGAGACCGGGCAGGTCCACCCTTGCCTCGGCACCCATCTCGTCCTCGAAGTCGGCGAACACGACCCGACGCTTCTGTTTCTCGATCAGCTTGGCCAGGTCGCGAAGCCGGCGCCGAACCAGCTCCAGCATCGGGACGGTCACGTTGACCCACCACTCGTCGGTCTGGACTTCCTGGATCAGCGCCATCTGCGCTCGGACCATCGGGATGGCAGATTTCTCTTCCAGCAGGCCGGCGATGGCCTTGACCTGGTCGCGAAGTCGCTCGAGCCCGGGCGCGGACCGGAGCAGGCCCAGCTGCAGGTTGAGGATCAGGAGATCGAACCGCTTGGCTTCCTCTGGCTCTGCGTCCAGCTCCGCCGGCAGACCGGCCACGCCCTGAGCCAGCTCGCCCATCGCGGCGCGGGACAAAGTCGTCCAGGCTTCAGCCCTGGCGTATCGCTCCACCAATCGTCGCTGTGGCCGGACTAGGAAGTTGCCGAGGTTCATCGAGGCCACTTCGCGATGCAGCGACGCGGCCAGCGCGCCGCGCACGCCAGCCTCGGTGGTCGGGTCGCCGAACGGTGCAACGACAGTGGCCGCAGCCGCCGGACCCGAGGCCACGGCCACGCGCCGGTCCAGCTCCTCGACAAGCTCGAGTCGCGTCACGAACAGCCGCTTGCCCAGCGACTCCCCTGCTGCGCCTTCGGTCATCTCCGGGTTCTGGCTGAAGAACTCCAGGTTTCCGCAGTAGTCGAACAGCTGGAAGCAATCCTTGTCTTGCCCAGGCTCGAACAGGTCCGGGCAAAGACGCGTGCCGCGGCCGAGCATCTGCCAGAACTTGGTCTTGGAACGGACCAGCTTGAAGAAGACCAGATTCACGACTTCGGGGATGTCGATGCCCGTGTCGAGCATGTCCACCGAGATGGCGATGTGCGGCGACCGCTCCTTGCCGGAGAACGCGTCGATCAGGCTCTGGGCGTACTCCGTCCTGAAAGTGATGGCCCTCGCGAACTCACCCCGGAAGTGCGGGTAGTTGGCGTTGAAGCGCTCGGCGATGAACTCGGCGTGGGCCTGGTTCTTGGCGAAGACGATCGTCTTGCCGAGGCGATCCCCGCCGGCGACCGTCAGGCCGCGGGTCATGAGATGCGCCAGGACCTTGTCCACCGTGTCCTTGTTGAAAAGCCACTTGTTGAGCGCGGCGGCCTCGATGCGGTCCGAAACCGCGCCCTCCTCGTCCCACTCAAGGGCGTCCCACTGGTCCTTCTCGTCCTCCGACAGCTCGTCGTACTTGATGCCCTCGCGCTGGAACTTGAGCGGAACCGAAACGGCCTTCGGCGGGACGAGGAAGCCGTCGCGGACCGCCTCCTCGAGCGAGTAGGCGTCGGTCGGCACGCCGGTCTCGAGGTCGAACAGGCTGTAGGTGTTGCGGTCGACCTCGTCCTTGGGCGTCGCCGTCAGGCCAACGAGCAGCGAGTCGAAGTAGTCGAAGATCGCGCGGTACTTTGCGAAGACCGAGCGGTGCGCCTCGTCGATGATCACGAGATCGAAATGGCCGGCCCCAAAGCGGCGCTGCCCGTCCGCGGCTTCGTCGATCAGCCCCATCATCGTCGGATAGGTGGAGACGAAGACGCGCCCCTCGCCTTCGCGGTCGCTGACCAGGTTCACCGGCGACGAGTCGGGCAGGTGGCGCTTGAATGCGTTCTCGGCCTGCTTGACGAGCGCGACGCGGTCCGCCAGGAACAGCACGCGCTTGGCCCAGTTGGCGCGCATCAGCAGGTCGCACAGGGCGATGACCGTGCGCGTCTTGCCCGCGCCGGTGGCCATGACGAGGAGCGCCTTGCGGTCGAGGTCCCGTTCGAATGACTCAGCGATGCGGCGGATGGCCCGCGTCTGGTAGTAACGCTCCACGATCGCGCCGTTGATCTCGGCTGAGGCGAGCGGCCTGCGGCTGGCTCGACGCTGGATGAGCAGTTCCAGCTCGGCCTTCTTGTAGAAGCCCTGGACCCGCCGCGGCGGATAGCTCGTGTCGTCCCAGATCCAGTGCTCGTAGCCGTTGGAGTAGAAGATCACCGGACGCCGGCCGAACTGGCGTTCCAGGCAGTCGGCGTAGAGCTTGGCCTGCTGCTGCCCGGCGCGCGGGTCGCGCCGCGTTCGCTTGGCTTCGACTAGGCCGAGCGGCTTGCCATCGTCGCCCCAGAGGACATAGTCCACGAATCCCTTGTCATGGGTGTTTGGCATGCCGGCGACTTCGAACTCCCGATCGCGCGCCTCCGCCAGCGTCCAGCCGGCTTCCTTGAGCAAGAGATCGATGAAGTAGTCGCGCGTCTCGGCTTCGAGGTAGTTGTGCGTATCGAGCTGGGCCGCAGCGGCCTTCTTGGCGTCGGCAACCAGCGCGCGCAGGCTGGCCAGTTCGGCGTCAAGCGCGGTTCGGTCGGCCAGCAGGACTGCGAGCTTTTCGTCGCGTTCGCGCAGGGCGACTTCGAGCTGCGCCAGCTGCTCGGCGGACTGCTTCGGGATGAGCGTCCTCGGCAGGGCGCCGGGGTCGAAGGCCAGGTTCGGCACCGGTCGCGCGTCGCGCGCGTAAGTCCGGGCGAGCCAGTAGCAGACATGGAACAGCTCGCCCACCGCCGCCAGCGCGTCGGCCGCCGGCATCGCGTTGTGGCCGTGGACGGCGCGGTTGCCGAGGGTGTTGATCACGCGTGCCTTGTTGAAGACCGCCTCGCCCGTGGCCAGCTTGAAGCTCGGTTCGTGGATCAGCGCGGAGAGGTTGTCCTGGTATGGCAGCCGCAGCGCGGCGTCGTGCTTGTACGCCCAGGCCACCGCCAGCTCGAGCGCCCGCCGAGAGTAGAAGCAGGCTGCCCGCGGGTCGGGGTACGCTGCCGCCTCGGCCCTGACCGCGGCCTCGAACACCGCCGGCCATTCCCGCTCGAGGAAGGCGAACTGGCTCACGTCAGAGCTCGCCCTGGAAGGCATGGTGATGGAGCGAGGCGAAGAGGGCGCCAAGTTCGGCCAGCGAGGTGCGATGGGCGACCTTGAACCGCCCGACTGCCGACACGCGTTGGGCGAATTCTCGTTGGAGGGAGAGTGGGGGCAGAGGGATGACGATTCGCTTTAGGTCCGGCGCCTTGATTGTCTGAATCGTCGTGTTCGAACAAGCCCTTGCTAGCCTCTCACCGAAGTAGCTGGAGTCGGCAAAATGCCAGGCGAACGTCGGGTCGAGCACACGTCGATCGGGCGCCATCCGGATTAGGTTCGCCGTCATGTTCGCACCAACAAGGGCGGCCGGAACCAGGCCGATCTTCCCGACCGTCCCGCGAACGGACATGACCAAATCGCCTTCTGCAAGGACGGTTCGCGGAAAACGGGCCGACGTCGCGAGACTTATGAATCGGAGTCGGCTCTTGTCGGCGACGATGACCCCGTCCTGTTGCAGCAACTCACCACGGATCTCGGGCACTCCCGCATCAACATAAGCGATGTCGTAGTAGGTCGGATAGCGATATACCTCCGACATCGCTTCGCCCAGTGTCTCTGTTCTCCACCGCTTGGGGTTCGTGGCGGGATCGCCGAACATGTCGAGGAAGATGGATTGGGTGAGGGTGTCGAGTTGGGCGAGGGCGTCGCGGCGCTTGGCCCGCAGCGCTTCCGCCCGGTCCAGCACTTCCGCAATCCGACACTGTTCGGGCAGTGGCGGAACTGGAACTGCAATCTCGGAAGCCCCGGCCTGAGTCAATTTGCCGCGCGTGCTACCCGTGACCAGCGGCGTCACATCGTAGTTCTCCAAGACGCGACACAGGAACCCGAGGTCGATGCCCGCCTTCGGCCGCAGGACATGAGCGTGATTGTTTACCCACGTCTTGCCGGAGATGCGATAGGCGATGCCCCGATCCGGCGTGTCAAAGTGGCCACCGTCTTCCGCAAGCAGCACGAGCGGCTCGTCGAAAATGAAGTCGTCGATCGTCCCCTGCTGGCCGTTGGCTCCGAAGTACGGGTAAGGACCTGCGCGGCGATCAGACTCGGTGACGGGCCGACGCCTGCTATCGAGGAAGTCGACGACATCGCCCAATCGCTTCGTTCGATAGCCGCCGGCAAGCGAATGTCGCGAAATCAAGAGAGCATCCCCTCGAGTTCCTTCATCCCCCGCTGGATCTCCTCCTCCAGCTTCGCGAGGTCGGCGAGGATCTCCTTGGGCGCGCGATGCTTGATCTCCTCGTGGACCACTTCCTTGTAGCGATTGAGGGAGAGGTCGTAGCCCTGGGCGGCGATGTCGGCCTTGGGGACGCAGAAGCTTTGGGCGGTTCGCGGGCGCTCGCGCTCGGCGGCGTCGCGCGCGAGCCAGCGAGCCAGCGCGTCGGGCAGGTTGTTCCTGGCGTGTTCTTCGGCGCTAAGAGCAGTCGCCGGCACGGGGCCGAGCTTGTCTTCCGATAGCAGCGGCATGCGCTTGTCGTCGAGGCTCCAACCGTCGGCTTCGACGTCGTAGAACCAGACGTGGTCGGTGCCGCCGGAGTTGGTCTTGGTAAAGAGCAGGATCGCGGTGGAGACGCCGGCGTAGGGCCGGAACGCTCCGCTCGGCAGCGACACCACGGCGTCGAGCTTCTGCTCCTCCACCAGCATCTGCCGCAGCGTCTTGTGCGCGTTGCTCGAGCCGAACAGAACGCCGTCGGGCACGATCACCGCCGCTCGACCGCCGGGCCGCAGGAGGCGCAGGAAGAGCGCCAAGAAGAGCAGTTCGGTCTTCTTGGTCTTGACGATCGCCAGGAGGTCCTTGGCGGTGTTCTCGTAGTCGAGGCTGCCGGCAAAGGGCGGATTGGCGAGGACCAGGGTATAGGCCTCTTCGTCGGCGGCGTGGTCCTGCGCGAGGGAGTCGCGATAGCGGATGTCTGGGTTTTCAACGCCGTGGAGCAGCATGTTCATGCTGCCGATGCGGAGCATGGTGTTGTCGAAGTCGAAGCCGTGGAACATGCCGTCGTGGAAGTGGGCTTTGTGCTTCGCGTCGTGGAGCAGGCCGGGCTGGCTCTTGCGCAAGTACTCGCCGGCCGCCACCAGGAAGCCGGCCGTGCCGCAAGCCGGGTCACAGATGATGTCCGTCGGCTGGGGCGCGGTCATCGCCACCATCAGCGCGATGATGTGGCGCGGGGTACGGAACTGGCCGTTCTGGCCGGCCGTGGCGATCTTGCCGAGCATGTACTCGTACAGGTCGCCCTTGGTGTCGCGGTCCTCCATCGGCACCTCGCCGATCAGGTCGACGACCTTGGCCAGCAACGCCGGGGTGGGGATGGTGAAGCGGGCGTCCTTCATGTGGTGGGCGTACGTGGACTCGTCGGCGCCCAGCGTCCGCAGGAACGGGAAGACGCGCTCGCCAACCACGACGTACATCTCGGCCGGGGACAGGTTCTTGAAGTGCGACCAGCGCAGGTCGTCGTACGGGCGGCCGCCTGGGTCGTTGCCTTCGGGGAAGATGCGGCGCTCGATCGGCTGGTCGAGCCGGGCGGCCTTGTTCTCTTCGAGGATCTGGAGGTCGTCGAGCCGGCGCAGGAAGAGCAGGTAGGTGATCTGCTCGATGACTTCGAGCGGGTTGGAGATCCCGCCGGACCAGAAGGCGTCCCAGATGCGGTCGATCTGGCTGCGCAGTTGGCCGGTCAGCATGTAGGACCCCCGGTGATATGTCAGGCCGGGCAGGTGGCTCCGGCGACCCGTGGACCTACTCTAGCGACCAGCGCGTGGGAGCGTCTGCCTGGAAGCCGCTCTGATCGTTCCAGATGACTGCGGAATAGGGGTCGCGCTACCGTCCGGCAGGAGGGACGCACGGCTGACTCAATGGCCGTCTCGCGGAGCCGCGGTTTCGTGACCGCGGAAGCGATCCATGAGTTCCGGGGTTCGAAGGGGCAGATCCATTAGGCGACGGCCCGGCCCGTAGCGACGACCTCGGCGCTCCCCAGCCGGCTCGAGCCAGCCCTGGGCGGCCATCGCTGCGAGCACTGCACGCACTCTTCCTGGGGACAGTCCCAGCAGCCCGGCCATGCTCGTAGTTCGAATGGGCGCCAGTCGGGCACTCAAGAGGATGATCGGCCACTCCGCCGAACACGGGGAACCCTCGAGCTCCATTGCGAGCAGACCGATGTCGCCGGGTACGGCAGCCGTGAGCCGGTTGCGGACCTCCAGGCGGTTCACACAGATCTCAGCGAAATACTCCAGCCATTCGGTCGCGGAGTGCTCCTCGGGGTTGTACGTCGCCCCGTGGGTGGTCTGGAGGACGCCGACATAGCGATTGATGTTTGCTCGGATCTCAGACTCCACGTTCAGTAGCTCGGGCGCTCCGATACCGCATCTCATGAGCATCAACGATCCGGCAATCCGCGCCGTCCGTCCGTTTCCGTTGAGCCATGGATGTATCGAGACGACGTTCAAGTGGGTTAGGCCGGCCCGGATAACTGGGTGTCCGGCACCGTCGCCCAGCCATTCGACGAGTTGAGACATCAGCGCGGGAAGCCGCTGGTACTCGGGCGGAGCGAATACGCCGCCGACAGTGACAGCCTGCCGCCTGTACTCCCCCCGCTCGTCATCTTCGAGGCCCCGCATGACCGTGGCATTCAACCTTCTCAGCAGCTCCTGGGACCACTCGAAATCAGGACGGAGCGCCGCGGCATTAGCCAGATCAAGGGCGCTGTTGTAGTTCAAGACCTCACGGATGTCGGCCGACCGAGCCTGAACGGACCCACCGCCCAGGACCTGGTCGACCTGGGCGGCCGTGAGCGAATTCCCCTCGATTCCAGTACTCCCGGCGACAGTCGCGCTCCGAGCCACGGGCCACAACCCGATGTTGGTCCAGCGGTGCCGGACGATGGGGCCTTCCGCCGCGCTTTGAGCATCCCACGCGGCCAAGAGCCCCAGCAGACGCGGCGTTTCACGATAGGAAAGGTGCAGCTCGGGCATCTGTCGATTGAACTCCAAGCGATTTATCTGGGGCAATGATGGCACCTTATCGATCGTCTTGCAAGCGATAACTTGATCAGCCGGAGATCGGAGGTTCAGGACGAACCGAACGGTGAGGCTGGCCAGAGGTCTGGAATTTGCGATCCCTCTGGTCCCGGCGCTTCGGCTCCGTGCGAATTCCAGAGGTTGAGGATCGCGCGCAGGCGGGCAGTCAAGCCGGCAGCCTGCCGTCCCTTTCGGCCGAAGGCCAGCCGTTCGCTCGCCCGCAATCGCCGATGAGCCCGGGCCGGCGCACTGAGTCGCGAGGCGCCACGGCGCTCCGGTCTGGGAAAGGCTTGCACAAAGTGCAGTTGTGCGCTTACACTGCGCCCCCAATGAACGCCAATGACTTCAGCCGTCGGGAGAATTCGCGCAAGGCCTCAAGCCTGCGCGGTTCCATGATGTCCATGACTCGGCGGCCCCGAAGTGCGGAGGATGGGGTCTGAGGTCCTGGCTCACCTAGCAGCGTAGCCGGACCAAGGATCGGTCCCGGGGCCGCGGACTCCTCGCAGGAGCCGCGGTTCTTTGTTTCTCCGGACGACACGACGGGCAGCCGCCATACCATTGCCCTCACCCCAGGGCTCCCCGGGATCACCACAGGTTGAACTACCCACCCGCCTCAGGCGGCCAGTCCCAGGAGATCACCGTGTCCGACCAGAACGCTCCCGCCCTCCGCCGCGAAACCCTCGCCATACACGCCGGCCAGACCGTCGACCCCACGACGAAGGCCCGTGCCGTGCCGATCTACGCCACGACGAGCTACGTCTTCGACAACGCCGACCACGCCGCCCGCCTCTTCGGACTGCAGGAGTTCGGCAACATCTACACCCGGATGATGAATCCCACGACGGGCGTCTTCGAGGAGCGCGTCGCGGCTCTCGAGGGTGGCGTCGGGGCGCTGGGCGTTGCATCCGGCCAGGCGGCCGAGACGCTGACGATCCTGAACCTGGCCCGCGCCGGCGACAACATCGTCACCAGCGCCTCGCTGTATGGCGGCACCTACAACCTCTTCCAGTACACCCTGCCCAAGTTCGGCATCGACTTCCGCTTCGTCGACGGCTCCAAGCTTGACGAATTCGAGAAGGCGATCGACGGCAAGACCAAGGCCGTCTATCTCGAAACGATCGGCAACCCTCGCCTGGACGTGCCGGACTTCGAGGGTATCGCCGCCATCGCCCACAAGCACAAGATCCCGGTCATCGTCGACAACACCTTCGCCCCGCTCCTCTCGCGCCCAATCGAGCACGGCGCCGACATCGTCGTTCACTCCGCGACCAAGTGGATCGGTGGCCACGGCACCGCGATCGGCGGCGTGGTCGTGGACAGCGGCAAGTTCGACTGGGCCGCCTCGCCGCGCTTCAAGGCCGACTTCGTCGATCCGGACGAGTCCTACCACGGCGTCAGTTACACCGGCGCCTTCGGCAACCTGGCCTTCATCCTCAAGCTCCGCGTCCAGCTCCTGCGCGACCTGGGCCCGGCGCTGAGCCCGTTCAACTCCTTCCTCTTCCTGCAGGGCCTCGAGACGCTGCCCCTGCGCATCGAGCGCCACAGCTCCAACGCCCTGGCTGTCGCCCGCTGGCTCGAAGGCCACCCGGCGGTCAGCTGGGTCAGCTACCCAGGTCTCGCCTCCCACCCGGCCCACAGTCTCGCTCGCAAGTACCTCTCGGGCGGGTTCGGCGGTGTGGTGACCTTCGGCCTCAAGGGCGGCGTAGAAGCCGGCCGCAAGCTGATCGACTCAGTCAAGCTCTTCAGCCTGCTGGCCAACGTCGGCGACGCCAAGAGCCTGATCATCCACCCGGCCTCCACGACGCATCAGCAGCTGTCCGCCCAGGATCAGCTGGCCAGCGGCGTGACGCCCGAGCTGGTCCGCATCTCTGTCGGGATCGAACACATCGACGACATAATCGCCGACCTCGATCAGGCCATCGGCGCCGCGACGGGCATCCGCTCCGCGACGGCCACCGCAGTCGGTGCCACCTCGTAAGCGGTGCGCGCCAGGAAGTCCCCATGAAATCGACGCCGGCAATTCGATGGATCTCGGAGGTGCGTGGCGAGTCCGCGCGCTCCGAAGCCCTGGCCGGAGTCGATTCTGAGCGCGCCGGGTCCCTCGCGGGGCTCGGCGCGTTTGCGTCGCCAGGTTCCAGGGCGAGCGGTCGTGGCACCGGCTCCGGATTCGATCCCGCCGATCCCGCCGATCCCGCCGATCCCGGCGTTTCGACCATACGCGCGGACTTCGGTTTTCGTAGCCTGAACGACGTGGACAACTCGACCGATCCGCAGACCGGCAAGATCGTATCCCGCTGGCTTGGTCGCTTCGTTCTCGAGTCCGGCGCGATCCTGCCGGACCTGGTCGTGGCCTATCGCCACGACGGCGTCCCGATCGGCGATGGGCGCCAGATCCTGGTCGTTCACGCCCTGACCGGTTCGGCAGATGCCGCGGGCGACTGGTGGGCGCCGCTCATCGGCCCCGGCCAGGTGCTCGACACGGACAAGTTCGGAATCATCTGCATGAACCTGCTGGGCAGCCG
>PLLE01000008.1 GCA_003141245.1 Chloroflexota bacterium
GGACCCGAAACCCGATCGAGAAGAGCTTGCGGGTCGGGTCGAACAGGAAGCTGAAGTCCGTCTCCCGGAAGAGCTGCTGGGCCTGGTCGGCGATCGCCTGGAGTCGTCGAACGAGCATCGCCGCGGCCTGCGATCCGTCGCCAGCTTCGGGGACCGGCGGATCGGACAGCTCGGCGATCGTCGGGAAGGCGGTCAAGTGCGGAGGGGGCTGGAGCAGTGCGAGGTCTCGAAGATGGCTGCTCACGGCCAGGTGAGCCGCCTCGGCCCAGGTCACCAGCTCGCCCTCCGTGCCCTCTCCATGCTCCGCGGTGAGGGCCGCGACAACGTCCGACAGCGTCCCGGCGTGAGCGGAGAGCTCGCCCAGGCGGGCCGCCCAGAGCTCGGGCGTCGCTGGGACGACGGCGCTGGCCCCCGCGGGCAGCTCGAGGGCCTCGTCGAGGTGCCGCCGGGTGAGCGTCTGGCTTCTCCGGTCGTCGCCGATCGCGCCGGCAGCCTCGCGGGTCAACGCGATAGCGTCACCGATCCCGGCCAGCGCAGCCGCGACCGGAAGCGGCTGGTCGATCATCTGGCGGCAGGCATTGGACAGGGCGAGCAGGTGGCCGGCGAGATTGCCACTGTCGACCGACGACACGTAGGCCGGCTCGAGCCGGTGCAGGTCGCGCGTGTCGTACCAGTTGTACAGGTGCCCGCGGAACCGCTCGAGGCTGCCGATGGCCGCGAGCGTCGCCTCCAGACGCTCCACCATCTCGAGCGTCCCGATCCAACCGAAGTCGCGAGCCGTCACGGTCGCCAGCAGGTACATCCCGATGTCCGTCGGCGAGGTGCGGTGCGCGACGACCGAGGTGGGATCATCCTGGAAGTTGTCGGGCGGCAGCCCATTGTCCTCCGGACCCACGAAGGTCTCGAAGAAGCGCCAGGTCCGGCGGGCGGTCAAGCGAAGTGCCCGGACGTCAGCGGCCGAGAGCTCTTCTGCGGCCGATTCGGGGGCTGGCAGGCTGACCCATCGGGCCACGACGGGCGAGAGCAGCCACAGGATGACGAACGGCGCGGCGATCCAGGCCGCACCCGGCTTCATGGCGAGGACGAGGACCGCGGTGGCGGCCGCGATCGCGACGCCGCCGGCCATCTGCCGGTAGAACCCCGCGAGGCCGAGGTCGTGGCTGGCCTTGGCCTGCGCGTTGGTCGTCCATTCGAGGAGGTTCCGCCGGGTGACATACAGCCGCGCCAGGGTTCGCACGATCGCGTCGACCATCAGCCCGGCCTGGTGAGCGAGGAGCGTGATGCCGAGGCCCACGTGGGCCGCGGCGAGGGCGACGTCCGCGCCCACGGCTCGTAGGTGGCTGCGCTTGGAGATGCCCTTCCGCCGCGGCAGCAGTCCCGCCAGGACGGGCAGCGCCGGCGGGACGATCACCGCGGCCAGGACGAACGCGGTCCACAGGCCGGCCGAGACCGAAGGGAGCGTCCAGGCTGCCACGAGCGTGGCCAGCGTGAGCGGGGCGGAGATCGTCCGGCGCAGGTTGTCGATCATCTTCCAGCGGGCGATGCCGGGGATGGATCTCCGGCTCCGCCGGCCCGTGGCGTCGCGGGCTCGGCCAAGGATCCAGGGCAGGAGCTGCCAGTCGCCCCGCGCCCAGCGGTGCTGGCGGGCCACCGAGACCAGGTAGTTGGAAGGGAATTCATCGAAGAGCTCGACATCGGTCACCAGGCCGGCCCGGGCAAAGACGCCCTCGAACAAGTCATGGCTCAGGAGCGCGTTCTCGGGTACCCGGTCCGCCATCGCCGCGGCGAAGGCATCGAGGTCGTAAATCCCCTTGCCGGTGTAGCTCCCCTCGCGGAACAGGTCCTGGTAGACGTCGGAGACGGCGGATGCATACGGGTCGATCCCGGCCGATCCGGAGAAGCTCTGCTGGAAGATCGATGCCTCGTGCTCAGCCGGGAGAGTCGCGGTGATCCGTGGCTGAAGCACGCCGTAGCCATGGGTCACCCGACCGGCGCGCGAATCGAAGGTCGGCTGGTTGAGCGGATGGGCGATCGTCCCTACGAGGCGCCCCACCGCGCCCCGGGGCAGCCGCGTATCGGCGTCGAGCGTGACTACGTAGCGCACGTCCGCCGGCGGAGTCGACGCGATCCGCCCGGTGGTAAGGATGCCGGTCGTCGCCGAGCCGCGCAGAAGGGCATTCAGTTCGTGGAGCTTGCCGCGCTTGCGCTCCCAGCCCATCCAGCAGCCCTCGGCCTCGTTCCAGCTTCGCTTCCGGTGGAAGAGCAGGAACCGGGCGCCTCCCCCGGGTGCCTCGCCATGGCGCTCGTTGAGCCGGTCGATCGCCGCCGCCGCCGCCGCGAGAAGCTCGTCGTCGCCGGGGACGTGCTCGGTCGGGGCGTCGAGCCAGTCCGACAGCAGGGCGAACCGAAGATCGCCCTCGCTGTTCCCAAGATAGTGGACCTCCAGACGGCTGACCTGGGCCTCGACCTCCGCCTCGTTCATGAGGAGCGTCGGCACGACGACGAGCGTCCGCAACCGGGACGGTACGCCATCGTCTAGATCGAGCCGGGCCAGCTGTCTCGGGCCCAGCACGTAGGTGACCGTCCGGTTGACGAGGGCGATCGCGAGGTCGGAGGCCGGGGCGAGCGCGAGGATCGCGACGACGAGGATGCCGGCACCCGCTGCGCCTCCATCCCCGGACAGCAGAAGCGGTACGGCGAGGATGAGCGCCGTGACCAGCGCGAGCGTCCCGAGATAGCCACGCGTGGCGGCCCGGACATAGGCGCGCCGCAGCCTGCCCCCCAACGGCACCCGAGCGTGGAGGGCCCGCTCGAACGCGAAGCGGCCGTCGGAGACCAGGTAGTAGCCGGGATCTCGGTGTCGAGCTGTCAGGGATGGCTCGGCGTCGTTTGCCGCCGGCTCGACTTCGTTGGCCGCCGGCTCCGCTTCGTTGGCCGCCGGCTCGGCTTCGTTGGCCGCCGGCTCGGCGTCCGCCATCGCCGCGGCCTTCTGGGCGACCTCGATCTCGGTCAGGCCCGAACCCCGGGCCAGCTCTTCGACGGCGTGCCGGTAGCGATCTCGTGTCGCGAAGTCCATCTCCGCGAACGAACTGCGTGCACGAAGGACCTCGTCGACCAGGCTGACGCTTTCGACGAACTGGGCCCAGTCGAACCACGAGATGAGGCGCATGCTCGTGATCACGTTTCGGACCGTCACGTTCATCGTCGCCTGGCGCTGGTGCTCGAGGCGGACCATCTCCTCGGCGGTGGTTCCCTGGGCCGCGAGGAGCCCCTCCTGCCAGCGTAGGGTGGGGGTGACCGCAGGGTCCTGATCGCGCAGGCGCTGGAAGAGCTGGACGCGGGCCGCCGTCGGGAGCGTAGCGGGCGAGAGCCGACGCAGGGATGCCGCCGCGACCTCCGGGATGTCCGTGCCGAGGCCGAGAAGGCCGTCGGCGAGCTCGTCCGCCTGCTGCCGTGCCGCCCGGCTTCGCACGATCTCCTCCGCTATGCGGCGGAGGTTGTCGACGAGGAGGATCCGGAGGCTGATCGCGATCGCCCATAGCTCGCCGATCGTCAGCGGCTCGACGCTTTGGTAGGCGCGCACCATGCGCCGCAGGCTCTCCGGTTCGAAGCGGCTGTCCGTGTGCGCGATATAGGCCCAGGCAAGACCCAGGACCCGCGGGTAGCCCGCGAGATGACCCTCGGCCAGCTTGGGGAGCCCGCGGTAGTAGTCCGGGGGCAGGTCGTCGCGAATCTCGCGGAGCTGCTCGTCGACGATGTGGAAGTTGTCGACGAGCCATTCGGCGGCTGGCGTGATCGACCGTTCGTCCTTGATCGCGCGGGCCAGGACGCGATACGACTCCAGCAGGACGCGGCCATTCTCGGCGATGCGGGGCGCGACGGCGTGTCCCCGATGGGGCGCGTCGGTGACCTTCTGGGCGGCGGCCAGGGTCTGCGCGTGCTGCTCCAGCCGCTCCACGCTGAAGAGCTCCGCGAGGATCGGCTCTTCGAACTCGGCCTGCGGGCGAACCCGCCGCCGACCGCGCCCGGGCGGGTCCGGGAGGGGCTGGTTCGATCTCACCTTGCGCTTTCAGCGCCGGTGGCGGCAGCCTGGCGAACGGCCGAGTCCCTCTGACGCCCCCGTGCCTCGATCAGCCCCGGTACGTCTCCTCTGGCCTTGAACTTCGCGATGTCTGGCGGTCCGAACGGGGGCATCGTGCGCTCTCCTCGGGACCAGTCTGACACGGAGTGCGTTCCGGAGCGGAAGAGCGCCGGCGAGCCAGGTCTTCTGCGCGACCACTCCACCTGCTTTCCGCTCTTCCGCGTCGCCGTCGACCTGGCAGAATCGCCGCAAGTGTCGGGGGCCGGGTCTTTGAAGATCCGTGGAGCCGCGGGGCGAGCTGCACGCGATGGGGACCGGCCGATGCGATCACCTCGGCCGCATCGGCGCGAATGCGTTAGGAGATGGGCGGCTGGCGGCGCGGTTCGGCCTGCGCCTCGACTGCGAGTGGATCCCCGATCTGGTGCGCCGCTACGGCCTCCAAGTCCCCGTGCCGCGTTGAGGGCCGGCTTCTGGGCGGGAGATGGGTCGAGCAAGACGTCGCCAAGCGAAAGGGGAGGAGATCGCCCGCGGGCTGCCGCAGGTCTTCGGACCTGCGGAGCTGGTTATGGTCGGGGCGAGAGGATTTGAACCTCCGACCTCATCGTCCCGAACGATGCGCGCTGCCAAGCTGCGCCACGCCCCGACCGAATGCCCGCTTAGGGGCTCAGGAATGATAGCAGGGGAGTTGAGACGCGGGTAGTGGCAACGCGGGTAGCGGCAGTGCGGGTAGCGGCAACGCGACCACTGCCTGAGCGGCACCGACGCCGCCTCCCGTCGGCTGCCGCTTTTGCTTAATACGCCTGCAGGTAGTGCAGAGCCAAAGCGTCAGCCGTACGTCGAGCCAGATCGGTCGCATGAGCCCGCGGCGAGGCCGCCAACTGCCCAGTTCGGGCCGAATGCGAGCGCTAGGCGGGACGTCGAGCCGGTCTGAGCGGTAGCTGGGCGTCTTCCGAGTCGCCCAAGGTCGCGGTCAGCTGCGCTGTACTACACCCAGGCGTGTTGGGCAAAACCGGGTGCGGACCGCAAGACCGGGTGCGAACCGCAAGACCGGGTGCGGGCCGCAAGACCGGGTGCGGGCCGCAAGGGCCGATCGAGGGTAAGCGACTCGTTCATGGCGCGACGGACACGGACGCCGACCGGGAGCACGAGATGGGCGACCCGTACCGCCAGCCCGAGCTGTACGAGCGAGCATCGCCGCGGCCCAAGTCATGAGGCCGGAACGGCGAACCGCCCCGGCCTCGGATGAACCGATGCGAACTCGATCCTAGTACTGGAACAAGATCTCGCGATACTTCGGAAGCGGCCACAGCTCGTCGGACACCAGGGTCTCGAGCTCGTCGGCCGCTTCACGGACGGCGTTCTGGGCCGGAAGGACCTCGTCATGGAACGCCTTTGCTTCGGCGTGCACCGAGCTTGCCTCGTGGGCGGCGTGCTGGGCGTGCTCCAGAGCATGGATGGCGTCGACGAGCTGATCGGCCAGAGCGGCTACCTTGTCGGCCACCGCGGTGACACCCTTCGACTTGCCCGCACCGGCGAGCTCGCCCAGATACTTCACGGCCGCGGGCAGGATCATGGTCTTGGCCATGTCCAGGGTGCAGTTGGCTTCGATGTTCGAGACCTTGACGTACCGCTCCCAGATGATCTCGACGCGGGAGGCCAGCTCACGTTCGGAGAGGACGCCGAAATGCGAGAACACCTTCTTGGCCTTCGCGGTCGTCAGGGCCGGTAGTGCGTCGACGGTGCTCCTGTTGTTGGGCAGTCCGCGCTTGGCCGCCTCGGCGTACCACGCGTCGGCGTAGTTGTTGCCCTCGAACAGGACCTGCTTGTTCTCCTTGATGATCCCCGACAGGATCTTGGTCAGGCCGGCGAAGTCGCAGGGCTCGAGCTTGTCGAGAGCATCGGCGAGCTTCTCGAGGGAGTCGGCCACAGCGGTGTTGAGCACGGTCTGGGGCCAGTAGATGGGGGCCGACGAACCCACCGAGCGGAACTCGAACTTGTTGCCGGTGAAGGCGAACGGCGAGGTCCGGTTGCGGTCGGTCGCGTCCCTTGGCAGGACGGGCAGAGTGGTCACGCCCAGCTCCATGGACCCGCCGGTCTTGGAGGTCGAGGCGGCACCTTTCTCCAGCTGCTCGACGACGTCCTCGAGTTGGGCGCCGAGGAAGATCGAGACGATGGCCGGAGGAGCTTCGTTCGCGCCCAGGCGATGGTCGTTGCCTGCATCGGCGACGCCGGCGCGGATGATGTCCGCGTGGACGTTGACGGCGCGAATGATGGCGGCCAGGAAAGCCAGGAACTGGGCGTTGTCGTGCGGGTTGTGGCCGGGATCGAGGAGGTTCTCGCCGTCGTCGGTGGCCATCGACCAGTTGTTGTGCTTGCCCGAGCCGTTGATCCCGACGAAGGGCTTCTCGTGGGCCAGGAACATGAGGTCGTGCTGATGCGCGAGGCGCCTCATCGTGCTCATGACGATCATGTTGTGGTCGGAGCCGACGGAGGTGGCCTCGTAGACGGGGGCCATCTCGAACTGGGCCGGAGCCACCTCGTTGTGGCGAGTCTTGGACGGGATGCCCAGGCGCCAGAGTTCGCGGTCCAAGTCCATCATGAACGCCAGCATTCGTTCGCGGATGCTGCCGAAGTACTGGTCCTCGAGCTCCTGGCCCTTGGGCGAGGGGGCGCCGAAGAGGGTTCGGCCGGTGAGGATTAGGTCGGGGCGCAGCTCAGCCAGACGACGGTCGACCAGGAAGTACTCCTGCTCGGGNNACGCGCAGGGCCTGCTTGCCCAGGGCCTCCTGCGAGCGCAGCATCGGGATCTTGTGGTCCAGGGCCTCGCCGGTGTACGAGACGAAGCCGGTGGGGATCGTCAGGGTCACGCCGTTGGGCTCGACCTGCAGGAAGATCGGGCTCGTGACATCCCAGGCGGTGTAGCCTCGGGCCTCGAAGGTGGAGCGGATGCCGCCCGACGGGAACGAGCTGGCGTCGGGCTCGCCCTGCACCAGGCCTTTGCCCGAGAACTCGGCGATGGTCTGGCCTTCGCCGGTGGGGCTCAGGAACGAGTCGTGCTTCTCGGCGCTACCGCCGGTCATGGGCACGAACCAGTGGGTGTAGTGGGAGGCGCCATGTTCCATGGCCCACTCCTTCACACCCTGGGCGACGGCGTCGGCGATGGCCAGATCGAAGGGCTCGTGGCCTTCGATGGTGCGGCGCAGCTTCTTGAAGACCGGCTTGGCCAGGTACTGGCGCTGGGCGGCTTCTCCGAAGACGTACTCGCCGTAGATGTCCTCGCCGGTGTGCTCGAGGTAGTCCTGAGTGGAAGCAACTTTGTGGTTGGCGATCGCCTCGATGGCATTCTGACGAGCGGTCACTGCGACTCCTATCGACTGGGTTGGATGGTGTGCGGCTTCCGGGATTCCCCATGGTCGACCGCCGAGGGAACCTCATTCAAGGATCGAGGAAGAAGCTACCGGACTGAATGGGGGTGTCCAAGACCTCGGCCCTTGAGGACTCCAAAATGTCCCGAAAATGAAACCCTTTATCAGTCGGCCGCGGCCGCGGCCGCCAGCGGCCGACTAGCCTCCGGGCGCGGACTGAATTGCTGTCCGAGCCGCGGCCAGCCCCAACTCGAAGTCGGCGCGGAGATCGTCCACGTCCTCCAGTCCCACCGAGCAGCGGAGCAGTCCGGGGGCGATCCCGCTCGCGCGCAACGCGGCCGCGTCGAGCTGGCGGTGAGTGGTGGAAGGCGGGTGCGTCGTGATGGTGCGCACGGCGCCGAGTGAGGCCGTCCGCTCCGCCACGACCATTGCGTCCAGGAAGGCCCGCCCCGCTTCGCGACCGCCGGCGAGTTCGAACGCCAGCATCCCCCCGAACACGTGCAGCTGCCGCATCGCCACCGAGTGGCTCGGATCGCCGGGCAGGCCGGGGTAGTGGACCAGCTCGACACCATCCTGGCCCGCCAGCCAGGCCGCCAGCTCGGTCGCCGTTTCAGTATGCCGCTCCATTCGGATCGCGAGCGTCGGCAGGCCGCGCAGGACCAGGAACGCCGCAAGCGGCGCAAGGGCGCCGCCCACGTCTACCAGGATCGGGCGGACGGCCGCGATCCGCTCGCGGCTCCCGACCACGACGCCCGCCAGAACGTCGCCGTGTCCCGAGAGGTACTTCGTGGCGGAATGCATCACCAGGTCCGCACCGAGCTCGATGGGCCGGCATCCGTAGGGCGAAGCGAATGTGTTGTCGACCAGCAGGAGCGCGCCATGGCGGTGCGCCAGCTCGGCCAGCGCCGCCAGGTCCGAAACCACGATCGTGGGGTTCGAGATCGTCTCGACGTACAGCACCGGCGCGCCGGTTCGTGCCAGGGCAGCGTCGACGGCGGCCAGGTCCGTCGGGTCGACGAATTCGGTGGCGATCCCCAGGCCCGACAGCACGCGCACCAGCAGATCGCGCGTCGTGCCGTAGACCGCCTGCGTGGCGACGATCGTCTGGCCCGCCCGGACCGCCGACACGATCGCGGCATGGATGGCGGCCATCCCCGTCGCGAAGGCGAGGCCCGCCTCCGCCCCCTCGAGCTCGGCCACGGCGGCGCCCAGGACCGCGGTCGTCGGGTTGTCGATTCGACTGTAGGCATAGCCCGGGACGGCACCCGTCAGGACGTCGCCGAGCTCCGCGGCGTCGGCCGTGGAGAAGGCCGCCGCCTGGTAGATGGGCACGCTCGACGGAACCTGATCCACCCGCGGGGCACTGGTCGCCGCCTTGATAGCGCGAGTCGAAAAGCCGGCCATGGCGTGGATGCTACACCGCGGCCGGCGCACCGCTCAGCCGGGCCCCTCAGCCGGGCCCCTCAGCCGCACCGCCGCCCCTCAGCCGCGCCGCTCAGCCCCCCGCCGGGCCCCTCAGCCCCCCGCCGGGCCCCTCAGCCCCCCGCCGCCCCTCAGCCGCACCGCCGCCCCTCAGCCGCGCCGCTCAGCCCCCGCCGTGCTCTTCGCGATTGCCACGGTCTCGATCGGGCCGATCGCCGAGCATTTCGCCCTCGAGCGGCAGCGGCCGGAGGCCCAGCGTCGATGCGACCGGTCGATACGTCAGCGGCAGCGCCGGTGCCGGCATGTCGCCAGGGTCGGCATAGCCGACGACACGGTTCTTGCCGAGGCGCTTGGATAGGTACATAGCTTCGTCGGCGGCGATCATCAACTCGTCCGCGGTCTGCCCATCGTCCGGGTACGAGACCATTCCGATCGAGAGCGACGTCGTGATCTGCTGCCCGTCTGCCTCCACCAGCAGGTCGCTGACGCCCTGCCGGATCTTCTCGGCGACGACGTAGGCGCCCGCCGGATCGGTCTCGGGCAGGAGCGCCACGAACTCGTCGCCGCCGTATCGCGCCGGGACGTCGACGCCGCGCAGCCCCGAGCGGATGATCTCGGCCACGCCCCGGAGGACCCGGTCGCCCTGGTAGTGGCCGTAGCGGTCGTTGATCCACTTGAGGCCGTCGAGATCCATCATCAGCAGGCAGAAGCCCCGACTGAAGCGGCGGCTTCGATGGATCTCGCGATCGACCGAGTTGAAGAGGAAAGCCCGGTTGTAGAGGTCCGTCAGCGAGTCGACCGTCGACAGTCGAATCGCGGTGTCGCGAGTGCGGGCCTGCACGCGCGAGATGACCATGCCGGCGTAGGCGAGCAGCATCATGGCCGTGAGGTTGATGCCGACCCGAGCGAGCGTCTCGCGGGCGGTCTCGCCGTCGAGCGGGCCGGAGAAAGCCGCGACGGCGTAGGCCACGACCGCCATCACGGTCAGCAGAAGCGTGATCAGCGGCGAGACCATGAGCGCCGCCCCGCCCACGAGCAGCGGGTAGAGAAAGAAGAAGGGGCTCGACGAGTTGCCGGTGAGAAGGACCAGCATCGTCAGGAAGACGATCGCCGCGCTCCCCTCCAGTATCACGCGCAACTTTCCGAGTCCGCCCGTCGGCATCAGTTCGTGGACCACCAGGATGAAAGTTCCGGCCAGGGCCAACGTGACGAAGATCTGCGGCTGGACCGGCTGCCACAGCTGACTGACCGAAACGATGACCAGCACGGCCAGAATGAACGACCAGGCCAGGACCCGAGCGGCCCGGTTGAACGTATCGGCCGCGAAGGAGCCCCGAAGGACCTCGTCCAGCTCGTCGTCCGAAGGGCGAGTGGCGCGCCGTGCCAGAGCCTCGCTCTGCGTCTCCGGACGACGCTCCCGCGTCAGGAGCCGAACGGTCGACGATGCGCCGCCGTCGACAGGAACCGATTCGGGAGGAGCTGCCAGATAGTCGGTCAGGGGTCGCTGCCGCTCGATCACCAGGAAGCGGCCGTACAGCGGCCCTCGCCCCGTCAGGGCGGCCGCGAGCAGGGCGGCCAAGACCACAAGTACGACGGTGGCCACCGCCAATATCGCCAGGAGAGGCTCGACGGCTGGCATGGCCTCTGACTAGGGCGCGGCGAAGACTCAAGCCGCGATGCGGGCCCATATTAGTGCCGATATGAACCCTCGGCTGTCTGCGACCAGACTCTCGGTGCCAGCTCGCACCATGTGCGCCGGTGCGGTCGGGAGGGCTCTGGGGCCTCCTGGTTCGGTGTGCTACGTCCCAGGTTCTCGGGAGGCTCCGACCGCTCCTACCTGGGCAGCGGCAGCCGGTTCGTCCTGGCGATCTCGCCGAGGAACCGAGCCGAGGGCTTGGCGGTCCGTTCCTGCGTCTTTCGATCGACCGCGATCAGCCCGAATTCCATGGCGTAGCCGCTGGCCCACTCGAAGTTGTCGAAGGCGCTCCAGTGGATATAGCCCTGGAGCGGGATGCCGTCCGCGATCGCTGCGTGGAGGGAGCGGAGCCCGTCGGTGATGAACTCGATGCGCTCGGCGTCGTCCGAGGTGGCGACTCCGTGCTCGGTGACGACGATCGGCTTGCCCGGCAGGACCTGCGCCACACGCCGGACCGTGGCGGCTACGGCCCCGGGTCGATACTCCCAACCCATCTGAGTTCGCCGCATTTCCCGATCGTGGGTGAAGTCCAGACCGCTCTCTCGCTGCTTCGCTATGACACGTCCGACGAGGGCCTTCTCCACCGCCGGAATTGCCAGCGCGATCGAGGCGAAGATGCCGGCGATTCGGGGCATCTCGAGCTTGACGCGGCTGTACGTCTGAACGCCGATGAAGTCGTCGTCGACCGCGGCCTCGAGGAAGTAGTCCTCGCCCAGGCGGCGGGCATACCTCATGATCGCTGCGCCGCCCGCATTCGACTCCCATTCCTGCATGGCGTTGGTCAGGCCGACCTTCGCGTTGGGGCGAATCTCCTTGATGGCGGCTCGCGAGAGCTTGTGAGCCTCGACGAGCTTGGCGATCGCGGCCTTCAAGTTGTCTACACCGGTGAGTCCCGGCGGGAAGGGGAATCCGCCGCCGTAACCGCCGAGGGCTACCATGCCGGGCTCGTTCAGCGTGCAGTACCACTCGACCTTGTCGCCGAGCGCCTCCACGACGCGGCGGGTGAACCGCTCGAAGAGCATCGGAATCGAGGGCGCAAGCCAGCCGCCACGCTCGGCGAGCCACTGCGGCAGGGTGAAGTGATTGAGGGTGACCATCGGGATGAGCTTGCTCTCGCCGCAGAGATCGACCATGTTGCGGTAATGGTCCAGCTGGGCCTGGTCGAACTCGCCCTCGACCGGCTCGATCCGGGGCCACTCCACGGAGAAGCGGTAGGTGTTGAAGCCGAGACTCGCAAGAAGCGCGATGTCGCGCGGGTAGCGCTTGTAGTGCTCGATGGCTGTGCCGCTCGGCTCCTTGCATGGCGTGCCGGGCTTGTGCTCGAACGCCCACCAATCGCTGTTCGAGTTGTCGCCCTCCACCTGGTGTCCGGCGGTGGCCGTCCCCCAAAGAAACCCGTCTGGAAATGAAAGCTCGCTCACGGGTGGAGCATAGCGTTCGAGCCGCCCGCACCGGAGGCGTGCCGCCGTCCGTGACGTCTCTGCCGGCGCACCCGATACTGACGCCATGGCCGACGAACTTCGCGTCCAACCCGAATCCAGGGCCGCCTGGCGAGCCTGGTTGGCCGAACACCACCGCCGGGACTCGGGCGTCTGGTTCGTCGCCTGGAAGAAGCGGACGGGCACGGCCACCGTCTCCTACGAGGAGGCCGTCGAGGAGGCCCTGTGCTTCGGCTGGGTCGACGGCGTCCTGGGCCGAGTCGATGACGAGCGCACGATGCTGTGGTTCGCGCCGCGCCGGCCCAGGAGCACGTGGGCGCGTTCGAACAAGGAGCGCGTGGCTCGACTGGAGGCCGCCGGCCTCATGACCGACGCCGGCCGCCAGGCCGTGGAGCTCGCCCGCGCCAACGGATCGTGGGAGTCGCTGGATGCGATAGACGCGCTTGTCGTGCCCGACGACCTGGCCGCGGCTCTCGCCGAGCGACGGGGGGCGCGGGAGCTGTTCGACGCCAGCTCGGTGTCGGTCCGCAGGAGCGCCCTCGCCTGGGTCTACCAGGCCAGGAGGCCTCAGACCCGGGCCGCCCGCGTCGAGCAGATCGCAGCCATCGCCGGACGCGGCGAGCCGATTTCGAATCTCTGGCAGCGCCGCGACTGAGTTCCCGCCGCCTCGAGTCTCGCGCGCCGGCCCTCAGCTCAGAGCGCGGCCTCGATGGCCGCCGCGATCGCCAGGAACTCGCCCGCGTCGACCTCCGCGCTCATGCCCATCGAGGTCATCCGCGGCAGCGTGCCCAGGACGAGCACCGATCCGCCGGCTTCGGGCGCGAGCTTGAAGGTTCGAGGCGCCTTGACCGTGATGGCGCCCATCTCGGTCTCGGACCGCAGCAGCTTGTCGACGCGCTTGGCCAGGTCCTTGGCGGCGTTCAGCTTGCCCGCCACAGTGGGATCGCCCAGGAACTTGGGCGTCCCGAACGACTTGTGGCCCTCGATCGTGATCTCGCCTGCCACCGGCTTCCCGAACGTGGCGCTGTAGAGCAGCGGGCCCGTGTATGCGCCGACGCCCTGCCGCTCCACCCACACGTGGAGGCTGGTCGGCCACGGCGCGGGCAGCGTGAACTTGTACCCGAACAGCCGGCTCGTCCGACCGCCGTTGAGGGCCGATCCGATATCGGACAGCACGCTGGCGACATTCGCCTTGCCCAGGCCGCCCTCCTCGATCTCAAAGGGCACCGGCGTCGTCGCACCTACGGAACCGCGGACCTTCTCTTCGATCGCACCCCCGATCTTCTGGGGATCCTGATTCCCGAAGATGAGGTTGTTCACCGCAAATCCCTCCAGGCAAGAGGAGCACGATGGGTTGACGCGCTGGGGCTCCCCGATGGGAGTGGCCCATCACCATGAGCACGTGGAGAGGTGGTCGGGGCGGTGGGATTCGAACCCACGATCTCGTGCTCCCAAAGCACGTGCCTTGCCGCTAGGCCACACCCCGAACAGCGTCAATCATACGGCGCCCACCAGATGGGTTCTCATCACGAGCACCTGGCGGGCGTCGTGGCGGGCCGGTACGATCCGTGCTGAAGCCGGGGCCGGGCGCTCCGGAACATGGGCGGCAGGAAGAAGGGAGCGAATGGCCACCGTCGGGCTCGATTTCGAGCGTACCCTCTCCGCCTCCTCGATCGATCTCCGCCGCGCCATCGCCCAGGCGCTGGAGGAGCTCGGCTTCCAGATCACGGTCGACCAGCTCACCCGAATCGAGGCCAAGCGCGGCAACCTGCTCGGCACCTCGCTGATGCTCAAGAAGGCGATGCCGGTTCTGGCGATCTTCGAAGTCGCGCCGACGCCGAACGGTCGCGCGGTGGTCGCCCATCTGACCGACAACATCCGCAGCCTGTTCGGCAAGACCTGGGGTGTCAACCGCCAGTACCGCGAGATCTTCGACGAGGTGCAACGCCGAGTGGACCTGGCCCTGGCCCGGCTGGATCCGGCTGCCGCCCAGTCGTTCGGTGAAGCGCGGTTCTGGAGTCGCGCCGCCGAGATCGGAGTTCTGGAGGGGAGCAACGCTATCAGCGCCAGGGTCAGCGCAGGCGCGGTCGACCTGGCCGGCAAGGCTCTCGACGGCTCGACCGACAAGACGCCCTCCGCCTGGAAGGGCGTCGATTCGGTCACGTTCCGGTCCTCCGCCGGGATGGCCTTCCGCACGCTGGCCGAAACGCAGGCAGCTCTCGGGATCGCGGTCATGGTCGCTTCGCACCCCGACCCGCTGCAGCCGAACCTGGCCCCTGACGTCGAGGCGTTCGCGGCGGAGGTGGAGCGGCAGCTGACGGCGACCGCCGGCCGGGCGGTTCTGATCGAGGTCTCGGACGACCAACGGCAGGTCTTCGAATTCCTCAGCCAGCAGGCGCAGATCCGCGCCGAGCTGCCGCTGCGGACTCTGCACACCTGCCGCAGCTGCCGGCTGGACAAGATCACGAACCCCGATTACGAACGCATCGCCGCTCGCAACGAGAAGATCGGCGACATCGTTGCCGGCGTCGGCGCCACGATCAGCTCCAAGGGGATCTCGCCGACGTTCGTGCTGGGCCAGGTATTCAAGCTGAAACGCCTGGACCCGGCCTACGTCTGCACTCGCTGCCAGGGGATGGAGGCAGACGAACGCGTCGTCACCTTCTGCCCGAGCTGCGCCGAACTGATGCGCGACGTCGTGCTTGGCGTGTGCCCGAAGTGCGGCTTTGACTTCCGAACGAAGGTCGGCCAGACGCCGCTCTGGGTCGCCGTGCCGGAGAAGCCGGTCGAACCGGAGGTCGTCGCGGAGGCCGGCCCCGCGCCCGTCGCGTCCGCGCCCGTTGCCACTCGCCCGCCCGTGCCGGCCCAGCCCAAGGGTCCGCCCCCGCCACCGCCTCCGGCGTCCGTCTACCCAGCGGTCTCCGCGCCGAGAACGGCCTGGCCGACCGCGGCCGAAGTCCCGCTCGGAAGCCCGCCCCCCGGCAGGCGATCGGGCTGGCAATGCCAGCTCTGCCTCCGCGACTACCCGACGCTCTGGCGCGTGGTCATCGCCACTCCGGTCGGCTTCGAAGAGCGTTTCATCTGCGGCACGACGCCCGCCTGCCAGATGGCGTCGTTCGCCCCTGCCCTCCAGACCTGAGCGTCCGGTGGCCTCGACGGCCGCCGGCAAGCTGCCGCGCCGGGTCCCTGGCGCGCGCCGCGCGGCCGGCCAACCCTCGAAGCGACCCGCCAAACGCGCTTCGCGCTCAGAAGCCGAGGGCGGCCAGGATCGCGTGCATGCGGCGCGCGGCGCGGCCGCGGTGCGAGATGCGGTTCTTGGCCTCGGCCGTCCACTCGCCGAGAGTTCGGCCGCCGGGCGGCTCCACGGCCGGCTCGAAGATCGGGTCGTAGCCGAATCCGCCGCCGCCCCGGGGCGCGGACGCGATGCGGCCCTCGAGGGTTCCGTGCGCAAACCTCAAGGGGATCCCTCCTCGCGGACCCGTGGCTTCCGGTAGCGCCAGCGCCAGGGAGCAGCGGTAGCGCGCCGTGCGCCGCTCCGGCGCGAGCCCGGCCAGGTCACGTAGCAGCTTGGCGTTGTTCTCCTCGTCAGTGGCGTTCTCACCGGCGTAGCGCCGCGTTCGCACGCCGGGTCCTCCGCCCAGCGCGTCCACCTCGAGCCCGGAATCGTCGGCCAGAGTGGGCAGGCCGGAGAGCGCGGCGAAGAAGCGAGCCTTCTTGGCCGCGTTTGATTCGAAGGTGTCGCCGTCCTCGATCGCATCGCCCGGGAGGCCGATATCTTCGAGAGAGACCATCTCCGTCCGCAACGGGCCCAGCAGCTCTCGCAGCTCGCGAAGCTTATGCGTGGAACGAGTGGCCACCAGAAGGCGCGAGCCTATCGCCCCGGCGCCGGTCGAAGCTCCTGCCACCGGCGCTAGCGTTTGACCGAGGCGAGCGCCTCGGCCTGCGCGGCGAAGAGGCGCTCCAGGCCGCCGGCCGCCATGTCCAGCATGCGGTCGACGTCCGCCCGTTCGAACGGCTTGCCTTCGGCCGTCCCCTGCAGCTCGACGTACCGCCCGGCGTCCGTCGCCACGACATTGAAGTCAACGTCCGCCTTGGAGTCCTCGGAGTAGTCCAGATCCAGGCAGATCAGGCCGCCCAGGATTCCGACGCTCACGGCGGCCACGCGTCCGATCAGACAGCGCTCCATGCCGTACGTGGTCAGCGCTGCGGCCAGCGCGACCCAGCCGCCGGTGATCGAAGCGGTTCGCGTCCCGCCGTCGGCGTTGATCACGTCGCAGTCCACGGTGATCGTCCGCTCTCCGAGCTTGGCCATGTCGACCACGCCCCGCAGCGAGCGCCCGACCAGGCGCTGGATCTCGTATGTGCGACCGCCCACCTTGCCCTTGGTGGCCTCGCGGATGCTGCGCTCGCTGGTTGCCCGCGGCAGCATGCTGTATTCGGCCGTGACCCAGCCGGTGCCCTTGCCTCGAAGATGCGGCGGGATCTTGTCCTCGATCGTGGCCGCGCACAGCACCTCGGTGCCGCCGAGCTTGATCAGGCACGAGCCCTCGGCCCACTTCTGGACGCCGAGCGTCATCGAGATCGGACGCAGGTCGCCCGGCATACGTCCATCGGCGCGCTTGATGGGTTGAGCCCCGATCGTCATCGTTCGGCCTCCTCGCCGTTCGCCGAGCTGGCGTCCGCTTCGGGCCGCGCCCCGGCGGCAGTCCGCTCCTCGACCTTCGCAGCATCCCACAGCGCGTCGAGCTCGACCAGCCCCAGATCGTGCAGCTGGACGTTGCGCTCGCGGGCCATCCGCTCCACTCGGCGGAAACGGGAACGGAACTTCTCGGCCGCGGCCCGCAGTGCGTCCTCGGCCTCGACGCCGTGGCGGCGGGCCAGGTTCGTGACGACGAGGAGCAGGTCGCCGACCTCCTCGCGCTTCTCCTGCGGGGTCGCGGCGGCGTCCAGCTCGGCCAGCTCCTCGTGAATCTTGTCGATCACGCCGACGATGTCGGGCCAGTCGTAGCCGAGGTGGGCCGCGCGCTCCTGCATCTCTTGCGCGGCGGCCAGGGCGGGCATCGACCGGGAGATGCCGTCGAGGGCGCTTCGGACCTCTGCGGGTTCGGCGGCCCGGTCGGACGCCCGTTCGGCGGCCTCCTCGCGCTCGGCCCGCTTGATCTGCTCCCACTGTCGGTTGACGTCGCCGGCGGTCTTGACCTGGGCGTCGCCGAATACGTGCGGGTGGCGCCGGACGATCTTGCGCCCGATCTCCGCCTGGACGTCGGTCATGTCGAATACGCCGGCCTCGGCCGCGAGCTGGGCGTGGAGGACGATCTGCAGCAGTAGGTCGCCGAGCTCGCCGGCGAGCTCCGGCGTGGCTTCGTCGCCGAGGGCGTCGTAGACCTCGTACGCCTCCTCGAGCAGATGCTTCTTCAGCGAGACGTGGGTCTGCTCGCGATCCCACGGGCAGCCGTCGGGGCGCCGCAGCCGTTCGGCGATCCAGGGCAGGGCCCACGGACCGGCAGGAGCGAGCTCCGGAGCCGCGGGACCCAGGTACAGGGCGCCGCCGAAAGCGCCGGACGTGAGCTCGCCCACGGTCGTCGTCTCGGCCACGCCGATGCGACCGACGACATGATCGGCGGGGTACAGGCGTGCCAGCACGGCAAGAGCGGTCTGGTCGGATGGCGCGTGACGGCCGGGAAGCGGCTCCGCGCTCGCGCCATCAACCCCGCGGAACACGTCGAGCGGCACCAGGAGCAGCGGGCGCGAAGGCTCGACCGGAAACGTGGCCAGACGTTCCGGCGCAACGACCTGCAGACCTGCCGAGGGATCGAGCCCCCAGCGAATTCGGGCCTCTGCGACGAGCGCGTCGAGCACTTTGTCCTACGTTACCCCTACGGTGCCGGGTTATCCCTGCGGTGTCGCGGCGGGGGTGAGCGCCGTCAGGGCGGCCGTGTCGGTCCAGACGTTGGCGGCGTCGGTCAATTCGATCAACCAGGCGTTGAACGTGACCAACTTCAACCTCGCCTGCTGTGCGGCGTCGGCCGTCCTGGTCTCCTCGGCGAGGACCTTGAAGATCCAGTAGCCGTTGCTGTTCTGGATCACTCGGCTCGTGCCGCCGACGGGGGTCTGGAAGATCGCGGCCTCGAGTTCCGTGGGGAGGAGGTAGCGCGAAACCCAACCCATGTCGCCGCCCTTGACGGCGTCCGCGGCCTCGGAATACTGCGCCACCTCTGTCGCGAAATCCGCGCCGGTGGCGAGCATGATCTGAGCGTCGGCGATGCGCTGGGCCGGAGCCGGGCGCGTGCCTTCGTAGTCCGCGACGACGTAGCCCATCGTCTGCTCGAGGATGGGGCCGATGATGCCCGGAGCCAGGCCTGGCTGCGCGACGGCCAGCCTCAGGCTGGGCAATCCCAGCGCGGTGCCACTCGAGGGGTCGTCCGAGATTGTCGGCCCGGGGATCCAGGGGAGCTCTCCGCCGCCGCTGGCGACGTACGGGTCGTCGTTGTTCGTCGTGTCGCGCGCCAGGGTGCCGAACTTCGTCGGATCGCTCTTGAGGGCGGCCACGGCGGCGTCGGCCCGCGTCTTGGCGTCGACCCAGGCCTGGTCGGTGGAGGGGAGGGACGAGGCCGAGGCGGTGAGGTGATTGGGGGCGAAGACCATGATCTTGAGCTTGTACTCGGGTCCGTCGCCCAGCTGGCCGTAGCCCGGCGAGACCTCGATCTCGAGGACGTGGCGCTGGGTCGTCGGGCCGGATACGAGCTGGCTCTCGATCGAATTCTTGACCGCGCTGGTTAGGGCCTCAGCTCGGGCGGAGCTGCGATAGGCGTCGCCGCTCGCCGTCTGCCCGATCGCGTCCTTCCAGCCACTGTCCTTGTTCGCGGCGACGATCGAGGTGACTGTGGCGAAGCGGTACAGCCCGTCGTCGCAATTGACGACCGCGGTGACGTCGTTGACGTTCTTCAGATTGAAGATGGCGTCGACCAGCGCGGGGTCGAGCCCGAGGGCATCCCTGGTCGAAAGCCCGAGATCGCCCGAGGTGCCCTGGGCGCCGATGTTTCCGGCGGCGCTAGTCTCCGTGCTGACATCGGCCCACTTCTTGCCGCCCGACTTGATCGAATCGACGTAGTCCTGGGCCTTCTTCTGGGCAGCGGCCAGCTGTTCCGCGGTGGGGATCGACGAGGGCGGAGTGGGAGTCGGGTCGACCTCGATGACCATCACGTGGCGCATCTCGGCCTGCGTGCCGTCCTCCGCGATCTGAGCGTCGACGTCGGCGTCGGTGACCTTGATGCCGTGCTTGTCGGCGTACTGCTGGACCGCCTGCTCCTGGGTCAGTTGATTCAGAGCATTCTGGTAGACGGTCGTGGGATCCTCGTTCGCTGCCAGGGCGTTCGACAAGGACGAGTACTCGTCCTGGGTGATACGGCCCTGATTGCGGAGCACCTCGTAGTCCGCGGTCAGGCGGTCGAAGCGGGCCATGTTCACCGCGGCGCGGTCGCGGACCGCGTCCTTGCTGATGGCCACGCCGTTGACTGACGCGATCGGGGCGCCGTGGTCCGCGTACCAGTTTGCGAACAGCACGCCTCCCAGCAAAGCCACGGCCGCCACGCTGGCGAATCCAAAGGCAATGTTGAGGAAGATGGTGCGCCGCGTGTCCAACTGGCGGGTTCGGCGGCGCGTGGGTTTCGTAGCGGGTGGCCGGAAGGTCATCTGTGCGTCCTGGCATGAACTGGTCCCAGCGAGACGCGCCGGGGTGACGAGGCCGTATGCTACCGCATTCCACCGCGCGCCCGGTAGGGGACGCGGCTTTGGCCGGCAGCAGCGGCAGTGTGCGATATCGAAGAGGGCCCGGTCCTGAAAGCGGGCTGATGGCTCATCCGGCCGAAGGGCGACTCTTGCGCTTGCCGGGCCGGCCGGAGATCAGCCGCTCCACCACAGCGTGATAGGCCACCGATTGGTGGGCCCAGCTGAGCTCATCAACGCGTCGGGCGGTCCGCGCCACGCGCTCGTCGCGGTCCGCCGGATCGTCGACGAGGTGCAGGATCACCTTCGCCAGGGACTCGGCGTCGCCGGGTTCGTACAGCGAAAGCGTCTCCTGGCCGAAGTACAACTCGACGGTCGGCAGGCGAGTGGCGGCGACGGGCTTCTCCATCGTTCCGTACTCGAGAATCTTGGTGGAGAGGCTGACCTCGGAGTACGAATCCAGGCGAGTCGCGGCGATGCCGATGTCGGCGCCCGCGACGGCGGTCGCCACGGCTTTGACCGGGATGCGGCCCGGCATCTCCACGCTGTCGGCGATCCCCAGATCCTCGGCCAGCGCCTTGAGCGAGTCCTCCGCATCGCCACGACCATAGAGAGTGGCCACGACCCTCAGCTCGGGGCGGTCCCGGCGCAGGGCCGCCACGGCGCGCAGCACCACGTCCAGCTCGTACGTGGGCGTGATCGCGCCCGCGTAAACGAGACGAAGCACGCCGTCGGCCATGAATCTGCGGCCCGGGTGGACGGCCGTGTCGAAGAGCCTCAGATCGGGGCTGTTCATCACCACGGTCAGCCGCTCCGGGTCGGCGCCGCGCTTGCGCAGCCGCTCGGCGAGCGGCTCGTTGACCGTGAGCAGCTCGTTGGCCAGGCCGATCGAGATCCGTTCCTGGAGCAGCAGGAGCTTGTACGAGATCGGGTTCGCCGCCTTGGGGAAGCGGCCCCGGAAGAACTCGGGCATGGCTTCGTGGAGGTCCAGCAGAATCGGCACGCCGGCCATCTTGAGGGGCAGCGCCGCGAACACCAGATAGTCCGGCAGCGAGTGAACCTGGACCATGCCGTAATGGCGGCGGCGATGGGCTCTGGTGGCCGCGAAGAGCGCTCGGGTCAAGAAGATCCCGTACTCGGCCAGGTACACCGGCAAACCCGCGCCCTGGTGGCGGCGAACCGGGAGTCGCCGCAGGTTCACGCCGTCGATGGTGGCGGTGGACGGGTCGCCCGGATGCTGCAACCCGAAGACGTCCACTTCCCAGCCGTCGGCGACGAGAGACTCGGCCTCCCGGCGGACGCGCGGGTCCTCCTCGTAATAGGCGTGGACGATCATGCAGATCGGCGGTCGCTTCCCCACGGCGCTCACGCTCCCATTTCCCGCGGGCTCGTCTGTAGGGCGTTCGAGATCCGTGCGGCGGCTCCGGCCCCCACCAGATGCAGGGCGGCCGCGCGTTCGGTGGCCTGCTGGGCCGATCGAGCCTGCGGCGCGCGAGCGTCGAGTTCGCGGACGGCGGTCTCTCGATCGAGTCCGACGAGCACTGCCGAGCTGCCGTGGCCGCCCACCGTCTCGACCCATTCGGTCGTGTCGCGAAGAACCAGGCACGGAACGCCCAGCCAGGCCGACTCGCGCTGGACTCCGCCCGAGTCGGTCAGGACGGCGGCGGCGTGAAGCTGCAGTGCCAGCGAGGTGCTGTAGCCCTGGGGCTCGATGACGATGACGTTCCGCGGCAGGGCGATCCCCGCGGCTTGTAGCGCCGTCTTCGTTCCGGGATGGAGCGCCAGGAAGACCGGCCGATCCGGCGTCGCGACCGCGCCCAGCAGGGAGGTCCAGGCAGTCATGGCCGCGATGCTCCGATTCTCGGCTCGGTGGACGGTGGCGAAGAGGAAGCGGCCGGTCGCGATCGGCAGGTTCAACCGCGCGGCGATCGCGGCGAGCACGGCGGGATCCTTGACGTCCGCGGAGACTCGGGCCGCCAGGTCGAGCATCAGGTCGCCGACCTCGAAGACGCCGGCGGTGATCCCTTCGATCGCCAGGTTGGCGACGGCGGCCGGCGTCGGGGCGAAGAGCCAGCGGGAGAGATGATCCGCCACGACGCGATTCAACTCCTCCGGCATGCGTCTGTCGAAGCTGCGCAGCCCGGCTTCGATATGGGCGACCGGGATGCCGAGCTTGGCCGCGGCGAGGGCTCCGGCCAGGGTCGAGTTTGTGTCGCCAAAGACGACGACAGCTTCCGGCCTGGCAGCCTCGAGCAGGGGCTCCAGTGCGATGAGCATCCGGCCGGTCTGGTCGCCGTGGCCGCCGCCACCGATTCCGAGGGCGTGGTCCGGCCGCGCCAGGCCAAGCTCACCGAAGAAGTTGCCCGCCATTGCGTCGTCGTAGTGCTGGCCCGTGTCCACGAAGATCTCCTCGTGGTGGCGGCGGAGCAGCGGCTGCAGCGCGGCGGCCTTGATGAGCTGTGGCCGCGTACCGACGACGCTGACGAGTCGCACCGTTGGTGCCCGCTACGAGGTGGTGGCGGCTCGGCGCCGCGTTGCGGCCTGAACCCCGACCCCGAAGTAGCGCACCTTCTCCGGCAGCTCCACTTCCCGCAGGCTGTTGCGGCCGTCGAAGAGAACCTCGAGCTTGGGGAAGAGCGCAAAATCGAGCGACCGCCAGAGCCCGTCGCCGGTCTGAGTCACGATGGCCCGAAACGATGCCGGCTGACCCCAGGTGTAGGGCGTGGCGCAGTTGTGCTCTATCTCTTCGTTCGAGAGGAGCGGATCGTAGGCCCAGACCTCGGCCCCGTGAAACGACAAGCGGTCGATCAGGGGCAGGGCCCGCGAGTACGCCAGCTCCTTGACGTTCTCGCGGTAAGTCAGCCCCAGGACGAGGATCGGAACGTCGTCCAAGCCGCCGAGCTGCGACTCGAGTGTCTTGATGACCGCGCCCAGCTGCCCGTCGTTGGTCCGCCGGGCCGTCGCCACGACCTCCAGGTCGGGGGCGCGGCTGAGCAGCAGGTGCGGATACACGGGAATGCAGTGTCCGCCGACGCCGATGCCCGGCTGGTGGATGTGCGAGTACGGTTGGCTGTTGGCCGCGGCGATGACTTCCTGGACGTCCACCCCGGCTCGGTCGGCGAAGCGGGCGAACTCGTTGGCCAGGGCGATGTTCACGTCGCGGTAGGTGGTATCGGCGAGCTTGCTGAACTCGGCCGCCTCGGCGCCGCTCATGGCCACGATCTCGGCGTCGAGGACGGAATCGTAGAAGACGGCGGCGCGTCGAGTGGATTCCGTCCCGATGCCGCCGACGAGCTTGGGATACGTCGCCAGATTGGCGAAGACGGCGCCCGAATAGAGCCGCTCGGGCGAGAAGGCGACGAAGAGGTTCTCGTCGCCGACCAAACCGCCCGCCGCCTCGAGGCGCGGCAGGAACCGACCGCGCGTGTCCCCGACGGGGAGAGTGGTCTCGAAGATCACCGTCAGTCCGGAATGGACCCCGCCGGCAATCGACTCCACGGCCGAATCCATGTAGCGGTAGTCCGGCTGGTGGGCGTCGTCGAGCATGACCGGCACGATGAGGACCGCCACGTCCGCCCCGCGGACGGCCGCGGCGGCGTCGGCGCTGGCGCGCAGGCGGCCGGCGGCGTGAACCTCCGCCACTCCCTCGGCCAGGCCCGGTTCCTCGGCCACGTGCGAGCGACCGGCGTTGACGGCGGCGACGACGTCGGGGTTGACGTCCACCGCGGTCACGTCCCAGCCGTGGCGGGCGAACTGTACAGCCAGCGGCAGGCCCATCTTGCCGGCGCCCACGACCACGGCCCGCCCGACCGTACCCGCCTCGCCCACCCAGGGCGACACGAACCGCGGCTTGCCGTGGGCGCAGGGATTGATGGGGGGCGTGATGGCGCCGCCCAGGAAGCTCGGTACGCGCGTAGGACTCGAGACGATAGTCATTCGGCGTTCAGCCTCGAAGGTAGGTCCGACAGGTCGATCGGGCGGCGCTCCGCCGCGGCAGTCAGGAGAGCATTGGCAATCGCCACCGCCCAGAGCCCGTCCTCGCCGTCCACGTACGGCCGATCGCCGGTCCGCAAGACGCGCACGAACTCGTCGAGCTGGGCTCGCAGCGGTTCCACGCTGACGACGGGAATCTCGGCCATGTCGCCGGTGAAGGTTGTGGCGTAGCCGGCGATCGTCTGCGGCCGCTCGACGTTGGAGCGGGTGAAGGTCAGCCTCTGGGTCAGGTAGTCGAGCTCGAACATGCCTTCCTCGCCGACGGCGACGAGGCTGCGGCGTTTGGCGGGAGTGAGCCAGTCGACGTCCAGGAACCCTGTGGCTCCCGACGGAAAGTGCATCAGGCCGAAGGTGAGGTCCTCGTGCGTGGCGTGGATGCGCTGTGAGGTTTCGGCATAGACCCGGACGGGCCGCTCGCCGGCGATCCAGGACAGCATGTCGACGTCGTGCGTCCCGAGATCGATGGTCACGCCCACGTCGCGGATGCGGGCCGGGAACGGGCCAGCGCGGCGACTGGTGATGGCGTAGATCGTCGACAGCCAGCCCGCGCGAATGAGCCGGCCCATCTCGAGCACTGCCGGGTTGTACCGCTCCACGTGGCCGACCTGGACGCGAACGCCGCGCTTCCGCGCGGCGGAGACGATGGCGATGGCGTCGTCGACGGTGGCGGCGAGCGGCTTCTCGACCAGGACCGGCAGGCCCCGCTCGATGGCCGCCAGGGCCAGGGCGCTGTGATTGTTCGTCGGCGCCGCCACGACGACGCCGTCCATATCGGTCGTGGCGATCATCGCCAGCGGATCTGCGAAGCCTTGAGCGCCGGTCTGCGCCACCACGGCCTCCAGCACCTCGGCGGTCGGGTCGGCGACGGCCGCGAGAATCGTGTCCGGGTGGCTCGAGATGACCCGTAAGTGGTTGCGGCCCATGGAGCCCAGTCCGGCCAGGCCGAGCCGGAGGGGCGCGCTCACCGTCGGCTCTCGGCCGCCGCGACCGCGTGGCGCCCGACCGATGCCCTGAGCGACGCGATGACCTGGTCCTGCTCAGCCTCGGTCAGGCCGGGGTACATCGGCAGCGAGATGCTGGTCGCCGCCGCGTAGTCGGTCACCGGCAGGTCCGCCTCGATCCCCAGCTCCAGGATGTAGGGCGCCTTGTGGCAGGGGATCGGGTAGTAGATGCCGCAGATGACGCCGGCTTCCTTCATCTCGTCGACGATCTGGTCGCGGGCCGGTCCGACCGAGAGCGTGTACTGGTGGTAGACGTGAGTCCGCCCCTCGGGAGAGACCGGCAGCTGGACGGGCAGGTCGGCGAAGGCCTCGTCGTAACGCCGCGCGATCGCCTGGCGGCGGGCCGTATTCCGCTCGAGCTTGTCGAGCTGGACGAGCCCGATCGCCGCCGCGATGTCGGTCATTCGGAAGTTGTAACCGAGGATCTCGTGGTGGTAGCGCTGGCGCATGCCCTGGTTGCGGTAGAGATTGAGCCAGTCGGCGAGGCGGTCGTCGTTGGTGTTGATGAACCCGCCTTCGGCCGTGGTCATGTTCTTGGTGGCGTACAAGCTGAAGGCTGCGTAGCCGAAACTGCCGGCGCGCCGGCCACGATACATCGCACCGTGGGCCTGGCAGGCATCCTCGACGACCACCAGCCCGTGGCGGTCGGCGATCGCTTGAATGGCGTCCATGTCCGCGACCACGCCAAAGAGGCTGACGGGGCAGATCGCTCGAGTCCGAGGGGTGATGGCGGCCTCGATCCGGCCTGCGTCCATCAAGTAGGTGTCCGGCTCGATGTCGATGAAGACCGGCAAGGCGCCGGTGAAGAGGATCGAGCTGACCGTCGCGTTGAAGGTGTGCGAGACGGTGATCACTTCATCGCCGGGCCCCAGGCCGAGGCCGGCGAAGATCGACATCAGGGCGACCGTGCCGTTCGACATGGCGATGGCGTGCTTGGCGCCGCAGAACTTCGCCCATCGTTCCTCGAGCTCGGCGACCTTGCGGCCCCCCGCGATCATGCCGCTGGCGAGGACTTCGGCAATGGCGGCCGTCTCCTCGGGGCCGAGATCGGGGCGCGCAGGAGGGATCATGCTGGGACTCCTCGGTTCGAAGCCGGCCGCTCCTCGAGCGCGCCGCTCTGTGGGTTGAAGGCGTATCCGCGGCCGCAGCGTGGGCAGCCGAGAGACGCGTCGGGGGTGGGGTTGGGGGTGGCGGGGCGACCGGTCTCGTCGTTGAGACGGGCGCCGCAGGCGCACACCCAGCCGAGGCGGCGGGCGGGGTTGCCGGCCACGAGAGCGAAGTCGGGGACGTCGCGAGTAACGACGGCGCCGGCGCCGACCGTGGCGAAACGCCCGATCGTGGTGCCGGCCACGACGACGGCACCCGCGCCGATCGAGCAACCGTCGTGGAGCTCGATTGGGCTGACGGTCCAGTCATCGCCACGAGCAAGCTCGCCGGTGGCGGTGATTGCCCGCGGGTGGCGGTCGTTGGTCAGGATCGCGCCGGGGCCGATGAAGACGCCGTTGCCGACGGAGACGCCGTGATATACGAGCGCTCCGTTCTGGACCTTGACTCGATCGCCGAGATGCACGCCTTCGTCGATGAAGGCGTCGCGACCGATGATGCACTCGGCCCCCAGGCTGGCGCCGTTTCGAAGCACCGCCCGGTGCCAGACACTCGTCCGCGGGCCAATCGACACGTTGGCTTCGAGGTCGGCGGACACGTGCACCCGTGCGGTGGGATCGATCACGAACGGCTCCTGTGACAGACTGGAGATCGGCCGATGGATCCCTCGGGACGCCTCTCGGCAGGCGATTGAGTATACCGGACGGCCTTCCGACCGGCCGGAGGCCGAGGCTCGGCGCGGTCGTGATAACCCGGTCCGCCTCCTAGGAACGATCGGGCCCGGGATGTTTGCGCCGCGCCAGAAGCCCGATCCCGATCGCGAGGACGGCTCCGATGGCGAGCGCTCCGCGCCAATCCAGCACGGTTCGAACGTCGCCTTCGACCTTGCGAGCCAGCAAAATGAAGGTTCCGCTCTGTTTCTCCAGCGTGACGTTGGCGGCCACGATCGACTGCGCGCCGCCCTGCCTGATCCGGACGTCTCGCGCCAGGATCGTTCGGGCGTAGCCCTGCGTGATTGAGACGTCGCGGCCGATCGCCACGCCGACAGCGCCGAGCTCTACGGAAACTCGCTCGCCGTGGGCGACGCCGATCCCGCCCATCCGGACGGCGATGTCGTCGGCGCTGGCCCGGCCGATGCCGCCCGCGTTGACGGTGATGTCTTCCGCCGAGGCGGCGCAGATGCCTCCCTGGCGGACGTTGACCGTCTCGGCCTCGACTTCGGCCACGCCGCCCTGAGTGACGTTGACCGTCGTTGCCTGGACGGGCTGGGCGTGAGATTGTGGCGTCGCGCCGACCAGTGGCAGCGCGGAGAGTTCCGGTAGCGCGGGCGCGTCGGCCGCAGTCGCGGCCTTGCGTCGGCGCCGTGGCGCGCTCTTCGGCTTCTGGGATGGATCTCCGCCCGGCTGATCGTTCATAGCACTCCCCTTCGGCGGGCTCCGGTCACACGGCTCGGCCGGTCGGCGACCGGTGCCGATCCCAGACTACAGCGGTCGCCCCACCTCGCGCGAGCCCCACGCCGAATCACCGATCCGGGGCCCCAATTGCCGCGGCCGCGTAGACGCCGCGCGTCAGGCGAGCGATCTCCGCCCACGTCGGGCGCTGTATCGCCAGACTCGCGGCGGCGTCGCGACACCGTCGGTGGAGCGCGTCGTCAATCCAGATCGCCTCGATGGCGCGGGCCATGCGGGCCGGGTCGCGGGCCTCGACCAGGACCCCGGCCGCACCGACGACCTCCGGCAGCGCCCCGACGGCGCTCGCCACGACGGGCGTCCCGCACGCGATCGCCTCGAGAGCCGGCAGGCCCACGGCATCGCTGATCGAGGGGCGGATCGCCGCGCGCGCCCCGGCTACGAGAGTGGAAAGGCGGCCCTCGGAGAGGCGCGGGGCGTAGAAGAGCCGCTCCCCCAGACCTCGGCGCGCGGCGGCGCGGGCCAGCGCAGCTTGATCGTCGGGGCCCGCGCCGGCCATCAGAAGGGCCGGCGGCCAGGGCACATCGGCCGCGAGCGATCCCGGCCGCGGCTTCGCCTCCAGGATCGCGAGAGCATCGAGGAGCGTCGGCAGGTCCGTCCGGGCGTCGTATCGGCCGACGAAGGCCAGGTAGCGCTCGGGCAGGCCGAGCAGCTCCCGTTCCGCCCTGACGTCGGCGGCGAGCGCACGGGCATCCCCGCCGAGGCCGGGCGCCACCGGGCCGGCGGCAAACGGGATCACCTGAATGCGACCCGGCCGCAGGTGGAGAAGTCGGGTTGCGCTGCGGGCGATCGCCTCGCTGCCGACGATGACCAGGGCATCGCGCAGCATCCGGGCTCGCAGTCTCTCACCGAAACGTGACGCCGGGCTGGCCTGATAGACGTGCGGCAGCTCCCACGGTGCGAGGTCGAGCAGAGTGGCCACGACCGGCAGCCGCGATGCGAGAGGAAGGTTCGATCCGGCGACGTGGTAGACGGTTCGACCGACAGCGCCACGGGCGGCGGCGAGCGAGGCCCCTCTCGCCAGGAAAGGATCCACGATCAGCGCCGTGGCGCGCAGGGGGCGCGTGGCGGGCAGCCAGCGGTGACCGACGACAGGCAGGACCGGTAGCGAGGTCGTCGGATCGGGCAGGCCCGCCTGGAGTAAGACGACGAACTCCTCGCCCTGGAAGGGGTCGGCGGCGAAGGCCCGCAGGAGATTCCCGAGGTAGGCCGCAGTGACCGGTGCCCGCTCGGGCTGCTGCAGTGGGCGCAGGTCGATGACCACGCGAACGCCGCCGTCGGGAGGAGGCGCTGCGGCCGCGGGCCGGGCGTCGGCATGGGAGAGCATGGGCCGCAGTTTAGCCCGGACCGGCGATCTGCGGCCCGGCGAGGGCAATCGTCAGCGGTAATAGCCCAGGATGTCGACGACGACCTGGGTCGTCGCCCCTCCGCTTCCTCCGAATGTCACGGTCAGAATCCCGCCTGGACCCAGCAGGCTCACGAAGCCGTTGGCTCGGTTGTCGCCGAGCGGGAAGTTGAGGGTGGAGGTGGAAGTGACCTGGCTCGGCGCCGCCGCCAGCCAGCCTTTCGAGGTCTGGCCGGTCACCGTGAGGTTGCCCACGACCGCGACTGCGACCGGATGGACAGATACCTGCCCGCTGACCGCGAACGGGGCCGAGGCGCCGTTCTTGAGGGGCCCCTTGAACCCCAGCGTCTTCCGACTGTCCACGACCCGTCCCGGCGCCACCGGCACGAACGTCGCGCCCGACAGCCCCGGAACGAAGTAGCCGGTCACATCGAAGATGAACTGGACGGAAGTCTTGGACTTGCCGACGTATTCGACCTGAAGCTTCCCTCCCGAGAGCTTCACGACGACGTTGTTGGCTCGGTTGTCGCCGAGCGGGAAGTTGAGGGTAGATGAACTCGGCGGGGCACCGCCGGCGAGCGTCGGCGCCACGGTCACGTAGCCGGCGCCGGTCTGACCGGCGACTGTGGCGTTGCCGGCCACCGCGATGGCGTTGGCGGGGACCCCGGCCAGGCCGGCCACGGGGAAGGTGGCCACTTTGTTCGGGGTCAGTGGCGCCGGGATCCCCTTCTTGACACGGGTATCGACGATGCGAGTCGGCTTCACCGCAACGAACGTGGCCCCCTTTGCATCGCGAACGAAGTACCCCGTCAGGTCGAAGATGAGGTGAACGCTGCCCTTGCCCGACGACGTGTAGTAGAGGCCGCTCAGACTGCCGTCTGCGGCAAGGCCCAGCGTTACGCCGTTGGCCTTGTTTTCGCCGGCCCTGAAATTGATCGTCGAAGAAGTACCGGCGGTCGACGAGCCGAACCTAACGTACCCGGCCACTGTTGCCTGGGTGACGGTCAGGTTGCCGGTCACGGCGATGGCGTTTGACGGGACTCCATGAGCCCCCGCGAACGCCAGCGACCGAGTCTTGCCGGAGACGAAGGCTCCACTGAGGCCCAGCGCTTTGCGCGTGTCGAGGACGCGGACCGGCGGCAGCGGGTAGTACGTACCGCTCGGGGTCGTATCGATCAGGATCCCAAAGCGGCTCATCTGCCCCGCCACGAACGGAGCCGGCGACGGAGCGTAGCAGGTAGTGCCGCCGGCGGTGCCGGCCACCTGGACCATGTACTGGCCGTCGGGCAGCGGCTTCTTCCCGTCCAGGGTGCCGTTCCACGTGTACGACTGAGCTCCGGCGGCGTGGGCCCCCAGATCGATCGTCCCGGCTGCGGTCCCGTCGGCGCGGTAGATCATCAGGCTCACGTCGTCGAAGGCGGTGGTGTCGGTCCACGAAAGCGGTATCGTGTCGCGGATGCCGTCTCCGTCAGGCGAGAAGACCCTCCCGCGATCGATGCCCGTCCCAGAAGGAATCATCCCGGGCGTCCCCACGGAATAGCCGTCGATCTCCGCCGAGACGAAAGTGGTGTTGGGCGGAGTTATCGGCACGACCCAGTTGGTGGTCCCGTCCGTGACGGCCACCCACAGCCCGGGGAAGAGCGGAGCCACGGCGTTCAGCTCGGTGAAGGGGCCGGTGACCTGATACCAAGTCAAGCCGTCAGTTGAAGTCGCGGGCCCGCCGATGATCTGCAGGATCGTGCCGGCCGGTGCCGTGTCGACGATCGTCGCGGACGAGTTCGGCGCGGCCCGCTCGTTGAGCACCGCCGTTCGTGTGGAGACGAAACCGTTCAGCTTGAAGACAGGCGACGCGGTGTAGACGGTCGAGAGATCCCAGGGACCCACGTTTCCGACACCGTCGGTCGCTCGAACCCGGAACGAGTAGCTGTGGCCCGACGATCCCTGGAAGTTGGAGGTCGTGGCCGTGGTGCCGGTCAGCCAGGCGGTGAACTTGCCGCCGTCGGTCGAGACCTGGACGTCGTAGTTCTTGACGCCGTTCCAGTCGTCGCGGCCGGTCCAGCTGACCGGGAAGCCCTCGTTGCTCTGGCTGGCCGGCAGGTTCACGATTCCGGCTTTCGGCGGATTCGTGTCGGTCAGGAACTTGGCCGCGATGAGGTTCGCCATCTCGGGATGGCCCGCGTCGTAGCCGAGCGCCCAGATACCGGCGCCCCGCAGATTCCAGTAGTTGATCATGTCGTACTTGGCGGCGAGCGACTGATCGTCGTCGTAGTAGAGCTCGCGCCAGGTCTGGACTCCGCCGCAGTTGAGCTGGTAGGAGGTCCAGGCCGATTGCTCGATCGAGTCGTAGTGGCGTCCGTTGGTCGCCGCCAGGGATGCCGCGCCGGCAAAGAAGACCGAGGTGGGCGCGCAACTCGAACTGATGACCGTGGCATTCGGGTCGTTGGTCGCCGTCGACCAGGCGATGCCGTAGTAGGGCAGTCCCAGGATGATCTTCGAGTCCGATGTCCGGGCCTTGTAGGCGTTCACGACCTGAGTCAGGTCGTAGACCGGCTTCGGGCTCGTCAGGGGGTCGATGGAGCCGGCGTAGCTCGAGCTTCCGGTGCGGAAGTCGTAGCCCATGATGAAGACGGCATCGGCCGCGCCGTCACCGGTCAGGGTGGCAATGTCGTAGTAGCCCGTGCTGCCGGTGGCACAGAAGGTCAACTCGTAGCCTGGGTGGATCTTGTCCAGTTCGGCGCGAAGCGTCTTCACGAACAGGTTGTAGTTGCCGCCCTGGCTTGAGGCGATCGGCTCGAAGTCCAGGCTCACCCCGTCCGCGCCGCGCTGGCTGACCGCGGCGGCGATCTGCTGGGCCGCGTTCAGACGGTTGGCCGCGCTCGACAGCAGGGCGACCTGCTCGTTGAGATCGGAGGTCGTCCAGGCGAACTCCTCGATCGTCAGTGCGACGCGCGTCCCGTGGGCATGAGCGTTGTTGATGACGTTGGTCATCCACGAGCTCGTCCAGCCGGCCCAGCCCGTGGAGGTGCTGCCGTCCGGGTCGTGCTTCAGGAGGTTGCCAGAGCCGTCGATGCCGACGCCGAAGTAGGCGACCGTGGAGAGGATGTCGTAGTTGAGGGTCGGTGCGGCGACCGATTCCCAGTAGGGCAGGAAGCCGTAGACCTCACGGCGCAGGACATTGGAGGTGCCGGCCGGAGCCGCCTGGCCCTGTGTCTGTGCCTGGATCACCGGCGAGGCGGCCACGTCCTGGGCGGCCCAGACCGAGCCCTCGGGGCTCGACGCCATCGATCGGCCGGAAGCGACGCCGGCCGGCAGGGCGACCGGGACGTTGCCGTCCACTTCGGTGGTGTCGCCGGTACGAGGCCGGTAGGGGACGGTCACGGCATCGCCCGGAACGAACGAGTTGGGATCGTCCTCGTGCTCGAGGGCCTGCTCGTACGATATCGAGGTGCCGATCCGATCCGACGCTCCGGACCCGGGATCAGCCGCGGCGACGTATCGCGCGCCCGGCCACGCCGGACCGATCGCAGCGGCCAGGCCGATGGCGACCGAGAGCGCCACTCCCGCCCATCTCTTCGATCGTACTGAGGTCCTGCGGCGCTGCGCCGATTGAGGCGGCGCCGAGTCGATCATCATTCCGACCTCATCCAACGCTCGGCCTGCGCGGCTCGCTCGGCCGTCGCACTGCTGCGGTCGGCGATGCGAACCCGACTGACCCGCAAGGGACGCCAGGCAGAGCACTCGCCGGCGGGCGCCACGCCACAAACCCTGTGGGTTGGCGGCTATCCGCCCTTGGTCCCCGGCCCAATGGTACCGTCATGTCGAGTGTGACGCGGTTGGATGGTGCGCCGGAGAGGCGACGCACGCGCTCCATCCGACTATGCGGCGCCCATGTAGTAGCCGGTCACGTCCAGCAGCAGGTTGGCCGTCTGGCCAGCCGGAGCCACGTAGATGAGAGCCAGGGTGCCCTTCTTGGCGAGGGGAACCGTCACCCCGTTGGCGCGGTTGTCGCGGACCGGGAAGTTGAGGTTCGAGAAGTTGGTCGAGGCATCGATGGTTGGCCCGACTGCGGCGAAGCCGCCGAAGGTCTGGCTCGTCACGGTCAGATTGGCCGTGATCGCCACTGCTCCGGCTGGCACTCCGCCGTGGCCCGCAACCTGGAGCGTCCTGGCCTTGTTGGCTGCGAAGGGCCCGCTTACGCCCGTGTTGGAACGCGAATCCAAGATCCGGACAGGGTTCAAGGTGTTGTACAGCGCGCCACCGGACGCGGTGAAGTAGCCCGAGATGTCGAATACGAGATCCAGGCTGGCGTTACCGGAGCCGATGTAGACCGCCGAGAGCGTCCCGTCTGCGTTCACCGGGACGACCACGTTATTGGCTCGGATGTCGCCGGCAGGGAAATTGATGGTGGACGAGCCAGGAGTATTCGTCGGATCCGGACCCAGCGTGACGTAGCCCTTGGCGGAAGGCCTGATGACGGTGATGTTGCCGGCCACGGCTACGATCCCCGAACGGGGAAGCCCCGCGACGCCGGCGATATGGATCAGCCGGTGTTTACCATTTACGAACTTGCCGGAGAGCCCGGTGTTGTCGGCGCCGGGCCTGGTATCGAGCACGCGGTGCGGACCGAACTGGACGTAACCGGCCCCTGCCTTGCCCGGTAGGAAGCATCCGGTCACATCGATGATCAGGTACATGGTCTTGCCGCCTCCGGCTCCGTACCAGGCGCCTACGGTGCCCTGCGGCGAGAGCGCGACGGTGACTCCGTTGGCCCTGTTGTCGCCCACCGGGAAGTTGATCGTCGAGGCGATCGGAGCGGCGTCGACCGTCGGCCCGAGGTACAGCCAGCCAGCCCCCGTTTGCCCGGTGACGGTCACGTTCGCGGTGATCGCGATCGCATCCGCGGGAACGCCGCCCAGGCCGGCGATCTGGTAGTTGTAGCCGCCGCCCGAGGTGAGCGAGCCGACAGGGCCTACGTGGCCCGGCCGAGTGTCAACGATGCGCGTAGGAGTGAGCGCGTGGTAGGACCCGCTCTTGCTGACGAACGGGGTAGCGTGGCCGCCGATCACGTTGTCCGTGGCCAACGTTGGAGTGGAGACCATAGAACGGTAGTAGACGTCCCTGCCACCGGCTACTGAATTGGCGACTGTCGGGTCCATCTGCGAGGTGTATCCGGGGTTGCGCGAGCTGGCGTAGCTGATGACGTTGTTGTGGAAGGAGCGGGCCCCTTTCCACATCGCGTCGACCGTGGTGTGACCGCTGAAAACCTCATCGATGTAGTAGCCGATGCTATTCGTGCCCTCGGCGATGACGGCGCTGGCGCCGCCCCTAATGAAGCCGGAGGCGTAGCCGTCGACCCGCGTCTGGGCCACGGCGAGGGTTGGGTTTGGCAAACCGCTCTCGCTGTCGCCCGAGGCGTAGCAGAGATGGTTCAGGATCACCAGGGCGTTTGGCGCCAGCCCGAGCTGGGCCATGTAGTTCTCGCCGTAGTAGTAGGTCCTCGTGTCGCTCGACCCTGCGACCGCGTTCAGGCCCATGCCGTTGTCGCCGTTGGGGATGAGGTAGCTGTTGTAGGGATTCGGGTAGCCGGACCCGTGGCCCATGTAGACGAGGATGTTCGCGCCCTTGGCTGCGGCCTTCACGGCGCTCCACGTCGCGTCCGGCGAGTACACCTTGGTGATGTCGGTGGTGTACTTGGCGAAGACCGCCGCCGCCTGGTCGGCATCGGAGCGGTAACGAGCGGTGGCGCTCTGAGTTTGGCCGACGACGATGACGACCTTGGTCTGATACGGCGAGGCCGCGACGACCGTGGTGGCATTCCCGAGGATGGCGATCCCGGCAACGAGCAGTCCAACCGCGAGCGCAAGGGTGAGCTTTCGCATGGCGCTGTCTCCCTATGGGCCCACTGCAGCTAGCTGTGGGAGTCCGCGACTCTCCGGTGCGGATTCGATGAGCCTAGTTCTGTTTGTATGCCCAGCCTGTCACGCTGTGGTGGCGGCGACAATCGGGCCTTCGTCCCAGGGCGAGATGGTCCCATTGGGCAGGTTGTGGTGAGGTCCTGACCGGTTCGGACCGCTCTGGTGCGGATCCAGGGAGCCTCATCATAGGCACACTGGCCCGATTGCGTCGGCGCCTTCTTCTCGCGAAGGCCCTCCGCGAGGTCTATCTGGGCCGGTTTTGGCTTCCTCGCAGGCGCTCGACGAGCTCGAGAAGGGTCGGATTCGAGCTGTCTCGGTCGGACAGGGTGGGACGTCCATCGGGCCTGCTCGGGATGACCGGCCACGGAACGCCGACGGCCGGATCGTCCCAGGCGAAGCCCAGCTCGTCGCTGCCGTCGTACTCGTTCGTGACCAGGTACAGAAGCGAGAGTGGCTCCAGGGCCAGGAATCCGTGGGCCACGCCGGTCGGGATCGTGACCGTTTCGCACTCACCCAATTCTCTCGTTTCCACGATCGCGTGACGAGTGGGATCGGCTACTACGGGACGCACGTCCACCAGCGCGACCAACGCCCGGCCGCCGACAACGGTCCAGTAGTCGAGCTGGCGGCGGTGGTAGTGGAGCCCGCGCAGAACCCCCTGGGCGGAGGTCGAGAGGTTGGCCTGGACGAAGCGAGCGTTCGGCAGGCCGGCGTCTTCAAGCCCGATTTCGCCGAAGGTCGAGGCGCGCCAGAGCTCGGCGAACGACCCGCGCCGATCGGCCAGCCGGTTCACTCGTCCGTATCGGACACCCGCCAGGCTCGACCCGGCTTCCTGTGGGCTCATCGTGATGCCTCCTGAGTGGGGATCTGCTCGGTGAGGTACTCCGCCAGCGCGGCGCGCCAGTCCCGCAACGGGCCGCCGGGGAGTGGCGTCGGCTCGAGCACAGCCCAGGCCGGCGGCGTCGACGGGCGGGGCCAGGTGCTCATCGGTACGTCCCGCGTGGGAACCGTCACGCCGACCAGGCGCAGCACCTCTCGAGCCCACTCGGCCCGCGACGCCGATCCACCGTTCACGACCTGGTGGATGCCGCCCGCGACTCGACGCCCGTCTCCATCCGCAGCCGCCAGGAGACTCGCGATCGCCGCCGCCAGGTCCGGCGCGTAGGTCGGCGTGCCGAACTCGTCGGAAACCAGATCCAGCGTTCGGCCCTCGGCGCGCGCTCTCTCCGCCGCGGCCAGGATCTTGAGCGGGAAGTCGCTGCCGGGCGGCCCGAAGAGCCAGGCGGTTCGAACGATCGCCAGGGGCGGGATCGTCGAGTCGCATCGGCCCGCAGGCATGAGCGCGGCGCCGGCGAAGTCGTCTCCGGTCGCCCCGAAGGCGGCCCGGGCGGCCTGCTCGCCCGCCAGCTTGGCCGCGCCGTACGGGTTGGCGGGGTTCGCAACGTCGATCGGGCCGTACGGCCGCCCGTCGGTCCGGCGGCCGTCGAAGACCTCGTTCGTGGAGATCGTCACGAGCGCCGCTCCGTGGCGGACGCAGGCCTCGGCCATCTCCCCAGCGGCCGTCCCGTTGCGGCGCATCGCCAGCCGCGGATCGCGGGCGCAGCCGTCGACATCGGTCCAGGCCGCAGTGTGGACGACGGCATCCGGACGGTCCCGGCCGACCAGCCGTTCCGCCGACTCGGGGTCGTCCAGATCGTGCTCGGGGAGATCCCAGGCCAGAAGATCGGTAACGAAAGACGACCCGCCGAGAGCGTCGCGGAGTGCGCTGCCGAGCCTCCCGCCGGCACCGGTTACCGCGACTCGCATCGGCGGTCTCTCTCCTGGGCGGTCACCCGGCGTCTCGCGAGCCGGCCAGCCTGGCGCCGTACTGGCGACGGTAGTAGGTCTCCCACTCGCCCGACTTGATCGGCCGCCACCAGGCCTCGTTCTCGCTGTACCAGTCGACCGTTGCCGCAAGGCCCGCCTCGAAGGCCGTCTTGTTCTTCCAGCCGAGGGCGGCCAGCTTCGTCCCGTCCATGGCGTAGCGCCGGTCGTGGCCCGGCCGATCCGCCACGGTCCGAACCAGCGACCACGGCTTGCCGAGGCGGTCTAGAAGAGCGGTCACGACCTCTCGATTGGAGCGTTCGTTGCCGCCGCGGACGTTATAGATCTCGCCGGCCCGGCCGTGCTCGAGGACGTGGCCGATGGCGCCGGCATGGTCGGCCACGTACAACCAGTCGCGGCGCTGCAAGCCGTCGCCGTAGAGCGGCAGCTGCTGGTCGTCGATGGCGTTGGTGACGAAGAGCGGGATCAGCTTCTCCGGGTGGTGGTACGGCCCGTACGTGTTGGACCCGCGAGTGACCACGACGTCCATCGCGTACGTCACGAAGTAGGAGCGCACGAGCAGCTCACCGGCGGCCTTCGCGGCGGAGTATGGCGAGCGCGGCTCGAGCCGGTCGTCCTCGCGGCTTTCGCCGGTCTCGACTGAGCCATAGACCTCATCGGTTGAAACCTGGAGAAGGCGAGGCGCGGCCGAGCGTTCGCCGGCACGGGCACGTTGCTGCTCTTCGCGGCAGGCCTCGAGCAGGACGTGGACGCCCAGCACGTCCGTCCTGAGGAAGTCGACCGGCTCCAGGATGGAGCGGTCCACGTGCGACTCGGCCGCGAAGTTGACGACCGCATCTGCCTCGGCCACGAGCGGGCCCACGGCGGCCGGATCGGCGATGTCGCCGACGACGAACCTCAGCCTGGCCGCCTGCTCCGGGTCCGATTCGACTGGAGCGAGGTTGGCGCGGTTGCCGGCGTAGGTTAGCTTGTCGAGGACCGTGATACGGGTCCCGTCGCGGCGGGCGAGTACGTCGCGGACGAAGCAAGAGCCGATGAAACCAGCCCCGCCGGTGACCAGGAGCCGCGGGAAACGGGGCTTGCGCGGTTGGGTCATGAAGTCGGCCTGGCAGGCGGAGCAAAAAGGCGTCCGGCGCGCGATTCCTGCTCGGCGAGCTCGGCCGCCCGGATCAGCGACGTCACGGTGCCGGCGTCCGTCCATTGCCCCTCGTACAGCGGTGCGTAGAGGTCGTTTGGCAGGTAGAAGTTGAGCAGGTCGGTGATCTCGAGCTCCTTGCGGGTCGACGGCTGCAGTCGGTCGATGAAGCCGAAGGCGCTCTGTCGGAGGAAGTACACGCCGATCGGGATCAGGTCGCTCTTGGGGTGTTTCGGCTTCTCCTCGAAGGCCACGACCTTGCCTGCCGGGTCCAACTCCGCCACGCCGAAGCGTTCCGGGTCGGGCACCTTGTACAGCAACGTGCCGGCGCCCCACGGCCCCGACTCGAATTCTCGCGCGGCGTGCGCCAGCTCGGGACCGAGCAAGACGTTGTCGCCCAGAACGCAGCAGAAGGCGTCGTCACCGACGAAATCGCGGGCCAGGCCGATGGCGTGGGCAATTCCCAGCGCGCCGCGCTGGTAGCGGTATGTCAGGTCCAGCCCGAAGTGCTCGCCGTCGGCCAGCAACTCGACGACGTCACCGACGCTCTTGCCGCCGACGATGACCATGACCTCCCGGATCCCCATCCCCGCCAGGGTGGCGATGGGGTAGTAGATCATCGGCCGGTCGTAGATCGGCAGCAGGTGTTTGTTGGTGACGATGGTGAGCGGGAAAAGGCGGGTGGCCGTGCCGCCCGCCAGCACGAGACCCTTCAACGCGGCTCCGTCGGCACGATGGGCGAGAGCGTAGCAGGTTCGGACGCACCGGCGCCTGCGTCGATCAGTGGTAAGGCGAAGGGATCGGAGTGGGCATCGGGGTGATCGCCGGTGTCGGCGAGGGTCCCGTAGGGCTGGGGCCGGAAGTGTCGGTCGGCGACGGCGTCGGGCTGGCCGATGGACCGGGCGTCGAGAATCCACCTTGATAATTGGTGATCACCAGCACGAACTCGGCGCCGTTGAGATCCGCGGCCGGCTGCACCTGCGCTCCCTGGACGACCTGGTTCGGGTCCTTGGAAACGTCGGTGATCGTCCCGATCAGCAGGCCTGGGGGATAGGGTGACCGGACGTTGCCACTGGGCAGAGTCATTCCCGCGGTTACGACGGACTGCCCCAGGGCGAGCGTGTCTGTCGCGTTCACGTACGACATCTGCAACAGGCCGCCTACCTGGCCGTGGATCGTGCCGGTTGCGCGCGATCCTGCCACCTGCCCGATCACGACTGCCGAGCTGTCGTTGACCAGCAGAATGCCCGCGTTGTTGGCCTCGACCCACTGAACCCGTCCTACCAGCGCGTGGCCGTCGTCGATCACGACCTGGCCGAGCGAGACTCCATCGGTAAGGCCCCTGCTGATCACGATCATTTTGGGGCGGACGTCGGAGATGTCGCGGACGACGACCCGGGCGATGATGGTTTGGTATGGCGCGGTCGCCGCGGCCTGGGAGATCCTCGTCCAATCGTCGTTGATGCGAGCGATCGCCGGCATTCGCGCCAGCTCGTCCTTGAGGGTCTGGTTTTCGTCGCGGAGACTCTCGTTCTCGCTCCGCAGCCGGTCGAGCTGGGTGAGCGTGGACCAGTACGACCCGAGCGTGTCCGTGGCGTCGTCGATCCAGCTCTCGACGGGATTGAGCATGAAGTTGACGTCCGACGCGACGGTGCGAGCGAATCGGGTTCCGGAAGCGCCCATCATTCCGACGCTCAGGGTGAGCAGCAGGCCGAAGGCGACCCACTGTCCCCGAGGCTGTCGGCCGGAGCGGAGGTTCATACAGCCCGGCTGGCCGCGCTACCGATCAGCGCGGCGGTCGGGAGTACGTGTCGGCAACGAGGACCTCTTCCATGATGTCGAGCTCCTCGAGCACTACTCCCGTGCCCCGCACGACGCAAGTCAGTGGATCGTTGGCCACATGAACAGGAATCTGCGTGGCTTCGGCGATGCGATGGTCCAGACCGCTGAGCAGGGCGCCGCCACCGGCCAGGACGATGCCCTGGTCCATGATGTCGGCGAGCAGCTCCGGCGGCGTCTCCTCGATCGTGTCCCTGACCGTGTCGACGATGAGCGCCACAGATGCGTCGATGGCCTCACGGATCTGCTCGGCGCCGACCTCGACGCTGCGCGGCAGGCCTGTCAGGAGGTCACGCCCCCGCAGCGTCACGCGCTGAGAATCCCACTCACCGGGGCTGGCCGATCCGATCGAGATCTTGATGTCCTCGGCCGTGCGCTCGCCAAGGAGGAGGTTGTACTCGCGCCGGGCGTAGGCAACGATGTCCATGTCCATCTCGTCGCCGCCGACGCGGATGCTGCGGCTGACGACGATGCCGCCCAGGCTGATGACGGCGACTTCGGTGGTGCCGCCGCCGATGTCGATGATGAGGCTGCCCGTCGGCTCGTTGATCGGCAGACCGGCTCCGATGGCCGCGGCCATCGGCTCCTCGATCAGGCCCGCCCAGCGGGCGCCGGCATTCATGGCCGCGTCACGGACGGCGCGCTTCTCGACTTCGGTCACGCCCGACGGGATGCCGAGCAACATCCGCGGCCGCGGAACCATTCCGATCCGGTCGTGAACCTTGCGCACGAAGTAGGCGATCATCTGCTGGGTTACATCGAAGTCGCTGATGACGCCGTCGCGAAGCGGCCGGACGGCGATGATGTTCGCCGGCGTACGACCGATCATGCGCTTGGCCTCGGCGCCGACGGCCAGAACCCTCCGGGTCTTGGCCTCCAGGGCGACGACGCTCGGCTCACTGATGACGATGCCTCGATCGCGGACGTGGACCAGCGTATTGGCTGTTCCGAGGTCAATCCCGATGTCGCGCGAGAAGAGGCCAAGCAGGCTGTGGACGCCGAACATGATGCGAGGCGGTTCCTTCCTCGTAGTGCCGGTCCCCGTGAATGACGGGGAGCGGGAATGCCAGCCTAGTGGTCCTGGCGACCGAACGGGTGGCGCCGTCTCGGGCCGCAGTGGCCGGGTCCCCATCATGGGTGCGGGGCCGTAGATCTCCCCGCTTGGACCCTGTGAAGCCCGTGCAGTATACCTGCATGGCCGGCGCAAGGGCTGTTGCGTGCTGAGCGGACCTCATTGGTACGCGATCCGCAGCTAAGTAGGGCGGTCGAAGGCTACCCCGCGATCTCGCAGCGAGACGAAGCCGTCGCCTGCCACGATAAGGTGATCGAGCAGCTGGATGTCGAGAAGCCGACCGGCCGCGAGCGCCTCGGCGGTCAACCGCAAGTCGTCCGGGCTGGGCGTCGGGTCGCCCGACGGGTGGTTGTGGACGAGAATCAGGCCTGCGGCGTTGAGGCGAACGGCGTCTCGGAATAGCTCGCCGATCCGGACAAGGCTGGACGAAACGTTGCCCTGGTAGACGGTGACGAGCCGAAGGACCGCGTTGCGCGTGTTCAGCAGAACCACGCGTAGTTCCTCCCGCTCCAGGAAGCCCATCTGCGGCACGAGCCTCTCGCCGACGTCGCGCGGCGCTCGGACCGTCCAACGACCCTGCGGCCAGTCGGCCACGGCGCGCCGTCCCAGCTCGAACGCGACCGCCAGCTGCGCGGCCCGGACTGGCCCGACTCCCGGCACGGCCTCGAGCTCGATGTCAGTGGCGCGGGCCAGCCCCACGAGACCCTCGTGGCGCCGCAGCGCATCCGAGGCTGCGTCGACGGCCGTGGCTCCGCGGGTGCCGGTTCCCCATAGCACGCCGATCAGCTCCGCCGCGCTCAGCGCCGCGGCGCCGTGGATGGCGAGACGCTCGCGCGGCCGCTCTCTTGCGGGCACCAGGCCAAGGCCCCCGATCGACCGTTCTGCCGCGCGAGGCTGGCGCCTGGGGCGACTCGTCGACCCCAGACGTGGCGCTGACTCTGCCGGTTCCACAGTCGTCGACCTGCTGGCTGGGCGGAGATTCGGATGGGCGAGACGTTCCCGGAGCCAAACGACGGGAGCCCGCCGATTCCCCCCGCCATCGGGCTCCGAGAACGAAGCGGAGCCTAGGCCTCGCCGCTTATCTGCGGACCAACTGCGGCTTTACGCCGGCTTCACCAGGACGTGTTGTTGGTGCCGACCCACCACACCAGCAAGACGAGGCTGCCGTTGTAGGCGGCATGAAGAGTCGCGGACGCGAAGATCGAGTGCCGTCTGGTGTAGATCCAGGAGAGTGCCCACGCGACGGGGATCCGGACGACAAACGCGAGGATCGCTGCGCGGACGAAGATGCTCAGGTCATCGAAGCTGGTGACGTCGATGATGTGGACGGCCGCGAAGAAGATGGCTGCACGGATCAGCGCCGAGTCTCGCCTGAGCGATCGAGCCCACGCGTTGGTGGCGAAGCCCCGGAAGAAGATCTCCTCGCCGATGGGGGCGACGACCGCGGCCGCCAGCAGCGTGATCCACAGGTCCCATCCGTGGAGGTGGGCCGGGATCGGCCCCGAGGACTGCACGTCTCTCATCCCCAAGAGATTTGTCAGGATCCCTGCCAGGAAGAGGGTCGCGATCAGGAACGGGCTCGAGAGGGCCAACCCAAGGAGAGCGTCCCCGCCCAGAGCTCGGAGGGATTGAGTTCTGGCTCCCTGAATCGGATCCGCTCCCTCGTAGACCGGAGCCGGCAAGTCGTTCGGGTCGGGCGCCAGGTGCTTCGGTCGCGCCATCTCCCGCCAGGAGAGAGCACCCGGTCGGACGACCAGCAGCTGGACCAGGCCGAGATAGCCTGCTACGTTCACCAGCAGGAGAAGCAGCGTCTGGACCGGTGTTGCCAGCCGCAAGTTGAGATAGCCGACAAGGCCGATGAGCGGGAGCGAGGCCGCCGTCGTCAAGGCGAGCCACGCCCCCGTCACCAGAAACGGCGAAGGTCCGGAGTAGTCCTGCCAGCCGTCGGCGCGGCGCTGGCTGCCCTGAGCTGCGGCCGCCGTGGTGAGCCCGGCCGTCAGAGCCACGCATGCGGTCTCCGCAATCCCGGCGATGAGTAGCTCGACGCCGCGGGTGACGCCGGCAATTCCCGCCGCGATCAGCGCGACCAGAATGCCCAGGCCCGCGAGCGACAGAAGCCAGCCCGCGGCGTACATCCGAGGGGCGGCCCGGCCCTGCAGCGAGTTGATCGGCCTGGGCGCGACGACAGGGTGGAAGCGGCCCGGCGATTCAAACGATCCCGGATACGGGTATCCCCATGGCGCGGGAGCGTAACTCCAAGCTGTCCACGGCCCGAATCCTGGCGGCGGGTAGCTCCACGCCCCGGGCGCGTAGCCGGGGGAGCCGTAGCCGGGCGAGACAACGTCCGAGGGTGGAGCGGGCTGGGCGGGTGGATCGCTCGGGGCTTCTCCCACGTCGCCGTGAGGTGGGTCGGCCGACATCGATGCGTCGCAGGCGACTACGTAGCTTGGCCGTTCGCGGCCGACGACGGGCTTGCCGGGAGCGATTCCGCCGCCGGCCGCGCCCTGACTGAGCGACCCACTTTCGGCTCAAGAGCGGGCGGCTGGATCGGCTGCGCGTCGGTGACCCGCTGGACAGTCGGAATCTCGAAGTCTCTGCCGCACCAGGCGCACAGCGACCAGTCGAGGCCGACCAAACGGTCGCAGTTAGGGCAGACGCGGTTCAGCCGCTGGCGGCACCAGGGGCAGATGATCCACTCGTTGTTGACCCGACGATCGCACCCATGACACGTCTTGACCGCTTCGACCTCGGCCAGGAGAGCCTCTTCGGCAAGGTTCCGTTCGTAGACGTCGCCGAGCCGTTCGGGCGGCCGAACGACCCGATAGACGATCACTCCCAGGGGGAAGAAGAAGGGCAAGAACAGGATGATCAGACCCGTCGCCAGGAAGGGCAGGGCCGGGTTCTCCGTTCGGTCGCGCATGTCCCGAAAGGCCCAATAGGCCGCGACGATCCACAGCAGGATCATGTACCCGAAGGTCGCGTACAGGATCATCTGGACGACGGCGTTCGCGAAGAACGTGCCTATTGCGCCGCCAAGCGCGCCTACCGGGTCAATCATCGAGAAGGATCCGTCCTCTCCGATTCGTCCTTGCAGGCGTCCTGCGAAACGGCAAGGAGTCCTTGAAGTCTATCAGGGTGACGGTCGCGAACGGCCCGTACGGTGGCCTCTGACGGCCCGCGCAGACGTGCGGTGATGCCGATGGCAGGCCCCTCGGGGCCCCGTGGCCGGGTCAATCCCCCAACTCTCGATCGGGCGCCCCGCCCATGACAGGTACGGCCGAGGTGGCAGGCACGGCGGCCGGCGGCGCGGCGGCCGGCAAGGCGTCCGCCGTTTCGTGCGTGAAAGCCGCGCTCCGCCAGGCCGACGCGACTCCCGACAGCGTCAGCGCAGCCGCCCAGGCAAGTGCCACGGCGCCGGCCGCGAGAGCGAATGCCACCGGTCGAAAGTCGCGCGTGGTACTGAAGTCCCCGATGCCAAGCGTGATCGCGATCGGCTGCACGTTCCGGGCGGCGATCCGGCACCAGTCGAACGCAGTGGCGGTCGCGACCAGCGCCAGCCCCACGGCCACGACGCTCGTCCCATACGAGACGACGACGGTGAGCAGAGTGGAGATGGGTCGGCGGACGAGTTGCCACGCGGCCCCATGCAGTGATCGCCATATCCCGCGGTCGGCGAGTATCTGGCGCCGGATCGCGATGGCGGCGATCGTCTCGGCAACGAGCCAGACAACGGCCACGACCGCCACCGCACCTGTGGCGGCGAAGATCACTCGCAACGGAAGCGGCGTGGCCAGGTTGGTCGGCGTCGTCAGCTCGTCGTACGTAGCGCTGAAGAGACGACCCGCCGCCCAGCCGAGCGCGACGGCGAGCGGCACCAGACAGATCATCCGGATCGCCAGGAGTCGGAGCAGCAGGGCCATTCCCGGCAGGGGAAGCCGATCCCGAGTCTTCGGGCGCTCGACATCCAGCGCCATCTCGACGAGCCACACGTCGACGAGTGAGCCGACGAGGCCGGCCACCGTCAACCAGACGGCGGCGGCGACGATGGCCGCGAGGACGACCTCGACGAGCCATTGCGTCGGCTCGCCGGAGATGGAGATGTAGTCGACTCCGGTCGCGCCGGCGATCTCGATCACCGATGGCAGGATGACGCTTGGCAGCGCGATCAAGACGATCCCGCCGCGAACCAGGAATCCCATCAGGGCGACGACCGGCGCCTCGCGGTCGGTCAGACAGAAAGTCGCGGCCCGCCACATGCGGCGGGCCCAGCCCGGCCTTCTTGCCTCGGAGGGCCGCTCCGTTGGTTCGGCCAACCGCTACTGTCCCGACGGCGCGGGCGTACCCAGCACGGTCTGGATCTGGATGAGGATCTGGCCGACGACGTTCATCTCCTTCTGGTACGTCGCCAGGTCACCGTTGCGGAGCGCCTGCTGCGCCGCGTCGTAATGCTGGTTGGCCGCCGCGATCAGTTCCTGGACGGTGCCGTTGATCGGGATGGTTGGCGCCGCGCTGGGCGAGCCGGCGGGCGTGGCCGTGGCGCTCGGGCTCGGCGACGTACCCGGCGATGGCGAGCCGCCCGGCGTCGTGCCCCCGCCGGTGACGAGCTGCGTCAGCGCCGACTCCAACGTGTCGCCCCAGACGATCTGGCTCGGAGTGGCGACGATCACCTTCTGGAGCACCGGCAGCGGGTTGGTGTTGGATGACATGTAGACCGGTTGGACGTAGAGGATCGACTCCTGCATTGGCACGACCAGCAGGTTGCCCATCGTCACGGTGCTACCTTGCTGGCCCCACAGCGTCATCTGCTGGCTGATGACCGGGTTCTGCTTTATCAGCGCCTGCATCTGCTGGGGCCCGTAGATGGTGGAGTCGCGCGGGAAGTCGTAGACGCTCACCTGGCCATAAGTGGCCGGGTCGTTGTGGGCCGCCACCCAGGCGATCATGTTCGGCCGGCCGGCCGGGACCATCGGCTGCAGGAGCAGGAACTCCGACTTGTTCAGGTCGGTCTTGCCCGGTGTCTGCATCTCCACGTAGTAGGCCTCGAGGGCCAGCTGCGCCGGTCCGCTGCTGCCGCTCAGACCCTTGTCGCGCGCAACCTGCCAGACGTCGTTGCCCTGGTAGAAGACGCCCGGGTCGGTGACGTGGTATTTCTCGAACTGGGTGGTCTGCGCGTCGAACAGGTCCTCTGGATAACGGAGGTGGGCCTGCAGATCGGAAGACATCTCGGAGAGCGGGTGGAAGACGCCCGAGAAGACGCCCTCCCAGGCCGTGATGATCGGGTCGGTCGGATCTGCCACGTAGAAGGTCGTCGTGCCGTCGTAGGCGTCCATCACGACCTTGACGCTGTTGCGGACGTAGTTGAAGGGGTCGCCCTGGAGTCCGCTCGCGGCCGGGTCGTTACCCGGGGCGTACGTGTTCGAGTCCGGGAACGCGGAGCTGGTCGTGTAGCCGTCGAGGATGTAGACGAGGCGGCCGCTCGAGGTGATGACCAGATACGGGTCCTTGTCATAGCGCAGGAATGGGGCGATGGCCTGGACCCGCTCCTGGATGGAGCGCCTGAACAGCAGCTGGCTGTTGCCGTTGATCTGGTTGCTGATCAGCAGGTTGAGGTCACCGAAGCGGGCCGCGAAGAGCAGCCTGGTGAGCGGCGTGTCCATCTTGATTCCGGTCGTGCCGGACCAGCTGTTGTAGGCGTCGCCGGTGGCGGTCGAGGACGGGTAGTCGAATTCCTGCGTCCCACCGCCGACGATCACGTAGTCGCTGGTCTGGGTGCCGAAGTAGATGCGCGACTCCGTTATGGTGGGCGCGCCGGCCGACGAGACCGGCGGCACGTTCTGGATCACCAGCCTCGGGTTGGCGCTCTGGTTCGTCTGGCTGCGCACCACCTCGTTCACGGGCAGCATCGCCAGTCCGACGCCGTGGGTGTAGAGCAGATGCTGGTTGACCCAGCTCGAGTTGCCGTTGTTGAGGTCGACAACCTTGGTGGGGTCGAGCTCGCGCCCGGCCAGCATGACCTGGCGGACGCACGGAGCCGGGTTGGGGGCGCAGCTCGCGGCGTCGGTGAAGACGTAGCGGTCGGTGTCGACGTCGCCGAAGCTGTAGTAGTTGCGGATCAGCTGCATGTTGTTGAGGGTCGGCCCGAGGGGTCGGTAGTCCCACAGGCGCAGGTTCTGAATCGTCGGCTGCTCGGCAGCCAGCGAAGCCTGAGTAAGCGTCGAGCCCGGTGTATATGAAGCGGTCGACCAGCCGGTCAGGTTGAAACCGAGCCGCGTCATGTCGATGTTGTTCTGGATGTAGGGCGTTTCCTGGCCCTGCTGGTTCGGATCGACCGCCAGGCGCTGGACGAGTTGCGGGTAGGCGAAGTCGAGCACCACGAAGGCGCCGATCCACACCACCACCGTCACCGTGAGCGGGATCCACCACTTGGTGAAGCAGAAGAGCAAGAAAAGGGTCCCGGCGAAGGCGGCCAGGATCGTCATGACGTTGAATGCCAGGAACTTCGCGTTGGCGTCGGCGTAGCTCACGCCCTGGAAGACGCCGCTCTGGCCGCTGTAGACGAGCTCATAGCGGTCGAGCTGGAAGCCGATCGCGATCGAGAAGAGGTACAGCATGATCAGGACGCCGACATGGGTTCGCGCCGCCGTCGGCATCGAGGCGCCCGAGATCACTGCCACCAGATAGCGGACACCGATCAGGACCATCGACACCAGGAGAAGAGTGTTGGCGTACGACTGGACGAGCCGATAGAACGGCAGCTCGAAGACGTAGAAGCTGATGTTGAGGCCGAAGGTGGGGTCGGTCTGGGCGAACGGAACGCGATGAGCGAACAGCTGGATCGTCTGCCAGCTGCTGGCCATCAACCCGCCGAGCCCCAGGGCGATGAGCAGGCCAAGAACGAGCAGCACCCAGAAGACCGGACGGCCCACATCGGGAACCTCGATCGGTGCGCCCTTCTGGGCGCTCGGGCGGCGAGGTCGGCCGGCAAAGGGGCCACCGTCGAAGGAGCCGCCGCTGGTGTAGCGGTCCATGTTGAAGCGGTCGAGGAAGTCGTCCAGTGAGAAGCGGCGCATCTCGCCCTTGGGGATCAGCCGCCCGGTCAGCCAGACGTTGAACCACAGGAAGACGAATGCGACGATGGCGCCGAGGGCGAACAGGCCGATCTGCGATCCGAAGCGTGTCCAGAAGACATTGGAGTACCCAACGCTCTGGAACCAGATGGCATCGGTCCACAGGCCGATGCCCAACGTGAAGAAAGCCGTCAGCACCGGCAGCACGACCAGGAGGACCACAGCCAGCACGATCCAGATGCGGCTGATGTGCAGCTGGGGCATCTCGCCGTTCGTGCCCACCGATCGAGGTCCGCGCCGTCGGCCCGACCAGCCAGCGAAGAGTCCCTGATCTTCGTCGTCCCGATCCGAGCCGTTGCCGGAGTCGGTTCCGTTCGATGTCACTGGTTCGTCCTTCCTTAGTCCCTCGGTCGATGAGCGATCGGCCGCCTCGGAGGCCGACCCGGCAGCGGGATCGGCTTCACCTTCGGCTCCCGGCTCGCCACTCTTGCGGCGCTGCTCGGCCTGACGGCGGCGCAACTCATCCATGAAGTCGTCGAACATGTCGCGCATACGCCGAGTCTAGCGACCCGACGGAATAGCCGGGGGCTGCGGCCTCGGATGTGTCGACCGGACGCCTTCGCCCGGATCCACCGATCGCCGCTTGCGTCTCGCTCGGTCAGCCGGCGAGTCGTAGAAGCGCGTCCCGGAAGGCTCGGAGTACCGTCTGAGCCAGCTCGTTGTCGCGCATCGTGGCGATTCGCGCAGGCTCGAAACGGAAGCCGGCGAGCAAGGTGAGCGACGCTTGCCACGGGCGCGTTTCGTCGACGGGAGGTTGCCCGAGGCGCAACCGGAGCTGTTGCCGCCCGCCCTCTTCCATGATCAAGCCGGAAAGCGTGCCGGCCAGCGCCGGCCCCAGGCGCAGCAGAGGCGAACCGGGCGGCGGCTCGGGCGTGGGGCTCAGGGCCTCGAACTCGACGAGCGCCCCGTCTCGCTCGCACCAGAGCAACGCCACCCACCACCCATCGGCCATGGTCTGCGGCCGACTCATGCCGACCTGGAGCCTCTCCCCGGGGCGAAGCTCGATTTCGCGCAGATACGAGGGGCCCGGAGCGGGGAGTCTGGGTCGGATATCAGGCATCTGGCTAGGAGCCGGGGTTGCCGCGCCGCCGAGCGCTGGCAGGCGTCTCGGCCGCGGCCGCCGAAGCAGTAGGCCCGGGCGCGGCATCGGACGTGGGCTCGGGACTGGGTTGGGATGGCGCGGCCGCGGCGGTCGCGGCTTGCGTGCCGGCGGCGATCTCCCGATCGAGGCGCTCCATCTCGGCCCGTACCTCGTCGCTGGGCGGCTTGAAGACGCTCGGATCGACGCTTCCGCTCGCGGTCGCCATGACCCTGTCGTCCCCCTCGTCGAAGATCAGCGAGCGCAAACCGGGGCGCTTCTTCTGGCGCGCGACCCTGTCGGCGTAATCGCGGAGCTCGGGCGAGACGGCCGTCAGGCCCGGGATCGCCGCCGTCTCCGCGACCTGCCCTGGAGTCAACGTCGCCCCGCAGTTCGGGCATCGCTCGGCACCAGCCGGGATTCCGGCCGAACACCAGGGGCACGCGGGTCCATCGGGTTGCGCGGACGGTCCGCCGGCGTGCCCGGCCGGCTTCCTGGTGCTCCGCTTGGCCGCCTGCGCAGGCTCGGTCGCCCGTGCAGGTTCGGTCGCCGTCGCAGGCTCCGGCGCCGGGGCCGCGACCGTCGCCGGCTCGGGAGCGGCTCGCTCGCCGGCCGTCGTGTCGATCGGGCCCGCTTCGTGGATCAGCCGGCCGCCGACCGCGAAGAGCGCCGCGCCGGGCAGGATCGCCGCGGCATAGGCCCGGCCCAGCTCGTCCGGCAGCATCGCGAACCCGACGATCGCCATCGTCCACGCAGCCCAGTCGAGCGGGCGGCGCGGGTCCGGGGCGAAGATGGCGCCCGCGACCGGAACGATCGTCACGATCGCGATCGCGACCACGGCCCAGAGCACGATGACTGCCGGCACGCCGTAGATCCCGGACGGTGGCAGATCACCCTCAACGTGGTTGAGCCCGAGGAACTCCGTGGCGACGAGCCCGAGAAGCGCACTCAGCAGGATGCAGAGCCATCCTCCGAAGACCGCGAGCGCCCCGAAGATCCTCTGCATCGTTCTCCTTCGTTCCTCGGCGCTACCTCGCCGCCGTCACTCCCACTCGATCGTCGCCGGCGGTTTCGAGCTGATGTCGTACACGACCCGATTCACGCCCGGAACCTCGTTCACGATCCGAGCGCTGATCCTGGCCAGAACCTCGTACGGGAGCTTCGCCCAGTCGGCCGTCATGGCGTCTTCGGAGGTGACCGCGCGAATGGCGACGACGTTCGCATATGTGCGACCGTCGCCCATGACACCCACCGAGCGGATCGGCGTGAGGATGGCGAACGACTGCCAGACGCTTCGGTACAGCCCGGCGGCCTTGATCTCGTCGATGACGATCCAGTCGGCCTCGCGCAGGGTGTCCAGGCGCTCGGGGGTGACCTCGCCGATTATCCGGATGGCCAGTCCGGGGCCCGGGAACGGTTGGCGCTGCACCATCGATTCCGGCAGGCCCAGCTCCTTGCCGACGGCCCGGACTTCGTCCTTGAAGAGATAGCGCAACGGCTCGATCAGCTGGAAGCTCAGGTCTTCGGGCAGGCCGCCCACGTTGTGGTGGGTCTTGATCTTCGTGGCCGCCTTTTCCTTGACGGAGGTGGCCGACTCGATCACGTCCGGGTAGAGCGTGCCCTGTGTCAGGAAGTCGATCTGGCCGAGCTTGGCCGCCTCCTCCTCGAAGACGCGGATGAACTCGTTGCCGATGATGTGACGCTTTTGCTCCGGGTCGGTCACACCCTCGAGCTTGCGCAGGAACCGCTCCCGGGCGTCGACGACGATCACCCTGACGCCGAGCTGATCGAAGGCGGTGCGCAGTAGCTCCGTCTCGTTCTTGCGCATCATCCCGTGGTCGACGTGGACGCAGATCAGGCGCTCTCCCACGGCCAGGTGGACGAGGGTCGCAGCCACGGCTGAATCCACTCCCCCGGAGAGCGCGCATAGGACCTTGCCGTCGGTGCCGGTCTTGCGGCTGTGCTCGTCGACGCGACGCCGGATCTCCTCCACCGTCGAGGCGATGAAGTTGGTCGCCGTCCAGGTCTGGCGGGCGCCGGCGATGCCGACGACGAAGTTGCGCAGGATCTCCCGACCGTTTGGCGTGTGGACGACCTCAGGGTGAAACTGGATTCCATACAGGCCCCGATCCGGGTCGGCGGCCGCGGCGTATGGAGTGGAGTCCGTTCGGGCGGTCGGTCGGAAGCCGTCCGGCAGCCGGGCGATCGAATCGCCATGGCTCATCCAGACCGACTGTTCGGGCTCGAGACCGGCGAAGAGTCGATCGCCCTCGGTCACCGAGACGACGGCCGGCCCGAACTCCTTGCGGCTGAAGGAGACGACCTCGCCGCCGAGCGCCTGGGCCATCAGGTGCAGGCCGTAGCAGATGCCGAGAATCGGGATTCTGCCGGTCCAGAGCGCCGGGTCGGGGTGGGGCGAACCGGCTTCGTAGACGCTCGCCGGGCCGCCCGACAGGATCACGGCCTTGGGCTTGCGAGCGACGATCTCACTCCATGGGGTGTCGAACGGGAGCAGCTCGGAGTACACATGGAGCTCGCGCACGCGGCGGGCGATCAGCCGGCTGTACTGACTCCCGAAATCGAGGACGACGACCGAATCCGCATCGACTGCCGCCCGATCTGCCAATCGCCTTTCACCCAATGCCGACCTCCTCTGCTGACTGCCCTCGATTCTAGCGGGCGCGGTCGGCCGGGGCGAAGGTCTGGGGGCGCTGATGCCGGCGGGCGAGCGCGGGGTCAGGCGCGTTCGGTCGGGTAGCCCTGCTTCTTCCAGTCCTGCAGGCCGCCGTGGAGCTCCTTGACGCGGAACCCCAGGGCCTCCAAACGCGACGCCGTCTTGGTGGAGGCGTGGCAGCTGGCGTTCCAGCAGTACACGACGTACAGGGCGTCGCGCGACAGACGCGCGGTGGTGGCCTCGTCGATCTCGCGCCAGGGCAGGCTGATGGCGCCCGGCAGGTGCTCGACCACGTAGGTCTCGGGGTACCGAGCGTCGACGATCACCAGGTTTGTCGTGCCCGCGACTATCTCCGCGTAGAGGTCTGCCGGGTGCCGGTCGTTGACGAAGCTGCCCACCCAGTGGATGCGGACGGTGGGTTCCGTTGGAATGGCGACCTGGGCCGTGGGGACCGCGGTGGAAGCGACCGAAACGGCATGCACAGCCGGGACCACGTGGATCGTCGAAGCCACCGAAAAGGGCAGCTCGGTGGGCGCCGACGGCTCGGCTGTGGATTCGGGTTCGCCGACTTCGAGGACCGGCGCGGACGGCATCGGCAGGATTCTCCGTTCGGGTAGCGGCGTTGTCCCGGAATAGTAGCGAACGACGTCAAATTCCGCGAGGCTGCCGATGCACCTCTGCGGCGCTCGTCGGTTGCGGTTGGGTTACGACGGTGGCAGGAGAGACCCCGGGCTGTGGAGATGGGCGCGGCCGCGGCCGCTCACCCGGGATTCCGCCAGATACGCCCGGTGGACGTGTCATCCGCAGATCCGCCGCATCGGCCGAGGCAGTTCCACCTCTCCAGGGCGCTGGCAAGGTCGGGCCACGCGTGGGCGGAGGTGCGGGAGGGCCCTGCGAGTCGTCGGCGCGCAATCTATTCGCGGCTAGCACGCCTGGTGGGCGTAGGTGACGAGAATCGGGGCCCGTGTGGGGTTTGCGGCGGCAGCAGCGACCTACTCGTCGTCGAGGTTGGGGGCGAGCCAGCGGGCGGCTTCCTCGAGCGACCAGCCTTTGCGGCGGGCGTAGTCCTCCAACTGGTCGCGGCCAATGCGGCCGACGCCGAAGTAGTGCGCCTCCGGGCGCCAGAAGTAGTAGCCGGAGACCGACGCCGGCGGGAGCATCGCGAACGACTCGGTCAGGCTCATCCCGACGCGGGTCTCGGCGTCGAGCAACGCGAAGAGGGCCGCCTTCTCCGTGTGATCCGGGCACGCCGGGTAGCCCGGCGCCGGTCTGATGCCTTGATACTCCTCGCGGATCAACGCGGCGTTGTCCGGCGCCTCACCTGGCGAGTAGCCCCACAGCTCACGGCGAGCCATCAGGTGGAGGTGTTCCGCCAGCGCCTCGGCCAGACGGTCGGCCAGGGCCTTGACCATGATCGCGCCGTAGTCGTCGTGGGCGGCCTCTAGCTCGGCGACAAGCTGCGCCGAGCCGAACCCGGCACTGACGGCAAACGCGCCGAGATAGTCCGGAATCTCGCTCGAGCGGGGCGCGACGAAATCGGCCAGCGCCTCGTTCGGTCGACCCGGCGGCTTCTCCATCTGCTGGCGGAGCGTGTGCACGACCGCAAGAACGTCGCTGCGACCGTCGTCCGTGTAGAGCTCGATGTCGTCGCCGACGGAGTTGGCCGGCCAGAAGCCCACGACCGCGCGGGCCCCCAACAGCCGCTCATCGACGATCCGGCCCAACCATCGCTCGGCGTCGACGAAGAGGCGGCGGGCAGACTCGCCGAACCGCGGCGCATCGAAGATCTCGGGGTACGTCCCCTTCAGTTCCCAGGCCGCGAAGAAGGGCGACCAGTCGATCCGATCGGTCAGATCGCCCAGTGGCAGGTCGTCGAAGGCGCGCACGCCGAGGAAGCTGGGGGTCGGGGCCGGCCGCCCGAAGTCGACCCGCGATCCGTTCGATCGAGCGGCCTGGATCGAGACCTTGGCGACCCGCTCGCGGCGCCCCGCACGATCGATTCGCAGGCGCTCCTGCTCCTCGCGCACCCTGCCGGCGTAGCCGGCCGCCCCGTCGCCGAGCAGCTCCGAGACCACGCCGACCGCCCGCGACGCATCCGCCACGTGGATCACCGGCGCGGAGTAGCGCGGCGCGATCTTGACCGCGGTATGGGCCTTCGAAGTGGTGGCGCCACCGATCAGAAGCGGCAAGCGGAAACCCTCCCGCTCCATCTCGGCGGCGACGTGGGCCATCTCCTCCAGAGACGGCGTGATCAGGCCGGACAGCCCCACGACATCCACGTTCTCGGCCCGGGCGGTATCCAGGATTCGCGCGGCCGGCACCATGACCCCCAGGTCCAGCACCTCGTAGTTGTTGCACTGCAAGACGACGCCGACGATGTTCTTGCCGATGTCGTGGACGTCGCCCTTGACGGTGGCCATGAGGATCTTGCCGCGCGGCCGCAGATCGCCGAGCGCCGCCTTCTCGGCCTCCAGATACGGCACCAGATGAGCGACCGCCTTCTTCATGACGCGGGCGCTCTTGACCACCTGGGGCAGGAACATCTTGCCGGCGCTGAAGAGATCGCCGACGGCGTTCATGCCGGCCATCAGCGGCCCTTCGATGACCTCGATCGGGCGGGCGGCGGCCAGCCGGGCTTCTTCGGTATCCTCGACGACCCACGTGTCGATGCCCTCGACGAGGGCGTGCTGCAGCCGATCCGAGACGGGCAGGTCGCGCCACCGCAGGTCCGCCTCCGCGCGGGCCGTGCCGCCCTCGCCGGCGTACCGTCCGGCTATCTCCAGCAGCCGCTCTGTGGCGTCAGGCCGCCGGTTGAGGACCACGTCCTCGACACGCTCCAGCAGATCCGCGGGGATCTCCGAATAGACCGCCAGCTGCCCCGGATTGACGATGCCCATGTCCATGCCGGCGGCGATGGCGTGGTACAGGAAGACGGCGTGGATCGCCTCGCGGACGAGATCGTTGCCACGGAAGGCGAACGAGACGTTGCTGACGCCGCCGCTGACTCGAACGCCCGGTAGCTCGGTCTTGATGCGACGCACGGCCTCGACATAGGCGACGGCGTACCCGGCGTGCTCCTCGATGCCCGTGGCGATGGCGAAAACGTTGGGGTCGAAGACGATTTCGTCCGCCGGGAAGCCGACACGTTCGGTCAGCAGGCCGTAGGCGCGCCGGCAGATCTCGACCTTGCGTTCGACCGTGTCGGCCTGGCCCTTCTCGTCGAAGGCCATGACGATCACGGCGGCGCCGTAGCGGCGGGCCAGCCGCGCCTGCCGCAGGAACTGCTCCTCGCCCTCCTTGAGCGAGATCGAGTTCACGATCGGCTTGCCGCCGATGCAGCGCAGCCCGGCCTCGATGACCGACCACTTGGACGAGTCCACGACGATCGGGACGCGGGCGATCGCCGGCTCGGACGCCACCAGGTTGAGGAAGCGGGTCATCGCCGCTTCCGAGTCGAGCAGTGCCTCGTCCATGTTGACGTCAATCGCCTGGGCGCCCGCTTCCACCTGGCGGCGGGCGATCGCGAGGGCGCCGTCGAAATCGCCCTCCACGATACGGCGGGCGAAGACGCGCGAGCCGGCCACGTTCGTCCGTTCGCCGATGTTTACGAAGAGGCTGCCCTCGCCGACGTTCAGCGCCTCCAGGCCGGCCAGCCGCAGCGCCGCCGGCCGCTCGGGGACCGGTCGTGGCGCCAGGCCGCGGGCCGCCTCCCGCAGAGCCGCAACGTGGGCCGGCCCCGTGCCGCAGCAGCCGCCGATGACGTTGACCAGACCGGCCGCGGCGAACTCGTGGAGGACGGCGGCCATCGCTTCGGGCGTCTCGTCGTAGCCGCCGAACTCGTTGGGCATCCCGGCGTTGGGGTGGGCGGCAACGAACGTGTCGGCCAGGCCGGAGAGCTCTTCGACGTGGGCTCGCAGCTGGCGGGCGCCCAGGGCGCAGTTCAACCCCACGATGAGCGGCCGCGCGTGGCGGATGGTGTTCCAGAACGCCTCGACGGTGTGGCCGGAAAGGGTGCGGCCGCTGGTGTCCGTGATCGTGCCGGAGGTCCAGAGCGGCACCTCGACGCCGAGCTCCTCGAAGACGCCCTGAATCGCGTATATCGCCGCCTTGGCGTTGAGGGTGTCGAAGACCGTCTCGACCATGAGCAGGTCGGCCCCGCCCAGCAGCAGCCCGCGGGCGGCCTCGGCATACGCCTCGGCCAGCTCCTCGAAGGAGATGGAGCGGGCAGCCGGGTCGTTGACGTCGGGCGAGATGGAGGCGGTCTTGTTGGTGGGTCCCAGGGATCCGGCGACGAATCGCGGCCGGTTCGGCTCGCGCGCCTCGGCGGCGTCGGCCGCGGCTCGGGCGATCCGGGCCGCCTCGACGTGGATCTCGTAGGCGACGCCCTCCAGCCCGTAGTCGGCCTGGGCGATGCGCGTGGCGGTGAACGTGTCGGTCGTGATGATGTCGGCGCCCGCGGCCAGGTAGGCGTCGTGGATGGCGCGAACCACGTCCGGGCGAGTCAGGCACAGCAGGTCGTTGTCGCCGCGAAGGTCGCGGGGGTGGTCGCGGAACCGCAGGCCGCGGAAGTCGAACTCGGTCAGGCCGTAACGCTGGATGAGCGTTCCGGTAGCGCCGTCGAGCACGAGAATCCGCTCGCGAAGCAGCGGACGGAGCAGGAGCAGGCGCTCCTCACGCGTCCTGACGGGGCGAACCGGCGACTCGGGTTGGGTATTCGCGGATGCCGGCGCCATGGTTTCGGGCGCGACTGAGGGGACGTTCGTCTCGGTGGGCCTGCCTCCTTCTGGCCGCAGTGTACCCGGCACGCGCCCGAAGGAGAGCATCATTGTCCGATGAGCGGATCAAGCCAGTCAGACGGATCGAGCGTTTCCGCGCACCCGGCCGCGCACCCGGCCGCTCCCGAGCCTGTGCGCGAGGTCGACTGCGCGATCGTCGGCGGTGGCCCCGGCGGTCTATCGGCCGCAGTCTGCCTCGCCCGCATGCGGCGCTCGGTCCTGGTCATCGACGACCGCGATGGCCGCTCGCTCTGGGGCCAGACGAACCGCAACTATCTCGGCTTCCCGGACGGGATCCCGGCGGCGGAGATTCGACTCGCCGGGCGGCGCCAGGCGGCCGGGTACGGGACGAAGTTCTTGAGTGGGCGGGTCGCCGCCGCCGCCCGAGACGGCGAGGCGTTCCGGTTGCGCGTCGAGCCGCGCGTGGCGGTGAGCGGGTCCGAGACCGCCGGCCGCAGCGTCAACGTGATCCGCGACGAGGATCTCGGCCGCTCCTTGGGCGAAGAGACGGCCGTCGGCCGCACGGAGATCGTGGCTCGGACCGTCATCCTCGCGACCGGCGTCCGCGACGACTTCCCGAAGTTTCCTGGATGGGCGGAATGCGTCGGCCGCAGCCTCTTCTGGTGCATCGCCTGCGACGGCTACGAAGCGATCGATTGCGTGGCGGCCGTCATCGGGCACGACGAGGAGGCGGTCGAGACGGCCCTCGATCTGCTCGACTTCACAGCGGAGGTGTCGATCGTCGCCGGCCGACCCGAGGGGTTCGACGTCCCGGACTCGCGGCTCGCCGATCTGGCCAACAACGGCATACGCGCCTACCCGCAGGCCGTGGCCGAATACGCCAACGTCAACGGTCAGATCGAGGCGCTGGCGCTCGACGATCCGGCGCGCACCCGGCTGCCGGTGCAGAAGGTCTTCGTCTATCGCCGCCCGACACCAAGAAACGAGATCGCACTCGAGCTCGGCGTGGCGCTAAATGAGTTCGGCCACATCGTCGTGGACAGCGGACAGCACACCAACGTTCAGGGATTGTATGCCGCGGGCGACGTGACGAGTCCCCACGACCACCAGGTCAGCGCCGCCGTCCACGAGGGCAACCAGGCCGCAGCCGCGGCCAACTACCACCTCTATCGGCCCGTCCAGAGGGCGCCCGGTAAGGAAGAGCGCTGAGACCGGCCGACGGCTCGGCTACCTGGAGCGTCTGGCGCGCAGGAAGACCGACGGCCCGGGTGTGATCGAGCCCAGGGGAGCCTGAAGCAGCGTCTCGAGACCCACGAGGAGCGAGACCGGCAGTCGCCGCGTCAGCGCCGGCAGCCGGAAGAGCGAGGCCGCACGAAGGCTCTCGATCGAGAAGCCGGACCTCCGCAGCGATCGCCTTACGCTCATCGGCGCGTGGTCGAAATGGAAGGGCTTGTAGGCCACCGAACCGGGCCCGAAAGGCGACCAGCGCTGTCGACCCAGGACGCGACGGGCGATCGACTTGAGGTTGCGCTTGTTGGCGAACTCGAGCACGAGAACGCCGCCAGGTCGAACGACACGGCCGAGCTCCGCGAGCATGGGCGCGGGGTCGGCGAAGTGGTGGAGCACGCGGACGCAGACGGCCGCGTCGAAATGGCCGTCGGGGTAGGGCAGGGCGCAGGCGTTGCCCAGGACCACGTTGAAGCGCGGGTCTCCAGCCAGCGACTCGCGGGCCGAGGTCACGTGCACCTCCGACGAATCGAGCAGTACCACTTCGCGGTAGCCGCGATATTCGTCAGCCAGCCTGCCGAACCCGGCGCCGACCTCGATCAGGCGATCGCCGCCAGGCGGCAGTAACGCTCGAACGGCGACCCGGTCGCAGGCGTCCTCGTACCGTCGGGCAGCCCAGAAGACGTCGCGGTAGCCCAGGTCTTCGTAGGTGGCCAGCGGGCGCTCAGGAGAGGGCGGCACGCTGCCGCCAGATCGGGTCAGGAGGGGCTTGCGGCGCCGACGGCTCGCCGGTGGATGGCGAAGTCGTCCGCGTTGCCTGACCAACCGCAGTCGCACCGGACGACGTTCGTCCGGGCGTTGTATTCCTCGATCAGATGGGACTTCACCGGCCGAAGCGGGGTCGTGGCGACCGCCGTGCGGACAGGCCGAACCATGGTGCCTCCTCCAATCTCCCGAACCATCGACGTTGCCAGCTCAAGCACTCACTCGCCGCGACAGCCGGCAGACGGAGCGTGGGCGCCCGGATACGACAACGCCATTGGGAGCGCTTCAAATTCTACCAGAGGAAGGCTCGGAGCCCCTTTTGCGGGCCTGGCGGAAGCGCCCGCGACCGCCCCGACCGACCCCTACCGACCCCGACCGGCCGCGAGGACAACCTAGTGGCTCCGTTGTCAGGACGCAACGATCGCCCCGGAGTGGGCCCGGCAACGTCGCGCGACGCATTCGCGCGCCGTAGACTCACCGATAGCTATGAGTTGCATCCGGGGTAGCGTCGCGTGCCCGTGGACTTGCTGGTCGGGGTCCTCATTCTCAGTGCTCTGGTCAACCTTGCCCTGTTGATCTGGGCGTCCCAGGCCGACCACGTCACGCTCCGCTGGCCACGGTTTCTGCAGGGCGCGATGGAGAAGCCGCGGCCCAGGGCACCCTCCCCGGAGATCCCCACAGTCCGCCGCCGCACGCTTTACGTGGCCGAGCATCAGCCTCGGCCGACGATCGCCTCATCGGCCCCACAGGGCCCCGGGCATCACCCGTCCCGCCCGCCCCTCGCCGAGACGCCGCCCCTGGACCCCGCGGAGTTGCCCTCGAAGCCGGCGGAGATCGCTCCTCACGCAGACGGGTTCGGCTCCGCCCCTTCGGGTGATGGCGGCAACGGCCACGCGAGGCCCTCCGTGGAGCCGGGTTCGGACAGCGGTCCGACGATCCTGGCCAAGCTGGCGCAGCACCGCAACGGGACTGTTCCGGCCGCCGCGGGTGCCGGGCTGGCCGCCGATTCGCTGACGAGCCTCGAGGGTCCCACGGCCTGGAGCCGGATCCTTGAGATCGAGAATGCCCGGCTGTTGCGGTATCGCCGGCCGGTCACGATCGTCGTGGCCGACATCGAGGGACTCCGCCGCCTGGCCGAGCGACTTGGGGAAGTGCCGGTCCAACGGCTGCTGCCGGTGATCGCCGATGCCTTCGTTCGCCAAACCCGCATCACCGACTGGATCGCCCGGATCGGCGAGGGCCGCTTCCGCGCGCTCCTGCCCGAAACCGATGAGATCCAGGCGATCAACTACGTCGAGCGAGTGCGGACCGCATGCGAGCCGTGGCTCGCCTCGGCCGCGGTGCCGCTCAACCTGGCGATCGGGTGGTCCAGCCCTACAGTCTCGTCCGATCTGGACTCCGCCATCCGGCGAGCCGAAGAGCGGATGCACGCCGATCGGCAGACGGCGGGCCGCCTTCATTAGCCACCGCGGGTCGTGCCCGCGGCGCGAGGAAGGGGCCGTCGAAGAACCGGCAGACCGTCGCGAGCGCGGCCCCTTGTCCCGATAGGGGAGCCAGCTCCCGCTGATCGCTCGCGTGGGCCGGAGAGGGGTCCCCAGATTCTCCGCTTCGGTGACAGCACGAAGTATCTGTTCACGCCTGGACCCGAGGTGTAGGCTGCGCTCATTCTCATCGGCCTCGGCACCCGTCATTGAGGTCGACAGGAGCGACGTGGCCGGAAGCCCCACGAGGGGCGCGTCCCGGTTCAGATGGAGAAGGAGGATCAAGGCGTGCTGAATGAGATCCTGGCGAAGATCAACCCGCGCGAGAAGTTGATCGGGATCGGCGCAATAGTGTTCGCGGTCGGCTGGCTCGTAGGCCTCCTCCTGGCGAGCGTATCGTACGCCGGCCTGGTATCCGTCAACGTTTGGAATGAATCTGGCGGCACGGGCATCGGTTTCGTCGGTCTCCTCGCTGCCATCGCGGCCGTGGTGGTCATCTACCTCAAGTACGCACCGAACATGAAGATCACCTGGCCGGCGCCGATCCCGGTGATCCTGCTCGGCATCTCTGCTGTCGCAGCGCTCGTCGCCCTGTATCTCCTGTGGAACAACTTCTCGAATTCCCAGGATTGGGGCAAGGGGAGTCTCGGAATCACGGGCTTCCCGAGCTGGCCGATTACCGACTGGATCGCGGTCGCCGGCGTCGTCGTCGGTGCCGGGATCATGGTCTGGGGCGCATACCAGGAGTGGACTCTCAGCAAGACGGCTGTCTGACCTTAGGTCACGCGCGAAGCGGCGGTCGCCGGAAGGCGACCGCCGCTTCTTCTCTTGCGAGGGGCGATTGCGAGAGCCCTATGCGCCCTGGGCGTGGACCGCGCGGAAGCAGTCCGAGCAGTAGACGGGCCGATCCATGTGGGGCTTGAACGGGACCTGGGCCTGATTGCCGCAGCGCGAGCAGACCACCGCGAAGTATTCCTTTGGGCCGCCGTTGCCGCCGACACGGACGCCGCCCTCCCCCGAATCCCTCATCGATCGTCTTGTCGCTCGGCAAATGGGACACCGTTTCGGGTCCGAGACGAACCCCTTCTGTGCGTAGAACTCCTGATCTTCGGCCGAGTGCACGAACTCGGCGCCGCAGTCGACGCAGGTGAGCGTCCGATCGACGTAGGCCACGTTTCTACTCCCGGAAGCGCGAGATATCCGCACCGACGGGTCCCGGCAACAGGCGGACCGAACCGTGCGCAGCCGCGCGATGACGCTGCCGAGAAGGCGGACGCGGATCCGGTCGACGGCCGTTCGACGATTGGTGCCTGTCTGGGACGCACCGGTAGGGCGGGAGGATAGCACGGCCCGTCGGCAGCGCCGAAAGTGGCCCGGGTCCCGAGACAGCCGCGCTGCGCGGCCCGTCCGAGGTACGAATCGAGGGCTCCTCGGCGACTCCCGGGGCGATCGCGGACACGCTCCGGCGAGGTGGCCGGCGTGGCCGGAACGCCGACCTTCGATCACGGTGCATCACATAGGCCCGAACCTGCCACAATCGCCCCATCGGCCGTCGTGGGAGCACAGGCCGGCCGGCCGAACGAGGGCCGAGTTCGTCGCAATTGACCGCGCGAGCCTCCCGCGGACCGGGCGTGAATCTCGGGGTCCGGGGCTGGGAGAGGAGCCAGAGGCCCGATGCTTCGTCTGCTGCACACCGCCGACGTTCACCTGGGGGCGCGGCACACGGATCTTGGGGAGCGTGCCGCCGTCTTGCGCGAGCGCCAGTTCATGGCGTTCCGGGCGACGATCGACCTGGCCGTGGTCGAGGGGGTCGACCTGGTGCTGATCGCCGGCGACCTGTTCGACTCCAACACCCAGCCTCGCCGATCCGTGGAGCGTGTCGCCGCCGAGCTCGGCCGCCTGGCCAAAGCCTCCATTCGCACGGTCATCATTCCGGGCACGCACGACGTCTACGACGGCGCCTCGATCTACCGCTCCTACGATCTGGCCGCGATGGCGAAGACCAGTCCGGAATGGATCACCGTCCTGACGCCCGAGCGGCAGAACGTCTGGTTGCCCTCGCTGGACGCGGTGGTTCACGGCCGCGTCTTCAACACCAAGCGCGCGCCCAAGAGCCCGCTGGACGGGTTCGAGGCCCGAATGGATCGACGAGCGACCTGGCGTATCGGCATGGTCCACGGCGCGCTGGCCATTCCCGGCAAGACGGACGGAGACGAGGTCGTCTTCACCGAGGACGAGATCTCCAAGACCGGGCTCGACTATCTGGCCCTGGGCCACTGGCACTCGGCCGTCGAAGGTCGAGCCGGCAACGTCACGTACGCCTACTGCGGCGCGCCCGAGCCGGTGGCATTGGACCAGGACGGCGCCGGCCAGGTTCTGCTCGTCACTCTCGACAACAAAGGCGGCCACCATCAGGTCTCGATCGAGCCCAAGCGCGTCGGTCAGACACGCAGCGAGAAGCTTGAGCTGGACGTGAGCACGATCACGTCCCAGCCGGCCCTGATCGAGACGATCGGCCGACAGGCCGATTCGAATCTGGTCCTGGACGTGCGTCTGACGGGGGTCTTCCCGGACACGCTGGACGTCGATCTGGACGAGGTGGAGAGAGCTCTCGCGTCCTCTTTCCTGCGATTCCGAATCCGTGACTTCTCCATTCCGGCGCTGCCGGAGGGGCCCACGCCTCCGCCGGACACGGTCATCGGTGCCTTCGTACGCGCCGTCGAGGCGCGAATCGCCGAGCTGGCGCCCCTACCGGGGACCACTGGGCAGGATCAGGCCGAAGTGCTGGCCGACCTCCGCGAGGTGTTGCGCCTGGGGCGCCACCTCCTCGAAGGTCGTCAGGTGACGCTGTGAGCGGGGTCGGGCGATGAGGATCCTCCGTCTACAGCTTCGCAACTTCGGCATGCACCGCGAGCTCAACCTCGAGCTGGCCCCCGGCTTCACGATCGTTCGCGGGCCGAACGAGGCCGGCAAGTCGACGATCCAGCGGGGCATCGAACTCGCTCTCTTCCGCAAGGCCACCGCCACGGCAGCCGAGCTCGACACTCTCCGCACCTGGGGCTCCGGCGAGGAGAGCCGCTCCACCACGCGGGTCGAATTCATCGTCGAGGACGAGGACGACGAGACCGGTGAGCTCAGCATCCGCCACGGCGTCCTCGAGAAGGAGTTCCGCGGCCAACGCGGCCGGATCTCCCTCGAGTACGACGGCCAGACCTACACGGACCCGACCCGGGCGGACCAGATCATCGCCGAACTGACGGGCATCCCCAACGAGGGCTTCTTCCGCTCCACGGCATCGATCCGGCACGAGGAGCTCGACGACCTCGACCGCGACGAAGGGACGCTGCGCGACCGCCTGCAGGGCAGCATCGGCGGCGGCGACAAGGGCAGCTCACGCGCCAAGTCGCACCTGGAGGAGACGATTCGAGCCCTCAAGTCGCGCGGCGAGAAGAACCCCGGCCGGCTCAAGATAGCCGAGGAGGCGGTGGCTCGCGCGGAGACGGCCCTCCGCGGCGGCGAGGCCGCCCTCGAGAAGCTCGAGCGCGATCGCGACGCACTGGCCCAGGCGCGTGATGCGCGCCAGCGCGCCGAAGCCGGTCTCGCCGAGAGCCGCAACCTGCTCGAGGGCGCCCGCCAGGCCGATCGTCTTCGGTCGGACAGAGTCGTCGCCTCGGAGCGCTTCGAACGGCTCCGCCAGGCGGCCGACGCGCAGGAGCGTCTGGCTGCGTTGACGGCGATACCGGAACGCTCGATCTCGGGCCTGCGCGACGCGCTCGACCGGATGCGGACGCTCCAGAGCCGGGTGACGGTCCTGCAGGAGTCGCTCCTGGAAGAGCAGGGCCCCGAGGTCGAGCCGGACGAGCCGGAACCGAACTACAGGATGTGGAGGTTCGGGACGGTCTTCTTCCTGGTCATCGCCATCGGCTCGGTCGCATACGGCCTCCTGGCCGGGGTCACGGCCTTGCTGATGGCCGGCGTCCCGTTCGCTCTCGTGGCCACCGTGCTGGTCCGCTCCTACATGGAACGTCGGTCGGCGGCGATGTGGGTCCGGCACGCCAACAACGCCCGCGAGCAAGAACGAGCAGTCCGGCGTCAGAGCCGGGTCGGCACCCAAGAGGGCCTGCGGGTCTCGCAATCGGGCGTGCAGAACGTCCTGCGCGAGCTGGGCGCCACGGACATCGCCTCAGCCGAGCGGCTGCTCAACAGCGAACAGGCGCGGCGCCAGGAGATCGCCACGCTGCAGGTCCAGATATCGGCCCTTCTGGCCGGCCAGAGCGGCGCGAACGGGGCCAGTCTGCGGGACCAGGCCGCTCTCGAGATAGAGCAGAAGACCGCGGCCCTCGAGGCGCTCGGGCCGATCGCCACCGACGCCCGCGCGAGGGAGAGGCTGGAGGCGGAGGTCCGCGACCGGCAGGAGGCTCTCGAGCGGGCACGCGACGCGGAGGCCGGGGCCACGGCTCGTGTGGACGCCAACCCGGTGGACGCGGAGCAGGTCGCCGGCGAAGCCGAGCGGCTGATCACCTGGCGCGAGCAGTTGAACGCACTGCGGCGCCGGCTCCGGATCTACGAAGCGACGCTGGCGGCGATCGAAGCGGCCGAACGGATGACGATCAAGAAGGCCACCCGCTTCCTGGAGCAGTACGTCGGTCGGGACATCGCCCGGCTCACGGGCGGCCGATATCGGAAGGTCGAGATCGACGATCGCTCCCTCAACGTTGACGTCTGGGCGCCGGAGCGCAACGACTGGGTCTCGGCCAGCCAGCTCAGCAAGGGCACGATC